>NZ_LT629775.1:8572468-9899953 GCF_900105395.1 Streptomyces sp. TLI_053
CCTGCGCGATCCGTACGGAGCCCAGCGCCAGCAGCACGGCCAACGACAGGTTGCCGATCAGCTTGACGCCGCCGCTGAACAGCGCGCTCACCCGGCCGGACTGCAGCCGCGCGGCCGCGTACCCCGCGTCCAGCTCCCGCAGCCGGGCCGCGTTGCGCGCCTCCCGCCGGAAGGCCTGGACGGCCCGGATGCCGTTGTACGCCTCGGAGGTGTGCCGCACCACCTCCTCGGTGGCGGCCCGGGTCCGGCGGTAGGCGTGCCGCGAACCCCGGCGGAACCAGCGGGTCAGCAGCACCAGGGGGACGAAGAACGCGATCACCGCGGTGGCCATCGGCAGGTCGAGCCAGAGCATCACGGCGACGATGCCGACCATCGAGAACAGCGCGGAGAACAGCCCGTCCAGGCCGGTCTCCAGTACTTCCTCGACCGCCTCGACGTCGCCGGACAGCCGGGCCACCACCCGCCCGGACGGCGTCGCCTCGTGGAACGCGAGCGGCTGCGCCATGACGTGGCCGAAGGTGTGCCGCCGCAGGTCGAACAGCAGGCTCTGGGCGATTCCGCCGGAGTACCGCAGGAAGCCGTACTTGAGGGTGGCGGTCGCCTGGCCGGCGGCCAGCGCGGCTGCCGCGCAGCCGGCGAGCACCCCCCAGCGGCCGTCGGCCGCCGCAGGCAGGCCGCGGTCGATGGCGGCCGCGACCAGCAGCGGGGTGGCCAGGCCGCAGAGGTTCTCCAGCACCGCCAGGGCGACGGCGACCGCCAGCCGGTGGCGGTGCGGGCGCAGCAGCAGGCGCAGCAGGGCGTTCCGCCGGTCGGTCAGCAGCCGGTCGGTCGGCGGACGGTCGGCACCCGGTCGGTCGGCAGCCGGTCGATCGGCGGTCGGCGGTCGGTCGGTGGTCGGTCGGTCCGTCGACGGTCGGTCGGTCGGCAGGTGGTCGGCACCGGTGCTCATCGGACGTCCACCGCCCGGCCCGCCGTCCCCGGCACCAGCGTGGCGGGGGTCGCCAGCAGCCGCCGGTACTCGCCGTGGCGGGCCATCAGCTCCTCGTGGCCGCCGACGGCGGCGACCCGCCCGTCCACCAGCAGCGCCACCTGGTCGGCGAGTCGCAGGGTGCCGGGGCGGTGCGCCGCGAACACCGTCGTCACACCGCCCAGGACGGTCCGCAGGGCGTGCTCCACCTCGCGCTCGGTCCGCACGTCGAGCGCGGACAGCGCGTCGTCCAGGACCAGCACGGCGGGGCGCGGCAGGACGGCGCGGGCGAGCGCCAGCCGCTGGCGCTGCCCGCCGGACAGGGCCAGGCCCTCCTCGCCGATCCGGGTGTCCAGCCGCTCGGGCAGCGCGGCCACGAAGCCGTCCGCCCGGGCGATCCGCAGCGCCTCGTGGATCCGGGCGTCCTCGCAGTCCTCGGCGCCGAGCGCGACGTTGTCCCGGACCGTCCCGGAGAACAGCACCGGGTCGTCGAAGGCGCAGCAGACCGCGGCCCGCAGGTCGTCGAGGGGGAGCTCGCGCAGGTCCACGCCGTCGAGGGTGATCCGGCCCGAGGTCGGGTCGTCGAGGCGGGCGAGCAGGGCGAGCAGGGTGCTCTTGCCGGAGCCGCTGGCGCCGACCAGCGCCAGCGAGCTGCCGGCCGGGACGGTCAGGTCGATGCCGCGCAGCGCCGGCACGGCCGCGCCGGGGTGGGTGTGGTGGAGGTCCTCCAGGGCGAGTTCGCCGCGCGGCGGGCGGAGGCGGCGGTGCGGGCGGGCCGGCTCGGCGACCGTCAGCGGCTCGTCCCGCAGCTGCCAGTACCGGTCGGCGGCCGCGGCGGCGGTGCTGGCGTCGGCGATCAGCCAGCCCAGGGTGTCGGCCGGCCAGCGCAGGTAGGTGGCGACGCTGACCGCCGCCATCAGGGTGCCGAGGGTGAGGTCGCCGGTGGCCACCCGGTGGCCGCCGTAGCCGATCAGGGCGACCACCGCGAGTTCGGGCAGCGCGGTGATCACCCACCACAGGGCGGCGGTGAGGGAGAGCTTGCGCAGTTCGGTCAGCCGCAGCCGGCGGGCCCGGCCGAGGAACCGGGCGACCGTTCCCGGCCCGCGGCCGAAGGCCTTCAGCACCCGGATGCCGAGCACGGACTCCTCGACGGTCGTCATCAGGTCGCCGGACTGCTCCTGGGCGGAGCGCGCGACGCTCCGGAACCGGCGCTCGAAGGCGGTGGTGGCCAGCACCATCGGGGCGTACGCGGCCAGCACCAGCACGGCCAGGGCGGGAGCGAGCACGGCCAGGACGACCAGGCCGGCCACCAGGGCGAGCACGTTCACCAGCAGGTAGACCGCGGAGAACGCGGCGAACCGGCCGATCTCGGCCACGTCGGAGACCGTCCGGGACAGCAGTTGGCCGGACGACCAGCGGATGTGGAAGGACTGCGGCAGCCGGTGCAGGTGCGCCGACAGGTCCTCGCGCATCGCCGTCTCCAGCCGGTTGACCGGGCGGACCACCAGCAGCCGGCGGGCGCCGAGCAGGACCGCCTCGACGGTGCCGAGCACGGTGAGGCCGACGATCGGCCAGGGCAGGGCGGCGGTGTCCCGGTGGGCGACCGGCCCGTCCACCAGTCGTTGCAGGACCAGCGGCACGGTCAGTCCGGCGAGCATCGAGCCGAGGGCGGCGGCGCAGGCACCGGCCATCGCCCAGCGGTGCGGCCGGAGGTAGCCGGCGCAGCGGCGCAGCGAACCGGGGATCACCGGGCGGCCCCGGCGGCGAGGGCCCGGTGGTAGTGGGCCAGGGCGCGTTCGGTGGCGGTGGCGCCGCCGTACCGCTCGGTCAGCCGGGGCAGCGCCGCCGCGACCGCGGCGCGGTGGACGGCGGGCGAGGTGACGGCCTCGCGCACCGCGTCGGTCAGCGCCCCGACGTCGCCGCGCGGGACGAGCAGCCCGGGGGTGACGTCGCCGACCGTCTCGCGCAGCCCGCCGACCGCGTATCCGGCGACCGGGGTGCCGCAGACCATCGCCTCCAGGGCGCTGCCGCCGAGTTCCTCGTGCACCGATGGCATCACCAGGACGTCCAGCGCGGTCATCACGGCGGGGATGTCGGAGTGCGGCAGGAAGCCGGTGAAGCGGAACCGCGCGGTGAGGCCCGCCGCGGCGACCGCCTGCCGCATCCGCTCGCCCTGCGGGCCGTCGCCGACGACCAGGAAGACGCTGTCCGGGGTGTCGGTCCGCGCGCTCCAGCGGGCGGCCGCGGCGACGAAGTCGCGCCAGCCCTTCTCGTGGGCGATCCGGCCCACGTAGCCGATCACCGCGACGCCGTCCGGGACGCCCAGGGTGCGGACGAACGCCCGGGCGGTGTCCCCGGGCTGGCGCTCGACCGGGCCGACCGAGTCGGGCACGACGTCGATCAGCTCGCGGCTCATCGGCATCTCCCGGGCGACCACGTCGGCGGTGCGTTCGGTGAGCGTGGAGACGCGTGCGGCGCGGCGCAGCGCCCGGCGTTCGGCGGCGTGCACCAGCCGGTGCTGGAGGCGGTCGACCCGGGACATCGGCTCGTACACCGAGAGCCGCGAGCAGTGCAGGGTGACGCAGTAGGGCGCGGCCAGCAGCCGGGCCGCCAGGGGTCCGGCCAGCAGCGCCCACAGCTGCCCGTCGGCGTGCACATGGATCAGGTCGGGCCGCCAGCTGCGGCGCAGCCGCAGGCAGGCGGCGAGCGCGCCGAGCAGCCAGGCCTGGTTGAGGCCGGCGATCCCGGTCAGTTCCGACCGCAGCCGCGGCAGCGGTGCCCTGGTCACCCGGACCACCAGACCGGGACGGTCCAGGCGCCGGGCCGGCAGGCCGGGGAACCCGACCGTCAGGACCTGCTGCTCGACGCCGCGTTCGGCCAGCTCCCGCGACAGCCTGAGGATCTGGACCTGCATGCCGCCGACGGCGTCGAACTCGGGGGGCCAGCTGTCGACGCAGTCGTGGTGGAAGAAGGGGGTGAGCCGCAGCACGCGCACGGGAACTCCACGGTGGAAGGCGGGGGGTGACGGGCCGGGTGGCGCGGGTCACCCCGGCGAGGCCGTCGCGGGCGCGCCCAGGACGTCCCGGACGGCGGCCAGCGGCACCGGCACCAGCGGCAGCGCGCCGGTGCGCAGGACCCGGCCGGGCTCCGAGAGCAGCACCATCGGGGTGTGCCCGGGGGCGCAGTCCAGGTAGCCGCGCTTGTTGTCGAAGGCGAGCCAGTTCCCGACCTCGGCCGCGTCGACGTCGGCCGGCAGGGCGGTGTGCAGCCCGGCGGCGGCCACCAGCTCGTGGTGCAGCTCGACGAGCCCGGCGTCGGCGTGGCCGAGCCGGCGGGAGACCTCGGCGGCCACGACCGACCCGATCGCGACGCCGGCGCCGTGGGCGATCGCGCCCCGGGTGGTGTGCTCGACGGCGTGGCCCACGGTGTGGCCGTACTCCAGCACGAGGCCGTCGCGCCGCTCGTGCTTGTCGGCGTGAGTCACCTGCGCCTTGGCGGCGAGGCTCTCGCCGATGATCCAGTGCAGGGCCTCGTCCGCGTACCGGCCGTCGGGCCGCAGCTCGTCGGCGAGCCGCGGTGCCATCGAGGGGCGGATCGCCAGCGCGTTCTTCACCACCTCGCCCATGCCGGAGCGGAGTTCGCGCAGCGGCAGGGTGCGCAGCATCGCGGTGTCGGCGAGCACCTCCACCGGCTGGTGGAAGGTGCCGACCAGGTTCTTGCCGAAGCCGGTGTTGACCGCCTGTTTGAGCGAGAGCACCGAGTCCAGCATGGCGACGACGGTGGTGGGCACGTGCACCAGCCGGATCCCGCGGAAGAGCAGGGCGGCCAGCAGTCCGGCGATGTTGCCGGTGAGGCCGCCGCCGAGGGCGACCACGGCGGTGCGGCGGTCGGCGCCGAGTTCCAGCGCCTGTTCGGCGAGCCGGTGGACGGTGGCGAGGTCCTTGTTGGCCTCGCCGGCCGGGTGGGTCAGCAGGGTGGCCGGGCCGGCCTCCTTCTCCAGTCTGGTGGTGAGGTCGAAGCCGTAGAGCGCGGCCACCGTGGTGTCGCTGACCACGAGGTAGCGGCTGGCCCCGAGTTCGGCGAGCCGGGCGACGATGCCGTCCGCGCAGTCCGTTCCCAGCCGGTACGGAAAGCTCGCGTCTTCCATGGTGATGGGCATGACGTGCAAGGTTCACCCCGATTGTCCGACGGATCGTGTGGCGGTGCGGGGCCCGGCGCTCAGCCGGGCAGGTCGGCGCTGTGCCGAAGGACCTTGGTGAAGGCGGTGGCGATGTCGTGCATGTCGCCCTCGTCGCCGAGCAGGGCCGCGTGGTGCAGGGTGGCGGTGCGCCGGGCGGACTCCCGGGCGACCGGCAGGCCGGCGGCGTCCGGGGCGGTGCGGCGGCGGTACTCCTCGTCGAGGGCGAACCGGGGGCGGCCGGCCGGGTCGTAGAGCCGGTTGGCGGGCAGCGGCGGGTAGCCGGGGGAGACCGGGAAGCCGAGTTCGGCGGTCAGGGCGCGGCAGGCCGACCCGCTGCCGAGGGTGCCGAGGGCGTCCTCGGGCAGCGCCGCGGCATAGGTGTAGTAGGTGCGCCGGGTGGTGCCGGGGCTGGTGGACTGGGGTCGGCAGCCGGCCTCGGCCAGCAGCCGGTCGAGCAGCGCGGCGTTGCGCCGGCGGGTCTCGTTCTGGCCGTCCAGTTCTGGCAGTTGCTCGGTGAGCAGAGCGGCCTGGAACTCGGACAGGCAGCGGTTGCTGCCCATCAGTTCGCCGGTCTCGACGAGTTCCATCGCACCGGGCGCGGGCGGGTGGGCCGCAAGGACCCGGCCGTCGGCGCGCAGGTGCTCGACGCGGCGGGCGAGCGCGGCGTCGGCGGTGATCACGGCGCCGCCCTCGCCGCTGGTGAGGACCTTGCTGTGCTGCATGCTGAAGGTGCCGGCGGTGCCCAGGGTGCCGACCTTGCGGCCGCGGTACTCGGCGCCGTGCGCCTGGGCGCAGTCCTCGATCAGCGGCAGGCCGTGCCGGCGGGCCAGCGCGGTGAGCGCGTCCAGGTCGGCGACGGCGGAGTAGAGGTGCACCACCACGACGGCCTTGGTGCGGCCGGTGACGAGGGCCTCGGCGGCGGCCGGGTCGAGGCAGAGCGTGTCCGGGTCGACGTCGCAGAACACCGGGACGGCGTTGACGCCGAGGACGGTGGAGGCGGACGCCACCCAGGACAGGGCCGGCACGATGACCTCGTCGCCGGCGCCCACCCCGCACGCCTCCAGGGCCAGCATCAGCGAGGCGGTGCCGCTGGCGGCGGGCACGCAGTGCGGGACGCCGTGGTAGTCGGCGAACGCGCGGGCGAAGCGGCGCTCCTGGGACTCGGTCCCGCGGTAGGGGCCGCTGATCGCCCAGCGGCCCGACTCCAGAACCTCCTCCAGGGCCTTGGCGGCACCCGGCGCCGCCTGCGGCCACCGGGGCCAGGGCCGGTCGCGGACCGCCGGGCCGCCGTTGACGGCCAGGGTGTGCGAGTCCATGCTCTCTTCCTTTCGCTGGGGACGGCGGGGCCCGGGCCGGCGGCGGTCGCGGCCGGGGCCGCCGTCAGGCCCGGAGGTTGAAGTACGAGCGGGTGTTGCCGTCGGCCCGGCGCAGGGCCACGTCGAGGGCGGTGGCGTAGTCGTCGAGCGGGTACTCGTGGCTGAGCAGCGGGCCGACCGGCACGGTGCCCGCGGCGAGCAGGGCGACGGCCTCGTCGAAGCGGTCGCCGGGGCCCATCGAGGCCTGGACGGTGAGCACCTTCAGCACGATGTGGTGCGGGGCCATCCGGTCGCTCTCCTCGATCCGGTAGCCGACCAGGCCGATCCGGCCGCCCGCGCGGACCGCTTCGACGGCCTCCTGGACCGCGAGGGGGTAGCCCGACGCCTCCAGCACCACGTCCGGCCGCAGTTCGGGGCGCTTCTCCACCAGCCGGACCAGGTCACCGGGGTGACCGGCGACGGTGGCCTCCACGCCGAGGGCCTCGGCGGCCCGGCGCCGCTCGGCGACCGGCTCCGAGACCGCGGTCACGATCCCGCCGCGCTGCCGCACGGCGAGCGCCAGCATCAGCCCGATGCCGCCCGCCCCGGTGATCGCGACCTTCTCGCCGGGCGTGACGGCGAGGCGGTCGACCGCGTTGAGCGCGACGGCCAGCGGCTCGACCTGGCAGGCCTCGCGCAGCGGTGTGCCGGCGGGCAGCCGGTGCAGGTTGCCCACCGGGACCGTCATGTACTCGGCGCAGGCACCGTCCCGGGTGAACCCGAGCTCCTGGAGGCCGTCGCAGATCGTGGGCGTGCCCTCCCGGCAGGCCCGGCAGCGGCCGCAGGCGCAGGTGAGGTCGCCGACCACGTCGGCGCCGACGAGCTCGGACCCGACGCCGTTGACCTCGACGACGGTGCCGCTCCACTCGTGTCCGGGGACGACGGGGTAGCTGAAGCCGTGCCAGACGCCCTTGTAGAAGGACAGGTCGCTGCCGCAGACCGAGTTGTAGGCCAGTCGCACCAGCGCCTCCCCCGGCGCCGGCGCGGGTACCTCGCGCCGGTCGAGCACGGCGCGGTGGGGGGCTTCGAACACCAGGGCTTTCATGCCGCAGTACCTCCGGATCGACCAGAACACAGTCCTGACGGCCTGTGACGACTGTCCGCTATAGCGGATGGTGGGCTCGGTGAGCGTACGCCGTCAATGGGTTTGCTTGTCAACCCTGGTGAATGGATGTATTGGTAGGACGGGATGGGCGTCCGCTTGAGCGGGCGGTCTGGACCTGTTGGCGGGGCATCGGCGATGAGACCCCGCACCGACCCCCAACCACCGGCCCTCACCACCGGCCCCGAGCGAAGGCGACGCACAACCTCGATGCCCCCAGTCGTCAGAAAGCTGCGTCGGCGCTGCGCGGCGGTGCTCGACGAGCTCCGCCTGCCGCAGCCGTTCTCCCTGGACACCCTCTGTCCGCACATCGCCGGACTGCGCGGGCGGCCCCTGCACCTGCACCCGCTGCCCGCCCAGGCCGCCTCGGCCGGCGCCTGCGGACTCTGGCTGGCCACCGCCACCGACGACCACGTCTTCGTCGAGCAGCGGACCGTGCGCCTGCACCAGGAGCACATCGTGCTGCACGAGATCGGCCACATGCTCCTCGGTCACCAGGGCCTCAGCCTCTCCGGCCGGCTGCCGGAGACCCTGCTGCCCGACCTGTCGCCGCGACTGGTCCGCCACCTGCTCGCCCGCGCGGACTACTCCACCGAGCAGGAGCAGGAGGCCGAGATGCTGGCCAGCATGATCCGTACCGACACCGGCCGCACGCGTCCGCCCGTGCCGACCGGCGCGCTCGGTCGGCTCCGGGCCGCGCTCGGCGTACGGGACGGCGGCCATGGCGGGTGACCTCACCTCCGGCTTACAGCTCGCCGCCACGGCCGGGATGTGGGGCGCCGTCGCGGTCCGCGCCCGGCCCGCCCTGCGCTCGCCCCACCAGCGCGGTCTCTGGCTGGCCCTCGCGGCCTCCGCCGTGGCCATGACCCTCCAACTGCCCGGGGTGTGCGAGGCGCTGAACCTGCTGGTCGGGCCCGTCCACGTCGCCTGCCTGGTGCGCAACCTCGCCGGACTGGTGTCGACCGCCGCGGTCGTCCACTTCGTCGCCACCACCACCGGCCGACCGGAACGGCGCGGGCTGCTGGCCGCCCCGTTCGCCGCTGTCCTGATCACCCTCGTCGTCATCGACGTGCTGACCATGCCCCACCCCGAACCCGGCGGCGCACCGCCGCGGATCGGCTCCGACGTCCAACCCCTGGCCTACTGGGTGCTCCTGATCGGCACCCACCTGGCCGCGAACGCCGCCTGCGCCTGGACCTGTTGGCGCTACAGCGGCCCCACCGTCGGGCGGGAGCTGCGGCTCGGTCTGCGACTGTTCGGCTGGAGCGCGGCCTTGGCCGGGGTGTACTGGCTCGGCCACGGCGTGCTGCTGGCCGTACCCGCGGACCGGCTGCGGCCCGGGCTGCGGCTGCTGCTGGACCTGTACGCGGTGCTGCGCACGGCCGCGGTCCTGGTGCCCACGGTGACGGCGGTGGCCGGGGCGGCGGCCGACGTCCGGACGGTCTGGCGGCTGGCCCCGCTCTGGCGCGACCTGGTGACCGTGGTGCCGCAGGTCGCCCTCGGCGAGGTCCGCCCGCGGGTCGCGGAGCTCCTGCGGCCCCGGCTGCCGTGGCGGCTGCTCGCCTACCGGAAGGTCATCGAGACCCGGGACGCGATCCTCGTCCTGCAGGAGTACGTCGGGCCCCGGCTCGTCGAACGGGCCCGGGCCGTGACCGCCCACCTGCCGGCGCGGTCGGCCGAGGCCGAGGCGTTGGCCTGCGTGCTCCTGGTGGCGCGGCGCAACCGGCTCGCGGGTCGGGCCCCGGACCGGGCGGCCGCCGCCGGGACCGCCGGGCCCGGGCTCGGTGGCGGGCCGCCGACCGCGGGCGGGCCCGCCCGGTCCGGCGGCCTCGGGCGTCAACTCGCCGACGAGACCGCCTTCCTGGTGGCGGTGGCGCGGGCCCGCAGATCACCACTGGTCCGCCGGTTCGAGGCGGGCGGCGCCGCGCGGGGCCGGGATGCGTGAGGGCCCGGCCGTGCGGCATGATGACGCCATGGACCGCACGTTACGCCATCGTTACTCGACCTATGAGTGGACGCCGGTGACTGACGGTGACTCAGGGGCCTTCGTGCACCTGCTCGTCGGACCGCGCTCGAATCTCTACGCCAAGATCGCCCCGGCGGCGCCGGACGGCAATCCCGCGCTCGACCTGGCCGCCGAGGCCGACCGCCTGGCCTGGCTGGCCGACCAGGGCATCCCGGTGCCGCGCATCGTCGACCGCGGCGCGGACGCCGACGCGGTCTGGCTGGTCACCGAGGCCGTCCCCGGCGTCGGCGCCGCCGAGGAATGGCCGGCACACCGGCGCCCGGCGGTGGCCGCCGCGATCGCCGGGATCGCCCGGGCGCTGCACGAACTCCCGGTCGACAAGTGCCCCTTCGACCGCAGCCTCGCCACAGCCGTCCCGCTCGCCGAACAGGCCGTCGCCCACGGCCTGGTGGACCTGGAGAACCTGGAGGACGAGCGGGAGGGCTGGTCGGGGGAGCGGCTGCTCGCCGAACTCCGGCGCACCCGCCCGGCCGACGAGGACCTCGTCGTCTGCCACGGTGACCTGTGCCCCAACAACGTCCTGATCGACCCCGACACCCTCGCGGTGACCGGGCTGATCGACGTGGGCCGCCTGGGCCGCGCCGACCGGCACGCCGACCTGGCGATCGCGCTCCGCGAGCTCCGGCACGTCGAGGACCCGTGGTTCGGCCCGGACTGCGTGGAGAGCTTCCTGGAGCGCTACGGGGCGACGGAGCTGCGGAGCGACCGGATCGCCTTCTACCAACTGCTCGACGAGTTCTTCTAGTTCTTCGCAGTCCCTTCGAGCTCGTTCGAGTCCGACCGGTTGTGGCGGTCGCTCCGGCCGCTCCTGTTCCTCCGGGCCCGGCCCGGGAGAACAGGAGCGGCCGCGCTCAGCGAATGCCGAGCGCGGTGCGCAGCGTGTCGAACAGCTCGGTCTGGTCGGTGACGCCGAGGACACGCTGGGAGTACGGCCCCTGGGCGGCGATCCGCACCTGTACGCCGGTGTGCTCCTCGCCGTCGCCGTCCGCGTTGGTGGCGTAGGCGACCTTCAGCGGAGAGCCCTCGTCGGTGACCAGGGTGGTCGACAGTCCGCGCGTCCTGGCCTCCACCGGCAGGATCTGACTGGCGTGCCCGTGGTCGGCGGTGGTGATCACCAGCGTCCCGGGGTGGCGGGCGGCGTAGTCCCGGGCGACCGCGACCGCGCGGTCGAAGGCCACCGTTTCGCCGATCTGTCCGCAGGGGTCGGCCTCGTGGCCCTGCTTGTCGACGGAGGCGCCCTCGACCTGGAGGAAGAACCCCTTGCCGTCCTTCCGGTCGGGCCGTCGGGCGGTCAGCAGCTCCAGTGCCCGGGCGGTCTGGGCGGCCAGGCTCGGGGTGCCGACGGGCCGCTCGGGGTTGCTCGGCACGCACCGCTGCGGCGCGGTGCCGCCGAGCACGGCCGGCTTCCCGGTCCACTCGACGGGGACGGCTCCCGGCGCGAACAGTCCGAGGACCGGCCGGCCCGGGTCGACCCCGCGCAGGCCGGCCGCGTCGGTCACCACCTGGTGGCCGCGCCGTCGGGCGACCTGGGCGACCGTCAGCCCCTGGTCGGGTCCGTCGGTGACGACCTGGTCGAAGCGCTCCCGCCCGCCGCCGAGCAGGACGTCCACGTCGAGCGCCACGGTCTGCTCGGCGATCGAGCCGCCGCCGCCGGCGGCCCGCAGGTCGGCCGGGCAGTCCGCCATGTCGGCGGGCCCCTGGCAACTGCGGTCGCCGACATGGGCGGTGAGGGCCGCGGGAGTGGCGTCGGTGAGCTCGGCGGTGGTGACGCTGCCGGTCGCCAGGCCGGCCCGGCGGGCGAGTTCCAGGACGGTCGGCAGCGGCCGGTCGGTGTCGGGCGTCTTGGAGATCCGGCCGTTGACGGTCTTGCGGCCGGTGGCCCAGGCGCTCGCGCTCGCCGCGGAGTCGGTGACGTACTCGGGACGGCCGCCGCTGTCGACGGCGTAGGTGGTGTAGACGCCGGTGGCGGGGAACCGGTCGAGCTGGAGGCGTCCGGCCGCGCCGACGGTGTAGTTGCGGGCGAGGGTGATCTCGGAGTCCCCCATGCCGTCGCCGATCAGCAGGATGACGCCGGTGGCCGGGCGGTTGCGGGCCGACTCCTCGGCCCCGGCCGGAGCGGCCGCCGCGGCCGCGGCGACCACCAGGGCTCCGGCGGCGACGGCCGCGATGCGCCGCAGGGCGGTTCGGCGCCGGTTCGAACTCGGCGGACCGGAAGGGGAATTCGTCACGCTGCCGCACCTCCGCTGGGAACGGTCGGGGGAGACTTTGGTGTCCGCTTTAGCGGACAGGTGTGTGCGTGAGCGTACGCCTACGCGGAGTTTCCTTGTCAACCCCGCCGGATGGCGGTATTTGTAGCGAGCAGACTTGTCCACATCAGCGGGCGGAACACCTCTCGACCGGGGGACCGCAGCGGGCGGGAGTGACGGATGACCGACAGCGACCCGGTGGCGGACCGAGCGGTGGGAAGATCCCTGCTGCGGAAGTTCGACCAGCGACTCAACACGCTGATCAGCGCCATCTACCCGGACGAGCGGACCCGGCCCGGCTACGCCCGGCTGGCCAAGGAGATCCGCGACACCACAGGCGGCGCGATCTCCGCGACCTACCTGTGGGAACTCGCCACCGGCAAGAAGCGCAATGTCACGCTCGAACAACTCGACGTCCTCGCCGAGTTCTTCGGCGTGCCGCCCGAGTACTTCCTGAACGACGCGGTCGCCGAGCGGGTCAACTCCCAGCTCAGGCTCGCGCACGCGCTGCGCGACACACGCGTGCGCTCGCTCGCGCTGCGCGCCGAGGGGCTCTCCGCGGCGAGCCTCGACGCCCTGCTGATCATGGTCGACCAGGCCCGGGCCGTCCAGAACCTCTCACCCGTCAGCGCCGACCCGGACCTTCCGGCCGACGGCACGAACTGACCGCCCTGCCCCGCTCGTGCGGCGAAGCTCCACACCAGTGCCAGGGTGATCGCCAGGTATCCCGCCAGGCCCGCCGTCGCGACCAGGCAGTTCCACCGCCCCGCCCGATCGGGGCCGCCGCCCGTGCACCGTCCGGCGCCAGGAGAGGACGGTGGCGACGACCGCCAGCAGGAGGAAGTCGGTCAGGGCCTCCTGGGCGATCCGGTGGACCGCCCGCTGGACGGCCGCTCCGGCTTCTTTCGGGCACTCCACCGACCAGGCGGGCGTCCAGGCCGCTGCCCGTCACGAGGGCGGCGAGCTGTTCCCGGGTGGGCCGGGGGCGGTCCCGGTCTCCGTGCTGCCGGAAGCGCGCAGCAGGGTGACTGCGTCGACGGGGGGTGCGGTGCGGATGGGCGCCGGTCCGGCACCGGTGCCCGCCGGGGCTCAGCTCCGCCGGAAGAACTCCAGCTCGGCCAGGGCGAGATGGCGGTCGCCGTCCAGGCCCGCGGGGTCGTCGAGGGTCAGCCGGACGGTGGTGGCGTCGCTGATTCCGGTGGGGAAGGTCTGCGGGCCGGGCTTGTCGATCAGGTTCAGCCGCTCGACCGTCTTCCGGCCGTCCGAGGCCGTCACCTCCATGTCGATCCGCAGCGCCCGCCCCTCGCGGGCGTAGTCCTCGGGCGAGGTCGAGGCACCGTTGGTGACGATCACGGCCACCAGGCGGAAGGGCTTGGCGAAGGTGAAGGTGATCGAGGCGCCGGGGCCCGGTGCGCCCCAGTAGCGGTTGCTGAGCCCGTCCGTGGCGTTGCCCGCCGGCCGGCCGGCGACCTCGGCACTCGCCTCCACCCGGACCGGGGTCACCGGCTTGCTCTTGCCCAGCTTGTCCCGGGTGTCCTCGATCAGGTTCCGGCCAGCCGGCAGCAGCAGGAAGCCGCCCGCGCACAGGGCCAGCACCACGGCCAGGACCACCAGGAAGCGCGTCGTCCGGCCCGAGCCCGCCCGGGTGCGGCGGCGCGGCCGGATCCTCCGCCACCAGGGGAGCGGCGGTGGGGCCGCACCGGGTGCGAGCCGGGTCGCGCAGCGGCGGCAGAAGCGGCGGTCGGGCGGGTTGGGTGTGCCGCAGGAGGGGCAGGGCGTTCCGGCGGTGTCGTCGTCCACCGGGACCGGCCGGACCACCGGACGCGGCGCGACGGCCTTCGCCGGCCGCACCGGCTGCGGTGAGTCGGCGGGAGTAGGGGCGGAGACGTGCGGTGGCCCGGCGGGCGGCGGGAGCTCGGCGGGTGCCGCGGGGGCGGCAGGCAGCGCGGGGGCGGGGGAGGTGAGGGGTCGGGAGTCGGTGAGGGGTCGGCACGCCGGGGCGCGGCGGATCCGGCCGGGTGGTCGGCAGCCGGGGCAGCCGGGGAAACCGGGGAAACCGGGGCCGTCGGGGCAGCCGGGGCCGTCGGCGCAACCGCCGGGGCAACCGGGGTGTCCGACCAGCCCAGGTACGAGCCGCAGTTGCCGCAGAAGCCGTCCGTCGGGCCGTTGGACGCCCCGCACGCGGGACACTCACGCATCACTGTCGCCCCTCCTCGCTCGTGGGCGGTCCCGGCAGGACCTCCACCCGGCAGACCGTGTGGACCGGGCACAGGCTCCGGACCAGCGCCCGGACCTGGTCCGCGTCCACCCGGTGCGCCCCGTTCACCCCGTCCGCCCCGTCCGCCCCGTCCACCGCTCCGCCGTGCCGAGGCCACACCCGGACGAGCACCTCGTCGGCCGGGGCGGGCGGCAGCGCGCCACCGGCCGTGTTCGACCAGGCGGCCCCGCCGTCCCCGGTGATGTCGGCGGACACCCCCAGCATCAGGCGCAGGGCCTCGACCAGGCCGCGCCGGGTGCCGCTCCAGCGGTGCAGTTCCACCGCGCCGGCCACCGCCTCGCGGCGCAGCGCCGTCGGTCGGCGCGGGTCGTCGGTACTACCCACCCAGGTGGCCAGCCAGGTCAGGAAGTCGGCCGGGGCCAGTCGCGGATCGAAGTACGAGGGCAGGTTGTCGAGGGTGGTGAACACCGGGGCCAGTACCGTGTCCAGCCCCGCTGTGAACCGCTGCGCGAAGTCGTCCTCGGCGTACAGCGCGGGCAGCTGCTCACCGATCGGGTACCGGCTGGGCAGGCCCGGGACGGCGGCCCGGCTCATCCGCGCACCTCCGGCTCCCGCGCGGTCACGACCACCTGGTGCTGGTAGGAGAAGACCAGCGCGCCCGGGCCGACGTCGATCCGGTCGACCGGGGCGCCGCGCCGGCCCGTGACCGGGTCGGCGGCGAACAGCCGGATCTCCTCCACCACCACCTCCCCGACGGCGCGTTGCAGCACGCCGAACACCTCCCCGTACTGAACGGGCCGCCCGAACGCCCGGCCCGTTCCGTCGGGTCCGCCGCGCAGGGGGTCGAGGTGCCGGTAGAGCGCGTCGAGTGCCGCGTCGCGCACCCGATCGGCGTCCGCGGCCGGTGCCGAGAGCCGGGCGACGACGGTGACACCCTGGTAGAACGGCGGCTCGACGAGGAGCCGGGTACCGATCAGGCGCCGCTCGTCGAGGGCCGCGGTGATCCTGGCGAGGACCTGGTCGGACGGGATCAGCTGCTCGAAGCGCAGCCGGCCGCCCTCGTCGGCCACCGCGTTCGGCACCACCAGGACCCGGACCGCGCCCGCGCCCGCGTCCCGGTCGGGAAGGCAGCGGACCCGGCGCACGGAGGGGGCCGCCTGCCGGGCGATGATCTCGTGGTCCTCGGCGGTCACCGCGCGCTCCTGCATGCGGAGGGTCTCCGGTGCCCGCAGCTTGGCGTTGTCGACCGTCTCCCCGGCGACACCGCCGCGCGCCGCCTCCCGGTTGACGACCCGGGCGACGTAGGGGACGGAGCTGCGCAGGACGGAGACCGCGCCGCGGGAGACGTTGCCCGCCGGGCCGCCGCCGGTGCGGTAGCGGGCCACCCGGATCCGGGCGCCCTTGGCCGGCACGGCCCCGCACGGACGCAGGGTGCCGTCGGCCTCGCGCAGCACCGGCGGGAACGTGAACTCGCCGGTGGTGGCGTCCACCCGGACGTGCCGGTCGGCCGGTCCCGAGCGGCCGAAGTGCTCCACCACCTCCCAGCGCTGCCACCCGTCCGGGGAGGACACCTCCACCACCGGGGGCTCCCCGTCGAGCAGCACGGGCGGACGGCCGAGCCGGAAGGACTGCCCCGCCACCCCCTCCGACACACCGAGCGGTACGTCGGTCACCCGCTCGGCGTGCTCCACGGCCGTCGTGCCGCCGACGGTGAAGACGGCGGCCTCGCGCACCGTCGGCGACTCGGAGTAGAACGGCTGCCCCGGCTCCGCCTCGGTGACCCGGCAGCGCAGCCAGCCCGCCCTGGTCCCGCTGACCAGCGACGCCGTGTGCCCGGCCGGGACGTACACGATGACCTCACCGGGCCGGTTCAGCCCGCCGGTGGTGTCGGAACCGGTCTCGCAGCGCTGCCACCGGCCGCCGTCCCACGCCTCCCAGACCAGCGGGGGCTGGCGCGGGTCGACACCGACGCCCTCGACGCGGCTGTCCAGGCGGACCGCCACCACGCAGCGCGGCACCGCCGTCGGCAGTCCGAACAGCACCGCGTCGCCGGGCTCGGGCGCGGTCTGGAAGCACGGGATGTCCCGGCCCTCGGCCAGGGCACCCGTCCGGTCGGTCTGCTCACCGGTGCGGGGCGCGGTGACCAACCTGGTCAGCTCGCTCGGCACGATGCGCAGGTCGTCGGTGGTGGCGAAGACCACGGCCGCCTCGGTCTCGCCGGCCGCGGTGGTCACCTCGGTGCCGGCGGGCAGCGTCACCGTGTCCGGTTGGGGGGCCGACAGCCAGAAGTCGACCTCGGCCACGGCCGCCGAGGGCGGGTACAGCCGGATTCCCAACAGGTCCAGGAACGCCAGGTAGTTCTTGTCCGGGACCCGGTTCAGCCGGTACAGCAGCTGGTCCACGAGGTAGGCGAACGTCTCGATCAGCGTGACGCCCGGGTCGGAGACGTTGTGGTCGGTCCACTCCGGGGCGCGCTGCTGCACGTACCGCTTCGCCTCGTCGACGAGCTGCTGGAACCGTCGGTCGTCCAGGTTGGGGGAGGGCAGGGCCATCAGTCCGCGACCGTTTCCTCGGTCCCCTCCTCGGAGGGGATCGTGTAGAAGGGGAAGACCAGGTTTCGCCGGTCGTTGGTGGTGCGCACCGTGTAGCGCACGTCGATGTAGAGGGTGGCGGTCTCCACCGCGTCGAAGGCCACGACGACCTCGTCCACCGCGATCCGCGGCTCCCAGCGCTCCAGTGCCTCGCGCACCTGCTGGGCGATCCGCCCGGCGGTGACGCCGTCGCCGGGGGCGAAGACGTACTCGTGGATGCCGCAGCCGAAGTCGGGCCGCATCGGTCGCTCGCCGGGCGCGGTGCCCAGTACGAGGCGGATGGCCTCCTCGAGTTCCCGCTCCCGCTCGACCATGGCGATCCCGCCGGTCGGCCCGACCCGCAGCGGGAACGCCCAGCCGCGCCCGATGAACCGGTCGCCCATCACAGCCCGCCGATCAGCACGTCGGGCGCTCCGGTCAGGACCGTCGCGCCGCACGCCGCCCGGTCGCGGGCCCGCGCGGCGGGCAGTCCGCCGATCAGCACCGCGCCCCCGGTGACCGCGGCCGGGCTGGGCAGCAGCACGTTCCCCGGCCCCAGGGCGGCGTGCGGCGGTACCGGGCAGACGTGCAGGCTGCCCACCACGGCGGCGGGCCGCCCGCCGATCAGCACCGTCGCGACCTGCGCGGCGGTGCCGGGCGGCGGGGTCGCGACCCGGCCACCGTGGTCGGTGGGGTCACCGGTACGGGCTGCGGCTGGCATCGGGGGCTCCTCGGGGAGAAGGGGGAGGGAGGTCGGTCGGGGGAGAGGAGGCGCCGGGCGCCCGTGCGGGGTCAGTTGATCCGGACCAGGCGGCCCTTGAGCACGGCGAGCAGGCCGCCGTCGACGGAGACGTCCGCCGTCCCGGACACCCGGACCGACCGGCCGCCGATGCTGACCCCGGCCGTGCCGTCGATGTCCACCTGCCGGCCGGTCACCTTCACGGTGCCCTGCCGGGCGTCGAGCGTGATGCCGTCCCGGTCCAGCAGGACGGAGGTCAGCGGACGGTTGCGTCCCGCGTACACGGTGAGCTCGATCCGGTCCCGGCGGTCGTCCAGACGGACCTCCAGCCGTTCGTCCCCGGTCACCAGCCGCAGCCCGGAGGGGCCCGGCGCCGGTGCGTCCAGCAGCTCCACGCGGTGACCCGAACGCGAGGCCACCGAGCGGCGGTTGACCTTGCCGCTGGTCGCGTCGACCAGCGGCACGTCGTGCGGCGAGGGCTGGTCCACCCCGTTGTAGAGCCCGCCGATCACGTACGGACGGTCCAGCAGGCCCTGCTCGAACCCGACCAGCACCTCGTCGTTGACCTCGGGACTCACCACCCCGCCACCGCCCTTGCCGCCCCACTGGACGGTGCGCACCCAGTCGGTGACGTACGTGTCGTCCAGCCAGGGGAACGTCAGCCGCACCGCGCCGCGTTCGGACCCGTTCGGCTCGCGCACGTCCGTCACCACGCCGATCGCCAGACCGGGGATGCGCGGGCCGCGCCCCGGCGCGTCGGCGCCCGCCATCAGACCGGGCAGGGAGCGGTCCGCGCCGGCGTCGACCCACACGGTGGTGCGGTAGCCGCCGTGGGGCTCCAGGACGTGCTGCACGGCCGTCGCCGTGTACCGGCCGGAGAACGCCGGCCCCACGTTGCCCAGCGCCACCGGTTTGCCCGCCCGCAGCAGCGGATTGCCTTCGGCCACCGCCTCCAGGTCGCCGAAGCCGGCGCTCACCCGGGCCGCCGCCGCGCGGGCGACCGCCGCCGTCTCCGCCTGCGTCCGGTAGGGGGTGTCGGTGACGGCCACGACCGACCTCCCGAACCGGGCGGCCGTCCCGGGAGCGAGCCCCGGTACCACGGTGTCGCTGACCACGGACGGCTGCTCGGCGACCAGCGGACGCTTCGTGGCGACGTCCCAGCCGCGCACCTGCACCTTCGAGGCGCCGTCGGCGGCCGACAGCGCGGCCCGCAGTGCCAGCAGGTTGCGCCCGTACTCCAGGACCATCGGGTCGAGCACGGCCGACGTCGAGGGCGAGGGCGCCCCGGACGCCTTCGCGGGCCTGGTGAACTGGAGCAGCCCCTTGTCGTCGACGCGCACCCGCGCACCGCTCTCGCCCGCGAGGAACTGCAGGAAGTCCCAGTCGGAGACGTTCGCCTGCGACAGTTGCCGGTACGTCACCGGCGCGGCCTCCACCTTCCCGACGGCGAGGCCGGCGCCCGCGGCCACCTTGCGGACGATGTCCGCGGCCGTCATGTTGCGGTACGCGACGACCTTGCGGCCGCGCTGCAGCCGGTGGGCCTTGGAGTAGGCGCGGACGACGGTGAACGACCCGGTGCCGTCCCGGTCGATCTCCAGGGCCGTGACCTCCCCGTCGAACAGCCGCTCCCGCGCCTGCCCCTTCGCCGTCGTCACCGACACGCGCAGCGGGGAGCCGATGGTGATGCCGGTGGCGCGCAGGAACTCGTGGTCGGGGTCGCGGTAGGTGAGCACGGCGGCGTCCGGCAGGCTCACGTTCTCGTCGACCACGCAGCTGACCAGCTGCGCCGCCCAGATCTGCGGCAGCTCGCCGGGTGCCTCCACGATCGGGTCGGCCGCGAAGGACCTTCCCCCGGAATCGAACCCGCTCACCGTTCCCCCTCACTGCTGCCGCTGCCGAACCCGCTGCCGTTGCCGAACCCGTTGCCGCTGCTTCGTCCGCTGCTTCGTCCGCCGGCGGGACCGTTGTCCGGATGGTTGTCGCGACCGTGGTCGGGCAGTCCGTCGTCGTAGGCGTGCCCGTCGCCGGTCAGCCGGACCTGGTCGTCGTCCCGCAGGGCCGGCACCACCAACTCGGTGCCCGGGGCGAGTGCCATCGGGTCGTCGATGCCGTTCGCCTCCGCGACGACCCGCCAGGCCGTCGCGTCGCCGTACTCGCGCCAGGCCAGCATCGCCAGGCTGTCGCCCGCCACCAGGGTGTGGGTGCTGCGTGCGGTGCGCGCGCCCGAGGTCGGGTTCTGGCCGGGCGGTTCGACGCTCGCCTCCTCGATGGACAGTGAGCAGGTCGCCCGCAGCGGCGTGCCGTCCACGTCGAAGAGCGTGTACGAGACCGACAGGTTCGACAGCACCCCGTCGAACGAGGTGGTGCGCGCGCTGCCCCACTCGAAGCGCACCCAGGGGCTCGCCGGCTTCTTGCGGCCGAGACTGGCCGGGGTCGGCACGCACGCCTTCATCAGCTTCTCGACCGCCTGCTCCACCGAGTCGTCGTGGGTGGCGGTGGCGTCCAGGAAGACCTCCAGGCTCAGGGTGCGCGGGCCGCTGCCGACGAACTCGGGCAGCGCCGACTGCCCCGCCATCCGGGACGGGGACCGCCGCCACTCGGTGGTCTTGCCCAACTGCAGGGTCGAGGGGTTGAACTGGAGGTCGAGCCGGGCGATCGTCCCGCCGGGCTTGGCGCCGACGGAGGCCGGGGGCTCTTTCAGGGTGAGCTGGGCCCTGGCGCGGCTGGCGCGTGCCGAGAAGGCCATGGCGTGGCTTCCTTCCGGAGCGGGAGTACGGCGGTCGGTCGTTCGACGGGGTGGTGGTGGGACAGGGTGGTGGTGCGACGGGGCGGTGGTGGCTGGGTGCTGGTGGGACGGTCAGGCGGGGAGCAGCCCCGCGTGGGCGATCTCCAGGGTCTCCACCGCTGCCGCGGAGTTGGCCGGGTCGAAGGACGGACCCTGCCAGCGGACCGGGACGATGCCGAACACCTGCCAGCTGATGATCCGGCTCAGGTCGGGCCGCAGGGCCACGATCTCGCCGTCCTTCGGTTCGACCCGCCGCAGCGTTTCGTCCAGCCAGCGGCCGATCTTCGCCGTGTCGGCGGTGACCGGCCGGGTGAGGGTGATGTTCGACCAGGTCACGCGGCCCGGGAGCTGCCAGGTGAAGCCGTTGTTGCCGCCCTCGGCGTAGCTCTCCATCTCGACCTCGGCGCCCATGCCGGAGCAGGTGTGGAAGGCGCCCAGGTCGTTCCCGCCGATCGCCAGCCGGAAGAACACGCTGGTCGCGAAGATGTTGTCCGTCATCGGTCCGTCGTCCGTTTCTCGTTCGTGCGGGTGCTCAGCGGCGGCCGTCGAAGGTCCGCCCCGCGCGGTCCCGGCCGCGCCGCAGCTCGGCGCGCAGCAGGCGGGCGACCGGGTCCAGCAGGCGGCGCGCCAGGTCCTCCAGGTCGAGGTCGCCGCCCTGCGTTCCGGCGTCACGCGGACTTCCGCCGGTTCGGTCGGCGGCGGTGACCCGCTGGTCCGCGGCGGTGGTGCTACCGGTGACGGTGGTGCGCGGGGTGGTGGCGGCGGTGGCCGGGACGGCGCCCCGGCCACCGCCGGTGTCGCGTTGCACGGGCAGCGGGGTCGGGGGCGGGGTCGGTGGCGAGGCCGGGGGGTCTCCGGGCGTGCCGCCGGGGTCCGGTGTCCTGGACCGCGCCGGCGGCACCACGGGGACGGGCCGTGCGGAGGACCCGGCCGGGGAAGGCCGGACCACCAACGGCGGTGTATGCGGGGCGGTCACGGGCAGCGGGCCGGACGAGCGCCCGGGGCCGGAGGTACGGAGGGCTTCGGGTCCGGGCCCACGAAGGGGTTGGGACGGCCGAACGGGGCCGGAGGCGGACGCCTGGTGCGGGCCGGGGGAGCCGGGCGCCCGCTGGAGGTGCTGCGGCGCGGCGGCGGAGGGCCGGTCGACCCAGCGTGCCGCGACCACGGGGCGGCTCACCGCGCGGGCGGAGGCCATGGGGACCGTCGCGCTCCCCATGTCCGGGCCGCTGCCGACGGCCAGCGGTCGCGCCGCGAGCAACTGGACGCTGCGGTGCGGTGCGGCCGGTGCCCGGTCCGGTGACCCGGACCGACCGGCGCGGACGAGCGGCACGGGTCCGCTCCTCCGTGCCCCTGCGGGCGGCGCGGGGACACCGGTGCGGCGGCCGTGCCGGGACGCGGTGGTCGGGGACGCGGTCATCGGTCGCGGCGTGGTCGGGGACGCGGTGGTCGGTGGCGTGGGAGCCGGTGAGGTGGGAGCCGGTGACGGGGCCGAGGATGCGGGGTGCTGTGCCGCTCCCGGCACGGGCACGGGCGTGGGTACGGGCATGCGCTGGACGGTGGACGGGAGCGCGGGACGGTTGGCGGTGGGTGGCATCGCGGGCAGCGGGGCCCCCAACCCGGCGCGCGGGCGTCGCGCGGTCAGTCCAGGGCCGCCCTGGGCAGCCGGCGCCTCCGGCTGCCGCTGCACGACCGGCAGGGCCGGCGCCCGGGTCGGCGCCGCTGCGGAAGGGACATCGACGGCCCGCGCCGGGACGGTCGCGTGGTTTCCCAAAGGTGCTGCGGTGGTCGGGATTTCGGTCAGCGGCGGACCGAGTGTCGGCCGCCCGGGCGCGCGTTGCACGGCCGCGCGTTGCAGGGGCACGCCCTGAACGGGTGTGTCGGTCGCGGTCTCCGTCGGGCGCTGCACGATCGGCATGCCTGGTGCGGGAGGGGTGGTAGTCGCTGCCAGGGGTGCTGGGGTGGTGGGGAGTTCGGTCGTCGGTGTGCCGAGGGTGGGGTGGTCGGCCGCGCGTTGTACGGGTGTGTCGGTCGCGGTCTCCGTCGGGCGCTGCACGATCGGCATGCCTGGTGCGGGAGGGGTGGTAGCCGCTGCCAGGGGTGCTGGGGTGGTGGGGGGTTCGGTCGTCGGTGTGCCGAGGGTGAGGTGGTCGGCCGCACGTTGCACAGGTGCGTCGGCCACGGTCTCCGCCCGGCCCCGGAGCGTGGGTGCGACCGGCGCGGGCGCGGTCCCACCCTGCGCCAAGGAGCCTGTGTAAGAGGGCAGTTCGGATGCCGAGGCGCTCGGGGCGGGACGGTCGGCCGTACGCCGAACGGGAGTCTCGTCCGTGCCCCGCAGGAGTGTGCCGGGCCGGTCGGGGGTGATCTCCGTCTGCCGCTGGACGACAGGCATGGCCGGTGCCGGTGCCGGTGCCATCGCCGTAGCGGGGCCGGGACCGGTCTCGCCCGAGGGCGTGGCGGGCGCCGGGACTTCGGTCGACGGGGTGCCGAGAGGAGGCGCCTGGTCGGCCGCCCGCTGTACGGGTGTCTCGGGGGAAGGCCCGGCGAGCTGTGCCGGGGGGACGGCGGGGCGCACGGCGGGTACCCGGCGCCTGGGGGTGGCGGGCACCCGGGCGACGGTCAGCGACGGGCCGACAGGGCGCGTCCGCACCACGGCTTGCGTGGCTTCCGCGCGGTCCCCCGGAGCCCTTTCACCGGCGCGGCCGGGACGCGCGTCGGCGGCGGGTGCCTCCTGGCCCGGCCGGCCGCCGGTGACGGCGGAGAGGGGCCCGGTTCCGGTGGCGATCCGCTGCACGGACCGGCCGGCGTGGGCCGTCTCGGGCGCGCCCGAGACGGATGCGCCGGGGACCACCGCGATGCGGCGGACCAGCGGGAGTCGTGCGGGGACCGGCGTACGGCCGGCCCCGGCCGGGGCTGTGGTCGGGGCTGTGGTCGGGGTCACGGTCGGGGCTGCGGCGGCCGCTTCGGCCCGCTGGACGACGGGATCGGCGTCCGGGCCGAACGCGTCCGCGCCGAGCACCGCCGTGGACGGTGCGGGCGGACGGTTGTGGGTGGCGGGTGCACCGGCGGCCGCCCCGGCCGCCGAGGGGGTTTTCTGCCCGCCGCCGGACCGACCCGGCCGCTCGCCGGGCTTGCCGACCCCGTCGGCCCGCGAGCGACCGGTGCCGGCGCCGGTGCCGACTGCGGGCGCGGCCTGCGCGGACAGCGATGTGCCCTTCGCGGACGCATGCGCACCCGACGCACGCGCACCCGACGCACGCGCACCCGACCCACTTGGCTGGGCCCGCCCGGCGGCCCGCGCACCCGCTGCGGGAGGCACCTCCAGCAGTGGTGCCCCCGCTCCCGCCCCCGCCGATGGCGCGGCGACCGGCGCGGTGTCCGGCACAGTGTCCGCGTCGGACGGGCGCAGCGCCCTGAGCAGCAGCGGGCCGCCTCCGCTGTGGGTGGGGTGCGCGACGGCGGGGCGGGCGATGCCGCGGACGAGGCCGGTCGGGGCGGTCGGCAGCAGGGCGTGGGCGAGGCCGGTGTCGAAGGACGGATCGCGCCAGGCGGCCAGCCCGTCCCGGAAGGCGAGTCCGTCGCTGACACTCATCGGCGCCCGGGACACGGTCAGGAGGGCCGGTGCGGTGCGGCGCCACCCGCCGTCCCAGTCCGCGGGCACGCCCGGGCCCCCGCCGACGGGGGCCTCCTTGCCCGCGCCCGCGCCCGTGACCACGCCCGCACCAGTACCCGCCGCGCCCGTACCCGCGGCGTGCGGCGCGGCGCCGCGCCGACGGACCCTGTCCCGCCACGCCATTTGTTCAACCTCCTTCGTTCATACGGGAGTTGATCTGTGCGATCTCGGTGACCCACTGCCGGCGTTCGGCATGGGTCAGGTCGAGGATCTCGTCGCGTTGCCAGTGGAAGTGGTAAGCGATGTACGCGATCTCCTCCCTGAGCCGGGGGAGCGCGTACGTCACGATTCCCCCAGGCGCCCACCGGAGAGGTCGACCTCGAAGCCGCCCTCGCAGTGCGGGCAGATGACCGCCGCGCGGGTGTGGCCCTCGCTGTTGACGCGCCGGTAGAAGTCCTGGAGGAACGCGACGTCGGTCGCGTACATCCGCTCCACGACCCCGGCGTGCACGTCGGTGACGGTGCCGAGCCGGGTGATGACCTGGCTGAGCAGCACCACGCTCAGGTACGCGGGGTTCTCCTTGACCCGCAGGTCGATCTGGGGCCGAAGCTCGTCGCGCGCGGTGGCCAGGCGCATCGAGCCGTGCCGGTGCAGGGTGCCCGCCTCGTCCATGTACCCGCGCGGCAGTTCGAACTCGAACTCGGTCCGCAGCGCGTGCTCCTCGCGCCGCGCCGGAGCGCCGCCGGAGGGCGCCGTCGGCGGTGCCTGGGCGGCCGGGGCGGGCTCCGTGGCCTGGAGGATCTCCTCCAGGCTGCCCGCCGTCACCGTACGTCGCCTCATTCGACGATGATCTCCTCGAACACGATGGTCACGGACTCGGTGGCCGCGGCGGACTCGCCGGCCTTGAGGGAGGGGCCCTCCCACTTCGAGGCCCAGCCGTTCATCAGCTGGATGCGCCGGACGGTCGCGCCCGTGGAGTCCTTGATCTCGATGGTGAGGTTCTGCCGAGCGGTGTCGACGGCCCCGTTGTTCAGGGTCTCCGTGATCCACTTGGTGAACTCGCTGCTCTTGTCGAGTCCCCGGGTGATCGTGACCTCGCCGGCCTGGCGGGCGCCGGGCTGCTTGCGGATGATCTGCTTGCCGTCCTTGCTGACCTGCCGGACCTCGACGACCTCCTCCTCGACGGTCAGGCCGCTGATCTCCTGGATCGACTCGACCAGGTAGCCACCGAGCTGGACGCCGAAGATGTGGGTGGAAAGAGCATCGCCCTCTGCCATGACTGTCTGTCACCTTTCCTTGCTGTTCGGCCCGGTGGTCCCGGGACCGGCGGACCCGCGGGTCACTCGTCGACGAGGCTCGTGCTGTCGGAGTACTGCGCCAGCCGGAAGACCACGAACTCGGCCGGCTTGACCGGTGCCACGCCGATCTCGCAGATCACGCGGCCCTGGTCGATCGACTCCTGCGGGTTGTTGTCCCGGTCGCACTTGACGTAGAACGCCTCCGCGGCCGTCCGCCCGAACAGCGCGCCGCGCCGCCACTCCTCGGTGAGGAACGCGGTGGCGTTGCGTCGGATGCTCGACCAGAGCCGGTCGTCGTTCGGCTCGAACACCACCCACTGGGTGCCCAGGAGGATGGACTCCTCCAGGTAGTTGAAGAGGCGCCGTACGTTCAGGTAGCGCCAGGCCGGATCGGAGGAGAGGGTGCGGGCGCCCCAGATCCGGATGCCCCGGCCGGGGAAGGCCCGGACGCAGTTCACCCCGATCGGGTTGAGCAGGTCCTGCTCGCCCTTGCTCAGGCGCAGTTCCAGGTCGACCGCGCCGCGGATCACCTCGTTGGCGGGAGCCTTGTGCACCCCGCGCTCGGCGTCGCTGCGCGCCCACACACCGGCGATGTGGCCGCTCGGCGGGACGGTGGCGTTGCGCCCGGCGGCCGGGTCGAAGACCCGGATCCACGGGTAGTAGAGGGTGGCGTAGCGGGAGTCGTAGCCCGCCTCGTCGTTGCGCCAGGTCCGCACCTGCTGCGCGGTGAGACCGGGCGGGGCGTCCAGGACGGCGACCCGGTCGCCCATCTGCTCGCAGTGCGAGATCACGGCGAGCTGGACGGTGCGCACACCCTCGGCGTCGATCTCTCCGCGCTGGTGGGAGCCCATCAGGTCGGGCACCGCGACCATGGTGATCTCGTCGATGGACTCCAGACCGCCGAGCCCGGTCCGGGCGGCCGCGTCGCCGACGTACTCGGCCGGGTCGAGCCGGGGCAGCGCGCCCTGGCCGGCGGCCGGGGCGGGCACGGCGGCGGGGGCGTCGGGCAGGGCCGCCGTCCGGTTCGCGGGCCGGCCCTGGGCGGTGCCGCGCTGCTCGGTGACCTCGATCAGCGCCGAGCCGCGGGCCTGGGTGACGAGGTAGCCCTTGACGTTCCGGCGGGCCGACGCCTCGAAGGTCTCGGCCACCGCGCCGTCGCGGTGGACCAGCAGCCTGAACCGGTCCTCGGGAGGGTTCTCGCCGTCCGCGTCGGCGATCTCCACCGAGACGCCGGTGACCCCCGGCCGGGCCGCGAACAGGAACCCGTCGAGCGCGACGGGTTCCGCCGCGCGCTGCTCGGGGACCGCGGCGGCGGGCGCGGAGCTGTCCCGGTCGGAGCCGCCTACCCGGACGACGTACGCGGCGCCGCCGCCGTTGGCGAAGTACCCGTGGACCGCGTGGGGCAGGTAGGCGCCCTCGGTGAACCCGCCGAAGCGCTGGGAGTACTGGTCCCAGCTGGTGACGAGCGTCGGCTCGTGGAACGGGCCGGTCCGGGCGAACCCGACGAACGCGGCGACGGCGGTGCCGACCCCTTCGATCGGGCGGGCACCGGACTGCACCTCCTCCACGTAGACCCCCGGGGTGAGGTACGTCGGCATGCTCGCTCCTTCGTGTCACCGGAGTTCGGTGGACGCTCTTCGGTGGACGGTTTCGGTGGATCTCGGGCCGGGTTCGGGCCGGGTACGGCGGACGTCGGTCGGCCGACGGCGGAACGCCGTCGACGGACCCGGTCGCGCGCCGCCGCGCCCCGGCCCCAGCTTTTCCGGCGGGCCGTCACCGGCGGGAGGGACCGGAGGACCTGCCCGGGGGCAAGGGCACTGCCCTCCCCGGCTCTCCGCGAACCCTTCCCGGCTCTCCGCGAACCCTTCCCGGGCCCCGTGACCCTCCCCGACCGCCCCCGGCGGGCCGTCGCAGCCGGCCGCGACGGCCCGCCGGCCGCCCCGGCTCAGGCCCGCGCGACCTGGTCCACGTACGGTCCGAACTCGCCCTCCAGCACCAGCCGGCCGAGCTTGCGGTACTCCTGCGCGACCGCCGTCACCGCCTGGGCCATCGTCAGCGGTCCCCCCGACTCGGCGGCGAGGTACGCGGCGGTCACGGCGCAGGCCCGGATGGAGCCTCCGGCCAGGTCGAACCGGTCCGCGCAGAAGCGGAGGTCGAGGTCGTCGCCCCGGGGCACCCGGTAGCCCAGGCAGCGGTCCCACAGGGCGAGACGCTGGTCGGCGTCGGGCACCGGGAAGTCCGCGATCACGTCCAGCCGGCGGGTGAAGGCCTCGTCCAGGTTCGCGCGCAGGTTGGTGGTCAGGACGGCGATGCCGTCGAAGGACTCCATCCGCTGGAGCAGGTACGCCGACTCCATGTTGGCGTGCCGGTCGTGGGAGTCCTTGACCTCCGAACGCTTGCCGAAGATCGCGTCCGCCTCGTCGAACAGCAGCACCGCGTTGACGGCGGAGGCCTCGGTGAAGATCCGCTCCAGGTTCTTCTCGGTCTCACCGACGTACTTGTCGACCACAGTGGAGAGGTCCACCACGTACAGGTCCATGCCCAGGTCCGCCGCCACCACCTCGGCCGACATCGTCTTGCCGGTACCGGACGAACCAGCGAACAGCGCGATCACCCCGCGCCCCCGCCCGCCGCCGGGCCGCATGCCCCACTGCCCGAGCACCTGTTCGCGGTGACGGGCGCGCACCGCGAGTTCCCGCAGGCTGCGGTGGGTGGGGGCGGGGAGCACCAGGTCCTCCCAGCTCACCGCGGGTTCGACCCGGCGGGCGAGCCGGGCGAGCCCCGCGCCGTTCTGGGCCCGGACGGCCGTGCGCAGGTCGTCGGGGGACACCGGGCGGCCGTCGAGTTCGGCCGTGCGCACCGCGGTGCCGGCGGCCCGCCGCAGCTGCCCGGCGTCCAGGCGGTGCGCGGCCACGGACCGGGCGAGCGCCTCGGCCCCGGCCTCGCCGCCGACGCCCTCCTCGCCGACGCCCTCGCCGCTCGCGCCGTGCTGCTCGTCGGCCGACGCCAGCGCGTGCCGCCAGCGCGCGACCTGCCGGTCGGGGGCGGGTGCCGCCACGGTCAGGGTGACGGGGGTGTCGGCCGCCCAGGCGGGTTCCCAGCCGCCGGTCCCGTGGGTGAGGAAGGGGAGGCCGCGCAGGGCGTCGCACAGCGTGCGCAGGACCCCGGCCCGCTCCTCGGGCCGGTCGGGCAGTTCCTCCAGCGGCCCCAGCAGGACGCCCGCGCCCAGCAGCCGGGCCTCGCGTGCCACGGCCCGGGCGATGCCCGGCGTGCCCCGGGGGTCCCGGGCCAGCGCCGCCGGGTCCAGGGCCAGCGGCGGCATCCCGCCCGCCCGCAGCGCGGCGACGGCGAGCCCCTCGGGATCACCGCCCCGGCTGCGCAGGTGGACATGGCCGGTGCCGGTCCCGGCCGCGGCGGCGGCCCGGCGCAGCTCGGCCGGGTCGACGGCCGGATCACCGGCCGGACGGCCGAGCACACCCGTCAGCAGCGGATCGGGCGCGGTGTCGCCCAGCAGGTGCGCCGTGACCCGGTCCGGGACGGTCAGCACCCGGGACAGGGGCGGCCGCTCGGGTTCGGTGACCTCCAGCAGACCGCCCGCGACGAGCGGCGCGGAGGGCGCCAGCCGGAACCGGGCCGTCGCCACCCCGCGCTGCCCGCACAGTTCGAGGGCGAGCCCGACGGTGGGCCGGCGGCGCGTCAGGTCGTCGTTCAGGTAGCCGTAGAGCCGCTCGAACCGGGTGTCGAGGTCCGGGGCCAGGGCCACCAGCAGCAGGTCCAGGTCCAGCGGTGCCAGGGCGAAGCGGTCGGCGAGCACGGCCAGCGGGGAGCCGGGCGGCGGCGCGTCCGGTCCGGGCAGCGCGGGCGGAGCGGGCCGGTCCCCCTCGTCCAGGACGCGGACGGCCGCCTCGGGGGTGAGGAACTGGCCGCGGTACGGATCGTCCGGATCGGGATCGAGCGCGCGCCGGATCGCGACGGCCTCGCGCACCCGCTCCTCGACGACGCGCAGCCGTGTCCACAGGTACGGGGCCCGGGCCGGCGCCGCGGCGGTGGGTTCCAGGGTCCGGGTCACGGCTGCCGCTCCCCGCGCCGGCGGCGGGCGGGGGCCGACCCCCGCTCCCGGGGGCCGCCGAAGCCCTCGGGACCGGGCTCGGCCACCTCGGTGTAGCGCAGCCGCCGTGCGGCCGTCGGCTCCTGCGGTGCGGCCCCCGGTTCCTCCGGTGCCGCCGCCGGCTCCTCCGGTGCGGTCCGGGCGGCGGCCCGGACCACGAGCCCCTCGGTGACCGGCGGGGCGGTGGCGGTGACGGCCCCGGCCAGTGGTGCCCGCACCCGCAGCCCCAGCGAGGGCTTCAGCTCGCCGCCCAGCGCCGACCACACGTCGGAGGCGGCGGGCGCGTCGAGCCCGGTACCGCCGCCGTCCAGGCCCACGATGAGGCCGAGTTCGGCGAGCGAACCGGTGAGCAGCCGCGCCGGCAGCGCGTCGGTGGACACCAGGCACCTCAGCACCTGGGAGAGCAGCCGGTGTTCGTCCTGCGGCCGGCTCGCCCACGCGGTGACGAGGTACGTCAGCTCGAACCAGCGGGCCGGGGCGCGGCGCGCGGCGAGGAAGCCGTCCGCGTCGTACACCTCGCCCGCGCCGCTGGCGCGCCGGCTGTGGTCCTCGCGGACGTCGTACAGGAACACGCACACCGTCGGGGCGCTGCGGCGGGCCGCCCAGTCGCGGGTCGGCGCGTCGAACACCACGTCGACGCCCGACGTCTCCAGGCCGGACTCCGCGAGCAGCCGGCGCAGCCCCTCGTCGACCTCGTGGATCATCGGCGGATCATTTCGTTGGGCGGCTGGACCGTGCCGCTGACCACCAGGAAGTCGGTCCGCACCGGGGAGAAGCCGGGCCCGCTCGCGGTGATGACCCGGGGGCCGGTCGCGTCCTTGGCGAGGATCAGCAACTGGCCGGTGAACCGGCCGTCCGGACCGGGGACGGTCGGCGCCGCCGCGGCCGTGATGCCCGGCTGCCAGGTGAACCGCACCGGCGCGCCGGGCGGGAAGTCCTCACCGCGCACCGAGGTGACGAAGCCGGGCTTGCCGATCGGCGGGACGGCGACGATGCGCGGCTGGAGGATCCGCAGCTGCTGACGGGCTTCGTTGTCCGCGGGGTCGGCGTCCGTGCCGGTGGTGGTCAGGGTGCCGGTCACCAGGCCGGTGACGGCCCGGTCGGGGCTGAGGACGACCTGGACGACGGTCCGGGCGCCCGGGGCGAGGTCGGGCAGCGCGCACACCCAGGCGCTGTCGCAGCCCGGCGGCGGCGCGTCGTGGGGCACGCCCCCGGGCAGCCCCACCCGGAGCCGCAGACCGGTGGCCAGCCCTTCGCGGCCGTTGCGAACGGTGTACGTGAGGACCACGCGACCACCCACGTAGCCGGGGTTCGGCTGCGCCGTGAGGCTCAGCCCCGGGCCGGCCGGCGGTGCCGGCGGTGCGGGCGGCAGGGGCCGGGGCGTGCCGATCGGCGACGGGGCCGGTGGGGCGGGTGCCGGGGCCGGCGGGACCGGGGCCGGAGGGGCGGGCGGGGCAGGCGCGGGCACCGGGGTCGTCGGCGGATCCACCGTCGGTGTCGGTGTCGGGGTCGGCGTGGGGGCCGGGGTCGCCGTCGGGGTCGCCGTCGGCGTCGGACCGGGCATCGGCGGGGCCGGGCGTACCGGCACCACGGTCCGGCCGGTGTTGTCGCTGGGACGGGGGTCGAGGACGGCACCGGTGACCGACCAGTCCAGGGGCTGGTCGCCGGGCTCGACCCCGGTGACCGTGACCGTGACCGGCACGGTGGCGCCCGGGCGCACCACGCCCAGGGCGCAGACCAGCGCCGCCGCGTCACAGGTGGCGCCGGGTGCGGCGAGGCCCGTGACGGTCACCCCGAGCGGGGGCGCGACGGTCAGCCGCGTCCCGGGCGAGGCCGCCGGGCCGTGGTTGACGACGTCCACCCGGACGGTCCCGGAGTCGCCGACGGTGAGTGGTGCGGCGGTCCCGGGCGCCCGGACGGCGAGGTCCACGGACTGCTGGACGCCCGGCTCCTTCTGACGGCCCGGCAGACCGCCGGTGAGCGAGGTGCGGGCGCCGGAGGCCACGTCCACCAGGGACAGCTTCTCCGGGCTGTTGGCGGCCAGGGCGGCCCGGGAGCTGATCACCAGCGTCCTGCCGTCGGAGCTCCAGGCGGCGTCGCGGGGCTGGAAGGGCCCGGTGGCGGTGGTGTCGGGCAGCTCCCGGCCGCAGGCCCCCGGCCGGTCGCGGGCCGCGTCGGGCAGCAGTACCCGGCAGGCGCCGCCCGTCGCGGCGGCCAGCAGGATCCCGTTGCGCTCGTCGATCCGGCCGGCACCGTTCTTGCGGTTGAAGGCGATGGTGGCGCCGTCCGGTGAGAACGCCGGGCTGTCGTCGACGACCTCGCAGGCGCCGGGGCAGTGGGCGGTGCTCAGGTCGCGCTGCCGGTCCAGCCGGTCCACGGGCACGGTCCACACGTGCTTGTTGCCCCCGCGGCCGTTGATCACCTGGTTGCGGGTGAACGCCAGGGTCGTGCCGTCGGAGGACCAGGTGGGCTGGGCGTCGCCGCCCTGGAGCTGCCCCTCGGGCGGCACGATCACGCCCCGCAGCGCGCCGGTGGCGGCGTCCGCGATCAGGATCCGGCCGGGACCGGAGGCGTCGCCGACCCCGCCGGGCGAGCTGCGGGTGAAGGCCAGGTACCGGCCGTCCGGGGAGAACGTCGGGTCGGTGTCCCAGTCCCTGGGGCCTCGGCCCGCGAGCGGGAGCGCCGTCGGGCCGGAGCCGTCGGCGTCCGCGATCCAGATCCGTTCGATCCGCCCGGCCGGCAGGTTCGGTCCGGCCGGCGCGTCCTCGAACCGGGTCAGCACGATCCGCCGCCCGTCGGGCGTGTAGTTCTGCCGCTCGGTCCACGGGTCGTTCCCGGCGGCGGGCCGGAACAGCGGGTCCTTCGCCGGATCCGTCTCGGTGTCGGCCGCCGGGTCCTCCTTGAGCACGGTCCGGTTGAGGTCACGGGGGTCGGAGCCGTCCGGCCGGACGTCCTGCAGGGTCACCACGTGCGGGCCGTCCGCCGAGACGCGCTCGACCACCGCGCCGCCGCCCTGGAGCGGGCCGAGCCAGGTGGCCGGTCCGACCTCGCGGTCCTCGCTGAGCACCACCGCAGGTTCGTCCTCCGAGTACGCCTTCACCCGGAACACGTGGTCCCAGTCGCCCTCGCAGCTGCAGGTCCGGTCCGGGCTGAGGAAGAGCAGGTCGTTCCCGTCGGGCAGCCAGCTTGCCCCGTGCGTGCGCCACTGCGCCCGGGGACCCGCGAGCAGCGGCCCGCCGGTGCGCCCGTCGGTCCACCGCAGCCGGGGTCCCTCCGGTCCGGTGGCGGTGTACGCGATCCGGTCCCGGGTCGCCGGACCGTCCACCGGGTTCCACACCGGTTCGGTGCCGGCGCCGTCGGCGGGGTCGGACACCCGGGTGGCGGGCCCGCCCCGGAGCGGCCGGACGTAGACCTGCCGGCCGGCGGTCCGGTCGACGTCGGAGGAGTACGCCAGTCGCGTGCCGTCCGCCGAGACCGTGGGGTGCTCCTCGTTCGCGGGGGTGTCGGTCAGCCGGGTGAGGCCGGTGCCGTCGGTGCGCACCAGCCACAGGTCGCGCTGGGTTCCACCGGTCCCGGCGGGCCGGGCCGCGTCGAAGACGACCGACCGGCCGTCCGGCGTCAGCCGCGGGTTCGCCGCGTCCAGGCCGCTGGTCAGGCGGTGCACGGCGCCGTCGGCGGAGCGCAGGTAGACCTGCGGGGCCTGCTCGTCGCGGCGGCTCGCGAACACCAGCCGGTCGCCCAGCGCGGCCGGCTGGACGTCGAAGTGCGCCGGGCCCTCGCCGAACAGCGGCGGGCTCGTGGTGTCCGTCGCCACCCGGCCGAGGCTCCGGTGGCGGGTACCGGCGTACGCGATCCGGCTCTCCCCGGCATCGGCTGCCGCGGTCCGTGGCCCGCTGCCGGCCTCGGGGGGCCGGTCCCCGGCGCTGCCCGGGCCGGCGGCCGTCGTCATCGCGAGCAGCGGCGCCAGCAGCAGCAGTGCCGCGCCGGCCCTGCCCCAGCGCTGTCGCCGACGGCCGGAGCCACCCGTGCCCATCACGGTCCACCTCACAGTCCGGTCCAGCATCCATGTCCGACGCTGCCACCCTGCCGGTCCGCGACGGCGGACCGGCAGGGCCCCGGGGCCGCGCCCGGGGGAAGCACCGGCTGCGCTTTCGGGCAGCCGGTGCCGCTGCCGGTACCGCTGCCGGAGCCGGTGCTTCCCCCGGCGCGGCCGGTCCGGTCGGGTCAGCCCGGTCGGATCAGCCCGGTCGGATCAGCCGGGTCAGATCAGCCCGTTGCGCAGCGCGTAGCCGACGGCGTGGGAGCGGTTGCGCAACTGCAGCCGGGTGATGACCTCGTGCAGCACGTTCTTGACGGTCCGTTCGGAGTACGAGGTGTTGCGCGCTATCTCCGCGGTGTCCAGGCCCTCCGACACCAGGCGCAGCATGTCCGCCTCGCGCGGGGTCAGCGTGGACAGGGACGCGGCGTGCGGGTCGAGGGCCGACCGCTGCAGGCTGCCGACATGGTCGAGCAGCTTCGCGAGCAGGTCGCCGGGCAGGACGCCCTCGCCGTTGGCCATCGCCAGGACCAGCCGCAGCAGCCGGTCCTGGTCGGCCTCCGTGCGCCGCAGCACCGCGGTGACCCCGCACTCGATGGCGCGCTGCAGGGCGTCGCCCGAGTCGAAGGTGCCGACCACGAGCCCGGTGCGGGTGGCGGAGTTGTGGCGCAGCCGGTACAGCAGAGCGGTCGTCTCGTCGTCCACGCTGTCCACGGCGACGAGCGAGACCCGCGCCTCGTGCGCGTGGGCGTCGTCGACGAGTTCCACCTCGGGCCGCTGGCGCAGCTGTTGGACGATCCCGACGTGCAGGACCGGGTCCGAGGCGTACACGGCCACGGTGACCCGCCCGCCGGGCTCGCCGGCCGCCGCGTCGTGCGCGGCCCGGGCGTGGGCCGGGCCGTGGGCCGCCGGGCCGCGGCCCGGGGCTCGGCCCTGGGGCGGGACGCTCGGCCGTGCGGTGCCGGTGCCGGTACCGGTGCCGGTACCGGCACCGCTGCCGGACGGGTGGGCGGTGCCGATGAGGTCGGTGTGGAGCATGAGGCGTACCTGTTCCGTGATGCGTATGAGGGGTGTACTGCGGGTGCTAAGGGCAACAAAGCCGCTGGGCAGGGGAGTTGGGGTGGGTTCTTCGGGGCATCGGGGCTGCCCTGGCCTTGCCCCCGCGCCTGTGGAGGCGGGCCGGGCGGCGGCGTAGCGTCGCGGCGTGACGACTCCCTCTACCCCTCCAGCAGCCGCTCCCGGCTCCGGCGCGCCCGGCCTCGACATCCCGTCGGTGACGGTGACGCCGGGCGGTACCGCGACCACCAGCCTGACCGTTCGCAACGACGGCGACATCGTCGAGGCGTACCGCCTGGAAGTCGTCGGTGACTGCGCTGCCTGGACGACGGTCGAGCCCGACCGGGTCTCCCTCTACCCCGGAACCTCGGAAACGGTGACCATCCGCCTGGCGCCGCCGCGTTCGCCGCGGGTGCGGGCGGGCGAGGTGCCGCTGGCCGTACGGGTCCTGCCCACCGAGCACCCCGAGGCGGTCAAGGTCCCCGAGACCACCGTGCGGGTCGAGGCATTCCGGCAGCTCCGGGCCGCGAGCACTCCCAGGCGCCGCCGCGGCTGGCTGCGCGGACGCTTCCGCGTCGCCGTCCACAACGAGGGCAACCGGCCCGTCCGGGTGGGATTCACCCCGGACCAGCCCGGCGAGGACCTGAAGTTCGACGTCCGCCCCGCGGCTCCGACGCTGGAGCCGGGGGAGTCGGTGGAGGTGGCGCTGCGGGTCCGCGCCGGGAAGCCCGTGTGGTTCGGGAAGCCGGTGACCTGGCCGTTCACCGTCACCGTGGCGGAAACCGTGGCGAAGGCCGTGGCGAAGGCCGGAACGGAGCCCGGCGCGAAGGCCGGGTCGGCGGATGCGGCGAAGGCCGGAGCCCGGGCCGACGGCGGTGGTGAGGATGCCCGTGGGGACGTCCGTGGGGACGACCGGGAACAGCCGCGGTCGGAGGCCGAGTTCGTCCAGATACCGATCTTCCCGACCTGGCTGCTGGCGGTCCTGGCGGCGCTTCTCGCGCTGCTGCTGGCCTGGTTCCTGCTGGTGCGTCCCGCCGTACGCAGCACTGCGAAGGAGGCCGCCGACCAGGCGGTCCAGCAGCAGCTTCCGACCCCCACCGAAGCGCCGGCCGACGGCCGGACCCCGGCGGCGGGCTCCGGCCGGCAGGGCACCGGGCTGCCGGCCGCCGGGGCCGGGAGTGCCCTGCCCGGGGCGGGCGCGGGCGGCGCCGGTACCGGAAGCGGCACCGGAACCGGAACGGGGGGCGGCGTCGTTGCCGGATCGGGTGGCGGACAGCAGAGTTCGGCCACCGTCGACCAGACGACGGCCGCCGGCGAGACCAAGGTCGGCACCTACACCGTGCCCGTGGGCAAGGCGTTCGGGATCACGGACATCGTCGTCGCCAACTTCCAGGGCGACGAGGGCGTCGTGACGATCGGTTTCGGCGACCGCAAGATCACGACGATCGCGCTGGAGACGTTCCGTAACCAGGACTACCACTGGGTCACCCCCATCAGGATCACTGAGAACCAGACCGTGACGGTCCAGGTGACCTGTGCGAAGCCGGGCACTCCGGCCACTGGCGTGCAGGCCCAGGAGTGCCACGAGGTCCTCAACGTGAGCGGCGTGTTGAGCGACCTCAGGTGAACAGATGCACACGCATCGTCTGTCAGGTTGTCCCGTGAGAAAAGGTGAGCCTGAGTCATTCCGGCTGAAAAACGACGGTTCGGACGCCGCGAGGGCGACGTGCAGGTGACCGTACATCCTCATTTCGGCGGCCCCGGGCGGCTCCGGCCGGGCGTTCGAATGTGAACCTGACGGACCTTCAAATAAGGCTGGATCCGATCCCTCCCGGCGTCCGACCGACCGTTCGGGTGCCGACGGGCCGGGACGGCGGCCGTCCAGGAGTGTCGGTGAGCACCGAGGGCCGGCCCGTGACACGGGCCGGCCCTCGTCGGATGCCGGGACGCGTCACGAACCGGCGCGCCGGCGGGCCGAGTCGCCGGCGAGCGACCGGTCGTGCCGGTACGCCTCCTCCGCCCAGTTCGCGAGGTCCCGCAGTTCGGCCTTGAGCTCGTCCCAGGTCTTCATCAGGGAGCCCATGGTCCGGATCTCGAAGGGGACCATCATGGCGCCCTCCTCCTCGTGCGGGGCGATCTGGTTCATGCCGCCGAACACGCTCTGCTGGGGGACTTGGGGGACGCCCTTCAGCGTCGACTCGGCGAAGCCGAGGAGCGACACCGGGAGGCCGTCGATCTCCCGGGTGGCCTCGTCGCGGAACTCCAGGTTCGCGCTGCCGTCGCCGGGATCCTCCTGGAACTGTGCGAGCAGGTCGACGATCGCCTCGCTGTCGGCCGACAGGAACTCCTGGAACCCGGGGTCGAGGAGCGCGCGGACGTCCGTGAGCTGAGAGCGGGACAGCACGACCGTCAGGTTCTTGATCTGGCCCCGGTCCTCGTCCTGCGCGAGGTAGTCGGCCATGGCCGCGACCTGCATGAAGAACAGCTGGCTGTAGCCGTCCAGCGCGTCCGTCTCCAGCCGCTTGCGCTTGCGCGCCGACTCCTGGCCCCGCTCGTACCGGGCGACGACCTGCGCGGCGAACGTCTTCGACTGCGAGAGCCGGAACCGGGCGCGGGGGAGCGGCACCCCCGGGCCCTGGGGTGCCGCCTCCCGGAGGTGGTCGAAGAACAGCGGCATCCCGGCGAGCGGCACACCGACCGAGTAGTGGACGAACAGGCCGTCGCCCATGCCCGGGGCGCCGGCGTAGTCCGGGAAGTCGAGGTCCGGGGCGATCCGGGCGTCCTCCCCCGCGGGCAGGATCTCCAGCTGCAGGCCCATGCCCGCCAGCGGGGTCTTCCCGGTCTGCCGGTAGAACGCCTCGCGCACGGTCCTGATCTCGTCGACCATCCGGTCGAGGGCCGCAGGCCCGGACTCGCTGCCGGTACCGACGACCGCGACCGCTCCGGTCACGAACTCCAGGTTCGAGTAGTCGCCCCCGTTGCGCAGCGACCGCTTGTCGGAGACCAGCTTGAAGTCGGCCGCGGTGCTTTCGGCCAGGTCGGTGTCGCCCTCGTACGTCGCGCCGCCGGACTTCTCGACGGGCATGTCGATCTCCGTCTCGAACCCCAGCTTCCGCTGCATGGCGGGCCCGGCGGCGCCCGGGCCGTGGCCCGGCTCCGCCCGCTGGACCGGTTCCGTCCGCTGGACCGGCTCCGCCCGCTGGACCGCCTCCGCCCGGCCGGGCGGGCGGGCCATCACCCGTCGCGCATTGGCTTCGGCCTCGCGCTCGAAGGAGTCACCGGGATCGCTGACCCGCAGGCCGTCCCCGCGGTCGGTACCGGCGACGGCCCCCTTCCGCTGCTGGATCACATGGGTCAGCTCGTGCGCGAGGGTGTGCCGGTCGTTGCCCCCGTGCCCGATGACCACATGACGGCCGGACGTGTAGGCCCGTGCACCGATCTCGGCGGCGGACCGCTGGGCGGCGGCGCCGGTGTGCAGCCGCACGTCGGAGAAGTCCGCCCCCAACCGCCCCTCCATCTCCTCGCGCACCGGCCCTCGGAGCGGGCGCCCGGCCTCCCGCAGCACCTCGTGCACACCGGACCGCTGGACGGGGTCCGGTCCCTGTTCGCCCTGCCCGCTCTGTCCGTCCCGGCCGCCCCGCGCCATCCGGGCCACGACCGCGTTGCCGATGCTCCGCTGCAGCTCACGAACCTGCTCCGGGGACATCACCTCCGCCGGGGGCCCGCTCATCGGCGTCTCCCGGGCCTTGCGGTCACCTCCGCCGGCCCGCTCGCCGCCGTTCCCGCTGCGATTGTCCGCCCTCGCGCGCACTGACCCTCCCGGTCGCCTACCGCTGCCTTGCCTTCTCTCCCTACACCGTTGCTACCCGCCGCTCCCGTCCCCGGAAGTGCACCCCTGGGGCAGCACCCCTGCCCGACCGGGCCGGCCCCGGGTCCGCGGGCCGCCGGGGACCCGGCCGCGCGCTGCCTCGGCCGGGACCTCTCCTGGCCGGACCGGCTCGCCCTGCCGGAGCACCCCGACGCGTGAGCAGCCCCTGTCGTCGTGCGCCGGGGGCGGCAGTGGCCGCCTCCCGGCGCACCGGTCACCGCTGCGCGTCGCCACCACGCACAACCAGGTGCGGCCGGGTCGGCGCGGTGCCCGGTCCGGCACCGCCCGGTCGTGGCCGGGTGGGCGGGTTGCGGGTGTCAGAGCCAGCCGTGTTGGGCGGCTTTGATGCCGGCTTCGAAGCGGCTGGTGGCGTTGAGGCGTTCCATGATGGCGGCCATGTGGCGGCCGACGGTGCGGGAGGAGATGCCGAGGCGTTGGCCGGCGGTGTCGTCGGTGAGGCCGGTGCCGAGCAGGCGCAGGAGGTGGCGTTCGGTGGGGGTGAGTCCGGTGGTGGGGTCGTCGGGGGTGGTGGCGCCGAGGGGGACGGCGGTGTTCCAGGCCTGTTCGTAGAGGTCGAGGAGGGCGTTGAGGATGCCGGGTTCGGTGATGTGCAGGGCGCCTTTGCGGGTGTTGTCGGGGTCGATGGGGACGAGGGCCTGGGTGCGGTCGACGATGACGACGCGTTGGGGGACGGTGGGGGCGGTGCGTACTTCGCCGCCCTGGCCGAGGAGCCAGTGGGCGTAGTGGGCGGCGTGGGGCTGGTGGCGGTTGGAGTCCTGGTAGAGGGTGCGGATCGCGACGCCGCGGGTGAGTGCCTGGGCGTCGGCGGGGCGGGAGGCAGCGAGGTCTTCGGGGCGTTGGGTGCCGGGTTGGCTGCTGAGGACTTCGTGGGTGGCGGTGCGGCCCATGTGTTCGAGGCGGTGGTGGATGGCGTCGAGGCCGAGGAGGCGTTCGCCGTGGGTGGTGTGGTGTTCGGCGCGGTCGGCGACCATGCGGGTCACGGTGGCGCGGGAGGCGGCGAGGGCGGCCTGGCGGGCGGCGAGGTCGGCTTCCTGGCGGGCGACGATGTCGGCGAGGCCGATGGCGGGGTCGACGGCGCGCATCCGGCCGGGGTGTTCGGCGGAGGCGCGGATGAGCATGAGGGTGCCGAGTTCGTCCAGGGCGTCGTGGAGCCGGCCGGGGGTGAGGCCAGTGCGGGCGGCGAGGGTGTCGATGTCGTCCGTCGGGTGGTCGAGCATGGCCCGGTAGACCTGACAGGCAGTGGACGAGAGGCCGAGTGCCTCCAACATGGTTCCCCCCGGAAACGTGTGGCGGACATGCACGACGGTGCACGAAACGGCACTGATGATTTCAGCGGGGCGCAGTTGCACACAAGGGCAGACCTGTCCCGGCTGCGGCGGCTTTCACCGGTTTGACCAGCGGATTCCCCTCTGTGTCCCCTGCTGGGGGAGCCGGCCGCGTCGAAGATTCTGACATGTCTATGACTGATTGTCCGATGTCGGACAGTCCGGTTGGCGACAGCCGGAGCGCCTTCCGGTGGGGCCCCGTGACAGGCCAAGCTGGTGATCGCCGCCGGAGAAACCGACCGGACGGCGAACCGGAACGAGCGTCAACCGCGGGACGCCGAACCGGAACTCCGTTGCCCAACCGAGTCGTTCAGGAGAATCACCGTTATGCGCAGCCACCTGGTCAAGGTCGTCGCGGTCACCGCCCTCGCCCTCACCGCCCTGTTCGCGGCCCCGGCCGTTCTCGCTCCCGCCGCCTCCGGCCCCGCTGCCGCCGCCACCTCCGGACCCGCCGCCGCTGCGCCCTCCCCGAGCGGCACCGTGCCGGCCGACGGCAGCCTCGGCTGGGGCTGACCCCCTTGGACGTCGTCCACGCCAGCCTGCGGCGCAGGGATCGCGGTGCGGTCGCGTCGCAGGAAGCGAGCGAGGTCGTCGGCATCCTGTGGGCCCACGCCCGGCCCGGTGACGGGCTCCAGCACATCGCCGCCCGCGCCCAGGACGACCGGGTGGACCTGCTGCTCTACCTCCTCACCCGCCGCACTGCCGACGGCCCGTCGGACCCCGTCGCCTCCGCGCACACCCTGATCGCCCGGGGTCACCGCGCCTCACCCCTGCTCTCCCGCCGCTACCACCCGCCGGCGCCGGAAACCAGCTGATCGTCCGTCATCGGCCCACCGGACCGCCGGTGGGGCCTTCGCCCCGGCTGTTCCACACCGACCGCTGTTCCTGCAGGACAGCCGTCCGCCGACACCCGCCGGGCCGCCCCGCGCGCCCGCCGTGCCACGTCACCACCCGAACCCGACCCAAGGAGTTTCCGCATGCCTTCCTCCCTCCGCTCCAGGCTCGTCCGGCTCACCCTGGCCGCCACCGTCGCCTCCTCCGGCGCGATCGCGACCACCGCGGTCACCGTCGCCACCGCCACCACCGCCCAGGCGGCGTCCTCGGTGGGCGGCCAGATCACCCGCAGCGAGGTACTCGCTCGTGCCAACGACTGGTACAACCGCAATGTCCAGTACGACCAGGACGCCTCGGCCACCGACGTCGGCGGCCGCTACTACCGCACCGACTGCTCCGGGTTCGTCTCGATGGCCTGGCACCTGGCCTCCAGCGAGAACACCGACAGCATCGACGTGCGGTCGCTGACCACCCGCGTCGCGCTGACCGACCTCCAGCCCGGCGACGCCCTCGACAACGACCCCCACGACGGCAACATCCTCGGCTCGGGCCACATCGTCCTGTTCGACCGCTGGATAGACAGGTCCGCCGGCACCTTCGCCTACATCGCCGAGTCCAGCAAGGTGAACGACATGCAGAAGGGCACCGCCTCCATCTACGGCGGCAACATCGGCGGCCACCCGGCCAGCGGCTACTTCGGTCTCCGCTACAACAACATCACCGGCGCGAGCGCCTCCGCCGGTACGGAGTCGGGTGGTGCGGGGCGGGTGCGGTGGGCGGATTTCGACGGTGACGGTCGTGCGGACTACGTGGTTCTCAACGACAACGGTTCGGTGCGGGTGTTCCTGAACAAGGGTGGTGACGGGCACGGGGGTTGGAGCGATCTGGGTCAGGTGTCGACCGGGATGACGTCCGACCGTGCGCGGGTGCGTCTGGCGGACTACGACGGTGACGGGCGCGCGGACTACCTGTTGATCAACGCCAACGGTTCGGTGCGGGTGTTCCTGAACAAGGGCGGTGACGGGCACGGGGACTGGAGCGACCTGGGCCAGGTCGCCTCCGGCCTGACCGCCGATCCGTCGCAGGTGACGTTCGCGGACTTCGACGGCGACGGGCGCACCGACTATGTCGTCACCCAGGCGGACGGTGCGGTGGGTGTGTTCCGCAACACCGGTGTCGGTGGTTGGAGCGACCTCGGCAAGGTCGCCGGTGGTGTCACCACCGACCGCAGCCGCGTCAAGTGGGCCGACATCGACGGCGACGGCCGTGCGGACTACAACATCGTCAACCCCGGTGGCTCGATCACCAGTTACGTGAACCACGGTGGTGACACCGGTGGTGGCTGGACGCTGCGGGCGCAGATCACCACGGGTCTGACCGGCGACCAGAACGCGGTGTCGCTGGCGGACATCAACGGCGACGGCCGTGCCGACTACCTCGTCACCACGGGCCCCACCACCGCGTTCCTGAACAACGGCGGCGACGACCGCAACAACCCCGGCTGGATCGACTACGGCCAGATCGCCGCCGGCGTCTGAACCCCGCACCCTGCACCACCGACCGGCACCACTGACCGGCACCACGAACCCCAGTCACGAACCCCAGTCACGAACCCCAGCCACGAACCGCAATGACCCGGGGCGCAGCGCACCGAACGCGCTGCGCCCCTCCCACCCCCCTGACCGTCCGCGCTACCGAAACGAGTGATTCCATTGAAGCCGCGCCGTCGTCCCCCGCTCTCCTTCGTCGTCCTGGCCGCCGCCGCGGCCTGCGCAATCGGCGCCCCGACGGCCTCGGCCGCCTCCGTGAGCACCTGGGACAAGGTCGCCCAGTGCGAGAGCACAGGGAACTGGAGCATCAACACCGGCGGCACGTACTACGGCGGCCTGCAGATCAACCTCCACAACTGGCAGTACTACGGCGGCACCGCGTACGCGGCCCGCCCCGACCTCGCCACCAAGAAACAGCAGATCCTGATAGCCGAGAAGATCCTCGCCGACCAGGGCGCCGGCGCGTGGAGCTGCGCTCCGGGAACCGGTCTGGCCACCGACCACGCCAACCCGTACCCCAGCGGTGCCGGTACGGAATCGGGTGGTGCGGGGCGGGTGCGGTGGGCGGATTTCGACGGTGACGGTCGTGCGGACTACGTGGTTCTCAACGACAACGGTTCGGTGCGGGTGTTCCTGAACAAGGGTGGTGACGGGCACGGGGGTTGGAGTGACCTGGGTCAGGTGTCGACCGGGATGACGTCCGACCGTGCGCGGGTGCGTCTGGCGGACTACGACGGTGACGGGCGCGCGGACTACCTGTTGATCAATGCCAACGGTTCGGTGCGGGTGTTCCTGAACAAGGGTGGTGACGGGCACGGGGACTGGAGCGACCTGGGTCAGGTGGCCTCCGGCCTGACCACCGATCCGTCGCAGGTGACGTTCGCGGACTTCGACGGTGACGGGCGCACCGACTATGTCGTCACCCAGGCGGACGGTGCGGTGGGTGTGTTCCGCAACACCGGTGTCGGTGGTTGGAGCGACCTCGGCAAGGTCGCCGGTGGTGTCACCACCGACCGCAGCCGTGTCAAGTGGGCCGACATCGACGGCGACGGTCGTGCGGACTACAACATCGTCAACCCCGGTGGCTCGATCACCAGTTACGTGAACCACGGTGGTGACACCGGTGGTGGCTGGACGCTGCGGGCGCAGATCACCACGGGTCTGACCGGCGACCAGAACGCGGTGTCGCTGGCGGACATCAACGGCGACGGCCGTGCCGACTACCTCGTCACCACGGGCCCCACCACCGCGTTCCTGAACAACGGCGGCGACGACCGCAACAACCCCGGCTGGATCGACTACGGCCAGATCGCCGCCGGCGCCTGAACCCCGCCCCCGCACCACCGACCGGCACCACTGACCGGCACCACGAACCCCAGCCACGAACCCCAGTCACGAACCCCAGCCACGAACCGCAGTCACGAACCCCAGCAAGGAAGAAGGAATCCTGTGAAGCGCACCCTCGGACTCGCCCTGGCCGCCGCGAGCGCGGTGGCGGCGATCGCGGCCACCGCCCCCACGGCCTCGGCCACGGCACCCGCACCGGCCCCGCTGCTCCGGGTGATGCCGCTCGGTGACTCGATCACCGCCGGGTACCGGAGCAGCACCGACGCCGGCTATCGCGGCCCGCTCGGCGACCTGGTGGCCCAGCAGAACCGCTACACCGTCGACTTGGTGGGATCGAACCACAACGGCGCGGTCACCGACCCCGACAACGAGGGCCACAGCGGGTACATGGTCAACGACATCGCGGCCGGGGTCGACGGGTGGCTCCAGGCCGCGCAGCCGGACGTCGTCCTGCTGCACATCGGCATCAACGACCTGGACCGGGGTACCGACAAGGCCCACGCGGCGGACCGCACCTCGGCACTGATCGACCGTGTCCTCGCCGCCCGTCCCGGTGTCAGCGTCCTCGTGATGGGCCTGATTCCGACCACACCGAACCTGACCGCCCTGGTGGCCGACTACAACACTGCGCTGAGCCGGGCCGTCGAGACGAAGCAGACCCAGGGCCGCAAGGTCCGCTACACCGCCGCGCCCGCGCTGACGCCGGCCGAATTCGCCGACGGACTGCACCCCAACGACTCCGGCTACCAGCGAATGGCGCAGACCTTCGACCAGGCTCTGGACCGCTCCTTCACCGACGTCCTGGCCGCCCCGGCGGCCACGCGTCACGCCGGTACGGAGTCGGGTGGTGCGGGGCGGGTGCGGTGGGCGGATTTCGACGGTGACGGTCGTGCGGACTACGTGGTTCTCAACGACAACGGTTCGGTGCGGGTGTTCCTGAACAAGGGTGGTGACGGGCACGGGGGTTGGAGGGATCTGGGTCAGGTGTCGACCGGGATGACGTCCGACCGTGCGCGGGTGCGTCTGGCGGACTACGACGGTGACGGGCGCGCGGACTACCTGTTGATCAATGCCAACGGTTCGGTGCGGGTGTTCCTGAACAAGGGTGGTGACGGGCACGGGGACTGGAGCGACCTGGGCCAGGTCGCCTCCGGCCTGACCGCCGATCCGTCGCAGGTGACGTTCGCGGACTTCGACGGCGACGGCCGTACCGACTACATCACCCTCGCCGACAGCGGCGCCGTGAACGTCTTCCTCAACCGGGGCGGCGACGGCCACGGCGGCTGGGTGGACAACGGCCGGGTCGCCGGCGGGCTCACCACCGACCGCAGCCGACTGCGCCTCGCCGACTTCGACGGTGACGGGCGCGTCGACTACAACGTGGTCAACCCCGACGGATCGATCACCACCTTCCTGAACAAGGGCGGTGACCACCACGGCGGTTGGAGCGACCACGGACGGACCGCGTCCGGTCTCACCACCGACCAGAGCGCCGTGGCGCTGGCGGACATCGACGCCGACGGCCACGCCGACTACCTCGTCACCACCGGCCCCACCACCGCCTTCCTCAACAACGGTGGCGACGGCCACAACAACCCCGGCTGGATCGACTACGGCCGGATCGCCGCCGGGAGTTGAGCGGGCGGGGCCGCCCTGCCGCCTACGGGCCGCGACCACGGGCCGCGCCGCGCCGGGGTCACCGCACGGACGACCGTGCGGTGACCCCGGCCCCGTACCCCGACTGTCCCCGCCACCACCGGCCGGGGGCGGCCGGGGCTTCCTCGTGGGCGCGTCGCGGGGGGCGCCGCGCGCGTCCGCGGGTTCCGGCCGTGCTAGCGGCGGCGGCCACCGCGCGGGTGCAGCGGGTGGGGCGGGCTCAACGGGCTCAACGGGCTCAACGGGCGCAACAGGTGCGGCGGCTGCGGCTGCCTCGGGCTCATCGGGCGAAGCCGGTGAGCGTGGTCTTGCCGATCGTGGTGCCGGACTCCTGGCGGCGGTGGGCCTCGCGGAGATTGGCCGCGTTCACCGGGCCGAGGTCGGTCGTCGCGGTGCTGGCGAGCACGCCGTCCTCGGCCAGTCGGGACACGCGGTCCAGGATGCGGTGCTGGGCTGCCAGGTCCGCGGTGCTGTGCAGGGAGCGGGTGTACATCAGCTCCCAGTGGAACGAGATGCTCTTGGACTTGAGCACGCCGATGTCCAGGGAGTCGTGGTCGTCGATGGCCACGATCGCCCCGAAAGGCTTCAGCGCCTCGGCGTACGCCGGGAGGTTGCGGTCGGTGCCGACCGTGCTGAACACCAGGTCCACCCCGTCCGGGGCCACCTCGGCCAGCTGCCCGGCCAGCGGCTCGCGGTGGTCGACGATGTGGTGGGCGCCCATCCGGCGGGCGAACTCCGCGCTCTCCGGACGGGAGGCCGTGCCGACCACGGTCAGCCCGGTCAGCGCGCGGGCCAGCTGGGAGACCATCGCGCCGACCCCGCCCGCGGCGGCGGTCACCAGCAGGGTGCCGCTGCGGTCGGGGGCGACGGCGCCCTGGCCCAGGCGTTCGAACAGGCCCTCCCACGCGGTCAGCGCGGTCAGCGGCAGCGCGGCGGCCTCGGCGAAGGAGAGCGTGGCGGGCTTGCGCCCGACGATCCGCTCGTCCACGGCGTGGTACTCGGCGTTCGCGCCCGGGCGGTCGATCGCCCCGGCGTAGTAGACCTCGTCCCCGACCTCGAACAGCTCGACCGCGGAACCCACCGCGACCACCGTGCCGGCGGCGTCCCAGCCGAGCACCTTCCAGTCGCCCTGCGGATCGACGTTCCGGCGCACCTTGTGGTCGACCGGGTTCAGCGCCACCGCCTCGACCCGGACCAACAGGTCCCGCGGGCCGGGCTGCGGCACCGGCAGCTCGACGTCCTGGAGGCTGTCCGGGTTCTCGACGGGCAGGCTCGCGCGGTAGGCCACCGCTCGCATCGTGGTGGGGATCGTGTTCTTGCTCATCGCGGTGTCCTTCGCTGCGGAATGTCGTCCTGGCCTTGGCCTTGGCCTTGGTCCTGGTCCCGGCCCTGGTTCTGGTCCCGGGTCCCCGGCACCGGCTCCCGGGGCCGTCATCAGGACGGTACGCAACAGGTAGTGGTAACCCGCAAGGGCTCCTAGTTCCTTTTGGGTACTATGACGATATGACTACGAAAGCGACTCTGTCCCTGGCTCCGGCGGCGTCGGTCGACGGCGGTCCACCGAAGGACGTCTACGCCGCCGCCTGTCCCTGCCGCGACATGCTCGACCTGCTCGCCAACAAGTGGAGCGCCCTTGCCCTGGGCGCGCTGGAGGAGGGGCCGCAGCGCTTCGGTGCCCTGCGCGCGCGGCTGCAGGGTGTCAGCCCCAAGGTGCTCACCCAGACCCTGCGCCGACTGGAGGAGTTCGGGTTGGTGGACCGCGAGGTCTTCGCCGAGGTCCCGCTGCGGGTCGAGTACAGCCTGACCGGGCTCGGGCGTGACGCCTGCGCCCCGCTCGCCCACCTGCGGACCTGGGTCGAGCGGAACATCGACCGCTTCCCGGCCGCCTGAGGCACCCCGAGGCCCGCCCGAGTCGCTGCGAGTCGCTGCGGGGTCACTCGCCCGGGAAGACGACCCCCAGGTCGCGGCGGACGCCGTCCAGGACGCGCATGATGTCCAGCGTCTCGGCGAGCGGCATCAGCTCGGACTCCAGCCGCCCCGCGGCGATGCACCGGGCCGCCTCGGCCGCCTGGTAGCTCATCCCCCCGTCGCGCGGCGGGACGAAGGTGTCGAGGAGCTCGTTCTCCCGGCCGACGAGCCGGACCCGGGCGGCTCCGTAGAAGGGGCCGTCGATCTCCAGCCGGGCATGCGTTCCCGAGATCGACGCCGAGGTCGGCGTGCGGGCGAAGAGCGAGGTGTTCAGCACCCCGTGCGCGCCGGAGCCGCCGGTGACGACGATCGAGGCCTGCCCGTCGACACCGGTGAAGGCCTTCGTGCCCACCGCCGTGACCGAGGCGAACGGCCCGAGCACCATCGAGGCGAACGAGACCGGATACACGCCGAGGTCGAGGAGGGCGCCGCCCGCCAGCTCGGGGGCGAACAGGCGGTGCGCCGGGTCGGGATCCATCCGCTGCCCGTGGTCGGCCGTCACGGTGTGCACCTCGCCGAGCAGCCCGGACGCCAGCACCTGGCGGACCACGTCGATGTGCGGCAGGAAGCGTGTCCACATCGCCTCCATCAGGAACACCCCGCGCTCGCGGGCCGCCTCGATCAACTGCTCGGCCTCGCGGGCGTTGCGTGTGAACGCCTTCTCGACGAGAACGTGCCGGCCCGCCTCGACGGCGAGCATCGCGTGCTCGAAATGGGCCGAGTGCGGCGACGCGACGTAGACGATGTCCACCTCGTCGTTCCCGGCCAGCTCGGCGTAACTGCCGTGCGCCGCGGGGATGCCGAACCGGTCGGCGAACGCCCGGGACCGCGCGGCGTCGCGCGAGCCGACCGCCACGACCCGCTGCCCGGTGTGCTGCCGCAGGGTCTCGGTGAAGTGCGCCGCGATCCCGCCCGGCGCCAGCACGCCCCAGTTCAGGGCGGGTGCTTCACGGGGGGAGGGAGTGCGGGGCGCAGGCAGCACGGTGCCCGCCGTCCCGTCCGCGGCGCTGTCCGCGGCGCTGTCCGCGGCGCTGTCCGCGGCGCTGTCCGCGGCGCTGTCTGTGGCGCCGTCCGCGGCGATCGACCGTTCCTGCGTCATGGGGGTCCTCTCGAAGGGCGGGCGAAGGCGGTGCCGGGGCGCGGGCGCCGGCCTCGCAGGTGCCCGGGCGGTTCGGTGGTCCACGGTCGGTCAGACGTTGCCGGTCGAGCGTTTCTTCCGAGAGCCCGGCGGCCCCGGACGGTTGCGTGACCGGCTGCCCTCGGCGAGCTCGTCGAGAAAACGGCCGTCGCGGAGTTCTACCACGCGGTCGGCGCGTTCCATCAGGTCGGGGTCGTGGGCCCGGGCCACGATGTCTTCGGCACGAAGGTGGAGGGCCTGGCTTCGTCGGGAGCGGGGGTTCTACCGGCTCAAGGGCGGCACCGCTCGCCCGATCGCGCAGAGCCGTGCTGTGCGTGCTCCCCCGGAACGGGCGCACGCCCCGTCGACGAGGTCCGCGACCGAAAGGTGCCGTGGGTGGTCCTGGACCACTCACAGCACCTTCGGTCGCGGAATCAGGGAAGGTTCGGTGTGCAGGACACGAAGGGATCACACCCCGCATAACCGGGAGTCCCGACGTAGAACCGGTCGTTCTCCAGCACGCGAGCGCCCTTGAACAAGTGCCAGCCCATGGGTGACGCGATCCCGGTGTTGTGCTTCAGTGGAATGGCTCCTCGCCCGCAGACAGCGGTCAGGTACCCGGCCGAGTCCACGGTCGGCAGCGCGAACCGCGGATCGAATGCGAGCTTGTACGGTCCGTTTCCCACCCGGGACGCGTACAGCTGGGCACAGTCGTTGCCGGTGAACCCGGTCGGCGGGTTCTGGCCGCCGCCGCCCTGTTTGCTCGCCGCGAAAGGGTACTCGTCGCAGCTGGGGCTGTCCGTGGCGACAGCGGGGGCCGTCCAGCTCCCGGGGCAGATGACGGCGCGGTTGGCCGTTCTGTTCGCCTCGCTGCTCTCCCGGTTGAGCGGCCGTTTCCACTCGGCGCTGCCGGGGTGGGTCGCCAGGCGCTTCTGCAACCACCAGTACAGCGCGCCCGCCGCAGGATACCTCTTCGTGTTGAGCTTGAGGACCGGCACGACGTCCTTCATCACGCAACCCGGGCGGCGGGCGGGGACCTCGTTGTCGCAGCGCACTTCGTAGGCGAGGTTGTTGAGGCCACCGCCCGTGGTCTCGGGGAACTCGGGCACCCGCGGCGAGATCGCGACGCCCATGTCGATGCTCGTGCTGCCGGTCGTACCTGTCGGGACGGTCCACTGGTGGCGCACCCAGGTCTTCGCCGTGTGGTAGTCGCCCGGCACCCACAACCAGCCGCCCTCCGAGCCGGTGACGGTTGTGCTGCAAGCGGGGGCGCACTGGAACGAAAGCATCGGCGAGGTTTCACCCAGCGCCGTGAAGCCCGGCAACGGCGTCCAGGTGTACTGCTCGTCGAAGTAGGTCTCGTTGAACGTGAGTTTCACCATGTGGGTGACACCCCAGACCAGGGTGCCGATCGGTTCCTGGTTCTGCAGGTACGTGAGGGTGACCGTCCGGTTCACGCACGCGTCGAACCGGCTCATGGTCGAGGGCGTGCTGATGCTGGAGACACAGCCCGGCAGCAGGTCGGGGGACGCCGCAGCCAGTCCGGCGCCGGGCGCCGGCTCTCTGCTCCGGGTCTCGGCGACTTGCACGAGTTCCTCCGGCGTCATCGGATCGACGCGTATGCAGGTCTGACGCCCGGTCGATCGATCGATGGGACCGCAGGTGTTCTCCGGAGTGTTGGCACGCCAACCGGCGCCGCCGCCCACACCGAGGTTGATGACCTGACGCTCGTCCTCCAGATAGGAGCTCTCGTACTCGATGTCGGGGGCGTTCTCGTCCGCCTCGGGGAGGTTGAAGTCCGCGAGCATGACGTAGTTGCCCGGGACGAAGGCGACGGCGTCGAAGGCGATGTCTGCGTCCCCGGTACCCCCGGGAACGATGTTCGTCAGCCGGACCTCGGGAACGGTGTTGCCGAAGGCGAAGGCGCCCAGCGGAACCCAGCGGTTCTTGCCGGTCCCTGCCGTCTGGTCGATCGCGACGCGTGCGGGCCCGGCGTCGGTGACCACCTCGTACACGGCCTGCCGGGTCTGCGCGCCGTGGTCGGGGACGTGCACGTAGACCTTGGCCTGCCTGGTTTCGATCGGGTGGTTGAGGCGCCATGATCCGGACGTCCTCAGGAGTCGGCCCTTCGCGTCGTCGGCGCGGGTGTGGGAGAAGAAGAAGTGCCCTCCGAAGCCGGCGCCGAGCTGGTGGAGGTCGGCCTTGGCGGGGAACGTCGCGGCGTTCGGATCGCTGCCGAACGTCATGGTGAAGGTGCCCGCGTTCGGAGCCGGACGCGGGCAGCCAGGACGTACCGAGGGCACGTCGTCGGCCACGTCGTCGATGACCAGCGCGCCCGCCGGCAGGCCGTCCAGGGAACACGCGGGCGGGTAGGCCGTGCCGTCGGGTTCCTCCTTGTACGTGTCGTTGAACCGTACGAGTTCGTTCCCGCAGGAGTAGTCGCAGTCCGCTTTCCAGGTGACCGGCTGGTTCCACCAGCACTTGAGGTCATCGCGCGCGCACGGCCCCTGTCCAGGGCTGTTGCTGGAACCGTCCGAGATGTAGCCCGGCATGCAGTTGTTCTGCGCCGTGCAGAACCAGGACTCCTCCGGCTTCGCCGCAGCCCGGAGGTTCTTGGCACTCCCGGGTGTCAGGGCACTCCCCTCCTTGCCGTTCCACCACGCCTGGCGGTATCCACTCACCATTTTTCCCGGGGACTCAAGACCTTCCAGCGGGTGTCCGGCCCAGCCGATGACCTTCTCCTGGTAGGGCCAGTCCTGCGGATGAGCGGCATCCGAGTAGTCGTCGGTGCCGTCGAGGTGCTCCAGGAAGGGCAGGCGTCCGGCGTCCCACTCGGGGTTGGCGGGGTTGTTGGCCCAGCCGACACCCCAGGGGCCTCCGTCGCCGCTCCGGGGGTAGAACCCGGAGTTGTACGCCCACAGCGCGAAGTACCAGTTCTCGATCTTCGATGCGTAGCCGTTGTTGACGGTCAGTCCGGCGGCGCGGGTCTGGTTCCACTTGTTGGAGAGGATCTGCAGCCCGGCCGCGATGTTGGTGACGTAGTCGAGCGCCACGGCGCGCTGGGTCTGGTAGGGCAGGGCGGTCTCGCCCGGCCGTTCCTTCCCGGCCAGACGCATGCCGTCGGTGACCTGGGTGACACCGTACCCGCAGTCGGCCTTCGACCAGTTGACGTCCCAGTCGTTGGCCGGATTGCCGTCGTAGTAGTCGATGCCGTAGTAGTTGCCGATGAGCGGGTTGCCGGTGACACCGGGAACCGCCGAGCGCGCGGCCTGCCACAGGTTCGATTCCTGTGCGGCGACGCCGAGCATGATCTGTGCCGGTACCCGCCCGTTGCCGTCGAGGATGGGCCGGGGGAACAAGGCCTGCGGCTGGTAGGCCGGCATCCCCAGGTTCTTCCAGTTCGCCGGGCGGACGGTGTTCTGGTTCAAGGTGCCCTGGACGGCTTGGTCGACCGCCCACTCGACCTGGCGGGGCTTGGGCTGGACAGCCTGGTTCCGGGGATCGTTGCGCGGCACCGCGCAGGTGCGCTCGGACTCGACGGTCTCGGTGGGGTCGGCCGTCGTCGCGCCGGGCACGGCGGCACCTGCGGCTCCGGGTGCCGGGACTACCCCGAGTTTCGGCGAAGGAGCCGCACCCTGGGCCCTGTTCGGACTCGGCACGGCGCCCGGGTCTACGGTTCCCGCGCCGATCCGGCCGCCGTCGGTGCGACCCAACGCCACCATGACCGGCCGGGGAGACCTGGCCTCGTCGGGGCCGAGTCGCGAGTCCCTGCCGTCGGCCCACTCGCTGAGGGTGACGACAGTCTCGCCCTTGGTGCTGACCCTGGCCTCCTTCGGTGCCGTGGGCAGCAGCCTGGTGCTGGTGGGCGGCTTCTCCGTGCCCCTGGTCACGGGGCCGGTCACGTACACGGTGCCTGCGGCGTCGCGGGTGAGGCCCGTCGCGGTCAGCGGTCCCCGGGCCAGCTCCGTCGGCCTTGTCCTTCTCACATCGGGTCTCCTGATCAGGTCCCCGGCGACGCGTCCGACCACGGCCGAGTCGGTGGTGCGGCCGGTCCCCGGCCCGTCCACGGACCTGTCCGCAGTGCTCCGGCCGACGGTATCCGAGTCGAGGAACACCACGCCGCCGTCCTTGTCGGCGGTGAGGCGGAACGGCACACCGACGGTCCGTGAGACCGGGGTGGTGGCACCGCTGGTCTCGACCTTGACGAGGGCGCCCGCGCCCGCGGCGACGACGGAGCCGTCCTTGACCGGGACAGCGGAGGTGAGCTGCCCCTCGGTCTCGATCGGGGCGGCGATCCTTCCCGTCGCTGCGTCGACGCGGATCAGCCGGGTGCCGGCCCTGTCCTCCCCACCGGACTGGGTGAGGACGGCTGTCTCGTCGACGCCGCAGCCCGGGTTGTAGTAGGAGAGCGAGGCCTGCAGGTCCAGCTTCGTCACGGTGCCGTCGGCCAGATCGACGATCGCGGTGAACCCGCCGCGGGCCATCAGCTCGGGCCTGTTGGTGAAGGTCCGCGGCGCGTAGACGACGACGGCACGCCGGCCGGAGCCGGTCACGCAGGCGTTGCCGATCCACAGGTCGGTATCGAAGCCCGGCTCGGACAGCGAGGCGGCGGTGCGCCACGCGTAGCCGTCCCTGGCGTCCGCGACGACGATGTGGAAGCCCTCGGCGTCGCCCGTGGTGGTCCACGCCCGGTCCTCGGAGGACTTCGGCGCCGTGGGTGCCGCGTCCGCCGGGACGGTGTTCGCCGAGAGCGCGGCGAACGCCATGAGTGCGGCGGCGCCGAGCGCTGTCCAGGTGTGACGTGTTCGCAGCCGTTCACGTTTTTGTGCGGTTCTGCCCCGTGGTCGCATGGATTCCTCCCGTGTCCGGGCACAGGTGTGCCCGCCGCCGCGCGTCGACCGGTGGGCCGCCTGTCGCGGTGGTGTGCGAGGCCGCCGCGAAGAGCGGCGGGTGGGAAGTGACGCGGGGAGGGCGTCCTGCGGAGCGGGTCGGACCTGGGCTACCTCCGCAGGGCTTCGACGGGTTCGACGCGGGCGGCGCGCCAGGCCGGATAGAGCCCGGCCAGCAGGCCGGTGGCGAGCCCGATGGCGGGGGCCGCCGCGACCGTGCCCGGCGCGACCACGGGTGTCCACTCGCGCGTGGTGCTGGTCACGATCACCGTGACGACGCCCAGGCCGGTCCCCACCAGCCCGCCGAGCGCGCCGAGTGCCGCGGACTCGGCGAGGAACTGGCCCGCGACGTGCCGTCCGCGTGCGCCGAGGGCGCGCCGCAGGCCGATCTCGCAGGTGCGTTCCATGACCGCGACCAGGGTGGTGTTGGCGATGCCGACGGCGCCGATGACCAGGCAGATGCCGGCCAGCAGGAGGAAGAGCGCGCTCAGGTCGGACGCGACCCCGTTACGCAGGGTGCGCGGATCCGGTGGTGGGACCGGTTTGAAGTAGTCGGGGTGGTCGGGGCGCAGCGCGTAGGGGGCCTCGTCGGCGACCTGCCGGGCGGCGCCGATCCTGGTGGTGATGAGCATGGTGGCGCGCCGGCCCTCCTGGGGCGGCCCCCAGACCCGCTCCGCGGCGCTTCGCGGGACCAGGACGGAGAGCAGCAGGTCCGCCTCGCGGTCGGTGTCGGCGACGATCCCGACCACGGTGAACGGGACGTCACCGACGAAGACGGCGGGCCGGGTCTCAAGAGTGGCGATCCCGAGGCGTGCGGCGACGCCCTGGCCGAGGACCGCGACCTGTGTGGCCCGGGAGTCGTGGAAGGCGTCCCAACCGCGCCCTTCCGCGAAGTGGGCGCCGGCGGCGTCGAGGACTCCGGCGGAGGCGGCGACGACCTGGACGGGCTGGCCGTCCGCGTCCCGGCCGACCGGGGCCGCACGGACGGTCGCGCCGGGCGGCAGCCGAACGGGCCAGTGGACTCCTGCGCCGGTCACGCCGTTGAGTGCGCGTACCCGCTCGTCGGCATCCGGGGTGAACGCGAGTGGCAGCATCGCGGGATCCGCCCCGCCGGTGTCCTCGACGGTCACCTCGGTCGCGGCCAGGCGGTCGAAGCGTTCGCCGATCTGCCCGGTCGCGGTGGCGGTGAGACCGAGAACCGCGACGAACGTGCCCACGCCGAGCACGGTGCCCAGCGCGGTCAGCGCGGAGCGTGCCGGGCGTTGCAGCACGCCGGCGACTGCTTCGGTGGCCAGGTCGCGCCACCGCATACGCGAGCGCGGCGTCCGAGCGGCGCCGTGGTTGCCGGGCCGGGTGTCCGGTGGGTCGGCGGAGGCGCTGTGGGGAGTGCCAGGTGGCTCGGCGCGGGTCATCCGGGTGATCCGGCGAGTTCGGACAGGACGCCGTCGCGGATGGCCAGGGTGCGGGTGCCGCGCCGGGCGACCGCGGCGTCGTGGGTGATCAGCAGCACGGTGACGCCGTCCGCGTTGAGCTCGTCCAACAGCGCGAGGACGTCCGACGAGGTGGCGCTGTCCAGGTTGCCGGTGGGTTCGTCGCACAGCAGCAGTGCGGGCCGGGGCGCCAGTGCGCGGGCGATCGCGACGCGCTGTCGTTCCCCGCCGGAAAGTGTGGTGGGCAGGGCGTGGAGGCGGTGGGCCAGTCCGACGCGTGTCAGCGCATCGCGGGAGCGGACGCTGCGCTCCGTTGGGGGGACCGCTCCGTAGAGCATCCCCAGTTCGACGTTCTCCGCCGCGCTGCGGTGCGGCAGGAGGTGGAACGCCTGGAACACGAACCCGATGCGGGCTCCCCGAATTGCGGTGCGCGCACTGTCCTTGAGGGTGCCGGTGTCGGTCCCGTCCAGCCGGTAGGTGCCGCAGGTCGGCCGGTCGAGCAGACCGGCGACGTTGAGGAACGTGGACTTGCCGGACCCCGAGGGACCGATCACCGTGACGAACTCGCCGCGCTCGACCACGAGATCGGCGGGACGCAGGGCGAGAACCGGAGGTGGGCCCGGGTAGGTCAGGCCGACGCCGTCGAAAGTGAGGACCGGCGTCACCGGTCGCCTCCGGTCCCGGTGTCGGTTGCGGCACCGCGCCGGACGCCGACCACCACCCGCTCGCCGGGCCGAAGTCCGACCGGATCGGCGGGGGCGACCTGGATGAAGCCGCCACCGGTCGCGCCGGGTCGTACTTCGACCGGACGCCGGGATCCGTCCGCGGCGAGGACGGTCACCAGGGTCCGGCCATCGGCACCCGCGGAGACCGCGGCCAGTGGGACGACCAGCACGTCCCCGTCCGAGGACGCGGCCTCGACGGTCAGGCGTACGTCCTGTCCGGCCAGCGCGGGGTCCAACGGCACCGTGGGAGTCACCGTCGTCGCGTAGGCCCTGCCTCCTGCGGCGGAGGACCCACCGGGTCCGGCCGCCGGTCCGCCCGCCGGGTCGGGGGTGTCGGCGGTGTCCGGGGTGTCGGCGACCGCGGTCACCGAAGCATCGGCCTGCGCGCCGGTGAGTTCGGACAGTATCCGGACCGGCATCCCCGACCGGACCAGGTCCTTCTGGTGCGGGGCGAGCCGCGCGACGACCAGCAGAGCGCCGGAGGAGAGGGTCACGGCGCGTTCCTTGACCGGCTTGCCGACCACGGCGTTGACGGTGTCCACCCGCGCCATGTCGTCCCGGACCAGGACGACCTCACCGGCCGGCACCATCGCACCGGCGCGGGACTCCAGCTCCGCCCGCTCCTCGCGGGCGCGCTCCAGGTCGGCTTTCGCATACGCCACGGCCCGTCCGGCCGAGTCCGGACCCGACCTCGGCCCGGCCCCCGGCTCCGGCCCGGGACCTGCGGGCGGGACCCCTCCGGCCGCGCGTTCGGCCGAGGTGACCCGCTCCTGGGCCGTCCGGAGCTGCTCCGGTGACACGTCCGGGGACTGCGGTGCGTCGTACCCCAAGCGGCGGTAGAGCTCCTCGACCGCCCTGCGGGTGCCCGGTCCGTACCTGCCCGCCTCGTCCGCACCGGTCTTGAGGCCCTGTCGGGCGAGCGAGCGTTGGAGCTGCTCGACGTCCTTGCCCTCGCTGCCCGGCTTGAGATCCCGGTAGACGGGCAGTTCGCCGGTCAGCACGAACACCGGCCGTCCGGAGACCTCCAGCAGTACCTGACCGGCGCTCACCGCGTCGCCGGGACGCACCCGCACAGCCGTGACCACCGTGCGGCTGCCGGTGTCCTTGCCACCGGCGACGACCTGTGGGGACACCTCGACGCTCTGCGTCGAGGCCACCCTGCCGCGCAGCACGACCGTGTCGACGAGTCGTCGGGACTCCACCGCCGCGGTGATCACCGACGGCGGCGGGGCAGCCGCCTGCGCGGCCCGTTGCCCGGGCGAGGTGATGAACCGCGTCGCGGCCGTACCGCCGATGCCGGCGGCCACGGCCGTCGCGACCAGCGCGGCCAGGAACCGGTGCCCGCGCCGGGGCGCGGGCACCGGTTCCGGCCCGGCGGCATCCGCCACGTGCCCGTCCACTCCGGTCCTCCTGTCTGCGTCGTCTCCGCTGTCCGCTCGACCGCCGGTGGAGAGGCGGAGCGGAGCCGCCCCGTCGCCGGTCGGCCGCCGCCGGTCCGTTGCCCGACCGGCGTTCGATCAGCGTTCGATACCGGCGACGATGTCGGCGGCGGTCCTGATCCGTGCACTGTGGCGGTCCTGGGCCGCTTTGAGTGCCGGGGCGTTCGCCTCGAGTGCCTTCTGTTCGAACACGGTCTCCACCGCGAACCAGATTCCCGGCAGGTTGGCTTCCTGCTTGCACCCCACATCGGCCCTGGCGACCTGGAACTCCTGCGGGGTCGGCTCGGCTGCGGTCCAGCGAGGATCCTCGTTGGCCTTCCAGATGTCCTGGTAGTCGTAGCCCGACTTCTTCATGCACGCGGACCATGCGGCCATCGCCTCCACGACGGGCTTCTCCTGCTTGGACCGTTCGAAGGAATCGATGATCAGTCGTTCCGTGAACCGCTGGTCGTCCGCGCTGCTCGGGCCGCCGCCCCGGTTGAGGAGCCGATTGGCTTCGCCCGCGCAGCCGCCCGCCGGAATGGAGCGCCCCCCGTAGCTCGACTCGCCCTTGCCGAGGAAGACCAGGTTCAGCACCTTCGTGTCGACGTTCCCGCCAGGGCCGCCCTCGTCGCCGGGCCGCTTCTCTTCCGTCACCGAGCCGGGGGCGTGATAGCCGAGGCGTTCGACCTCGGCGGCGTCGATGACCCCGTACCGGCGGCTCTCGCTCGGTGCCGTCGACGGGTCGACGGCATCCCCGGGGGGCACCCGCCAGTCCAGGCCGAACGCGGCCATGCAGCTGCGCACCCGCAGGTTGAACGCCTTCGTCTCCGCGTTGATCTGCGCCGTTGTCGGCAGGTATGGAGTCAGCGGCAGGACGATGTCCTTGCCCCTGGTCACGGGCCTGGCCGAGAACGCGTTGATCCGCAGGATTTCGGCCGCCGCCGGATCCGGACCCTTGGGCGGGCGGTCCGTCGACGGAGCGGAGCCGTTCCCGCCGCTCGCGCAAGCGCACGTGACCGTCAGCAGGGCAACCGCCGCAACACGCTTCATCATTCGAGATTCTCCAGGGCACTCGGACCGGGCAGCGCGCATGGTTGAACAGGGGTGGGTCCGGGAGGACGCCCGTTGCCACCAACGGGCCACGGGGCGGGAAGGGGCACGGGCCCGGGCAGTGCGGCCGTCAGGCGCCGAACTTGTGCGAGTTCATCCGGTCGTTGGCGTTCATGCCGTTGCTGAGCGTGAAGTTGAAGAAATTGGCTTCGCTGCCCGCCTGGCCCGCGGGTCGCAATTGGAAGCTCGGCCCGGAGTGGTTCGAGTTGTAGTAGATCCGCACGGTCTTCGCAGCATCGAAGTTCCGGGCCCAGGTTGCGTTGCGCGGGCTGCCGTCCGTGCCGTTGTACAGTGTCGCGCCCGATGTCTCGAGGTAGCAGTTGAGGCCGTCCGTCGACCACCGCGCGTTCAACCAAGTCGATGCCGAGTAGTAGGTGTCCTTCATACAGCCGCTGTTGTTGAGGTCCTCGGAGATGCAGATCTCGCCGGTGTTGCAGAGGTTGTTGCCCTCCATGCTGGGATCCCAGGCCATGGCCCGGCCCGACACTCCGAGCAGAGCGACCGCCGACAGTGTCCCGACCAGGACGACACGCTTGCCGATCTTCACGATTCTCCTTGGGATCGAGATGGTGTGCCGCCCCGTGGCGTAGCCGATCGGGAGGGCGTCACGCGAGGGCGCGCCGACGTTGCGGAAGCGACTGCGCGTCCGCCTCTCCTGCCGGCACGATCCGTGGTCCTGTCGAGGCAAAGCCTGCCAGGAGGGCGGCAGCGGAGACTTGTAGGAATGCGCATCGCCGTTTGTGACGAGGACGGGACTACGACGGTCGCTCGGATCGCTCAGCTCGCCCGGGTCGGGGGCGCAGCGGCGTCCTTGCGCGGCCGCCCCGCCAACGCGCGCAGGTCCAGGTCGAGCACGATCCGCAGCGCGCCCACGCTCGCGACCAGCGCCAAGGAGGTCCAGCCGGTCCGTCCGGCGAGGTGGATCAGCCCCGCCGCGAGCAGGAAGTCGGACAGCACGGTCACCGCGGGCCGGACCCGGCGCAGCCGCAGGCCCGCGAGCACGGCCGCGCCGGCCCCGAGCACGGTGACCCAGAGCGCGGCCTGCCGCAGGACGGTGTCGGTCATCCCTCGGTGGTCCGGGCGGCGACGGGACCGGCGGCGGAGCGTTCGATCTCGGCGCGTTCCTCCCGGAGCTCCTTGCCGAGGAAGTAGTTCAGTGCCGTGCGGATCGCGGCGATGGCGCCGAGCTGTCCGATCTCGGTGAACGTCGGCGCGACGGCCGTCCGCAGGATGTCGCCGGCCAGCTGGAACTCCAGCCCCAGGACGAGGAAACGCCCCATGCCCAGCCGGATCCGGGTGAAGTCCCAGAGCGGTCCTGGCTCGGGGGCGGCGGGCCGGGACGGCCGGAACCAGAAGAGGACGAAGCGGACGAACGCCCACAGCGCGCCGACGAAGATGATCAGCGCGCCCGCGAACTCGACCAGGCGAACGAACAGGTCGACGATGTCGTGCAGCGTCGACTCGGACAGGAAGTCGTCCATGGAGCCCAGTGTCACCGGGCCGGGCCCGCCCGGCCCCCGCCCGGCCCGCTCCGTCACCCGTGCAGCCGACGCAGACCCGGCGTCCGGCCGCACGAAGGCCGTCGGCGGCCGACAGTGGTGCCATGAACCGCGTACCCGACGAAGCCCTGGTCCTGGTCCCCGGCAACACCCTGATCACCAGCACCCCGGAGGAGGGCCGCGCCCTCGCCCTCACCCTGGCCCGCCACACCGTGCACAACATCCAGCCCGATCTCGACGTGCTCAAGGGCGGCCGGCCGAACTACTCCACCGACCCGGACAGCATCATCGCCGCCGCCCACACCGTCGCCGTCGAGTTCCAGACCATCGCCGCGGCCAACAACTACTGGCGCCCCTGAGCCAGAACCCGAGCCCGCCCCCCACGGCCGGCCCGTCCGGAGCGCCGCCACCACGACGGCCCTCCGGACGGCCCGAGGGGCGCGCGCGGCTGTCCTCCGTCGTGATGGTCTGCCCACCGTGTGAGGACGCAGGTCGACACTCTTGTCGACACCACCGTGTGACACGATCGCGCTCATGATGGACGAGCTCGACGTCGGTGCCGACACCCACATACGGCTGCTGGCGGGCCGCAACAGTGCTGGGCGGCCTGTTCTCGAGGTACTTCCTGCCCGGGTGCTCGGAGAGCGGTCGTTCGAGTTGAGCGGAAGCCCTGGACTGGTACTCGGATGCGCTGCCGGAGACGTGCTGCGGATCGCCGACGACGGGACGTTCGAGGTGACCGAGCGCGGGGCCAATGTCTGCATCCAGGCCTACCGTGGAGGCCCCTTCTCGTCGGAGGACCTGGCAGACCTGCAGGCCGGCCTCGTCCCTCTGGACGGGCTGGCCGAGGCACCGGCGGACGGGCGGTTCATCGTGGCGACGGTTGCCCGGCAGGTCGGACTCCCTGCCGTCGAGCGGGTCATGAACGACTGGGCGGCCGGCGTGGACAACACCGAATGGTGGTTCGGCACCGCGGACTGAACGGACGAGGTCCGATCTCGGACCTCGTCGTCGACCTGGCCGAACTCGCTCGGAGAAGGAAACCGTCGCTCAGGGCAAACAGCGCACCCAGGTCCTGCCCTGCCTCGCCCGACGACGGGCCGACGTCCTCTTCGCGATGCTCCGCGACGGACCCTTCCAGGAACCCCGACCTGCAGGAGGCAGGGGACCGCTCCAGGCCCGTCTACTCAGTCCTCCTCCGGCCGAAGCCGTCGGCGAGCGGCCTCGAGCCGCTGGTCATGGTCAGGCGCGAACAGCCCGGGAAGTGACTTGTCCAGCGCCCCGGCGATGCGATGGATCGGCGCCCAGACCGCCGGATCGTCGACAACTCGGCTCAGGTCCGTCATCTGCAGCTTCTCCAGCCAGTCCGACAACACCAGCGCCTCGTCACTCGTGAGCTTGATCGTGACCTGACTATCGCCCATGTGCACTCCTGCGGTTGGCCCCACCCTCGACCACACGAACGTACTGGTCCCCGACCTCGACCGAACAGACAGGGGTACCCCCGTGCTCGCTGGGAGGACCCTTCGCAACCTGCACCGTTCTCGCGGCTTTGCCGCTTTTGACCTGTCTGCCGGGCGTCGAGATCCGGGATGGCCTGTTGAGGTGTCAAGAACCAGCGACGACCGACACGGTCCAGGCCCTGAAGGCCGACGGCGCCGGCTGACCCCCGCGGATAAAGGGACCCTCGACCGGGACTTCGGCCTGGTCGTCTGCGACCCCTGTGACGCCTGTTCTTGTGCCGCACCGCCCGGTGCTGGACCCGTTGCCTCCCAACAGGTCGACAGGCCCAGTTTGGCGCATCGCCGCATATCACAGGCTGTTCTGCGGCTGCCCAACAGCCGCAGAACAGCCTGCGGTGCTGTCCCGCCGGCGATGTCGCCGACTCCGCGCGCACCTCTGGATACGGGTTGCGCCCGGACCGGTCGGACCGGTCCGGGCATCTCGACCGTCCCGGAGCCCGCCCATGTCGAACTCCCCGTTCTCCCGGCCGGCGGCCCGGATGGACCGGTCCCACGGTCCCGGTCGGCAGGAACGCACAGTGGCCGGTCCGCGGGGTGTGGCCGGTTCCGGTCGGTGAGCAGCGCGGGCGCGCCGGCCATCGCGGGACGGGTGCTTCTCGAGAGGCACTTTCGGCGTTTCCAAACGATCGCATTCGTGTCATACCGGATGAGTACTTGTACGGATGGGGGTCGGCCGGTCACCGCAATAGGCTTTCTGCTGACTGATGAGCTGTCGGGAGGGGAACACAGTGGGCCATCGACGATCGACAGCACAGGGGGCCAGCCCACGCGTGCCAATGACCTTCAGGAGGCCGCGAAAGGGGCGTCGAAGGGGACCAACCAGAAGGTGTCGGTGATCTCGTGGCTCGGCTACGACGCTCCCGAGGTCCCGGTCGTGCAGGCGCCGAACCTTGCGGTCGGCTCGACCAGCAGGGCCACGGACGGGGCGGAGGCGCTTCGCCAGTTCACCCAGGGCACCCGGGCCGCCCAGGGCGACCACCCCAGTCACCTCTCGGTGTTCGGCCACAGCTACGGAACGACGCTCGTCGGTGCGGCTGCCGCCGGCGGGGCGGGACTGGGCGCCGATGAGATCGTCGCTGTTGCGAGCCCTGGCATGACCGTTGAGCGTGCCGACCAGCTGCACATCGACCCGAGCCACTTCTGGACCGGCCGGGCGGCGGACGACAATATTGCGCTGGCTGCGGGACTCACCCTCGGCGAGGACCCGATAGAGGACAACTTCGGCGGGCAGCGATTCGAGGTCGACACCTCCGGGCACAGCGGCTACTGGGACGACGGCAGCCACAGCCTCGCCAATCAGGGCCGCATCATCGTCGGGAAACCGCCGGGCACGGTTCCCCGGATAGCCCGTCACGTCACCGGGTCCCCTGTGACCACCGGGCCGGGCCGGCCGCGGCCCGACCGTTCGGTCCTCACTCTCGTTCCAGCCGCAAGGAATTCCACCGTGCCGTTCCCCCTGCCACGCCTCGCCGCCCGCCCCACCGTTGCGCGGCGCCTCGCTGTCGCCGCGCTGGCCCTCTGCCTGCCCCTGATCCTCGGAGGATGCATGTCCACGTCCGGTCCCAACGATCCGCTGCCGGTCAAGGCCCGCCAGGAGGTCCAGGACTGGGCCCAGCACATGACGGAGTACATGGCGCAGAGCGCCGGCCTCGCCCTCGACGCCGGCAGCGCCGAACCGTTCTTCAACGACTGCGTCGGCAAGAACGACGAGGTCGCCCAGGACGGCCGGTACAAGATGGCGTACGCGGTGTACAGTTCCGCCCCGGTCGAGCAGCACCCCGAGGCAGTCCGCAAGGTCCGCGCGATGCTCGAACAGCAGGGATTCAAGATCGACGGCTACCGGGAGACCACGGACGGCAAGGTGGACACGGTCCTGGATGCCTCCCAGGCGTCGAGCCGGTATCTGATCACCGTCGAGACCACGACCGGAGGGCTGCTGCTCTTCCAGGTCAGGACACCCTGCCTGATGCCCCCGGCCACGTCGGGGCCGTCCAGCTGAAGTGGGCGGAGCGGAACGGGGCTACCACCCCGCAGCCCGGCGAGGTGGCACCCGCCGCCTGTGTTCTCGGCCCCGCACCCTGGTCTCGTTCGCGCTCGCCGGGCGGCCCCGAGGCCAACGCCCTGGAAGATCGAGAACCTGCTGCCGGGGGCCGAGAGGGGTTGTGGGCAGGGTGCCTGGGGAAGGGGCGGTCAGGCCTGTCGGTGCTCGCCGAACAGGCTGTCGACCTGCGGCTGCTTCCCGGCGGGTCTGCGTCATGGCCGAGGGCGTGGGGTCGTGGTCGGCTCCTGTCCGCAGCATCGTCGCCGGGCCTGAATGGTGACCGGAAGTCGGCGGCGGCTTCGGGCTGCCCGTCGGCGTCCAGCACCGCGGCGCAAATCCCGTACGCGCGGGCGAGCACGGGACCGTACCCGGCCTGATCACCCGACAGGTACGGGCCGACCGCCTGGACCGCTTCGGCCACATCCCGCCACGCGCGCAGCGTGTCACCGGGCAGCAGATCACGCCCCCGCTCGGTCAGCACGGTTGCCAGGTCCACCCTGCACATCACGGTGTCCGGGTGCGCGGGACCGAGAACACGGTCCCGCTGCTCCACAACGGAACGCAACAGACTGGCGGCCTCCTCGGTGCGTCCCGCCTGCCAGTAGGAGGCGGCGAGGTTGGCACAGGCGGTCGGGGTGTCGGGATGCTCCTCGCCGAGTTCTGTGGCAGACCGGGTGACCCGGGAGGGCATCCGACCGCGACCGGTGCCCCGCCGGGAGGGGCGGGGCGCCGGTCGCAGTCGAAGCACCGGAGGGGTCAGGCGGGGTGCTCCTCGGTGCTGTGGGAGTCGGTGAGGGTGAGTGCGCCGAATGCGGTGACCAGGCCGACGATGACCGCCAGCACGGCGTAGGTGATCCGCTCGCCGTGGAAGAAGGAGTGGACGAGGGCGCTGTCCCATGCGCCGGCGGGGAGCTGGGTGGTGACCAGGGCGGCGATCAGGGTGCCGACGACGGCGGTGCCGAAGCTGCTGCCGACCTCCTGCGCGGTGTCGTTGAGGGCGGTGCCGATCGAGGTGCGGTTCTCCGGCATCTTCTCGACCAGGGCGATGGCGCAGATGGTCATCACGGTGCGCAGGCCGACGGTCATCACGACCATGCACACCGCGATGGCGGCGTAGCCGTGCGAGACGCCCCAGGCGAGGCCGGCCAGGGAGCCGGCCAGGCAGGCGGCGCCGACCAGGCAGGCGATGCGGTGGCCGCAGCGCTTGGCGAGCCACTCGGACAGCGGGGTGGCGGCGAGCATGGTGACGATGATCGGCAGGTTGGCCAGGCCGGCTTTGACGGGGCTCCAGCCGTAGGCGTACTGGAAGTGCAGGATCAGGCCGAACATGACGGCGGCCATGGCGATGGCGGTGCCGATCTGGGCGATGGCGGCGCCGCGGACGGTGCCGTTGGTGAACAGTTTCAGGTCGAGCATGGGGGCGGCGGTGCGGCGCTCGTGCCGGACGAAGGCGAGGCCGGCGGCGAGGGCGCCGAGGATCGAGCCGATGGTGGGGGCGGAGGTCCAGCCGTGGTCGACGCCGCTGGTGAGCGAGTAGCAGGCGAGGCCGATGGTGGCGACGCTCAGCACGGCGCCGGGCAGGTCGAGCCGGTCGCGGGTGAGGTCCTCGGGCCGGTCGGCGGGGACGCCCAGGCGCACGCCGATGGCGGCGATCAGTGCGATCGGGGCGTTGACGAGCAGCAGCCACTGCCACTTGACGTGGGCCAGGGCGGTGCCGCCGAGCAGCGGGCCGAGGACGAAGCCGGACATGCCGACGACGATCATGACGGTCATCGCCCGCATCCGCAGTGCCGCGTCGTCGAAGAGCCGGAAGACCAGGGAGTTGGTGATCGGGGCCATGGCGGCGGCGGCGATGCCGAGGCCGGCGCGCAGGGCGATCAGCTGCCCGGCGCCGGTGACGAGGGCGACGCACAGGCTGAGCAGGCCGAACACGGCGAGGCCGACCAGCAGGACGCGGCGGCGGCCGAGACGGTCGGCCATCGATCCGGCGGTCAGCAGCAGGCCGCCGAAGGTCAGCGAGTACGCGCCGGTGACCCACTGCAGCGCGGTGGTGCCGCTGCCCAGGTCGCGGCCGATGGTGGGCAGGGCGATGGACAGCAGCGTGTTGTCGACCATCTCGACGAAGAAGGCCAGGCAGAGCGCGGCCATCGGGATCCACGCCGCGCGCAGCGACGGATAGGTGCGCGGCGCCGCGGCTGGGGCGGCGGTGGTGGTTTCGGTGCCGGTCATGGCGGCCTCCTCTCGGGACGGGTGTCAGGGCGGTGTCGGGGCGGGCGTCGCGGTGCATCGATGCCGTCCGCACTGCCGCCGTGGCACTGCCGCCCGTCTCCCCAGAGCCTGCGGGAGCGCGCCGACAGGCCGCTGTCATCCCACTGACAGCCCCGACAGCCCGCCGACAGCGGGGGCGGGCTGTCACCAGGGGTTCTCAGGCGTGCCGTCGCTGGAGACCGTCGACGACGTCATCACCCTGCTCGTCACGGCCGAGGTGCCGATCGTCCCCCTGCCACCTGACCGGGGGCGGGTACCAGCCCGGCGATCTGCCGGAAATAGAAGAGAAGTGCGACGAAGTACAGGCTCGAGCCCCAGAGCACGGCTCCCCAGCCGACGGCGTGGGACACCCAGGCGCCCGGGAAAACCGTGGATCCGAGCAGGACCAACGGGAATCCGATCATCAGGCAGAAGGTGGCCGATTTTCCGACGAAGCTCACCTGCAGCGGCTCGAATCCCTTCCGTCGCACCAGCACGACCCCAGCCGCCATGACCGCATCACGGGCGACGAGCGCAATGACGAGCCAGACGGGAATGAGATCGCGCAGAGTCAGTGCCACCAGCGTCGCCGCAGTGTAGAGACGGTCCGCGGCCGGGTCCAGGATCCGGCCGAGATCGCTCACCTGGTCGAGCCTTCGCGCGAGGTAGCCGTCCAGGTAGTCGGTGATCCCGCTGAGAGCAAGGACCAGAACGGCCCACAGGTCCTGGTTGTCGCGCCCCAGCAAGGGGAGCAGGGCGAGCCAGAGGAAGACCGGAACACCCGCGAGTCGCAGCATGCTCAGCACATTGGGAACCGTCAGGATCCGCACTACCTGTTCTCCTGCCCGCGGGCGCCTCGGCCCCGTTCTCGACTGTGGTGCGTGTGATCAGGTCCGGCGATTCCGGACGTCGATGGTCGTCACGGCCCGGCATCGCCGGTGTCCCGTGGGCGGATGTCTTGGGAGTCACCGTCTCCGGTGGTTCGCCGGCCCACGTCGGTACCACGCCCGACGTCCACCGAGAGTAGCCGCCCCGGTCGCACGGTGTGCGGTGTCGGACCGTGCCTCCGGGGGTGCCCTGCTCGACGGCGAACACGCGGGCATGGGGTCGGCCGGGGGCGCTGTCACCCAAGTGATCGAAGCGGTGCGGACGAGGGAGACAACCGGCACTGGTCGACGGGGGCGGTGCGCGACCGGCGCCCCGCCCCCGGACCTGAGCCCGGACAACCGCAGAATCAGGGCACCACCGGGCCGCTCCCGGATGGCTGCGCCGGAGCACTGGCGTGGCGAGCACAGTGCTGTCACATGTTTCCGTATCTGGCGGGGCAGCCGGGGATTTAGAAGTGTTTTCGGGCAGCTTCGATTATTTTTCCGGCCAAAGATTCCTGAATTCGGATTCAGAAAACGCGCGCATCCTTCTTGCAGCAGTTCTCATGTGATTCGCCGAAGTGGTACCGGAGCCTCGACTTCCATGAAGCTTCCAAATCGAGACAGTAGACGACTTCTTTGAGCCGCTCGCATCTCATCTGTAGACCAACTGTGAGCCGTGTGTGCACCCTGGTGTCTCCGGCCAGTATCCAGAGGGATATTTGATCACACTCCGGAAGGCCATGGCCTCGCTTGGTGGGTCAAACCCGCAGGGCATCGGAGTCGCATTCGTCCCTCGGTGCAGCAGAAATTTCACCAACCTTGCCGTTGAGGGTTGACGGAACTCGTGAAGGAGCAGCAAATGAAGGGCTACATCAAGGCGCAGTTGCTCGCTGTCGCAGGGATGGCGACCGCAGCCCTGTTGGGCGCGAGCCCTGCTGGCGCCCTGGCTAGTACTCCTGACCAGGGAATTGTTCCACCGAGTGTCGCCAAGTGCGGCAGTCAGGTGTGTCTCTCGGTGGTCGGGCAGGGCCGATATGTTTCTGCCGTTCAGGTCGGAGTCAAAAAAACTGATGGATACTTCTTCGCGAAGGTTCGCGGGAGCGGCGAGTGGGTCTGGACGGATTGGCAGACAACCAACGGCCTAATTATTTACATAAAGCCGCTCAGTGATCGAACCTACCCCGAAGGCACCGTCATCTGCGCCGGCGTGTCACAGACTCACCTCGAAATGGACTACATAAACGAAGTTTGCGCCACGATCCATAGCTGACTGCGGCACATTTGCGTGACGTCGTGGCAGTGTCCGTGGTCAGCGTGACAGCGATCGGGTGCTGTGCCGGTCGACGAGCAGGGCTCACATCAACACGGTGACGGCGGCGACCCCGAGCCCGCATCGAGGTGCCCCTGTGCGCCGCCGACCTGGTTCCCGACTCCATTGTGGTGCAGAGGGCGACCGAGTGTCTGCGAGGACCCGGGCGGCCCCGGGACCGAGTGCCCGCCGTAGAGCGTGCCGGTCACCCAGCCCGGAGGAGCTTGTCGAGCAGCTGGAGCGGCTGCGGTCGGAGGCCATCGCCGCATTGAGGACCGCAGCCGCGTACCTGGCCTTCGACGACGCCCGCAGCACCGGCAGGTTCCCGAGGTTCCTGAGCGAACGGTACAAGCACATCGGCGAGGCCGAAGCGGCCTGACCGGGTGTGTGAGTTGCGGGCCCGGCACCGACACGGTGCCGGGCCCGCCGCGGTGGTCCTACCGCCCCGGGGCGGCGCCGTCGATCGCGGCGAGCAGTCGGGCGTGGACGGCGGTGGCCGCAACCGGCTGCGAGAACCCGAGGACGCCCACCGGGCCGCGATCGAGGAGGGGGCGACCACGGGTGCGGGCTCGGGTGTCCTGAGTGGCTCGCCGGCGGGGGCCGCGGAACACTGCGACCTGCTTCCTCGGGGGTGAACTCCGCCGGTCTGTAGCGCACATGAGTGTCCGTCCGGGCGCCAGGGCGGGTCTCCCGAACCCGGGCGGTCGACGTTTCCGGGGGAGTGGCTGTTTGAACTCGCCTGAGCGGGAACCCGAAGGGACGGGAGCGGCCGGCCACCGCGGGCCGTGTCGAACCGAAGGAGGAGCGGTATGAGTGTCTGGATCGTTCTGGTGGTGGCCGTGCTGGCAGTCGCGGCGGCCCTCGCCGTGCTGCTGCCGCGGTGGAACACCCGTCGGCTGCAGCAGCGTTTCGGTCCGGAGTACGACCGGACGGTTCGCGCGCACGGCGGCCGCACCAGGGAGGCCGAGCACGAGCTGGCTGGCCGGTTGCGACAGGTCCGGCAGCTGGCGCTCACCCGGCTGCCGCGGCGCCGCGCCGAAGAGGTCGGCAACCGGCTCACTGCCCTGCAGGAGCTGTTCGTCGACGACCCCGCCCGCTCGCTGGAGGAGGCCGTGACCCTGCTCGAGGGCACGCTCGACGAGATCGGCGTCCCCGCCGGGGACCGGATTTCCCTGCTCTCGGTCGACCACGCCGCCCTGGTGCCCGGCTACCGGACCGCGCGACAGGTGCTGGAGCGCAGCCGGTCGCAGCGGGTGGGCACCGAGGAACTGCGGACGGCGCTGCTGGCGGTGCGTGACCTGTGCCTCGAGGTGGTCCGCTCCGGCGGCGACGAGAAGGGCAGGACCGCTCCTACTGGCAACTCCACCCCTGCCGTCCGCCGCTCCGGCCCACGCCCCGCCTCCCGATGACGCCGACGACCCCGTGAAGGAGAGGACGACCATGTCCCCGTACGGTTCCGCAGCCCGGAACAACCCCGACGACGACGCGCCGGCCCCGGACCCCCGCACCGCTGGGGCCGACCTGGCCAAGGCGGACGCCGTCCGTCCGCACCGCGCCCACCCGGACGCCGCCGCCGGCGCCGCCGCCGGCGCACCCGGCCCGGGCTCCGGCCCGGGCTCCGGCCCGGATCCGGCCGACCCGCAGGCCGCCCGCCCGGAAGCTTCCCCCGAACGAGGCGCCGGCGCAGCTCGCTTCGCCGTCGTACCGGGAGCCGACCGGGCCGCAGAACGGCCGTCCCAGCCCGCCAGGGCTGCCCGGTCCCTGCCGGGCCCCCGGCCCGGCGACCCGCAACCGGCACCGGCGGCACCGGCGGCACCTGCGGAGGCCGGATCGGGCGGTTGGCTCGGCGTCGGGCGCACGCAGCGACTGCGGGCCGAATGGCACTCCGTCCAGGCGGGATTCGTCGACGATCCCCGTCAGGCCGTGCAGCAGGCCGACGCCCTGATCGAGAAGTCGGTCGGCCTGCTGACCGAGGCCGTCACCGAGCGGCGCCACCAACTGCGCGGTGCCGAAGCGGCACCGGACGGCACACCGGCGGCCAGCACCGAGGACCTGCGCCTGACGCTGCGTGAGTACCGCTCACTGCTGGAGCGCCTCCTGGGTACCTGAACCACCAGCACACCCGGAGCGCACGGGGCGCTCGGTCGGCGCGACGCGGCGGTCGCAGCACGGGAGGCAGCGGACATCCGCCTGGACCCCCCTGGACGGCATCATCCGCGAGTGGCCGTGGTCGCGCGGACCGGTGGCATCGATGTGCCTCGGGGAAGTTGTCCCCGCAGGCGAGGGCAGCAGCTTCTCCGCACGCTCGGGTCTTCACGCCGTAAAGGATCACCATCGCGGCGCGGGAGGACCGCAGCGCTCACAAGACCTGCCCCCTCCTGGCCGGCTGACCTCGGCGGGTGCGGGGAGGATTTTGACCACCGGGTACGCGACAGTCGGGTTCATTGGCTGCCCCCCGCGCTTGCAGCGAGGACGCCGTCGGACTTCGCCGTGGGCGTCCCCCCGCACGGACGCAGAGAGCGGACCATGGCGTCAGGTTCGGTCGAAGCGGGGGATGTGGTTGCCCGGCTCGCCCCGCAGGGGCAGGGCCCCAGGTGGCACCGTCTGCTCGGGGGTCAGCCACACACCGACGCGTGGACGGAAGAGGGAAGCCGGTCGATGTCAGCGGGTACAGGTCCGTGCCCCGGCCTTCCCCGCGAGTGCGGGGCAGCCGGTACAGGTGGCGCCCCAGTACCGGTCAAGCTGTTCGAGGGGCAGCCCTGGGTCCGGCCTGGGTGCGCACGGAGTGACTTGCTCCCACGACACCGGTGCTCACAGCCCCAGAGGCTGGATGCTGCTCTCCAGGTGACCGGCCGGTTCGTTCGCCTGCCGGGTCAGGGGCGCGGTGTCCAGCCCGGTGGGGTGAGTGCGGTGTCGGTCAGGATCCTGGTGACGGTGTCGTCGAGGGTGCTGTCCTCGCCGATGACATGTTCGAGGTCGCCGGGCAGGAGGTCCAGCGGCCGGTACCAGTCGGCCATCTGTTCGGCGCTCACCTCGGCGGACAGCGGCCGGGTCGGCCTGTCCCGGCCCCGGCGGTGGGGTGCTTCATGCTGTCGTCCACATCGCCGTCCGTACCCACGGCCGGGGGTGACAACTCGGTGTTCGCAATCCATGCGCGACTGCCCAGCCGGGGCTCCCAGTCGAGACGTTCGAGGTCATCGATCACAAGTTCAAGGATTTCGGGGGGACTTCCGCCCCATGGCAAGAAGCCACCTTCGGCAAGCTCGCCGATCCGGATCAAGTCCTTCTCGAGCAAAAAAAGGAGCAGCTCCGAGAAATAAGATTTCCAGGATTCCTCTTCGGCTTCCTCCCGTGCAGTCCAGATAAGCTGATCGATGGGCACCCAATCATCCATCCCCTCGATCAGAATGTCGGCGAATACGCGACCTTCGATCATTCAAGTCCACTCGTCTTCCTGATTGTCCCGTGCGGCACGGTGTCGATTCTAAATTCTTCGGATTTACCCGCGTTTCGGAAGGTGGACCTTCTTTGACCTGGCACCGTCGGTAGGTGAGACGTCAATCGTTGCTCCTCCTGAATCGGACGCCGTCCTCCATTGCATGATAGTGCCGCCCTTGAGACGGTAGGCATCTGGAACGATCGGACCGCGAGCGGGAAGCTGCTCGGCTCCGGCGGTACCGCCGGAGCTCAGAGAGATGTCCGTAAAATACTGCTCGTCCGGCGTATAGATGATTGCCGTGACGTCTCTGCCGGTCTTCCGGGCCGCCACCGGCCGGTACGGGCGCCGATGTCTCCGAGAGAGCAGTGGTACCGGCCCTGCACGCGGCGAAGCCGCCGGGCTCGGCGGCGGGTGCGGCCCGGTGACGCCGTATTCGACCTCGGCCCCACCGGGCCCTGGCCACGGGCGATGCGGACCCGCCGGGCGCCGAAGGCAGCAAGGACGAATGCACGGCGGGCCGTGTTCGGGTCAGGCCGTGCACGCAGGGTGACACGGGCGCGGCCGCGGCGATTTCGGCGGATGAGTTCTACCGTTCCGTGCCCGCCCCGATGGACGTGATCGCACGCCGGGAAGGACCGGTACCGGGCAGCCGCACGACCCTGTCCGTCCGCGCCGATCGGTGCGACACCCTGGTGAAGCAGCGCCGGAACGCAGTGCGCCGTCCCACCGGCGGTCTCACGACCAGCCACGTGAGGGGGCGAACCCGCCTGCTGGGGGCAACCCAGAGCCTCACCGGCTGAACGAACCTGAGCCAGGTCGCCGTGGTCGTCCGCTCGGGGGGCGGACGGCCCGGCCACCGGCCCACGGCCGTCGTCGGGGCACACCGGCACTGCCGGAACGGCACACGAACCGGCCGCGCCGGCACCCGGCCCCAGAGGCACAGCGGCGTCGGGGCAGCGGACGCACCGGCCACTGTGCCTGTGGCGGGGCATCTGAGGATGCCCGAGGGATTCCGCGCGGCAAGGTCGGGATCCCGACCCGGGCCGGCCCACAGGCATTCGACCGCCCTGCTCCAGGGCGAGCGGCGGTCCAGTGTGTGCGGGGCGACGTCGACCCACCCTCTATCCTGAACATTCGGAGCATTTCTGCATGCCCAGTAAGTACGTTCTGCAAGCCGATTTTTTGACCGCCCGGCCATTGTCGGAGGTATTGGGCAGGGAGAACGGGTTCGGCCTCCTGCGGTTGCTGCTCGCGATCTCGGTGATCCTCGCTCACGCCAATCCGCTCGGCATGGGAACAAGCGACCTCGGGGCGGACTGGTCGCACGGGCAGACGGGGCTCGGCGCAGTCGCCGTCGCCGGATTCTTCGTCCTCTCCGGACTTTTGATCACGCGAAGCGGAATGCGACTCAGTACGGCCCGCTTTCTCTGGAGCCGCGCGATCCGAATCCTCCCGGGCCTCTGGGCCTGTCTGCTGCTCACCGCCTTCGTCCTCGCGCCGGCGGTGGCCCGCCACGAGCACCTGCTCGACGGCTTCTGGTCCCATCCGCAGGGGCCGTGGGAGTACGTCCGGGCCAACTGGTCGATCGGTGTGAACCAGTGGTCCATCTCCGGCCTGCTGGCGCACAATCCTCACGCCGGCTCCTTCAACGGCTCCATCTGGTCGCTCGCCTACGAGGCCCTCTGTTACGTCGTGGTAGCCGCCCTCGCGGCCACGGGCCTGCTCCACCGGGCCCGCTGGGTCGTCCTCGGCACGGTCGCCGTCCTGTACGGCTACACCGTCCACCTCGCGCTGGACTACCCCCAGCTGCGCGCTCCCGGCTATGCGCCGACAGGCCTGCCCGACTGGCGGCTGCCCCTCCTGGGCATCATCAACATGGACATGCTCATACCGCTGGGCCTCCTGTTCGGCCTCGGCGCGGTCGCCGAACTGTACAAGACGCACATACGGATGAACGGGATCGCCGCACTCGTCGCGTTCGGCATTCTCGTGGGGGCCGTCCGCTTCGGCGGATACCTCGTGATCGGGATTCCGGCCCTCGCCTATCTGCTGCTCTGGATCGCTGCCTTCACCCCGCGGCCACTCACGCGAATCGGCACCAAGGTCGACCTGTCCTACGGCGTCTACATCTACGCGTTCCCGATCCAATAGACCCTGACGCTCTGGCACGTTCCCGTACACGGATACGCTGTCTACACTGGCGCCTCCGTCGCCCTGTCGATCCTCGCGGCCTTCTTCTCCTGGTACGTCGTGGAGAAGCCCGCACTGAAACTCAAGAACATCGGCAGCTCCAGGACGCATCGGAGGCCGCCTGTCCCTCACCAGCCGGCCGGCGCGACCGTCTCCGCTCCTCGGGCCGCCTTCGAGAAATCACCGCGCACGGAAGCGACCCGGCCGGAAACGGCTGACCGGTGGTGAACGACGAGGAAGTGGACGCCGAGCTGCGCGCCGACAGTTCCGCCCCGGCGACTTCGGCAGCCCCGGTAAGCGGGACGGTCCAGCCGGCACCCGCGGACGGTGGTGCCGTTCTCGACGGCGCCGCCCTCGGGGAGGCCGGGTACACCTGCGAGGAGGCCCTGGAACTCGCTTCGGTAGTCGGCCGCCCGGTCGAGGCCGTCGCCCGACCGTCCTGACCGCAAGTGCGGGCAGGACGGTCAGGTGTGGTGCTGACCAGCAGGAACCGGCGAGCGAGGTAGTGGATGCGCAGGCGCGGCAGGCGCCGTACCTCTCCGTGCCGCCAGGCGGCTCGCTAGTGGGAGTCGGTCGAGTGGATGTCCACGGTGTACTGGGTGCGCTGGTAGTCGGAGTACCGGTTCTGGTAGTCGTCCACCGCCACTCCGACGCTGCCGTTCCCGTGGGCCGGGCTGGACAGGGCGATGGTGCCAACGGCGACGACGAGGGCCACGAGGGCCCGCTTGTGGATGCTCATGACCCCGTAACCGCTCCGAGTCCGGGGCGGTCACGGGCAGGTGCACAGGACGAGAGCCAGCGGCTCCAAAGGCAGGGGAGCCAGGTCGGTCCACCCACCGGCGTAGTAGATGAACCTGTTGTACCAGAACGGGTCACCCACTCGTGCCGACAGTCCGGCCAGGGCAGCAGAGTGGCTGTGGTGTCGCACAGGGCGTATGCGCCGGGCGCGTCGTCGGGGAAGGTAACAGCGCAGGTGCCTCCGTTGGCCGTGAGTGTGCTGACGGCGGCCGGCATCTGCGGAGTCGGCAGTGCCAGGAAATGGCGTGACGGGCTCCCGACGGGCGGCTGCCGTCGGGTGGCTACGGGCATGAGTGGGCCGAAGGGCGCGTCCGTCGAGTTCTCGAAGGACGCGAGGTGCTGTTGTGACGTTCGGCGGGTGCGTACGCGGTGGCCGCGACCTCCCGTGCGGACGGGAGGTCGCGGCTGCGGCCGGCCGGGGGTGGTGGGGCTTATGGGTAGGCGACCAGGTTGGCGACGTTGGTGGTGGAGTTGGAGGGGCCGCCGGTGGAGTTGATGATGTGGTTGATGGTGCCGGTGCCGCCCAGGGAGACGGTCACCAGGTCGTGGAAGCGGACGCCGGGGCGGTTGGGGGCCTCGAAGGACTGCTCCTCGACGACGGCGGGGTTGACGTTGAAGTAGGCGTAGGAGCCGAGGCCCCAGGCCTCGTGGGTGGTGACGCCGGGCGCGACCTGGTAGGCGGGGTAGCCGCGGGTGGAGCCGTTCGTCCAGGCGGCCTGGTTCGGCGGGTCGTAGGGGAGTTCGTTCTGGAAGAAGTAGGTGCGGCCGCCGGAGCCGTTCCAGATCACCTGGGTCTGCTGGTAGTGCTCCACGAACAGGCCGTACATGGTGACGTCGGCGCCGTTGACGACGAGTCCGTTGGCGGCGGTGTTGCTGGTCCAGCCGACGCCGCTGCCGTGGTCGGCGCGCCACAGCCACAGGTGGTCGCCGATGACGTGGTTCGAGTTGACGACCAGGGACTGGGTGGCCCGGCCGACGCCCGCGCCGCCGATGCGGAAGAACACGTCGTGCAGGGAGGTGGGATCGGCGCGGTGGTCGACGGCGGTGGGGCCGTCGCCGCCGATCCGCATCAGCACGGGGCTGTTGACGGTGCCGGCGTCGATCAGCAGGCCGGCCAGCTTCACGCCGTCCACGTCGGCGACGTCGACGGCGGTGATGCCGTTGTCGGGCACCAGGGTGGCCAGGCCCAGGCCGAGCACGACGGTGTCGGGCCGGTTGACGCGCAGGGTCTGGTTCAGGTGGTAGACGCCCGGTGTGATCAGCAGGTTCTTGCCCTGGGCGAGGGCGGCGTTCATGTCCGCGGCGGTGGCGCCGGGCTTGACGACGAAGAACCGGTCGATCGGCAGCGAGTCGCCCGCCTGCGTGCCGCCGGCCCAGGTGGTGCCGGTGGTGTCGCTCCGCAGCGCCGGGACGAAGACCTGGTAGCCGCCGGCCCGGTCCACGTAGAGGAAGGGCTTCTCGCGCACCACCGGGGTCCGCGCCACGGTGGTGAAGGGCGGGGCGGGGAAGGTGTTGGCGGGGGCGTTGACGTCGCCGACGAAGACCATGTTCCAGTTGGAGCCGGTCCAGCCGCCCCACTGGGTGTTGCGGGAGAGCCACTGCTGCTGGGAGCCGGATTCGACCCGGCCGTCGATCAGGGAGTCGGCGATGAAGCCGCCGGAGGACCAGCCGCCGTCGTCGAGCCGGAGGTTGCCGCGCACGTGCATCCGCCGGTAGGGGGCGGCCTGGGAGACGGCCCAGCGGTCGGCGCCGCCGGTGGGGTTCACGGAGAGGTTCTCGGCGGAGCGCCAGAAGTTCTGGGTGGCGTTGCCCTGGAACCAGTCGGCCTCGGCGTGCACGGCGCCGTTGACGGTGACGTCGTCGGGGGACAGGCCCAGGCCGGCGACCTGGGTGTAGAAGCCGACGTTGGCGTTCACGTTGTAGCTGCCGGGCTTGAAGAGCAGGGCCTGGCGCTGGGTGCCGAACTGGTTGGTCTCCTGCTGGGCGAAGACCTGGTCGAGCTTGGCCTGGATGGCGGCGGTCGGCGTCGAGGGGTCGAACACCGCCACGTTGGGGCCCAGGTCGGGGGTGCCGGGCGGGTTGGTGCCGGTGCTGCCGAAGGTGAAGGACTGGGCGGCGGTGCCGTTGCAGGTGTACTGCTGCAGCCGGACCGCGTCGGCGGTGGAGGCGCCGGGCACGTCCAGGCACTTGCCGCTGTTGCGGTTGACGAAGTGGTGGGCGCCGTTCGCCTCGGCGACGGCCTGCCACTGCTGGTTCGTTCCGCCGCCGTACGTCCAGAGCTGGACCTTGGCGCCGTCGGCGGTGGAGACATCGGTGACGTCGAGGGCCTGCGCGGGGTCGTTCTGCGCGTTGATCCGGACGTAGCCGTTGCCGAGCTCCTGGACCTGCCACTGCTGGGCGCCGGTGCCGTTGCAGGTGTACTGCTGTACGGCGGTGCCGTTCGCGGTGGCCGCCGCGGCGGCGTCGACGCATTTGCCGGAGTTCTGCGACACGAGCGTGGTCGCGCCGGTGGGGACGGCGGCCAGGGCGGCCGGGGCCGGGGTCAGCAGCACCGCCGAGGAGGCCAGCAGGCCGGCCGCGGCCGTCAGCGGGAGAAGGGTCTTCGTGGTTTTCCTGGTCTTCCTGGTCTTCCTGCGCACGGGAGTCGTTCCTTTCGCGGGTCGGCGGGAGGTCAGGCGGGCAGGGTCCACTGCTGGTTCGCGGCGGCGTAGCAGTCCCAGATCTGCAGCCGGGTGCCGTTCGCGGAGGACGGGCCGGTGGCGTCCAGGCAGCGGCCGGAGGCGGGGTTGACCAGGGTTCGGTCGGCCCGGGCCTGCCACTGCTGGGCGCCGGTGCCGTTGCAGTCCCACAGCTGGATCGGAGTGCCGTCGGCGGTGCCCGCGGAGGTGACGTCCAGGCACTTGCCGAGCGCCCGGACGGTGCCGTCGGTGCCGACGGTCCAGGACTGGGCGCCGGTGCCGTTGCAGTCCCACAGCTGGATCGCGGTGCCGTTGGCGGTGCCGGCGGAGGCGACGTCGACGCACTTGCCGCCGTAGCCGGTGATCCGGCCGGTGCGGCCGGTGGGCGGGGTGGTGCCGCCGCCGGTGACGGTGTTGAAGGTCCGCGAGAACTGGTAGGCGGACTGCGGGGTGCCGCTGCAGGTGGAGGACAGGGTGCCGTTGGTGGCGCAGGCCTTGTCGCGTCCGACGGCCCAGAAGGCGAGCAGCTGGATGCCGCGGGAGCGGGCGAAGTCGGTGAGGGTCTGGGCGTTCGCGGTGGTGAAGACCTCGGCCTGGGTGTCGTTGACCCCGATCATCGGGGTGTTGCCCTCCATCGCCCACAGCTGCTCGGAGGTCTTGGCCGTCCAGATCCGGCCGAGTTGGGTGTGCAGGCCCTCGGCGGCGCTGATCGCGGCCTGGCCCATGTCCATGGCCGGGCCGTAGTCCATCGTCATGATGTTCACGGCGTTGACGTTCAGGCCGCGGCTCTTGGCGTTGCTCAGCAGGCTCAGGGAGTCGGGCAGCAGGCCGGTGGGGGCGACCGGCAGGGTGTAGTTGACGTCCAGCCGCTTCCCGGCGGCCGCCTGGGCCTGCTGGAGTTGGGCGAGGGCCTGGTTGCGGCGGTCGTTGGCGGCGGTGTCGGCCAGTGCCCCGCCCTCGATGTCCAGGTCGATGCGGGTCAGGTCGAGTGCGTCCACCACCCGCTTGTACTGGGCCTGGAGCGCGGCGACGCTGGTGCAGGCCTGGCCGAGTTCGGTGCCGGACGCGCCGCCGAAGCTGGCGATCACATCGCCCCCGGCCGCCCGGTGCGCGTTGATCGCGCCGGTCCAACCGGCGTCCGTGATCGGGGTGTTGCCGTTGAAGGTGGCGTTGCAGCCGCCGTCGCTGATCACGAAGGCGAGGGTGACGTACTTCAGCCCGGCGCCGTTGCGGGCGTCGGCGAGGGTGGACGGGTTGTTCCAGGTCTCCAGGTACGGCGCCGCGTACTGGGCGGGGAAACCCGGGCCGGCGGCGGCCGCGACCGCGACCGCGGCCTGACCGGCGGTGGCAGAGGCCTGGCCGGCGGCGCCGGAGAGGAGGGCGGCGACGGTGGCGGGCAGTGCCAGCGCGGCCGCGGCGGTGCGGGTGAGGTTGCGAAGCAAGACGGCTCCTTGTGGGGGGAAGTCGGTCGTTCACTCGCATGCTCGTTCAGGAAGTGAACGAGGTGTCAGGTTCGAGGGCGGTGGGGCGGGTTGGGGTCGCGGTGGCCGCGCCGTCGAACCTGACGGGGTCCGGACATTTTTCAAGACGTGAAGTTAGGGGTTGGCCTAGACCACGTCAACCCTCCGTGCAGGGGGGATCAGCAGGCCGTGCACGCACGGCCGGGCGTCGGACGCCACGGGGTGCATCGGTCGGCGCCGACCGTCCGTTCATGAACTGAAGGCCTGGGGGTTGACTCATCTGGTTCAGACCTTTTAGGTTCGCGGCACGAAGGGTGACGACGCGCCTGCCACGACCGGGCCCGGCCGGCCCTCGGCCGGCGTTCCCTCGGCCGGTGTTCGCCCGACGGCTGCCCCGGCCCGGCGCCGCCGCTCCCCGCGCCGCAGCTCCCCGCACCCCCCGCCGCCAGTTCCCCGCACCTCGCGCTCGATTCCCCACACCGGCACGTCCGTCGCCGTGGCCGGGAACGCTCCGGCAGTGCCCCGCTCCGGCCGGCCCGCCCCCACCGAAGGAGTAGCCCCATGCCGCGCCACCGTGTCCGAGGACGGCTGCCGCAGGCCGTCCTCGCCCTGCTCGCCCTCCTGCTCGGCATCCTCGCCCCGACCGGCTCCGCCGCCCAAGCCGCCCCCACGGCACCCGACTTCAAGGTGATCGCGTTCTACAACGGCACCTGGGACGCCGCCCACATCGACTTCGACAAGGAGGCCAACGACTGGTTCCCCAGGACCGCGGCGGCCAACAACTTCACCTACACCGCCACCACCGACTGGAACCTGCTGGCCAACGGCGGGGTCGACGCGTACGACGTCGTCCTGTTCCTGGACGACGCCCCGCAGACCGCCGCCCAGCGCGCGGGCTTCGAACGGTTCATGCGCGGCGGCGGGGCCTGGCTCGGCTTCCACGTGTCGGCCTTCGCGACCGAGGCCGCCGGCTGGGACTGGTACTACAACCGCTTCCTCGGCAGCGGGAACTTCCGCTCCAACACCTGGGGCCCGACGACCGCCGTGCTGCGCACCGAGAACGGCAACCACCCCGCTGCCGCGTCCCTGCCGCCGACCTGGACCTCCGCGGTCAGCGAGTGGTACTCCTGGGCGAACGACCTCCGCACCAACCCCGACATCAAGGTGCTGGCCTCGGTCGACCCGTCGGGTTTCCCGCTCGGCAGCGACCCGAACCAGACCTGGTACGGCGGTGACTACCCGATCGTCTGGACCAACACCCAGTACCGCATGCTGTACGCCAACTTCGGTCACAACGCGATGAACTACGCCACCAACACCCGGACTTCGTCCACCTTCGCGTCGGCCGTCCAGAACCGGATGCTGGTCGACGCGCTCAAGTGGCTGGGCCGGGCGCCGGCCGGTACCGACCCCTGGTACAGCCTGACCTCGCGGGCCAACGGCCGGTGCGTCGACGCCCGCTCCGCCTCGACCGCCAACGGCACCGCGATCCAGCAGTACACCTGCAACGGCACCACCGCCCAGCACTTCCGGCTCGCCGCGACCGACGGCGGCTACGTCCGGCTGGCCGCCCGCAACGACCCCGGCCAGGTCGTCGACGTCACCGGAGTCGCCACGGCCGACAACGCGCCCCTGCAACTGTGGGCCTACGGCGGCGGCGCGAACCAGCAGTGGCGCCCCGTCGCGGAGGCCGGCGGCACCCAGCACTTCGTCGCCCGCCACAGCGGCAAGTGCCTCGCCGTCGCCACCACGGCGGCCACCGACTCCGTGCAACTCGTCCAGCGCACCTGCGACAACTCCGCCGCGCAGAGTTTCCGGCTCACCGCGCAGCCCTGACCGCCGCTCGCGGGGCGGCGGCGGGAGCGGTCCGGATCCGTGCCGGACCGCTCCTGCTGTCGTACCGCACGGATCCGCCCCGGTCGCCCCGGTCGCCCCGGTCGCCCCGGTCGCCCCGGGCGACCGGGCGACCGGGCGACCGGGCGGGAGCGGCGGGAGCCGTGCCGCACCGGTGACTGCCGAAATACGGGATGCGGCCCGGGGAATTTCGGGGCGCCGTCCCAGGGCGGCGCGCCCGCGAGCGAATTCGCCGAGTGATCAGCGGGAGTTCGTCGGACCTTCGCGAGCCGGATCCTTCGTGCCCGTGCGGAGGGACCGCCTCCGGCCGTCGGCCCGGAACGCGGGCAGGTGCGGGGCCGGTGCCGATCGGACGGTGGCCGATGTGCCTCCGGCGCGCGCACCGCCGCCCGGCAGTGCGGCCGGGTCGTCGGCAGCGCGGACGGGGGCCGGCGGACGTGTCGCGCCCCGTTCCCGGTGGGGCCGGCCCGTTCCGGTTCCCCCTGTGCCGGGCGCCTTGGAAGCGTGTTCCGGGGAATCCCCGGAGCGCGTCCCGGGGAATCCGCCGGGCACGCGCCGGGAACCCGCCCGGGAATTCCCCGGCGCATTCCCGAAAGGCGTTCCCCGACGCGCTCCCGCCGGATTCCCCGGGAATTTCCCGGTCGGCCCTCGGTCCGCGGGCAATCGCCGCCGACCGGGATGCCGCAGGGGGGCAGCTGGACACTGCGGGAGGACGCTCAGGCGACGGTGGCGGGTTCCTCGACCACGCGGCCGTCGCGGAGTTCGACCACGCGGTCGGCGAGTTCCATCAGGTTGGGGTCGTGGGTCGCGACCAGGACGGTGACGCCCTCGCTGCGGACCACCGCGCGCAGCAGCTCCATGATCGAGCGGCCGGTCTCGGAGTCCAGCTGGCCGGTCGGCTCGTCCGCGATGATGAGGTCGGGCTCGTTGGCCAGGGCCCGGGCGATGGCGACGCGCTGCTGCTGGCCGCCGGAGAGTTCCCCGGGACGCTGGTTGGCGTGGTCGGCCAGCCCGACCAGGGCGAGCAGGGTGCGGGCGCGCTCCTCGCGCTGGGCGGCGGGCACCTTGCGCAGCCGCATCGGGATGCCGACGTTCTCGGCGGCGGTGAGCACGGGCAGCAGGCCGAAGGACTGGAAGACGAAGCCCAGCCGGTCCCGGCGCAGCGCGAGCCGTCCGTCCTCGTCCAGGCCGCCGAGGTCGGTGCCGTCCAGGGTGATGGTGCCGCCGGTCGGGGCGTCGAGACCGCCGACCAGGTTGAGCAGGGTGGTCTTGCCGGAGCCGGACCGGCCCTTGAGGGCGGTGAGTTCACCCCGGCCGATGGTGAAGGAGACGCCGCGCAGGGCGTGCACGGCGCGCTCGCCGGTGCCGAAGCTGCGGTGGACCTCGGTGACGGCCACCATGGGCGTGCTGTCGGTGCCGGCCGGTTGCTGAGTCATGCGGCGTCCCCCTGGGAGTTCCCCGGCGGGTTCTGCCGACGGCCGGCCGGGGTGTTCTTCGCGGTGTTCTTCAGGCGTCGTACTTGAAGTGTTCATGGCTTCGCGGGAATCGCGGGCCGACGCACCGTCGGCCGTCACGGTGCGGCGCTACGGATGCGATGCGCAGCATTTGCTCATTACTTACATCCTTCGCGCAAGTCCCTTCCCTTCCTTGACCGGATCTGAAAGCATCGTCCGCTATCCGGTGATCAAGCGCCGGTGATCACCATGACGAAAGCGCCCCGGGGGCCCGTCCGCGCAGGCGAGACACCTGCCCGGACCGGATGCGGCGCGGACACCATTGACGACCGGGGGAGGATCGGGATGCTCGGCTTTGTCATGCGCCGTCTGCGCGGGCGACTGCCCCTGGCCACAGCCGCCCTGCTCACCGTACTGATCACGACGGCGGTGCTCACGGCGCTGGTCGCCTTCCAGCGCACCGTCGGCGAGATCGGACAGCGACAGGCGTTGCAGGGCACGGGCCACCCGCGGACCACGGTGGTGGTCAACTCCGAGCACGGGCTGGACCGGAAGGGCAAGGACGACGCGGCGGTCGCCGACTACGCCCGGACGCTCTTCGGCGACCTGCCGGCCGAGACCCGCGGCCTGTCCCGCAGCCGCTCCTACGGCCTGCCGGCCGGACCGGCGGGCGGCGCGCAGGCTGCCCCGACGGGCAACCCGACGGGCAACCCGACGGGCAACCCGGCCGGCAACCCGACGGGCACTTCCGCCGCCCCCTCCGCCGCCCCGACGACCGCCGCCCCGACGGCTGCCGCCCCGACGGCCGCCGGCGCACAGCCGGGCGGCGCCAGTGCCGACGACCTCACCCTGCTCGCGGCCGTCGACCGCCAGTACGTCCAACTCCTCGCCGGTAGCTGGCCCGCGGCCGCGGCCCCCGGTGCGCCGGGCCCGGTCCAGGCGGCCGTCCCGAGGTCCGTGCTCACCCGCCTCGGCCTCACCCCCGAGGCCCTGCCCGCCGAGGTCCGGCTCACCGACCGCTACGGCGGCCCCCCGCTGGTGGTCCGGGTCACCGGCGCCTACCGGGCCAACGACCCCGCCGACCTCTACTGGCGGCTCGACCCGGTGCAGGGCCGCGAGATCCTCTCCGGCGGCTTCACCACCTACGGCCCGCTGCTCGTCGACGAGACCGCCTTCGCCGCCGGCGGCATCCCCCAGAACGGCCGCAGCTGGCTGATCGACGCCGACTTCACCGGCGTCGGCACCGCCGCCGTGGACGCCGTCCGCGACCGGGTCGCCCCGGCCGGCGACACGCTCAACCGGAACGCCGGACTCATCGCCCGTACCGAACTCCCCGACCTGCTGCGGGAGCTGGACTCCGGAGCGATGGTCGCCCGGTCCACCCTGCTGATCGGCGCGCTCCAACTCGTCGTACTGGCCTCGGCCGCCCTGCTGCTCGTCGTCCACCTCATCGCCAGCCGCCAGCAGGCCGAGAACGCCCTGCTCGCCGCCCGCGGCGCCTCCGGGACCCGGCTCGGCGGCTACACCGCCGTCGAGGCACTGCTGCTCGCGCTGCCCGCCGCCCTGCTGGCACCCCTGCTCACCCCGCCGCTGCTGCGCGTCCTCGGCGGCTTCGGCCCGCTGCGCCACGTCCCGCTGGACACCTCGCTGCACTGGACGCTGTGGCCGGTCTCGATCGCCTGCGCCCTCGGCTGCGTCCTGCTCGCCGCCGTCCCCGCCCTGCTGCGCGGCGCCGGCGGCGCCGTACTGCGCCGGGCCGGCCGCCGCCAGGCCATGGCCGCCGGCGCGGCCCGCTCCGGCGCCGACCTCGCCCTGCTCGGCCTCGCCGTCCTCGCCTACCAGCAACTCTCCCAGTACAACGGCGGGCTGTCCCCGGACTCCGACGGCCGCCTCGGTCTGGACCCGGTCCTGGTCGCCACCCCCACGCTCGCCCTGGGTGCCGGCACCCTGCTCGTGCTGCGACTGCTGCCGATCGTCGCCCGGCTCGGCGCCCGGCTGGCCGCCCGCGGCCGCGGCCTCGGCCCCGCCCTGGTCGGCTGGCAGCTCGCCCGCCGGCCCGGCCAGGCCAGCGGGCCCGTCCTGCTGCTGGTGCTCGGCGTCTCCACCGGCGTCCTGGCACTCGGCCAGCACGACACCTGGAACGCCTCCCAGCAGGACCAGGCTTCCTTCGCCACCGCCGGCGGCCTGCGGATCCACGGCGCCCACACCGCCGCGATCGGCCAGGGCAGCCGCTTCACCGCCCTGCCCGGCGGTGACCGGATCCTCCCGGTCGCCCGGCAGGAGCAGTCGCTGCCCGACGGCACCCACGGCCAGGTCCTCGCCCTGGACGCCGCCGCCTTCGCCGCCCGCGTCCCGATCCGCTCCGACCTCCTCGACGGGCAGGACCCGAACAGCCTGTTCGCCCCGCTCGTCGACACCCCGGCCGGCGGCGCGCCGACCGGGATCACGCTGCCCGGACGCCCGCAGCGGATCGACGTCGACGTCACCTTCACCCCCGCCCCGCGCCCCGCGCCGGGCCCCGACGACCTGTTCGACACGGCACCGCCCCCCAAGGCCCCGGAGGTCTGGCTGCTGCTCCGCGACGGCCACAACCTCTCCTTCGTCGCCCCGGTCACCGGCATCCCCGGCACCGGCGACGGCCGCGCCACCGTCGACCTCGCCCGACTCACCGACGGCGGCCTCAGCTCGGTGTCCGCGCCGCTCTCCGTGATCGGACTGACCCTCGCCCTCGGCCCCAAGGACGCCGGCGAACTGACGGTCCGCCGGCTCGCCGCCGCCGACCGCCCCGCCGACCCCGGAGTCCCGGCCGCCGTCCCCGCCGGCCTCGACTGGAGCACCGGCGACTCCGCCGCGCGCCCCGTCGGTGTGGACGTCGTGCCCGGCGGCTCCGACGACCGGCGGCTGCTCGGCGTGCGCTTCGGCGTCGGCGCCGACGCCCTCAACAACCGGCGCGCCGTCATCACCCCGGCCGCGGCCGTCCCCCCGGCCGCCATCGCCGGCGTCGCCACCCGCGGCTACCTCACCGCCACCGGCTCCGCCGTCGGTGCGACCGTCCGGGTGCCGTTCGGTCTCACCACGGTGCCGGTACGGATCACCGGAGAAGTCGCCTCGCTGCCCGTCGTCGGGGACAACGCGGTGCTCGTCGACCTCGGCACGGTCGGCCGGGCCCTCGCCGCCGACGGCCGGGAGACACCCGCCCCCGCCGAATGGTGGCTGCCCGCCACCGGCCCGGACGACCGCACCCCCGCCCAGGCCGCCGCCGCACTGCGCGCCGCCCCCGGCGCGCCCGGGCTCCAGCTCCGCGACGAGGTCGCCGCCGACCTCCTCGGCGACCCGCTCAGCGCGGCCCCGCAGAACGCCCTCGCCGCCATCGCCGTCGTCACCACCGTGCTGGCCGCGATCGGCTTCGGTGCCGCCGGGGCCGCCGCCGCAGGCCAGCGTTCCCGCGACTCCGCGCTGCTGCTCGCCCTCGGCGCCCCCAGGCGCCGCCTGGTCCGCACGGCCGCCGCCGAACAGGCCGTCCTGGTGGGTCTCGGCAGCGTGGTCGGGCTCGCCCTCGGGGCCCTGATCGTCCATCTGATCGTGCCCCTCGTCGTCCTCACCCCGGCGGCCCGCCGCCCCGTCCCGGAGGCCCTGGTGGCCCTGCCGCTCGGCACCGCCGCGCTGCTGGCCGTCGCGATCTCCGCCGTCCCCCTGCTGTCGGCCCTGCTCGGCGGCCGCCGTCGCCGGGACGTCGCCCAGCGCCTGCGGCACCTGGAGGAGATGTGACCGGCCCGGCCGCCACCACCGCCCCCCGCCCCACCGGCACCGGCCACGGCACCGGCACCGGGGCCGGCCACCGCCCGGCCCCGTGGGTCCGCACCCGGCTGCGCGCCACCCCGCTCGCCGCCCTGCTCACCGCCGTGCTCGCGCTCGGCACGGTCTTCCTGGCCACCGCCTTCCCGCGGGTCCTCGACCGCGCCGCCGACCAGGGCCTGCGCGACTACCTCCACGACCGGGGCACCGTCGCGACCAGCATCTACGCCTCCGCCACACGCTCCGGGGGAGCCAAGGGCCTCGACGACGCGGCCGGCCTGCTGGCCTCCCACGTCGGCCCCACCCTCGCCGTCGCCCCGGGCGGACTCGTCTACGGCGCTCGCAGCGGCAAGACGCGAACCCTGACGGACCCCTGGCTCGCCCGCCCCGAACACGCCGACCCCGAGATGGGCCTGCTCTACGTCCAGGGCCTGCGCGAGCACACCACACTCGCCGAGGGCCGCTGGCCGGAGGCTCCGAAGAGCGGCGGACCCGTCCCGATCGCGCTCGTCCGCGAGGTCGCCACCACCCTCAACATCCGTCTCGGCGACGTCCTCAACACCCCCGACGTCCTCCAGGAGGACCGGGCGCCCAAGGCCGAGGTGGTCGGCATCCTGGACGCCGTCGACCGCGACGACCCGTACTGGACCGAGCTCTCCTGCCCCGTGCAGGCCTGCCTCGACTTCACCAAGGGCAAGCACCCCGAAGCCTTCTGGCGCTTCACCGCGCTCGTCGACGGCAGCGCGCTCGACGCGATCCAGGCCTGGCAGACCGGTGCCCAGGACTTCTGGCGGATCCCGGTCGACGTCGACCGGCTGCGCGCCGACCGGCTCGCGACCACCGACCGGGAGCTCGCCTCCTACCTCACCGGGCACACCGCCAACGAACTGGCGAAGGTCACCGACCGCGTCGGCCTGCAGATCACCTCCCCGCTGCCCGGCGTCCTGGAGAAGGCCACCGCCCGGCAGCAGGCCACCGCGCCGCTCGCCGCCATCGGCCCGGCCGGTCTGGCCGGCGTCGGTCTGGTCGTGCTCGGCCTGGCCGCCGCCCTCGCCGGCGACCGTCGCGCCGCCGAACTGCGCCTGCTCCAGGCCCGCGGCGGCTCCCGGACCGGCGTCGTCGGCCGACTGCTCGGTGAGGGCGTCGTCACCGTGCTGCTGCCCGCCGTCCTCGCCGGGGTGCTCGCCCTGTGGCTGCTGCCCACCCCGCGCTGGGGCGGCGCCGTCCTGGCCGGCACCGCCGTCGCGCTCTTCTCCCTGCTCGCCCTGCCGCTGCGCGCCGCCCGGCTCTGGTCCCGGCCCCGGGCCGGCAACGGCCGGCGCCGCCTGGCCGGCGAACTCGCCGTCCTGGCCCTGACGGTCACCGCCGTCGTCGAGGTCCGCCGGCGCGGCGTCGCCCCGGCCGGGGCGGACATCGACCCGCTGCTGGTCGCCGCGCCCCTGCTGCTCGCCCTCACCGGCGGACTGCTGCTCGCCCGCCTCCAGCCGCTGCTGCTCGGCGTCTTCGCCCGGATCGCCACCCGGAGCCCCGGCGCCATCGGCTTCCTCGGCCTCGCCCGCGCCGCCCGGGGCGGCACCGAGGGGGCCCGCCCCTCCGTCCTGCCCCTGATCGCCCTGCTGCTCGCCGTCACCACCGCGGGCTTCGGCTCCACCGTGCTCGGGGCCGTCGACACCGAACGCGTCCACGCCGCCCGGCTGACCGTCGGCGGCGACGCCTCCGTGGTCGTCCCGATCGGCGTCCCGGTCTCGGAGGACTTCGCCGCGGCGGCCGCGGCGCTGCCGGGCGTCCGCACCTCCACCCGGGTCTGGGCCGACACCGAGGTGTTCGTGATCGACGGCAACGGCTCCACCCGGATCTTCGCCGTGGTCGCCGACCCGGTCGCCTACGCGGAGATCTCCCGCTCGCTCGGGCGGGGCGCCTTCGACCCGGCCGCGCTCGCGGGCGGCACCGGCGGAGCGGACGCCCCGGTGCCCGCCCTGGTCTCCAGCGCGCTCGCCCGCAGGCTCGGAGCGGGCGACACCCGCCGGATCCGGCTGCCCAACGGCGGGGAACTGCTCGCCCGCACCGCCGGCGTCGTCGACGGCACCCCCGCGCTCCAGGGCGACGACCGGATGTTCGTCGTCCTGCCGGCCGGTCCGGCCGTCACCGTCGCCCCCGAACTCGGCCGCGCCAACCTCTGGCTGGCCACCGGTGACATCGACCAGGACCGGCTGCGGGGCCTGGTGCGCGAGAAGATCGCCACCGACGCCCAGCGGGCCACCGCATTCCCCGTCGCGACCGACCGGGGGAGCGACGGCCTGCCCCTCGGCTACAGCGTGCGCACCAGCGCGGCCCTGAGCGCCGAGCTCGCCGCCGACCCGCTCCAGGCCGCCGCGGCCCGGCTGTTCTGGACCGCCGTGCTCGGGGCCGGCGCGCTCGCCCTGCTGGCCGTCCTGCTCACCCTGGTCCGGGCCGCGCCCGAGCGCACCGCGCTGCTGGCCCGGCTGCGCACCATGGGTCTGCGGCCCCGGCAGGGCCTGACCCTGATCCTGATCGAGACACTGCCGCAGACCCTGGTCGCGGCCGTCGGCGGCGGCCTGGTCGCGGTCGCCGCGGTCGCCCTGCTCGGGCCCGCCTTCGACCTGTCGATCCTGGTCGGCGCCGACATCGCCCCCGGGCTGCGGATCGCCGTCCCGCCGGTGCTGGTGCCGACGGTCGGCCTCGCCGCCCTCGTCTCCGCGGGCGTCGTCGCCGAGGCGCTGATCGCCGGCCGCCGGCAGATCGCCACCGAACTCCGGGCGGGGGACCAGCGATGACCCTCCCGCCGCGGACCGGGGACACCCCCGGAAGGCGGGCCGCAGCCACGCCGGCCGCACCCGCGCCGACCACGCCCACGACCACGAGGCCCCGCGCCGACGAGAGGAGCACGCGGTGAACGGCAGCGCCCAGGACCAGAAGACCGCCCCGGCCCCCACCTTCCAGGAACTCCAGGAGCGCGCCCGCGCCGCCGCGGCCGGCCCCGCGGCGCACAGCGCGGACGCGGCCATCGTCTGCGACCGGCTGGTCCGCATCTTCAGCGCCCAGGGCGTCGAGGTGCAGGCCCTCCAGGGGCTCGAGCTGACGATCCGTCAGGGTGACCTGGTGGCCCTGGTCGGCGCCTCCGGCAGCGGCAAGTCCACCCTGCTGACCATCCTGGCCGGGCTCGACGTGCCGACCGCCGGCACCGCCACCGTGGCCGGCAGCGACCTGCTGGAGATGTCCCCCCGCGAACGGCTGCGCTACCGCCGCGAGGTGGTCGGCTTCATCTGGCAGCAGACCGCCCGCAATCTGCTGCCCTTCCTCACCGCCGCCGAGAACATCGCCCTGCCGATGCAGCTGCGCGGCGGCCGGTCCTCGCGCGCCGCGTCCCGGCAGCAGGCGGCCCGGGTGGCCGAACTCATGGAGGCGCTGGACATCGGCGAGCTCGCCCGCCGGCGCCCGACCGAGATGTCCGGCGGCCAGCAGCAGCGCGTCGCCATCGCGGTCGCCATGGCCAACAACCCGCCGGTGCTGCTCGCCGACGAGCCCACCGGTGAGCTGGACTCGGAGACCGGGGCGAGCATCTTCGAGGCCTTCCGCACCGTCAACCGCGAACTCGGCGCCACGGTGGTGATCGTCACACACGACCCGATGGTGGCCGGGGAGGTCCGCCGCACCGTCGCCATCCGTGACGGCCGCACCAGCAGCGAGGTGCTCCGCCGCACCCTCACCGACGAGCACGGCGAGGAGTCGGTCAACGAGACCGAGTACGTGATGCTGGACCGCACCGGCCGGGTGCAGCTCCCGGCGAAGTTCCTGGAGGCGCTGGGAATGGAGCACCGGGTCGCCGTCGAGCTGGCGCCCGACCACATCGCCGTCCGTCCGGACGACCTCGAGGGCCACTGAGGGTCCCGCCGCCGACGGGCCTGGCACCGACGGGCCTGCTGCCGACGGGCCTGACGCTGACGGGCCCGGTTCCGACGGGTCGGTGCCGATGGGGCGCGGCGGCCCGTTCCGCCGTCGGCCGGCCCGTCAGCCGCGGTCCTGACGGGCGGCCCGGCGGAACCGGAGGTACTCCCGGCCGAGCAGGCGCAGCGCGGCGGGCTTGGCGGGGCTCGCGGACCGCCGCAGCAGCGCGCCGAGATCGGCGCGCGCCGCCGCCCCGGTGAGCTCCTCGACCCCGACGATGCAGCGGACCATCGGCCGGTGGACGGCCGGGACCAGCCCGATCACGGTCCGGGCCTCGGCCAGGGTGCGGTCGGCCTCGTCCAGCAGGCCGCCGAGCAGCTCCCGGACCGCCGGCAGGTCCCGGGCCTGTTCCAGATCGGCCCGGGTGACCCCGTGCCGCTCCAGCCGGTCCCGGGGGACGGTCAGCCGGCCCTCCGCGAGGTCCTCGGCGAGGTCGTTGACGAAGTCGAGCCGCTGGCTGCCGTCGATGAAGGTCCGGCACGCGGCCCGGTACTCCGACTGGTCGCCGGCCGGGCCGAGCAGCGCGGCGACGACCATGAAGCCGGGCAGCGAGTACCCGTCCACGTAGCGCTGGTAGTCCTCCTCGGTGTCGAAGCCGGTGAAGTCGAGATCCGCCTCCGCGGCGGCGAGGTGGTCCAGCACCCGGTCGCGCAGCTCGGGGTGGGCGGCCGCGCTGTGCAGCAGCGGCCGCAGTTCGGGGTCGTCCGTCCGGCCGTCGTCGAGGCCGCGGGTCACCTCGCGCTGCCAGCGGTCGGCGGCCGCGCGCCGTTCCGCGAGCGGGCCGCTGTCGAGCAGGGTGTCGGTCCGGTGCATGAACGCGGCCGCCGCGATCACGTGCGGGACGGTCCGCTCCGGCAGCAGCAGCCCGGCCGCCACCGCGACCTCGCGCCGGTACCGGGTCACCTGCTGCCGCTGCCGACCGTAGTCGGCCCGCAGACCGGCATCCCGCACCCCGGCCGCGTCCAGCGCCCGTTCCCACCTGCCCACTCGGCTCACCCGTCCCTCTGCTCGGAGGGATCGAGCCTATGGCGTGTGCGTCGGGCCCCGTGGCCCGGTCCCCGGGAGCAGGCGGACGGGAGCGGGGCGGTGGGCGCGGGTGGGGAGGCCGGACCCGGGTGGGATACTGGACCGGTCCATTCCGCGGCGGCAGGTGGTGAGGGGCGGCACATGAGCAGCCGGGTGCGGGTGCTGAGGAAGCAGAACCGGCTCAGCCTGGAGGCGCTGGCGGAGCGGGTCGGGGTGACCAAGAGCTATCTGTCCAAGGTGGAACGCGGCCTGAGCGACCCGTCGATCTCCACCGCGCTCAAGCTCGCGCACGCGCTGAACGTCGATGTCGGCCGGCTGTTCTCGGACGAGGTGGAGCCCGAACTGATCACTGTGGTCCGGGCCGACGAGCGGACCCCGATGGGTGCCGGAACGGGCCCGGGCGACACGCGCTACGAGGGCATCGCGACCGGTCTGACCGACAAGCGGATGGTGCCGTTCATGATGCACCCGCCGACGGATCCCGCCGACCCGCCGTTCAAGTCCCACGCCGGGGAGGAGTACCTCTTCGTCCACGAGGGCACCGCCGAGCTGGAGTTCCCGGAGCGCACCGTGGCCCTGGGGCCGGGCGACAGCGTGTACTTCAACTCCGCCCTGCCGCACCGCTGCCGCTCCACCGGCGGGCGGCCCGCCGCGATCCTCGTGGTCATCCACGACGAGCCGTCCGGTCCGGCCGACCACGTCCCGACCCTGCCCTGACTCGGACCTGCCCTGGCGCGACCCCTGCCCGCCGCGCGCCCTCCCTCGCACGCGCCGGCCCCGGTACCGCCGGGGCGGTACCGGGGCCGGCGCGGTCCTGGCGGCTCAGCCCGCGGCGGCGAGCAGTTCCGCGAGGCGTGCGGTCCCGGTCGGGTCCAGCGGAAGCAGCGGTCGGCGCGGCTCGCCGACGTCCAGACCGAGCAGGGCCAGACCGGCCTTCACGGTGGTGGGCAGGCCGCCGCCCAGGATGAACTCCAGCACCGGGAGCTGGCGCTGGAAGACCTCCAGGGCGAGGTCCCACTCACCCGCCCGTACGGCGCGGTGGAGTTCCAGGACCGGTCCGGGGATCAGGCAGGGCGCGGCGGTGCACCAGCCCGCCGCGCCGGCCGAGAAGGCCGCCAGGGCGAGCGGGTTGCTGCCGTTGTAGAACGGCAGCGCGCCGTCGGTGAGTTGTGCGAGCCGGTGCATCCGCCGCACGTCGCCGCTGCTCTCCTTCACCATGGTGATGTTCTCCACCCGCTCGACCAGCGAGACCATCAGCTCGGGGGAGAGGTCGACCCCGCTGGTGGCCGGGTTGTTGTAGAGCATCACCGGGACGCCGACCGCGTCCGCCACGGCCGTGAAGTGGCCGGCCACCTCGCGCTCGTCGAGTTTCCAGTACGCCTGCGGCAGTACCATGACGGCGTCCGCGCCCGCCTGTTCGGCGAACCGGGCCCGCCGGACCGCGCCCCGGGTGGTGAGGTCCGCGACACCGACCACGGCGGGCACCCGGCCGGCGACCGCGCCGAGCGAGGCCTCGGCGGCGGTGTACCACTCCTGGTCGTCCAGGTAGGCGCTCTCGCCGGTGGATCCGAGCGGGGCGATCGCGTGGCAGCCGGTGTCGATCAGCCGGTCCACCAGCGCGGTGAGGGCGTCGACGTCCACGCCGCCGCCCTCGCCCGGGGTGAACGGGGTGACCGGGTAGGCGATGATCCCCTCCAGTTGGAGCCCGTTCATCTCAGGCACCACCCTCGGAGGTCGTGCCGGCGGTGCCGGTGCCGAGCGCGTCGCCGTGCCCGGCCCGCAGGGCGCGCCGGGCGTAGTAGGCGAAGTTGGCCTGGCTGCGCTTGGCGGTGGAGGTCCAGTCGTGGGCCTCCCGGGCGAGCGGCGCGGGTATCTCCCGGATCCGGCCGGCCGCGGAGGCCAGCAACTGGAGCCGGGCGGCCCGCTCGAAGAGCACGGCGAGGGTGCAGGACTCCTCCACGCCGGCCGTGGCGACCAGCATGCCGTGGTGGGCGAGCAGCAGGGCCCGCTTGTCGCCGAGCGCGGCGGTGATGATCTCCCCCTCCTCGTTGCCGACCGGGATGCCGGGCCAGGACTCCAGGAAGGCGCAGTCCTCGTAGAGCGGGGTGAGGTCCATGTGCGAGACGACCAGGGGCGTCTCCAGCATCGACAGGGCGGAGATGTGCGGCGGGTGGGTGTGGATGATGCAGGTGACGTCGGGGCGGGCCCGGTAGACCCAACTGTGGAAGCGGTTGGCGGGGTTGGCCATGCCGTCGCCCTCCAGGACCTCGAGGTCCTCGTCGACCAGGAGGAGGTTCTCCTCGGTGATCTCGTCGAAGCCGAGGCCGAGCCGCTGGGTGTAGTAGGTGCCCGGCCGTTCGGCGCGGGCGGTGATCTGGCCGGCCAGGCCGGAGTCGTGGCCGGCCTCGAAGAGGATGCGGCAGGTGAGGGCCAGCTTCTGACGGGTGGTCCAGTCGTTGTCGGGGATCGCGGTGCGCATCCTGCGCTGCGCGAGGTCGACCAGGTCCGCCTTGGCGGTGGTCAGGGTCTCGGCCATGGCCGGGGTGCTCCTTCGCTCGGGGGCGTGGCCGCGGCGGCGCGCGGCGGTCCGGTGCCGTGTGCCGGGCGCACCGGCAGGACACTGTGTTCACCATAGGACACATCGTGTCCTGGCGTCGACGGTGATGCCGGTGTCGATGCCGGTGTCGGTGTCGACGGCGATGCCGAGAGCGGTGCGGAGAGCGCGGCCGAGAGCGGTGTGCCGGGCGTGAGGCCGACGGCGGTGCCGGGCGTGAGGCCGATGGCCCCTGCGGTCGGAGCGGCGGCGGTCGCCGGGCCGTCAGCTCCCGTCGGTCATGCGGCGGATCAGCCCCGAGCGTTCGGCGTCCGAGCGCAGATCGCCGTCGGGGTCCCCCCGGTCGATCCGGTCGCCCCGGCCGGCGGCCGTGCAGAGGGCGAAGACGAGCAGGGCGCTCGCCGCCGCGGCGAGGATGCCGACGGCGGTGAGGACGCGGAGCCAGGTCACGGGAGGTGCCTCCAGGGGGACGGCGCGAGGGAGTGCCGCCGGGGATATCGGCAGACCGGCCGACGAGGTCGAGTGTCCACGGGCGGTTCCGCCTGCCGACCGCCCGCGCACGGTGGTGCACGCGGGCGGTCGAAGCACGAACGGCGTGCGCTACGCCGGGCCGTGCGCCCCTGGCGCCGTCGGCACCGGTGCCGCGGGTGGCGGCGGTGTTGTGGGCGGCATCGGTGACGTGGCTGCTGCGGCTGCTGTGGCTGCTGCGGGTGTTGCGAGTGCGGCAGGTGCCGCAGGGTCGGCCGGGTCCGGTACCAGGGCCCGGAGCGCCCCCAGGTCCGGCTTGCCGGTCCCGGACAGCGGGATGTCCGGCAGCACCAGGACCGTCGCGGGCTCGCACGCCGGCCCGCCCCGCTCCCGCACCCAGCGGCGCAGTTCGGCCGTCGTCACGGCGCTGCCGGGATCGACCGTCACGGCGGCGTGCGCGTGCTGGAGCCGGTCCCGGTCGGTGGTGGTGAACATGACCGCCTCGCGCACCGCCGGGTGCGTCAGCAGCGGCCCCTCGACCTCCCGGGGGAAGACGTTGTGGGCGTCGACGATCGCCACCGGATCGCGCCGCCCGGACACCGTGAGATACCCCGCGCCGTCCAGCGAGCCCAGATCACCGGTGTCCAGCCAGCCGTCCCGGAGCACCCTCGCGGTCGAACCGGGATCGCGCCAGTAGCCCTGCATCACGGTCGGCGTGCTCACCCAGATCCGCCCGACGCCGCCGGTCGGCAGCGGGCGGCCGTGCTCGTCCAGGATCCGCACGCCGGTGTCCGGGAGCGGCCGCCCGGCCGTGGTCAGCAGCCGGGGGTCGAGGTGCTCGTCCGGGGTGAGCCGGGTCACCGGGCCGCACTCGGTGAGGCTGTAGGTCTGGTGCAGCACCCGGCCCAGCCGGCGGGTGGCCTCGGCCAGCCGCTCCGGCGCCGCCGGGCAGCCGGTGTAGGTGATGCGGCGCAGGCTGCCGGTGTCGGTCCGGGGGAGCGCGGGGTGGTCGAGCACCCGGTACAGCAGGTGCGGCGGAAGGTAGACCCGGGTCACCCGGTACCGTTCGATCGCCGCCAGGACCTCCTCCGCCGCGAAGCCGTCCTGCAGTACCACGGTGCCGCCCGCCGCGAGGGCCAGGTCGGCCGTCGTCCCGCCGCCGTGGCAGAGCGCCGTGCAGAGCAGGAAGACCGATCCGGCGACCAGCTCCGGGCGCGGCGGCCGGGCGAATCGGCGCAGCACCCCCTTCGGTCGCCCGGTCGAGCCGCCGGTGAAGCGGATCGCCATGACGTCCTGCGGCCGGAACCGGGGCGCCACCGGCTCGGGCGACAGCGGTTCGGCCAGCGCCGTCAGATCCGTGCCGAGCCGGCCGGGATCGAGCGGGCCGGGACCGAGCCGGCCGGGGCTGAGTGGGCCGGGGCTGAGTGGGCCGGGACCGAGCCGGCCCGGACCGAGGGCCAGCAGCCGGGCCGACGGCAGCGCGGCCGCGACACCGGCCGCCGCCACGTCGCACCCCGCCGGGTCGAACACGAACGCGTCCGTCCCCGCCGACCCGGCCAGCGCGATCAGCTCCGCGAGCGGCCGGTCGGTGGGGAGCAGCGCCACCCGGCAGCCGATCAGATTCGCGGCGAGCCGCACCAGCAGTGCCTCCGGCCGGTTCCCGGTCAGCAGGGTGACGCCGTCACCGCGCCCCAGCCCGGTGGAGCGCAGCGCCCGGGCGAGCCGGTACACGTCCGCGAGGCAATCGGCGGCCGTCCACGACCGCTCCCCGTACCGCAGCGCGACCCGCCCCGGATCCCGGGCCAGCCCGGCCAGCACCAGCCCGGTGTGCGTCGCGTCCGCCGCCCCGGCATTCGCCCCGCCCGTCCCGGCCCGCAGCGTCTCTGTCACGTACAGCCCTTCACCCGTCCCGGAGGGGGTCCGGGAATCTGACGGTGCATCATGAACGGCGACCACCATAGGACCCGGGGCCGTGCCGACCGCCACCGGGCGGGGCCGTTCGGGGGCGCCGGGGTCGGACGGCTCGCCCCGGGCGGAGGCCCGCCGCCGGGCCGGGCGAGGCGGTCGGGGGTTCGGCGACGAAGTTGCTGCAGATCGTCGGGCGTCCGCGACGGCGGAGCGGGCGCGCGGCTCGGCCGGGGTGAACTCCTGGTACCGGTCGTCCGGCCCGGGGTCGGGCGAGCTCGCTCAGTGCCCGGAAGGCAGGGGAGGAGCAGATCGAGGCGGGCGTGCAGCTCGGCGACTGCGGCGGTGTCCTCGGCCCGGCAGTCGGGGCCGAGTGCCACGACGGTGATGGCGGACGCCCGGTCGTCCGTCTCCGGGCCGCACCGGGCCGTCCGTCGCCGGGCCGTGCCGGACCGTGCCGGACCGGCAACGGGGGCGGGGCCGGGAACCGCGGCGGGAGCCGGCGGCGTGGATTGTTATCGTTCCAGGTCGGGCACGGACGGGACGGGTGAGCGGTATGGACGGGTCGGCCATCGTGGGCGGAGCGAGGGCGGTCGTGCCGGGCGCGGGCGGAGCGGGGGCTGTCGCGCCGGGCGCGGGCCGGACGGCGGAGGCGGGGATGGAACCGCGGGGACCGGTGGACCTGCGCGGCGTGACCGGCGAGCCGTTCGTCGTGCACTACCCGGCCGACGCGGTCGTGGTGGTGTCAGGGCTGCCCGGCAGCGGCAAGAGCACCCTGCTGCGGCGCTGGTCCGCCCGCGCGCCGCAGGCCGCGACCGTCGACCCGCGCGCCGTGCACGAGGCCTGCGCCGCCGTCATGCCGGACCGCCTGCCGTACGCGGTCTACCGTCCGTGGGCCCGGCTGGAGCACTTCCGGCTGCTGCGCCGCTCGCTGCGCCGGGGCGGGCCACTGCTGGTGCACGACTGCGGCAGCCGGGCGTGGATGCGCCGCTGGCTGGCCCGCGAGGCCGCCCGGCAGGGACGGGAGCTGCACCTCGTCCTGCTCGACGTCGGGGCGGCGACCGCCCTGGCCGGTCAGCGGGCCCGCGGCCGCTGGGCCTCGAACCGGGTCTTCGCCCGCCACCGCCGGGGCCTGGACCGGCTGCTCGCGGCGCTCACCGCGCACACCCGGGGCGCCGCGGGGACGCCGGTGCCGGAGGCGGCGTCGGTACTGCTGCTGGACGGCCGGTCCCGCTCGCGGGCGGCCGAGGCGCGCTTCGGCCGCGGCGAGGCGGTGGCGGCCGGGGGGTGACCGAAGGCTCGCGGGGGTCGGCCGAAGTGCGGGAGTGTCGAAGCGCTGCGGCGACGGCCTTCCGGACCGGCCGGGGAGCGCCGATGGGCCGTGGCCGGACGATCCTCCTCCGGCGGGCGGTTGACGTGGGTGCGGGTCGGCCGGGGAGACTGTGCGGGAAGACCGTCCTGCCGATCAGTCAGTCGCGAGGGAGCGCACCCTATGCCCGGCCCCACCGCCGTCACCGACAGCCTCTGGTTCCGCCGTTTCCACCCGTTCGACACGGCGCCCGCCCGGGTCGTGATGTTCCCGCACGCCGGTGGCTCGGCGGGCTTCTTCCGGGACTGGTCGGCCGAGCTGTCGCCGTACGCGGACGTGCTCGCCGCCCAGTACCCCGGCCGGCTGGACCGGATCGACGAGCGGGCGCTCGACTCGCTGCCCGAGCTGGCCGACCGCGTCTACGCCGCGCTCCGGCCGTGGGCGGACCGACCGCTGGTCCTCTTCGGGCACAGCATGGGGGCGGCGATCGCCTTCGAGGTGACCCGCCGGTTCGAGCGCGACCAGGTGGCCGGTCCGGTGCGGCTGTGCGTCTCGGGCAGCCGGGCGCCGTCCGAGCCGCGCGACTCCGCGGTGCACCTGCTGCCCGACGAGGGGCTGCTCGCCGAGCTGGCCAGGCTCGGCGGCACCGACGAGCGCCTGCTGGCCGACCCCGAGTTGAGGGAGATGATCCTGCCCTCGCTGCGCGGCGACTACACGGCCATCGAGACCTATGTGGCCGCGCCGGAGGACACGGTCCGGGTGCCGGTGACCTCCCTGACCGGGGACAACGACCCCCGGGTGACCCTCGACCAGGCGGGCGACTGGGCCGCTCACACCACGGGTGATTTCGACCTGAAGGTCTTTCCCGGCGGCCACTTCTACCTGACCCACGAGCGGACCGGCGTGCTGGACGTGGTGAAGGCCCACCTGCGCGCCCTCTGAGGTGGCCGTCGGCCGTCGCCGGGGCACGGGCGCCCGTGCCCCGGCGACGGCCGGCTCCCGGCCGACCCCGTCGGAGCGCCGGGCTCGGGCCAGGGCTCGGGGCAGGTTCAGGGTCGGTCCCAGGGCAGGGTTCAGGGTCGGGCGAGGGCCTGCTCGAGCAGCTCCTGGAGCGCCAGCCGTTGCTCCGGCCCCAGCCCCGCCAGCGGTGAGTCTGCGGCGAGCAGGGCCAGCAGCCGCTCCCGCAGGCCGGTGCCCGCGGGAGTGAGGACGAGGTGCCGCGCGCGCCGGTCGGTGGGGTGGGGGCGCCGTTCGACCAGCCCCTGCCGCTCCAGGCGGTCGACGACGAAGGTGGCGTTGGAGGGCTCGCAGCTCATCCGCCCGGCGAGCTCACGCATCGTCAGCGGCCCGTGCAGCTCGCGCAGCGCGGTGGCCTGGGCCGCCGTGAGCCCGAGCCCGGCGGCGTGCTCGCGCAGATGGTCGCCGATCCGCTGGGCGAGCCCGTTCACCAGGCCGCAGAGGGCCCGCTCGGCCCGGACCCGTTCGTCCGGCACATCCGGGGGCGGTGTCATGCGGTCATGCTACCCAGGGAACAAGCTTCAAGATGAAGCAATGCAAGCTTGAAGTATCTCGCCGGTGAACTCCTGTGCCTTCCGGTCGGCCGGCCTCCCGGTCGTCCAGCCTTCCGCCCGTCGCAGCCGCAGCCGCAGGCGAAGTCGCAGTCGCCGTCGCAGCTGCGGCGTCAGTCCCGTTCGGGGTGATGCGGAAGGGGCCGGGGCGGGTGGTCCCAGCTGCCCGGGCGGGGTGGTTCCCAGACCGAGCAGTCGTGGGCGAAGAGGACGCGCCGCGGGTCGAAGTCGGCCAGCCGGTCCAGCCAGGGCCGGTAGCCGGGAAGCGGCGGTTCGACGCCTTGGCCGGCCGCGTGGCGGGCCAGGTGGTCCGAGGAGAATTCGGACGCGAAGTCGTAGGCCTGGCCGGCGAGGAGCACGGTCCCGTCGTCCTGTCGGACCACGAGCGACTGGTGCCCGTCGGTGTGCCCGGGGGTGGGGAGGATCCGGATCCCGGGCAGGACCTCCGCCTCCCCGTCGACCACCCGGTAGGTCGCGCCGGGGAAGTCGACCAGTTCGTCGACGGTGTGTCCGCCCCGGCGGGCGGCGGCCAACTCCACGGCCTGGACCAGGATCGGCGTGCCGCCCAGCAGTGGGTTCCCGCCGCAGTGGTCGAAGTGGAGATGGCAGTTCACCACCAGGGAGATGTCCGCGAGGGTGACACCCGCGGCGGCGAGGGCATCCTCCAGCGGTCTGCGCCTGGGCCGGTAGTGGGCCTCGGTCCCGGGGTCGACGGCACCGATGCCGGTGTCGAAGAGGACCAGCCCCCGGTCGTGCCGCACCAGGTAGGCGAGCACGGGTTCGACCCGCGGTCGGGGACCGCCGGTCTCCGGGGCGGGTCGGACGAAGTGGCCGAGGTCCAGTCGACGTACTGCCGCGTGAGTGCCCATCCGCTCATTCTGGCGCCCGGACGGGGTCCGTTCCGGGGTCGTCCGCCGAGAGCGGATTCGGCCGCTCCGACGGTGCGGTGGCCGCGGCTCGCCCCGGCGGGTGGAACCCGTGCCGATCGCTGCGGCCGGGCGTGCCGGCTGCCCGGGTTCCGCGCAGGTGGGGATGACCGGAATGACAGGGGCAATCGGGGAGACATCAAACGTTGACACGTTTGTGACAACAGGTCACGCGTAAAGCCTTCCCCAAATGCTTGCTGTTCTGGCATGTTGCGTTCAACCCCCGTGTGATCCCCTCACGCACGGGCCCCGATCGGAGGACGCACGTGTCACCCCTGATATCCCGGCGGGTCGGCCGCCCCACCGCCGCGCTCGCCCTGCTGGCCGCCGCGGCCCTGGCCACCCCCGCGACCCTGGCCGTCGCGGCGCCCGCCGCGCCCGCCTCCGCCCCCGTCGTCCAGGCCCCGGCAGCCCCGGCCGCCCCGGCCGCCCCGGCCGCTCCGCAGAGCCAGGCCGCCCCGCAGGCACCGGCGGTCGCCGCCGCCTGGGCCGCCGGGACTCGCGCCTACCTGGTGATCAGCGCCCCCGCCGACGTCGCCGCCGCCAAGTCCGCGGTGACCGCCAACGGCGGCACCGTCTTCGCGAGCTACGACGCGATCGGCGTCGTCGTCGCCCACTCCACCGGCACCGGCTTCGCCGCCGCGGTGCGCGGGGCGGCCGGCGTCCAGCAGGTCGGCGCGACCCGCACCTCGGACGTTCCGGCCGACGCCTACAACCCGGCGCTGCCCGCGAACCCCGCCCAGTCGGCGACCACGCTGACCGAGTCCAACCGCTGGGACATGACCCAGATCAAGGCCGACCAGGCCTGGGCCGTCTCCACCGGCTCGTCCACGGTCAAGGTCGGCGTGCTGGACACCGGCGTCGACGACCAGCACCAGGACCTGGCGCCCAACTTCGACGCCGCCGACTCCGCCTCCTGTGCCTACGGCAAGGCCGACACCCGCACCGGTGCCTGGCGCGACGTCGACACCCACGGCACCCACGTCGCCGGCACCATCGCCGCCGCCAAGAACGGCAAGGGCGTCATCGGCGTGGCCCCCGGCGTCAAGATCGCCTCGGTCCGGATCGCCGAGCCGACCAGCACCCTGTTCTTCGCCGAGAACACCGTCTGCGGCTTCGTGTGGGCCGGTGACCACGGCTTCAAGGTGACCAACAACAGCTACTACACCGACCCGTGGCAGTTCAACTGCCCGGACAACCTGGACCAGGCGGCCATCATCGAGGGCGTCCGCCGGGCCCAGGCCTACGCCGAGGGCAAGGGCTCGCTCCAGGTCGCCGCGGCCGGCAACTCCAACTACGACCTGGCCAACAAGACCACCGACAGCGACAGCCCCAACGACTCCACCAAGGTCACCCGGACCATCACCAACGCCTGCATCGACATCCCGACCGAGCTGCCCGGTGTGGTGACCGTGTCGGCCATGGCCAGCGGCACCGGCAAGGCCTCGTACTCCAACTTCGGCCGGGGCGTCATCGACGTCGCCGCGCCCGGCGGTGACGGCGCCACCGGTGTGTACTCCACGCTGCCCGGCGGCAAGTACGGTACCAAGAGCGGCACCTCGATGGCCTCCCCGCACGTGACCGGTGTCGCGGCGCTGATCGCGAGCGCCAACCCGACGTTCACCCCGGCCGACATCCGTGCCCGCCTGGCCACCCAGGCCAACGACGTGGCGTGCCCCTCCGACAGCCGCTGCACCGGCACCACCGCCAACAACGCCTTCTTCGGCGAGGGCCAGGTCGACGCGCTCAAGGCGGTCGGCGGCGGCACCCCGCCCACCGGCAAGTACTTCGAGAACCTGACGGACGTGGCGATCACCGACAACGCGACGGTGGACAGCCCGCTGGCCGTGACCGGGGTCGGCGGCAACGCCCCCGCCGCGCTCAAGGTCGGTGTGGACATCAAGCACACCTACCGCGGTGACCTGGTCCTCTCCCTGGTCGCGCCGAACGGCACGGTCTACCTGCTGGAGGACTTCACGGACAGCGACAGCGCCGACAACGTGGCCAAGACCTACACCGTCAACGCCTCCGCGAGCCCGGCCGACGGGACGTGGAAGCTGCGGGTCAAGGACGGCGCCTCCGGCGACGTCGGCACCGTCGACGCCTGGAACCTGACCTTCTGACGGTCGCCCCGTCCGGTGGGCAGTGCGGACGGGGACCGGAACGGGCCGCGGCGGCGGGAGCGATCCCGCCGCCGCGGCTTTCCCGTTCCTCGTGCTGCTCCGGCGCGCTCCTCCGGCTGGGAACGGTCGTGCCGTCAGCGGGACGACGACCCCGGGAGGACGGGCCCCGGGAGGACGGGACCGGGGAGCAGGGGGCCGGTGACGTTCTTGACCTCGTCGTCGTCATCGTTCACGGTCGTCGTGACCGAGCTGGTCACCCCGGAGGCCAGGCCGAGGATCAGGAAGAGCACCAGCAGCCCCCGGCCCGCGCCGCTCATGACCAGCGGCCGGGTCGCCGACACCGTCCCCTCGGGATCCGAGCCGGGCTCGTCGCCGAAGAGCCGCTTCGGGTAGGCCGAGGTGAGCATCACCAGGTAGGCCATGTACCGCATCCGGTAGCGCAGCACCGCGGCGGTCGCCTCGAACAGGGGCTGCGGCATCCGTCCGAGGACCAGCACCACCAGCCAGCTGATCCAGCCGACCACCCACCAGCCCGCGTAGAGCAGCCCCTGCACCACGGCGGCCGGGACGACCAGCACGATCCGGAACAGCACCGCGAGCCGGTTCAGCTCCCCGGGCCTGAGGCCGACCTGCACGGGGTGGTCGGGGACGCGGAACGCGAACGGCGGATAGCTGCCCGTCGTCATCATCAGGTACGCGTTCACCCGGGTCTCGTAGGGCACGTACGCGCAGAGGTAGTCGGCGGCGAAGACCGGGAGCCGGCCGAGGACGAGGGCGCCGAACCAGCCGATGACCGTGACCACGAACGCCACCACCGACAGTACCCAGAGCACGATGAACTGCGGGATCAGCAGCAGGAGCCGGAACAGTACGGTCAGGCGGTTCTGCGGTCCGGGGGCGGGCACGTCGAGCGCGGGCAGCCATTCGTTCGGGTAGGGGGCGGCGGCGGGGGGAGCCTGCCACATCGGGGCCTCCAGGGCTCGGCACCGGGGCGCGCGGTGGACCCGCGCGTGCTCCGAAGATCGCAGCCGACCGGGAAGACCGCGCGCTGCGTTGCGCCACCCGGGCGATGTACCCGACCGGTCGGGACCGGTCGTTCTGGCGGGTGGTCCGATAAGCAATCGATCGCAAAATAACGGCCAGACCATGGCGAGGCGGTCGTGATCGATCGATTGTGGTCGAAGGTTCTCCGGGCGCCGGCAACGGGGCAGCATCGGTTCCGGGACGATCGGGAGTGCGCCCGATCGGCCGTCGGACGCGGAGCGCCCACCCGGCTGTCATGTCCGGGACGTGATGCGACGTGATGCGACGCGACGCGATGCGACCTGCTCACCATGGGGGTGCCGGCTTGCCAGGGTTCGACGACTACCACCACCGCCTCTCGGGACCGGTCGCCGAGGGTCCCGATCCCGGAGCCGGGACCGACGAGCCGGACCGCGCGGCCTACGGCTTCCCCGCGTCGGGCGACCTCCTGGAGCTGACCGACTTCGCCGACTTCCTCCGCTTTTCCGCCGAACTCACCGGCTTCGACGAGAGCGAACTGCGCGACACCGGCATGGCCCACGAACACCACCGCACCCTGCTCGCCCACCGGGTCCGCGACGAGCACGCCCTGGTCCACCTCTGGTACGTCGGTGCCTGGCCGGACGAGCCGCCCGCCTCGCCCCGGGCCCACGAGCGGGGCCTGATGTGGCGCACGTTCCACGGCGCCGCCCCCGGCAGCACCGCCCCGGGCCACGGCAGCTGGGCCGAGCCTCCGCGGGACGGCGGGGCCGGCCGATGACCCGGGACACCCGGCGGCACTGGGACGTGATCGTGGTCGGCGCGGGCTTCGCCGGTTCGCTGGTGGCCCACCGCCTGGGCGGGCACGGCCACCGCGTCCTCGTCCTCGAAGCGGGCCACGACGTCCCGGACGCCGCGACCACCGCCGCCGCGTACCTGGCGGCCGGCGGCGGCACCCCCACCTCGCCCTACCCCCGCAGCGCCGACGCCCCGTCCCCGGACGTCGACGACCTGACCGGCCGGCCCGACGGCGGGTCCACCGCCGCCGGACACCTCCGCCAGCACGGCCCGCTGCCCTACGCGAGCGGCTACCTGCGGGCCAACGGCGGCACCGGCCTGCTCTGGACCGGCCTCACCCCGCGCATGCACCCCGAGGACTTCCGCACCGCCGACCTCGGCCACGGCCGCAACTGGCCCATCGGCTACCAGGACCTCGAACCGTACTACCGGCAGGCCGAACACGAGCTCGGCGTCGCCGCCGACGCCGACCAGCAGCGCACCGCCGTCGGACTGCCCATCCCCGCCGACTACGCCTTCCCGATGCGCGCGATCCCCGCCACCCACCTGGACCGGACCCTCGGCCGCGCCCTGGACGGCCGGACCGTCCGCGACCCGGCCGCCGACGAGGACGCCCGACTCGAGGTCAGCACCACCCCGCACGCCCGCAACGGCCGGCCCACCCGACCGGAGCACCCGGCCGGACCGCTCTGCCGGGGCGCCGCCTCCTGCGTGCCGGCCTGCCCCAGCGGCGCCAAGTACACCCCGCTGCGCACCCAGGCCCGCTGGGCGCCCGGCGTCCGGCTGCGCACCGACGCCGTGGCGAGCCGGGTCCTGGTCGACGGCACCGGCCGTGCCACCGGCGTCGAGTACCACGCGGACGGCGACACCCACCGCGCCCACGCCGACCTGGTCGTCCTCGCCGCCCACGCGATCGAGAACGCCCGGCTGCTGCTCCTCTCCGGCCTCGCCAACCGCAGCGACCAGGTCGGCCGCAATCTGATGGACCATCCGGCCCTGCTCACCTGGGGCCTGCTGCCGGGGCCGACGGGGCCCTACCGGGGGCCGGGTTCCACCAGCGGACTGGAAGCCTTCCGCTTCGGCCGGGCCCGGGCCCGGCGCGCGCCGTTCCGGATCGAGATCGGCAACTGGGGCTGGTCCTGGGCCGGTCGGCCGCCCCAGGTCGAGACCGCGGCCCTGCTCCGCACCGGGGTCCGCGGCAAGGACCTGCGCGACCGCCTCGGCGACCGGCTCGGCCGTCAGTTCTCGCTCCAGTTCGAACTGGAACAGCCGGCCGACCCGGCCAACCGGGTCACCCTCGACCACAGCCGGCCGGACCGGCTCGGCCTGCCGCGACCGGCCCTCCACTACGACCTCTCCGAGTACGTCCGGCAGGGCATGGCCTCCGCCCGGGCCGTCTCCGACCAACTGTTCGCCCTGCTCGGCGCCGAGGACCACACCCACTACGAGGCCGGCCCCGGCTGGCCCGGGCGGCTCGAGCACGACGGCCGGCCCTACGGCTACCGGGGCGCCGGCCACGGAGGCGGCACCCACATCATGGGCGACTCGCCGGCCACCTCGGTGGTCGACCAGTGGCAGCGCTGCTGGGACCACCCCAACCTCTACGCCGTCGGCTGCGGCTCGATGCCCTCGCTCGGCACCTCCAATCCCTCGCTGACCATGGCCGCCCTCGCCCTGCGCAGCGCCGACCGGGCCCACCACGATCTGACGGTTCTCCGCGGTCCGGCGGTGCTGCACGGCCCGGCGGTGCTCACCGCGCCGCGTCCGTCCGTGCCTCCTCCGGCTGTTCCGTCCGCCGTTTCCCCTGCTGTCCTCTCCGCCGGCCCCTCCGCCGTGCCCGCGCCCTCACCGACCTCGCCCAGGGAGCCCTCATGACCGGCCTGCCACTGCCACCCGTGCCGGAGCCGTACTACCTCCCCTTCCACTACGGAGCCCTGCACAACATCGGTGTGGACTACCTGGTCGACCCCGGCCCCGTCCAGGAACTGCTCGCCGAACGTCACCCCGCGCTGGCGGCGGCCGACTTCGGCGGCCGCGCCTGCGTCTCGCTCAACTACCAGCTGTACTTCGCCCAGTACCCGACCGGCGGCGGGATCACCGAGGAGGTGGAGATCAACGTGATCGCCCACCCCCGGTCCGCCGCCGACCGGCTGCCGGCCGTCGACTACGGCCAGTACGCCCGGGGCCACGACCAGACCAGGCTGCTCGGCATCGCCCGCCTCCACGTGCTCTGCGACAACCCGCTCGCCATCGACGCCGGCACCCGGCTCTACGCCGAGCCCAAGCACCCCGGCTGGTTCACCGCCGTTCTGCCCTCGCTGAACGCGGCCGCCGTGCACGACCGCTGGTCCGTCGCCTGCCACCGGGCCACGCTCGGCCCGGACGGGCTGCGCCGGCACGAGGAGGAACTGTTCGCGGTCGAGGCGGACCTGGCCGGCCTCGACAGCGAACCGGTCGTCAACACCCCCGTCACCGGGTACGGCACCGACGAGGAGGGCCGACTGCTGGCCGGCCCGCTCACCGTCCACCAGCCCTACCGCTTCCACCCGTTGGACGCCCGCACCGCCGACCGGGTACGCCTCACCCTCGGCGAGCGCGGCCCGGGCGGGACCGGTTCGACCGGTGTGCCCGGTCCGGGTGGTGCGCCTGGTCCGGGTGGTGCAGTCGCTTCGGGGGGTGCGCCCGGTTCCGGTGGGTACGCGCGGGAGGCCGTCGCCGATCTCGCCCGCCTGGTCGGCGACGCGCCCGCGGCCGGGGCCTGGACCTACCAGTCCGCACCGGTGGCCGCCCACCACCGTCCCTACTACATCCCCTGACCCCCGACCGCGGCGGGGCTGCGGCAGGACGACGGCAGCAACCCGGCCGGACGACGCCGAGGACCGCCCCGGCCGGACGGCGGGGGCGGTCCCGGGAGGGGCCCGGTCGGGTCAGGAGCGCAGGGCCGGCTGGGGCTTGCACTCCGGGACGTCGGTGAGCCAGGCCGGCCCCTGGAGGTAGATGTTGCTGATCCAGCCCCGGTAGTCCGGCAGATAGGACCAGGCGTCATTGGTGTAGCCCTCGGCGGTGACCGACTGGCCGTGCACCTGGCAGGAGACCCGTACCGTGGTCGGCCCGGGCAGGACGGCCACCGGGGTGCCGGCGGTGGAGGGCGCCGGCCGGACGTTCACCCCCGAACTCCAGGTCCGCTGCGTCGTGGTGCCGCCGGGCGGTGCCCCCTGGTCACCCGGTGCGAAGCGCACCGCGCCCGCGTAGTCGGACATGGTGTGGCTGGTGAGGTCGGACACCATGAGGTGGGTGTCCGACTCCCGGGCCTCGACGATCCTGCCGGCGCCGAGGTAGATCGCCACGTGGTGCACCCAGGAGCGGCCCCAGAAGACGAGGTCGCCGGGGAGCAGCGCGGCGGTGTCGGTGCCGAGCCGCTGACCGGGCAGGCCGAAGATCTCGGCCGCGTCCTTCTGACCGACGACGTCCTGGCCGACGGCCTGCGACCAGGCCCAGCGGACGAGTCCTGAGCAGTCGAAGCCGATCCGGTACGGGTCGTTGCGGGAGCGCTCGGGGTCGCTCGGGTCGACCGAGCCGTAGGTCGCTCCGGGGGTCGGGCCGTGCCCGCCGCCCCAGGTGTACCAGGTGCCGGCGGCGACCTGGGTGCAGGCCGCGGTGATGGCCCGGCCGGCGGTCTCGGAGCTCGGGGCGCCCTGCGCCGCGCAGTCGGCGGCGGCTGTCGGGCCCGGTGCCGTGGCTGTTGCCGGTGTTGCCGGTGTTGCCGGTGCTGTCGGTGTTGGTGGTCCCGGTGTTGCCGCTGTGCCCGGTGCCGACGGGACCGTGGGCGCCGACGGAGGCGCGGGGGAGGCCGAGGCGGGGGACACCAGGACCGTCGTGGTCAGGAGACCGGCCAGCAGGGCGAGTACTACGCCGGCCAGGTTGGTGGTGGGGTGTTTCGAGCGCACGGATGCCTCCTCTCGTCCTGCTGTGTGCCGGCCGGGCGCCTGCTGGTCGCCAATGGCGTTCAAGGGCGTTCCAGCTCGGTTCCGGCCGCGCGGACAGATGCCGGGGCGCGCGGCGGACAGCGCGCGCCGTGAGGGTGGTCCGAGCCTGGCAAGCCGGCCAGGACGGCGTCCAGCGGGCCACCGTCGCCCATCGCGGCGGGAAACGGGAAACGCCGTCGGGAAACCGCCGTTGAGCTGCCGGGACCGTGCCCTGTCAGCCCGTCCCGCCGTCGCATCCCCTGCGGTAGGGCTGCCCCGGGAGCAGCCGCGACCAGCGCTCCGGGTCGACCGGGCCGAGCAGCCCGCAGATGGCTGCCGCCCGCTCCCCGGTGTCCTGTCGCCACAGCCGGACCGTGCCGTCACTGCCGCCACTCGCCACCGACCGCCCGTCCGGGCTGAAGTCGACCGACCAGACGGCGCTGCCGAGACCGGTCAGCGTCGCCCTGGGCGCGCCGGTCGGAGCCTCCCAGGTGCGGACGGTGCCGTCGTTGCCGCCGCTGGCGAGGGTGCGGCCGTCGGGGGAGAAGGCGACCGCCCGCACCGCGCCCGTGTGACCTGTGAAGGTGATGCGCGGGCCGTGGGCGGCCGGGTCCCAGGTGCGGACGGCGCTGTCGTTGCCGCCGCTGGCGAGGGTGCGGCCGTCGGGGGAGAAGGCCACCGTCCGCACCGCGCCCGTGTGACCGGTCAGGGTGGCGGTCGGCCGCCGCTCGGCGATGTCCCACAGGCGCACCGTCAGATCGTCGCTGCCGGTGGCGAGGGTGCGGCCGTCCGGGGCGAAGGCCACGGTGTTGACGAAGTCCTCGTGCCCGAGCAGCACCCACTCGGCGTTCCCCTCGACGCTCCACAGTCTGGCGGTGCGGTCCTCGCCGGCCGAGGCGAGCAGCCGGCCGTCGGGGCTGAACGCCACCGCGAACACCGAGCCCTGGTGGCCGGTGAACCGCGCCCGTTCGCGCAGCGTGGCGAGGTCCCAGAGCCGGACGGTGCCGTCCGACCCCGCCGAGGCGAGCAGTCGGCCGTCCGGGCTGAAGGCGACCCCGAGGACCTGGCTCTCGTGCCCGGCCAGCACGGCCCGTTCGCGTCGGGTCGCGACCTCCCAGAGTCGGACCGAGCGGTCGGCCCCGGCGGTGGCGACGGTGCGCCCGTCGGGGCTGAACACCGCGCGCGAGATCTCCGCGAAGGGGTGCGGGGCGAGCGCCGCCGCTCCCAGGTCCCACAGCACCGCTGACTGGTCGAAGCCGGCGGTCACCAGCAGGCTGCTGTCCGGGCTGGCGGCGACACCCTGGACGTAGTCGGTGTGCCCGCCGAGCGTGGCCGTGACCCGGCGCCCGGCGACGTCCCAGAGCCGGACCGCGCCGTCGCCGCTGGCACTCACCAGGGTGGCGCCGTTGTCCGCGAAGGTCACCGCGTTGACGTCGTCGTTGTGGCCGGTGAGGGTCGCGGTGGTGGTGCCGGTGGCGGTGTCCCACAGTCGCACCGTGCGGTCGGCGCTCGCCGAGGCGAGGGTGCGGCCGTCCGGGGTGAGAGCGAGGCCGAGGACCTGGCCGCGGTGGCCGCCCAGGACCGCGGTGGTGGTGCCGGTGGCGGTGTCCCACAGCCGCACCGACTGGTCCGCGCCGGCCGAGGCGACGGTGCGGCCGTCCGGTCCGGTGACCACGGTCAGGACCTCACCGTCGTGGCCGGTCATGGTCAGGAGGAGACGGGCGTCGGGCGGCGGCTCCTCCCAGGCGGCGGTGGGTGCGGCGGTGGGCGTGGCGGTGGGTGTGGCGGTCGTGGCGGGCGCGGCGGTGGCCGGTCCGGTGGTGGCCGGTGCCGTGATCGTGGGTCCGGAGGTCGTGGCCGGTGCGGTGATCGTGGGTCCGGGGGTGGCGGGGCGGTCGGGGGCGGGCGTGTCCCAGCCGACGGTGGACCAGACCCGGACGGTCCGGTCGGCCCCGCCGGAGACGACCGTCCGGCCGTCCGGGGCGAAGGCGACCGAGCGGACCGGCCCGACGTGACCGCGCAGGACGACCGGCGGCCGGCGCTGCTCGACGTCCCAGAGCCGGACGGTGCCGTCGGACCCGGCCGAAGCCAGCAGACGCCCGTCCGGACTGAAGGTGACTGCCCGGACGGCGCTGTTGTGCCCGGTCAGGGTCGCGGCCGGCCGACGGTCCGGCAGGCTCCACAGCCGTACTGTCTCGTCGCTGCTGGCGGTGGCCAGCAGCCGGCCGTCGGGACTGATCGAGCAACTGTTCACCGGCCCCGTGTGCCCCAGGAGCCGACCCGCGAACGGCTGGGCCTGGGTGCTGAGCAGGGCGCCCCGGGCCTCGGGCGTCGGTGCGACGCGGAACGCCCGCTCGGCGAGGAGCATCGAGGCCTCCGGGCGGCCGGCGGCGAGCCGGGCGGACTCGGCGGCCAGCGCCAGCGAGGTCGCGGTCCGGCCCCGGTCGAGCGCGGCGGTGCGCTGCTGCTGGGCGAACACCCCGGCGGCGAGCGCCACGACGAGCAGTCCGGCCAGGGTGACCAGGAGTTGGCGCTCCCGACGGGCCTGCCGCCGGGCGCTGTCACGGCGCTGCTCCTCCTGCTCGTCGCTCGCCCGCAGAAAGGCGCCCTGCGAACCGGTCATCCCGGCCCGGTGGACCGGGTCCCGGGCCCACTGGCGGGCGGCGGCGAGCCTGGTGCCCCGGTAGAGGGCGGCCGGGTCCCGCCGTTCGCGCTCCCAGTCGGCGGCGGCCTCGGCGAGCTGGCGGCGGACCAGCAGTCCGGCCCGGTCGGTGTGCACCCAGTGGCGCAGCCTCGGCCACGCGCGCAGCAGTGCCTCATGGGTGATGGCGACGGTGTCGCGGTCCACGGTCAGCAGGCGGGCCCGGACGAAGGCGTCCAGCACCGGGGCGGCCTCGTTCCGGCCGCTCCCGGGTGGGACGGGGCGGTCGGGGCCCCCGGGCGGACCCGGCAGCGGCGCCAGCAGCTCCGCCTTGGGCACGGGGCGCCTGAATTCCTCGCCCTCCGGTCCGACCTGCACCAGTCGGAGCAGCAGTTGGCGGGCGAGCTCCCGGTCCGCCGGGCCGAACCGGGTGAAGACCCGCTCGGCGCTCTCCGCCACCGCGCCGTGGATGCCGCCGGTGCGCAGGTAGCCGTCCACGGTGAGGGTGTCGGCCGTCCGCTGCTGCCAGGTGGCCAGGAGCGCGTGCGAGAGCAGCGGGAGAACGCCGGGGGCCACGGTGGGAGTGGGGGCGACGGCGGGGGCGACGGCGGAGCCCGGCCGGGGGCCCGACGCACCGTCCGGACCGCCGCTGTGCTGCGCGCCGACGCCGCGCGGTCCGGTGTCGGTACTGCCGGCGCCGTGGCCGCCGGTGTTGTGGCTGTCGACATCGGGACTGCTGACATCGGGACTGCTGACAATGGGACCGCTGACAACGGGGCTGCCGAGGTCGGGGCTGCCGGTGGCGTGCGTGCCGAGGTCGCGCAGCAGTACCTCGACCAGTCCCGGCTCCAGCCGCAGCCCGGCCTCGGCCGCCGGGAAGGTGATCGACTCGCGCAGCTCGGCGGTGGTCATCGGGCCGAGCGCGAACAGCCCCTGGTCGATCACCGGGACGAGTTCCGGGTGCTCGAGGCAACGTCCGCAGAAGTCCGCCCGCACCCCGAGCACCACGAGCGTGGCCGGCCGCGCCGTGGCGAGTGCGCAGAGCGAGCGGACGAAGGTCCGGCGCTCCTGCTCGTCGGTGCAGAGGGTGAAGGTCTCCTCGAACTGGTCCACGACCAGGGCCAGTCCGCTGCCCGCCCCGATCGGGGGTTCCTGGTCGGCGTGGCGCAGCGCGGTGCCCAGGGCCGTCATCGGGTGCGCGGTCGGCGTGCAGGTCACCACCCGCCGCTCTGTCCCGTCCTCGCCGCGCAGTGCACCCGTGCGCAACGCGGGCACGAGGCCGGCCATCAGCAGCGAGGACTTTCCCGCCCCCGAGGGCCCGACGACCGCCAACGGTCCCTGCCCGGCCCGCTCGGCGAGTCGACGGAGCAGGGCGGCGATGGTGTCGGTACGCCCGGCGAACCAGCGGGCCTGGTCCGGGCCGAACGCCGCCAGCCCGGGGTAGGGACACGGACCGTCGTCCGCGACAGGCGACGCCGACGCGACCTCCCTCTCGGAGTCTGCCGCTGCCTCCGCCGGTGTCTCCGCGTCCCGCCCCACCGCAGCGCGGTCGCGGACCGGTTCGAGCAGCCGCACCAGTGCGCCATCGGCCCTGAGTACGTCGTCGCACCGTTGGGCGAGGTCCAGGGTGGCGGGCTTGCCGCCGTTCTCTATCTTGCTCAGATACCCCTTGCTGTAGTGGACCAGCCGGGACAACGCCGTGAGCGACAGCCCCCTTTCGTGTCGCAGTCGTCGCAACTCCGCCCCGAAACCGGGTGGAGCCTGCGGCGCTTCGTCGGCCTCCTGCCTCATCCTGCCCCCCTTCAGGTTGACGCGCTCGCCTCATCCTCGCCTCATCCTTGCCGCAGTGCGGCCCGCGAGTGCCGGGAAGCGTAAATCTTCTCCGTCCCTTGTTCATCTCCTTATTGACGATGCATCAGTTCTCTGTCGCCGACCACCCGCACAGGTCGGCGAGGTTTCCCGGACCGTTTCCCGTTTCCTGTCGGTACGGGCAACGGCGTCTGCCTGGACGCGGCTCCGGCGACGAGGCGACTCTCGAAACCGGCGCCGATCGGGAGGTCGGCCGGCTCCCGGCTCACCGGGGCCGCGCTTGTCCGGCCCCACCCGGACGCTCCCGCATCGGCGCTCCATCGGGGATCATGAATCTGGAGGCACATCGTGAGTTCGACCAAGCGCACCCTCAAGCGCGCCGTTACCGCCGTCGTCGCCCTCGCCGGCGCCGCGACCCTCGCCCTCACTCCGAGCACGGCCGGCGCGACCACGACCGGGAACAACGACAGCGCCACCGTCGGCGGCGTCCAGGGACACCCCGCGGACCCGGTCAACTGGGACTGCGCCTCCGGCAACGTCTGCCTCTACACCCGGGTCGGCTGGCAGGGCACCCGCTTCGACCTCTTCTACTACCAGACCTACAGCCTGGCGAACTGGAACGGGTCCGGATCCTGGTTCAACAACCAGACCGGCGGTGCCTTCATGAAGATCACCGACGGGAGCGGCCACACCATCCGCAGCAGCTTCGCCGTGAGCAAGGAGGACCCGTTCGACTTCAACCCCGCCTGGTACGTGACGCTCTGCCCGAGCGCCTGCTGACCCTGCGTCATCGCCCCCGGGCTCCCGTCCGTCCGACGGGGGCCCGGAGGTGCTCACCGCTCCGTCCGTCACCCCGGCGGGCGTGCGGTACGCCGTGCGGGACCAGCGTGCGGCCAGGAATGCGCCGGCCACGAGCTGCAACTGGTGGTACATCATCAACGGCAGCACCAGCAGACCCGCCTGGGGGCCGAAGAGGACGGCGGCCATCGGCAGCCCGGCAGCCAGGCTCTTCTGCGAGCCGCAGAGCACCGCCGCGATACCGGAGGCGCGGTCCAGGCCGAGCAGTCGTGCGCCGAGCCGGGCGGAGGCGAGCGCGGCTGCCAGCAGGAACAGCAGGACCGCCAGCAGTCCGAGCAGTGCGACCGGCGTGACGGTGGCCCACACGCCCTGCTCGACCGCGCCGCTGAACGCGGTGTACACGACCAGCAGGATCGATCCCCGGTCGACCGGGGCGAGCGCCCGGCGGTGGCGGCCCAGGAATGCGCCGATCCAGGGGCGCAGCAGTTGCCCCGCCACGAAGGGCGCGAGCAACTGGCCGCAGATCCGCAGGAGTCCGTCGGCCGAGAGGGCCGCGTCCGCTCCCAGCAGCCAGGCCGCGAGGAGCGGCGTCAGCAGCAGGCCCGCCAGGCTGGAGTAGGTGCCCGCGCAGATCGCGGCCGGGACGTTCCCCCGGGCGACGGCCGTCAGCGCCACCGAGGACTGGACGGTGGACGGCACCAGGCAGAGGAACAGCACGCCGGTCCGCAGCGGCCCGGCGTCGGGGGCCGGCGCCGTCACGGCGAGGCCGAGCAGGGGGAACAGGACGAAGGTGCAGGACAGGACGAGGCCGTGCAGCCGCAGGTGCCGCAACCCGGCGACGGTCTCCCGGGTGGACAGCCGTGCCCCGTAGAGGAAGAAGAGCAGCCCCACCGCGAACTCGCAGGCCAGCTCGGCCCAGTGCGCCGCCCGTCCGGAGGCCGGAAACAGCGCGGCCAGTGCCACCGCCCCGGCCAGCGCGGCTACATAGGGGTCGAGCAGTCGCCACCACGGCCGTCGTCGTTCGCCGCTGCCCACTGGAGGGCTCGGTGCCTCCGCCGGCGGCGGCGAGCGGTGCTGACCGACCGTGGTCACTCCTCGTCCTCCTCCGCTGCTGGGGACGCCGCAGTGCCTCCGGTGAGGCCCAGCAGGCCGGGCACCACCGAGGTCGGGCCGTCGTGATCGCTGCCGGCGGAGCCGTGACCGAACAGGAGATCGGCCGTCCGGTCGATCTCGACGATCGAGTCCGCCCCGGAGTTGTCGATCACGGTGAGGAGACTGCCCGCCCCGACGGCCGCGCCCGGGACGGCGCAGCCGAGCAGGGCCCAGGCCGCCAGCGCCAGCCCCACGGCCAGCACCCGGTGGCGGCCCCGGCGCGAGGGCGCCTCGGCCAGGATCGGCACGGCCGGCCCTGGCCGCCGGAGCGTCACACGCCCACCTCCTCGCGCGTCGGGACACGGGCGATGTTCCGCTCCAGCAGCTCGGTGGATTCGCGGACGCCGATCGGCTCCCGCCCCCCGGCCTCGGCCGGCAGTCGGCCGTCCGCGACCTTGAGGCCGGCGAGTGCCTCGTCCATCGCGCGGTGGGCGGCGAACAGGCACGGCGTGCTGTAGATGGCCACGTCCACCCCGAGCGCGCCCAGCTCGGAGAGCGACAGCCGGGGCGACTTGCCGCCGGCGATCTGGTTGAACAGCAGCGGCTTGTCACCCACCACCCGGCGGATCCTCCGGATCCACTCCTCGCTGCGCACGCCGTCGACCAGCACCACGTCCGCACCGGTGGCGGCGAGGGCCTCGGCCCGGCGCAGGATGTCGGTCTCCTCGGTGGCGTCCGTGCGGGCGACCACGAGGAGATCGGTGCGGGCCGCGAGCACCTGGTCGAGCTTCTCCAGGTACTCCTCGAGGGGGAGGACCTGCTTGCCGTCGGCGTGGCCGCAGCGGCGCGGCCGCTTCTGGTCCTCCAGGATGACGCCCGAGGCGCCGATCCGCTCCAGCCGCCGTACCACGTGGCAAGCCACCTCCGGGTCGACGTAGCCGTCGTCGATGTCGACCAGCAGGTGGTGCCGGGGGAAGGCGCCGCGCAGCCGCTCGACGAAGGCGACCATGTCCGGCCAGGCGATGAAGCCGATGTCGGGCAGTCCGTAGTAGGAGGCCGCGAAGCCGAAGCCGGAGACGAACATGCCGTCGTAGTGCTCGGCCGCGATGGAGGCGGAGTACATGTCGTACACCCCGATGAGCGGGGTCGTCCCCGGGGCGGCGATCTGCTCGCGCAGCCGCTGCCCGTAGCTGCCGTGAAGGTTCTCGTGACGCAACGCCATCTCCTCTTCTGCCGGGGATCCATGCGCGACACGCACGGGACTTTGCCGAAGCTTGGCCATTCCTATGTCCAACTGAGGCATCATCACTATGCGCCCTTTAATGTTCCGTGGGCAAATCTTTAATGGATGTTCCCTCATTGGGGTGAAGCCGGTCAGATTTATCTGAAAGATAATGTCGTCTGATCTGTATTCAGCGATCCGCTGCCGGCTCGACCGCCGGGGGCACGGCCGGGGGTGCGGCTGAGGGCGCGGCCAGAGGCACACCAGGGGCGGCGGTCCCGAGCGGCAGCCGGCCGCCCCGCACGTACCAGTGGCCGCCCGCCCGCAGATGGTCGACCAGGACGCGCTGGACGACGGTGTCGCGGGGGAGGGAGTCCAGCGGCCGGTCGATGTCGCCGAAGACGAACTTCAGCGGATTGGTGTCCTCGGGCACCGGCGGCCGGTCCGGCCGTTCCAGCGGGGAGAACCGCCGCTGGAACCGGATGATGTTCGATTCGGCCGGCAGATGGTCCGCGAGCTGTGGATCGAGCAGCCAGGAGAAGATGTGGCAACCTCGGTACGGCTCCCCGGGGAAGTGCCGGGGGAAGAACGCCCGCGCCCGCTCCAGTGCGCGGTCGCAGGCCGCGGGGGAGAGCGGCCCGCAGTGGTCGGGGATGTGCAGCTGCAGGCTCCACCCCTCGACGCCCGCGGCCCGGGCGGCCTCGGCGTCCGCTGCCAGCACCGCCGAGGCGTCCGGGGTCCGGGCCGCCGGGGAGTCCCCGCCCCTGAGGCGGGTGCGCTGGAACTGGAGGCGGCCGAGTTGGAACAGCTCGCCCCGGAAGTGCAGCGTCAGCCAGCGCGCGTTGCCCAGTCCGGCACGGCCGCGCCACCGGCTGACCGCGAGCTGCCGGCCGAGGTCGGCCAGCGTCGACGCGGTCACCTCCGCCGGGATGCCGAGCGCCCGGTGGTGCGCGCGGGCGAGCGGGGCCAGTGCCACGAACAGCAGCGCGGCGAGACCCTCGCCGCCGGCCGTTCCGGCGGCCCAGTCGCGCTCCAGCCCGGCCGGTTGCCCGAGCGTTCCCACAGCTGCGGCCTGCGTGCGCAGCATCTCCTCGAAGAACGTCCGCAGTCCCCGGTCGCGGTGCAGCCGGGTGCGGGCCGCCAGCAGGCCGTTCACCTCCTCGAACGGCACCGCGAGCGCCAGCAGTGCGTCGACCAGGTCCTCGTCCGACGGGAGCCGGGGGAGGTGCGGGAGCTGCGGGAGCTGCGGAGGTCGGGCGGGCCGAGCGGGCCCGGCGGACTCGGGGACGTGCGGCGGGTGCGGCAGATCGGGCGTTCTCGACGGCACTTCGGAGCCCTCCACGGGTGTGGCGTCCGGCCCGCCCGGTCGGCGGGCCCGACCGGCCGACCCTATCGGCGGCCCGGCCGCTCCACGGCGCGTCCGCGGTGCCCCGGCCCCGCCGCGTCCGCTACGCTCCTGGCCCCCGCCGCCCGCGCAACGTGCCCAGTACCCGCCGGACCGACCGGGTGGCGACCGGCGGCAGCAGGTCGAGCAGCAGCCGGCGCGCACCCGAGCGCCGCACCGCCGGACGGACCGCGTTGTTGAGGCGCAGCACCGACGCGCCGGCGATGGTGTCCTCGTCCACCGTGAACCCCTCCGCCCGCCAGTCGCGCGCGAGCAGCGCCCGCCGGACCGGCTCCGGGTCGCCCCAGGTCCCGTAGAACTTCATCGGCGTCAGCAGCACGGGCCGCAGCCCGCCGGTGAACACCGCCTGCCAGACCGCCGCCGACACGCCGGGCGTGTGCTCCGAGCGGTAGTCGTCCAGCACCACCAGGCCGGTCCCGGACAGTGCCCGCCGCGCCACCGCGATGTCCCCCGCCACGTGTTCGTAGAGGTGGGAGGCGTCGATGTGGACGAAACGGCAGCTGCCCTCCGGGACCCGGCCGTCGGCCAGTACCGAGGTCGGCGCCTGCACGATGGTCGGCAGCTCCGGATGGAACGCGAGGTAGTTCGCCTCGAAGCCGCTCCTGGTCAGCGTGGTCCGGTAGGACATCGTCATCTCGGCGGCGTTGTCGGCGTCGCCCGCGTCCGAGTCGAACAGGTCGCAGACCGTCAGGCGCTCGCCCGGCCGCAGGTGGTCGCCGAGCAGGACGGCGCTGCGCCCCAGATAGCTGCCGAGTTCGAGGATGTCGCCGGTGGTGCCGGCCGTGCTCTGGGCAGTGAGGAGGTGCCCGAAGGCCTCCTGGTCCAGCCGGAAGAACCAGCCCGGGATGTCCTCCCGGCGCGCGACGCCCCGGGCAGCGCCCGGTCCGCCGCCGGTCGCGGACCGGGTGGCGCCGGCGCTGGGCGTGGTGTCCGCGGCGTCGGCGATGTCGGCACTGGGCACGGCGGTCTCCCTCGGGTGCGGACGGCGCGGGTCGGGTACCGGCCCGTGACCTGGCCACTCGCGGCCGGCGCCGGGGTGCCGGACGGGTCCGGCCGCGGGGGTGGCGGTCATCATAGCCACCCGCGGGGCCGACGGGAGCCCCCCGGGAGCATCGTGTCCGGGAGTCCGCTCAGGTATTCGGAAGGCTGTGTTCCAGTTCGGCGATCGTCTCGGTCAGCCAGGCCCGCTCCGCCGCCCCGGAGGCCCGGGCGACCAGCAGGATGCCGCGCCGGAACGGGTTGGGTTCCCGTTCGGCGGTGACCGGGAGTCCGTCGGCGTCGTAGAAGAAACTGCTCGGCGCCTCCAGGAAGGCGAGCCGTCGCCCGAGGACGGCGGCCTGTCGGGCCGGGTCGGCCAGCCGGTCCAGGAAGGTGGCGACGGTGAAGAAGCGGATCTGGTCGGAGATCTCGACCTCGGTCGGCTCGGCGAGTCGCCGTTGCAGCTCGGCGCGCCCCTCGGCGGTCAGCTCGAGGACCTGCCGGGGGGCGGCTCCGGTGCCCGGCTCGGTGCGCCGCAGCAGCAGTCCGGCCTTCTCCAGTCGCGTGATCGCGGGGTAGAGCGCGCCGTCGCTGACCGGCCGGACATGGCCGGTCAGGCCGGTGATCAGGGCTTTCAGCTGGTAGCCGTGCAGCGGCTCGTCGTGCAGGAAACCGAGGATCGCGAGCGTCAGCACGGTCGGGGGTCCTCCATCGTCGTGATGTTCCGGCGGCGTGGCGCGTCGCCGTCGCGGTGGTCGCGGCGGTCGGTCACGGGTGCGGCGGCTCGCCTCCGTGGGTGGTTCGCCTTCGCAGGTGGTTCGCCTTCGCGAGTGGCTCGCCTCCGTGGCGTTCCGCCGGCGTCGGCGTTCCCGTCCGGACCGGCGGTCCGCAGCTCGTGGCCGCGCGCTCCGTGACGGCGCCAGGATACCTCTTGCCGATGTGCCTCGATTCGATGTATCTCTATTCGAGGTCATCGACGCCGAAGGCCGACGGGGACAGCGGAGGAAGCATGCGGGGGCATCTGCCACGGCTCGTGGCGCTGGCGGGACCGGTCTACGGGGAACTGCTCTCGGGGGTGGTCGCCTCCGTCGTCGGCGCCTACTGGGTGGCCGGACTGGGCGCGCCGGCGGTGGCGGCCGTCACCCTGGCCGGCACGGTGGAGAACCTGCTGCTCGGCCTGGTCCTGGTGGTCGCCTCCGGCACCACCGTGCGGCTCGCGCACGCCCACGGCGCCGGCGACCCGGCCGGGGCCGGGCGCGTCGCCCGGGCCGCGTGGCGGCTCTGCGCGCTCGGCAGCCTCCTGATCGCCGTCCCCGGCTTCCTGGCCCGGCACCGGATCGCCGGCGCCTTCCTGGACGGCGAGGCCGCCGCGCTCGCCGCCGACTGGTTCACCGTGTCCTTCCCGGCCTTCGCCCTGTTCTTCGCCCAGCGGATCGCCGACGAGCTGTTCAAGGGCGTCGGCGACACCCGGACGCCGCTGCGGACGGCCCTGCTCGGCAATGCCCTGCTGCTCGCCCTGGACCCGGTGCTGATCCTCGGGCCCGGCCCGTTCCCGGCGCTCGGCGTCACCGGCGCGGCGCTGGCGCTGACCGCCTCCCGGGCCGTCGCGCTCGCCGTCGCCGCCCTGCTCCGCCGCCGTCACCGACTGCCGGCCCCGGCGGGCGGGCTGCGCGCGGAGGGGCGTGCGATCACCGCGACCGGCGCGCCGTTCGGCCTGGACTTCACCGCCCGGATGGGCGTCGGGGCCGTCCAGCTCGGCCTGGTCGCGGCCTTCGGCGTGTCGGCCGTGGCCGGGTACGGGGTGGGCTACCGCGTCCTGCTGATCGTCACCATGGCCTTCTACGCCGTCCGGCAGGCCGCCGCCATCGAGGCCGCCCGGCTGACCGGCGCGGCGCGGCAGGCCGGGGTCGACCCCGCCGCCGCCGTGCGCTCCCTCGCCCGCGACACCGCCGTGCTGGCCGGGGCCCTCGGCGCGGGCGCGGCCCTGCTCTGCGTGGCGGCCGCGCGACCGGTGACCGCGCTGTTCACGGACGACCCGGCCGTGACCGGCGAGGCCGTCGGCTTCCTGCGGGCGGCCGGCTGCTACCTGCTGCCCTACGCGCTGGTGGTCGCCCTCGGCGGAGTGCGCCAGGCGGCCGGCGACGGACGGCGGCCGGTGGTCGCGGTGCTGGTCGGCCTCGCCGCGCAGCTCGCTTCCGGTGCCGCCCTTTCGGGCCCGTTCGGGATCAGCGGCCTCTGGGCCGGTACGACGATCGGTGCCCTGGTCCAACTCGCGCTGCTCCTGGTCCCGGTGCCCCGCCGCCGGATCGGCGCCGTCGGGGACGAACCGGTCCGGAACGGGACTGAGGAGGCGTCAGAAATTCGATTGATCGAGCGGAAGGCGCCTGCTTAAGCTGCATGCGATCGACCGCCGAGACCGGAGCGTGCGCCATGGAACCGAACAGCCGTCACACCGCCCTCATCAGTGCCGCCACGGCGGCGCTCGCGGCCGCCGCCGTGGTGAGCGGCGTCAGCGCGGTCCAGGAGCCGCGCACCGCTCCCGGCATCGTCGTCGAGGCGCACATAGCCCTGTCCGGGCAGCCCGTCGACGGCTCCGACGGGCTCGCGGTCCAGGACCACATGGCACTCTGACCGCGCACCGGACTCCACCCATGACCGAGCCGACGGCCGCACCCGGGCACCCCGGGGCGGGCACCGTCGCCGGCGACCCCACCGCCCTGATGGTCGCCGGGACGGCCGAGCGGCTGATCCGCCTCTGGGCCGACCGCGACGAACTGCACCACCCCGGGTGGGGCCGGCCGTTCCGGCAACTCGGCGACCTGCTGCCCGAGCGGGACGTCGAGTTCGCGGCGCACAACCCGCAGATGGTGCCGCTGCTGTGGTACCCGGCACTCCGCCACGGCAGCCGGGCGCGACCGGTCGTCGAGGTGTTCGACCACCTGCCCGCCGGGACGGGCCCCGCGCTGCCCCGGCGGCAGGAGCTCTCCCGGGTCTACAGCTGGGCCCTGGCCTCCCGCACCGCCCTGGACTGGATCACGACCTGCCTGGACGGCCGGGGTCTGCTGGAGGTGGGCGCGGGCAGCGGCTACTGGGCCTGGCTGTTGCGGGCCCGCGGTGTCGACGTGCTCGCCACCGACGCCGAGGCCCGAACCGAACGGAACGGCTTCACCGACCGCTTCCAGTACACCGAGGTCCGGCCCGGCCGGGCCGCCGCGGACGCCGCCGCCCACCCCGACCGGGTGCTCGCCATGCTCTGGCCGCCGCACCGGGACCCGATGGCCGCCGACACCCTGCGCGCCTACCGGGGGCCAGGTCTGCTGTACCTGGGCGACCGCCCCGGCGGCCTCTGCGCCGACCGGGACTTCTTCACCGAACTGACCACCCACTGGCGCCCACTCTCCCGCTGCCCCCTCACCCTCCGCTGGCTCGGCAATCGCGACACCGCCACCTACTTCGTCCGCCGCTGAATCCGACCCGCCGAACACTCCGGTCCCACCGTCCGGATCCAACAACTCCGACCCGATCTCCTCGCCGGAAGCACGACCTTGGCGCAGCGTCAGCGACGCCACTAACCTTCGAGCGGTGACTCCGACGACGCAGGGCCTCGTGTCGCTGACCGACGGGGCGCAGGTGCACTGGAAGGCCCTGGGGGACACGACCCGGCGGCCGGCCGCGGTCCTGCTCCACGGTGGTCCCGGCCTGCCGGACTATCTGGGCGGTCTCGCCCCCATGGTCGCCGACCTCGCGCCCGTGTACCGGTACGACCAGCGCGGCACGGGGCGATCCGGCTGGCGGGGCCGTCATTCCCTCGCCCGGCACGTCGAGGACCTCGCCGAACTCCTCGACGCGTGGGAGCTGTCCGAGGCCGTGCTGATCGGCCACTCCTACGGCACCGGTCTGGCGAGCCGGTTCTGTCTGCGGCACCCGGACCGGGTGCGCGCCGTGCTGCTGATGTGCGGGCCGTTCGTCGGTGACTGGCGTACCGAGGAGCGGGCCGAGCGCGGCCGCCGGATGTCCGCGGCCCAGCGGCAGCGGCTCCGCGAGTTGGAGGAGTTGCCGCACCGTACGGAGGAGCAGGAGGTCGAACTGCTCACCCTGGCCTGGTTCACCGATCACTCGGACCCCGAACCCGGCTGGCGCTGGGCGGCCGAGGGCGCCCGGCGGCGTCGGCCGGTCAACTGGTCCATGAATGCCGAACTCGGAACGGAAGGACGCGCCGATCCGCTCGACGGGCACCTCGCCGAACTGCGCGCATGCCTGCCGGCGCGGGCCGAACTCCTCGCCGGGGTCGACGACCCGCGCCCCGTGTCGGCCCTCGAGTCGCTCGCGCTCCGGCTGGGCCTTCCGCTGACCCGGATCGACGAAGCGGGGCACGAGCCCTGGCTCGAGCAGCCCGACCTGGTGCGCGCCCACCTCCGACGGTTCGTCCGGGCCGCCGTCGGAGGCTAGCTGCTCAACGCGACGGGGGAGCCGGCCACCCGCACGGAGATCCGCCGACTGGACCTGCCGGGCCTGATTCGACCTCGAACGCCACCCGGACCGCACCCGGAACGTCGTGCTGGTCGTCCTCCCACGCGTCCCGGCTCCCACCGACGCGATCCGGTCCAACGGGCCGCACCGTCCCGCCCGTTCTGCCCTCACCGACCGCAGACGGGGGATCGTGATCGACCGATGTGGAGGTCGGCCCGGACGAGTACCGCGTGTCCTACCGCTGGGCCGAAACATCCGGCCTCAGGTAGCGGCCCCAGATCAAGGCCTTGCGGTAAGGGCCGGCTCCGTCGCTGTCGAACTCCGGCTCGTCGAAGCGGACCCAGTAGGCCAACTCGCCGGCAAGGGCGTGAGGATGTTGCACGGGCAACGGGACGGTGAGACCGTCGATCGTGCCCCGGAACCCACGTTTCCACGGCCCGTCCCACGTGGCGTCACGCAGCACGAGCACTCGACTGCCCCGAGCCAGTGCATCCGTCGGCCACTCCCGGCCCGGACTGTCGGCAAGGACCTGCTCAACGGCTCCGAAATCTCGACAAGGGTCGGTCTCAATGGTCATGGGCCCGTCTTCCTGCCCAGGGCCGCACCGTTCCAGTGGTTGAGGGACGGGCTCCGGGCTTGTGATTGTTCCAGTGCGCCGTGGCCTGGTGCCGACCTGGTGGTGGGCGAGTCCGTGGCAGGGCTCGCCGATGGTCAGGAGCAGGTCCAGGTCTTAGCGGGCCGCGGGGTGCGGGTTCGTGGAACCGGGAGTCCGGCCGAGGCCGGTCCGGAGGGTGTCGGCATTTCGGCCGGTGTTGATGTCCGACCTCCCTGCACCGTCCGGCCTCGCTGGACGGACCCGCACCGCCCGGTGGTCCCGGCGCGTCCTGCCGTTGCCGGGGCTTCCTTGCCGCCCTCCCCGGCGTTCCCCGGATCAGGCTGCCCCCGGCTTCCCCGAACCGCTGAGACGGCCCGGCGGAGGAGGTCTTCACCTGCGCTCGTGTGCCAGCCCGTGGCGCACTCCGCTGACAGGCGATCCTGACCGGTGCGAGGCTGCCACGTGGTCGTGTCCAGGGGCGGTCAGTGGTCCTGGGTGGTTGCTCCGGCTGCTTCGGAACGCGCGCGCAGGAGGTGGGTGAGGTCGGAGAGGCGGCCCCAGCCTGGGCTGTTCATGTTCTTGATGCCGGAGCGGATCACGTCGAGGGTCGCCAGGCCGCGTTCGTCGTCGCGCAGAGCCAGGCCTGCGGCGGCTTCGAGCCTGGCATCGAAGCACGGGTCCGCCAGGTGCGCGGCGAGGACGGCGCGCAGCGCGGGGGTGTCGGCGGTGCTCATGGCGAGGAACCCGAGGGCGATGGTCCGGATTGTCGATACGTGGTCGTCGGCCAGTCGAGTCAGGGCGGCAAAGGCTTCCCGCTGTTCGGTCGTACGGGTGCGGAGAATCGCAGAGACGGTCATGCGGACATGCGGGTCGGGGTGGTCGGCGTGGGGCAGCACCGCCGGGATCGTGTCACCGGAGCAGTGTTCGGCGAAGGCGGCGATGACGGTGGAGAGGGTACGGGGATCCTGCTCGCTGCTGAGCAGCGGGCGCAGGAAGTCCTCCGCCTCGCGGCTGAAGGGGAGTTCGGTGATGTCCTCGTCCATGCTGAGGCTCAGCCCGATTCCCAGATGGGTGATCGTGTCGAGCGCGAAGTGCCTGCGGTCGCGGTCGGATGTGTCCTGGGCTGTTGCGAGGGCCCAGTCGAAGGTTTCCCGGTCGATCCGGAGCCCCAGGTGGAAGACGGAGGCGAACCAGTCGTCGTGGTCGGGGTCGGCGTGCACCAGGGCGCGGGCCATCAGCTCGTCCGGCGAGTGGTGGACGCCCAGGGCGGCTTCCAGGTCGGTGACGACCGCCCAGTGCGCGGGCGGCGGCTCGCTCCCTGTCCCCACCTTTGACGAGAGGGCTCCCCGTGCGGTGCGCAGCGCGCGCCGGTGCGGGCTGTTGCTGCCCAGGGGGTCCTTGCTGCGGGACAGCAGGGCTTCCAGCACCCGGTACCGACCGTTCTCGGCCGCCCATGTCACGGGGTCCACACCGCCGTCCCATGGGCGGTTCACGTCCACGCCCCAGAGGACCAGGTGGTCGACGATCCTCTGCCGCCCGGCCCTTGCGGCGGCGGCCAGCAGGGCCACCGCCGCATCGCCGGCCAGGTCGTCCGCAGTGGCGTCGTAGAGGAGTTCGAGCGCCGCGTCGTCGTCTTCGCGTTCGACAGCAGCAAGCAGCAAGGGCAGATCCACTGGTCGATTGTGTGGGAGAGCGGGAGGGGGAGCGAACGATTTTCCGGCAGGCCTGGTGCTGTTCACCACCACCGTGCGATGGATCACCAGCCTCCGACGCGGTCGAGATCGCTTGTCCGTCGGACAGGATCACGAGAGGGATGGACGTCGGGCTAGGCTGCTTCCCCGGTGGGCCGGGGCGCCGCCGCGGCCGGGGTGGTGGTCGGCTGCCGTTGCCGGTGGGCCCGTTCGTCGGAGTCGGCCAGCCGGAACCAGACCGGCGGGAGTGCGAGTTCGAGTACGGTCAGCGCCACTTGGAACGGGTGCGGCCACCCGTGCACGGCCAGGGACAGCAGCCGTCCCGCGCCGCCCAGCAGGAACACCGCCGCGAGCAGGCGCACCGGACGCGCGGGTACGGGATCCTGTCGGGCCGCCCACAGCCACGCCAGGCCGTACCCGGCGAAGACGGCGCCGAAGAACCGGCCCAGGCTGTCCACGGTGGCACCGGCATCGGCCTCGCCCGGGATCGCCGCGTTGCCCGCGAGCACGTGGAACAGTCCGATGGCGGTGCAGGCGAGGCCGGTCGCCCACGCGAGCAGGCGCAGCGTTCTTGCCATGTGACTCCACCTCACTGGTTGACGTGTGTCTACTTAGGCCCGCTCCAGATTAGGCCCGCGCGGTTGACACGTGTCAAGTAGGCTGGGTGCGTGCCGCCCCGCCAACGTCTCGCTCCTGCCGACCGGCGCGCCCAACTGCTCGGTGTCGGCGCCCGGCTCTTCGCCGCCGCCCCCTATGCCGAGGTGCTGATGGAGGACGTGGCGCAGCAGGCGGGGGTGTCCCGGGCGCTGCTCTACCGTCACTTCCCCAGCAAGCACGCCCTTTTCGCGGCGGTCTACGGGCAGGCCGCCGATCGGCTGCTGGAGGCGACCCGGATCGATCCCGGTGCCACGCTCGTCGAGCAGCTCGCCCAGGGGCTGGACACCCATCTCGACTACTTCCTCGCGAACCGCCACGCGGTCCTGGCGGCGAACCGCGATCTGGCGGGCGACCCCGTCATCGGGACGATCATGACCGACGAGCTGGACGCCCTTCGGTCGCGCCTGCTCGGCGTGCTCCCGCTCGCCGACGCGCGCACCCACGACGCCGTCTCCGCGGCGCTCAAGGCCTGGCTCGTGTTCGTCCAGGTGCTCTGCGTGGACTGGCTCGCGCACGAGACCTGCAGTCGTACCGAACTCCGTGACACCTGTATCGGTGCCGCGGTGGGCGCTCTGCGCCCCCTGTTCCCCGTCGACCCGGCACCCGACTGGGCGTAGGCGCCGTTCCCGGGGCCGCACGGGCCGGCCCGCCGCAGCCGGTCGGGCCTCGCCGGGCCCGCGACGGGGCGTCAGCGCCACCGGCCCCGGTGCGCGGACGCCGGCACGGCCGCGGCCCCGGCCGGGGTGGTGCTGTTCGGGAGGCGGGTGGCGAAGAGCACGCCGGTGGCGGCCACGACCGCCAGGACGACCAGGGCGGTGGTGAGGGCTTCGGCCGGTGGGCGGCCGGCGGCGAGGGTGGTCGCGGCGGCCACGCCGAGAGCGGGACCGATGTTCATCGCGGTCTGCTGGAGCCCGCCCGCGACCCCGGCGGCCCCGGGCGGGGCGGCGCGGACGACCGCCGTCGTCGCGGTGGCCATGACCGCCCCGAAACCGGCGCCCAGCAGCAGGAATGCCGCGCCGGTCACGAGTACCGGGGTGTCCGGGCGGAACCCCGAGGCGAGGAGGACCCCCAGGGTGAGCGAGGACATCCCGGCCACCACCGTCCGGCGCGGGCCGTACCGTCGGCCCAGGACCGCCGAGAGGGGCGCGGCCAGCACCATCGCTAGGGCGAGCGGCAGCGCCCGGAGCGCGCAGGCGAGCGGGTCGAGGGCGAGTTCGTCCTGGAGGAAGTAGGTGACGAGGAACAGGCTGCCGAAGAGGGCCGCCGAGGCGGTGAGCAGGACGCCCAGCGCGGGGGCGACCGTCGGGGCCCGGAGGACGGTCGGCGGCAGCAGCGGGTGCCGGGTCCGCCGTTCGTGGCGGAGGAAGGCGGTGCCGAGCGCCGTCGCGGCCGCCAGTCCGAGCCAGACGGCCGGGGACGGGCCGTGTTCGGGCACCTCGGCGAGGGTGAACACGAGCGCGGCCAGCGCGCCGCCCAGCAGTCCGGCGCCCGGCAGGTCCAGCCCGGCACTCGGGGCCGGGGCAGCGCCGTCGGCACCGGTCGGCCTGTCGGCGGAGGCCCCCGCGGCCGACGGGGGCAGCCGGACCAGCAGGGCCGAGACCCCGGCGACCGCGGCGGGGACGACCGTCAGGAAGAAGACCGACCGCCAGCCCAGTCGGTCGGTCAGGGCACCGCCGATCAAGGGGCCGGCGGCGGCCGAGAGTCCGATCGCACTGGTGCGCCAGGCGATCGGCCGGGCGAGCAGTTCGGCCGGGTAGACGGCCCGCAGCAGTCCGAGGGTCGCGGGTTGGAGCAGAGCGCCCGCCACGCCCTGGAGGACGCGCAGGCCGATCACCCAGCCGATGCCGGGGGCGAGACCGATGCCCGCCGAGGTGGCGCCGAAGGCGATCGCGCCGACGGCGAAGACGCGGCGGTGGCCGAACCGGTCGCCGAGCCGGCCGGCGAACACGAGCAGGGCGGCCACGGTGACCAGATAGGCGGTGCTGGTCCATTGCACGGCGGCCAGGGAGGTGTCCAGGTCTCGACGGAGGCTGGGTTGGGCGACGGTGAGCACCGTGCCGTCGAGGGCGACGACGGCGGCGCCGAGGACACTGCCGACCAGGGTGAGGCGCTGGGTGCGGGCGGGCGTCATCCTGCGTCCCGTCCGAGGTGGGCGTCGAGGGTGGCGCGGAGGAGGGGTTCGACGCTGTCGCCGCCGGTGGCGAGGCGGAGACTGCCCCAGGCGCGGAGCTGGGCGAGGCCGTGCAGATTGGCCCAGAGCGCCGCCGCCGCCACGGTCGGCGGCGAGGCGCCCCCGTCGCCGACCCGTCCCCCGTCCCCCTCCCCGGCGGGCGGGCGGATCACGGCGACCAGGCGGGTGACGGCCTCGAAGAGGGGGAGCGAGGTGCGGCGCAGCTCGGCGCCGCTGCCCTCCAGCACGTCGTGGCGGAACATCAGCTCGAACATGCCCGGCTGTTCGGCCGCGAAGGCGAGGTAGCCGCGGGCGAGGTCGTCGAGCCGGGCCCGTGCCGCCGCGGCCGAGAGGGGGGCCGAATCGGCGGCGGGGGCGGAGGCGGGCGCCGGTGCGTCGAGGCCGAGCGCGGTGGCCAGTTCGCCGAAGCCGTGTCCGGCGATGGCGGCGAGCAGTTCGGCGTGGGTGGCGAAGTACCTGCGCGGGGCGCCGTGCGAGACCCCGGCCTGGCGGGCGATCTCGCGCAGGGTGAGGGCGTGGACGCCTTCGAGCGCGAGCAGTTCGACCCCGGCCGCGACCAGACGGGCGCGCAGGCCCACGGACTTGTCCTGTTCGGTCATGGGGATGTGTCTATCAAGATCGAGTAGACACTGTCTACTCGCGCTCCCGGTCTCCCCGGGGGCACAATCGCCGGATGGACGAGGGCGGCGAACCGGCCTGCTGGCTGGACCGGGTGTGCGAGGACTGCGGACGGGTGCGCGAGCGGCCGGGCCCCGGCCCCTGCGAGTACTGCGCAGCCGGCACGGACGACACGGACGGTACGAGCAGGGCGAGCATGACGAGCGGCACGGACGGGACCAAGGGGCAGGGCAACGAGAACCCCCGGGCGGATCACCTGAGGTGAGCCGCCCGGGGGCGGGGGAGTCGGGCACGCCGGGGGGCGGCGTCCTACGGGCGCGGGCGCCCCGGGGTCAGCGTGACAGTCCGTCCAGGGCCTGACCGGGACCGGGTTCCAGCGCGCCTTCGGCGTCCGGCGAGTCCTCCACCGGCTCCGGTTCCGGAGCCTGCGGGGGCAGCACCGCCCCGGCGGCCGGCGCGGCGGCACTCCCGCCCGCCGCGCCTACCGCGCCCTTCGTAACCACCGCGCCCGTCGCGCCCACTCGCGCCTCCGGCGTCCAGGTGCCCCGCCGTCGCGCGACCACCGCGCCCAGCCGCTCCACGGCGGGCTGGGTGTACCGCGCGGCCAGCGGTCCGGTGACCACCAGGATCAGCACGTACGCCGTGGCCAGCGGCCCGAGCCCGGGCTCGATCCCGGCCGTCACGGCCAGCCCGGCGATGACGATCGAGAACTCGCCCCGGGACACCAGCGCCCCGCCGGCCCGCCACCGTCCACGGGTGGCGATCCCCGCCCGTCGGGCCGCCCAGTAGCCGGTGGCGACCTTGGTGACGGCGGTGACGGCGGCGAGCAGCAGTGCCGGCAGCAGTACCGGCGGGATGCTGGTCGGATCGGTGCTGAGGCCGAAGAACACGAAGAACACCGCCGCGAAGAGGTCGCGCAGCGGGCTCAGCAGGGTGTGCGCGCCCTCGGCGGCCTCGCCGGAGAGCGCGATGCCGACCAGGAACGCGCCGACGGCCGCCGACACCTGGAGCTGCTGCGCGATGCCGGCGACCAGCAGCGTCAGCCCCAGCACCACCAGCAGCAGCTTCTCCGGGTCGTCGTGCGAGACGAAACGGGAGATCAGCCGGCCGTAACGGAGCGCGACGAAGAGCACCGCTCCCGCCGTGGCGAGCGCGATGGCGAGGGTGATCGAGCCGGCGACGAGGCCGGCCCCGGCCAGGAGGGCGGTGAGGATCGGCAGGTAGACCGCCATCGCGAGATCCTCCAGCACCAGGATGCTGAGGATCACCGGGGTCTCCCGGTTGCCCAGCCGTCCGAGGTCGCCCAGCACCTTGGCGATCACGCCCGAGGAGGAGATCCAGGTGACGCCGGCCAGCACCACGGCCGCCACCGGGCCCCAGCCGAGCAGCAGCGCGGCGATCGCGCCGGGTATCGCGTTGAGCAGGAAGTCGACCGCGCCGGCCGGGTACTGGGCCTTCAGATTGGTGACCAGGTCGGCGGCGGTGTACTCCAGACCCAGCATCAGCAGCAGCAGGACGACGCCGATCTCGGCCCCGGTCGCGACGAACTCCTCGCTGGCGCTCAGCGGCAGCAGTCCGCCGGTGCCGAACGCGAGGCCGCCGAGCAGGTACAGCGGGATCGGTGAGAAGCCGTACCGGCCGGCGATCCGGCCGAGCAGTCCGAGGACGAGGATGACCGAGCCGAGCTCGATGAAGACGGTGGCGGTGTGCACCCCCCGATCACTCCCTCTCCAGGATCGCCGCCGCCGCGTCCACACCCTCGCGGGTGCCGATCACGATCAGCGTGTCGCCGCCGGCCAGCCGGAAGTCCGGTGCGGGCGAGGGGACGGCGCCGGTGCGGCGCAGCACGGCGACGATCGAGGCGCCGGTCTCGGTGCGCATCCTGGTCTCGCCGAGCAGCCGCCCGTTCCAGTACGAGGTGCCGTCGACCGGGAGCCGCTCGGCGACCAGGCCGAGGTCGGTGGTGTGCAGCAGGCCCGGACTGTGGTGGGCCGGCGTCAGGGCGTCGACCAGGGCGGCGGACTCCTCGGCCGTCAGCCGGAACGCCTGCGAGCAGGCGTCGGGGTCGTCCGAGCGGTAGACGTTGAGGCTGCGTGAGCCGTCGCGGTGCGCGATCACCGACAGGTGCCGCTGTTCTCGGGTGGTGAGGTCGTACTGGACGCCGACACCGGGCAGCGGAGTGGTTCGGACACGGGCGATCGACACGGCGGCTGTCCTCTCGTCAGGGGGGGGTTCCCTCGGTGGTGCGCGGACGCGAGGCCGGGCGCACCGGGGCAGGAGAACACCGGCGCCTGACCGCGTACAGGACGCGAACGCGCAACCGGATCAATAGTAATGAGTATGTAAAGTCCGAAAATGCGACCAGGCCCGTGCGGGCGCCGAAGGGCGCGGGCACGGGCCCGGTGCGGACCGGGTGACTGCGTGACGGTCCGCGGTTCTGGAGCTCGGGGGGTCGACGCGGTGGGCCTACTGCGGCGGCCGGTCGTCCCGCAGCTGGTCCTTGATCTTGTCCTGCGCCGTGTCGACGTGGCCGCTGTACTTGCCCTGCGTCCGTTCGTCGATCATGTCGCCGGCCTTGTCCACGCCCCTCTCGGCCTGGTCCTCATGGCCCTTGAGCAGGCCCTTGAGCTTATCCAACATGGACATCTGGTCACACTCCCGGAAGAGACGGCCCCACCTCCTCCAGGATCGCCGCAGACCCGGGTGTCCGCATCCGGTCAGCTTTCGCGCCGGGGTTGGCAAGACGTCCCGGAGCATGTCAAATCGGGAGACCCACAGACTGTCGGAAGGACTCACGTTGAACGCTCGGACCGGTCGCCCGGCCACCGCACCCCGTTCCAAGGCCGCCCCGACCCGCAGGACGGCGGGCGCCGCACTGGCGGTCGCGGCGCTGGTGACCCCGCTGCTGCTGGTCGGTACCGGCAGTGCCGCCGCCGACGCCGACCCGGCCCGCAACGGCGCGAAGCTGGCCGCCCGACTGATCGCGGGCAGTGACGCCGACGACGCCTTCGGGACCCTGGAGGCGTTCCAGCGCTTCGCCGACCGCAACGGCGGCACCCGGGTGGCCGGCGCCCGGGGTCACGAGCAGTCCGCCCAGTACGTCTACGACCAGGCCCGCCGGGCCGGGCTGAAGGTCTCCAAGCAGGAGTTCGAGTACACCTTCTTCCAGGCCCTCTCGGAGAAGTTCGCCGTCGTCTCCCCGCAGGCCGAGACGGTGCCGCTGAAGGCCATGACGTACTCCCTCAGCGGTCCGGCGGGCGGCATCACCGCCCAGCTCGCGGTCGTCCCGGTGGACGACACCACGGGTTGCGAGGCCTCCGACTACGCGGCCGGCGTCTTCACCGGCAAGGTCGCGCTGATCAAGCGCGGCGGCTGCAGCTTCGCGGTGAAGCAGGCGGCCGCGGCGGCCGCGGGCGCGGCCGCCGCCGTCGTGTACAACAACACCGACGCCGACCTCAGCGGCACGCTGGGGGAGCCGGACGCCGGGCGGCTCCCGGTCGGCAGCACCAGCAAGGCGGCCGGCGAGGCCCTCGTCGTCAAGGCCGCCGCCGGTCCGGTCACGGTCAGCCTGGACCTGCGCACCTTCATGGAGAAGCGCAAGACCTGGAACGTGCTGGCCGAGACCCCCGGAGGGGACCCGAACAACGTCGTCATGGTCGGCTCCCACCTCGACTCGGTGGTCGAGGGTCCCGGGATCAACGACAACGGCTCCGGTTCGGCCGGCATCCTCGAGGTCGCCAAGAACCTCGGCACCCGGCCGGTCAAGAACAAGGTGCGGTTCGCCTGGTGGTCCGCCGAGGAGTTCGGCCTCAAGGGCTCCGAGGCGTACGTGGACTCGCTCTCCGAGGCCGAGAAGAAGAAGATCCGGCTCTACCTCAACTTCGACATGATCGCCTCGCCCAACTCGGCCCAGTTCGTCTACGACGGCGACGACTCCGACCACGTCGGCTCGGGCCCGGGCCCGGAGGGCTCCGCCCAGATCGAGCGTCTGATCACGGACTTCCTCGACGACTGGAGCGTCCCGCACGAGGGCACCGACTTCACCGGCCGCTCCGACTACGGACCGTTCATCGAGGCGGGCATCCCGTCCGGCGGCACCGACACCGGCGCCGAGGTGATCAAGAGCGCCGAGCAGGCGGCCAGGTACGGCGGCACCGCCGGGGTCGCCTTCGACAAGTGCTACCACAAGGCCTGCGACGACCTGGACAACCTGGACCTCGCCGCTTTCGACCTCAACATCGACGCCATCGCCAACGCGGTCGGCCGCTACGCCTGGGACCTCTCCTCGCTGACCGCGCCCGTCGCGCCGAAGCAGACCGAGGGCCAGGTGGGCAGCGGCGGCGGCCTCCAGGAGGGTCACGCCCACGAGGTCGCGTCCTGATCACCCCTGATCACCGCTGATCACCGCTGAACAGCCCTGATCGCCCCGGGGCGGCCCCGACCGGGGCCTGCCTCGCCACCGGCCCCGCCCCCCGCGTTCTCGGGGGGCGGGGCCGCACGCATGTCGGCCCTCGCCGAACCCCGCCGAGCCGCGCTGCACCCGCTGAATCCTGGTGGATCCCGCCGAATTCCACCGAACTCCGCCGGAATCCCGCCAGGACGGGTCCCGCTGCCGGGCGATCGGGGGTCCGCCGAGTGCGCGGAGCGGTGGCCTGACACCATGGACGGCGAGAGCACGACACCGTGACACCCTCGGAGGAATCAGCACCATGAGCAGCAGCACGCACTACGACGTCGTCGTTCTCGGAGCCGGTCCCGGCGGGTACACCGCGGCTGTCCGCTCCGCCCAGCTCGGCCTGAAAGTCGCCGTCGTGGAGTCGAAGTACTGGGGCGGGGTCTGCCTGAACGTCGGCTGCATCCCCTCCAAGGCCCTGCTGCGCAACGCGGAACTCGCGCACATCTTCACCAAGGAGGCCAAGACCTTCGGCATCAAGGTCGAGGGCAAGGTCACCTTCGACTACAGCGAGGCGTTCAAGCGCAGCCGCACCGTCGCCGACGGCCGGGTCAAGGGCGTCCACTACCTGATGAAGAAGAACGGCATCACGGAGTACGACGGCCGCGGCACCTTCGTCGACGACCACACCCTCCAGGTGGCCCTGAACGGCGGCGGCTTCGAGGTCGTCACCTTCGACCACTGCATCATCGCCGCCGGTGCCAGCACCCGGCTGCTGCCCGGCACCAGCCTGAGCGACCGTGTGGTGACCTACGAGGAGCAGATCCTCACCGAGGACCTTCCGGGCAGCATCGTCATCGCGGGTGCCGGCGCGATCGGGGTCGAGTTCGCCTACGTGCTGCACAACTACGGCGTGCAGGTCACCATCGTGGAGTTCCTCGACCGGATGGTGCCGCTGGAGGACGCCGACGTCTCCGCCGAGCTGGCCAAGCAGTACCGCAAGCTCGGGATCCAGGTGCTCACCTCGACCCGGGTCGACTCGATCGACGACAAGGACCCGGCCGCCAAGGTCAAGGTCACCGTCACCGCCAAGGACGGGCAGCAGCAGGTCCTGGAGGCGGACAAGGTCCTCCAGGCGATCGGCTTCGCGCCGCGCGTCCACGGCTACGGCCTGGAGAACACCGGCGTCAAGCTCACCGAGCGGGGCGCGATCGCGGTCGACGGCCGGGGCCGGACCAACGTCCCGCACATCTTCGCCATCGGTGACGTCACCGCCAAGCTGATGCTGGCGCACGCCGCCGAGGCGATGGCCGTGATCGCGGCCGAGACGATCGGCGACGCGGAGACCATGGAGGTGGACTTCGCGATGATCCCGCGCGCGACCTACTGCCAGCCGCAGATCGCGAGCTTCGGCTACACCGAGGCGCAGGCCCGCGAGCTGGGGCACGACGTCAAGGTCTCCAAGTTCCCGTTCACCGCCAACGGCAAGGCGCACGGCCTCGGGCACCCGATCGGCTTCGTCAAGGTCATCAGCGACGGCACCCACGGCGAGCTGCTCGGCGCCCACCTGATCGGTCCCGAGGTCACCGAGCTGCTGCCGGAGCTGACGCTGGCCCAGCAGTGGGACCTCACCGTGCACGAGGTCGCCCGCAACGTGCACGCGCACCCGACGCTGGGCGAGGCGGTCAAGGAGGCGATCCACGGGCTGGCCGGTCACATGATCAACATGTGATCAGCCCGTTGAACAGCCGGGTCCGTCCGGCGGGGATCCTCCCGCCGGACGGACCCGTCGTGTTTCCGGCGGCCGGTGGCGCGTCCGGCCGGTGACCGGGCCGGTTGGTGACCGGTCCGGCCGGTGGCGGTGGCGGTGGCGGTGGCGGTCGCCGGAGCGCCGGCGGCAGGTCCGGCCGCTCGTGGCGGTCAGAGCGCCGGTGACGGCGGCCGTTCGAAGAAGGACTCCAGCACCACGGTGGCCCGGGTCCCGTTGACGCCCTCGATCGCGTAGAGCCGGCGCAGCACGTCCTGGAGCTGCTCCGTCGTCGGCGTCCGCACCTTGACCAGCACCGACGCGGCGCCGGCGATGATGTGGGCCTCCTCGATCTCGGGGATCGCGGCGAACGCCCCGGCCGATTCGCCCATCCACGCGGACGAGTCGACCATCACGAACGCCAGCACCCCGAGGCCGAGCGCCTTCGGGTCGACCTCCACCGTCGTGCGGCGGATCACACCGCGTTCGCGCAGTTTGCGCACCCGCTCGTGGGCGGCGGCGGTGGAGAGCCCCACGGCGCGGCCGAGTGCCGCGTAGGCCTGGCCCGCGTCCTGCTGGAGCAACGCCACCAGGGCCCGGTCGGTGTCGTCCAGATTTTCGATCGCCATGGCAGAACCATACCTGGTTCTGCCATACTCATGATCATCGGAATCACGTTCGGCTGTTTGCGATAGGACATGAATGATGTCTGGTCATATCGAGTTCGGGTTGTACGAGATCCTGGACGACCGCTTCCGCCCCTGCACCTACGGGGACACCCGGCTCGAGCAGCTGCACGGCGACTGCCGCTGGGCCGAGGGTCCGCTCTACCTGCCCGCCTGGCGGCAGCTGGTCTGGAGCGACATCCCCAACGACCGGATCCTGCGCTGGGACGAGGCCACCGGAGCGATCAGTACCTTCCGTCCGGTGGCCGGGCACAGCAACGGCAACACCCTCGACCGCGAGGGCCGTCTGATCACCTGTGAGCAGGGAAACCGGCGTGTCAGCCGGACGGAGCACGACGGGACCGTCACCGTCCTCGCGAGCCACTACGGCGGCAAGCGGCTCAACTCGCCCAATGACGCGGTGGTCGGCTCGGACGGGGCGATCTGGTTCTCCGACCCGGACTTCGGCATCACCAGCGACTACGAGGGTCACGCCGCCGAGAGCGAGATCGGCGCCTGCAACCTCTACCGGATCGACCCGGGCAGCGGCGAGGTCCAGCTCGCCGCCGACGGCTTCCGCGGGCCCAACGGGGTCCTGCTCTCCCACGACGAGCGGCGCCTCTACGTCTCCGACAGCCGTGCCGGGCACATCCGTGCCTTCGACATCCGCGAGGACGGCACCCTGGCCGGGGGTGACGTCCACATCGAGGGCGGGGACAGCCGCTTCGACAACATCCGCTTCGACCGGGACGGACGGCTCTGGGCCGCGGCGTTCGAGAACGGCATCCACTGCTACGCCGAGGACGGCACCCTCATCGGTCGCATCCTCGTCCCCGAGCCCGTCTCCAACCTCACCTTCGGCGGTCCCAAGCACAACCGCCTCTTCATCACCGCCACCACCTCGCTGTACTCGCTGGTGACCTCGATGACCGGCACCCACCGGGTCCCCCGCCGCGCCTGACGCGGCCCCGGTGCGACGTGCCGCGTCGCACCGGGCCGCGGACCCCGCGTGGAGCGTGGATCCCGCTCGCAGCTCCGGTCCACCCCCGCTCGGACCGCCGCCCCCGTCAAGGTGCCGTCAAGGCGGGGCCGGTTCGCGTACGCCCTGCGTCAAGAGCCGGTGCGGAACGCGACCGGCGGGGGTGGACTGGAGCTGCGAGCGGGACCGGCCGAGGCCCCGCCGCGACCGGAAGGACGACGACCCGTCATGACCGAGTTCCAGGTGATCTCCGACGACCCCCGCAACCGCCGGCTGTCCGGCGCCGCCGACGAGGCCCTGCTGCGCCGGCTGCTGCAGGGCACCGTTTTCGACCCCGGGTCCGGCGCGGCCGCCGCGACGGTGGCGGAGCGCGCGCCCGAGGAGCGGCGGGCGGGCTCCGCGCACTGCCGCCACGCGATGCACTACGAGGACTGAGCACCCGTCGGCCGGCCTGCCGAGCCGCCGAACCGCCGCCCTCCCCTTCCGCTCTGTTCCGACCAGGAGCACCGTGTGACGACCACCCTGCGCACCCCCCAGTCCCCCCGGCCCACTCAGTCCTCCCGTGCCTCCCGAACCTCCCACTCCTCCCCGTCGCCCGCCGCTCCGCTCGGCAGCCCGTGGCCCGCTTCCGCCCGCCCCGGTCCGAACGGCGATCTGCTGATCGGCGGCGTCGGGCTGGCCGAGGCCGCCGACCGCTTCGGCACCCCGCTCTACGTGCTCGACGAGCAGGAGTTCCGCGACCGCGCCCGGGCCTTCCGCCGGGCCCTGCCGACGGCCGAGGTCTGCTACGCCGCCAAGGCCTTCCTGTGCAGCGCGGTGGTGGACTGGGCCGCCGAGGAGGGACTCGGCCTCGACGTCTGCTCCGCGGGCGAACTCCGCCTGGCCGCTGCCGCCGGTTTCCCGCCCGAGCGCGTCCTGCTGCACGGCAACGCCAAGACTCCCGAGGAACTGCGCCTCGCCCGCCGGCTGCGGGTCGGCCGGATCGTCGTCGACGGCGCCGCCGAGATCCCCCGGCTGGCCGCCCCGGCCGGGCCGGACGCCCCGCAGCGGGTCCTGGTGCGGGTCCTGCCGGGGGTCGCCGCCGGGCACCACCGCGCGGTGCGCACCGGCGTCGACGGCCAGAAGTTCGGCTTCCGGATCGACGGCGGGGACGCCGCCGACGCGGTCGCCCGGATCCTCGGCCAGCCCGGCCTGCGGCTCACCGGCCTGCACTGCCACCTGGGCTCCCAGATCACCGAGGCCGGACCCTACCTCGCCGCCGTCGACCGGCTGGTCGGGCTCCTCGCCGAGATCCGCTACCGGCACGGCGTCGAACTTCCCGAGCTCGACCTCGGCGGCGGCTACGGTGTCCGCTACCTCGCCGGGGACGCCGAGCTGGACCCGGACCGGTTCGCCGCCGAAGTCACCACCCGGCTCGCCGCCCGCTGCGCCGAACACGGCCTCGCCGTCCCCCGGCTGCTGCTGGAGCCCGGCCGGGCGATCGCGGCTCCGGCCGGGGTGGCGCTCTACCGCGTCCTGTCGGTCAAGCGCGGCACGGACGGACGGGCCTTCGCGGCCGTGGACGGCGGCATGAGCGACAACCCGCGCCCCGCCCTCTACGGCTCCGCCTACCAGGTCCGGACGGTCGGGCGGCCGGCCGACGGCCCGACGGCGACCTTCGACGTGGTCGGCAGGCACTGCGAGGCCGGTGACGTCCTGGTGCACGGGGCCGCGCTCCCGGCCGACCTGCGCCCGGGGGACCTCCTGGCGGTTCCGGCCGCCGGCGCCTACCAGCTCTCGATGGCCTCCGGCTACAACCTGGTCGGCCGGCCGCCGGTCGCCGCCGTGCGGGAGGGGCGGCTGCGGCTGCTGGTCCGGCGGGAGACCGTCGAGGACTTCCGCGCCCGGGAGGTCGGCCGCTGACTCGTCGGCCGCCGACTCCGTGGGGGGCCGCTGCCCCCTTCGACGGCCGCTGTGCCGGTGACCGACCGGCGCGCCGGGCCCGGGAGCGGATCCGTTCCCGGGCCCGGAAATCCAGGTGCGCCCGGGCCGACTCCCGCCGCACACTGGGCCGGTCACGCACCGTCGCCGCGAAGGAGCCCCGTGCAGGGTGCAGTCAGCGTCTCGCCCGCCCAGATCCCCGAACTGCTGCTCGGTCTGGCCACCGTCCGCCCGGTGTTCCTCTGGGGCGCCCCGGGGATCGGGAAGTCCTCCCTGGTCAGGGAGTTCGCCGGGGCACTCGGTCTGGAGTGCGTGAGCCTGGTCGGCACCCAGCTCGCCCCGGAGGACCTCATCGGCGTGCCGCAGCTCACCCCCGAGGGCCGCTCCCGCTTCTGCCCGCCCGAGCAGATCGCCCGCGACCAGCCCTACTGCCTGTTCCTGGACGAGCTCAACGCGGCGTCGCCGGACGTCCAGAAGGCCTTCTACTCGCTGATCCTGGACCGCCGGATCGGCTCCTACGAGCTTCCGCCCGGCTCGATCGTGATCGGCGCCGGGAACCGTGCCACCGACGGCGCGCTCGCCCGCCCGATGGCGTCCGCCCTGGTCAACCGCATGGTCCACGTCCATCTCCGGGCCAGTGCCGAGGACTGGCTGCGCTGGGCGGGCGGCGCCGGCATCCACCCCTGGATCGTCGACCACCTCACCGACCGGCCCGACCACCTGTGGTCCGCGCCGCCGAAGACCGAGGAGCCGTTCTCCACCCCGCGCGCCTGGCACATGCTCTCCGACGCGCTGCACTCCTTCGGGCCCACCCTGGACGAGGGGACGCTCAAGGTCGTTGCCCACGGGCTGCTCACCGCCCAGCACGCGATCGCCTTCTGCGGCTACGCGAAGATCGTCCGCAACTCCTACGGCCTGGAGGCCATCCTCAAGGGCGACGCGCGCTGGCCGCACCGGGTGGAGGACCGCGACCTGCTCTACTACCTCGCCGACGCCTTCCGCAGCCGACTCGTCAAGGAACTGCCCGCGCAGAAGGAGCACGCCTCCGGGGCGCAGCGGCAGACGGCGTTCCGGGCGAAGTCGCTGCTGGTCCAGCTGGCCGAGATCTCGGTGGAGGTCGCCCGGACCGTGATCGCCGACGGTGCGGACGGCATTCCGGTGCTGCCCGCCTGGTTCCTGATCGAGGCCGCCCGGGACATGCCCCGGTTGGTCGAGGCCCGCCGGTGAGGCGCGCCCGGGCCGACCGCGGGGAGCCGGACCCGGGTACCGAGGCGTTCGCGGAGGGTGTCCGGCTGCTCCGCCGCAATCCGGCCCTCGCCGCCCTGCGCGCCGACATCTGCCGCACCCAGGACTGCGAGGCCGCTCCGCCGGACGGCTGGGTGGTCGCCGACTCCAACGGCACCCTGCACGTCAACCCGCGCCGCCGGGCCGAACCCGAGGAGTGGGCCTGGGTGCTGGCGCACGCCCTGCTGCACCTGGGCCTCGGCCACCTCCCGGGCGCCCGCGGCACCCGGACCCGGCCCGACGCCTTCGAGTCCGCCGCCCGCTGCACCGTGGTCAACCGCTTCCTCGCCACCTTCCCGGTCGGCCGCGCCCCGGTCGTCCTCCCGCAGGAGTACCCGGGCGGCGGCGAGGAGGAGTTGGCCGCCCGGTGGCGCCGCGACGGCCTGCCCGCGCCCGCGGTCGCCGGGACCGCGGGAACGGCCGGAACCGCCGAGCAGGACCAACTGCTGCTGGAGTGGCGCGGCCACGGGCCGCCCGAGGACTGGACGGTGGAGTTCGCGGCCGCGCTCACCCGCACCATGTCCGCCGCCATGGACCGGGCCGGCGGACGGTTCGACGCCGATACCGGCGAACGCCTCCCCGAGCGACCCTGGACGAGGGCGCTCAACTGGTTCGTCTCCTCGTACCCGCTGCTCGGCGTCGTCGCGGCCGGCCTCACCGTGGTGGCCGACGCCGAACTGGCCCGGGCCCACGACATCGCCGTCGCCGCCGTCGACAGCGAGGTCGGGGAGATCTACGTCAACCCGCTGCGCCGCTACTCCGACGAGGAGTGGCGGTTCGTCCTCGGCCACGAGATCCTGCACGCCGCCCTGCGGCACGGCGAGCGCCGCGGCGGCCGGGACCCGTTCCTGTTCAACGTCGCCGCCGACTACGTCATCAACGGCTGGCTGCTGGAGATGGGCGTCGGCGAGATGCCGGACGGGCTGCTGCACGACCCGCGGTTGAAGGGGCTGTCGGCCGAGGAGGTGTACGACCGGATCGTCCGCGACCGGCGCCGGATCCGCCGCCTCGCCACCCTGGCGGGGAAGAACCGCCCGGACGTCCTCGGCGAACGGCTGGGACCGCCGCGGGACTTCGTGGACCTCGACGACTTCTACCGGCGCGGCCTCCAGCAGGGCTTCGAGCTGCACGGGCGCGAACGCGGCCTGTTGCCGGCCGGGTTGGTCGAGGAGGTCCGTGCCCTCGCCCACCCGCCGCTGCCGTGGGACGCGCTGCTGGCGCGCTGGTTCGACGAGTTCGTGCCCCGGCCGGAGCCGGTGCGCAGCTACGCCCGCCCGGCGCGCCGGCAGTCCGCCACGCCGGACATCCCCAGGGCGGGCCGCCACCACCCGGAGGAGGAGGTGCCGCGCTGCACCTTCGGGGTCGTCCTGGACACCTCCGGTTCGATGGACCGGTCGCTGCTCGGCAAGGCGCTCGGCGCGATCGCCTCCTACGCCGCCGCCCGGGACGTACCGGCGGCGCGGGTGGTGCACTGCGATGCCGCCGTGCACGACGCCGGGTACCTCCCGGTGGAGGAGATCGCCGGGCGGCTCCGGGTGCACGGGCGGGGAGGCACCGTGCTCCAGCCGGGCATCGACCTGCTGGAGCGGGCCGAGGACTTCCCGCCCGGCGCACCCGTGCTCGTGATCACCGACGGCGAGTGCGACGTGCTGAGGCTGCGCCGTGAGCACGCCTTCCTCGTCCCGCGCGGTGCCGTGCTGCCGTTCACAGCGCGCGGCCCGGTGTTCCGGATGAGCCGGGACGCTCCCGGCTGATCGTCGAGCGGCTCGGGCGAGAAGGCCCGCATCGTGGAGGGCAGCCCGCCTCGCGAGCCGCGCTTGCGACGTCCGGCGATGGTCGGCGGGGTGCGGGAACACCGCGTGGACCCCGTGTGGACCCCGTTGGACCCCGTGTGGACCCCCTCCGCTTCGGGAGGCCCCCGGCGGAATGTCAGTGCCGCGCGAGGGGTCCGGTTTCCGAGGGAGTGTCGGGAACGTCGGCGAACGGGCGTTCGAGTCGGAGCAGTCCGGGGACGGCGGCCAGCGAGGTGACGAGGAGGAACAGCCAGGGCCAGGCCGGGCCGTGTGCGAACAGCAGGGTGAGCAGGCCGGGGGCGAGTGCCTGGCCGAGGTTCCAGGAGAGTTGTTTGACCGCCAGGTACCGGCCGCGTCGTGCCGGATGGGCGAGCGCCACGCTCAACTCCTCCCGGCCGGGCGTGGCCACCGTCTCGGCCAGGTTGTAGACCAGCATCGCGACGACCAGCCCCGACAGCACCAGCCAGCGCGGACCGTCGGCCGGCAGGACGGCGAAGAGCGCGAAGGCCGCGGCGTTGAGCCCCGCCCCGGCGGCCGCCGTCCGGGTCGGACGGTGGCCTTCCAGCAGGCGGGAGACCGGGCTCTGGGTCAGCACCACTTGGACGCCGTTGAGCACCAGCAGCGCGCCGGCCAGCGAAGCGTCCAGGTGCAGGGCGGCCGTCACGTGCACCGCGAGCAGGACGCTCAGCACCATCGAGGCCAGCACGGAGGACAGGTTCACCACCACCATGAGCAGGTAGCGGCGGTCCGCCAGCACCGCCCGGTAGCCGCCCGCTCCCTGGCCCGCCCCTGAGCGGACCCGGGCCGCTGCCCGGGTGGCGGGCGGTTCGGCCGGGGCGGGCCGCCAGCGGGCCAGCAGCACCGCCGCCGCCAGGTACGAGGCGGCGTTCAACGCCACCAGCACCCGCAGGCCGCCCGTCCCGCCGTCGCCGACCAGCAGTGCGCCGGCCGCGCCACCCAGGCCGAGCCCGGCATTGCGCAGGGTCTGCACCAGCGCGAACCAGCGGGTGCGCTCCCCGGCCGGGGCGGCCAGCACCACCAGCCCGGTGCTGGCGGTCCAGTACGCGGCCTGGCCGGCCTGGGCGAGGAGGCAGACCAGCACGATCAGCGAGGCACGGTCGGCGAGCAGGAAGCCCGCGTAGGCGAGCGCGGAGAGTGCGTTGGCCCAGGCGGCGACCGGCCGGGCGCCGTGGCGGTCGATCAGCGGGCCGACGACGGGGGCGACCGGCAGGGCCAGCAGTCGGGCGGCGGAGACCGCCGCGCCGACGGTGGTCAGCGACAGCGCCGTGGTGCGGGCGAAGAACACCAGGGTGAAGGCGAGCACCAGGCCGGTGCCCAGGCTGTCGATCAGGTGCGCGCCGATCAGTGGGCGGTGGCGGCCGGCCGAGGCGGGCAGTCCGAGGCGGTCCCGGAGCGGGACGGGGGTGGCGGTGGTCATGGGGCCAGGCTGCCTGCGATGATCGTCGGAGCCCATGGATTCGACACAGCTCGAATCCTCGCCACGCCGACCGTCGGGGAGCCGATGCTGACCTGGGAGTTCTCCGCGCAGGACCTGGCCCGCACCAGGTTCGCCCGCTCGCCGCTGTGCGAGCTGACCACGAGCGTCGAGGCGCTGAAGGACCCGGGCCGCAGCGCCGTCCACCTGCCCTGGGCCCGCCGGGCCCGCCGCGAGCTCGCCGACGTGAGCTGGGAGCTGCTCTCCCAGCTGGTGCGGCTGCCGACGCGGTACGTGCCGGACTTCCTCACCCCGGTGCCGGTCGTCGGCAGCCCGACCCTGGCCGAGCAGTTGGCCGAGCTGACCGCGCTCGACCCGGCCGCCGTCCGCCGCGACCTGGACCGGATCGGCGGCGAACTCCCGCCACTGGTGGCAGAGCTGTACGCCGAGCCGGTGGCCGGAACCCGGCGGCTGGCGGCCGAGGCGCAGGCCTACTGGCAGGCCGCGATCGCCCCGTACTGGGAGCGGATCGAACGCCTCGCCGAGGGCGAGATCCTGCGCCGGGCCCGGCAGTTGGCGGCGGACGGTCCGGCCGGACTCTTCACCGACCTGCACCCGTCGGTGAGCTGGGAGCACGACCTGCTGCGGATCGGCCACCGGCACGTGGACGCGCACCGCCGGCTGGACGGCGCGCGCGGACTTGTCCTGGTGCCCACCGTGTTCGCCTGGCCCGGGGTGTTCTCCCAGCTCAATCCGCCCTGGCAGCCCGGCCTGGTCTACCCGCCGCGCGGTGTCGCCACCCTCTGGGAGTCGGCCCCGCCCGCTCCGGCGGGCCTGGCCCGGGTGCTCGGCCGGGCCCGCGCGCGGCTGCTCGCCGAACTGGCGGCCCCTGCCACCACCACCGAACTCGCCGTCCGCACCGGCCTGTCCGCCCCCACCGTCTCGCACCACCTGGCCGCCCTGCACGACGCCGGCCTGGCCGCCCGCCACCGCACCGGCCGCAGCGTGCTCTACCTGCGCACGCCGGCGGCCGAACTGCTGTGCCGCGAACGGGGGTAGGGAATTTCCTTCCGATCGTCGGACCGTTGCTCCGGGTCGTGCCGTCGACTGCCGCGCAGTGGGCGCGGACAGGGCCGTTGTTGCCGGACCGGCACCACGCGATTATTCCCGAGACGGGCCGACCACCATGATCCGCATCGCCGGTATCCACATCCGGCCCGCCCGGTGTTCCGGATGGGCCGGGGGCTGTCTCCGCCGGCCCCGCGCTCCCTCGGCGGCCTGCCGCGGGGCCGGGTTCAGGGGCGGGCCCGGGGCTCGTGCACCCCGGCCCCGGCCCCTGGGCCGCCTTCGGGAGGGGCGGGCCCGGGGATCGTGCACCCCGGCCCCGGCCCCCGGGCCGCCTTCGGCCGTGAAGTGCCGTCGGATGTGATGGGCCGTCAGGCGGGGTTCCGGTCGGCCCCCGGAGTGCGGGGGAGGGGCCCGGCGCCGCGGTCCGGTGCGGCAGCGGCGCCCTGGCCGACCGGCCAGCCGTCGACGGTGGTGACGGTGCGGTGGTAGGGGCCGTCCGGGCCGGTGCTGCGGTAGTCCTCGGTGGCGCTGCCGGTGCGGACGGTGGTGTCGCCGTCGTGGCGGTGGGCGGTCGGGCGCAGGGTGTGGTCGACGGTGCTGCGTCCGGTGACCCGGTCGCCGGTCGCCGTGGTCGCCTCGCGGTGCTGCCCGAGGTCCATCGAGGTGATCTGGTCGGTGTTGCCGGCCGCGTCCTGGGTGTACCGGTAGCTGACGTCGAGCGGCTGGCTCTCGTGGACCGTGCTGGTGCGCCGGGGACCGGAGCCCCAGCTGGCGGTGGTCCGGGTGAGGTCGGTGCGGTTGCGCAGGGTCAGGTCGTTGCCGTTCGCACGGAAGCGCTGGGTGGAACCGAACACGAGCTCGTCGCGGACCTCGGTGGTGATCCGGCCGTGCGAGGTCTGCAGCCAGCCCCGGGCGAGGTCGTGCCGGGCGGCGGTGACCGTCCAGTCGCCGCTGCCGCCGCCGTGGTCGCGGAGGGCGGTGGTGGTCGCGGCCTCCGGGGCGACCCGGTAGTCGGTGAGCCCGCCGGTGGTGCGGGCGGCGCCGTGGTCCACCTCGGCGAACAGGTTGACCTGGCCGGTCCAGAGGTCGTTGCTGCGGGCCTCGGTGGCGTTGACGGCGATCGCGACCCGGTGCGGCCGGCCGTCCACCAGCAGTCCGGCGTACGGGGTGAGGTCGAGCCGGTAAGCGGGCAGGTCGAAGGCGAGGATGCCGGGCGTGGGCCGCCACAGCAGCGGGTCCCAGCCACCGGTGTAGATCACGGGGTAGGGCCAGACCGCGCCGACCACCCGTCCGTCGACGCTCAGCCGCAGTTCGCGGAACGGGCCCTGGCCGCAGACGCCGGTCCCGGCGTTGGCGCGGGCGAACTCCTCGGGTGCGGAGGCGTAGGCGAACTCCTCGCAGGCGCCGCCCCCGCGCGCGTAGACCTCGGCGGTCAGGCGCTCCAGGTTGGGCGGGAAGGTGAGGTCGGTGCCGGCGCTCGGCGTCGCCCGGTCGAGTCCGAAGGGCCCGGTGGTGAGCAGCCGGTCGGCGGTCCTGGCGGCGGGCCAACGGGCGGAGGCGGTGTAGAACGTCAGGCTCGCGGAGATCCGGAACACGCCGGTGTAGGTGTCGTCCGTGACGTTGGCGAGGTCGAGCGCGAAGGGCTGCGGCCCGGCGGCGAACAGCGGTGCGTAGCGCGTGACATCACGTTCGAGCGCCCACTCGATGCCGTCCTTGGACGGTTCGGGGGTGGAGGAGAGCAGGACCTGCACGCCACCGACCCGGACGGTGAACAGCCGGTCGAACTGCCGTCCGGCGACCTGCCCGTGCAGGTCGAGCACGACCGCGGACCAGGGGCCGGCGCAGTCGGCGGGCGGGGTGACGGTGGTGTTGTAGGGCGTGTCCGGCGGGTTCCCGTAGCCGTTGCGGAACGGCTGGTCGTGCATCACCTCGACGGTGCAGGAGCGGGTGTCGGGCCGGGTGATCGGCTTCGCCGCGGTGAACGGGTCGTGGTAGTCGGTGCCGAAGTCGGCGTGGGCCGGACCGGCGGCCGTCAGCGCCCCGGCGAGGGCGAGGAGGACGGCGCCGGCCAGTCGGCCGGCTCGTCGGATCAGTGGATGGACGGCCAAGGGGGGCCCTCTCCCGGCCGACCGGAGGGTGGGGCGAGGACGGTCGGCGCGTTGCTCGTCGGACGGTTCCGGCATCCTCCCGAGCATGGCATGCAAGCGTCAAGCGATGGGTGCTGCCCGGGAGCGCTCGGGAACCGGCCGGGGGCGATCGTGAGCGACCGGGGGACCACGGTGCCCGGGCGCCGTCCGGGCGGGAGGATGGCCCGGTGACCGACATCATCCTCGATCTCTGGCGGCAGCACCTCGGCACCGTGCCCGAGGAGGTGTGGGACCGCACCGATCTGACCGTCCTCGTCCTCGCGGACACCGGCATCACCGAAGTCCCGCCCCGGATCGGCCGGCTGCGCCGGCTGCGGACCCTCGACCTCGGGCACAACCGGATCGCCGCCGTTCCGGAGGAGCTCGGCGACCTCCCCGGCCTCACCGACTTCCTCTACCTGCACGACAACGCGCTCACCGGGCTCCCGGCCGCCCTCGGCCGGCTGACGGCGCTCCGCTACCTCAACGTCGGCGAGAACCGGATCACCGAACTCCCCTCCGAGCTCGGCGCCATGACCGGCCTGGTCGAGCTGCGCGCCCAGCACAACCTGCTCACCGCGCTGCCGCAGTCGCTCGGCGGCCTCCGCGCACTTCGCGAACTCTGGCTGCGCGGCAACGCGTTGACCGGTCTGCCGGACTCCTTCGGCGGGCTGGCCGAACTGCGTGAACTCGAGCTCCGCGAGAACGCGCTCACCGAGGTGCCTCCGGCCCTGGCCGGCCTGCCCCGGCTGCGCCGACTGGACCTGCGCGGCAACCGGATCACCGCGCTGCCGGACTGGCTGGCGGACGGGGCGGCGGGGCTGCCCGCGCTGGAGAAGCTGGACCTGCGCTGGAACCCGGTCGAACCGGCGCCGCCGCTGCTCGCCGCCCTGGCGGAACGCGGCTGCGAGGTGCTGCGCTGAGGGGACCCGCGCGGACGGGTCCTCGGTCGGGAGGGGCTGCGCCGACAGGTCCTGCGTCGAGACGCCCTGTGTCGGGAGGAGCCGCGCCAGGAGGAACTGCGCCAGGAGGAGCTGCGCCGGGAGGAGCCGCGCCAAAAGGAACTGCGCCGGGACCGGACGGAAAACCGTTCGCCCGCCGTGGTGTTCGGCTGTTAGCGTGGACGGCATGAAGCGCGCTGCAGCCGTCCTCACGACGACGCCGGAGAGAGTCCCGGCGCGCTGACCGCTGAGCTGGTCCGAAGCCCCGGGGCGAGTGCCCCGGGGCTTCGCCGTACCGGTCCACTCGCCCGCACGCAGAGTGGAGACCCCATGAGCCACCCCGTCGTCCCCGCCCCCGATGCCGCCGCCCTTCCCGCCCCCGCGCCTGTTCCCGCGCCTGTTCCCGCGCCCCTTCCCGAGGCCGACCACCGGCGGCTGGGCCGCGCGCTCGGACTCTTCGACACCGACCCGCTGATCGGCTCCGGCCTCCCGTACTGGCTGCCCGACGGCGCCGCGGTCCGGCACACCCTGGAGGAGTTCGTCCGCGACCGCGAGCGGCGCGCCGGATACCGCCACGTGTACTCGCCCGTCCTCGGCAAACGCGAGCTCTACGAGATCTCCGGCCACTGGCAGCACTACCGGGACGACATGTTCCCGCCGATGGACCTCGGCGCCGAGCAGGTCGTCCTGCGCCCCAGCCTCTGTCCGCACCACGCCCTGATCTACCGCTCACGGCCCCGCAGCCACCGGGAACTGCCGCTGCGGATCGCCGAACTCGGCGGCATGTACCGCTCCGAACTCTCGGGCGTGCTCGGTGGACTGAGCAGGGTGCGGGCGATCCAGCTGAACGACGCGCACGTCTTCTGCACCCCCGAGCAGGCCGCCGACGAGGCGGTGGCCGCGCTGGAACTGATCGCCGAGGCGCACCGCGCACTCGGCATCCGGCCGGTCCGGTACCGGCTCTCGCTGCCGGGGGAGGGCGGCAAGTACGTGGCGGACCCGGCGCTCTGGGAACGCGCCACCGCGCTGCTGACCGAGGTGCTCTCCCGTTCCGGGGTGCCGTTCGAGGCGGCGGCGGGCGAGGCCGCGTTCTACGGGCCGAAGATCGACGTCCAGATCGCCGACGCGGCCGGGCGCGAGTCCACCCTCTCCACCGTGCAGATCGACTTCCACCAGCCGGAACGGTTCGGCCTGCGGTACATCGGACCGGACGGGGCGAAGCACCGCCCGGTGATGGTGCACCGCAGCGTCATCGGCAGCGTGGAGCGGGTGGTCGCCCATCTGATCGAGCTGTACGGCGGGGCCTTCCCGGCCTGGCTGGCACCGGTCCAGCTGGTGCTGCTGCCGCTGACCGAGGGTGAGCGGGTGCGGGCCGAGCAGCTCCGCGAGCGCTGTCTGGACCTCGGGCTGCGGGCCGAGGTGGCCGGGCCCGAGCGCGGCAGCCTGGGCGCGCGGATCCGGGCGGCCCGGCTGGTCCCGTACCAGGCGGTGCTCGGCCCGCGCGAGGCGGCGGACGACCTGCTCGCCCTGCGCCTGCGCGACGGCCGGCGGCCGGAACCACTGGCGGCGGGGGAGGCGCTGGCCCGGATCCGCGCGCTCGTCGGCGCGTGCGCCCAGGAGCTGTGGGACGGGCCGGGGGAGCGGCGGGGCGGTTCCTCCGGATGAGGCCGGGCGGCCGCCGCCGGATCCCCCCGTCCGCAGTCGTACACGTACGACTAGCGGCGCGCGCGGTGTGTCGGCCGGGCCGCCCGGCGCGCCCGCCGTTCGAATGGGGGCGGCGGCCGTCCCCGGCCACCGCCGTCCCCCGTTCGCGCTCCTCCGGAGGTACCCCATGCGCCTCGCCCGCCGCATCACCGTCGCAGCCCTGACGGCCGGGCTGGCCCTCGGCGGGGTGGCGCTCGCCGCCCCCGCCACCGGCGTCACGCTGCGCCCGCTGCCGGTCCCGGACTCCCGGTACTGCACGGCCGCGGTCGGCCACTCCCCGGTCGCCGTCCGCCAGGTCGTCCCGCTGCACGGCCGGACCTGCTCCGCGCTCTACCACCTGGACGCCCCGCGCTAGGTCCTGTCCTTCGGACCCCGCCGGGCGGCCGCCGCCGCCCTCGCGCCGACCGCCCACCGCCCTCGCGCCGACCGCCCACCGCCCTCGCGCCGACGGCCCCGCGACGCCCGCGGCCCGTCCGCCCGGCACCGGGGACCCGGGCCGCGGGCGTCGCCGGGCGGGGACGGATCGGCCGGTACGGGACCGGGTGCCCGCCGGCGAGGGAGGTCGGCGCGGGTCAGTACGACTGGAGTTCGATCAGCCGGCCCTCGGGGTCCCGCAGATGGGCGGTGCGCAGCCCCGGCCCCCACTCGGGGCGGTCGGTGGGGCCGGCGACGGGGTCGGCGCCGTAGCCCCGGCAGAGGTCGAACGCCCGCCCGACGTCCTCGACCTGGAGCACCAGCATGGTGCCGTCCTGGGCGGCGGCCGGTTCGGCGGGCAGCGCGGCGGTGCCGACGGCGGCGGCGAGCATGCCCCGGTCGAACAGCGACAGTACGGCCTGACCGTCGAGGTCCCAGGTGGCGTACGGGCCGTCGGGCGTCCCCTTGACCAGTGCCGCGCCGGTCAGCGGCGGCAGGACGGCCCGGTAGAAGCCGAAGCAGGAGGGGAAGTCGGCGACGAGCAGGCGGTGGTACAGGGCGTCCATGGTCGGGGTTCCTCGCCTCGGGTGCTGGTGCTCGCGGTCACAGAATTATGGGTCGGCACCCACTATAGGGCGGCACCCTAGACTTCTCCCATGGCTTCAGAGGAACCCGGCTCCACCGCTCCCGCCCCCGGCGCTCCGCCGCCCGCCCGTGCGACCCCGCCGACCCTGCTGGACCTCAGCACCTATCTGCTGTCCCGGACCGGCAGGGCGGCCCGCTCCCGGCTCGCCGAACGCCTCGCCCGGCGCGGGCTGCGGCTGTGGGACATGGCGGTGCTCGCCGCGCTGGCCGACTTCGGCCCGCACGCGCAGCGGGACCTCGTGCGACGGCTGGGTGTCGACGCCAGCGACATGGCGAAGGTCGCCGACCAGCTGGCCCACGCCGGCTACGTCGAACGGGTCCGGGACGCCGCCGACCGCCGCCGGCTCTCGGTCACCGTCACGGACGCGGGGCGCGCGCTGCTCGCCGAGCTGCGCGCCGAGGCGCTGGCCGTGCAGGAGGAGGTGCTGGCGCCGCTGAGCGGGGCGGAGCGGCGGGTCCTGCACGAGCTGCTCGCCCGGATCCACGCGGAGCTGCCGGGCGCCCCGTGATCCGCCCGGCCTCGACCGCTCGGTCGGCGGGGCCGCCGGTCCGTCGGCCCGTGGGTCGGAGAGTCAGCGGTCGAGCGGCAGCGGGCGGCGGGCGCCGGCGAACTCGCCGGCCCAGCGCGGCAGATCGAGGACGCCCTCGACCCGGGCCACCAGGGTGCCGGTGCGTTCCGCGTGGATCATCGCGCCGTCACCGGCCCAGAGGCCCACGTGGTGCAGGGGTGCGTCCGGGCGGGAGAAGAACAGCAGGTCGCCGGGGAGCAGGCCGGACCGGTCGACCGGGGCGGAGCGGTGGAACTGGGCGACGGTGTAGTGGCCGAGCTCCACCGCTCCGCCGCTGGCCCGGTACCAGCAGTGCAGGGAGAGTCCGCTGCAGTCGAAGCCGGTCGTGCTCTCGCCCAGGCACTTCCCGTCCAGGTAGCCGTTCTCCTCGTCGCAGAAACCGAGGCTCGGCCCCAGCCGGTCGCCGCCGCCCCAGGCGTACGGCACGCCGATCTGCGCGGCCGCCACGGCGGCGACCCGGAGGCCGAGCGGGAGTCCTGGGTCCTCCTCGCGGGGGCGGGCGGCGGCGGAACCGGCCCCCAGCGGGGCCAGGGCGGCCCCCAGGGCGACCCCCAGCAGTCCGCGGCGGCCCCAGCCCCCGGTGGTGTGCGGAAACGGCACGGCAGCCCCCTCGGTCGTCGGCGAACCACCAGGATCCCGGTTCGGGCTCCCGCGCCGCCATCACCCGCAGAGGTGAATTCCCGGCCGACGGGGCCCCGGGTGCCCGGGGCGGCGCGGTAAATCGATTGACGGTCCCGGCCCCGGCTTCGAACGATGGCTCCGACAGCACCGAACGACCGTCCGGGAGGCACCCATGAGCAGCGCCGTCAGGCTGATCCGCAACCACCGGCTCACCCAGGCCGTCGACTACGCCTACGCGGCGGCCGTCGACGCGCCGGTCCGCTCGCTCTGGCTGGCCGGCGCCTGCCCGCTGGACACCGAGGGGCGCACGGTGGCGGTGGGCGACTACGCGGGCCAGGCCCACCAGGTGATGCGGAACCTGCTCACCGTGCTGGAGGACGAGGGCGCCGCACTCACCGACCTGGTGCGCACCACGGTCTACGTGGCCTCCTCCCGGCAGAGCGACCTGGTGGCCGTCTGGGAGGTCTACCGCGAGTACCTCGGCGCGCACGACGTGCCGAGCACCCTGCTGGGGGTCTCCGTGCTCGGCTACCACGACCAGCTGGTGGAGGTCGAGGCGGTCGCGGTGCTGGACCGGGCCGAGGCGGGGTGAGCGAGCGGCACCGGGTCGGGCCGGTGGAGCCCGGCCGCTCCTTCGGCCGGTCGCCGCCCGGGAGTTCGGCCCGAGCGTGTCCGGGGCGCCCCCGTCGAAGCCCGGTCGAAGCCCGGTCGCATCCCCGGAGCGCCCCCGAGCACGCCCGGGAGGTACGTCAGTGAGCGGGCCCCGGCCCCGGGTCGGTCCCGGGGTGTGCGTCCGGAGTGGACCGCACGGTCGGTATCCTCTGACAGCCCGTGCGCGGGTGCCCCCGCCGACGCGGAAGTCGGGGCGTTTCCGTGCCCCGGGTAAGATACGGGCTGTTTGGTTTTGTTTCGGTGCTGGTGTGGTGGGGGTGGTCGGGGTGGTACGACAGGAACGGGCGCTGCGGACGCGGCGGCTGATTCTGGAGGCCGCGGCCTCGGTGTTCGACGAGTTCGGTTACGAGCGGGCGACCATCGGTGAGGTCGTGTCCCGGGCCGGGGTGACGCGGGGCGCCGTCTACTTCCACTTCGCCTCGAAGCGGGAGCTCGCGCAAGGGGTGATCGAGGGGCAGTTCGAGGCCGAGGCGGTGCCGGAGCGCTCCTGCAAGCTCCAGGAGTTCGTGGACACCGGGATGGTGGTCACGCATCTGGTGCCCATCGATCCGCTGGTCAGCGCGGCTGTCCGGCTCTCGGTGGACCAGGGTGCCGACAAGCAGATGGGTATCGACGCGGCGCCCGGCTGGATCTCCCGGCTGGAGCGGCTGCTGGTCGACGCGGGCGAGCGCGGCGAACTGCTGCCGCACGTGGTTCCGGCCGACACGGCCGGGCTGATGACGGCCTCCTGGGTCGGTGTGCAGCTCCAGTCGCAGCGGTTCACCGGTCGCGCCGACCTGGCCGTCCGGGTCTCGACGCTCTACCGGCACCTGATGCCGAGCGTGGCCGTCCCCGGTGTGCTCGCCTGTCTGGACCTGGCCCCGGACCGGGGTGCGCGGGTCTACGCCGAGATGACGGCGACCCGGGAGGCCGCGGCGCGCGAGGCGGCGGACGCCGCCGGCCCGGAGGGTGAGCGGCCCGACGACGCGGGCTGACGCGGGCCGAGGCGGGCCGAAGGGGTCGAGCCGCCGTCACGACCCTTCGCCCGCGCGGAAGGTGACGGCGGCGAAGCATACGGCGCGTCCGGTTTTCCCCACGGCCGCCCCTTCCCGGGCGACTGCGGAGCGTAGCCGCACCGGCCGCGTCAGTTCGGTGCCGGGCGGCCGTCGAGGGCGCGCAGCGCGTCCAGGACGTCCAGGCCGAGCTCCGGGTCGGCGTTCTCGGGGAGGCTGACCGAGACCCTGGTCGCCAGGCCCGCGTAGCGGCGGTGGACCTCCCGGGCGGCCTCCTCGACGGTGCCCGCGACGGCGAAGGTGTCGAAGACCCGGTCGTCGATCAGCGCGGCCATCTCCGGCCACCGCCCGCGCAGCGACAGGCGGTGCAGTTCCTCGTGCAGGTCCTCCCAGCCGTGCTGGGCGAGCACCGGCCGGTAGGCGGGCGTGGAGGCGTAGAAGGCGAGCCGCTCCCGGACGGAGGCGCGGTGGGCCCGCAGTTCCTCCTCGGTGCGGCCGGTCGCGGTGAGCACGCTCCCGACGACCTCGAACGGCCGTCCGGTCCAGGCCGCTCCCGCCGCCTCGGCCGCGCCGCGCTCCTCGGCCAGCGCCGGCAGCACCTGCCGGGTCAGGTAGTCGACCGAGGTGAACGGGTGGCTGAGGAAGCCGTCGGCGACCGCCCCGGCGGTGCGCACCATCAGCGGGCCGACCCCGGCCAGCAGGATCCGCGGCACCCCGGCCGGGACCGGGTCGGGGGCGAAGACCGGCGTCATCACCGTGTGGGTGTAGAAGTCCCCCCGGAAGCGCAGACGGTCGCCGGTCTGCCAGCTGTGCCAGATCGCCCGCACCGCGTGCACGTACTCGCGCATCCGCGCGGCGGGCCGGTCCCAGGGCATCCCGAAGCGCTTCTCGATGTGCGGCTTGACCTGCGAGCCGAGCCCGATCACGGCCCGGCCGCCGGACGCCGCGTGCAGCCCCCAGGCCTGGTAGGCGAGCGTCATCGGGGTGCGGGCGAGGGCGACCGCCACGCCGGTGGCGAGTTCGATCGAGCGGGTGCGGTCGGCGGCCCGGGCCAGCTGGAGGAACGGGTCGTAGGCGGTCTCGGAGACCACCAGGCGGTCCGCGCCCCGTCGTTCGGCCCGCTCGGCGGCGTCGAGGATGCCAGCCGGATGTGCGGGGGCGAGGGCGTCGAGGAGGAGGGCGGGGGCGTGCGGACGGTCCATGCGGTGGGGCTCCTGGTGCGGCGGGCGGGGTCCGCCGGGGCCGGGCGCCCGGCGGTGGTGGGTCAGGGGCGGGGCCAGGGCCGGCCGTCGAGGCGCTCGATGCCGGTGTTGAAGCGCCGCAGGAAGTCGGCGAAGGTCCGGACGTCCTCGGCGGGCCAGTCGGCCATCACCAGGTCGAGGGCGTGGGCGTGCGCGGCGCGGTCCTCGTCGAGGCGGCGTTCGCCCTCCTCGGTGGTGCGGAACTTGCGGGCCATCCCGCCGTCCGGGTCGGGGATCCGTTCGACCAGCCCGCCCCGGGTCATCGCGGCGGTCTGCCGGTTGAGGGTGGAGGCGTCCAGTCCGAAGGCGTCGCTGAGTTCGCCGATCGACATCGGGCCCTGCATCCGGATCCGGCTGAGCAGGATGTAGGCGCTGCGGTCGAGCCGGCTGCCCTCCGGCCGGGCGCCGGCCGGGCTCAGGTAGTGGTGCCGGCTGAGCACCATGTACTCGAACGCCACCTCGTCCGTGGGCCCGCTCATGATGCCGTCCTTCCCGTCCCTGATTCCGGGGCGCTGACCTGCGGTGTTTGCGCACAGTATGGCAGGCGGTCGCTCATCCGCACTGATGTGCACGATACATATTATGTGTACTCTGCATATGAACATCGAACCGTCCTGCCCGACGACCGGAACCGAGGAGCCCCCGCTCATGGCCGCCCCACAGACCACCGCCCCCGACCGGACCCGGGGAGTCGTCGCCACGCTCGCCCTCACCGGCACGGTGGCGGCGATCATGCAGACCCTGGTCACCCCGCTGATCGGCGAGCTGCCGAGAATCCTGGACACCTCCCCCTCCAACGCCTCCTGGGTGATCACCGCGACCCTGCTCTCCGCCGCCGTGTTCGTGCCGATCAGCGGCCGCCTCGGCGACCTGTTCGGCAAGCGGCGGATGCTGCTGGCCTGCTGCGTCCCGCTGCTGCTCGGCTCGGTGGTCTGCGCGCTGACCTCCTCGGTGCTGCCGATGATCGCCGGACGCGGCCTCCAGGGCATGGGCATGGGGGTGGTGCCGCTCGGCATCAGCCTGCTGCGCGACGTGCTGCCGCCCGAGCGGCTCGGCTCCGCGATCGCCCTGGTGAGCGCCTCGATGGGCATCGGCGGCGGCCTCGGCCTGCCGATCTCGGCGGCCGTCGCCCAGTACACCAGCTGGCGGGCGCTGTTCTGGGGCGCGGCCGTTCTGACGGTGGCGGTCGCGGTGATGATCCGCCTCCTGGTGCCCGCGCCCACCACCCGGCCGGCCGGCGGGCACTTCGACGCGGTCGGGGCGCTCGGCCTCGGCGCCGGCCTGGTCTGCCTGCTGCTGCCGGTCTCCAAGGGCGGTGACTGGGGCTGGACCGACGGAACCACGCTCGGCCTGTTCGCGGCCGCGGTGGTCCTGCTGCTCGCCTGGGGCGTCTGGGAGCTGCGCCTCGCCGAGCCGCTGGTCGACCTGCGGGTGACCGCCCGGCCGAGGGTGCTGCTGACCAACGCGGCGTCGGTCCTGGTGGGCTTCGGGATGTACGCGCAGGCGCTGATCGTGCCGCAGCTGCTCCAGCTGCCGGAGGCCACCGGGTACGGGCTCGGCCAGTCGATGCTGGCGATGGGGCTGTGGATGGCGCCGTCCGGCCTGATGATGATGGTCGTCTCGCCGTTCGGCGGCCGGCTCTCGGCGGCGCGCGGTCCCAAGTTCACCCTGGTCGCCGGGGCGCTGGCGATCTCGGCCGGGTACGGGCTGTCGATGGTGCTGATCGGGTCCACCTGGGGCGTGCTGGTGGTGACGCTGATCTGCAACGCCGGTGTGGGTCTCGCGTACGGTGCGATGCCGGCGCTGATCATGAGCGCGGTGCCGCTCTCCGAGACGGCCTCGGCGAACAGCTTCAACAGTCTGATGCGCTCGCTCGGCACCTCGGTCTCCGCGGCCGTGGTCGGCGTCGTGCTCGCGCAGCTGACCACCACCGTGGGCGGGCACGTGCTGCCTTCCGAGACCGGCTTCCGGGTGGGTCTGCTGATCGGCTGCGGGGTGGCCCTGGCCGCCGCGGCGGTGGCCGCCGCCGTGCCGGCGCCGCCGCTCCCCGCGGTGCGGGAGGCCGCCGCCGCCCAGGAGTCCGCTGCCGCCCAGAAGTCCGGCGCCGCCCAGGAGTCCGCCGGGGCGGCCGGGGCGGCCGATGCCGCTCCCGCCCAGGACGGCACCCGCACCTGATCGGGCGCGGGCCCGACCGAGTGCGGGTCCGACCGAGTGCGGACCCGATCGGGTGAGTGCCCGGCGCGTGCGCCGGGCCTCCCCGAGCCGGGCGGGTGAGCATACCGAGGGACAAGTCACCCCCCGAGGAAGGGATTTCGCCATGGGTCGGGCTCTGATCGTGGTCGACGTGCAGAAGGACTTCTGTGAGGGCGGCAGCGTCCCGGTGAAGGGCGGCGCCGGGCGGGCCGGTGCCATCGCCGAGCTGGTCCGCACGGCGGACGGCGAGTACAGCTGCGTCGTCGCCACCCGCGACCACCACATCGACCCGGGCCCGCACTTCTCCGACCACCCGGACTTCCGGGAGTCGTTCCCGGTGCACTGCGTGGTCGGCAGCGAGGGCGGCGAGTTCCACCCCGACTTCGCCCCCGCCGTGGCCGAAGGGGCGGTCGACGAGGTGTTCTTCAAGGGTGCCCGGTCCGCGTCGAAGAGCGGCTTCGAGGGCTTCGCCGCGGACGGCACCCCGCTGGCCGACTGGCTGCGCGCCCGCGGTGTCGAGGGTGTCGACGTCGTCGGCATCGCCACCGACCACTGCGTCCGGGCCACCGCTCTGGACGGGGCGAAGGCGGGCTTCGCGGTCCGGGTGCTGCTCGACTACACGGCGGGGGTCGCCGCCGGTACCACCGCCACGGCGCTGGGCGAACTCCGGGACGCCGGGGTCGAGCTGACGGGCACCCCGGTGGTCCTGGCCTGAGCCGCGGCGTTCCGGTCGGCCCCCGGGCCCGACCGGCGCGGCGGGGCGGTGGGCCGGCGGGGCAGGCCGGGCTGGGCCCGACCGGAACCGCGTGACGGGGGGTGGTGGTCTGCGTAGACTCGGTCGCCCTGTGCCCGGACGAGTCCTGGAGCCGTTGCCATGACCCCGCCCCCTCCCGTGCCCGCTCCCAGCATCAGCGCCGGCAGTACCTCGGTGCCGCTGCTGGAGCACACCATCGGCGTCGCGCTCGACCGCGCGGTGGCCGCGTTCCCGGACCGGGAGGCGCTGGTGGACCTGCCGAGCGGGCGCCGCTGGACCTACCGGGAGCTGGCTGCCGAGGTGGACCGGATCGCGCTGGGGCTGCTGGGCCTGGGAGTCGGGGCCGGCGACCGGGTCGGCATCTGGGCGCCGAACTGCCCCGAGTGGGTGTTCACCCAGTACGCCACCGCCCGGATCGGCGCGATCCTGGTGACCGTCAACCCGGGCTACCGCGCGCACGAGGTCGAGTACGTGCTGCGGCAGGCGGGGATCCGTACAGTGGTGGCCGCGGCGGGTTTCAAGACCTCCGACTACGCGGCCATGCTCGCCGAGGCCGGCCCGCGCTGCCCCGGCCTGCGGGACGTGCTGCTGATCGGCTCCCCGGAGTGGCGGGAGCTGGCGGCGGCGGGGGAGCGCGGCGACCGGGAGCGGCTGGTGGCGGCCGGCGCCGGACTCGGCGCCCACGACCCGATCAACATCCAGTACACCTCGGGCACCACCGGCTTCCCCAAGGGCGCCACCCTGTCGCACCACAACATCCTCAACAACGGTTACTTCGTCGGGGAGTTGTGCGGCTACACGGAGGCGGACCGGATCTGCGTCCCGGTGCCCTTCTACCACTGTTTCGGCATGGTGATGGGCAACCTGGCGGCGCTCTCGCACGGGGCCTGCGTGGTGGTCCCGGCCCCGGCCTTCGACCCGGCGGCCACCCTGCGCGCGGTGGCGGCCGAACGCTGCACCTCGCTCTACGGCGTGCCGACCATGTTCATCGCCGAGCTGAACGACCCGGGCTTCGCCGAGAACGACCTGTCGAGTCTGCGCACCGGGATCATGGCCGGCTCACCGTGTCCGATCGAGGTGATGAAGCAGGTCGTCGACCGGATGGGCATGCGGGACGTCTCCATCTGCTACGGCATGACCGAGACCTCCCCGGTCTCCACCCAGACCAGGGCCGAGGACCCGCTGGAGCGGCGGGTGTCCACCGTCGGCCGGGTCGGCCCGCACCTGGAGGTCGCGGTGGCCGACCCGGAGACCGGCCTGACCGTGCCGCGCGGCACCCCGGGCGAACTCCGCACCCGGGGCTACTCGGTCATGCTCGGCTACTGGGACCAGCCGGACCGCACCGCGGAGGCGGTCGACGCCGAGGGCTGGATGCACACCGGCGACCTCGCGGTGATGGACGAGGAGGGGTACCTCAACATCACCGGCAGGCTCAAGGACATGGTGATCAGGGGCGGCGAGAACATCTACCCGCGCGAGGTCGAGGAGTTCCTGCACACCCACCCCGACATCCTGGACGTCCAGGTCGTCGGCGTCCCCGACGTCAAGTACGGCGAGGAGCTGATGGCCTGGATCCGGCCGCGGCCCGGGGCGCCCGAGCTGACCGCGGAGACGCTGCGCGAGTACTGCGCGGGCCGGATCGCGCACTACAAGGTGCCGCGCTACGTGCACCTGGTGGAGGAGTTCCCGATGACGGTCACCGGGAAGGTCCGCAAGGTGGAGATGCGGGAGCGGGCCGTCGAACTGCTGGGCCTGGCCGACGCGGCCGACGTCGAGCACGCCTGAGCGCGGCGGCCGGGCGGGCGCGGCCCGTCGCGGGCCCCCGGGAGCACCCGGGGGCCCGCGACGGCGAGGACGGGTCGTGCCGCGGGACCGCGACTCGGACCGCGACTCGGAGCGAGGCTGGGAACGCGACTCAGATCGCGGCGACCTCGGCCCGCAGCGCGGGCAGGGCGGCGTACATGACGCCGCCCGGGCAGTCGGTGGCCAGCCAGTCGCGGTGACCGCTGATCATGTCGACCGGCTTGGTCACGCCGTTGACCGGGTTGACGAAGGTGACCTTCGCCTGCGGGTCGAGCCCGTGGGTGCGGGCGGCCAGCGCGAGCACCAGGGCGAGCGAGCGACGGGCCTTGGCGGTGGGCTCCTGGTTGACCAGGGTGCCGAGCAGCGCGACACCGAGGTTGCCCGAGTTGAAGCCGGCGGTGTGGAAGGCGGTCACCGCGTTGCCGTTGGCGTCGAACCCGGGGATGCCGTCGTCACCGGACCAGCGGCCCTCGTAGATCCGGCCGGCCTCGTCGATGAGGAAGTGGTAGCCGATGTCGCCCCAGTCGTTGGTGATCGCGTGGTACTCGTAGATCGCGCGCACGGTGGCGGCCGGGTCCGGGTCCGCGTTCGGGGTGTCGGTGTGGTGCACCGTCAGGGTCTGCAGCGGGTAGTACTTGGCGGGGGAGTTCTCCACGCCGTTCTTGAACCGCTTGGACTCGTCGGCGCCCCAGGCGGCCCGGCTCAGGTACTCGACGCCGCAGAAGGTGACCGGCGTGGTCGGGGAGAGCGCGGTGGTGCGGGCCGGGCCCGCGGTGGTGTCCAGCGCGGTGGAGCGCAGGTTGGTGGCGCCGTCGGGCAGCCGCAGGTCGTAACCGACCGCGCCGTCGGCCGGGACCAGCGCGGCCGAGACCGGGGCGGCCTTCGCGGCGGTGCCCGCGACGTCGGGGCCGCCCGCGCAACCGGTGGCGATCGGCTGCCAGGCGCCGGGGCCGGTCTCCTCGTGGTGGAGCCGGATGGCGCCGCCGCGGCGCGGGCCGTCCCAGCTGACGCCGACGTACTGGATCGGGAAGTCGGTCCGCACACCGGCGGCGGCGCGACCGGCGGCCGAGCGGGCCCGGGTGGCCGGGACGGTCACGGTCCGGGCGGCCTGGCTGCCGGGCGCGGCCGGGGCCGCGGGGCCGGGGTGGTCGGCCCGGCCGGGGTGCTCGGCGCGGCGGCGTGCGCGGCCGGGGCGGTGGCGATCGCGGCGGCGGTGGCGCCGATCGCGGTCACCAGCGTGCGACGGCTCACGGCGGAGCTGGGGTTCGGCATCGGGATCCTGTTCTCGGGGTGGTACGGGTGCAGGCCGACCGGCCGTGAGCCGGTCAATCAGTCGATCATGAATCTACCCAAATGATCGTTTCTGGTGGCAACCCCTAAAATTCGCCTGCCCGAACGGGCATCCCGTCCGACCGTCCCGGCCCGGTCGGCCCGACCGCCCCGCCCTGCCCCCGCCGGTCCGCCACCGCTACCCGAGGATCCGCAGCGCCGCCGCCGCCCGATCCCCCACCGGTGCCCCGGCGCACGCGAGTTCGCCGAGATAGAGGCAGACATCCGCCCGCGCCGCACCGGCACCCGGCACCGCGAGGAACGCCCGCGCCAACTCCTCCGGACCGGCCTCCCCCGCGACCAGACCGTGCAGCAGCTTGCGCACCGCCGGCTCGAACGGGTCCTGCGGATCCTCGTACGGGCACTCCAGGAAGGCCTCCCAGGCCTCCGCCGAATCCGCCGGCCCCTCCGTCAGCAGCCGCAGCACCGCCACCTCCATCAGCACCGTCGACGAGGCCGCGGCCTCGGGCGACACCTCCGCCAGCAGCGCCCGGGCCTCCTCGAACCGGCCGTCGTGCCGGTACGCCGCCGCCAGCGCGCACCGCACCGCCGGATCCTCCGGATCACGGGCCAGCACCGCCGCCAGGTCGGCGACCGCCGCCGCCGGGCGCCCGGCCTGCCGGTGTGCCTGACCGCGCTCGGCCAGGGCCCAGGTGTACTCCGGATTGTGAGTGACCGCCGCCGTGAGATCGGCGATCGCCTCCTCCACCAGACCGGCCTGCCGCCGGGCCTGCCCCCGGGACCCGAGCGCCCAGGGGTCGTCCGGTTCGAGCGCCAGCGCGGCACTCAGATCGGTGATCGCCTCCGCGAGGTCCCCCGCCAGCCGGTGCGCCTCGCCCCGCAGCGCCAGCGCCCAGGCGTACTCCGGGTCGATCGCGAGGACGGCCGTCAGGTCCGCGATCGCGTCGTCCAGCCGGCCCGCCTGCCGGTACGCCTGCCCGCGCGCCCGCAGCGCCCACACGTCCGAGGGGTCCAGCTCCAGCGCCGAACTCAGGTCGGCGACCGCCTGCGCCAGCCGGCCCGCCTGCCGGTGCGCCTCGCCGCGCTCGGCCAGTGCCCACGCGTACTCCGGGTCCAGCGCGAGGGCGGCGGTGAAGTCCGCGATCGCCTCCTCCAGTCGGCCCGCCTGCCGGTGCGCCTCGCCCCGTTCGCCGACCGCCCACGCGTACTCCGGGTTGAGGGCCAGCGCGGCGGTGAAGTCCGCGATCGCCTCCTCCAGCCGCCCCGCCTGCCGGTGCGCCTGGGCACGCGAGCCCAGCGCCCACGCGTGCTCGGGAGTGAGCGCGATCGCCGCCGTGAAGTCGGCCACCGCCTCCTCGGGCCGGCCCGCCTGCCGGTGCGCCTCGCCCCGCTCGGCCAGCGCCCAGGCGTTCTCCGGGCCGAGCGCCAGCGCGGCGGTCAGATCGGCGATCGCGTCGTCCAGCCGACCGGCCTGCCGCAGCGCCTGGCCCCGTGAACTCAGCGACCAGGCGTCACCGGGATCCAGCGCCAGCGCGGCGGTGAAGTCCGCGACCGCGTCCGCCAGCCGCCCGGCCGTCCGGAACGCCTCGCCGCGCTGGGTGAACGCCCACGCGTACTCCGGGTCGAGCAGGATGGCGGCGGTCAGATCGGCGACCGCCTCGTCCACCCGCCCGGCCAGCCGGTGCGCCTGGCCGCGCGATCCCAGCGCCCAGGCGTCGTCCGGGTCGAGCGCCAGCGCCGCCGTGAAGTCGGCCATCGCCTCCTCGGTCAGCCCGGCCAACTGCCGGGCCTCGCCGCGCCGGGACAGCGCCCAGGCGTACTCCGGGTCGAGGGCCAGTGCCGCCGTGAAGTCCGTCAGCGCCCGCTCGTGGTGGCCGTGCCAGTTGAGCACACGCCCCCGGTAGGCGAGCGCCTGCGGCAGATCGGCGGCGATCGCGACGGCCTGGTCGAGGTCGGCCAGGGCATCGTCGTCCCGGTCCTCGACGAAGTACTGGTAGCCGCGATGGGTGAGCGCCCACGCCCGCACCCGGACCGGCAGACCGGGACCGGCGAGCACGTCCAGGACCGCCAGCACCGGCTGCTCGCCGGCCGCCGCCGCGTGGATCCGGCGGGCCCAGCGGGTCAGTTCGGCGTCGTCGCTGTCCTGCGCGGCCTGGTTGAGCATCTCCGCCCACGGTGCCAGCGCGTCCGGCGCGTCCCCGGCGGTGCGCGCGGTGTGCTCCAGGGCGTGCGGCAGCCGGGCCAGCGGATCGGAGCAGAGCAGGTGGTAGGTCTCGTTCAGCAGCTGCCGCCGCCACCTGGGGTCGGCGCCGCACCGGGCCGCCGGCAGGTACTGCTCGACCGCCGCCCTCGCCGCGGCGTGGTGCTCGGCGAGGCGGATGTGCGCGGCCGTCCACTCCCGCGGGGTGTGGATCCGGCGCCGGCGCACCATGCTGCTGCGGACCACGGAGTGGTACTGCAGGAAGTCGCCGCGCCCGGTCACGAAGGGCTGCACCGAGAGCCAGTCCCAGACGGCCGGTTCGGCCTCCGGGACGGCGCAGGCGAACAGGTCGCGGTTGAGCTGCAGCGGCAGCGCGGCGGCCAGTACGGTGTCCCGGCGCTCCGGTTCGGGGATCCACTGCAGGAAGCGCACCACCGCCTGGTCGACCATGTCGGCGCCGACATCGGCGACCTCCTCGACCGCGCCGGGATCCGCCGCCGCCAGCAGTGCGACCAGCAGCGGCAGCCGCATCGACATCCGCAGCACCGCGTCGACCACCAGCGGGTCGGTGACCCCGCGCGCCGTGAGCAGGTCGCGGGCCTCCTGTTCGGTGAACACCTCCAGCGGCACGTCCACCAGCACCGGCCGCCACGGTGCCCACTCGCGCTCGGCCAGCTCGTCCCGGCCGGCCAGCACGAACACCACCTCCAGCGGCAACGGGCCGAACGCGTCGTCGAGGATCTCCCGCAGCCAGCTGTCGAGATAGCGGCCCGTCAGCTCCCAGGTGTCGAGGAACAGCACGATCCAGGGGCGGCGGTCACGGTCCCGGCCGCGGTCCCGGTCGCGGTCGCAGAGCCGGGACAGTTCCGCGACGAAGGCCCGGCCGAGCGCCGCCTCCTCGACGTCGCCGCCGCGACGGCGCTGCCGCACCCCCGCGATCAGGCGCTCGGCGCCCTGGGCCACCGCGTCCGGGTTCGCCATCGCCGCGACCGCACCCGCGCCCGGCAGTACCGAGACCGCCCCGAGCGCCGCCTGGGCCGCCAGCCGGGTCGGCAGCGACGCGCTCTCCCCGCCGGGCGGCTGCTCGGGCTCGCGGTCCGCCGCGGCCTGGAGCGAACGCCGGTACTGTTCCAGGGCCTTGTCGAACTCCCGCAGCGGACCGGCCTGTTCGGCGAGTTGCCGGGCCAGCGCACCGAGCGCCGTCTCGACGCTGTGCACATCGGTCTCGTCGACCAGGGCGGTCAGCGCACCGGCCCGCCGGGCCGCCTCCCGCCACTGGGCGAGCAGCGTGGACTTGCCGACCCCGCCGACCCCGCGCACATGGAACAGGAAGTCCGCCGGATCCGGCCCGGAGTCCGGGTCCGGATCGCGGGCGAGATTGTCCACGAACAGCGCCAGCTGCGCTCTGCGGCCGATGAACTGCGCACCGGTGCGTTGCCGCACCGCCTCCGCACGCGACAGACGCCTCCGTGCCTGTGCCATGCCACCCCCTGCCGTGCTGCCCGGCGGGTCGCGCCGACCACGAGTCCGGTGCCGCCGGTGCCGCTGTCGTGAGGACGACCGTAGTGAATCGGCCCCGGCGTTGTCCTGCTTTCGGCCATCTGTGGTGTGCAGGACGGGAATTGACAGCTGGGCGGGCGGACGCCCCGGAGCGGTGCGGGGTGCTGCGGGGTGGGGGCGGGTCAGACGATGGTGATCCTGAAGATGCGGCTGTTGTTGTCCGGCGTCGGGTCGTCCGGGAGGTAGGCCTCGACCTCGCCGTCCAGCACATCGGGGTCCATGCCGGAAGCGACCGAGATCCGCACCTCGGCGGTGACCGAGGCACCCGGCGCCAGGCCGGCCGGGACGGTGCAGGCCACGGTGTGGCCGTGGGGCAGGGTGGCACAGGTCGCGCCGGAGGACTTCCCGGACCCCACCACCCCCGGCGGCAGGTGCACGTACAGCGTGAACGGTTCAGCGGTGGCGGTGCCCCCGGCGTTGGTCACCACCGGGTGCAGCAGGGTGGAGCCGCCGTCGGCCACCGGGGCGGGGTCGGCGGCCGAGACCACGAGGTCCGGGCCGGCCGCGCACGCGTCGGCGGCCGCCGGTCCGGCGCCCAGCAGCACCGCCGCGCACGCCGCCCGCAGGGCCCTGGAGAACAGCAGTCGGGACATCACGCTCACCCATTTCGTTCGGTATGCCGGACCACGGCTCGGGGCCGGCGGCGGGCCCGGTCGGGCCGTGCCAGGGCCAGCATCGGTGCCCCGCCGCGCCACCGGAGCGGGACACGGCGGGGCGCGACCGGGCACCGCCCGTACGGGTGACCCGGCCGGCCACCCGGTTCGGGAGCGTCAGACCGTGGCCTGACCGGCGCCGGGCCGCTGGTCCTTCGCGTCGACGATCGCCCGGGTCACGATGCTCGTACGCTCCACGACGGTGCCGGGCTTGACGCCGCCGAACTCGCGGACCTGCACGCCGCGGCTGCCGAGGTACTGGTGGGTCACCCGGTCGAAGATCCACTCCGACCGCTCGCCGGTCCAGGGGTCGAGCCGCGCCAGGGCGATCCCGTCCCGGCCGGAGGCGTCCTGCGCGTGCTCGACCACCACGACACCCGGGATCTTCCCCGCGGCCTCGTAGAGCGAGGCGGTGAGCGCCGAGGGCACGAGCTGCTCGCGGATGACGGAGCCGATCTCCCTGAACGCCTGCTGGTCGTGGTCCCGGTCGCCGCTCACCGTCGCGTAGACGGACTTCAACAGGGCGTCGGGGTCGGTCGGCTGGGCCGCGAGCCAGTTGTAGGTGTTCTGCTTGCGGGGCTCCTTGTTGTCCAGGGTGATGCCGCCCTTGTCCTGGTAACCGGGCTCGTCCAGCCAGCCCTTGGTGCCGTCGGGCGACTTCCACACTTCGCGGTCGTGCAGCGGCTGGACCCAGGTGGTGGACTCCCCGGTGTCCACGTTGTGACGGGTGGACATGAAGGAGACCCGGCTCTTGATGTAGATGTACTGGCCCGGTCCCGGCTGGGGCGTGGTGCGCGCCGTCGCGGCGGCGGCGATCTCGCGGACCGTCGAGGCGAGCTGCGCGGTGCTCCCCTCCTCGATCTGCACGACGGGTGCCTTGACCAGCTCCGGGGCGGCCACGGTGCTGGCGCCGGGCGAGCCGCCGACGGACACCACCACGGCCAGGGCCGCCGTCGCGGCGACGGGGGTCGCGAACAGCGCGGCGCGGCGCAGCGGCCGCCGTGCCGGGGGCGCCGCGGGGGCGTGGTCGGACTGGTGGATCTCGTTCATCAAGTACTCCTCGAGCAGGTCCTGGCGGTCGGTCGCCAGGCGGGGGTCGGCCGCCGCCGGCAGCAGACGGGCCAGTTCCGCGCGGTCGAGCGGTTCGTTGTGCCGCCACGGGTTGCGGATCATCGGTGCGTCTCCTTGTGCGGCCGGGCCGCGATGCCGCGGCCGCCCTGTACTTGTCCGGGGATGCGGAGCGGTTCCGGGTTCTTCTTCGCGATGTTCCGCGCGTTGTTCTTCTTCGCGGCGCGCAGCTCGTCGTCCGCGAGTCTCCGCAGCCGGGTGCGGGCCCGGGAGAGGCGCGAGCGCACGGTGCCGACGGGCACCCCGAGGGAGGCTGCCGCCTCCGCGTAGCCGAGTCCGGACCAGACGCAGAGCGCGAAGACCTCGCGCTCCGAGCGCCGCAGCCGCCCCAGGGCCTTCCGGGCGGCCGCGAGCTGCTCGGAGTCGGCCATCCGGCCGACGAGTTCGTCGGCGAAGTCGGGCACCGGAGCGGCCGCCGGCATGCGGGCCATCGCCATGTTGTGGCGGCGGGCGGCACGCGTCGTGTTGCGCAGCACATTGACGGCGATGCCCATCAGCCACGGCCGTGGACCGTCGCCCTCGTCGCGCAGTTTCCCGCGCAGGCGCCAGGCCTCCAGGAAGGTCAGCGAGACCACGTCCTCGGCGAGCGCCCGGTCCCCGGTCACCCGCACGGCATGGCGGTAGACCAGGGACGAGTGCTCCCGGAAGAGCTCGCGAAATGCTTCGGGGTTCCCGGCCCGGAGCCGGGAGTGCGGATGGTTCACGTGATGCCTTGTCCGAGCGGGCCGACCGGTTCCTGTGACGCGTGTCACCGCTCGGCCGTCGTTCCGGGCCGATCCCTCGGCCCGGCACGACCCGTTGACCTCCCCGGCGCGGTTGCGGGGTGGGCCCGGCCGGTCCGGTGGGTGGCTGCGGACTGGGGCATTCGTCTTCCTCGGGCGTTGTGGCGGGCTCTCGGCCGGCGATGCTCCTGCCTCGGTCGACGGCCGCTCCGCGAACCGTCGCCCCGGTGGCCGCCGCGCCCGGAGTGTCGACGCGGCGTAACGGCTCCGCCCCCGCCGGGGTCGGCGGGGGCGGAGGGGTCGGGCCGGGGCACTGTCAGAGATCGAGGGTGCGCCAGACGTGGTCGTCGGTGCCGCCGCCGGGGACGAAGCAGTCGTAGAGCCAGGTCGTGCGGTTGCCCCAGTCGGTGCCGTCGGCGGCCACGCCGTCGACGTCGAGGCACTTCCCGGTCTGGTAGTTGACGAGCAGCTTGTCGCCCGAGTCCTTCGTCGGCCACGGGAGCCAGTACCACTCCTGGTTGTCGTGGGCGGTGATGCAGCCGTGGAGTCGGATCTCGGTCCCGTTGGGCAGATCGCCGCCGGTGCCCGGGATGTCGAGGCAGAGGTAGGGGCTCAGGCTGCTCTGGATGACGAACCGGTCCAGGTGCTTCACATCACCGTTCGGGTACAAGTAGTCGAACGATTCCGTGCCGGTGAGGTCCCAGATCTGGTTGTCCCCCGGGGTGCACTGGAAGACCCCGACCCGGTCGCCGGGCCACGGCGCGCCGTCGCCCGGCACGTCGAGGCACCTGGATGTTGCGTCGTTGATGATCCACGCCCGGCGCTCGAGGACGTACGCGTTCGCGGGCGGTGCGGCGACGACGAGCGCGAGCAGCGCGGCGCCGACCAGGGCGAGCAGGCGGGCGGGTGTCGACAGGCTTCGTTTCACGGCGCTCCTCGGATCTGTGACGGACGGGAACGGGCCGAGGGCTCGTTCCCGCGCACGACCGGGCGCGGCTCCCCCGGGCCGGATCGGATCCTATGCCCGGCAGGTCCCTTCGCGGGGCCGTGATCCGGTCAACAGCGGTGTTCGCCCGGGTGCGGTGGGCCGGGTCGGCGGCGTACGGCCGGACGGGCCTGTCGGGGTCACCCCGGGGGCGTAAGTTCTCACCCGTTCGGCCTGTCCGGGTTGCGGCGGCATCCGGTATTTCCACGTTCGTGTGCAAACGTGTGTCGCGTCCGGCCGTCCTCGGAGGCGGTCGGCCAAGGCTATTGACCATCCATCAAGGAGACCCTGAGATGTCGGTTCGTGGAAAGCTCCGCCAGTTCGCCGTGATCGCCACCGTCGCCGCCGCGGCGGCCGTGATCGCGCCGACCGCTGCGGTGGCTCACGGTGGGGGCCCGCAGCCGTCCGCCTCGTCGGGCCTGCAGGCCGGCAACGGTGCGGTCGGCCTCGTCGGCCCGCGCGGCAGCTGGGTGCAGTACTTCGACCGTTCCAACGGCTGATCCCACGCTTCTCGAGCGCCCCGGGGCCGCGGGCCCCGGGGCGCTCGCGCGCGTTCGGCCGGGCGGAGCGTCCGGGCGCGGCGCTGCTTCCACCGGAGGACGCTGCGGAGTGTTGCGCCGGATCGTGTCCGGATTGTCCGCCCATAGTGCGGTCATGACCTTCTCCCGCACCAAGGCGCTCGCCGCCGCCGTCCTGACGGTCGCGAGCCTGACCTCCGTCGCCCTCCCGGCCGTACCGCCGGCCGCCGCCCGCGCCCTCGCCAAGACCCCCTCGCCCGCGCACTCCTGCGTCCGCTCGGATCCCGACGCCGACCCCCGGGCCCGCGAGGTGCTCGACATCGCCCGGCAGGTCCAGCAGGAGCTCGACCTCAAGTCGGTGATCCTGCGGGTCACCGTCGACGGCCACGAACTCGTCACCGGTGCCCTCGGCGAGTCGATGACGGGTGTTCCGGCCGAACCCGCGATGCACTTCCGGGCCGGGTCGGTGGCCTTCCCGTTCCTCGGCATCATCCTGCTGCAACTCGCCGAGGAGGGCCGGATCGGCCTGGACGACCCGGTCGCCCGCTGGCTGCCGGACCTGCCGAAGTCGGACCGGATCACCCTGCGGATGCTCGGCGACACCACCTCCGGGCTCGCCGACTACGTCACCGACCGGGGCTTCCTGGACGAGCTGGCCGCCGAGCCGTTCCGGCACTGGACCCCGGAGGAACTGGTCGCGATCTCCACCGGGCAGAACTTCTGGTACGAGCCCGGGACCAACTGGAGCTACTCGCACGCGAACTTCGTTCTGCTCGGCGAGGCACTGGAGCGGATCACCGGCACCCGGCTGGACCACCTGCTGGAGCAGCGGATCTTCGGCCCGCTCGGCATGCGCCAGACCGTCAACAGCTTCACCCCGGACATCCCCACCCCGGTGCAGCACGCCTTCACCGCCTCGCGCGGCAGGTACGAGGAGTCGACGTTCTGGAACCCGTCCTGGACCACCGCCCCGGGCGCGGTGCTGATCAGCGACATCTGCGACCTGACCCGCTCGGTGGAGGCCGTCGGCACCGGTGAGCTGCTCTCCGAGGCGTCCTTCCGGACCCAGCTGAACCCCGGCACGGTCGGCCTGCCGGGTCCGGTGCACGGCTGCCCGGAGGACGTCTGCCTGCCGCAGACCGAGGCCCAGCACTTCGGCCTCGGCGTCATCGTCGACCGGGGCTGGATCCTGTCCAACCCCTCGTTCTCCGGTTACGCCGCGATCGAGGCCTACCAGCCGGACGAGCACCTGGCGATCGCCGTCAGCACGACGCGGAACTGCGCGGCGCCGGACCGCAACACGGCGCAGGACGTGGCCCGCCGGATCGCGGAGCGGCTCTCCCCGGACCACCCGCTCCGCGTCGGCTGACGGTCGGGTGACCGATCCCTGCGGGTCCGTGGCCTCCACCGGGCGTCCCGGTGGAGCCCGCGGCAGGCGGGGCGTTACCGCGCGGCGGGCTCGGGGTCGGTGGCCAGGCGGGCGTGCAGGTGTTCGTCATGGTACGTCCCGTCGCCGAAGCGGTGCGAGGCCCGCAGGGTGCCCTCGGGGAGGTAGCCGCAGTTCAGGGCCAGTCGGCAGGAGGCTTCGTTGCCGACCGCGTGGGCGATCTCGATCCGCCGGGCGTCGGCCGTGCGGAAGCCCCAGGCGGTGACCGCCCTGGTGGCCCGGCCGATCACGCCCCGGCCGCGCCCGGCCGGCGGCGCCCAGTAGCCGATCATCGCCAGGCCGTCCGCGCGGTCGACCCAGCGCAGGTTGACGCAGCCCAGCAGGGCGCCGTCGGCGGCGTCCAGTACGGCGAACGGCGCGGCCACGCCCCGGTCCCAGCCGTCCTCGCGGGCCTCCAGCCAGGCCAGGGCGGCGGCGGGATCGTGGGTCGCGAGCGGGTTCCAGAGGGCTATCAGCGGATCGGCCGCGGCGGCGACCAGGCTGTCCAGCACCGGTCCCGGCTCGGCGTCGGCCCGCCCCCACGGCCTGAGCACGGTGTCGCCCAGGTCGAGCGTGGTGCGGCGGAAGGTGCGCGGCTCGGCGCCGTCCGGGTCGGCGGCGGTGGGCGCGGTGGCGGGAGTACTCATGGGGGTCTTCCTACCGGGCGGGCAGGCGCGCCGCCAGCGGTTTTCCCGCCGCCGCCGGTCCGCCGACCGGTCCGCTGCCGGTCCGCCGGCCGCGCCGGTGGGTCGGTGGAACCGGTGGAACCGGTCGGTCAGTGGAAGTCGAAGACGGGGGCGGTACCGGCGGAGCGGGCGGCGAGGAGGACCGGCCAGGCGAGGGCGAGGTCCTGCCAGGGGAGGCCGATCGGCGCGAACACGGTGGGCCGGTCGTCCGGCCGGGCCGGCAGGGTGCCGCGCAGGACATCGGCGAACTCGACGGCGAGGGCCGGGTCCGGGCCGGAGCCGTGCAGGACTCCGGAGGCGGTGGCGAGGGCGCGGTCGTCCACCACGAGCCGGCTCGCGCGCAGCAGGGCGGGGGAGAGCTCGGTCTTGCCGCGCTCGTCGAAGCCGAGGGCCGTCAGGTGCAGACCCGGCCTCAGCACGTCGGCGTCCAGCAGCGGTTCGCGCGACCAGGTGGCGGTGATGACGATGTCCGCGGCCTCGACGGCCGCCCGTGCGTCGGGTACGGCCCGGCCGACCGCCGCGGCCCGGTCCGGGTCGAGGTCGTAGGCGTACACCTCGTCGACCGGACGCAGGGTGCGCAGTGCCCGGAGCGTGGCCCGGCTCTGCGCGCCGGCACCGATCACGGCGACCGTCCGCGCGTGCTCCGGCGCGAGCGTGTGGGTGGCCAGCGCCGCGGCCAGGCCGGTCCGCCAGGCGGTGACGGAGGCGGAGTCCAGCAGTGCCAGCAGTTCGCCGTCGGCCAGCGCGTGCAGGCAGACGATCCCGCGGAGCGCGGGCGTCGCGGCGGGGAACTTGGCGTTGACCTTCACGGTGTAGGCGGGCACGTCGGGGAGCAGCCCGGGGAGCAGGCACATCGCCGTGCCGGGGCCGGGGAGCGCGCTGCCCACGCGGTGGGCGGGCGGCAGCCGGTCGGCGGTGCGGAAGCCCGCCTCCAGGGCGGCCAGCGCGGTGGGGAGGTCGAGGGAGGCCTCGACCTCCGCACGGGAGAGAAGCAGGGTCATGGGGAGAGTCTCCCCCTGCCGCGGGAGCGGGAGGCGGGGGCCCGGGGACAGGGGCCCGGGGACAGGGGCCCGGGCCAGGGCGCACACGCGGGCGGGACACCTGGGTGTGCGCTCCCCGGCGGAAGCTCCGCCCTGGCACGGTGTGTGACATTGCGCCAGGGGGGTGATTCGCGAAACCTCCGGTGCTACGGTCGGATCATGTCCAAGGCCGAAATCGACCAGCTGACCGCCGAGTTCTTCGGGGCGTTCGACAATCGGGACGGTCACGGCGCCGATGTGGCCCGGTTGCGCCGCCTGATGCTCCCGCAGGGGGTGATCGTCGCCACCGCTCCGGCCTTCACGGTCTACTCGGTCGAGGAGTTCGTCGAGCCGCGCGAACGGCTGCTGGCGGTGGACGGTCGGCTGGTCGGCTTCTCCGAGTGGGAGACCTCCGAACGGACCGAGATCGAGGGCGACGTCGCGTCCCGCTTCGGCGAGTACCGCAAGTCCGGCCTCCTCGACGGCAAGCCCTACGAGGGCGGCGGGACGAAGACGATCCAGTTCGTGCGGACACCGCAGGGTTGGCGGATCACGGCCTTCTCCTGGCACGACCGGACCTGACCCGAGCCGGTCCGACCGGACCGCGCCGGACTGCGCCCGACTGCGGCGGACCCGATCTGACCCGCTCCGGTCCGGCGGTTCGGCAGCGGGCCGTCCCGGGCCGTCCCCGGCGGCCCCGGGTCGGCGGCCGGCCGACGGCATGGCAGCATCCCGGGTGTGGTGATCTACGACGAACGACTCTCCGTCCCGCTGCGCTGGTGGCTGGCCGCGCTGGTGGCCGCCGGCGCGCTCGCGGCGGCGCTGCTCCCGCTCTCGGCGGCCTTCGCCGCCGGCGCCGGCACCGTGCTGCTGATGGCGCTCGCGTGGGCGTTCGGCCGGTACGGCGGGGCGCGGATCCGGGTGTGCGACGGCGTGCTGGTGGCCGGCCCGATCGTGCTGCGGGGCGAGCACACGGGTGCGGTCGAGGTCCTCGACCGGGCCGCCGCCTTCGCCTGGCGCACCCGGCTGGCGAGCCCCCGGGCGCGGCTCCTCATCCGCACCTACCTCCCCTGCGCGGTCCGGGTGGAGGTCGCCGAACCCTCCCTCCTCTGCCCCTACGTCTACCTCTCCACCCGCCGTCCGGCCGCCCTGGCCGCCGCGCTCGAGGAGGCGCGCGACCACTGCACCGCTCCGGCCGGCAGGGGGCGCTGACGGCTGCTCCGGTCCGTCCCGCTCCGGCGCCCGCGCCGAAAGGCGGCGCCTGGGAGGCCGGACGCGCTGAGGGCGCGCTCTTTGGCGCCCTGGGGGGTGTGTGCTGCGCGGGTGCAGCGGTGGGAAGGGCCCTGTCCGTCAGTGACGGATGGGACTGGTGGTTCTGGTGCGAGTTCAGGTGCTGGTGGGATTCGGTTCGTTCGGGGTGTTCTGGGGTGCCTGGGGCGCGCTGATCCCGGAGGTCCAGCGGCAGGCCGGGGTGGGCAACGCCGAACTGGGTGTCGCCGTGCTGATGATCGGACTCGGTGCCCTCGGCTCGATGCGTCCGGCGGGGGTGGCCGTGGACCGCTTCGGCCGTTCGGCCGTCGCCGTGATCCTCCTGCTGATGGCGGCCGCCGCCGTACTGCCCGGGCTCGCGAACGGGGCGAGGGGCCTGATGGCGGCGCTCGCCGTGCTGGGCGCGGCGTCGGGGGCCGTCGACGTCGGGATCAACACGCTGGCGAGCGAGGAGGAGAGCCGCTCGGGCCGGCTGATGAACGCCGCTCACGCCTGCTTCTCCGCCTGCGTGGTGCTCGGTGCCATCGGCTCCGGTCTCGCGCTGGAGCGCGGCCTCGGGGCGGACCGGGTACTGCTGGTGGCCACCGTCCTGCTGGCCGGCGCGGCCGTGGTGGTCGGGTTCCCCGGTCCGGCGGGGTCACCGGTCACACCCCGCCGCGAGCGGCGACGGTCCACCGTCACGGACCGGCCGCTGCTGGCCCTCGGGGCGCTGTGCGGCCTCGCGTACCTGATCGAGAACGCCTGGCAGAGCTGGAGCGCGGTGATGCTGCGCTCGGTCTTCCACACCGGGTCCGGCGCGGCGGCCGCCGGACCGGTGGTGTTCGCCGCCGCCGCCGCGGTCGGCCGCCTGGCCGGCCACGGACTCACCGCCCGGCTGCCGCAGCGGCACCTGCTCTCCCTCGGCGCGGCGGTCGCGGCCGTCGGAACCCTGGGCGCCGCGCTGGCACCGGGCGTGCGGTCGATGCTGGCCGCGCTGGTCGTGGCCGGTCTGGGCACCTCGGTGTGCACGCCCACGATCCTCTCGCTGGCCGGGGAGCGGGCCCGCCCCGAGGCCCGCTCGTCGGCGGTGGCGGTGGTCGCGTCGATCGGCTACGGCGGCTGCCTGTTCGGGCCCGCCGCCGTCGGCCTCACCGCCTCCTCGGTCGGCCTCCGGGGCGCCCTGTGCGGTGTCGCGGGGATGGCGGCGGTGCTGGCCCTCGTCTCCCTGCTGTCCGGGCCCCGCTCCCGAGCGGCATCGCGGTCGCTGGAGGCCGAGGGCTGAGCCGGCGCGGCCTCCGGCGCGGCGTGTTCGTGCGGGCGGGGCAGGGCAGTGGGCGGGGGCGGGCCGGGCCGGGTGGTGTGCCGGGCGGCGGGGCGGCGCGGGCGGGGCGGGGGAGTGCGCCGGTGGCCGTCCCGTCCGGCTGTTCGGTTGGAGCTCGGGTGCCCGTATCTGTGGTGTGATGGACGGATGATCGACGAAGGTTTCGCCGCGGAGTGCCTCGGCCCGGTGGGGGAGGCGGTCCGGCGGGCGGCGGCTGCCGAGATCATGCCGCGCTTCCGCTCGCTGACCGCCGAGCAGGTGGCCGAGAAGAAGGGCCCGCACGACCTGGTGACGGTCGCCGACCGGGGCGCGGAGGCGCACCTGACGGCGGCGCTCACCGAGCTGCTCCCCGGTTCGGTCGTGGTGGGGGAGGAGGCGGTCGACGCCGATCCGGGCCTGTACGCGGAACTGGGCGGTGACCGGCCGGTCTGGATCGTGGACCCGATCGACGGGACCCGTACCTTCGTCCGCGGCGACGAGGGCTTCTGCACCCTGGTCGCGCTCGCGCACCGGGGCGAGCTGCTGGCCTCCTGGACGTACTCGCCGGTCAGTGGCGAGATGGCGACGGCCGTGCGGGGCGGCGGTGCCCACCTGGACGGCGTCCCGCTGCGGGCCGGGGCACCCGGGCCCGGGGCCCCGCTGGAGATCGCCGCCTCCCACCCCCGTTTCACCACGCCCGACCACAAGCGCGCGCTGCTGGGCCTGCGTGCCGAGGGCGTGCGCACCCGGCCGTGCGCGGGTTCGGCGGGGCTGGAGTACCTGGCGATCGCCCGGGGCGCCGTCGACGCCACGGTGTTCGCCTGGGAGAACGCCTGGGACCACGCGGCCGGGCTGCTCCTGGTCGCCGAGGCGGGCGGCGCCCACGCCACCCTCACCGGCGCGCCGTTCCGCCTCGCCGGCGGCAACGCCCTGCCCTTCACCACGGCCCGCGACGCCGGGACCCTGACCCGGATCCGGGGCCTGCTGCTGGGCGGGGCTCCGGCCGAGTAGCCCGCCGTGCCCGCCGGGCCCCGTAACGGCGGCGGCCCGGAAGTCAGTGGGCGAGCCGGTCCCGGACGGCGTCCGGGAGGCGGCGGCCGGTGACCGAGCGCCAGGCGCGTTCGACCGCGCGGGGGCCGAGGTCGACGGTCAGGCGGCGCAGGCCCAGCACGCTCGGCCAGGTCGCCGGGTGCGGGAACTCCTCGAAGCTGGTGATGCTGCGCACCAGCCACTCCATCGCCTCCCGGGGCCGCCCCTGCTCCGCCGCGAACAGCCCGAACTGCCCGAAGGTGCGGGCCAGCCCGGGGGTGTCGCCGATCCGGTGCGAGACGTCCAGCGCCTTGCGGTACCGGGCCTCGGCCTCCGCCGCCCGGCCGCCCGCCTGGGCGGTCAGCCCGAGTTGGTGGTGGCCCGCCGAGGCCCCGGCCCGGTCGCCCAGCTCCTCCCGGAGCGCCAGCGCCCGGGTGTAGCGGCGCTCCGCCTCGGCGAGGTCCCCGCGCCGGGTCGCCATCAGGCCCAGCTGGTGCTCGCCGGTCGCCGTGCCGGCCAGGTCGCCGAGGTCCTGCCGGATCTCCAGTGCCTTGCGGTGCCGGGCCTCGGCCTCGGCGAACCGCTCCCGTGCGGCGGCCAGCACACCGAGCCGGTAGTGGGCGTCGGCCGCCCCGGCCCGGCTGCCGGACTCCTCGGCGAGGTCGAGCGCCCGCTCGCACCAGTCCTCGGCCTCGTCCAGTCGGCCCAGCTCGGCGGCGACGGCGGCGAGCCGGTGGTGCAGCTCCACCGTGACGGACAGGTCGGTCGTCCCGCCAGCGGTCGTCCCGCCAGCGGTCGCCCCGCCGCCGGCCGTTCCGGTGCGGGTCGTCCCGCCGCCGAACGTCGCGCGGACGGCCGCCAGCGCCTTCCCGAAGCTCTCGTGGGCGTCCTCGAAGCGGCCCTGCTCCTCGGCCACGACACCGAGCCGGTGGTGGCAGGCGGCCGCCCGGCCGGTCTCGCCCAGACGCTCGAAGAGCTCCAGGGCCTGCCGGGTGCGCCGCTCGGCGTCGTCCGGCCGGCCGAGCCGGTGCGCGATCACCCCCAGCTGGTGGTGGCCGATCGCGAGTCCCTCCGCGTCCCCGAGCCGCTCCAGCAGCGCCTGCGAGCGCGAGTACCACTCCTCGGCCTCGCCGAAGTCGCCACGGTCGACGGCGATCCCGCCGAGCCGCTGGTGGCAGTCGGCCAGCTCGTCGAGCTGGTCGGCACCGGGCGGGTGCAGCTCGGCGGCGCGGTGGATCTCCCGGAGTGCGCGCTCGGCCCCCTCCACCGGGCCCAGCCGCAGCAGCCGCCGGGCGTCCGCGCCGACCACGTACAGCCACAGCGACCCGGCCGGGCTGTCGAGGACGGGCGGGGAGCCGTCGGGCTCCTCCACGGCGATCCGCACCCGGTCGATCCAGCGGCGCGCCTCGAGGTCCGTGCCCCGGGCGTTCCAGTGGTCGTGCAGCGGACGGACGAGTGCCAAAGCCTGCAGCCACAGGCCCCGGTCGAGGGCCCGGGCGAGCATCGCGCCGATGGCCGGTCGCTGGAGGTCGAGCGCGGTCAGGGCGAACTCGGCGCTGCCGTTGTGCAGTTCGCGGGTGAGCAGCAGACAGAAGTTGACCTGGGCGCCCAGCAGGGCCTGCAGTCCGGCCTCGTGCTGCTCGGCGAAGCCGGGCCCGTCCGCGCGCCACCCCGCGGCCAGCCGGGCGGCGACCGTGGGGTGGACGCGGTGGGCGGTACGGCCGCAGGGGGTCGTCAGACCGAGCTCCGCTGCCCGCAGCAGCAGTCGCTGCCAGTCCTCGGTGCCGAGACCGCGGAAGCGCTCCGGCGCGAGCGGATGGCGGGAGAGCAGGGCGAGCACGGTGGCATCGGCGACCCCGTGCAGGAGCGAGACCGCCGTCAGCGCCCGGCGGTCCGCCGCGCCGAGGCGGGCCAGCGCGTAGTCGGTGCTCACGGCGAGCGCCGTCGGAACGGCTTCGGGAGTCGGCCGCGGGTCCGCCTCGGCGGGCGCGTCCGGCCGGTCGGGGGTGTCCGGCGGACCGGGGGTGCCCGGCCCGGCGGCCGCGTCGCGCACCAGGGTGTCCAGGGTCTGCCACGGCTCGTGGGCGTCGAGCGAGGACAGGGCGAGCCGCATGGCCAGGGGGTGCCCGCCCAGCCACTCCAGCAGTTCGCCGAACACCCGCAGGCCGCGTCGGCGGACGGTGTCGGGGGAGCCGGGGGTGTCGGTGGAGCCGAGTGTGTCGGGGGTGTCGGCGGAGGGCGCGAGCAACCGCTCGGCGTACTCCACGGTCTCGCCCGGGTCGAGGCCGGGCACCTCGATCCGCAGTGCCGCCGCGCCGAGCCAGTCCTCGCGGGTGCGGCTGGTGAGCAGGATGGTGCTGCGCCCCTGCCGCGCGACCAGCTCGAGCAGGGCCCGGAGTCCGGCGCGCTCCTCGTCCGCAGCGCCGGGTTCCGCGGCCGGGGAGTCGACGCCGTCCCAGATCAGCAGCAGGCGGCGGGTGGCCAGCGCCTGTTCGACGGCCGTCCGGCGTTCGGCCGGCGGGAGCGGGTCGAACTCCTCGGGGGCGAACAGCCGGCGGCCGATCCGCTCGACCACCCCGGCCGGGGTGGGCGGGGTCGCCCCCGGTCCGAAGGCGTGCAGTACCACCGCGTCCGGCCCGTCCACCGTGCCGGTCTCCCGGCTCCAACGACCGAAGGCCTTCGCCAGTTCGGTCTTCCCGATGCCGGCGGCGCCGTGGAGCAGGACCACCCGGTGCCGGCCGGTCACGGCGTCGAGGCCGAGCAGCAGTCCGTCCCGCCCGACAAACCCGCCGACCGGTGCGAGCTCTCCCCAGTGGTCCGGGGAGTCCGGCGGCCCCGTTGTCGCCGTGGCCCCGGTCGTCCCGTGCGCGGCCGCCGGCTGCACGACCGGCGGAACGGCCGGCTGCACGGCCCGGGCGGTGTCCGGTCCGGGGCGTGCCGCCTCGGGGCGGCTGTACAGGACCGGGACCGACCAGTCGGCCAGGGGCAGCGCGCCCCGGGGGGAGGGACGCCGGTCGTCGGCGGCGAGGCGGCGGCGCCCGGCCGCCACCGCCAGGGTCACCGGCTCGCCGGTGCGGAGCCGTTCGTAGCAGGTGGCCAGGAACCCGGCGGCGGCCGGCGCGTCGAGGTGGTAGGGCAGCGCGAGCACAGCGTGCGCGCCCTCCCGGAGCAGCCGGACCGCGGCCACGGCCTCCGGCAGTCCGGCCTCGGGGGCGGACCGACCGGTGCTCAGCACCACCAGCGGGACCCGGGCCGGGGCCGGCAGGTCGGTCGGCCCGGGCCCGTCGAAGTGGACGACGTGGAACGGCCGGCCCTCCTCCCGCACCTCCTGCAGCACTTCGGCGAGCCGCTCCGGCATCGGCGGGCGCAGGAGGGTGAGCTCGACCGTGCCGTGCTCCGCGCGCAGTCGCCGCAGCAGTGCCGGGGCGAGGCTCCGGTGGCCGGGGCGGGCCGGGTCTGCCGGGGCGGTGACCACCAGCAGCACCCGCAGACGGGACCTGTTGCCCTCCGGTGGGCCGACGAGGCTTCCGGCGTCCTCCGGGTCGGGTGTCCGGCGGCTCAGCGCGACGCCGTCCAGCAGCAGCGGCACCGGTCGTTCCGGGTCCGTCATCAACTCCCAGGGGAGGGCGAGCAACTGCGCCGATCGCGAGCGCAGCACGATCTCCAGCCCGGCGCCGGCGGCACCGTCGCCGGCGCGGCTGCGACCGCGGGCCCGGAGGTAGGCGTCCCGTCCCGCCCCGGTGCCGAACAGCGCGCCGAACACCCGTGCGCCCCAGTCCGGCAGCTGCCGGGCGATCTGCGGACCCCGCTCGCCGTACGGGCCGAGCGGGGTCCGCAGGTAGTCCTCCAGGTACCAGCGCAGGTCCTCCATCGGTGCGTCGCCCAAGGGCCGGCGCAGCCATCCGGCGTCGACGGCGGGCGCCGGGGACGCCTCCCCGGACGGCCACTCCGCCACCAGCAAACGGCCGTCGGTGTGGAGGTCCACCACCAGACGTTCGACCACAATCGCCCCCAGCGAGGGCGGAACGGCCGGGCTGCCGTTCCGCTGCGGAGCACAGGGTAGCGGCGCCGTCGCCGTACCCGCGCGTTCGGGAGCGAAGTGGCGGTAACGATCGGTCGAAGAGCGACGCGCGGTGGGCGGGACGGTCAGCGGTCCTGCGGGCCGGAGGTGCGTCGACGGATCTCCAGGCGCCAGGGGTCGGACGGTTTGCTGGTCTGCAACTGGAGCACTCCGGGCCTCGGCAACTGCAGGGTGCGCAGTGCCTCGCCGTTCGAGAAGGCGCCCAGCGTCGGGTTCCGCGGCACACCGGGAGGCACCGGGCACCCGCACTTCTTGAAGGCGTCGGAGGTCCGCCCGCAGGCGCAGAGGAACACGGCGGACCAGGAGGAGGACTTGACGTGGGCGACGCAGTCCACCGGTGTGTCCGGGCCGACGGCCAGGACGGTGGAGCCGTAGCCCTCCATGACGCCGGCCAGCTCGTCGATCTCGTCGGGGCTGTACAGCCGGACGGACCACTCGCCGGGGCCGTTGGAGTCCACGAGGAGGTGGGTGAAGTCGCGGGTCAGGAGAGTGCGCACGCCCGTCCGCTTGCCGGAGGAGCTCAGGAAGACGAGGGACGAGTGCGTTTCGATGCGGTCGCGCGTCCTGGTCACGGGTTTGATGCTGAGGTAGCCGGCGGTCGCGACCTCGATCTGGGCCACGGCGGCGGCGTCCTCCGGCCACTCGATGGGGAACTCGTACTCGCTGTCCTCGCCCTCGCAGCGTCCGGAGAAGTGGAACCGCTCGCCCTCCTGCCGGTGGGGTACCGGTCCCCGGTCGTCGCTCGGCCCGGTGGCGGGGCGCAGTCGGGGGAGGTCTGCCTCGGCGGTCGTCGGCGTACGTGGGTGCACGGGCTTGGACTTGGGCTTGGGTTTCGGCTTGGGCTTCGGCGTCGCTCCGGCGGTCGCGGCGGCTTTCGTCGGGGCGGTCTTCGTCGGGGCGGGCCTCGTCGGGGTGGTCTTCACCGGACCGGGCCTCGCCGGACCGGGCTTCGTCGGGGCGGCTTCCGTCGAGGCGGTCTTCGCGACGGACGGCGCGACGGACGGCGCGGCGGAGGCCGGGGCGTCGGCGTGGTCGCCCGTGCCGGCGGCGGCCATGAGGGCGGTGACGCTGCGGGCGGCGGCCTCGGCCCTGGCCGCCGAACGGGCGGCCCGCCGGGCGGCCAGCAAGGTCGAACGCCAGAGGGACGCGGACGTCACCAGGCAGCCCAACGCGAAAAGTAGTCCCACAGCCACAGCCGTCGCCCCCTGGCTCCGCAGTCCCGCCCCGCGACCGAGAGTACGCGTGCGGGCGCGCCCCAACCATGGTCCGGGCAAGGGGAATCGGGCCGGGCGGCGCGTCGACGTCCGGTGCCGGCCGTCACGGCCCGGTGCTGGCCGTCCCGGCCCGGTGCCCGCCGTGCCGGGCAGGTGCAAGCCGGCCGGCCCGTGCCGTCGCCCGGGTGCCACGACCGGGCAGCCGCGATGCCCCATGAGGCAGACCGAACGTTCCGTTGGGGCGCCCCGGCCTCCGGTCGACCCTTGTCGGGAATGCCCCGTTCACCCGGTGGCCACCGGCCGGACGTGGCGCTGACCAGCACTGTCGCGCTCGCGTCAACGCCGGCGGGGGCCGCCGCCGGGGCGTCAAACCGCCCACCCGGGCGTTCGGTCGAGTGATCCGCGTCACACTTGACCGTGAATTGCGGGCTGGGATTCACTCGTTTCGGCGGGGGGCAAACGGAACAAGAAATTCCTGGTAGTTCGCTCCGGGAGCCGTCCGCCGGAATGTTGTCCGTCATCGTTTTCTGAGACATGGAGGTGCTGTCATGAAGCTCGTTCACTTCGTGAAGAAGGTCATGCCGGAGAAGAGCCTGAAGGCCTACGCCTGGTACGGCTGGATCTGATTCCGGCGGTCCGATGCCGGACGCGTGCCCGGCGGGTCCCGAGCGGACCCGCCGGGCACGGCCCGCCCACCGCGGGCGGGCGGTTCGCCGGGGGCGGGCCCCTGTCACCACAGCCGTTCACCCTTGGAGTCACGGATGGCCATGTCCAGCACCGGGCGGAGTGCCCGCGTCACCGTCTTCGCGCCGCGGATCGACGAACTCCTCAGCAAATACCGAGGTCAGGACCTCTTCCGTCTGGAGGCGGACACCGTCGGTGTGTCCGGTGCCGATCTCATGGACGGACTGCTGAGCAGCAGGCCGGCCAACGCGGAGGAGCGGCCGACCTTCAAGCCCGTGCGCGGGCGGCCGGTCACCAAGCCCGACGCGGCGGCGCTCATGCAGGCCGTGTCGGCCGACGTCCGGGCGGCGCTGAAGAAGCCGCTGGGCGACCGGACCGATCTCGCCGGGAAATGGCCGCACACGCCGCACAACTATCTGCGCGACCTGGTTTTCGGGGAGGAGAGCTTCCGCTTCCGGATCCTGGTCGACCGTCGTCTGGAACTCACCCCGAAATTGACCTGGATGGCCGTCACGGCCGGTACCGCGATGCTCGGGAAACCGGGCACCGAAATTCCGTTGTCGAATCTGGCGGCCCGGGTGCTGGACGCCGAGACGTACGACGACCGCCGCTACGCGATGTACCTCTACCGGCGGGTGGCCGGGCCGATCTGCTTCACCGTGGCCGCGCTCGTGACCAACGCGGTCTGGCTCGGCGCGCCGTTCGACGACGAGGTGCCGAACCGCGACATCCTGCTGGAGGCGCTGCGGCTGCTGCCGCCCTCCTGGAACATCCTGCGGGTCGCCTCCCCGGAGTTCGGTGCCGTGGACGGGCGGATCGGGCCGAAGGACGACCTGCTGCTGCTCCCGCTGCTGAGCCACCGCGACCCCCGCTTGTGGGACGCCCCGGAGGAGTTCCGCCCGGAGCGCTGGAAGCACCTCGACCCCGACAACCAGCCCGGCTACCTGCCGTTCGGGCACGCGAGCGAACGCTGCTGGGGGCGCCACATGGTGCTGCCACTGGCCGAGCGGATCCTCGACATCGTCCGCCGGGACGGACTGGTGGTCAGCCCGGACCAGCAGGTCGGCAAGGTCGAGCTGGACGGTCTGCTGGAGGTCGCGGGCGTCCGCATGGTCCGCCGCTGACCCGACCGCCGGCGGGTCGGCGGCACCAGCGGGCGTCGCCGGGGGAGCCGGCCGGTCGGGAGCCGGCCGGGCGCCGGAAGGCCGGGTGACGGGGGCACCGCAGCGTACGCCCGCCGCCCGCCCGTCGGCGGTCGAACACGAGTGCGGCGGGCCGGTCCGTCCGTCCATCGCTCGTCCATCGGTACGGTCCCGCCCCGAGGGCGGCCGCGTCCGTGGCCCCGGCCTCTACGCTGCATCGTCATGCGCCTGACATCACGGAAGCGCGCCGTGCGCGCGATGCTGCCCCTTCTCCTCGCCGGTCCGCTGCTCGCGGCCGTGCCCGCCCAGGCCGCGTCGGCCCGGACCGGTCCGGCCCACCGCGCCGCCGCCCGGTCGGCCGTCCTGCCGATCCCGATAGCGCCGGTGAGCGACCGGGCCACGACGCCGCCCGGCGGCTCGTTCACCCTGACGGTGACCCTCACCAACCCCTACGACACCCCGATCAGCTTCGTCTACCAGACCATCCAGCAGAACTACGACACCTCCCTGGACGTCGCGTACTCGGGGCTGAAGTACGCGGAGACCGGGTGCAACGGGGTGCCGACCACGACGTACTGCGGCAACTCGCAGGCCGGTGCCAGCGGTGCCATGTTCGCGCTGCCCCTCGCCCCGGGGGCCAGTACGAGCTACAGCATCACCTACACCATCGCCCCCGACTCGACCTGCGGCAGCGGGCTGAACGTCGACTTCTACTCGTACGTGTACTACGAGTACCAGGGCGGCGCCGCGGTCAACGACGACGTCATCGGCTTCAAGGGCACCGACGTGCTCTGCGCCTGATCCCGCTCACCCGCCCGGCCGGACGTCAGTGGGGCACCGGTGCGTGCCGGGTGAGTCCGGCCCGGACGGCGACGTCGAGCGCCGGTTCGAAGCGCAGCGCCTCGCGGTCGTCGTCCCCGACCCCGGCGGCCGCGAGCAGTTCCGCCACCGCTGACGCGTCGACGGTGCGCTCCTCGGCGCGGCGCAGGAACCGCGTCACGGCGGCGGCGAAGGCGGGTGCGTCCGCGCGCAGCACCCACGCCAGCTCCGCCGCCTCGGTGAGGAACAGCTGTTCCGAGCCGAGCCACGGCGCGGCGGCGGCGAGACCGTCCTCGATCAGGGCGTCCGGGTAGGGGATCCGGTGCCAGGAGCCGTCCTGCCACCAGTACAGGAAGCCGAACAGGTTCCCCTGGGCGTCCTCGCGCAGCTGCTCCCAGGGCAGCCAGTCCGGGCCGCCGGCCAGGAAGTCGATCTGCCGGCCGTCGACGTGGGTGTGACTGCCGTCGGAGTCCTGGCCGCAGAACACCGCCCGGTCGTCGTCGACCAGGGTGAGGCGCCACCAGAAGGAGCCACCGCCGTTCTCGCTCCACACGCCCTGCTCGTCCAGCCAGTGCTCGCGGTTGCCCTGGGCGGCGTCCAGCAGGGCGAGCAGCACGGCGCGCGCCCACACCTGCCCAGCGTCGTCGAGGTCCTCGGGCCGGCTCGGCCTGTGCATGATCGTCGTCCCCTCCGTCGGATGGCGGACAGCCTGCCACAGACCTGCGACACCCCGGGCGAATCCCCCTGAACACCCCGGCCGCAGCCCCGCGGGCCCCGGGCGACACCCCGGTGGGACCCCCGCCCGCAGCGCGCCGACCCCCGACGAGGACAATGGCGCGGTGAACGACACGATCGACCCGCCCCGCGCGCACGGCCCGCAGCAGCCGTCGGACCCGGGCGTGGACTACCAGGAGCTGGTCCGGGACGCCATGGCGGCGGCCGTGCGCTCGCCGCTGCGCGGCCGGGTGGCCGACTACATCCCGGCCCTGGCCGAGGCCGACCCGACGGCGTTCGGGATGGCGATCGCGACCGTGGACGGCCGGGTGTTCGGTGCGGGGGACTGGCAGCAGCCGTTCTCCGTCCAGTCGGTGTCCAAGCTGTTCACCCTCGCGCTCGCGCTGGCCGAGGGAGGCGATGGCCTGTGGGCGGGCGTCGGCCGCGAACCCTCCGGCAACCCGTTCAACTCGCTGGTCCAGCTGGAGACCGAGCACGGCATCCCCCGCAACCCCTTCATCAACGCGGGCGCCCTCGTGGTCACCGACCGGCTGCTGGAGCTCACCGGTGACGCGGTCGGCACCGTCCTGGACTTCCTGCGCGCGGAGTCCGGCGACCCGGCCGTCGCGGTGGACCGCGCGGTCGCCGCCTCCGAGGCCGAGCACGGCCACCGCAACGCCGCGATGGCGCACTTCATGGCCGGCTACGGCAATCTCCGCAATCCGGTCGAGGACGTGCTCGCGCACTACTACGCGCACTGCGCGATCGCGACGAACTGCCGTGACCTGGCCCTGGCCGGTCTCTTCCTCGCCCGCCACGGCGTGCGCGCCGACGGGTCGCGGCTGCTGTCGCGCAGCGAGGCCAAGCGGATCAACGCCGTGCTGCTCACCTGCGGCACCTACGACGCGGCCGGCGAGTTCGCCTACCGGGTCGGCCTGCCGGGCAAGAGCGGGGTCGGTGGCGGCGTCCTCGCGGTGCTGCCCGGCCGGGGCACGGTCTGCACCTGGAGCCCCGGTCTGGACGCGGCTGGGAACTCGGTGCTGGGCGTGGCCGCCCTGGACGCGCTGACGACGGCGACCGGCTGGTCGATCTTCTGATGACCGTACTGCCGGGACCGTCCGCGCTGCCCGTTTCGCCCCAACTGCCCGTTTTACTCCCACTGGCCGCACCTTCCCCGCCACGCGCCCTGGTCGCGCCGGTATCCGTCCCCGCGCCCAGGGGCCCGGGCGGGACGCCCGGCCGACCCGCCGCCGCAGCACGCGGTGACGTACCGGCAGCTGACGGTCACACACTTGTTATGTCCCCTTCATCGGTCCGACGACCGACCCCGTCATGCTCTGCAACGGCGGAAGCCACCGCCGAAGGCGCGCCGGCCCTCAGGCGCACTGACAAGGGGACCCCCATCGTGACCGTCCGCCGCTCCCTCATCGGCACCCTCGCCGTCGGTCTGCTCGCCGCGGCCGCCGCGCTCGTGCCGATCGGTTCCGCCGCCGAGGCCGCCGAGCGCACCCCCGGCGAGCTCCCGTTCGGTTCCGCCACCACCGTCGGCCTGCACAACACCTACGACCCGGCCGCCTTCCGCTACCTCGCCCAGGGCCTCGACACCGGCACCGGCATGATCGAGCTGGACGCCTGGCCGAACGCCATCACCAAGGAGTGGAAGGTCAGTCACTCCAACCCGCTCGGCAACACCAACAACTGCGTCAGCGCCACCGCGGCCTCCCAGCTCTACACCGGCAGCGGCAACAAGAACCTGGACACCTGCCTCGACGACGTCCGGGTGTGGCTCGCCGCCCACCCCGCCGCGGGACCGCTGGTGATCAAGCTGGAGCTCAAGCCCGGCTTCTCCGGGAACCTCGGCATGGGCCCGGCCCAGCTGGACGCGCTGATCGCCGCCCACCTCGGCTCCGCCGCGCTGCGCCCGGCCGACCTGCTCGCCAGGCCCGGCGGCGGCAGCTACGCGACTCTCGACGAAGCGGCCCGCGCCGGCAACTGGCCGACCCGGGCGGCGCTCGCGGGCCGGGCGCTGGTGTACGTGATCCCCGGTACGGTCGAGCTGGACAACCCCTTCGACACCCTGCACACCGACGTCGAGTACGGCCGGTACCTGCGCGACCTGGCGGCAGCGAACCGGATCGGCGAGGCCCGGATGTTCCCGACCGCGCTCGGCGCCGCGGCCGGCGACCCGCGCACCCGGTACAGCGAGACCTCGATCCGGCCGTGGTTCGTGGTCTTCGACGGTGACGCCGCCGCCTATGCGAACGGCATCGACACCTCCTGGTACGACACCAACCACTACCTGCTGACGATGACCGACGCCCACAACGTCGCCCCGGCGATCAGCGGCACCGACCCCACCGCGGACCAGGCCCGCACCCGTACCGAACTGCTCGCCCGCGCCCACGCGAGCATCGTCTCGAGCGACTGGCGCAAGCTCCCCGCCGTGCAGTCGCTGGTCCTGCCGCGCGGCTGATCCGGGGGCGGCCCCTGCTGAGAAGCGTCGTGGATCCGGGCCGCCGGTCGTCCGGGGCGTGGACGGCCGGCGGTGCCGCGTTCCGGCCCGGCTACGGTTTCCCGGTCCAGTCCTCGGCGAGCAGGCCGAGCACGACCTCGTCGAGGAACTCGCCGTACACCCAGGCGGACCGGCGCAGCCGGCCCTCGAGCACGAAGCCGGCGGCCTCGGCGGCGCGGACCATCGGGAGGTTGTCGGCCAGTGTCTCCACCTGGAGCCGGTGCAGGCCGCGCACCGTGAACCCGTAGTGGCACAGCAGCCGGACCGCCTCGCCCGCCAGTCCGCGCCCCCGGAAGGCGGGCCGCAGGGCGAGGCCGAGGTGGGCGAGGCGGTTGTGGGTGTCGATGCCCCAGAGCAGGGCCTCGCCGGCCAGTTCGCCGGAGGCGAGGTCCACCACGGAGAAGAGCGCCGCGTCGTCCGAGGGGGGCGTCACGGTGTACGGGGACTCGGCCGCGCCGGGGGAGATCGGCCGCCAGGGCCGGGAGTCGGCCCGGGAGCGGGTGGGGACGTCGTCGTACAGCTCGCTCTGGAGCACCGCGACATCGCTGTCGTGGCGGGCGCGGAGGGCGATGCGAGAGTTCTGTAGCATGTCACATTGCTATCGGTTGTGGACTCTCCCGGCAATCGGTTTCGGCGCGGCGGCGGCCCGGACCCTGCCCGGCGGCGGCCCGGTCGGGGAATGTCTCCGCCGCGGACGGCTGTTGCCACGGACGTGACCGCCTCGCCCGCCCTTCGCCTCTCCGTGCTCGACCGTTCCCGGACCCGCCGGGGGGAGGAGCCCGCGCAGGCGCTGCGCGACACCGTGGCCTTCGCGGTGGAGGCCGAGCGGCTCGGCTACCACCGGTTCTGGGTCTCGGAGCACCACGGCGTGCCGGGTGTGGCCGGTTCGGCGCCGACGGTGCTGGCGGCGGCGGTGGCCGCGGCGACCTCACGGATCCGGGTCGGCACCGGCGGGGTGATGCTCCCCAACCATCAGCCCCTGGTCGTGGCCGAGCAGTTCGGGGTGCTCGCGGCGCTCTTCCCGGGCCGGATCGACATGGGCCTCGGCCGGTCGGTGGGTTTCACCGACGGCGTCCGCCGCGCGCTGGGCCGGGAGAAGGACGCCGCCGACCGCTTCCCCGAGCAACTCGCCGAACTCCTCTCCTGGTTCGACCCCGACGCGCGCGGACCCGGCGGCGTGCACGCCCGTCCCGCGGAGGGCCTGGAGGTTCCCGCGTACGTACTGGCCACCGGCGCGGGCGCGGAGGTCGCGGCCGACGCCGGGCTGCCGCTGGTGATCGCGGCCGTGCGGGGCGAGGAGGCGATGGTGGCCGCGATCGACCGCTACCGGCAGCGCTTCCGGCCCTCCGTCCGCGCCCAACGGCCGTACGTGGTGGTGTCCGGGACGGTCGCGGTGGCCGCGAGCGAGGAGCGGGCCCGGGCGCTGCTCGTCCCGGAGGCCTGGTCGAGCGCCCACAGCCGCACCCACGGCGAGTTCTCGCCGCTCGAACCCGCCGAGGAGATCCTGGCCAGGCCGATGGCCCCGCGTGAGCGCGCCGCCTTCGAACAGGCCCTCACCGGCCACATCGCGGGCACCCCCGACCAGGCCCTCGACGCGCTGACGGGCCTGCTGGAGCGCACCGGCGCGGACGAGTTCCTGGTCACCACCAGCACCTACGACCGGGCCGAACTGCTCACCTCCTACCGGCTGCTCGCCGAGGCGGCCGGGCCGGCGGGGGCGGCGGGGGCGGTCGGGCCGGCGGGGGCGGCGGGGGCGGTCGGGCCGGCGGGGGCGGTCGGGTAGGCGGGAGGCTCGGGATCGGCCCGATCGGTCGGTTCGGGCCGCTCGGTGAGGCCGGTGAACGGGCCGTTCAGGGCGGCGAGTTCGTCCGCGGCGAGGACGAGTCCGGCCGCTGCCGCGCTGTCGCGGATGCTGGCGGGGCGGCGGGCGCCGGGGATCGGGACGACGGCGGGGGAGAGGGCCAGCAGCCAGGCCAGGCCGATCTGTTGCGGCGAGACCCCGCGTGCCTCGGCGACGCGGTGGAAGGCGGTGCGTGCCGGTACGCCGTCCGCCGGGCCGTCCAGCACGCTCCGGGCGAGGCCGCCCAGCGGGCTCCACGGCAGGAACGCCAGGCCCAGCCGTTCGGCAAGCCGCAGCTGCGGCAGGGCGCCGCGGTCGGCCGGGGAGAACCGGTTCTGCACCGAGACCAGCCCCGGCCCGAGGATCTCCCGTGCCGCCAGGATCTGCCCCTCGTCGACGTTGGAGATGCCCGCCGCGCGGATCTTCCCCGCGTCCAGGAGTTCGCGCAGGGCTCCCACCGACTCGGCCCAGGGCACCCGGGGATCGGGCTTGTGCAGTTGGTAGAGGTCGATCGCCGCCACGCCGAGCCGGCGCAGCGAGTCCTCGCAGGCCTGCCGGAGGTGCTGGGGCCGTCCGTCGACCGTCCACGAGCCGTCCCCCGGGCGGCCGCGCCCGCCCTTGGTGGCGACCAGCACGCCGGCGCGGTCGGCGGGGGAGCGGGCGGCCAGCGCGCGGGCGATCAGACGCTCGTTGTGGCCGGTCTCGCCGGAGTGCCAGTGGTAGGAGTCCGCGGTGTCGAGCAGGGTGACGCCCGCGTCGATCGCGGCGTGCAGGGTGGTGAGGGCGGCCCCGGGGCCGGGGCGCCCCTCCACCGAGAGCGGCATCGCGCCGAGCCCGATCGCGCCGACGCTCCGCTCGCCGAGGGTGCGCTGTCGCACGGTCACACGTCCTTTCCGGCAGTGGCTCCGGGGGTGGCGGCCGCTCCGGGGGTGGCAGCCGCTCCGAGGGTGGCGACGGCTCCGGGGGTGGCGACGGCTTCGGCCACGGCGGCCGGCAGCCAGGAGCCGAGCGGCGAGAAGGAGAGGCCGAGCGAGGCGGCCCGCCGGGTGTCCATCGGGTACCAGCGGTCGAAGGAGAACGGGGCGTGGTCCGCGCCCTCGGCCGGCCGGTAACGGACGGTCGTGCCCAGGTGCCCGGCGATCAGCTCGGACAGCCCGACCGCGTCGAGCGGTTCCGCCGAGGCGGCGTTGACCGCGCCGGCCGAGGACGAGGCGGCGACCGCGACCAGGGCGGCGGCGATCTCCTCGTGCCGGACGAACGAGGTCGGCTGCGGGCGCTCGTGCACCGCGACCGGCCGCCCCGCCGCGATCGCCCCGGTGAAGTGCGCGAGCCGACCGGTGAAGTCCAGCGCCCCGCCGCCGAGGACGTGGGCGCTGCGCACGCTCGCCCAGCCGAACGGGGGCCGCCCGGCGGCGAGTACGGCCTCCGCCTGGCGCTTGCCCTCGGCGTAGGCGGTGGCCTCGCCGAAATGCCGGGCGAGCGCCGCCGGGTCGTGCCAGGGCAGGCCGAGGTCCACCGGCCAGTGCTCCGGGTCGACGGCCTCCTCGGCGACCGGCAGCCCGGGCGCGGCGCGGAGCAGCGGCGAGGTCGCGGGGTCGTAGACCTCCATGGTCGAGGTCATCACGTACCGCGGGGTCCGGTCGGCGAAGACCCGGCGGGCCACCACCGCCTGGGCGGGCGTGTACAGCACCTGGTCGATCACCGCGTCGAAGGTGCGGTCGCCGAGGGCGGCGGTCAGCGCGTCCTCGTCGTCCCGGTCGGCCTGGACGTGGTCGACGCCGGGCGGGGGCGGGGCGGAGCCCCGGTTGATCAGGGTGACCTCGGTGCCGGCGTCGCGCAGCAGGGTGACCAGGTGGCGGCCGAAGTACCTGGTCCCGCCGATCACGGCGACCCGGCGCGGAGGGCGGTCCCGGCCGCCGGCGGTGGTGGTGCTCGCGGAGGCGGTCGTGCTCCCGGGAGCGGTGGTGGTCCCGGCGGCTTCCGGTGCTGCGGAGTGGGTCGTGGTCGCGTGGCTCATGGCCATCACTCTGCCGCCGTACGGCCATCAGCAGAACTGCCGATCTGCTGAACGCGTCATCAGTTGAACTGTTGACCGGGTCGGGTGGGCCCGCCTCGCGGAGGTCAGAGCCAGCCGCGCCGGGCCGCCTGCACCCCGGCCTGGAAGCGGGTGGTGGCGCCGAGTCTGGCCAGCAGGGTGGAGACGCGCCGCACGACGGTGCGCCGCCCCAGGCCCAGCCGCCGCGCGATCGCGTCGTCGGTGGCGCCGCTGGCCATCAGGACGAGGATGCGGTGGTCCCGGTCGTCGAGCTGGAGGCCGACGCCGGCGGTCGAGGCGGGGACGGCGAGTCGCCAGAGCGTCTCGAAGACCGCGGCCAGGGCGGTGAGCAGGCTGGACGGGCGGATCAGCAGCGAGACGACGCCCGCCCGGTCGTCGGCGGGCAGGGTGACGATGGCGAGGTCGTCGTCGCCGAGGGCGAGCTTGAGCGGCGGCTCGTCGAGCGTCCGGGCCTGTTCCCCGGCCTCGATCATCCGTGCCATGTTGGGGCCGGCCACGGGATCGTCGAAGGCGCACCCGCCGTAGATCGAGCGGTAGACGACGCCGGAGGCCATCCGTTGGCGTTGCAGCACCTCCTGGTCGAGGTAGTGCGCGGAGTCCCCGGAGTACGGCGGGACGTCGATGACCCGCACCTCGCGACGGGCGGCGAGCTGCAGCCGTCGTCCGGCCGCGAGGACCTCGGTGTGCTCCTCGACCACCTCGAGCGCGGCGTAGCCGCCGGCGCCGCGGCGGGCGAGTCGGTAGAGCCGGTCGAGTTCCGCCCCGGCCCTGCGTGCGTCGGCCCGCCGGACCGCGTCGCGCTGGAGCGCGGCCTCGACCACCTGACCCGGGGGCAGTGCCTCCCAGGTGAGCCGCCGGTGGTCGCAGGCCACCACGATGCCCTCGTCGGCGAGTCCGCCCAGCAGGGCGAGCAGGGCGTCCTCGTCGATCCCGGCCGCCGCCGCGAGGTCGGGGAGGCGCCCCTGCGGGCGCCCGATCAGCCAGTGGTAGACCCGGCCGCGCTCGGAGTCGGGATCGAGTACGTCGTGGAGCACGTGACCTCCAGGTTCGTCATGTTCATGGCGACATGACGGGTCGTCGAAGCCTACCCCTGCTGGTGGCGCACATGCGCCGGTGGCCCAAGCGGGCCGCCGGGCGCTCTGGCGCGCGGCGGGGTCGGATCGCGAGAGTTGCTCGGTGTCCGCACAGTTCACCGGGCGCCCCCTCCGGACGGCCGGTGCACGGCCGCGCCCTCACGCCCAAGGACGACCCATGACAGCTGCTCCGCCCACCGCCAGGCCCGCGCCCGCCAGGACGGCGGTCGCCCGGACGGCACCCGCCCGGACGGCGGTCGCCGCCCTGGTCGGCGCCCTCCTCCTGCTCCTCCTGCCCGGAGTGTCGTCCGCCCGGGCCGCGGCGCCCGCCCCGCCGCCGATGAACGACGGCTTCGGACTGACCCGGGTCGGCGCCGTCACCGGCAGCGCCACGAACTTCGTCCTCACCGTGACCACCCCGCAGGTCGCCGGCGAGCACACGATCCGGATCCTGCTGCCGGACGACTACGCGGACCGGCCCGACCGGCGGTACCCCGTCCTGTACTTCCTGCACGGCGCCTCGGACAACCCCGCCAACCCGGGCCTCGCCTACCCCGCCCTGACCGCGGCCAGGTCGATGATCACCGTCATCCCCGACGGCGGCCTGCGCGGCTGGTACACCGACTGGCAGGACAGCGGCACGGCGGCCGGCGCACAGAACTGGCAGACCTTCCACCTCGACCAGGTGGTGCCCTTCGTCGACGCCAACCTCCGTACCCTCACCGACCGGAAGCACCGCGCGGTCGGCGGACTCTCGATGGGCGGCTTCGGCGCGCTGCACTACGCGCAGGCCCGACCGGAACTCTTCGGCCAGGTCCTCACCATGTCCGGCGCCAACGACCTCTCGGCCGACGAGATGGTCATCCGCGGCGCCGTCGTCGGCACCCTGACCAACGCCGGAACCGTACTGTGCGCCCCGAGCGGCGGACAGCCCTGCGGCTTCGACTTCGGACCCACGGTGTCCAGCGACGCGATCTTCGGCACCCCCTACCCGGTCTTCAACGCGGACTGGCGCTGGAACGCCGCCGACCCGACCGCACACGCCGGACTGCTGGCCGGCACCGGCATCGCCGTCTACACCGGCAACGGCAACGGCAACCCCGCCGGCATGGAGTTCTGGGCCGAGGGCACCGCCAAGCGCTTCACCGACCGGCTGACCGCCCTCGGCATCCCGCACCGCTACGTCGACTACGGCAACGGCGCTGGCTGGGGCCCTGCCTGCGACGGCGGCCACAGCTACGGCTGCTGGGCCCAGGACCTCGTCGACTACGTGCCGCGCCTGGAAGCCGCTTTCGCCGCCTGACCCGGGCGCGCCCGACACGGTCGCCGCCGACGCGGTCGCCGTCCGTGCGCCGCCCGTCCGCACCCCACCACGGCTCCCCTCCCGACGAAAGGACCGACCCGTGCTGTCGACCTCCGCCCCGCCCGCGGCCCCCGGCCGCCGCTCCGCCCCCTGGCTGCGCCTGCTCGCGGCCGTCCTGGTGACCTGCTGCGCCGCGCTCGGTCTCACCGCCGCGCCGTTCACGGCGACCCGGGCCGACGCTGCCACCACCGGAGCCGCCGCGGCCTGTGCCACCCCGCAGCAGTGCCTGACCATCACCTCGCTGAGCAACGGCCGCCGGCTCGACGTCCAGAACGGCTCGACCGGCGACGGCGCGTACATCGTCACCAACTCGGCGCCGGGCTACCACCAGTCCTGGCGGCTGAACGTCGACGCCTCGGACTCCTCGTTCACGATCGTCAACAACACCACCGGCAAGTGCATCGACCTCGCGTGGTTCACCCCCGCCCTGCGCCAGCAGACCTGTGCCGGTCAGGCCAGCCAGAAGTGGTTCCTCCAGCCGGTCCCCGGCGCCGAGGACTCGTTCATGATCCGCCACCACGGCGACAACACCTGTCTCGACCTGCTGCTCGGCGGCAACTACGACGACGCCTGGACCGACCAGTACGCCTGCAACGGAACGGTGAACCAGCGCTGGTCCACCGGCTTCCCCGCGGCGGCCCGCAACCTCGCCGTCGACCACGCCGCCAAGCAGTGCCAGAAGGACATCTCGACCTGCTCCTGGGCGCTGAAGAGCGAGGCCCCGGCGGCCCCGCTGCCGAAGGTCTGCGTCTCCTCGGTCTGGTTCAACAACACCTCCGGCACCGTGCAGCAGGCCTTCTCGGTCACCAATATGAGCGGATGGTCCAACAGCATCGGCGGCGACATGGGCACCCAGATCTCCGGCGGCGTGCCCGGCGGGGCGCTCACCACCGTGGTCAGCACCGCGCTGCACTACAACAACGTCTGGCAGGGGTCGACGACCGTCAACAACAGCGTCGCGGTGTCCGTCCCGCCGCAGCAGTACGGCTGGGTGACGCTGGCCGAGCTGGCCCGCAAGGTGACCGGCACCTGGACCTTCGACGCCCGGGGCATCCCCTGGACGGCCGAGGACACCCTCACCGTGCCGCTCACCTACGACCCGCAGGCCGGCGCGACGCTCTACATCGCCAACACCAGCCCGACCTTCACCAACTGCGCCTGACCTCCCGGTCGCGGGGGTACGGGGGGCTACGGGGGCAGGGGGCACGGGGGAACGGGGAACGGGGGACGGACCGGGCGGAGCCACCGCCCGGTCCGTCCCCCGTTTGCAGTTCCGCAGTCCGTGCTCAGGCCAGCAGGTCGGACTGCAGCGTCACCACCTGCCGGAAGGCGGCGGTGGGCACGCCCTTGGGGTTGGTCATGGTGATCACACCCGTGACGTTCCCCGCCGAGAGGAAGGCGATCCGGGTGGCGGCCGGGGAGCCGGGCACCTCGCGAGCGGCGAGGTCGACGCCGAACACCGTGTCCCAGCCCTGGGTGTCACCGGTCGCCACGCCGCCCGAGGAGTCCTTGGGTTCGCCCGTCCTCCGCAGCTTGTCGAACAGCGGCCATGCCTCGGCCTGGGAGCCGAAGGACAGCAGCCGGATCTGCGTCCGGGTGCCGTCGGCGGCGGTCCACTCGCGGACAGCGGCATCGCGGCAGGCCTTCTGCAGCAGCAGGGCCCGCAGTGCGCCGGGGTCCTTCCAGTCGGCGGTGATCGCCTCGCAGGGGACCCGGGCGACCGGGGCCGCAGCGGACGGGGTGGCGCCGGACGGGGCGGCGGAGGACGCCGAGGGGGAGCCGGTCGGCGAGGCCGAGGCCGAGCCCGGAGCGGACGGGGACGCCGAGCTGCCGACGCCCGGGACCGCAGCCGGTACGAGTGAGCCGCCCGCCTCGGCAGGCACCGGCAGGAGCAGGGCGCGCAGGTCGGCCGTGTGGCGGCCCTTGTTCTCCTTCGGCGCCGGCTGACCGGAGGGCAGCTGCGGGAGCACCAGGGCCGGGAAGGTGTACCGGCCGTCCTTCGGGGTGGCCAGACCGGGCAGGTCGGTGCGCTCCTGGGCCGTCACGGCCAGCGCGGTCCCGGTACCGGCGAGGGCGCAGACCACGACGGCCGCACTCCACCGCACGGCCGCCCGGCGCCGCCGGGAGCGGCGGGCCGCCCGTTCGCCGTCCTCCGGCGCGGCGGCGGCCGTCTCCGCGACGACGGGTGTCTCCTCGACGACGGGTGTCTCCTCGACGGCGGGGGCGGAGGTCTCCTCGGGCAGGACGGGACCCTCCACCGGGACGGAGGCGTCCTGCTGCGTGGCGCTGTCGGTCATACGGACGCTCCCGGGACGGCGAGGCGGTCGAGCTGCTGGGCGAGGAGGGCGACGATCCGGTCCTTGGGCAGCGGGGCCACGCCCTCGACCGCCATGACGACCAGGAGGTCGCCCTGGGCGGCCGAGCACTCCAGCCGGTCGATCGGTGCGGACGGCGGCGCCGGCAGCAGGTAGCAGTGCGCCTCGGCATGGCCGGGCACGGTGGGTCCGGTGCGGAAGATGCCGGTCTCACCGGTGAAGATCGCCGTGTACTCGTTCAGCTTCTGCACCTCCTGCTGGTTGAACTGGCGCAGCTTCATGCTGATCGTCAGTTCGCCCGCCTGGGTCGTGTAGGTGCGCACTCCGGCGGCCTTCACATGCAGGTCGTTCCAGTACTTGCGGAGCTTGTCCTGCTGCTCCTTGGGCAGCGGCAGCACCTCCTGGTCCAGCTCGGCGGCGAGCATCTGCTCCCCCGTCAGCTCGACGTCGTTGCCGAAGCCGCTGTCGTCCGGGCCGAGCCCGAAGCCCGCCGGGACGGGCAGTAGCAGGTCGCGCAGCGAACCGAAGTGGTTGCCGTTGGACTTCGCGCCGAACGGGGTGGCGGTCGCGGTGGGAGTGGGTACGGTGGCCGGCGCCGGGGCGGCGGTCGCGGGCGCGGGGTCGTCGTAGCGGACCTCGATGATCCCGATGCCGATCACCACACCGACCAGGGCCGCAGCCACGGTCGCGCCTCCCGCCCGCAGCAGTCGGCGCGGGGGCCGGGGCGCGGGCGGTACGTCGGACGGGATGACGGCCGGGACCTCGGGGATGGCGGTGGCCGGAGCCCCGGGCGCCGGCACCGCGGGCGCGCCGGGGACGATGACGTCACTGTCGCTCATGCCAGCCGCTCCCACTGCCGCTTGGCGAGGTCCTTGACGACCTCGGGGGACACCGGTCGGGTGCCGAACACCTTGACCTCCATCACGACGGTGCCGCGCTGCGCGACGGCGTCGGCGCCGTAGTAGGGCTCCGTGGTCTCGGCCCAGTACGAGGCCCGGGAGTCCACCTGGTAGCCACCGTTGGCCTCGGGCGCGAAGGGTTCGAGGGACCGGCCCAGGGTACGGGCGCCGGCCTCGGCGGCCCGGTCGGCCGTGTACTGGATCAGCGAGATCCGGACCTTGAGATCGCCCTGCTTCCAGTCGATCTCCACGGCGCGCCGGAAGCCGTGGGTGTTCAGCTGCTTGAACACGGCGGCGGTCATGCCGTCGTGCTCGGCCAGCTCGCCCGCCGTGATCCAGCTCGGGGTGTCCGGGTAGTCGCCCCAGGCGGTGCTGCCGCTCGGCGCGGCGATCAGCAGCTTGCGCAGGTCGCCGTCGATGGCGAGCGGCGAGGGCGCGGCGGCGGCCGCCACGGCCGGGTCGAGCGCCCCGGCGGGGTAGGACGGCAGTGCGACCTGGATCGGCGGGAGCGGCGTGGGCGGCCGGTTCGCCTGGATCGCGTAGCCGGCGCCGCCGCCGGCCACGGTGCCGAGCACCAGCCCGGAGACCAGCAGCAGGACCGGGCGCGGTCGGCGCGGGGTGCGGGCGGGCGGTGCCTCGGAAGGCGCGGCCGGGGTGGCCTCCGGCGGGCCGGACGGCAGCTCCGGCGCCCCGGCGGGCGGAGTGGGCGGTGGCGCGTCGACGGGCGACGGCGCCACGGGGTCGGTGGTCATGCGAGTGCTCCAGTAAAGGGGGAAGGGGAGGGCCGGGGGCTCAGCGGCCGGAGGTCAGCCAGTCGCGCTGGCGCTTCATCAGCTCGCTGAGCAGTGCCTTGTCCGGGGTACCCTTCACTTCGACGTCGATGATGTACTGCACGTCGCCCTGGCTGGAGATGCCGCTCATCGAGCCGGTGTAGGCCTGCTGCTTGGGCTTGTCGAGGTATCCGTGGGCGGCCGGGTCGCCGGTGATCTCGACCGGGTCGAGGCCGTCCAGGGTGTAGGTGCGGGCGACCTCGGCGGCCCGGGCGGCGGTCGCGAAGCGGAGCAGGGTCACGGTGACCTCGGCCTTGCCGTCCGCCGTGCGGTAGGTGCGGGTGGCGGAGTCCTTGTAGCCGAAGGACTTGAGCGCCTTCATGGCGTCCGCCCCGCCGAGCTGCTCGCCCATGTCCTTCTCGGTCAGCAGCATGCCGTCGGCCGGGCCGTACGACTCGCCGCCCTCGGGGATCGGGAGCAGGAAGTACTGCAGGTCGCCGTCGTGCCGGCCGTTGCTGACCGTGCCCTTGAGGGTGCTCGTCGGCGCGGGCGCGGGCGCCGGCGCGGCCGGGGGAGCGGTGGTCGGCGTGGCGGAGGCCGGGGCGGACGCGCCGGGCGCGGTGCTCGCGGTCCCGCCGGCCGCGGTCGTGGCCGTCGCGGTGGCCGTCGCGGCGGCGACGGCCGGTCGGGGCTCCGGCTTGCCGACGGCGACCGTCACGGTCGCGCTGACCGCCGTCACGGCCAGCAGGCCGACGGTCGCCAGCGCGACGCCGACGGACCGCGGCAGCTTCCGGCCCGGGGCGTCCGGGGTCTCGGTGGGCGGGGACGCCGGGACGGGTGCGCCGGGGACGGTGGGGTCCGGTGCGGACGCCTGCGCCGGGTCGGCTGCGGGCAGCACGTGATCGTGCGCGGACAAGGGGTTCCCCCAGGAAAGAAGCAGAAGGTTTCGCGCGCGGCTCACGGGCACCTGGGCGGCCGTCACGGCCGCACAACACGCGTCTGGCTGGAATTATGAGAGCGGCTCCGTCCCGGTGCCAACAAGATCAATCGCCACACTCCCGCGCAATCGATCACTAAAGCGACACACCGTAACCGAACCGAAATCGACCGTGACCTCCGTGGTCCGGACCCGGGTGCGGGCGCCGGATTCCGGTCGGTCGGCGCCGGACCGGCCGGTCGGCGGGAGTGCCCGACAGAAGGGACGGCCGACATGTGGCCTCGCGTCAACGGCATGCGCTCGATGGAACTCGGCACCCCGGACGGGATCCGCGCCGAGCTGAACTCCCTGGTCCTGGCGGGCCGGAAGACGGCCACCACCGGTCTGCTCGCCGAGTACGCCGAGGAGTCCGAGGAGCTGGAGCTCCCCGGCGAGCGGCTGGCGCTCGTGGACGACGAGGGAGGGTTCGTCGCCGCGATCGAGATCACCGGTGTGGAGGTGACCACCTTCGGCGAGGTGACCTGGGAGCACGCTCGGGCGGAGGGCGAGGGGGACGCCTCGCTCGCGGAGTGGCGCGAAGGGCACCGCGGCTACTGGAGCCGCCTGGGAACCCCTGTCGAGGACGCGACCGCCGTGGTCTGTCTGGCCTTCCGTCTCGTCGAGGACCGGTGACCGAAAAAATACCCCCCCAGGTATCCTGGAGGGGGAGGAAGACCTCCCCACCGGATCAGAGGAGTCCCGAGATGTGTCGACGAACCACGTGCCGCACCTGCGGCAAGGCCGGCTACGCGGGGTGCGGCATGCACGTCGACCAGGTCCTGGCCGGTGTCCCCAAGGCGGCCCGCTGCACCTGCGACCGGAGCACGGGCGGCGGTGGCGGCCTCGGCGGCCTCCTGGCGAAGATCCTGGGCCGCGGCTGAGCCCGGCGGCCCGATGCACGCCACCCGGCCCGGGTGGCGTGCGATCAGGGCTGTTGTGGCAAAAGGGCCTTGGCGCCCGGTGCGACGTGCTACGTTCCGTGGACAGATCGAAAACAGGTGACCCCGGCGGTGCTACCAACACCCCGGGGTCCGGCAACAGGAGCCAGACTCCCGATGCACGTCCATCGTAGCGCCCACGTGCGCAATTTCACCGTGCTGCCCAATGCCCTCCTCCAGTACCGGCGGCTGTCCTACACCGCCCGTGGACTCCTCGCCGACCTCCTCTCCCGGCCCGACGGCTGGCGCGAGGACGGGAGGCACATGGCCGACAGCAGCCCCCAGGGCCGGGGTGCGGTCCGCAAGGCGCTGAAGGAGCTGACCGACGCCGGCTTCTACCGCGTCGAGAAGGTCCGTCTGCCGGACGGCACGATCCGCACCGATTCCCACGTCTACGACACCCCGCAGCTCGGCCTGCCGGGTGCCACCCGTCCGGGCCCCGGTGGAGCGAACGCCGGTGGGGCAGGCGTCCCTGTAGTGAAGAACCGGAGCCAAAGGCCCTCCCTCCCCGACGGCCCCGTCGCGGGCGGGGCGGACGAGGACCGGGCCGTTTGCGCTCTGCCGGACGAGCAGGTCCGCGAGGCGGTCGCCGTGCTGTTCCGCGTGATCCGCCCCGAGCCGCGCCTGCGCCTCGGTGAGGCCGAGGCGCGGGCACTCGCACCCCAGGTCGCCCAGTGGCTGGAACGCGGCGCGACCCGGGAGGACCTCGCTGCCGCCCTGCTGCCCGGCCTTCCCCTCCGGATCCATTCGGCGGTGGCGGTGCTCCGTCACCGCCTGGAGCACAAGGTGCCGCCCGCGCGGACCCCTGCGCGGGCGGCACCGGCCCGGTACGACGAGTGCGCCGAATGCCGGGACCCGATCCCCCGGCCGGGTGTCTGCCGCCGCTGCGCCGGCCACCTGGTCCCGGCGGTCGTCGTGGGCGCCGACGAGGCGTGTACCCGCAGCGGCGCCGCGCGGGCGCGGACCGCACTCCGGGCCGCGAAACCCACGGCCTGTACTGCGCCCGGTGGGCGACCGGTTGCCCACTACGGCTCTGTCGGGCACCCCGGTCGATCTTCGTCGGACGGGCTGCGATCTTCCTTCACGTGTGACGCCCGAGGAGAGGGGGACGGTCCGCCGATGCCCGACAGCACAGCCGCGTTGAAGCCCGGACGCGGGAACGCGGGCCGCAGCACGCCGTAAAGGGGCAACCCCTCACCGGCGCCCGGTGGCCAGGACGACGAGGAACTGGCCGCCGCCCGCCTCGATCCGGGTGGTCACCGGCAGCCCCGGTGTCAGCCGGGAGAACCGGTCGGCCAGCCATTCCGCCGTCTCCTGGGCGTCCTTCCTGGTCGGGCAGCGGCCCACGATCTCGCGGCCCCCCTTGTGCTCCAGTCTCGCGGCAACGGCGATCAGCGGTGCGGGTTCGACCACGAAGAGGCGCTCCGGCCAGGCGATGACCACCTTGACCGCGCCCTTGCGGGTGTTGCACCCGCGGTGCGCGAGCCGCTCGGCGACCTTGGCCTTCCGGTCGGCCGTCCGGCTGTCGACACTGGGCCCCCGCGGGTCGTTCACCGACTTGTCGGGGTCGACCGGTTCGTCGCACACCCAGCATCGCCAGTTGTCGCGTTCGGCCACGTCATCGAGGAGACTCATCCGAGCAGACTAGCCGGAGACTTCGTACCCGGGGGTTCGGTGGGGCTTCACCGGGTGTCCCCGTCGGCCGTCGTCGGACGGGTTGCGGTCCGCTCCCGGACGAGGGAGTCCAGGGCCGCGCGGAGGCGGGCGGCCGCTTCGTCGGCGACGGGCGCCAGCTCGGGCGGCGGCGCGGTTCCGGCCGTGCCGCCCGTGCGTCGTGCTCGTTCCTCTTCTCCACTGTACCCCCGGGGGTATTTTTCCGGACCGGTGCCGGCGGTCGGTCGGCGCACGGCCGGTTGCCCGCACGGCAGTTCGGTGCGCGTCAGGTATTGTCAGTAAACTTTACTTACCACTAGGCTCCCCGACGGCGGCTTGGCGCGGCGCCCGCACCTCCGGGGCGTGACGTGCTCAGCGAGAGCTCTGACCCGGCCGCCGCGGTGGTGCGGGCCGCCGCTCTGCCGGCGCAGCCCGTGCACGGGCTGCGCCGGAGTCCAGCTCTCGCCGTCAATCGAGGTCAGGGAGTCCAGGGATGCGTCCCGAAGTCTCAGTGAGGCCTGTACACATCGGAGTGTTCGCCGCCGTGCTCGTGCTGGTGGCCGGACTACTGCTCGGCTGGTCCGGGCGGGCGGGAGCGGCGGCGGATCCGCTGCTCTCGCGGGGCAAGGCCGCCACGGCCTCGTCCACGGAGAGCTCGTCGTACGCGGCGGGCAAGGCGTTCGACGGCAACACCGGTACCCGGTGGGCGAGCGTGGAGGGGAAGGACCCGCAGTGGCTGCGGGTCGACCTCGGAGCGAACGCCACCGTCACGCGGATCAAGCTGTCCTGGGAGGCCGCCTACGCGAAGGCGTACCGTCTGGAGGTGTCCGCCGACGGCTCGACCTGGACCCAGCTGGCCGAGGAGAAGGCGGGCAACGGCGGGACGGACGAGTGGACCGGCCTGAGCGGGAAGGGCCGCTACGTCCGGATGTACGGGACGGCGCGCGGCACGTCCTACGGCTACTCGCTGCTCGAGATGGAGGTCTACGGGACCACCGGGACCACGCCGACGCCCACGCCCACCGGACCGTCCCCGACCGGGACGACCGCGCCGGGCGGGGCCTTCACCGTCGTCGCGGCGGGCGACATCGCCGCGCAGTGCACCGCCTCGGACAGCGCCTGCGCGCACCCGAAGACCGCGGCCCTCGCCCAGCGGCTCGACCCGAAGTTCTACCTGACGATGGGTGACAACCAGTACGACGACGCCAGGTTGGCCGACTTCAAGGCCTACTACGACAAGACCTGGGGCGCGTTCAAGGCGAAGACCCACCCCGTGCCCGGCAACCATGAGACCTACGACCCGGCCGGCTCCCTCGTCGGCTACAAGTCCTACTTCGGCAGCATCGCCTATCCGCAGGGCAAGAGCTGGTACAGCTTCGACGAGGGCAACTGGCACTTCGTCGCCCTCGACTCCAACGCCTTCGACCAGAGCGCCCAGATCGACTGGCTGAAGGCCGACCTCGCGGCGAACGGCAAGAAGTGCGTCGCCGCCTACTGGCACCACCCGCTGTACTCCTCCGGCGGGCACGGCAACGACCCGGTCTCCCGGCCGGTCTGGCGGATCCTCTACGACGCCAAGGCCGATCTGGTGCTCAACGGGCACGACCACCACTACGAGCGGTTCGCCCCGCAGGACCCGGACGGCAAGGCCACCGCGGACGGGATCGTCGAGATCGTCGGCGGGATGGGCGGCGCCGAGCCCTACCCGATCGAGCAGATCCAGCCGAACAGCCAGAAGCGGATCAGCGGCGAGTACGGGGTGCTGAAGATCGACTTCACCGACTCCGGGTACGGCTGGAGCTACATCGGCACGGACGGCAAGGCCAAGGACACCAGCCCGAACTACAGCTGCCACTGATGATGTACCTGGCCACCACCGGCCGCCGTTCGGACGCACCGCCCCGCCCCGTCGGGGTGGGGCGGCGCGTCCCCGGTACGGTCGTCGCGCTCGGCGCGGTCAGCCTGGTCACCGACATCTCCTCGGAGATGGTCACCGCCGTGCTGCCGCTCTACCTGGTGCTGGGTCTCGGCCTGTCACCCCTCCAGTTCGGCTTCTTCGACGGACTCTTCAACGGCGCCACGGCACTGGTGCGGCTGCTCGGCGGGCGGCTCGCCGACCGCGGCGGCGGCCGCCACCGGACCGTCGCCGGGGCGGGCTACCTGCTCTCGGCCCTCTCCCGGCTCGGCCTGCTGCTGGCGGGCGGTGCGGCCGGCGGGATCGCCGCCGCGATGGCCGCCGACCGGCTCGGCAAGGGTGTGCGCACCGCCCCCCGGGACGCGATGATCACGCTCAGCGCGCCGCCGGAGGCGCTCGGCCGGGCGTTCGGCGTGCACCGGGCGATGGACACCACCGGGGCGCTGCTCGGTCCGCTGGTCGCGTTCCTCGTCCTGTGGGCGACGGCCGACGCCTACGACGCGGTGTTCGTGGTCAGCTTCGCCACCGGGCTGCTCGGCGTGGTGGTGCTGAGGCTGTTCGTCCCCGCCGATCCGGGGGCGCCGGGTCGGCTGCCGAAGCCGAAGCCGACGCCGTCGCCGAAGCCGACACCACCGCCGACGCCGACCACCACGTCGGCGGAGCCCGCCCGGACCGCGGTGCCCGCGAAGCCCGCCCGGACCACGGCACGCGTGCTCGCCGACCCCGCCTTCCGGCGGGTGGTCGTGGCCGCTGCCCTCCTCGGCGCCGCCACCATCGGCGACTCCTTCCTCTACCTGCTGCTCCAGCGCGGCCTCGACCTCCCGGCAGCGCTCTTCCCCCTGCTGCCGCTCGGCTCGGCCGCCTGCTACCTGCTGCTCGCCGTCCCGGCCGGGCGGCTCGCGGACCGGAGCGGGCGGCGGATCCCGTTCCTGCTCGGCCACGGTGCCCTGCTCGCGGCCTACCTCACCCTGCTGGCCCCGGCCGGACCGGTGGTCGCCGTGCTGGTCCTGGTCCTCCTCGGTGTCTTCTACGCCGCCACCGACGGCGTGCTGATGGCCCTGGCCGCGCCCGCGCTGCCGGCCAGGGGCCGGGCGAGCGGGCTCGCCGTCCTGCAGACCGGCCAGGCACTGGCCCGCCTGGTCGGCGCCGCCGGCTTCGGCGCGGCCTGGACGTGGTGGGGGCCGCGCCCGGCCCTGGCCGCGGCCGCCCTCGCCCTGGCCGCCGCCCTCACCGCCGCCTGGCGGATCCTGCCCGGGAGGAAGGCCCGATGACGACACACCCGACGACGACCTCGCACCCGACGGAGCCGGACCCGACACCGGACGCGCCGGACCCGATGCAGCCCGGACCGCCGGCGAGCGGCCCGGCGACGCTCCGGTCGCTCACGTCGCGCCGGCTCCTGCTGATCCTCGCCCTCCTCGTCCTCGTGGGCGGCTCGACCGGCTATGTGCTGCACGCCCGGCAACGTGGCGGCGGGCCGCAACTCGTCGCGGCGGAGGCCTCGTTCACCCTGGAGGAGCCCGGCCTCTACTACCGTGACCTCGCCACCGGCCGGGTCGCCCGCAGCCCGGGTGGCACGGCGGACGGTCCGTCCTGCGCCCGGTTCTACGCGGCGGGGGAGCGGGCGCTGTGCCTGCGGGCCCTGCCGGGCACCCCGGCCCGCACCGAGGCGGTGGTCTACGACCGGCGGTTCACCGAGCTCCGGAGGGTGACCGTCCCCGGAATCCCCAACCGCGCCCGGGTGTCGCCCTCCGGCCAGGTGCTGTCCTGGACCACCTTCGCCGTCGGCGACTCCTACGCCGCCGGCCGGTTCTCGACCCGCACCTCGATCCTGGACCTGCGCACCGGCTACCTGATCAAGTCCGTGGAGGAGATCCCCCTGACGATCGGCGACACCCGCTACCACGCCGCCGACGTCAACTACTGGGGTGTCAACTTCGCGGCCGACGACAACCGCTTCTACGCCACGGTGTCGACGGGCGGCCGCACTCACCTGGTCGAGGGCGACCTCAAGGCCTGGTCGGCCCGCACCCTGCGGGAGAACGTCGAGTGCCCCTCGCTCTCGCCGGACGGTACCCGGATCGCCTTCAAGAAGAAGGTCTCCGCCGACCCGGTCGCCCCCTGGCGCCTCTACGTCCTCGACCTGGCCGACCTCCGTGAGCACCCGCTCGCCGAGACCCGGAGCGTCGACGACCAGGCCGCGTGGCTCGACGACAGCACCCTCGCCTACGCGCTTCCGGCCCACGGGAGCAAGGCCACCGACGTCTGGTCCACGCCCGCCGACGGCAGCGGGACGCCGAGTCTCCTCCTCCCCGGCGCGTCCTCCCCGGTCACCGTGGCGCCGCCGTCACCGGTGTCGCACTGACCGGCCCGCCGCTCCCCGGGGCCCACCCCCGCTCGCTGCCGCGCCCACCCCCGGCGTCCGCGCCCGTCCCCACCCCCAGCGCCCGCGTCCGTTCCCGCGCCCGTTCCCGCCGCCCGGCGGGTCCGGGCGCGGCGGCGTCTTGGCAACGGGCCGCCCGCCGTGTCACTGTGCGGAGGCGGTCGGCCGGTCGGTCGGCCGGGCGGGTCCGCGGGGGTCGGGCACGTCCGGCAGCTCCGGCGGGCGGTGCGGCCGGCCCCGGACTCACCGGGGTGGGGTGCCGGCCGTGCGGCGGGGTTTACGCACGGCGTCCGGGTTCGTGATCTCGTGTTAACGCCGTGTTCCTACGGTGCCGGTGGTGGGCCTCCCACCGTCGGACGGCACGGACCGGCAGGACCGAGGCCGGAGATCGCTACCTGAGAGGGAGCCGTGGTGACGGTACCGGACCCGAACCCCGTCGAGCGTGTTCGCACCGTCTGCTCGTACTGCGGTGTCGGCTGCGGCATGCTGCTCGACGTGGCCGTCGACGGGTCGACGGGCCGGCGCACCGTGGTGAAGTCCTCCGGGGACCGCGACCACCCCGTCAACGCCGGCCGGCTCTGCACCAAGGGCGCCACCACCGCGGACATGCTCGCCGCGCCCGGGCGGCTGACCACCGCGCTGGTGCGGGCCGAGCGGGGAGCCGAACCGGTGGCCGAGGACGTGGACGCGGCGATCAGCGCGACCGCGCGCCGGCTGCGGGCGGTGCTCGACGAGCACGGGCCGGACGCGGTGGCCTTCTACGTCTCCGGCCAGATGACGCTGGAGGCCCAGTACCTGGCCAACAAGCTCGCCAAGGGCTTCGTCCGGACCAGCCGGATCGAGTCCAACTCGCGGCTGTGCATGGCCAGCGCGGGCAGCGGCTACAAGCTGTCGCTGGGCGCGGACGGCCCGCCCGGCTCCTACCGGGACCTCGACCGGGCGGACGTCTTCCTGGTGATCGGCTCCAACATGGCCGACTGCCACCCGATCCTGTTCCTGCGGATGATGGACCGGGTCAAGAAGGCCGGCGCCAAGCTGATCGTCGTCGATCCCCGGCGCACCGCGACCGCCGACAAGGCCGACCTCTTCCTCAGGATCCGGCCCGGTACGGACCTGGCGCTGCTCAACGGACTGCTGCACCTGCTGGTCGAGAACGGCGACACCGACCCGGCCTTCATCGAGGAGTTCACCGAGGGCTGGGAGCAGATGCCCGGCTTCCTGGCCGACTACCCGCCCGCCGAGGTCGCCCGGACCACCGGACTCGCCGAGGAGGACATCCGCGCCGCCGCCCGGCTGATCGGCTCGGCGGCGGAGTGGACTAGCTGCTGGACCATGGGGCTCAACCAGTCCACCCACGGCACCTGGAACACCAACGCCCTGGTCAACCTGCACCTGGCCACCGGAGCGATCTGCCGCCCCGGCAGCGGACCGTTCTCCCTCACCGGCCAGCCCAACGCGATGGGCGGCCGGGAGATGGGCTACATGGGGCCCGGCCTGCCCGGGCAGCGCTCGGTGCTGGACCCGGCGGAACGGGCGTTCACCGAGGAGCTCTGGGGCCTGCCGCCCGGCACGCTGCGCACCGAGGTCGGCCGGGGCACCGTCGAGATGTTCTCGCAGATGGCCGCGGGGGAGATCAAGGCCTGCTGGATCATCTGCACCAATCCGGTCGCCTCCGTCGGCAACCGCAAGACCGTCATCGCCGGGCTGGAGGCCGCCGAACTCGTCATCACCCAGGACGTGTTCGCCGACACCGAGACGAACGCCTACGCCGATGTGGTGCTGCCCGCCGCCCTGTGGGCCGAGACGGAGGGGGTGCTGGTCAACTCCGAGCGCGGCCTCACCCTGGCCCGGCCGGCCGCCGACCCGGCCGGCGGGGCACTGCCGGACTGGCGCATCATCGCCCGGGTGGCCTGCGAGATGGGCTTCGCCGAGGGCTTCGACTACGCGAGCGCGGAGGAGGTGTTCGAGGAGATCAAGCGGGCCTGGAACCCGAAGACCGGCTGGGACCTGCGCGGCGTGAGCTACGCCCGGCTGCGGGACAGCCCCGTGCAGTGGCCGTGCGCCGATCCCGACGGGCCGGACCGCAACCCGGTCCGGTACCTCAACGACGGGGTCAGCCAGACGCTGCTGGAGCGGCCGGACGGAAGCCGGCCGAGGCTGGCCTTCCCCACTCCGTCCGGCCGGGCGGTGTTCTTCGCCCGGCCGCACCTGCCGCCCGCCGAACTGCCGGACCAGGACTACCCGTTCTGCCTCAATACCGGCCGTCTGCAGCACCAGTGGCACACCCTCACCAAGACCGGCCGGGTCGCCGCGCTCAACCGGCTCGATCCCGGCCCGTTCGTCGAGATCCACCCGCAGGACGCGGAGGCGCTCGGGGTGGCGGACGGCGACCGGCTGGAGGTGGCGTCGAGACGAGGGCGGGCCGTGCTGCCGGCGGTGGTCAGCGACCGGGTGCGGCCGGGCGACTGCTTCGCGCCGTTCCACTGGAACGACCTGTTCGGCGAGTACCTCAGCATCAACGCGGTGACCAGTGACGAGGTCGACCCGGTCTCGTTCCAGCCGGAGCTGAAGGTCTGCGCGGTCGCGCTGCGTCCGGTCGCGGCGCCGGTCCCGCCGGAGGCGGCCGCACCGCCGGCCGTCGAGTCCGTCGCGGTGGTGGAGCCGGTCGCGGCTCGGGAACCCGCGTCGGTCGGACCCGTGCCGTCGCAGCTCGCGGCACTGGCCGGGCTGCTGGGCGTCGACTCGGTCGAGGTACCGCGGCTGACGGCCACCGAACGCACCTATCTGGCGGGCTTCCTGGCCGGCGTCCCGTCCGCTCCGGCCGGGGGCACCGGGGTGCCGGTCCTGCCGGCGCAGGCGCCGGTCGACCCCGAGCGGGCGCGGTGGGTCAACGGTGTGCTGGCCGGCGCGTACTCGCGCCTCGCGCCGGGAGCGCCGGGGGCGACGGGTGCACCGGGTACGACGGGTGCACCGTGGCCGGCGGGGGAGTCCGGACCGGCGGAGGGTCCGGAAGCGGTCGGGGCCGTCGGCGCCGACGCCGGTCCCGGTACGGGCGAGGGCGCGGCCGGGCCGGTGCGGGCCGTGACCGTGCTGTGGGCCTCGCAGACGGGCACCGCCGAGCGAATAGCCACCGGGGTCGCCGAGCGCCTGGCCGCCGAGGGCTGGCAGCCGCTGCTGCTCGCCATGGACGAGGCGGGGCCGGGCGCCCTGGTGGCCGGCACGCCGGTGCTGCTGATCACCAGCACCTTCGGCGACGGCGAGGCCCCCGACAACGGTGCCGGCTTCTGGGAGCGGGTGCTCGCCGAGGCGCAGCCGGAGGCGGGCGGACTGCGCTACGCCGTGCTCGCGCTCGGTGATTCGAGCTACAGCGACTTCTGCGGCCACGGACGCCGGCTCGACCAGCGGCTCGGGGAGCTCGGCGCGACCAGGATCGCTCCGCGCGCGGACTGCGAGCCCGACTACCAGGACGCGGCCGACCGGTGGTTGGAGCAGGTGGTGGCCGCGCTGGCCGCCCCGGCGGACCGCACCGCTCCCGCCGATCCCGGCGCCCCGGCGGACCGCACCACCCCGGCCGCTCCCGCCGCTCCGACCGCTGCGGTGCTGCCGCTGCCCCCGAAGGCCGTCCCCGCGCCCCGGACCGGGTACTCCAAGGAGTCGCCCTTCGGGGCCCGGATGACCGGCAACCGGCTGCTCAGCCTGCCCGGCTCCGGCAAGGAGGTCCGGCAGTTCGCCTTCGGCACCGGGGACAGCCTCGGCGGTACCGGCGGCCTGGACTACCGGGCCGGCGACGTCCTGGGCGTCCGGGCGCGGAACTGCCCCGAGCTGGTGGCCGAGTGGCTGGCCGTCACCGGCCTCGACCCGGAGGCGCCCGTCACCGTCCCCGGCGCCGGGGAGCTCCCGTTCGCCGAGGCCCTGGGCGGCCACCTGGAGATCGCCAGGATCACCCCGGACCTGCTCCGCTTCGCCGCCGAACGGTCCGGCGACCGCGTCCTCAAGCGGCTGCTGCGGCCGGACAACACCGGGGAGCTGGCCAAGTGGACCTGGGGCCGGCAGGCCGTCGACGTGGCCGGCGCGCTGGCCGTACGGGCCGGGGCCGCCGACTGGGCGGCGGTGCTGAAGCCCCTCCAGCCCCGGCTGTACTCGATCTCCTCCAGCCCGCTCGTCCACCCGGACGAGATCCGGGTGACCGTCTCGGTGGTCCGCCACCCGAACGGGGCCGGCCGGATCCGCAAGGGCGTTTGCTCCACCTACCTCGCCGACCGCGCGAGCGGCGGTCCGGTGCCGGTCTTCGTCCGGCCCACCGCGAGCTTCCGGCCCCCGGCGGACCCCGCCACCCCGATGATCATGATCGGTCCGGGCACCGGTGTGGCCCCGTTCATCGGCTTCCTGGAGGAGCGCCGGGCCCTCGGCCACACCGGGCCCAACTGGCTGTTCTTCGGCGAGCAGCGGCAGTCGACGGACTTCTACTACCGCGAGGAGCTGGCCGGCTTCCGGGCCTCGGGCCATCTGGACCGCCTGGACCTCGCCTTCTCCCGCGACCAGCGCAACAAGGTCTACGTCCAGGACCGGATGCGCGAGCACGGCCTCGGGCTCTGGGACTGGCTGCGGAACGGCGCCCACCTCTACGTCTGCGGCGACGCGGCCCGGATGGCCAGGGACGTGGACCGTGCCCTGCGCGAGATCGCGCGTACCCACGGCGGACTCGGCGAGGAGGAGGCCGCCGTGCACCTCAAGCAACTGGCCGCCGACAAGCGCTACGTGCGGGACGTCTACTGACCCCGTGCCTCGTCCGCTCGCGGTCGTCCCGACGGGAACGGTCCTGCGGGTCCTGCGGGTCCTGCGGGTCCCGGGAGTCCTGCGAGGCCTGGATGTCCCGCGCGTTCCGCGCATTCCGACGTAAACGGTCTTGCACAATGATGCAAGCCGTTTGCGTTCCTGCTCTAGACTCCCCGTCATGACGCGAAGACTTGCCGAGGTGGCCAAGAAGGTCGGTGTGAGCGAGGCGACGGTCAGCCGTGTGCTCAACGACAAGCCCGGCGTCTCGGACGCGACCCGGGCGGCGGTGCTGACCGCGCTGGACGTGCTCGGCTACGAGCGGCCCACCCAGCTGCGCGGGGAGCGGGCCAGGCTGGTCGGCCTCGTGCTGCCCGAGCTCCAGAACCCGATCTTCCCGGCCTTCGCCGAGGCCGTCGGCGGCGCCCTGTCCGGCCACGGGTTCACCCCGGTGCTCTGCACCCAGACCGCCGGCGGGGTGTCGGAGGCGGACTACGTCGACCTGCTGCTCGCCCAGCAGGTCTCCGGGGTGGTCTTCTTCGGCGGCCTCTACGCGCAGGGCGACGCCCCGCACGACCACTACGCCCGGCTGGCCGAGCGCAGCCTGCCGACGGTGCTGCTGAACGCGGCCGTCGACGACCTCGGCTTCCCCCGGGTCTCCTGCGACGACGCGGTCGCCGTCGAGCAGGCCTTCGGGCACCTGCGGCAGCTGGGGCACCGACGGGTGGGTCTGGTGCTCGGTCCGGCCGACCACGTGCCGTCCCGGCGCAAGCTGGCCGCGGCCGGGGCCGCCGCCGAGCGGCTCGGCCTGGAGCTGCCGGACGACTGCGTCGAGCGGGCGCTGTTCTCCCTGGAGGGCGGGCAGGCCGCGACCACCCGACTGCTGCGCCGCGGGGTCACCGGCGTGGTCTGCGCGAGCGACCCGCTCGCCCTCGGGGCGATCCGGGCGGTGCGGCGCGCCGGGCTCACCGTGCCGCACGACGTCTCGGTGATCGGTTACGACGACTCCTCCTTCATGACCTGCACCGATCCGCCGCTGACCACCGTCCGGCAGCCGATCGACGCGATGGGCAGGGCCGTGGTGGAGCTGCTGGTCGGGGAGATCGGCGGGGTCCGGGTCACCCACGACGAGCTGCTGTTCGAGCCGGAGCTGGTGGTGCGGGGGTCGACCGCGCCGGCGCGCGGGCGCGACTGACACGAGGGCCCGGGCGGGAGCCGGGCGGGGAGCGGGCAGGACCGGGCGCGGGAGCGGGACAGCGGCGGGCACCTTCGGGTGCCCGCCGCATTTTCGTGTACCCACCGTGACCCGGTCCGTTGACATGCCCGTAGCCCCGCTGTAACTGTTGGATGCCACACCGCAAAAGTGCGACAGAACCTTGTCGTTTTTCTGATCGCGCTTTTCTGATCGCGCCCGTCGGGCTCTTCGACGCGGCCAGCTCCGTACAGCCCCGGGCCGCCGCCGAGGACGCCGTCGGCCCGCCCCCCGGCCGGCCCACGCCCGGCCGGTCCACCGGTACCGGTATCGATCAGAGACAGAGGGACTCATGCACCTGACCCGTATCCTCCGACGACTGACGGCAGCGTCGGTCGCGGTGGGGATGCTCCTGCTCGGGGGGCCGGTCGCACCGGTCGCCCACGCGGCGGGCGGCCCCAACCTCGCGGCCGGCCGCACGGTCACCGCCAGCAGTGCCAACGGCCAGTACGTCGCGCGCAACGTCAACGACGGTGACCGGTCCAGCTATTGGGAGAGTGCCGGCAACGCGCTGCCGCAGTGGATCCAGGTCGACCTGGGCAGCGCGCTCAGTGTCGACCAGGTCGTGCTCGAACTCCCGGCCGGCTGGGAGAGCCGCAACGAGACGCTGACCCTGCTCGGCTCCACCGACGGCACCGGCTTCGCCACCGTGGTCGGCTCCGCCGTGCGGACCTTCGACCGGGCCGGCGGCAACGCCGTCCGGCTCGACTTCGGCGCCACCACCGCCCGCTACCTGCGGGTGCAGGTGACGGCCAACGACGTCTGGCCGGCCGCCCAGATCTCCGAGTTCGAGGTCTACGGCACCGCCACCGCCTCCAGTGACCTGCTCCGGGGGCGCCCGCTGACCGCCAGCAGCTCCACCGCGTCCTATCCCGCGGCCAACGCGGGCGACGGCGACCGGTCCAGCTACTGGGAGAGCGCCAACAACGCCTTCCCGCAGTGGATCCAGGGCGACCTGGGGGCGGCCGTCCCGGTGAGCCGGCTGGTGCTGGGCCTGCCCGTCGGCTGGGAGCGCCGCACCCAGACGCTGAAGGTCCAGGGCTCGACCGACGGCAGCGCCTTCACCGACCTGCTGCCCTCGGCGTCCTACACCTTCGACCCGCAGGGCGGGAACACCGCCGGCGTCGACCTGCCGACCGTGACCACCCGGTTCCTGCGGCTGCTGGTCACCGCCAACTCGGTATGGCCCGCCGCACAGTTGGCCTCCTTCGAGGTCTACGGCCCGAAGGGCGGCGACACCCGGGCGCCGAGCGCGCCGACCGGACTGGCGTACAGCCAGGCGGGGCCGGGGCAGATCCGGCTGAGCTGGCTGGCGTCCACCGACGACGTCGGTGTGACCGGCTACGACCTCTACGCGGACGGGCAGTTGCTGACCAGCGTGGGCGGTTCGGTGCTGTCGTACACCGACAGCCGCCCCGACAGCGCCACCGTCTCCTACTACGTGAAGGCCAAGGACGCGGCGGGCAACCAGTCGCCGAACAGCAACACCGTCACCCGCACCGGCCAGGGCGGTGACACCCGGGCGCCGAGCGCGCCGACCGGGCTGGCGTACAGCCAGGCGGGGCCGGGGCAGATCCGGCTGAGCTGGTCGGCGTCCACCGACGACGTCGGTGTGACCGGCTACGACCTCTACGCGGACGGGCAGTTGCTGACCAGCGTGGGCGGTTCGGTGCTGTCGTACACCGACAGCCGCCCCGACAGCGCCACCGTCTCCTACTACGTGAAGGCCAAGGACGCGGCGGGCAACCTCTCGGCCGCGAGCAACACCGTGACCCGGGCCGGCAGCACGGGCGGCACCAACCTGGCGGCGGGCCGCGCCATCACCGCCTCCTCCACCGTCCACACCTTCGTCGCCACCAACGCCAACGACAACGACGTCACCACCTACTGGGAGGGGGCCGGCGGCAGCTACCCGAGCGTGCTCACGGTGGCGCTGGGCGCGAACGCCGACACCGAGGCGGTCGTGCTGAAGCTCGACCCGTCGGCGGCCTGGTCCACCCGGACCCAGACCGTCGAGGTGCTGGGCCGGGAGCAGAGCGCCACGGCCTTCACCTCCCTGGTGGCGCCGAAGTCCTACACCTTCGACCAGCCGGGCGGGAACACCGTCACCGTCCCCGTGAGCGCCAGGGTGGCCGACGTCCAGCTGCGGATCACCGCCAACTCCGGTGCCCCGGCCGGGCAGGTCGCCGAGTTCCAGGTGGTCGGGCGGCCCGCGCCGAATCCGGACCTGGTGGTCACCGGTCTCACCGCGGCCCCGGCCGAACCGCTGGAGAGCGACCCGGTCACACTGTCGGCGACCGTGCGCAACGCCGGGCCCGCCCCCGCCGGACCGAGCGCCGTCACCTTCTACCTGGGCACCGCCAAGGCCGGCACCGCGCAGGTCGGGGCACTGGCCGCCGGCGCCTCCGCCACCGTCTCGGTACAGGCCGCTCCGCAGGCCGCGGGCAGCTACCCGCTCACCGCGAAGGCCGACGAGGCCAACGCCGTGATCGAGCAGGACGAGTCCAACAACAGCTGGACCGCTCCCGCCCCGCTCACCGTCCGCCCCGTCCCGGGCTCGGACCTGCTGGCGGCCCCGGTCGCCTGGTCGCCGTCCAACCCGGCCGCGGGCAACCCGGTGGACTTCACCGTGGCGATCCGCAACCAGGGCAGCAGCGCCTCGGCGGCCGGAGCCCACGGTGTCACGCTGACCGTCACCGACGCCGCCACCGGCGCCGTGGTGAAGACCCTGACCGGGTCGTACACCGGGGTGATCGCTCCGGGCACCACCACCGCCCCGGTCCGGCTCGGCAGTTGGACGGCGGGCAACGGCCGCTACACCGTGCGGACGGTGATCGCGCCGGACGCCGACGAGCCGGCCGTCAAGCAGGGCAACAACACCAGCACGCAGCAGCTCTACGTCGGCCGCGGCGCCAACCTGCCGTTCGACACCTACGAGGCCGAGGACGGCGTGCTGGCCGGCGGCGCGGCCGTGGTCGGGCCCAACCGCACCATCGGCGACCTCGCCGGCGAGGCGTCCGGGCGCCGCGCCGTGACGCTGGACCGCACCGGCGCCTCGGTGGAGTTCACGGCCAAGGCACCGACCAACACTCTGGTCACCCGCTTCTCCATCCCCGACTCGGCCTCCGGCGGCGGCACGGACGCCACCCTGGACGTGTACGTGGACGGCACCTTCCTCAAGTCCGTCGACCTCACCTCCCGGTACGCCTGGCTGTACGGCGCCGAGGCCTCGCCCGGCAACTCGCCCGCCGCGGGCAGCCCCCGGCACATCTACGACGAGGCGAACGTGCTGCTCGGGACGACCGTCCCGGCCGGGGCGAAGATCCGGCTGCAGAAGGACGCCGCCAACACCAGCAGCTACGCGATCGACTTCGTCGGGCTGGAGCAGGCGGTGCAGCAGCCGAACCCGGACCCGGCGAAGTACGCGGTGCCGGCCGGCTTCGGCCACCAGGACGTCCAGGACGCCCTGGACCGGGTGCGGATGGACACCACCGGGACCCTGGTCGGCGTCTACCTGCCCGCCGGCGACTACCGGACGGCGAGCAAGTTCCAGGTGTACGGCAAGCCGGTCAAGGTGATCGGCGCCGGACCGTGGTTCACCCGCTTCCGGGCCCCGGCCGACCAGTCCAACACGGACATCGGCTTCCGCGCCGAGGCGAGCGCCAACGGCTCGACCTTCGCCGGCTTCGCCTACTTCGGCAACTACACCTCGCGGATCGACGGCCCGGGCAAGGTGTTCGACTTCTCCAACGTCTCCGGGATCACCATCGACAACATCTGGGCCGAGCACATGGTCTGCCTGTACTGGGGCGCCAACACGGACTCGATGCGGATCACCAACTCCAGGATCCGCGACACCTTCGCCGACGGCGTCAACATGACCAACGGCTCGACCGACAACCTGGTCTCCAACAACGAGGCCAGGGCGACCGGCGACGACTCCTTCGCGCTGTTCTCGGCGATCGACGCCGGCGGCGCGGACGAGAAGAACAACGTCTACGAGAACCTCACCAGCATCCTCACCTGGCGCGCGGCCGGCATCGCCGTGTACGGCGGTTACGCCAACACCTTCCGCAACATCCACATCGCCGACACCCTCTGCTACGCCGGGGTGACCATCTCCTCGCTGGACTTCGGCTACCCGATGAACGGCTTCGGGACCGACCCGACCAACCTCCAGAACATCTCGATCGTCCGCGCCGGCGGCCACTTCTGGGGCGCGCAGACCTTCCCCGGGATCTGGGTCTTCTCGGCCTCCAAGAAGCTGCAGGGGATCCGGGTCAGCGACGTGGACATCGTCGACCCCACCTACAGCGGCATCATGTTCCAGACCAACTACAGCGGCGGACAGCCGCAGAACCCGGTCACCGACACGGTGTTCACCAACATCGCGATCAGCGGGGCCCGGCGCAGCGGTGACGCCTTCGACGCGAAGTCCGGTTTCGGCGTCTGGGCCAATGAGCTGCCCGAGCCCGGGCAGGGCCCGGCGGTCGGTGAGGTGACGTTCAATCACCTCACGATGAACGGCAACGCGGTCGACATCCGCAACACGACCCCCGGCTTCCGGATCATCGTCAACCCGTAGGACCCGTCACCCGTTCAGGACCCGTCGTCCACGGTCCGGGCAGGGCGGGCGCCCCGGTGCGCCCGCCCTGCCCGGGCTGCCCGCGTGCGGCTCGCACGGTCTTCTGCCCGCCCCCTTCTGCCCGCTCCCGGTCTCCGCAAGCCATCTGTCAGAAGTTTGCGAGTTTGCGTCGAGATATTGCGGACGGCGCTTGCGGACTGCTTAAGTGAGGCCACCGCCCGGCGATGCCCCTTCCGCCGAGGCACCCCCACCCGGAACCGCGGGGCCCGCGCGTCCCGCTCCGCCCCGCCGCTCGAAAGGGCCCACCACCCATGACCAGACACCCGCGTGTCCGCAGATCCCTCGCCGTGCTCGCCGCCGCCGGCCTCGCCCTCACCGCCGCGGCCTGCGGCAGCGGCTCCGACGGTGGCGCCGCCCCCGGAACCCCCGCCGCCGACGCGGCCGCGCCGCTGGACCCGGCGGCCGAGGTCACCATCTCGATCGACTGCCAACCGCCGGTCAACAAGCCCGCCGAGCGCAAGCAGTGGGCCGAGGACATCGAGGCGTTCCGGCGGCTCCACCCCAACATCACCGTCGACTCGAAGGACGGCTTCCCCTGCGAGGAGCCCGCCGCCTTCACCGCCCAGCTCAAGGGCCGGACCCAGACCGACCTCTTCTACAGCTACCTCACCGACCTCGACCAGGCCCTCGACGCCGACGCCGTCGAGGACATCTCGGCCTACGTGAACGAGAGTTCCGTCCCCGCGCTCAAGGACATCGACCCCTCCGTGCTCGCCACCCTCAAGGCGGACGGCAAGCTCTACGGCCTGCCCTTCTCCAACTACCGGATGGGCCTGATCTACAACCGCAAGCTCTTCCAGCAGGCCGGGCTCGACCCCGACAAGCCGCCGACGACCTGGGACGGCATCCGCGAGGCCGCCCGGCGGATCGCCGCCCTCGGCAACGGCGTCAACGGCTACGGCGACTACAGCGCCACCAACCAGGGCGGCTGGCACTACACCGCCGAGCTGTACGGCCTCGGCGGCACCATGACCACCCCGGACGGCAAGAAGGCCGCCTTCCGCACCCCCGAGGGCCGCCAGGTCCTGCAGAACCTGCACGACCTGCGCTGGACCGACAACGCCATGGGCGCCACCCAGGGCCTCAAGTGGCCGGACCTGATGACGCAGATGTCCACCGACAAGCTCGGCATGTACGTCGGCGCGCCGGACGACATCACGTACATGGTCCAGACCCTCAAGGGGAACTACGCCGACTACGGCATGGGCCCGATGCCCGGCGGGAAGGCGGCGCTGCTCGGGGGCAACGACTACCTGTTCAAGAAGGGACTCACCCCCGACCAGATCAAGGCCGGCATCGCCTGGATCGACTTCAAGTTCCTCACCGTCGGCAAGGGCCAGTTCGACTACGCCCGCACCAAGAACGACGGCCTGCCGGTCGGACTGCCCCAGCCCTCCTTCTTCACCGGCGCCAGCCTGGCCGCCGACAACGCGGCCAAGTCGGCCTCGGCGACCGTCCCGGTGGCCAACTACGCGCCCTACCTGGCCGCCCCGGTGCCCGGGAGGACCGAGCCCGCCAACGCCCAGCAGATCTACAAGATCCTCGACACCGCCGTCTCCGCCGTCCTCACCGACCGGGACGCCGACCTCGACAAGCTGCTGGCGACCGCCGCGAGCCAGGTCGACCAGGTGCTGGCCAACCTCTGACGACCGTCCGCCCGGTGCGCGCGCCCCGAAGGGCTCCGAACGGCCCCGAAGCGCCTCGACCCGTCCCGACTCGCCCCGAAGCCCGCCGTCAGTCCGCCGTCAGGAGCCCACCCCTTGGCAGCCACCGCCCACCACCCCCGACCCGGCCGCCTGCGGCAGCGGGTCCGGCACCACCTCACCGCCCACGGGTTCCTGCTCGGCGCCCTGCTCTGCTTCGCCTGCTTCTCCTGGTACCCGATGCTCCGCGAGGTGGTGATGAGCTTCCAGCGGACCCGGCGCGGCCGCACCACCTGGGTCGGCCTGGAGAACTTCGAGCGCATCGTCCACGACCCGGCGTTCTGGCAGGCCTGGCGCAACACCCTGCTGTTCACCCTGCTCGCCCTGCTGCTCGGCTTCGCGGTGCCGTTCGTGGTCGCCCTGCTGCTCAACGAGCTGCGCGGCGCCCGGACGTACCTGCGGGTCCTGGTCTACCTGCCGGTGATGATGCCGCCGGTCGCCTCCGTGCTGCTGTTCAAGTACTTCTACGACCCCGGGCACGGCCTGTTCAACCGGATCCTCGAACTCCTCCACCTGCCGACCTCGGCCTGGCTGAACTCGGCCGACACCGCCATGGTCTCGGTGGTGCTCGCCGCCACCTGGATGAACATGGGCAGCGCCACCCTGGTCTACCTGGCCGCCCTGCAGAACATCCCCGGCGAGCTCTACGAGGCGGCCGAACTCGACGGCGCCGGCCTGTTCCGCCGGATCCGGCACGTCACGATCCCGCAGACCCGGCTGATCCTCTCCCTGCTCCTGCTGCTCCAGATCGTCGCCACCATGCAGGTCTTCGTCGAGCCCTACCTGCTCACCGGCGGCAACGGCCCCGAGGGCTCCACCACCACCGTGGTCCACCTCGTCTACCAGTACGCCTTCAACTTCAACAACTACGGCAGCGCCTCGGCGCTCGGCCTGGTCATGCTGCTCGTCCTCGCCGGTTTCTCCGCCCTCTACGCACGGCTCGCCCGTCGCACCGAACAGGACTGAGGCCGCCCGTGCGCACCCTGATCTCCGACGTGCAGCTCAACCGGCCGCGCGGACGGCTGGTCCACCGGACCGTCCTCGTCGTGACCGTGGTGGGCTTCACCCTCGTCTTCCTCGGCCCGCTCTACTGGCTGGTCACCGGCGGCCTCAAATCGGCCCGCGAGGTCGTCCAGAGCCCGCCCACCCTCGTCCCGCACGAACTGCACCCCGGCACCTACGCGGAGGCGTGGCACCAACTGCGGCTCGGGCGACTCCTCTCCAACACCCTGCTCTACGCCCTCGGGGCGCTCGCCTTCCAGCTGGTCTTCGACGTCGCCGCCGCGTACGCGCTCTCCAAGCTCCGCCCGCTCCTCGGCCGGCTGGTCCTCGGCATGATGCTGGCGACCCTGATGGTGCCGGCCGCCGTCCTGGTCGTCCCGCAGTACCTCACCGTGCTCGACCTGCCGGTGCTGCACGTCGACCTGGTCGGCACCCCGTGGGCGATCTGGCTGCCGGCCGTGGCCAACGCCTTCAACATCTTCCTCCTGAAACGGTTCTTCGACTCGATACCGGACGAGCTGCTGGCGGCCGCCGCGATCGACGGCGCCGGCCCGCTGCGGACCCTGTGGTCGGTCGTGCTGCCGGTGTCCCGGCCGATCCTCGGCGTGGTCTCGATCTTCGCCGTGGTCAGCGTGTGGAAGGACTTCCTCTGGCCGCTGCTCGTGCTGCCCGACCCGCGCGACCAGCCGCTCAACACCGGCATCAACTCGCTCTCGCTGGGCGTCCCGCAGAACGTCCTGATCGCCGCCCTGGCCATCGCCTCGGCGCCCACGATCGTGTTCTTCCTGATCTTCCAGCGCAACATCATGGCCGGTCTCACCACCGGCAGCCTCAAGGGCTGACCCACCCCCGACCCCGAAGGAGGGCCCCGTGGCCCAGCAGCCCGAGTCCGTGCCCGCGTCCGCGTCCGTGCCGTCGTCCGTGCGGTCGTCCGAGTCCGTGCCCGAGCCCGCGCCCGTGCCCGTGCCCGCGTCCGTGCCGTCGGCCGTCCCGTGGTGGCGCGACGCGGCCGTCTACCAGGTCTACCCGCGCAGCTTCGCGGACGGCGACGGCGACGGCGTCGGGGACCTCGCGGGCATCCGCGCCCGGCTGCCGCACCTCGCCCGGCTCGGCGTGGACGCCGTCTGGTTCAACCCCTGGTACCCGTCCCCGCAGAAGGACGGCGGCTACGACATCACCGACTACCGCGCCGTCGACCCCGTGCTCGGCACCCTCGACGAGGCCGAGAAGCTCATCGCCGAAGCCGCCGGCCTGGGCCTGCACACGATCGTCGACATCGTCCCCAACCACGTCTCCGACCGGCACCCGTGGTTCCGCGCCGCCCTCGCCGCCCCGCCCGGCAGCCCCGAACGCGAGCGCTTCCACTTCCGCGACGGCCGCGGCGAGCACGGCCGGCTCCCGCCCAACAACTGGCGGTCGGAGTTCGGCGGCCTCCCCTGGACCAGGACCGCGGACGGCCAGTGGTACCTGCACCTCTTCGCCGCCGAGCAGCCCGACCTCAACTGGGACCACCCCGAGGTGCGCGCCGAGCACGAGGCCGTCCTGCGGTTCTGGTTCGACCGCGGCGCCGCCGGCGTGCGGATCGACTCCGCCGGACTGCTGGTCAAGGACCCGGACCTGCCCGACCTCACCCCCGAAGGCCCGCACCCCTACGTCGACCGTGACGACCTGCACCCGGTCTACCGCTCCTGGCGCGCCGTCGCCGACTCCTACCACCCGCCGCGGGCCCTGATCGGCGAGGTGTGGGTCCCCGACGCCGAACGGTTCGCCCGCTACCTGCGCCCCGACGAACTCCACACCGCCTTCAACTTCGACTTCCTCGCCCGCCCCTGGGACGCGACCGCGTTGCGCGCGTCGATCGACAGCACGCTCGCCGCGCACGAGCCGGTCGAGGCCCCCGCCACCTGGGTGCTCGCCAACCACGACGTCACCCGGACGGCCACCCGCTACGGGCGCGCCGACACCCGGTTCGACTTCGCCGCGAAGGCCTTCGGCACCCCGACCGACCTCGCCCTCGGCCGCCGCCGGGCCCGTGCCGCCGCGCTGCTCACCCTGGCCCTGCCCGGATCGGTCTACCTCTACCAGGGCGAGGAGCTCGGCCTGCCGGAGGTCGAGGACCTGCCCCCGGACCGGCTCCGCGACCCGATGCACCACCGCTCCGGCGGCACCGACCCCGGCCGCGACGGCTGCCGGGTCCCGCTGCCCTGGTCCGGGGACCGCCCCCCGTACGGCTTCTCCACCGCCCCCGGCGCCGCCGAACCCTGGCTGCCGCAGCCCGCCGACTGGACGGCGCTCACCGTCGAGGCCCAGACCGGCGTCCCGGACTCGATGCTGGAGCTCTACCGCACCGCCCTGCGCCTGCGCCGCACCGCGATCACCGGCGGCCTCCGGTGGCGGCCCGCCCCCGAGGGCGTGCTCGCCTTCGACCGCGGCACCGGCTTCACCTGCCTGGTCAACCTCTCCCCGCAGCCGGTCCCGATCGACACCCCCGGCGAACTCCTGCTCCGCAGCGGTTCCTTGACCGATGGGCGGCTGCCGTCGGACACGGCGTTGTGGCTGGGGCGGGCCTGAGGCTGCGCCCGGAGGCTTGCCCGCGGGCACGGTGACGGCCCGTGACGGCATCCGTCGGGCTCCGAGGGCGTCGGCCCGCCACCGGAGGGTCGGGTTCCGGTCAAGCTTGACGGTTCACGTCTCTCGCACCGGACGCACACATGATCCTTGCGTAGGGTGATCGCGTTCCACCCCGGGCCCACCCCGTGCGGGCCGCACCACCTCCGCCCTCACCAGCATTGGAGCGCAACGCCCATGGCCGTCCGCCAGTTGTGGAAGCACCTGATATCCGCCGCGGCCCGCAGGGGGCTCGCCGCCACCGTGGGCACGCTCGCGCTGATCGCCGCCTTCGTCGTGGGCGGCACCGCCGCGGGCACCTCCACCGCCTCGGCCGCTACCTCCGGGTGGGGCGGACCGGGCACCTGGGCCTGCGGCGGCGCGCCGATCCAGTCCGGCTGGGTCCTCACCCTCTACGACCGCAACGGGTGCAGCGGCCGGGGCTCCTGGTACCAGGAGCCGGTCAAGGACGGCATCTGGACCTGCTCCGGCTCGCCCGTCGTCCCCGGGTACGTCATCACCGACCACACCACCACCGGCTGTTCGGGCATCGGCTCGTGGCGGCACAACCTGCCGAAGGACGGCATCTGGACCTGCAGCGGCTCGCCGGTGGTCAACGGGTACGTCCTCACCGACCACACCACCACCGGCTGCGGCGGCGCCGGATCCTGGCGCCACAACCTCGCCCGGGTCGGCCTCTGGACCTGCCCCTACTCGCCGATCCCGGCCGGGTTCCGCGCCGCGACCTACAACGCCGGCGGGTGCAGCGGCCTGGGCGCCTGGGTGCTCGTCAAGGCCTGACCGGACCGCCCCTCCGGGCGCCCCGGCCGGACCGGCACCACGATGCCCGTCCGGCCGGGGCCGCGCGCCCGGTCGGGGCCCGCAGCCGCCCGACGACCGCGCCTACCCGAGGGCCCGCGCCAGGTCCTCCGCCTCGCGCAACTGCGCGACGCCCAGGCGCCGCAGGCCCACCAGCAGGCGGGCGGTGTCGGCCACCTCGGCCGGCGGCACTGGCGGCTGCCCGGACAGCGGCACGCCCAGCAGCGCCGCGAGCTCGGGTGCCGGCCACGCCAGCACCGTCGCGAAGTCGACCAGCAGGTCGGGCGTCACCGGCTGCTCGCCGGTGGCGATCCGCCCGTAGGCGTCGGCCATCCAGGAGCGGCCGGTCAGCAGGCGGAAGACCTTCGCCGTGCCCGTCCAGCCGAGGTTGCGCACGGCGACCAGTCGCATCAGCAGGTTGCCGGGCTGCGCCGACCGGGGCAGCCTGGCCGGCAGCCCCTCGATCCGGGCGTCCTGGGACGACGGTGGCGACGGCGGCAACGCGGCCACGAAGTCCAGGAGTTCGCCCCGCCGTTCGGCGGGCAGTGCCCGGCAGAGCCGCAGCACGCCGACGACCGAGGTGGTGACCATGCCCCCGCCCGGCGCGAGGTCCGGCGGCAGCGGGACGTCCGCGATCTCGAACAGGTCCGCCGGGTCCAGCCCGAGCGCCGGCGCCAGGTCCCGCAGCAGGGGTCCGTCCGGCGTCGCACCGGCCAGGACGGCGGCCGACGCCGGTCCGTCGGCACGCGCGGCGGCCGGGGCGGACTCCGGCCCGCGGTGGTCCAGGAGTCGTTGCAGCAGGACGGTGAAGGAGGGGAGCTCGGACATGCCGCCAGCATAGGGCGGTCCGACCCACCCCGATGACCTGCACCGGACGGGACCGACCGCGACCGATCGGGGCGGACGGGCGCCGTGGTCGCAGCCGCGCTCCCCGCGTCCGCCGCCGACGGCTCCGCCGCCCCTGCCGCTTCAGAGCGTCGCGGCGTCGATGACGAAGCGGTAGCGGACGTCACCGGCGAGCAGCCGGTCGTAGGCCTCGTTCACCTGCTCCGCGCGGATCGTCTCGATCTCGGCCGCCACCCCGTGCGCGGCGCAGAAGTCCAGCATCTCCTGGGTCTCCGCGATACCGCCGATGCCCGAACTGCTCATGCTGCGGCGGCGCCCGCTGAGCGACTGGAGGTGGACCTGCACCGGCTCCTCGGGCAGGCCGAGGTTGACCATCGCGCCGTCGGTGCGCAGCAGCCCGAAGTACGCGGCGAAGTCGATCGGGGCGGAGACGGTGTTGAGCACCAGGTCGAAGGTGCGCGCGAGTTCCTCGAAGGTCGCCGGGTCCGAGGTGGCGCGGTAGTCGTCGGCGCCGAGGCGCAGGCCGTCCTCCCGCTTGCGCAGCGACTGGGAGAGCACGGTCACCTCGGCACCGAGCGCGTGGGCGAGCTGCACGCCCATGTGGCCGAGCCCGCCGAGCCCGACCACCGCGACCCTGCGGCCGGGGCCGGCCTTCCAGTGGCGCAGCGGCGAGTAGGTGGTGATGCCCGCGCACAGCAGTGGCGCGGCCACGTCCAGCGCCAGGGCGTCCGGCACCCGCACCACGAAGTGCTCGTCGACGACGACCTCCTGCGAGTAGCCGCCGTACGTGGGCTGCCCGTCCTTGCCGACGGCGTTGTACGTCCAGACCGGTACTTCGGCGCAGTACTGTTCCAGACCGGCGCGGCAGTCGTCGCAGACCCGGCAGGAGTCGACCATGCAGCCGACGCCGACCCGGTCGCCGACGCGGTGGCGGGTGACCCCGGGGCCGACCTCGCGGACGATGCCGGTGATCTCGTGCCCGGGCACCATCGGGAAGATCTCCCCGCCCCAGCCGGCCCGGACCTGGTGCAGGTCGGAGTGGCAGATGCCGGCGTAGGCGATGGCGATCCGCACGTCGCGTTCGCGGACGGCGCGGCGCTCGACGGTCGTGCGCTCCAGCGGGGCCTTGGGGGCGGGGGCCGCGTAGGCGGTCACGGTGGTCGTGGTGCTCATGGCGGTTCGTTGCCTCTCGGTCGGGCGGCCGGCACTGTTCCCATCGTCGCGGAGCGCACCGGTGCGAACCAGTCGGCGCACCGCCCGGCCCCGGAATGCCCCGGCCCCGGAATGCCCCGGCCCGAACTCCCGGCCCCGGACGGCCCGGCCCGCGTGCGGGGCGCACACGGGCCGGGCCGCGCCAGTCATGCCGACGGCACCACCAGGGCCACCGTGAGGGGACGGTCCCCGGCGTGCGGGCCTGCCTCGACGAGGTGGACGCCCGGGTCGGTGCGCCAGGCGCGGGCCGCGGTGTCCCAGCTCTGGACGGCCCGGAGCGGCACCGCGATCCGCGCGGTCGCGACGGCGCCGGGGGCGGCCTCGACCACCGCGAAGCCCGCCAGCCGGCGGTCCGGGCGGCTGCGGTCGGACCCGTCGGTGCCCAGGTAGACCTGGACCACCTCCCGGCCGGTCCGCGCCCCGGTGTTGCGCACCCGGACGGCGACCTCGGCCAGGACGTCCGGGGTCGCGCCCTCCGTGCCGGTCGCGCCGGTCGCGCCCTCCGCGCTGTCCACCAGCCGGACCTCCAGGCCCTCGTAGGACCAGTCGGTGTAGCCCCGGCCGGCGCCGAACCAGTACGCGGGGGCGGCGCCGGCCCGGCGCTGCCAGGCCCGGTAGCCGATGAACAGTCCCTCGCTGTACTCCAGCCGGCCGTCGGTCGGGACCACCTCCCACACCGGGCTGTCGGCCTCCTCGGCGGGCCAGGTGGTGGGCAGCCGGCCGCCCGGCTCGACCGTGCCGAGCAGCACGTCGGCCAGCGCCTCGCCGGCCTGTTGGCCGGGGAACCAGCAGAGCAGCACGGCGGCGACGGACTCGCGCCACGGCATCAGCACCGGGGCGCCGGCGTTGACCACCACCACGGTGCGCGGGTTGGCGGCCGCGACCCGGGCGACCAGTTCGTCCTGGCGGCCCGGGAGCCGCAGGCCGTCCCGGTCCACGCCCTCGCTCTCCACCTCCTCGGTGGTGCCGACCACGACGACCGCGACCTCGGCCGCGCGGGCCGCCTCGACGGCGCGCTCGATCAGCTCGTCCGGGGAGACGGTCGGCTCGGCGTGGCCGAGCGCGAAGGAGACCAGGCCGAAGCCGGCGAACTCGCCTGTCTCCGGCATGGTGCAGGTCAGCGTGACCGCCGTCCGGCCGCCCTCGGGGAGCTCCACCTCGAAGCGGCGCTCCGGGGGATTGAGGAACGCGGCGGCCGGGTCCTCGCCCTCGGGCAGCAGCACCCCGTCGAACAGCACCTCGCCGTCCGCCTCCAGGGTGAACCGGCCGACGCCGCGCACGGCCAGCAGGTGCCGCCCGGCCGGCCCGGCCGGCGTGGCGCCGGTCAGCCGGACGGCGGCGAGGTCGCCGAAGGAGACGCCGCCGGGGAGCGAGCCCAGCCAGCGGACGCTGCCGTCGGTGAGGGCGGCGGTGCCGAGGACGGTGCCGTCGGCGCCCAGGAGCTCGGCGGTGCAGGGGAAGGCCGCGGCGGGGACGAAGGTCCGCGGGTCGGCGCCGGTCTCGTGGACCAGTGCGGTGTCCGCGCCGAGTGCGGCGCGCAGGCCGTCCAGCGGGCCGACGATCCGGGTGGGGAAGACCTGCGCACTGCCGCCGCCGCCGATCCGGGCCTCGGTCGCGGCCGCCCCGATCAGGGCCAGCGAGGCGGGCGCCGGGTCCAGCGGCAGCACACCGCCCTCGTTGCGCAGCAGGACGAAGGAGCGGGCCGCGAGCTCGCGCACCAGGGCCTCGCCGTCCACCGGCGGGGGCAGTTCCCCGGCCGGGACGGCCGCGGGCGCGCCGGCCAGCAGTCCGACCCGGGCGGCCAGCCGCAGCACGTTGCGGGCCAGCCCGTTCACGGCGGACTCGGGCACCAGGCCCTCCCGGACGGCCGCGACCAGGTGCTCGCCGTAGACGGTGGCCGGGCCCGGCATCGCGATGTCGAGCCCGCCGAGCGCGGAGCGGACGGTGTCGCGGGCGCCGGTCCAGTCGGAGACCAGGACGCCGTCGAAGCCCCACTCCTCGCGCAGGACGGTGAGGTTGAGCGCGGTGTGCTCGCTCATGCTCGTGCCGTTGACGGCGTTGTAGGCGGCCATCAGGCCCCACGGGTGGGCCTTGCGCACGATGGTCTCGAAGGGCGCCAGGTACAGCTCGCGCAGGGTGCGCTCGTCGGCCCGCACGTCGACGGTGTAGCGGTCGGTCTCGGAGTCGTTGGCGACGAAGTGCTTGGGCGTGGTGGCCACGCCGCCGTCCTGGACGCCGCACACCAGGGCGGCGCCGATCTCGCCGGTGAGCAGCGGGTCCTCCGAGTAGCACTCGAAGTGGCGCCCGCCGCGGGGGCTGCGGTGCAGGTTGACGGTGGGTGCGAGCACCACGTGGGCGCCCTTGCGCCGGGCCTCCTGGGCCAGCAGCCGGCCGGCCCGTCGGGCGAGGTCGACGTCCCAGGTGGCGGCGAGCGCGGTGGGCGAGGGCAGGGCGACGGACGGGTCGTCGGCCGTCCAGTGCTCGCCGCGGACGCCGGCCGGGCCGTCGGACATCACCAGGCGGCCGAGGCCGATCTCCTCGTTGGCCGGCAGTGACCACATGTCGGCGCCGGCGAGCAGGGCCACCTTGGCGGGCAGGTCCAGCCGGGCGAGCGCGGCCTCGACGGCCGCCTCGCGGCGGGCGTCGGCGGGAGCGCGGTCGGTGCGAGCGGGCGTGCGGTCGGTGTCGCCGGTCATGTCGCTGTTCTCCTCATGGTTGTGCACGGCTCAGATCCACCCGTCCAGCGCGGCCAGGAAGCCCTCGTGGTCGTCCCGGTGGACGGTGTGCCCGGCTCCCGGCACGGTGCGGACCTCGAGACCGCGCGCCCGAAGGAGCGCGGCGTCGGCCGGACCCACCAGCATGCTTCCGTCGGCCAGGACCACCAGCGAGGGCACGGCGGGCGCCTCCGGCAGGTCGGAGTGCTGGCCGGCGAGGGCGAGCGCGGAGTCCGGGTCCCAGGCGGCGAGGGTGGCGAGCTCCACCTCGATGTCGGCCTGTTCCCAGCGCGGGTTGAGGGCGGCGATCTGCTCGGCGGTGGCGTGCCGGAACTCCACGAACACCGCCGGGTCCAGGCCCTCGGCGAGGGCGAACTGCCAGGCGGGGTCGACGTACACGGCGCGGGCCGGCTTCAGCCGTTCCACCGCGCGCAGCAGCGAGATGCCGCCGAGCGAGTGGCCGACCGCCAGCTCGATCCCGGTGGGCAGGGTGTCCACGAGGTCCTGGGCGTAGGCGTCGAGGTCGTAGCGCTCCCGGGGGGTCGCGCCGGTGCCCCGGGGGCTGAGCCCGTGGCCGCGCTGGTCCACCGCGACGACGCGGTAGCCGCGTTCGGCCAGGGCCGGTCCGACCCGGCGCCAGGTGCGGTGGTCGGACATGATGCCGTGCACCAGCACGGCCAGGCGGTCTCCGGTTCCCCATTCCTGGGTGTGCAACTTCACGGATCCACAGCCTTTCTGACGTTCAGTCACTTGCTTGCGAGGGTGGTGGTGCGAGGTGGTGCGGGGGTGGTTCCGGGTGCCGGCCGGGCCCGAGGGGGCCGGGTGCCGGGGGCCGGGTGCCGGGCGCCGGGTCAGCGGACGCCGCGGATCGGGCGGACCGCCAGTGCGCCGGCGACCGCGAGCACGGCGCCGAGCGAGAACAGGGGGGTGTAGCCGCCCAGGCCGACCACGGCGGAGGCGACGAAGGGGGCGACGATCTGCGGCCCGGCGTTGGCGACGTTGAGCACGCCCAGGTCGCGGGCGGCGTCCTCGGCGCTGGGCAGGACCATGGTGACCAGCGCGGTGTCCACGGCCATGAAGCAGCCGAAGGCGAGTCCGTTGACGGCCGAGAACACGATCATGCCGGGCCAGGTCGGGCTGAGCACCGGGATCAGCAGCGCCGCCGCGGAGAGCGCGGCGGACGCGGCGACGAACGGCTTGCGCCGGTCCAGGCGGTCCGAGAGCACTCCGCCGGCGACCGTGGAGACGGCCATCGCGACGGCCGAGACGGGGGTGAGGATCGCGATCGCGTCCTCGGGCCGCAGCCCGGCCGGCAGGTCGATGTGGTCCTGGAGGATGTAGAGCTGGTAGCCGACCACGGCGAAGTAGCCCAGGACCAGCAGGGCCCGGCCGATGAACGCCCAGCGGAAGTCCCGCACGCGGAGCACGCCGAGGAAGGCGGCGGCCTGGTCGCGCAGTGGCACGGCCGTCCGGGCGGGCATCCGCCGCTCGCGGGCGAGGCCGCTGAACAGCGCGGCGGCCAGCGCCACCAGCAGCCCGAGGACCAGGTAGCCGGTGCGGAGGTGGTCGGCGAACGCGGAGGCGAGCAGGACGCCGAGGGTGGAGCCGAGCGGCAGGCCGAGGCCGACGGCGGCGGAGGCGGTGCCCCGGCGCGCCGCGGGGACGCGGTCGGGCACCACGGAGGTGATCGCGGCCTGGTAGAAGTTCATCGCCGCCTGGCCGAGGCACCAGGCGACACAGACCAGCAGTACCGAGTCGACGCTGCCGAGCAGGGCCATCGTGGCGACCGCGGCCAGCCCGCCGCCCAGGATCCAGGGGTTGCGGCGGCCGGAGCGGTCGGACAGCGCGCCCGCGAGCGGGTTGAACAGGGTGGCGAGGACCGCGGCCACGCCACTGACCAGGCCGAGGTTGGCGACCTTGGCGGCGGGGTCGAGGTGCTCGATCTGCAGGGGCAGCAGCACGCTGCCGACGCCGATGTAGAGCGCGTACATCGCGGTGTTGCCGGTGAGGAGCAGGGGGAGCAGGCCGCGGGTGGGGGCCGCGGGGCTGTCGGCGGTGATCGCGGGGTGGTCGGCGGTGGTGGCTCTTCGGGTGTCCTGCGGTACGTCGCGGTCGGGGGAAAGGGCCACGGTGCCCTCCAGAAGACGTGCCCGGCTGGGGTGGGGGTGCCGAGCGGTGGACCGAAATGTGAGGTTACACGTGTAACGCTTACTCGTGTAACCAGATGTTTAGCAGGGCGTTCCCGCCCTGGGCCAGGCCCGGCCGTGAAAAGATTCGAACCGTTATGAACAGCGACCCCACCGATCCCGCCGCCCCGCCGCCGCCCGCCGTCCCACCCGCCGCCCCTCCCACCAGCGCGGACGTCGCGCGGCTGGCCGGCGTCTCCCGGGCCACGGTCTCCTTCGTCCTCAACAACACGCCCGGCGGCCGGGTCGGTGAGCAGACCAGGGCCAGGGTGCTGGCCGCCGCCGACCGCCTCGGCTACGTGCCGCACGCCGGCGCCCGGTCCCTCCGGGCCGGCCGCACCGGCCTGATCCTGATGGCCGGTTCCACGGTGCCGATCGGCCCGTTGTTCAGCGGCTTCTACCGGGAGTTCCAGGACGCCCTGCTGCCGCGCGGCTACACCGGCGTGCTGCTCGGCACCACCCTGGGCAGCGGCGACGACGCGGCCCGCGCCTGGGCCGAACTGCGGCCCACCGCGGTGGTCTGTCTCACGCCCGGGCTCACCGCCGAAGGCGTGCGGATCCTGCTGCGCTCCGGCACCCGGGCGGTGTTCACCCTCGGCCCCGAGCCGGTGCCCGGCGCGCACGCGCTGATCATGGACCAGGTCGAGGTGGGTCTCTGCGCCGCGACCCACCTGCTGGAGCGCGGGCGTCGGCGGATCGGCGTGGTGGTCCCGGCCGACCCCGCGTTGGCACCGTTCAGCGGCGCCCGGCTGGCCGGCGTGCGTGCCGCCGTCGCGACGGCGGGCGGTGGGCCGTCGGACGGCGGGGCGGTCGAGCCGCTGTCACTGGAGTACACCGAGGAGTCGGCCGCCGCCCTGGTCGCGCGGTCCCGTGAGCTCTCCCTGGACGGCCTGTTCGGCTACAACGACGAGTACGCGATGCTCGCCCTGCGGGCGCTCCAGGACGCCGGGCTCGACGTCCCCGGCGAGATCGCCCTGGTCGGTGCGGACGACCTGCTGCTGGGCCGGCTGCTGCGGCCGCGGCTGACCTCGGTGCGGATGCGGTTGCCGGGCGGCGGCCACCTCGCCGACCTGGTCGACCGCGCGCTGACCGACCCCGGGTCCGCCCTGGTCAGCCAGGACCTGATGACCGTGGAACTGGTGGCCCGCGACTCCTCCTGAGGACCGTCGCCGGGCGGACGCGCGGCAGCCCCGTCGGGCGGGGCACCGGGGCCGGACGCCCCGGGTGGGTGCGCCCCGGTCGAGGCGCGCCCACCCGGTACGTCCGGCCGCAGGTGGCTACCGGTGGCGGCGGCGGGTCACACCTTCCGGATGGAGTAGGCGATGCCGGTGCCGGCGCAGGAGCCGCTGTTGAACGAGCCGCTGATCACCCAGCCCGCCGGGACGGGCGACTGGGAGCACACGGTGATCGAGGTCTGGGTGGTGATCTTCACCAGGGTGTAGGCGATCCCGGTGCCGGTGCAGCTGCTGTTGTTGTAGGCGCCGGTGACGACCCAGCCGCCGGGGATCGGCGACTGCGAGCACACGGTCAGGGAGGTCTGGTTGGCGGAGTTCACCAGGGTGTAGCCGACGCCGGTGCCGACACAGCTGCCGTTGTTGTAGGCACCGGTGATGACCCAGCCCGGGGGGACGGGCGACTGGGAGCAGACGGTGATCGAGCTCTGGGTGGTGATCCTGACCAGGGTGTAGCTGACGCCGGTGCCGACGCACCCGCTGTTGTTGAAGGCGCCGGTGATGACCCAGCCCGGGGGGACGGGCGACTGCGAGCAGGCGGTGACCGAGCTCAGGTTGGCGACACTGTTGATGGTGTAGCCGACGCCGGTGCCGACGCAGCCGCTGTTGTTGTAGGCGTTGACGATGACCCAGCCCGGGGGGACGGGCGACTGGGAGCAGACGGTGATCGAGCTCTGGGTGGTGATCCTGACCAGGGTGTAGCTGACGCCGGTGCCGACGCACCCGCCGTTGTTGTAGGCGCCGGTGATCACCCAGCCCGCCGGGATCGGCGACTGCGAGCAGACGGCGGAGACACTGGTCAGGTTGCTGGTGTCGGTGATGGTGTAGGCGACGCCGGTGCCGGTACAGCTGCTGCTGTTGTAGGCGCCGGTGATCACCCAGCCCGCCGGGACTGGGGAGTTGGAGCAGATGGTCGCGCTGCCGGTGAGCCGCTGCGGGGTGGCGTGGGCCTGGGCGGAGGCGGCCGTCACCATCCCCAGCATCAGCAGGACGACCGTCATCAGATGGGAGAAGTGGTTCCGTAGGGTCTTCATGCCGGGCCTCGGATTCCTCTTGATGCTCCATGGCGGAATGACAGAGCCGAGGCGGCCAGTGGTCTATACCGGTGGCCGTCCCGGCTGCGATGCTGTCAGAGTCGCTCCGGCGCCACCAGGGCGCCTCGGGGTGGCGCCCCCCTTCAGTGGAGACCCGCTGGTGCCGGTGCGCGGGCCCGGGGGCGAGGCGGGCGCGGTTCGGGTGCGGGCCGGGCGCCGGCCGGCATTCGCAGCCGGACGAGTGATCATCAGATCAACCGTCGGAGTGGGTGTTTGATGATCAGCTCATGCTGTGACTTTCTGTGACTGCCGCCGCCAGCCCACAGGAGTCGTGTCGTGAGGCCACTCGCCGCTTTCGGTCCGTCCGTCGAGCGCAGGCTCGCCCAGTTGCTCGCCCTGCTGCTCGTCCTGCCCTCGCTCGTGCTCTCCGGAGCGGGGCCCGCCCACGCCCAGAGCTGGACGGTGGAGGGGCAGAACGTGCCCTCCGCCTTCGACTGCGACCACCTCTACTACAGCAACTACCGCTCCGGCATGGAGTTCGCCAACGACGCCGCCGGCGCCGCGAGCATCCGCAACACGGTGATCAGCAAGCGGGTCGGCAGCGGACTGCCGGACTACTGGTCGACGAACATGGCGATGGGCACCGACCCCGACACCGGCCGGGTCGCCGCCTTCTACTCCAGCTACACCACCTCGAACCTCAAGCTCTACAAGCACGTCTCCGGCACCGACACGGTCACCGACCAGATCGCCGGCGGCGCCACCCGCAACCTGCCGAGCGGGGTCAACTGGGGCGGCCTGGGCGCGAATCCGCGCACCGGGATGCTCTACGGCGCGCAGAACGGCGGCGCGCCCGTGCTGTTCGAGATGAACCTGGCGACCGGCGCGACCCGCACCTGGTCGCGCGGCAGCACCCTCACCTCCGTCCCGGCGAACGACCCGGTGTTCGCCTCCGGCACCCTGGTGCCGGACATCTTCGTCGACGTCGACGGCGGCGTGTACTACGGGATCGTCTACTCCGGCTCCACCTACATCTACCGGCTCGACCCCGCCACCGGCACCACCGCCCAGGCCGTCCGGCTCACCGGCGCCGGCGCGAGCAACGGCTTCAACAACTACGGCATGGCCTTCTTCGACGGCGCCATCTACCTGGGCTACTACGGCGGCGCGCTCTACCGCGCCGACCCTCGCACCGGCGTCTCGGTCCAGGTCGCCGGCGGCAACGCCCAGGACAACCAGACCGGGCGGATCAGCTCCGAGTCCGGCGGTTCCTGGCCGATCACCGACCTGGCCAGCTGCGCCGTCGCGCCCAACCTGACCTCCCGGCTGATGGTCGCCAAGACCTCCGACACCGCGACCGCCAAGCCGGGCGGCACCGTCCGCTACACCGTCACCGCCCGCAACGACGGCGCCGTGCCGGTCAGCGGGGCCGTGATCACCGACGACCTGACCGGCGTGCTGGACGACGCGGCCTACAACGGCGACGCGGCCGCCACCAGCGGCGGCAGCCCCACCGCGAACCAGCCGGTGTACGACCCCGCCGGCCGCACCCTGCGCTGGAGCGGGGACGTCGCGGCCGGGGCGACGGTGACTGTCACCTACTCCGTCAAGGTGGCGGACCCGCCGGGCGGGGACGGCGTCCTGCGCAACGCGGTGACCGTGCCCGACAGCAACTGCGGCGCGCTCTCCACCGACCCCGCCTGCACCACCGAGGTCCCGGTCGCCCGGCTGGCGATCCGCAAGTCCGTCACCCCCGAGGCCCCGCAGCCCGGCTCCACCGTCACCTGGACCGTCACCCTCGCCAACGACGGCGAGGCCGACTGGACCGGTGCCACCCTCACCGACGACCTCACCGACGTGGTCGACGACGCCGTCTACAACAACGACGCCACCGCCCGCAACGCCGACGGCTCCGGCGCCGGTCCCGTCACCTGGACCCCCGCCGACCGCACCCTGCGCTGGACCGGCACCGTCGCCCGCGGCGGCACCGTCACCGTCACCTACTCGGCGCGGATCGGCTCACCACCCGCCGGGAACAAACGCCTCACCAACCGCGCGGTGGGCCCGGACGGCTCCAACTGCGCCGCGGGAAGCACCGATCCCGACTGCACGACGGACGAGACCATCAGCGGCCTGGTCGTCACCAAGAGCGTCTCCACCGCCTCCGCGAAACCCGGTGACACCGTCACCTACACCGTCACCGCCGAGAACACCGGCGGCGTCGCCCGCACCGGGGTCACCCTCACCGACGACCTCTCCGGACTGGTCGACGACGCCGACTACCGGGGCGACGCCACCGCCCGCAGCGGCGGCACGCCCACGCCCACCCAGCCCTCCTACGACGCCGGGGCCGCCCGGCTGACCTGGACCGGTGACATCGCGGTCGGACAGACGGTCGCCATCACCTACTCGGTCACCGTGCGGACGCCCCCGACCGGGGACAAGGTGCTGCGCAACGCCGTCACCGGCCCGACCGACTCCAGCTGCCCGCCCGGCAGCACCGACCCGTCCTGCGGCACCGAAACGCCGCTCGCCGCCCTGGTGATCGCCAAGACCGCCTCGGCCGCCACCGTCTCCGCCGGTGAGCAGCTGACCTGGACGGTCACCGTCACCAACACCGGCCGCGCCGCCTACCCCGGCGCCTCCTTCACCGACGACCTGACCGGCGTGCTGGACGACGCGAGCTGGGACGACGCCGTGACCGCCGGCTCCGGCACCACCTCCTTCGACCCGGTCGCCCGCCGCTTCGGCTGGCGCGGCGACGTTCCCGCGGGAGCCACCGTCACGGTCACCTACCGGGTCACCGTCGGCAGCCCGCCCGCCGGGGACAAGCGGCTGCGCAACGCCGTCACCGGCCCCGACGGCTCCAACTGTCCGGCGGGCAGCACCGATCCGGCCTGCGCCACCGAGACGGACGTCCGCTCGCTCAAGGTCGTCAAGAGCGGCACCCCGGACAACCCGAAGACCGGCGACACCGTCACCTACACCCTGACCGTCACCAACGACGGCACCGCGCCCTACCCCGGCGCCACCCTCACCGACGACCTCACCGACGTGCTCGACGACGCCACCTGGAACGACACGGCGAGCGCCAGCACCGGCAGCACCGCCTTCGACCCCGGCAGCCGGATCCTCACCTGGACCGGCGACCTGGCCGTCGGCGCCACCGCCACCATCACCTACGGCGTCACCGTCACCAACACCGGCGACACCTACCTGCGCAACACCGCCACCGCCACCGACTCCAACTGCCCGCCCGGCTCCACCGACCCGAACTGCCGGTCCGTCATCCCCCGCCCCACCCTCGCCGTCCGCAAGAGCGCCGCCCCCGCCGGCGCCCGCCCCGGCGAGACCGTCACCTACACCCTCACCGTCACCAACCTCAGCGCCGACGCCGACTACCGCGCGGCCACCGTCACCGACGACCTGACCGGCGTGCTCGACGACGCCGTCTGGGACGGGGCGGTGACCTCCTCCGGCGGGTCGGCCGTGTTCGACCCCGCCACGAAGCGGCTCACCTGGACCGGCGACGTGGCCCGCTCCGCCACGGTCACCGTCACCTACACCGTCACCGTCGCCAAGCCTCCGACCGGCGACAAGGTGCTGCGCAACGCCGTCACCGGCCCGACCGACTCCAGCTGCCCGCCCGGCAGCACCGACCCGTCCTGCGGCACCGTGACCCCGCTCGCCACCCTGGCGATCGCCAAGATCTCCGTCCCGGCCGAGGCCAGGCCCGGCGAGCGGATCACCTGGACCGTCACCGTCACCAACACCGGCCGCGCCACCTACCGCGGCGCCTCCTTCACCGACGACCTGAGCGGGGTCCTCGACGACGCCGTCTGGGACGACGCGGTGACCGCCTCCACCGGGACCGCCACCTTCGACGCCGCCGCCCGGCGGCTCAGCTGGACCGGCGACCTGCCCCAGGAAGCCTCCGCCACCGTCACCTACAGCGTGACCGTCGCCTCCCCGCCCACCGGGGACCACCGGCTGCGCAACGCCGTCACCGGCCCCGACGGCTCCAACTGCCAGGCGGGCAGCACCGATCCGGCCTGCACGACGGAGACCCTGGTCGCCCGGCTGGTCCTCACCAAGACCGCCGACCCCGCCACCGCGCGCCCCGGCGGCAAGGTCACCTGGACCGTCACCGCCGCCAACCCCGGCACCGCCCCCTACCCGGGCGCCTCCTTCACCGACGACCTGAGCGGCGTCCTCGACGACGCCACCTGGAACGACGACGCGACCGCCACCCTCGGCACCGTCGAGCGCCGCGCCGAGCGGCTGCACTGGAGCGGCGACCTCCCCGCCGGAGCCAGGGCCACCATCACCTACAGCGTGACCGTCGGCAGCCCGCCCGCCGGGGACAAGGTGCTGCGCAACGCCGTCACCGGCCCCACCGACTCCACCTGCGAAGGCAGTTGCGGGACGGAAACCCCCGTCGCCGAGCTCGTGATCCGCAAGACCGCCGACCCGGCCGACCCGGTGCCCGGGGGCCGCGTCACCTACACCGTCCGCCTCACCAACCCCGGCACCGTCACCTACACCGGCGCCACCGTCCGTGACGACCTGAGCGGCGTCCTCGACGACGCCACCTGGAACGACGACGCCCGGGCGACCTCCGGCACCCCGACCTACACCCGGCCGGTGCTCGGCTGGACCGGGGACGTCGCCCCCGGCACCCCCGTCGTCATCACCTACAGCGTGACCGTCGGCAGCCCGCCCGCCGGGGACAAGGTGCTGCGCAACGCCGTCACCGGCCCCACCGACTCCACCTGCGAGGGGGACTGCGGCACCGTCACCCCGCTGCCCGCCCTGCGGATCGAGAAGAGCGGAGCCCCCAAGGACGTCAAGGCCGGGGACACCGTCACCTACACCGTCACCGTCACCAACACCGGCGAGGCCCCGTACCCCGGCGCCTCCTTCCGGGACGACCTGAGCGGCGTCCTCGACGACGCCACCTGGAACGGTGACGCCCGGGCGGACACCGGCACCGTCGACTACGCCGCGCCCGTCCTCACCTGGACCGGCACCCTCGCCAAGGGGGAGCGGGCCACCGTCACCTACCGCCTGACCGCCACCCTCGCCGGCGACCAGCGGCTCACCAACACCGTCACCGCGAGCGGCTCCAACTGCGAGGCCGGCTCCACCGACCCCGCCTGCCGGGAGATCCTCCCCGCGCCGCTGCTGCGGGTCCGCAAGTCGGCCGCCCCCGCGGTCGCCACCCCCGGCGGCACCGTCGCCTACACCCTCACCGTCACCAACACCGGCAGCACCGCCTACCGCAACGCCTCCGTCTCCGACGACCTGGCGGGGGTGCTCGGCAACGCCACCTGGAACGGCGACGCCCGGGCGGACACCGGCACCGTCGGCTACGCCGCACCCGTCCTCACCTGGACCGGCACCCTGGACGCCGGGGCGACCGCCACCGTCGGCTACTCCGTCACCGTCGTCCGTGAACCCACCGGCGACAAGACCCTCCGCAACGCCGTCACCAGCCCCGACCGCACCAACTGCCCGCTGCCGATGGGCGACCGACGGCGGGCGGCGGTCGACCCCGACTGCGCCACCGTCACGCCCGTCCGCTCGCTGCGGCTCACCAAGACCGCCGCGCCCACCGAGGTCCGCCCCGGCGGGACGGTCGGCTACCGCGTCACCGTCGTCAACACCGGCGCCGCCGCGTACGAGGACGCCTCGTTCACCGACGACCTGAGCGGGGTGCTGGACGCCGCCGTCTGGAACGGCGACGCCCGGGCGGACGGCGGCACGCTCGACTGGAGCGCGCCCCGGCTCGCCTGGCACGGGACCCTGGCCGTCGGACGGACCGTCACCGTCACCTACTCGGTCACCGTCCGGACCGACCTCACCGGGACGCGCACGCTGCGCAACGCGGTCACCTCCGGGACGCCGGGTGCCAACTGCGAGGACCCGTCGGAGCCCGGCTGCGGGACCGACACGCCCGTGCGGCCGCCGGTCGAGCCGCCGGTGGTCCCGCCGGTCGTGCCGCCCGTGGTGCCGCCGGTGGTGCCGCCGGTGGTGCCCCCGGTCGAGCCGCCGGTGCTCCCGCCGACGGGAAGCCGGGCGATCGACCTGCTGCCGGCCGTCGCCGCGCTGCTCACCCTCGGCGTCGCCCTGACCGTGCTGCGCCGCCGGACCGACTGACGGGAGGGCGCGGAGGACGGGGCCGGGTGGGCGTGCTCACCCGGCCCCCGCCGTTCGGCCGGGGGCCCGGTCCTCCGGACGGAGCGACGATCACCCCCTGGGGAGGAGGCGCGGCCGCGCGGCCGTTGCGATCCTGGAGCCGGCGGCCCGACGGCCGGGCCGGGAGGGGGCACCATGACGAGTGTTCGGGTACGGACGGGCCTTCCGCGGCGCGGACGGTTCGGGGCACGGCTCGCCGCTGTCGCGCTGGCCGGCACCACCGTTCTCGCGGTCGCCCCGGCCTCGGCCGCGGCGACCGGCGGCGAGGGCGGCCGGGCGGAGCGCCGGCCCCGCGTCGACGCGCAGCGGGAGTTGCGGGACCTCGTGGAGCACGGCGGGACGACCGCCGCGCTGGCCGAGATCCGCGGCGTCGGCCGCTCCCCGTGGCGGGGCGCCGCCGGGGTGTCCGACCTGGCCACCGGGCAGCCGGCCCGGCCGGACGGACGGTTCCGGATCGGCAGCGTGACCAAGTCCTTCGTGGCGACCGTGGTGCTGCAACTGGTCGGGGAGGGGCGGCTCGGACTGGACGACCCGGTCGAGCGGTACCTGCCGGGGGTGGTCCCCAACGGGGGCGCGATCACCGTCCGGCAACTGCTGAACCACACCAGCGGCGTGTTCAACCACACCGAGGACGAGCGGTTCCTGATCCGGACCCGGGCCGACCTGGAGGACTACGCGTACGGGAGGTGGCGCTACCGGACGTACCGGCCGGAGCAGCTCGCCGCCGTGTCCGCCGAGCACCCGCCGTACTTCGCCCCGGGCGCGGGCTGGCACTACTCCAACACCGGCTACGTGCTCGCCGGGATGATCGTCCGGAAGGTGACCGGCCGGTCCTGGCAGCAGGAGGCGGACCGCCGGATCGTCCGGCCGCTGCACCTGGACGACACGGTCTTCCCGGTGTCCGGGACCGGCTTCGGCGGGCCGCACGCCCACGCGTACCTCGACATGCCCGCCGGTCCGGCCGACATCACCCGGCTCGACCCGTCCGTGGTGGACGCGTCCGGCAGCGGTGTCTCCACCACGTCCGACCTCGACCGTTTCCACGCCGCGCTGTTCGGTGGGAGGCTGCTGCGGCCCGCCGAGACCGCGGCGCTCAAGGACACCGTGGCGACCACGGTGGCGGGCCTGCGGTACGGGCTCGGCGTGGTCCGGATCGACCTGGGACCGGGCTGCGAGGCCGCCTGGGGCCACGACGGCAGCCTGGCCGGCTGGAGCACCCTGCTGCTCGGAAGCGGGGACGGGAAGCGGCAGTTCGCGCTGTCGACCAACCCGTTCGTCGGCAAGGACGGGTCGGGGGGCACGGAACCGATCGGCTCGATCATCGCCAAGACGCTGTGCGAGCCGGGTGCCGGTGCAGATGCCGGTGTGGGTGTGGGTGTGGGTGTGGGTGTGGGTGTGGGTGCCGGTGCGGGCGTGGATGCGGGCGCCGGTGCGGGTGGTCCGGCGGCTGCGGCACCGGTGCCGCAGCCGTTCCCGGGGACGCTTCCGCGCACCGGCCCGGACCTCCCGCTGCCCGACCTCGTCAGCCGGTCATGAACTCCTTCACCCGCAGGGCCCGCCGCACGACCCGGACGTCGCCGATGTACCCGTGGAACACCTTGTCCAGCACTCCCGCGTACGCGTAGCCGCCCACCATCCAGGGGCGTCCGAGGGTGGCGAGTCCCACGGCCGGGGTCGCCGGGTTGCGGGCCACCTCGCAGCCGTCCACGTACATCCGGCTGAACTTCCCGTCGTTGACGACCGCGACGTGCCACCAGCGGTCCAGCGGCAGCTGGTGACCCCAACACGTGGACGCCCCGGTCTGGTTGACCGGGTAGACACACCACTGGAGCGCGGGCGCCTCGGAGAGGCTGAGCGTCACGACGGGTTCGTCGGCATCCGTGCCGGGGCCGCTCCGGCCCGCCTCGGCCGCCGTTCCCCAGCGGCTGAGCAGGGCGGACCAGCGGCTCCGGCCGGAGTCCCAGTCGGCGGGCAGCTTGCAGAACGCCTCGACGGTGAAGCCGCGTTCGAAGGTCTCCCGGTTCAGCGGGGCGTTGGGCGCGGTCTGCAGATAGGTGCCGCGCACCGGCGAGCGGGTGCCCTTGAACAGGAGGCTGCCGTGGCCCGGCTGGTCCGGGTGGTGCTCGGAGGACCAGGTGAGGCCGCCGTCCGGAGTACCCGGGGCGCTCTGCGGGAACAGGTCGTTGCCCTGCCCCGTCAGGTCCTTGACGACCTGCCGGGCCGTGACCGGGGTGCCGTCGCCGCTGCCGCCGTCGAAGCGCCAGTAGGCCGCGGTGTCCCGGACCAGCAGGTCGGACGCCCGGCGGGCGGGGCGCGCCGGGACGGGCGCGAAGCCCGAGAAGCGCCGGTCGAAGTCGATCGAGAGCGAGAAGCGGTCCACGTCCGAGGTCAGTTCGACCTGCTGCGCGGCCAGGGTGTTGCGCTCCTCGGCCGCGATCTCCTGGATCCACGGCGAGTAGGTCGACACGTCGACGGTGTTGCGGTCCAGGTCGAAGCGGTACGCCCGGATCATCGCGGCGCCGCCGTAGTAGCGGTCCTGGTAGTTGGTGATGTGCACGTGCACGTCGTGACCGGCCTTGTTGGTCAGTACCGTCCGGCCGGGCGGCCAGTAGTGGCCGTTGACGGTCAGGAAGATCTGGTCGTTGGCGCTGATCAACCGCTCCCAGAGCTGCCGGCCGTAGTCGGACAGCTCGGCCCGGCCGGCGTCGTCGGCGTACGCGAGCTCGTGGGTGGTGAGGACCACCGGCACCTTCGGGTTGGCGGCGATGACGGCGTTGGCCCAGGCGAAGCCCGCGTCGGAGAGTCGCCAGTCCAGCGAGAGCAGCATCCACGGGCGGCCGCCGGCCGTGACGATGTGGCAGGTGTTGTAGCCGTCCGGGCTGGAGCTGTGGTACCCGGAGGTGCGGGCGGCCCGGGCCGGGCCGAAGGTCTCCAGGTAGGGCGTGCTGCCGCGCCGGTCGTCGGTGGAGGAGCGGATGTCGTGATTTCCGGCGAGCACGCCGTAGGCCGCGCCGGCGTCGTCCAGCAGGCCGAACACCTTGCTCACGGCGGCGAACTCGGTGGCCAGTCCGTTCTCGGTGACATCGCCGAGATGGGCCAGGAAGACGATGTTGTCGTCCGTCCCGTCCTCCCGGTTGACCCCGCCGTCGAGCACGTGGCGGAGCGCGGCCTCGACCGGGGCCGGGTGGATCCGGTCCTGGTCGAACAGGTACTGGGTGTCCGGCATGACGACGAGGGTGAACCGGCGGGCGTCCGGGTCGGGCTGCCAACGCTGCTTCCCGGCCGGCTTCTTGGCCTTCCCCGGTGCGGCGGCGGACGGGTCGGACCCGGCGGCGGTGCCGGGCGCGCCGGCCGGTCCGGGGCCGGCCGCGTGGGCGGGCGCCGCGCCGAGCAGGCCGAGCCCGGCCGTGCCCACCCCGGCGCCCAACAGGCCGGCGCCGCGCAGGAACCGGCGACGTCCGGCCGCGGCGGGCCCGTCGCCGTCGAGTTCGGCGGTGCGCGGGCACTCGCAGGGATGTCCGGACTCGTGGTTGTCGTGCATGGTTCGCTCCCGGAAGTGGTGTGGTCCCCGACCGTAGGCACCGGGTCTGGTCGGAGATCATCGGCCGGGCCACGCCCCGCTGAACAGCGGCCGAACCCGTCGGGGCGGGGCCGGGGCGGGGGCGGGGCGGTGCGCGGGTCGGTGGTCGGGGTGCTGCTCGGGACGGCTTCCGGGAGCCGTCGGAGCGGCCGTCAGCCCTGCTGCGGATCCGACCGGTCCAGCAGCAGCGCGCGGGCGGTGGCGAGTTCGGTTTGGGTGGCGTACGCCGCGGCGGTGAGGTGGGCGAAGCTGCCGGGGCCGATCGGGATCCGCACCGGCAGCGGTCCGGAGGTGTCGGCGAGGCGGAGCACCTCCCGGGCGAAGTCCTCGGGGCGGCCGATGCCCGGCAGGGCCGCCATGTCGCGCAGCTGCTCGCGCATCGGCCCGGTGGTCGGGCGGTAGGCGTCGGAGCGGCCGGCGGCGTCGGTCACCGAGGCGCCGTACCGGGTGGCGTACCCGCTGGCGGCCAGCGCTACGGCCCGGACGCCGAACGGGGCCGCCTCGGCGGCGAGTGCCTGGGTCATGCCCTCCAGCGCGTGCTTGCCCGTGACGTAGGCGGCCAGACCGGGGAAGGCCGTCCGCCCCGCGAGCGAGGAGACGTTCACGATCAGTCCGCCGCCCTGCGCGCGCATCACCGGCAGCACCAGCCGGGCGAGTCGCCAGGGACCCACGACCAGGGTCTCCAACTGGTCGCGGAGTTCGTGGTCGCCGACCTCCTCCACGGTGCCGAACACACCGTTCCCGGCGTTGTTCACCAGGACGTCCACGCCGCCGAACCGTTCCACCGCCGTGGCGACGGCCTGCTCGCACTGCTCCGGCTCGCGCACGTCCAGGGGTGCGGCGAGGACCCGTCCGGGATGCTCGCGGACCAGGTCGTCCAAGGTCTCCGTCCGGCGTGCGGTCGCCAGGACGCGGTCCCCGGCGCCGGCCGCGGCCCCGGCCAGCGCCCGGCCCAGCCCGGTCGAACACCCCGTCACCAGCCAACGTCTTGTCATGCTCCGTGCCCCCGATCCGTCCTGCTCGGCTCCCGAGACGGGACACCGTCCCATTCCGGCGGTCCCTCGCCCAGCCCTCCGGCAATCCGCTCCGGAGGCGCGCGGGAGCGTTGGGGTCTCGCGGCTGCGGGAGTGCACGCCCCCGGCACGGCCCGGGGATGCCGTCAGGCCGGGCAGTCGTAGTCGAAGGAAGCGGTCGCGCTCAGGCTGCGGGGGGAGAGGATCTCGACGGTCGCCGTCGCGTGGACGGCGCCGTGGCCGACGAAGGACCAGCCGAGGACCAGGGTGGTGCGGTACTCGCCGGACCGGACGGGTTGCCGCAGCTCGTCGGAGGCGGTGCCGTCGTTGCGCCGCCAGCGGTAACGGAGGGTGCCGGGGCGGCCGTCGGTGGTGACGCTCGCGGTGAACAGGGCGCTGTTGTCGCAGTGCGGGCTGTCGGCAGGGGCGTTCGTCGGGCTGTTCGTCGGGCCGTTCGCGGTGGTGGAGGTGGAGGTGGCGACGGTGGTGACGGTGAGGGTGAGACCGGTCGGGGTGAGGGGAGGCTCGGTGGCCCGGCAGCGGGCGGGCAGTGCGGCGAGCAGCACCACCACCGCGGCCGCCGGGACGAGCCACGGCAGGGTCTGGTGGCGCCGGAGCCGTGCGGCGGGTCGGGCCGGTGGGGGCGGGCGTCGCCACACCGCGGCCACTGCCGGGGGTACGCCGGGGCCGAACCGGCGGACCTCGTGGGGCTGGTGCTGAGCGGGCACCGGGGCCGGGGCCTCCTGGGTCGGGGCTGGGGGGTTCGCGGGTGGCGGTGGCGGTGGCGGCGGGGGTGCGGGCGGTTGTGCGGGGGTGGGGGTGGTGGCTGGGGTGCTCCAGGCGGTCGGGTCGAGGACGGTGGCGCACCCGGCGTCCTCGCCGTCCGTGGTCCGCCCCGCACCTGGCCCGGCGGACGAGGGGGGACGGACGGGCCGGGCGGGTGTGCCGGGAACGCGCGGCTGGACGGGAGGAGGTTGGGGAACGGAGGGGTTGAGACGGACGGTGCGGTCGGGGCCGGACCGGGGGTCCGGCGGGGGCACGGTCACGGGAGCCTCCGGGGCGGGTGCGGGAGGTCGGACGACTGCCCGGGCGGTGGGCGGTAACGGCGACCGGACGGTGGCGATCGGGGGTGGTGATCCGGGGATGGCGATCGGGGGTGCTGATCGGACGGTGCGGGGTCAGCCGGGCTGGCTGCAGTCGATCGCGGGCAGCTCGCGGTAGGCCACGGGTGCGCTCTCCGGCCGCGGGTCGCTGCCGACCAGGACGCCCCACTGGGCCGCCGGGTCCGAGCCGAATACGTGGGAGCGGCTGAGGGTGACGGACCCGGAGCCGAGACGGACGGTCTCCGTGGCGACGGTCGCCGGAGGGTTGACCGCGCCGGAGTGATGCTGCCAGGACACGGTCAGTGTGGCGCCGGGCGGTCCCGAGGCCACCACCGTGATCCGGGCCTGGAGGCCGAACAGATTGCTGTCCAGGCACTGGAGGGAGTCGACGGTCAGCGACTCCACCCGGACGGGCAGTGCCGGCGGGGAGGTCACGACGGGCGGCTGCGGCGTGCGGGAGGGGGCGGTGCCACCGGGCGGGGCGGTGGAGGTGGCCGGCGGGTCCGTGAGCCGTGGGGAGGGGGAGGGCGGTGACGACGAGGCGGGGGCCGGGGCGTGGGAACCGGTCGACGGAGCGGTGCTGGCCGGCGGCTGCGGTGGCGCCGACGGCGGCGGTACGGCCGAGGGTTGCCGGGGCACGGGCGGCGGGATCGGCGACGGGGAGATCGAGGACGGCCGGTGAGCGGGCGGTGGCGCGAACGGGGAGGACGCCGGGGACGGGTTCGTCGAGGGAGGGTTCGTCGAGGGCGGGGCGGCGACCGCTGGGGTCGACGTCCCGGAGGACGACGGGGAGCGCGGAGCGCCGGAGGAGTCGGCGGGCGCGCCAGGGAAGCGCGGGCTCGTCGACGCGGGCGGCCGGGTGGTCACGTTCCCGACACCCGCCGGGTCCAGGGTGGTGGTGACCCGCAGCATCGGACTGCCCGTCACCGTCGGGTCGTCCGGCCCGGTCGTCCCCGCGAGCGCCGCTCCGGCCAGCAGGGCCGCCGTGAGCGTGCCCGCGACCGCCGTGGAGCGCCGCCGACGGCGCGAGCCTCCTGGGTACGACGTGGCCGAGGACACGGTCCGTTCGTGCGGCGTCGTAGCCGGTCCGGCCGGGGCGCCGGTCCCGGAGCCCCGGCCGACGCTGCCCCGGCCGACGCCGTCCCGGGGACGGGGGCGGTCCGGCAACGCGCTCTCCGCCGCGACCAGTTGCAGCGGCGGCGTGACCGCGCCGCCGGGCGCCGCCGCCGCGCTCCGGGGCAGCAGCGAGGCCAGCAGCCCCACCAGGACGGCGAGGTCGGCGTGGCCCCGCTCCTCCCAGAGCTCCCCGTACGCGGTGACGGCCGCTGCCTCCAGCAACTGGAGGAACTCCACCGCGCCGGCCGGGCGTTCCTCCGGCCGCTTCGCCATCCCGGCCAGGACCAGCGGCCGCACGGCCTCCGGGACCAGCCCGGTCGGCACCGGCGACTCCAGGTGCTGGACGGCGAGTTCGATCGTCGTCGTGCCGCCGAAGGGCCGGACGCCGGCCAGGCACTCGAAGAAGGTGACGGTGGCCGCGTAGACATCGGCGGTGGGCGAGGCCGGGGCGCCGGTCCACTGCTCAGGTGCCAGATAGGCGGGAGTGCCGGAGATGTCCCGGGCGTCGCCGCCGGGGACGGCGATGCCGAAGTCCACGAGCTTGGAAGTGGCGTCCGCCGCGACCAGGACGTTGGCCGGCTTGTAGTCGCGGTGGACGAGTCCGGCGGCGTGTGCGGCGGCCAGCCCCAGCAGGGAACCCTTGAGGACCACCAGCGCCGCCTCCGGGGTGGTGGCGCCCTCGGCCCCCAGCAGGGCGCGCAGGGAGAGGCCGTCGACGAGTTCCATCACGATGGCCGCGTTCGGCCCGGCCTCCACGTACTCGTAGAGCCGGGTGACGTGGGGCGAGTCGATCCGGGCCAGGACGGTCGCCTCCCGGCGCAGGTCGGCGCCGTCCGCCGGGTCGTGCAGGTACTTGATCGCGACCGGTGTGCCGGTGGGGCGGTGGTGCGCCAGCCAGACGCGGCCGCTGGCGCCGCTGCCCAACTCCCGTTCGTGGTGGTACTCCGGCAGCCACCAGCCGTCGGCGGACGCTGCGGCCGGGGTGGCGTGCGGTGGGTGTCTTCGGTCCTGCGGGTCGTGTGGGTCCTGCGGGTGGTGCAGGTGTCGCGGGTCCTGCCGGTCCTGCCGGTCCTGTCGGTCCTGTCGGTTCTGTTGTCCCTGGTCCTGGTCGCGCACGGTGGGCCCCCTCCGCGAGTCGTCTCGCAGCCGTCGACGCGGCCACCGATCGACGGGTTCCCCTCTTCGGACACGGTCCGAACGTGCCGCGGCAGCCGGTCGTGCACGCCCCTGGGCGTTCCTGCTGGCAGGTGGCCCGACGTGGGCGGACGGCGGCCGGGGACGGAAAGGCGCACTCGGGCGGCGTGCGGTCCGCTTCCGCGCGCCCGGGTGCGCCTCCCCGCTTCCCCGCGCCTCCGCCGCGTGCGTCTGCGGTCGTCGCCCGAGTGGGTGCGTCAGAACGCTGCGGCGCGCAACAGGCCCGGTGTGAGGCCGAGTCGGTGTTCGGCGACGGTGAGAGCGAGGTCCTGAAGGGCCGGGTGGTCGACGTCGGTGCTGGTTCTGTCGCCGGTGCCGTCCTCGTCGTCGCCGCCGTGGTCGTCGTCGATGTCGTCGTTGGCGTAGGCGGCGAGGCCGTCGACGGTGACCAGGATGTGCAGGGTCGCGCCGAGCGGATCGTCGGTGCGGAACTCACCGCGGCGTACGCCCTCCTCCACCAGTCCGGTCAGTGCCGTCCGGGTGAGGGACTCCTGTTCCCGGACGGTGGCGCGCAGGCCCGGTTTGAAGCGGCTCAAGTGGCGGGCGTTGAGCCAGAGGCGGCTGAGGTCCAGGCAGTCGGCGCCGGTGAGGCGGACGAGGAAGCCGGCGAGCCGAACGGTGGGGGAGCGGTCCGCCTCGTGGGCGCCGGGCGGCAGCAGCGCGTCGCGCTCCTGGGCGGCGGCGTGGGCGAAGGCCTCGCTCACCAGATCGTCGGCGGCCGGGAAGTAGTGACCGATGAGTCCGGGGCGGACGCCGAGCTCGTCGGCGACGCGCCGCAGGGTGATGCGCTCCAGACCTTCGTCCAGGGCGATGCGGGCGGCGGTGTGCAGGATCTCCGCGCGGCGTTCGCCGGGGGGCTTGCGGGTGCGGGCGGCCTGAGGTCTTGACGTCATGGGGGACACGCTATTGGATGTGTGCCCAACATGTTGTTGGCCATCCGACCAATAAGACTGGAACGGCCGGCGGCCGGATCCCTGCCCGACCCGAGAGGCCTTGATGAGACCGACCGACTCCACCCCCGCCCCGAGATCCGCCGACGACTCCCGGCCCGCCCGTCCCGGACCGGGTGCGGGCCCCGGACCGGGCGCCGCCTCCGACGGCCCCGACGGCCCCCGTGGCCGCGACGGCGCCGACGGTGTCGCCCCCGCCCCCGCCCCGCGCGCCGGTGGCCCCGAGGTCAGAGGGATCGACCTCGTCCCCGACGAGGAGCGCGGCGGGCGCCCCCGCGACCTGTTCGCCGTCTGGGCCGCGCCGAACGTCAGCTACCTCAGCTTCGTCGTCGGCGCCGCGCTCGTCCTGATGGGGCTCACCCTCCCGCAGGCGCTCGGGGTCGTCCTGGTCGGCAATCTGGTCTGGATCTGCACGGGCGTGGTCGCGGCCGCCGGCCCCGCCGCGGGCACCAGTGGGTCGGTCGTCTCCCGCGCCCTGTACGGGGTGCGCGGCAATCGGGCGGTGGTGGTCGTCACCGGGTGGCTGATCGCCGCCGCCTACCTGGCCCTGAACTGGTCGGCCGCCTCGGTGGCGGGCATCGGCCTCGCTGCCCGGCTCGGCCTGCCCGACTCCCCGGTCGTCGACGCGGCGGTGGTCTGTGCCGTCGCCACCGGCACACTGCTGATCGCCATCTTCGGGTACGGCCTGATCGTGCGCCTCTACGCCGGGCTCAGTGTCGCGCTGACCGTCGTCTTCGCTGTGGTCTCCGGGTACGTGCTGGCTGCTGCCGACCTCTCGTACGCCCCGGCCGAACCGCTGCGGGGCGCCGCGCTGGCGGCCGCGCTCGGCGCCGGGTTCACGCTGGTCGCCTCGGCGCCGCTGTCCTACACCAACAGTCCCGACCTCGCCCGCTACCTGCCCCGGGACAGCAGCCCGGTCGCCGTCGCGGGCTGGACCGCGCTCGGGGCCTACCTGCCCAGCGTCGTCTTCACGGCGGTAGGCGCGCTCGCCGCCACCGGGCTCGACATGAGCGACCCGGAGGCAGCGCTGGAGGGCGTGCTGCCCGGCTGGTTCGTGCCGGTCTTCGTTGTCGCGGTCGTCCTCAACACCATGGCCAACAACGGTATGACGGCTTACAGCGCGGGCCTGTCCGTCCAGTCGGTCGGCGTCCGGATCGCCCGGATCCCGGCGGTGCTGGTCATCGGGGTCCTGGGCGCGGCCATGACGCTCTACGCGATCCTCGTCTTCGACTTCCTGACGAGCGTCAGTGCCGTGCTCCAGCTCGTGGTGGTGGTCACCGGTCCGGTGATGGCGGTGGCGATGACCGACCTCGTCCTGCGCCGCAACCGTTACAGCGGGCCGGAGCTGCTCGCCCAGCGACGAGGCGGGCCGTTCTGGTACCGCGGTGGTGTCCACTGGGCCGGGGTCCTGGCCCTGGCCGCCGGCGCGCTCGCCGCCGTGCTGTGGGTGCGCACCACCTTCTGGACCGGACCGATCGCGGCGGCCGCGGGCGGCGTCGACCTCTCCGTACCGGCGGGGATGGCGGTCGCTGCTGCTGTCTATTGGGCGGCCACCAGCGCGTTGGCGACGATCCCGCGCCCCTGACGATCGCGGTCCCGATCCTCCCTTCGGTGCTATTGGTTGCATGGCCAATAGCACCCCGTTTCGCAGTGCTGCTTATTGGTCGAGTGACCAATAAGCAATACCGTCCCCGACCCGAAAGAACCCACCCCCGTGCACGCCGACACCATCCTCCTCGCCCGCACAGTCGAGCTGTTGACCGACCCGACCGACGCGGCCGACCCGACCGACGCGGCCGCCCCGGTGCGCTCGACCGACCCGGAGCACCCGACCGGCCCGACCGACTCGGCCGACCGCACCGGCCCCGCCGCCCCCACTGGCTTGGTAGGCCCCGCCGCGGACACTCCCCGTACCCTCACCCCGCCGCGGTACGGAGTCGCCATCACCGCCGGCCGGATCACCGCCGTCGGCCCCGCCGAACTCCTCGCCCCGCTGTGCGGCCCCGCCACCGAGGTCCACGAGTTCCCGGGAGCCGCGATCCTGCCCGGCCTCACCGACGCCCACGCCCACCCCGTCTGGGGTGCGATCTCCACCGGCAGCGGCGTGGACCTGTCCGGCGCCGCCACCCTCGACGACGTCCTCGCCCGCCTCGCCGACGCCGCCACCGGTCGCCCCGCCGAGGACTGGATCACCGGCTACGACCTCGACGTCAACGTGTTCGACGGCGAACCGCACGGCGCCTTCCTCGCCGAGCAACTCCCCGGGCGCCCCGTGTCCCTGCTGACCCGCGACGCCCACGCGCTGGTCGTCAGCCCTCGTGCCGTCGAACTCTCCGGCCTCACCGGCCGCGAGACCTTCACCGACGCCTCCTCCGTCGTGGTCGACCGGGCCGGGCGCCCGACCGGCTACGTGCTCGAACTCCAGGCCATGGACCTGGTCTTCGCCCACTGCCCGGAAGTCCCGCTCGACACCGCCGCCGCCCATGTCCGGGCGCAGCTCGAACGCTTCGCCCGCAGCGGGCTCACCGGACTGCACGCCCTCGACTTCGGCGAGCCCTCGGAGGAGGTGTTCCGGCACCTGGAGGAGCAGGGCGAACTGCCGTTGCGCGTGCGCTGCTCCCCGCTGGTGCCCGCGGACTCCGCACCGGAGGTGTGGCAGCGGATCGCCGGGCTCCAGGGTCTGGGCGGCCGGCGCTGGCAGGTCGACGGGGTGAAGTTCATGCTCGACGGCACGGCCGACAACGGCACCGCCTGGTTCGAACACCCCGACGTCCACGGCGAGAACCGCGAGCCGCTCTGGCGCGACACCGACGCCTACCGCGCCGCCGTCCGCTTCTTCACCGAACGCGGCATCCCCACCGCCACCCACGCCATCGGCGATCGCGCCGTACGCTTCGCCCTCGACGTCATCGAGGAGACCGGCCGGGCCGCCCGTGCGCCGCACCGGATCGAACACCTCGAATCCGTCCCGGACGACCTGCTGCCCCGTTTCGCCCGCCTCGACGTGGTGGCGGGACTGCAACCCGTCCACGCGACCCGGCAGACCCGTGCGGACGGCACCGACAACTGGTCCCGACGGATCGGGCCCGAGCGGGCCGCCCACGGCTGGCGCACCCGCGACCTGCTCGACCACGGCGCCGTCGTCGCCCTGGGGTCGGACTGGCCGATCGGGCCCGGCGATCCGCGCGTCGGACTCGCCGACTGCCAGTTGCGCCGCCCCGTCGAGGAACCGGACGCCGCACCCGTGCAGCCCGGTCAGGCGCTCACGGCGCGCGAGGCCTACCGGGCCATGACCGCCGCGGTCGCCTATGCCTCAGGGGCGGAGGGCGAACTCGGCCGGATCGCCCCGGGCTTCACCGCCGACCTCACCGTCCTCGCCGCCAACCCGCTCGACCTCGACCCCGAGGCCCAGGCGGTGAACCCGGTGCTCGCGACCGTCGTCGGCGGCGCGGTCCAGTTCCACGCGGCCACCCCGGCCGCGCCCACCGTCCGTACCGCGCTCGCCGCCCCGGTCGCGCCCACCGTCCGGACCGCGCCCACCACCCTCGCCGGCCCTGTTGCCGGTCGGAAGGACCAGCCGTGACCCCGACACCGATTCCCCGCCCCGACCACCGCCGCCACGTCCACGTCGACGCCGTCGACCCGCACCGGCGCGGCACCGCCCGCGGCGAGCAGTTGCGCGCGCACCTCCCCGCCGCGCTCGACGTGTACGACCGCCTCTTCGCCCTCGGCGGCATCACCCCCGCCCGGGTCCGTGACGACGCCGAACGCGCTCTCGACGCCGTCGGCGAGTTCCGCCCGGGTGCCCGTGCCGAGATCGAGGGCATCGCCAGCGGCGCCGGGCTCGACCCCTGGCGCCTCGCCGCCCTCAACGCCCGGACCGAGATCCTCGCCCGCAGCGTCACCGTCCCGCCGGGGGAGTGCACCACCCTGGTGCGCCGGGCCGCCCAGCCGTTCGGCAGTCCCGGTGCCCCGGCGACGGCGGTGCGCACCTTCGGCGTGCAGACCTGGGACTGGCACGTCGAACTCAGTGCCCACTGGCACACGCTGGAGTCACGGGGCGGGCGGCACACCGTCGTCGGCCTCACCGAGGACGGCATCCTCGGCAAGATCGGGATCAACAGTGCGGGCCTCGCCCTGCACTTCAACATCCTCGGGCACGCCCGCGACGGCATCGGCGGAGTGCCGGTGCACGTGCTCGCGGCGGTGGTCCTCGCGGAGGCGGGCAGCGTCGCCGAGGCCGTCGACCTGGTCCGCGGCGCGCCGCTCGCCTCCTCCGGCTCGTTCGCGCTCTTCGACGGGACGCAGGCCACCCTGCTCGACCTCAGTCCGGCCGGGGTGTTCGCGGTCGCCCCGGACGAGCGCGGCCTGCTGGTGCGCACCAACCACTTCCTGACGCCGGTACCGGCGGCCGAGGAGAAGAATTGGCTCTACCAGCCGGACTCGGGCGAGCGCCACGACTTCGTGCGGGCCCGGCTCGCGGGCCTTCGGCAGCTCCCGGACACGCCGGAGTCGCTGGCCCGCTGTCTGGTCACCGGTCCCGGTGAACCGCCCGTCACCTGCCTGCCCGACCCGGCGGAAGCGCTCGGCCGCCGCTGGGCGAGTCTCGCCACCGTCGTCCTGGACCCGGCGACGCGCACGGCGGCCGTCCTCGACGGCACCCCCGCCGATCTCGACACCCGCCCCTGGCGCACCCTCACCGCCGCCCAGCGGAGCCGACAGAACGGCTTCGTGCCCATGTCCGGTTTCCCATCGGCCCGTTGAGCAGGCCGCGGGGAAGGAACCGCCGTTGCCGGTGTCGGACGACCTGGGGGACCGGATCGAGCCGCTGCTGCCGGTGCGGCAGCAGCGGCTGCGCGGGATCGGCCGCCCACCGCTGGACGGCCGGGGCTGCTTTCAGGGGGTCCTGTTCGTGTTGCCCACAGGACTCCGGTGGGAGTGGTTGCCGCAGGAACTCGGCTTCGGGTCGGGCATGACCTGCCGGCGCCGACCGCGGGACTGGCACGAGGCCGGGGCGGGGGACCGGCTGTGCCAGGTGCTGCCGACCGAACCGCACCGTGCCGGTGAGCCGGGGCTACGACTTCGACAAGTACTGCCGGCGGCTGTGGAAACGGGGCATCAAGCCGGTCATCGCCGGTCCAGGAGTGCCGTACGGCTCCGGACCCGGAGCCGTACGGCGAGTCGTCGAGCGAACGAACCCCCATTCACGGCTTCCGACGCCTGCGGATCCGCTGGGACATCCGCGACGACATCCATGAGGCCCTTCTCGAACTGGGCCGCAGGCTCGCGACAGCGCGTCTGACGTCCGGTCGCGCCTCCGGCCGCGCGGCCGCCCCGGTGCGTGGCAGGCCTGCCACGGTGGGCCCGACGCGAAAGGCCCGGCGCGGGAACCCCGCGCCGGGCCGTCGGCCCGTGTCCGGCCGCTCGGACCGGGCGGACCGCTCGGACCGGTCGGAACGGAGGGCCGGTCAGCCCTGCTGCTCGAACAGCGGCACCCGGACCGGCTCCGGCCGGTCGCGGTCCAGCCCCGACAGGGAGGCGTCGTGCGGAGACAGCATCAGCGCGATGCCGCCGAGCGAGAGCAGCACGAGGACCGCCACCGCCAGCGGGGTGATGAACTGCGAGGCGGACAGTCCGCCGGTCGGGACGCGGCCGTCCAGCACCACCGAGACGGCGGCCATGCCGGTGTAGTGCATCGCGACCACCGCGACCCCGGCGACGAGGGACGAGGCGAGCGAGGCGAGCAGACCGGTGATGTTCAGCGTCATCCAGAGTGCGGCGGTCGACGCGGCCACGGCGATCGCGATCGAGCCGGCGACGGTGAGGGTGTCGTAGGACACCTGCCCCTGGACGTGCATCGCCGCCATGCCGAGGTAGTGCATCGCGGCCACACCCAGGCCCATGACGGTGCCGCCGATCAGCAGCGTGCCGACGGTCCGCGGCCGGTAGCCGACGTAGAGGATGCCGAGACCGCAGACCGCGATCGCCAGCACCAGGCTGCACAGCGTCATCGGGACGTTGTAGAGGACGGTCGAGCCGGTGACGTTGAAGCCCAGCATGGCGATGAAGTGCATCGTCCAGATGCCGCAGCCGATCTCGGCGGCCCCCAGCAGCAGCCAGCCGAGCCGTCGGCGCGGCGGCAGGTCGAGGGCGCGGACGGTGCAGCGCAGTCCGAGCGCGGCGCCGGTGCAGGCCACCAGGTAGGAGAGGACCGGGTTGAGCCAGCCGTAATGGAAGCCGTCGATGACGGCGGTATGGGGGTGCATGAAGGTACCTGAGCTGATGTGTCGTTGATGGATGCGGACGGGCGAGGCCCGCACGCGGCGGAGCCCGGTGCGGGCCCGCCGCCGGAGGGAGGGCGTGGGGAAGGGCGTGTGGGGACGGAACCCCCGGGGGCGGCGGGGCACCGGGACCAGCACCGGGCCACGGCCGCACCCGGCCCGGTCGGTGTCCCGTCACATCGCTCCTCGAGGGCCCTGGTTCGGCGACCCCGGTGGTCCGTCCGGCGTCGAGGGTCACAGGCGGCGCCACGGGGTGTCGGCAGACGGGGGCGGGCATGCGGGACGGGCCTCGTGAGCCCCCGCACGCGACGGGAAGCCGTCTGCCGGGCCTCACGTGCGGGTACATACTATCTGCCCGCCGAGGTCAAGGTCTGTCAGGGGGTACTTTCGGGGATCTTCGGTGAAGGCCGTCGGCCGGCATCACTCCGGCACCACTCCGGCGCCGCTCCGGTGCGGGTCAACCGGAGGCCGCCCGGAGGCCGCCCGGAGGTCGGCCGCCGGTCGGATGCAGGTCGGCTGCCGCCAGGCCCCTGCCCTGCCGCGCTCGGTGGACGGCCTCAGCCACCGGTGAGGACGGCGGCGACCCGGGCGAGCACCGCCGCGTTGCCGAGGAAGTCGTTGTGCTTGAGACCGGGGACCTCGGTGTTGGTGGCGCCGTCGAGTCGGGTGCTCGAGGCGGGGGTTATCTGTTCGTCGGCCGGTGACCAGAAGGTCCAGTAGTGGACCGGGGCGGGCGTCTCCGGGGTGCGGTTCAGGTGGCTGACGACGTAGGAACCGGGCGTCATGTCCCGGCAGCCCTGGTCCCAGGCGGCGCAGAGCCAGGCCAGGCCGGTGCCGTGGTTGGGGCCGGCCAGCGAGATCCAGTTCTTCACCGTGCGGCTGCCGTTGCCGAACTTGACGTACCAGCGGCTGGGCAGGCTGCCGAGGCTGTGGGCGACGATGTCGACCTTGGCGGCACCGGTCTGCGCGAGCACCTGGTCGACGTAGGCGGAGAGCCGGTCGGCGAGGGTCTCGTTCGTGGACAGCGAGGTGTCGTACGACCAGGTGAAGAGCCGGCTGCGGTCGTAGCCCTTCGAGAGCAGGACGTCGATCGCGGTGCCCCAGACCCCGGGGTCGGCGTTGCGCCCGTGAATGAGGACGACCGGAGTGGTCGCGGGGGCGGCGAGGGCCGGGGTGACGGCGACGGGTGCCACGAGGAGGGCGGCGGCCGAGGCGGCGACGAGGGCGGTCCGGACGGTGCTGCGGACCGCGGTCGGCGAGGTGGCCGGGGCGGTCGGGGCGGCCGGGGTGACGGTCTGGGCGGTGCGGCGCATGGTGCGTCCTCCGGGATCGGTCGACGGTGGCGGCGCGCGACGCCGTGTCCGGAGGTGGTGCGGACACGGCGCTTCCCACGTCCGACATCATCCGCGACGGGTTCCTCGGTCGGTAGGGCGCGTCGGTCGGGTGCGTCGGTCGGGTGCGGCCGTCGGGGCGGTGTCGGAAAGGACGGTGCTGGACAGGACGGTGCTGGACAGGACGGGTCGGCAGGTCGGCGCGCCAGGGCATTTCCCCCCGGGAGGGCGGGAGCAGCGTCCGCGACCGGCTACGCTCTTCGCCGAGGGATATGGACCGAGGGTCCGTTTCCTCGGAGCGGACCCGGAGGAACGAGAAGGGCGGAACGGCATGTCCGAGCACAGGTCCCGCAAGGACGCCGTCCGCAACAGGGCGGCCGTTCTCGCGGCCGCCGACGCCCTGTTCGCCCGGCGGGAGAACGCCGAGGACGTCACCATGGCCGAGGTCGCGGCCGCGGCCGGTGTCGGCAAGGGCACGATCTTCCGGGCCTTCGGGGACCGGGCCGGACTGCTCCGCGCGCTGTACGAGGCCCGGCTCGAACCGCTCGGAGCCGCGGTCGGGACGGGCCCGCCGCCGCTCGGGCCGGACGCCCCGCCGGCCGAGCGGGTCCCCGCCCTGCTCGACGCCCTGCTCCGCTTCAAGCTCGACAACCGCGCGCTCGCCCTGGCGCTGGAGGACGGCGACACCAGCCCCTACCGGACGGAGCACTACGCGCGCTGGCACGATCTGCTCCGCACGCTGCTGGAGCGGATCCCGCTCGCGGCCGACAGCGGCTTCACCGCCCACGTGCTGCTCGCCGCGGTCCGCGCCGACCTGGTCGAGTACCTGGCCGGACCGGGCGGCACGGACCGGGAGGAGCTGCGGGCGCGGCTGGCGGAGCTGGTCGGTACGGTTCTGACGCCCGCTCCGCCGGACCGGGGGCCGGGATCGGGGCCGGGTCCGGGTCCGGGTCCGGGGCCGGGTCCCGCCGGAGGCTGAGCGAGCGGCTGCCCGCCCGTCCGCCCGTCCGCCCGTCCGTACGCGGAAGCGCCGCCGCCGGGGTACTGTCCTCTCCGCGCCGCCCGCCGAGGAGGGCGGCGGCACCGGCGCGCACTCGGGGGGAACGACCATGCTCGACGTCAGGCGGCTCACCATGCTCCAGGCCGTGGCCGAGCACGGCAGCTTCAACCGCGCCGCCACCGCGCTGCTGCTGACACCCTCCGCCGTCTCCCAGCAGATCGCGGCCCTCGAACGCGGTCTCGGCACCTCCGTGGTGGAGCGGTCGACGCGCGGGGTGCGGCTGACCGAGGCGGGTCGGCTGCTGGTCGACGCCGCCGTCGCGGTGGGCGCCGAACTGCGGCACGCCGAGGAACGGATCGCGAGCCTGGGCGCGGACCGGCCCCGGCTGACGCTCGCCACCTTCACCAGTGGCGGCCGCCACCTGCTGCCCCCGGTGCTGGCCCGGTTCGCGGCGGCGCACCCGGAGGTGGAACTGCGGATCGTCGAGCGCGAGCCGGAGGACAGCCTCCCGATGGTCCGCGACGGCAGCGCCGACCTCGCCCTCGCCTACCACTTCGACGGGCCGCTGCCCGTCGTCCCGGGCGACCGCTCCGGCCTGGAGTGGACGCCGCTGATGACGGACCCGCTGTCGGTCGTCCTGCCCGAGCACCATCCGCTGGCCGGCCGGGACGCCCTCGACCTCTCCGAACTCGCCGACGACCCCTGGGTGCTGGGCTGCTCGAAGACCGAGGCCTTCCTGCGCCGCCACGCCCTGATGGCCGGTTTCGAACTGCGGGTGGCGGGCTCCACCACCGACTACTTCTTCGCCCGCTCCCTGGTCGCCGCCGGCGTCGGCGTCTCCCTCGTCCCGCAGGTCGCCCTCGACCCGCCGCAGTCCGGCACCCGGGTCGTCCCCGTCACCCCGCCGCGCCCCGCCCGCCACTTCGGCCTCGCGCTGCCCCGTCGGCGCCGCGCCCGCCCGTACGCCGACGCGCTGGCCGCCCTGCTGCACGACCGCGCCACGGGTGCCGCCCCCGGTCCGGCCTGACGCTCCGCTCCGGCCCGGACCGATGCCCCCGACCGATGCCCCGGACCGATGCTCTGGCCCCGCCCGAATCCCTGGCCCGAATCCCCGCCCCCTTCCCCGGCCGCGGCAGCCTCCCGGTCCGGCGGAATTGTCAGACCCTCCCCATAGGGTTGGAACAACGCCGAGGGGAGCGCCGGAAGGCGCCGGAAATGGCGTTGGGAAAAGGGGAGAAGAATGTCCACGAACAGGATCGACCACAAGGTCAACCACGTTTCGCTGGTGGTCGACAAGTCCGGCTCGATGCGCCAGCACGAGCAGCAGCTGGTCCGGGTCGTGGACGAGTTCGTCAAGGGTCTCCAGGAGGAGTCCGACCGGCTCGGGCACGAGACCAGGATCAGCCTCTACGCCTTCGACCACGAAGTGCGGAACCTCGTCTGGGACATGGACGTCAAGCACCTGCCCTCGCTGAAGGGCCTCTACCGGGTCGACAACGGCGCGACGGCGCTGATCGAGGCGGCCGTGAAGTCCGTCGACGATCTGAAGAACATCTGGGAGGGCTACGGGGAGCACTCCTTCCTCCAGGTCGTCGTGACCGACGGGGAGGAGAACGCCTCCGGCTGTTCCGAGAGCGGAAAGATGCACATCCGCATTCCGGGCGCCAAGGGGAAGGCCGTGCTGCAGGGGTGGATGGAGCGGATCCACACGGCCATGGCCGGGCTGCCCGACCACTGGACCTCGGCGATTCTGGTCCCGAATTCGCTGGCCAAGCGCACCGCCCAGGAGTACGGATTCCCCGCGGGCAATATCGCGATCTGGGACGCCGACTCCAGCAAGGGCGTCGAGGAGGCCATCGGCACCGTCAAGTCCGCCGCCACGAGCTTCCTGCGCGGCCGCGAGAAGGGTGTCCGGGGCACCAAGAACCTCTTCACCATGGGCCAGGACCTCAGCGCCGCCGAGGTCACCGCCGAGCTCGACGCCCTGGACCCGGGTGCGTACGCGCTCGTCCCGGTCGACAAGCAGCTGCCCATCCGCGAGTTCGTCACCGGCGCCGGGCACACCTACCGGACGGGCTGCGCCTTCTACGAGCTGTCCAAGCGGGAGCGGATCCAGGGCGGCAAGCAGCTCGCCGTCGCGGAGAAGGACCCGGCCACCGGCCGGATGACAGGCAGGGTGTTCTCGGGCCCGGCGGCCCGCCGACTGCTCGGCCTGCCGTCCTCGGAGGCCACGGTCAAGCCCGGCGACAATCCGGCCTACACGGTGTTCGTCCAGTCCACCTCCGTCAACCGGAAGTTGGTGCCGGGTACGGAGCTTCTCGTCATGCTGCAGCCGTAGTCGGGTGCGGCCCGGAGCGGCGGCCCCGCCGTCCCGGGCCTCCCCGGGTTGCCCCGTCCCGGGCCGGGGTGCCCCCCCTGCCCTCCCGGCTCTGTCCGGGGGGATGCAGCGGGGTGGTGTCGGCGACGGGGTTTTCGGCCATCGTTGCGGGTGTTTTTGGTCGCCGGCGGGGTCCGGTCGGGGTGTGGACCGGTCCGGGTTGCTCGGACAGGTGATCGATGGTTACCTCGGCCCGTGACCTCGTTGGTACCAGGTGTCTCATATGGAACTGACGTTCCATCGGTTCATGACAGTTCGTCAGAAGACTTCCGGGGGGAGGGATTCGACCAAACAGATGGGGTTCCGTCCGCAAATGTCGGCGGATCGGGGCCGGGAGTGGTCGTCCCGGTGGTGGTGGACGAGAAGGACGTGTGTTTCTTCGATCACCCGCTGGACCATGTGCCCGGAATGGTGCTGGTGGCGGGAGTGCTGGACTTCGTCGGGGCCCGGGCACCGGAACAGCTCGATGCGGACGGTGGCCGGCTGCGGCTCACGATGAGCTTCGACCGGATGTGTGAGCTGGGTTCGCCGGTGTGGCTGAGCGGCGGCCCGATCGCGGCCGACGACGGGCCGGCGTGGGAGCTGGCGGCGTTGCAGGACGGCGAGGCCGTCAGCCGGGCCACGATCCGCCTGGGCGGGACACCCTCCCCGCTCCGAACGGGGCGGGAGGCCGCGGTACCCGCCGATCCGGGGCTGGTGCACCGGCACCGGCCGGAGAACGTCCTGCTGGGCGGTGCAGTGCGGGTCGAACGGGCCGCGGTGCTGGTTCCGCCGACGGGCCACCGGCTGGCGGGCGGCGGGGTGCACACCCCGGGGGCGCTGGTCGAGTCGGCCCGGCAGATGGCGACGATGCTCGGCCACACGGCCCACGGGCGGGACGTCGACGCGCAGATGCTCTGGCTGTCGCTGGAGGCGGACCTGCCGACCGGCCTGCCGATCGAGGTGCCGTTGGAGTTGCGGTGGGAGTTCGCACCGGCGCGCGGGGCGCGCGCGGTGTACGGGTTCGCGGTCGTGGACGCGGAGAGCGGCGAGGGGTACGGCCGGATGCAGATCGGCGTCCACACCCTCAGTCGCGCGGGTTACTTGAAGCGGAGGTCGGCGAAGTGAGCGGGGCGGAACAGACGGCGGGCACGGGCTCGTCGTGGGCGGTGCGGGCACCGCAGTTGTTGTTCGTGGTCGCGGTGAGCGCGGTGGCCACCGGGCTGGTGGTCCACCTGCGGCACGCGGGCGAGGGGGTGGACCTGGTGGCGGCCGTGCTGGCCGCCTTCTACCTGGCGTGGCTGGCGGTCGAGATCCCGGTGACCTTCCGGACCTCCGGCTCGGCGCCGCGTGAGTCGGCGTCACTGCTGTTCTACGCGACGGCCCGGATCGCGACCGTGTCCGCGGCCGTGCTGGGGCCGCTGCCCTGGGACGAGTGGTCGCCGCTGCTGCTGCTCCCGGCGGCGGTGTTCGTCGGCGGGGTCGTGCTGCGGCAGGTGGCGATCCGCACGCTGGGGCGGTTCTACTCGCACCACGTGACCCGGCAGACGGACCACCAGGTCGTCACCTGGGGCGTCTACCGGTTCATCCGCCACCCCGCCTACGCGGGAATGCTGTCGGCGCACGTCGGCTTCGTGGTGTTCTTCCTGAACCCGCTGAGCGTGGCGCTGCTGGTGGTGCTCGCCGCGGCGATCACCTTCCGGATCCGCACCGAGGAGCGGATGCTGCTGAACATCCCCGGCTACCGCGACTACGCGGCCGGGCACTCCCGCCTCGTGCCGGGTCTCTGGTGAGCGCCTCCGCCCGCCCGCGGGTCGCGGTGCCGGCGACACCGGACGAACTGCTCACGACCACGCGTTCGGTGCGGCTGCGGCTGGACCTCTCGCGCCCGGTGGACCTCGACCTGGTCCGCGAGTGCGTGGAGATCGCGCTCCAGGCGCCCAACGGCGGCAACACCCAGCGCTGGCACTGGCTGGTGGTGGCCGAGGACGGGCTGCGCAAGCGGATCGCCGAGGTCTACCGGAGGTCGTTCGAGGCCCGCTACCCGCCGGCCGCCGGGGCGACCGCCGCCACCGCCGCCGCGACCGGGGACACCGCGGCGGCCGACGGGGTGTCGGACCGGATGCTGGCCGGTGGCCGGCACCTGGCGGAGCACCTGCACGAGGTGCCGGTGCTGGTGGTCCCGTGCCTGGAGCTCGGCAGCCGCCGGCTCACGGCGGCCAACCAGGCGGGGGTGTGGGGCTCGCTCCTCCCCGCCGCCTGGAGCTACATGCTCGCCGCCCGCGCCCGCGGCCTGGGAACGGCGTGGACGACGGTGCACCTGGACGCCGAGCAGGAGGTCGCCGACCTCCTCGGGCTGCCGGGCGACGTGCGCCAGGGGGCCCTGATCCCCACCGCGCACGTGCTGGGGGACGGATTCGGACCGGCGCCGCGCCGGCCGGTGGACAGCGTGCTGCACCTGGACGGCTGGGGCGGCACGGGATGGGGCGGTGGGAGCGCATGACCGAACTCGTGGTGACCACGACGACGGACGGCGGCGAGGTGCTGGCCGACGCCGCGCGGGTCGGCAACAAGTTCGCCCGGCAGGAGGTGCTGCGGCGGGCCGGGTTCCGGGTGCCGGAGTTCTTCTGCCTGCCCGCCGCCGCCTTCGACGAGGCCCTTGACGCGCTGCGCCCGACCCTGCCGGCCGGGCCGGCGGACGGCGCCGGCCCGGCGGAGGTGGAGGCCTGGTGCGCGGCTGCCCGGGAGGCCCTGGGCGGCGCGCGGCTGCCGGTGGCGCTGGCCGAGCGGATCCGCAAGGAGTTCGCGGCCGTCGCCGGGCCGGACGGCCTGGTCGCGGTCCGGGCGTGCGTGGTCCCGGCCGCCGCCGCGTCCGGTGCTGCCGCGTCCGGTGCCGACGACGCCTCCGCTGCCGCCGCACCGGAGACCGGCGCGGCCGAGGGGGCCGAGCCGGCCGAGGCGATCGGCGAGGACAGCGCGGTCGACCCGTTCGCCGGCATGAGCGACAGCTTCCTCTACGTCGACGAGGACGGCCTCGAGGACGCCGTCCTGCGCTGCTGGGCCTCCGCGTTCAACCCGCAGGCCGTGCGCTACCGGGCCCTGCGCGGCCTGGACCCGTTGCGGGCCAGGGTGGCGGTCGGCGTCCAGCGGATGGTGCTCGGCACCCGCTCGTTCGTCGCGTTCACCCGCGACCCGCGCGACGGCGCGGTGCGCCGCGTCATCGCGGCCGCCTACGGCATCGGCGAGGGCGTCGTCCAGGAGAAGGCGGACATCGACCACTTCTTCCACGATCCGGCCACCGACCAGGTGACCGCGCTGACCGTGCGCAAGCAGTGGTCGATGGGCCTGCCCGCGGATGCCGCCGCCGGTTCTCCGGTGCTGCTGCCGGTGGCCGCCGAACTCGCCGACGTTCCGGTGCTGGACGACGACCAGGTGCGCGCGGTGGCGGAGCTGGCCGCTCGGGTGGAGGAACTCTTCGGCGTCCCCCAGGACATCGAGGGCGCCCTCACCGAGGACGGTGTCGTCCACCTCCTCCAGGCCCGCCCGCTGGTCACCGCGCCGCCCACGGCAACGGCGACAGCAACGGCGACAGCAACGGCAACGGCAACGATCACAACCACCGCCCCGGCCGGCGCCGGCCCGGCGACCGGCACCGCCGCGCCGGAGCAGCCCGGGGGTGCCCGAACCCACTGGGGCAACCACAACATCACCGAGAGCTTCCCCGGCGTCTCCGGCGCGCTGACCTACTCCCAGTCCCGCGAGTTCTACCGCCGCTCCTTCGCCGACCTCTACCGGCGGATGGGCGTGCCCGAGTCCTGGGTGCGGGACAACGCCCACCGCCTCGCCCGGATGGTCGGCTACCTGGAGGGCCAGGTCTACTACCGGCTGGACGACTGGCACGCCCTGCACGGGCAGATGCCGATGTTCGAACTCGTGCGCCGGGGCTGGGAACAGGCGATGGGCATCACCGGTCCGGCCCGCGGCGAGCGTCGCTGGGCCGCCCCGGCCGTCGCCCTGGCACTGCCCCGGCTGGCCTGGCGCAGCGCCCTCCACCCGTGGCAGGTCAAGAGCTTCCTGCGCTGGTGGGACCGGCAGATGGCCGAGGCCGAGACCGTCGGCGACTCGCCGGAGGAGCTGATCGCCTTCTACCGGCGGCTCTGGGAGCGTGCCGGCGAGCGCTGGGGCGTCACCCTGGTGAACGCGTTCATCGCACTCGTCGTGCTCGGCGCGGGCAGCGTCCTGCTGCGCCGCTGGACCGGTGAGGGCCCGCAGGTCCTGGTCGGGCTGATGGGCGGCGGGCGGGAGAACCGTTCGCTGGAGGCGGTGCGCGCGGCGATGGGCCTGGCCGAACTCGTCGGCGCCGTCCCCGAACTGCGGGCTGCCGTGCTCGACGACGCGAGCGATCCCGAGCAGCTGTGGCAGCAGATCGTCGAAGGCCGGCACGGCGCGGCCGTCGGCGATGCCGCACGCGGCTACGTCGCCCGCTACGGCGACCGGGCGCTGCACGACCTGAAGCTGGAGGAGCCCACGCCGCGCCAGCGCCCGTGGACGGTGCTCGCGCTGATCCGCCCGCTGGTGCGCCAGGGCGCGACGGTGGCGGCGAGCCGGGCCGACGAGCAGGCGGCCGCCCGGAGGGCCCGCGAGCGACTGCGCGAGGTGCTGCCGAACCCGGCCCGGCGGGCCGTCCTGCTCGGCGTCACCTCCCTCGCCCGCGACCTCGCCCGGATCCGCGAGGACACCCGGTTCTGCCGCACCCAGCTGTTCGGGCTGTCGCGTGACGTGATGTGGCGGCTCGGCGCGGAACTCGCCCGCACCGGCGTCCTGGACGACGCGCTCGACGTCGCCGACCTGACCGTGGAGGAGGTCATCGGCGCCTTCGACGGCACCGGCACCGTGACCGACCTGCGCGCCCTGGTGGTGCTGCGTCGCACGCAGCGCGAGCGCTGGGAGAAGACCCCGCAGCGTCCCGCCCTGCTGAGCACCCCCGCCGGACTTCCGCTCGCCCGGGCGCTGCCGGGGGCGAGCGCGGTGGGCGAGGCCGCCGCCGCGGACGACGGCGTGCTGCGGGGCATCGGCTCCAGCGGCGGTGTGGTGCGCGGCCGCGCCAAGGTGGTGCTGGACCCGTCCACCGACCCGGACCTCGCCGCCGGGCGGATCCTGGTCGCCCGGGAGACCGATCCGGGCTGGCTGTTCCTGATGATGTCCGCGACCGGCATGGTCGTCGAACGCGGCACCCTGCTGTCCCACACGGCCATCACCGGGCGCCTGCTCGGCGTCCCCACCGTGGTCGCCGTCCCGGGGGCCACCACGGCGATACCCGACGGCGCCTGGATCGAGATCGACGGCGCGGCCGGGACGGTGCGGCTGCTGCCGCCGTCCGAACAGCCGGAGGAACCGGGGGAGCCCGGGGAACCGGCCGGGGCGGTGCCGGTGGACGGGGCCACCACGGTCGAGGGGACCGCCACCGCCGACGAGGCTGTTCCGGCCGACGGGACCACCACCGCCGACGGGGCCGTTGCGACCGACAGGACGGCGACCGCCGACGGCCCCGTTCCGACCGACGGGACCACCACCGCCGACGGGGCCGTTCCGACCGGCAGGACGGCGACCGCCGACGGCCCCGTTCCGACCGACCGGCCCGCCGGCACCGAGAAGGGCGACAGGACATGACCGACGACCCGGCCCGTTTCCCCTTCCCGCCCGCCGGGGACGTGCGCCCGCCGGACGCGTACCACGACGTCCTGCACGCCCGTGCCCCGCACCCGGTGCAGCTGTCCAGCGGGCAGCCCGCCCTGCTGGTCACCCGGCACGAGGACGTCACGGCCGTGCTCGGCGACGCCCGCTTCAGCCGGGCCGGCTACACCGAGCTGGCCCGCCCGCTGTTCGCCCGCAAGACCGAGTCCGTCCTGCTGGCCACCGCCGACGCACCCGACCACACCCGGCGTCGGCGGGCGATCCTCCCGGCGTTCACCGCCCGGCAGGTCCGCCTGCTGCGGCCGCGCCTGGAGGCCGTCGCCGAGGAACTGCTCGACGACCTGACCGCGGGTGCCGGCGCCGGTGAGAGCGACCTGGTGGGCGGCTTCACCGTGCCCTTCCCGATGCGGGTCATCTGCGAGGTGCTCGGCGTCCCGCTGGAGGACGGCGCGATGCTGCGCGCGGAGGTGGACATCCTCATGTCCACCTCCGGCCACACCCGCGAGGAGGTCGCCGCCGCCCAGGCACGGATGGACGAGTACTTCACCGCGCTGGTCGACGGCAAGCGGCGCGCCGCCGAGGCGGGCACCCCGGCGGACGACCTGCTCACCAGGCTGGCGCTGCGCCCGGACGACGATCCCGACCAGCGGCTGTCCGCCCGGGAGGTGGTGTCCCTCGGCTCGGGCATGCTGATGGCCGGCTACGAGACGACCGGCAACTCCTTCGGCATGTGCGTGCTGCTCCTGCTGCGCCACCCCGACCTGGTGAAGCGCCTGCGCGCGGAGCCCGAGCGGATCCCGGCGGCGGTCGAGGAGATGCTGCGCTTCAGTTCCCTCAACAACACCGGCGGGGCACCGCACCTGGTGACCGAGGACACCGTGCTGGGTGGCTGCCCGGTCGCGGCAGGGCGGATCGTGGTGCCGCTCACCGACACGGCCAACCGTGACCCGGCCGTCTTCGCCGACCCGGACGCCTTCGACCCGGACCGTGCGGACGCGGGCTCCCACCTCGCCTTCGGTTACGGCCGCCATCTGTGCCTGGGCGCCGAACTCGCCCGGGCCGAGCTGCAGATCGGCGTCAGCGCGCTGCTGAACCGCTTCGAGGTGCTGGAACTCGCCGTTCCCGAGGACGAGTTGGACTGGCGGCGGACGATGTTCATCAACGGCGTCTGGCAGTTGCCGGTCCGCTGGACGGCGGCCGGCGGCGCGGCGGTCCCCGCCGCGGAGGGGCGGCCGGCGTGAGCACTCCGGCCGCCCGGTCCGCCGCCACCGGCCCGGAGGCGGGGCACGCCCCGGAAGCGGGCGCCGGTCCGGGGGCGGATGCCGCTGCAAGGGCGGGCGCCGCTGCAGGGGCACCCGCCCCGACCGGCGCCCCTGCCGACCCGGGGCCGCTCGCCGTCCGCCTCGGTGCCTTCCTGCGCGGCAGCTTCCCGCTGCCCCTGTCGGTGGTGTTCGCCGGGGTGTGGGCGGTGGGCGCCACCGGACTGTTCGCCGCCGCCGACGCACGGGTCGGGCACTGGCGGCCGGGCTGGGGCACGGTGGGCGCCGCGCTGACCGTGCTGGTCGACCTGCTCCTGATGCGGGCCGCGGACGACCTGCGCGACCTGCCGTACGACCGGCGCCACAACCCGTCCCGCCCGCTGGCGCGCGGCGCCGTACTGCCGCGCGACCTGTACCTCCTCTTCGGTGCCGGGGCCGCCTTCCTGCTCCTCCTCAACGCCGCCAACCGGGCCGCCCTGCTGCTGATCGCCGCCCAACTCGTCTACACCGCACTGCTGGTGGGGGCCGAGCTGCGGCTGGGGTGGCCGCGGGGCGACGCCGTAGTCAGCGGCGTCCTGCTGAGCTCCCCGGTCCAGATGCTGCTCAACCTCTACCTGTACGCGGTCTTCCTGCACGACACGGGGCTGGACGGGGACACGGTCGCACGGGCCGGGAGGCACGTGCTGCCGCTGCTGGCGGTGATCATGCTGGCCGCCACCCACCACGAACTGGTCCGCAAGGTCGTCCGCGTGCCGGGCGCGCACGAGCGCACCTATGTCCGGGTCTTCGGCCTGCGCGGGACCGTCGCGTTCGCGCTCGGTTCCGCCGTGGCGTCCGCGGCGGTGTCGCTGGCGGTGCTGCGGCCGTGGGCCGGCGGACCGGCCGGGTGGGGGTGGCTGGCGCTGCTGCCGGTCGCCCTCGCGGCCCTCGCCGCCCGTCGCTTCGGTCGGACCGGGGCGGCCCGCTGGCCCGTCGGGGCCGTGGTCGGCTACCTGCCGGCCGTGTTCGTCTGCCATCTGCTGATCGGCCTGGGGGGCACTTCGTAGGGACCGGGACCCCCCGGGGCCGGGTCACCTCCCCGGGGCGGGCCCTCCCCGGGGGGCCGTCCGCGGCACCGGAGTCACAGCGCGGCGGTGACGGCGGCCTCGGCGTGGATGCGGGTGGTGGGGAAGACCGGGACGGCGCTGTCGCCGGGCCCGACCAGGAGCTCGATCTCGGTGCAGCCGAGGATCACGCCCTCCGCGCCCTCCGCGACCAGCTCGGAGATCACCCGGCGGTACTCGGCCCGGGACTCCTCGCGCACCACGCCGAGGCAGAGCTCCTCGTAGATCACCCGGTGCACCAGGGCCCGGCCCGCCGGATCGGGCACCATGACGTCCAGTCCGTGGGAGGCCAGCCGGTCCCGGTAGAAGTCCTGTTCCATGGTGAAGGCGGTGCCCAGCAGCCCGACCCGCGTCACCCCGGCGGCCAGGACCGCCGCTGCCGTCGCGTCGGCGAGGTGCAGCAGCGGGACGGACACCGCGCCGGCCACCTGGTCGGCGACCTTGTGCATGGTGTTGGTGCAGATCAGCAGCAGTTCCGCGCCCGCCGCCTCGACCGCGCGGGCGGCATCGGCGAGCAGCCGGCCCGCGGCCTCCCACTCCCCGGCGGCCTGGAGCCGCTCGACCTCGGCGAAGTCCACCGAGTAGAGCACGCACTTGGCGGAGTGCAGGCCGCCGAGCCGGTCCCGGGTGAGTTCGTTGAGGAGGCGGTAGTAGGTCGCGGTGGATTCCCAGCTCATACCGCCCAGCAGGCCGATGGTCTTCATCGCGCCACTCTGCCACGGCCGCCGGGGGAGCCGCGAACCGGACCGTGGGTGGACGATCGACATCCACGACCGGAAAGGAATCATTGTCACCCTATTCACCCGTGAGGGTGATTTACGTCGTTTCATGTATCCAGCGGTGATTATGATCCACTTCCTGTGACTGAGCGTCAGAATTCCTTGACCACGGACAACACCGCCGGAAGCCCGACCGACAGCCCGACCCACAGCCAGGTGGTCGTCCTCGGCGCGGGACCGGCCGGTCTGGTCCTCGCCAACCTGCTGCACCGGGACGGCATCGACTGCGTCGTCCTGGAACGCGCCGACCGGGCCCGCCTGCACAGCCGGGCCAGGGCCGGCTTCCTCGCCGAGAACACCGTCCGGATCCTGGACCGCCACGGCCTCGGCGATGGCCTGCGCCGCCGCGGCCGACCCCACGCCACCTGCGAGTTCCGCACCGAGGACGGCAGCTTCCGCCTCGACTACGCCCGGCTCGCCCGCGGCGAGCGCCACACCGTCTACCCGCAGCAGTACCTCGTCGCGGACCTGCTCGCCGCCTTCGAGGAGGCCGGTGGGAAGGTCCGGTTCGGCACCGAGGCCCAACGCGTCCTGGACCTCGACGGCGAACACCCGACCGTCGAGGCACGCGGGCCCGACGGGGAGCCCCTCCGGTGGCGCGCCCGGTACGTCGCCGGCTGCGACGGCCGGCACGGCGCCGCCCGCCGCTCACTGCCGCCCGGCGCGGTCGTCCACCGCCACGACCACGGCCTGTCCTGGCTGGGCCTGCTGGTCGAGGCACCGCCCAGCCTGGACGCGGTCGGTTACGCGGTGCACGAGCGTGGCTTCGCCGGCCACATGGCCCGCACCTCCGACATCACCCGCTACTACCTCGAGTGCGAGCGCGGCACCGCGCCCGAGGACTGGGACGAGGACCGGGTCTGGCACGAGCTGGACCTGCGGATGCGTGCCGCACGGCACGGCCCGCTGCACCGGGGGAGCGTCGTCGCGCGCACCGTCGTCGACCTGGAGAGCGACGTCGTCGAACCGCTGCGCCACGGTTCCCTGCTGCTCGCGGGCGACGCCGCGAGCATGCCCACCCCGTCGGCGGCCAAGGGGGCGAACCTCGCGGTACTGGAGGCGGAACTCCTGGCCGCCGCCCTCGTCGACGACCTCGCGCACGGCGACGGCCGGGCCCTGGCCGACTACTCCCGGCGCTGCCTGGAGCACATCTGGCGCGCGATGGAGTTCTCGCACTGGATGGTCCGGCTGCTGCACGCGACGCCCACCCCGTCCGGCGTCCCGTCGGGCTTCGACGCGGGACTCCGCCGCGCCCGGCTGGAGGCGCTGCGCACCTCGCGCGCCCAGCAGGACTGGTTCGCCGAGAACTACGTCGGCCTCTGAGCGGCTGAGCGAACCGCCTCACCGCACGTTCCCGATCCCCGACAGCTCACCGATCCCCCGTCGGCCCACCGAGCAGCACCGGCCGCCGGCGCACCGCACCGAGGACACCCCTGCCATGACCACTCCCGCCACGACCACCCCTGCCACGACCGCCGGCGCCGTGACCGCTGCCGCCGTTGTCGCGCCCGCCACCGGTCCGGACGGCCGGGCCGACGACGCCGCCTGTCTGCGTGCGGCCGCCGACTTCGTCCGGCGCCACGACACCGCCACCCTCCTCCCGCTCCTCCTCCCCGGCCTCGACGGGCCACAACTGCACTCCCTCACACGCCACTTGTCCTTCGCCCATGCGGCCGTGCTGGTGTTCCCGCCCGACCCGGCGACCCTGCGCGCCGAGCTCGCGGCCTGCGGCCTGACCGCCGACGCCCCGCCGCTCCCCAGCTCCGTCGTCCGCGACCGGCTCGCCGCCCGGCACGGCCGCGACGCCGCCGGACTCGACGTGTCGATCCTGCGCCCCGGGGTGCGGGCGGCGGACGGCACCCGACGCGCGGTCGAGGTGTTCGCGCTGACCGTTCCGGCGGGTTCGGACCTGGGGGCCGTCGCCGAGCACGAGCGGGCCCACCAGCACGAGGCACATCTCGCCTTCGAGGTCCTGCGCCCGGAACCGCTGCTCCTGCGTGGACTGTGCGCCCTGCTCGCCGACCGGGGCGCCGTCCCCGACGGCGGCGGCCACAACCCGCACGAGAACGGCACCGTGTTCTACTTCACCGCGCCCGCCTCCTCGCTGGCGGGGTACCGGCGGGTGGAGTTGTACGCACCGGGCGACCACCGCGACGTCCTGGCCGGCCACCTGGCGGACAGCACGTCCGACACCATGTCCGGCAGCACGGCCGACCGCACCGGCACCCGCCCGTCCGCCGGCACCCGCCCGTCCGCCGGTGCGCCGGCCGACCAGCCTGCCGAAACGCTCCTGCGCCTGCTCACCGGAGCCTGGACCACCCAGGCACTGGCAGCCGCCGCCCGGTTGCGCCTGCCCGACGCCGTCCCGCCGGGGGAGCCGATCGACCGGGCCGCCCTGGCCCGCCGCACCGCTACCGATCCCCGGGCCCTGGCCACCCTGCTGCGCTACCTCGCGATGCTCGGCGTGGTGACCGCCGAGGGGGAGCGCGTCCGCCTCACCGAGGTCGGTGCCCTGCTCCGCGAGGACGCCCCGGCGTCGATGCGGCCGCTCGCCCTGATGTACGGCGGACCGTTCTACCACTCCTTCGGCGCCCTCGACCACACCGTGCGCACCGGCGAGACCGCCTTCGACCACCTGTTCGGCGAGAACCACTTCGACCACTTCGCCCGCGACCCCGAACTCGCCGACCTGTTCGACCGCTCGATGGCCGCCAGCACCCGCATGTTCGACCCCGTCCCCGCCCACCCCGCGCTCGCCGCCGCGGCCGCGCGACCCGGCGGCGGCACCGTCGTGGACGTCGCGGGCGGCAACGGCGAACTCCTCGCCCGGGTCCTCACCGCCCACCCGGGGCTGCGCGGCGTGCTCCTGGAGCGCCCGCACGCCGTCGAGGCCGCCCGCCGCACCATGGCGGAGGCCGGCTGCGCCGACCGCTGCGCCTACCGGTCCGGCGACTTCGCCGACGTCCCGGCCGAGGGCGACGTCTACCTGCTGTCCCGGGTGCTGCACGACTGGGACGACGACCGCTGCCGCGCCATCCTGCGCCACTGCGAGCGTGCGATGCCCGCGCACGCGGACCTGCTGATCGTCGAACGCCTGCTGCCCGCCGACGGATCCGCCTCCCTGGCGACCGCCTGGGACGTCCACATGATGTGCAACGTCGGCGGCCGCGAGCGCCGCGCCGACCACTACGCCGACCTCCTCGCTGCCGCCGGCCTGGACCTCCTCGCCCACACCCCCCTCCCGCTCGACGCCGCCCTCCTCCACGCCCGCCGCCCCACCCGCCCGTAGGGGCCCGCCGGCCGGCCGGCCGGACCCGGGCGCGAAGCGGCCGGCGTGCGCGGGCCCGCACTCCTTGGTGCGGGCCCGCGCACGTACTGATGTACCGGGTACGCCGCATGCCGGAGTTCGGTGATGCCCCGCCCCGACCAAAGCTGGAGTTCGACCTCGCTCTCGCCGCTCTTGCCGCCGCCCCGCCGCCCCGCCACCCCATCACCGCGCCGACGGACCGTCCAACGCCGTCGGCTCCACCCGCCCTGCTCGTCCCGGGCCATCGGTACTCGTCGAACGCGACGGCGACTACAACAGCGGGCAGTGGAACCAGCGGGCCACCCCCGCCGGCGGCGGAACCGCCACCGGCCTCACCGCCGGCTTCACCCAGCAGGCCCCGGGCCGCCCCACCCCCGTGCGGGTGGGGCGGCCCGGGCCGTTGCCGTCCTCCGAGGTCCTCGACGAGGTGCGGCTCGCGGTGGCGGAAGGGTTCGCCCGCGAAAGACGCTAGTGTGTCGGCCGCACCATTCATCTGATCATGTGTTGACACGGGGGTTCCTTCGTCATGCCCTTTTCCAGGAGACTGCTCGCTGCGGCGCTCGTCACGACCGCCGCACTCGGCCTGGCCGCCTGCGGTCCGGACAACTCGCCCGACCAGAGCGCCAAGGGCACCACCGCCCCGGCCGCCGCCACCGGGCCCGGTGGGACCGGCGTGCCCGCCACCAAGGGCGCCGCGCCGACCACTGCGCCGCCGGCGTCCCCGGCGCCCGCTACGCCCGGTGCGTCCGCCTCGGTCGCCTCGCCCGGCTCCGACGAGCCGGAGGGCTTCTGCACCCATGTGCCGCTGCCCGCCGGTCAGAAGTGGATCTACCCGGTGAAGGGGACCACCACCGGCACCCTCACCTACCGGGACACCAAGGACGCCTGTGGTGTCAACGACGTGTCCTTCGAACCGGTCGGCGCCGACCGGACCGCGGCCTTCGCACCCACCGCCAAGGGTCACCTCAGCTCGGTGATGGCGGCCCCGAAGGACGTCGACCTGGCCGGTGTCGTCAAGCACATCAACGAGTGCCTCGCCTCCCCGCACAGCGAGAAGGGTTCCTACCCCTGCTCGGCGGGCGACTACAAGGTGGCCGTCGACGCCTCCGGCAAGGTCACCGAACTCTGGGAACGCGCCCACTCCTGACGGCTGGACCGGTCCGGGTCGGCACGGGTCGGTCCGGACCGGTCCGGGGCGGTCCGGGGCGGTACGGGCGCGCCCGCGGCGAGCGATTCGTTCAAGACGCGACCCTGATGTCACGTCAAGACTGCTGTCCATGAGCGAACGCAGTTTCACCCCCGCCGCCGGACGCTTCGCGCCGGTCCGCCTCTACGACCCGGTGGTCGCCCTCACTCGCGAGCGGCTGTGGCGCAGCCTGGTCGCCATGCACGTCGCGCCGCGGCCGCAGGACGTGGTCGTCGACGTCGGCTGCGGCACCGGTTCGCTGGCGGTGCTCCTGAACCGGGTCGAGCCGCGCGCCACCGTGATCGGCGTCGACCCCGACCCGGAGGCCCTGGCCGTGGCGCGGCGCAAGTCCGCCGCCGTCGGCGCGGCGGACAACGCCCCGGAGTGGCGGCTCGGCATGGGTGACGCCGTGGCGGGGCTCGTGGGCGCCGGGACGGCCGACACCGTCGTCTCCAGCCTCGTCCTGCACCAGTGCCCCGTCCCGATGAAGCGCGCGGTACTGGCCGCGATGCACGAGACGCTGCGCCCCGGCGGCAAGTTGGTGATCGCCGACTACGGCAAGCAGCGCACGGCCGCGATGCGGCTGGCGTTCCGGGTCGTGCAACTGGCCGACGGGAAGGCGGACACCCAGCCCAACGCCGACGGCGTCCTGCCCCGGCTGATCGCGGAGGCGGGCTTCCAGGACGTGCGGGAGAGCGAGACCGTCGCGACGCTCACCGGCTCCCTCTCGCTCTACGTGGCGCGCCGGCCCTGACCGTTCGCGGGTTCCCGGCCGTCCGCAGGGCGCAGGGCCGGGAGCACCGCGGCGGGCGTCAGCCCCGTCATCTCCCGCATCCGGCGGCCGAAGTGCGCCTGGTCCGCGAAGCCGCCGAGGAGCGCGGCCTCGGCCGGGGTGCTGCCCGCGCGCAGCGCGTCGGCCGCGCGGGCCAGCCGTCGCCAGATCCGCCAGCGCGCCAGCGGCAGGCCCAACTGCTCCTGCGCGAGGGCCCGCAGGCGCTGCGGGGAGAGCCCGACCCGTGCGGCCAGACCGGCCAGTGGGACGTCGTCGTCGCCGGCGGCCTCCAGCGCCGCGCGCAGCCGGGGGTCGACCCGGGCCGAGGGCAGCGCCCCGCCGGGGCGGACCTGCTCCTCCCGCAGGCCGCGCCACTGCGGCGCGACCGTGATGCCCCGGCCGCCGGGGGACCGCAGCCGGTCCGCGAACGCGCAGTGCGGGTCGATGAAGTAGGTCACCAACTGCCTTACCGGGTGCATTCGGTGGCGGACCATCGGTGCCACCACGAGTGCGGCGCCGCAGTGCCGCACGCCGTCCGCGTCGGTGGCCGTCACCGTGGGCACGGGGTCGGCCGCCCCGAGCGCGAAGGCGACCTGGAAGGCCGCGTGCCGGTGGGTGTGGCTGTCCGCGAGCGGTCCCCGGTACAGCGCGTACCCCGCCCCGACGACCAGCCGGGGCCCCGTCCCCTCGCCGTTCTCCATTGGGCCGATCCTGCCAGAGCCCGCCCGGCGGTGGCACCGCCCGGTAGCCGCACGGGTGGGTGGTCGGTGGTCGGTGGTCGGCGGTCGGCCCGTCACCGGGGGCGGCCCCGGCGGGGCGCCGGTACGCGGGGCCCGGGGACGCGGAGCCCCGGGATGCAGGCCTGCGGAACGCGGGGCTCCGGAACGCGGGACAGGACCTCCCGGAGCGGGTCGCCGCCCCCGGCCCAGCTAGCCAGCGAGGGTCGGTCGACGAGCAGGATGCCCTGCTCCGCCCCCCACTTGAGCGCCTCGCGGGAAAAACGGCCGTTCGTGACGACGACGGCGACATGGGCACCGTGGCTGCGCCGGTAGGTGCCGGCGAGCGCGTACAGGACGCCGACGCCCACCGGTCTGCCGCCGACGGGGTCCCGCTTGTGCTTGCACTGCACCGCCCAGCGGCGGCCCGTCGGGTCCTCGGCGAGGACGTCCACGCCCCGGTCGTTCGTCCCGCCGACCTTGCGCGCGCGGCAGCCGTCCCGCTCCAGGAGGTCCCGCACCGCGTACTCGAAGGCGTCCGGGGTCAGCCGGTCGAGGCCGCCCGGGCCGGTCAGCGCCAGCCGCAACCGCGCGGTGCGCGAGCGCTGTTCGGGCGCCGCGCGGAGCCGCCGGTGCGTCGCGGCCGCCACCGCGACGGCGGTCGCGACGGCCGCGAGGACGGGCAGCCACCAGTGCGCCGCCAGCCAGCGCAGCACCGGGACGGCCGCGCCGACCGCGACCGCCGTGCCCACCAGCCAGGTTGTCGCATCGCCCGGTGGGCGGCGGCCACGCCCGCGACGCCGTACGGGAGTTCGGCGACCGGTCAACCGCCTGCCGCCCCGGTCACTGGGTGGCCCGGGCGGCCACGCCGACGAGTTGGAGGATCGCGTGCCCCCAGGCCGTGCCGGCGATCAGGACGCCGAGCACGATGCTGCTGAACACGGTGAACGCCTCGTCGCCCCGGCTGCGGGCCTCGGTCCGGCGCCGGAGCCGGATCAGGATGATGATCGCGACGAACGCCGCCGCGCTGATCGAGTACTGCACGTGCCCACCCGGACCCTCGTCAACGGTGTGTGACGCTCCGACTACTCGGAGCGCGTTGCCGCTGGTGAGCATGGCGGGCGCCGGGGGCTCTCGGGGGGTGGTGCGGGGAATTCGGCCGGATCCGAACTGTCGGACTGGCGCATTCGTGACGTCCGGGGGCTGCCGGGGCATTCGTCCTTCGATCCCGCGTTCGGCGGGCGAAGGGCCGATCGTGAGGCGGGGGGACCGCGCCCGGTCCGTGGTCCGCACCGGGCCGAGCCCCGTCGGTAACCCGCGCCGAGCCCCGTCGGTAACCCGTGCCGGACCGCTCTCCGTCGGTCACCCGCGCCGGACCGAACCGGGGTCGCGCGGGCGGGCGCGCCGTCCGCCCGGTGACCTCGGGGTGCCCGCCCGGACCGCGCCCGCGCCGGCCGCCACCACCAGGACCACCGCCAGGCACTGGGCCGCCGACAGCTCCTGCCCCAGCACCAGGAATCCGGCCAGTGCCCCGACCGCCGGGGCCAGCCCGGTCAGGACGGCGAAGACCGGCGCCGACAGCCGTCGCAGCGCCAGCAGCTCCAGCGTGTACGGCAGCCCGGAGGACAGCAGCGCCACCGCCAGTCCGAGGCCCAGCACCCCGGGTTCCAGCAGGGTGGCGCCGGCCGAACCGACCCCCAGCGGCAGGCTCATCAGCGCGGACACGGTCATCGCCACCGCGAGCCCGTCCAGCCCGGGGAAGCGCCGCCCCGCCCGGGAGCCGAGCAGAATGTAGGCCGCGCACATCGCGCCCGCGCCGAGCGCGAAGCCGGCACCCGCCGGGTCGAGCCGGTCGAAGCCGTCCCGCCCGAGCAGCAGGACGCCCGTGAACGCCAGCCCGGCCCACAGCACGCCGGCCGCCCGCCGGGTGGCGACGACCGACATCAGCAGCGGTCCGAGGACCTCCAGGGTCACCGCCGGGCCGAGCGGGATCCGGTCGATCGCCTGGTAGAAGAGGATGTTCATCCCGCCGAGCGCGATGCCGTAGGCGCCCGCGACGGACCAGTCCGCCCGGCCGTACCCGCGCAGCCGGGGCCGGCAGACGGCGAGCAGCAGCACGGCCGTGATCGTCACCCGCAGCGCCACGGTGCCCAGGGCGCCGGCCCGGGGGAACAGCAGGGCGGCGACGGCGGACCCGAACTGCACGGAGAGGGTGCCGGCCAGCACCATGCCGACACCGGTGGCACGGCCCGCCCGGGCGGGCACGCTCACCGTCCGGAGTCCGCCGCCTGTCAGCGGTCCGCCCCCGGCCGGTAACCCGCCCCCGGCCCGTGGCCCGCCCCCGCCCCGTAGCCCGCCCCCTGCCCGTCGTGCGCCGCCGCTCCGGAGGCGGCCGCCCGCCGAGAATCCCGCCGGCGCACCCGTGGCCGTGCTCCCTGAACCCGTGTCCGTCAAGCTCGTCATGCCCTCCACGCTAGGAATCCGCCCCCGGCGCGTGAAATGCCGGTCCGACGGCGGTTATGCTCCCCGGGCATGACCATCGAGCTGCGCCACCTGCGAGCGTTCCTCGCCATCGCCGAGGAAGGCACGATCACCCGCGCCGCGGTCCGTCTGCACACCGGCCAGCCGGCCCTGTCCCGCACCCTGCGCCAGCTGGAGCAGCACCTGGGCACCCGGCTGATCGACCGCTCCACCCACCACCTCGAGCTGACCGTCGCCGGCCGGGCCTTCCGCGACCGGGCCGCGGCCGCCCTCGCCGCCGTCGACCTCGCCCTCGACCCCCGCGCTCTCACCGTCCTCCCGCTGCGCCTCGGCCACCCCTGGCCCGCGCTCGGCGAGTACACCGTGCCCCTGCTGCGCCGCTGGGACCGCGAGCACCCGGACCAGCCGCTCGAACTGCGCCGGATCGACGACCGCACCGCCGGTCTCGCCCGGGGCCGGGCGGACGTCGCCCTGCTGCGGGGCGAGGTCACCGCACCCGGGCTGGTCACCGAACTGCTGCTGGAGGAGGAGCGGGTGGCGGCCGTTCCCGCGGACAGCGAGCTCGCCGGGCGGGCCACCCTCACGCTCGCGGACCTCGCCGCCCGGCCGGTCGCGCTGAACACGGTCGCCGGCACCACCACCCTCGACCTCTGGCCGCCCGGGGCCCGGCCCCCGGCGACGATCGAGGTCGACAACACCGACGAGTGGCTCACCGCGATCGCCGGTGGCCGCGCCGTGGGTGTCTCGACGTCGGCGACCCCCCGGTTGCACAGCCACCCGATGATCGCCTACCGGCCGCTCGCCGACGCCCCGCCGGTACCGCTGTTCCTCGCCCGGCGCGCCGACACCCCGCCGCACCCGGCCGTCCCGGCGCTGGTCCGCCTGATCCGCGAGCTGCTGTCCGGGACCTGACCGGGGTCGTGGCAGGAGGCAGGACCCGCGCCGCGCCCCGTCGGCCCGGCGCCGCCGGACGGGTGGATTGCGGCAGGCCCGGGCGCGCGGCGGGAGCGGGCGCCGCACGGGGCGTCGAATACTCGCGCCGTGAGGCGGACGACGGCGCCGCCGAATGCGGGCCGCGCCGCCCCGGACGAGGGAGGATCCCGATGCATCGTCACGGCGCACCCCGGCGGGCCGCCGCCGGGCCCGGCCGGACCACGCCCCTGCTGGTGGCCGGTCTGCTGCTGGGTGTTCCGCTGCTCGGCGGGTGCACCGCGGACTCCTCCGGCGGCGACCCCGAAGCCGCGCCCACGAGCCCCGCCTCCCCGTCCTCGGCCTCCTCCCTGTCCTCGACCTCCTCGGCCTCCTCGGTCTCCTCCCCGTCCTCGGCGTCCGCCCCGGCCACCGCTCCGCCGCGGCAGCCCCCGGCCGAGCTGACCGAGGACCAGGTGAACGCCGCCGTGGCCCGGATCGACGGCTACGCGCAGAACGCCCTGGCGAAGACCGGCGTGCCGGGGCTGGCCCTCGCCGTCGTGTACAAGGACAAGGTGATCCACGCCAAGGGCCTGGGCGTCCGTCAGCTCGGCAAGCCGGAGGCGGTGGACCCGGACACGGTGTTCCAGCTCGCCTCGCTCTCCAAGCCGATCGCCTCGACGGTGGTCGCCGGGGTGGTCGGCCAGAAGGCGGTGAAGTGGGACGACCCGGTCACCGCGCACGACCCGGGCTTCGCCCTGGCCGACCCCTGGGTGAGCAGCCACGTGACCATCGCCGATCTGTTCGCCCACCGCAGCGGTCTGCCGGACCACGCCGGCGACCTGCTGGAGGACCTCGGCTACCAGCGCGACTACATCCTGCAGCACCTCCGGGACCACGGGCTGGCGCCGTTCCGGGCGAGCTACGCCTACACCAACTACGGCCTGACCGAAGCCGCCGTGGCCGTCGCCAAGGCCAAGGGCGTGGCCTGGGAGGACCTCGCGGCGGACGTGCTCTACAAGCCGGTCGGGATGAACTCCACCAGCTCCCTGCGCTCCGCCTACGACAGCGCGGCGAACAAGGCGACGCCGCACGTGCGTGACGCCGCCGGCTGGCGGGTCAGTGCCACCGAGAACCCCGACCCGCAGGCCCCGGCGGGCGGGGTGAGCTCCACCGTGCAGGACCTCGGCCGGTGGATGCGGCTGCAGCTCGCCGACGGCACCTTCGAGGGCAGGCAGATCGTCGACCCGGCGGGTCTGAACGAGACCCGGCTGCCGCAGATCGTCTCCAACCCGACCACCGCGCCCGCCGGCCGGAGCGGCTTCTACGGCCTGGGCTGGAACGTCAGCTACGACGCCGAGGGCCGGCTGCGGCTGAACCACTCCGGCGCCTTCTCGCTCGGTGCGGCGACCGTGGTGACCCTGCTGCCGTCCGAGCAGCTGGGGATCGTGGTCCTGACCAACGGCCAGCCCTCCGGCGTGCCCGAGGCGGTGGCCGAGGAGTTCTTCGACCTCGCCCAGTACGGTCACGAGACGGTCGACTGGCTGGGCTTCATGGGCAAGGTGGTGCCCGCCGCCGCCCAGAGCCCGGCCTCGCCCACCGACTACGCCTCCCCGCCGGCCGGAGCGGCCCCGGCGAAGCCGGACAGCGCCTACCTCGGCACGTACGGCAACGACTACTTCGGTCCGATGACGGTGGGTCCCGGGGACGGCGGCGGGCTGGTGATGAGCCTGGGGCCGGACAGTCTGCGCTTCCCGCTCCAGCACTACGACGGCGACGTGTTCAGCTTCCGGACCCGGGGCGAGAACGCCGCGGGCCTGTCCGGGGTGACGTTCGCCGTGGGGGCGGACGGGCGGGCCGCCACCGTGGTCGTCGAGCAGTTCGACCACGACGGGCTCGGCACCTTCACCCGGAACGGCCAGTAGCCGGACGCGGGCCGACCGGTCCACGGCGCGGGGAGTCGTGGACCGGCGGGGCCGTTCCCGGCCGGTGCCCGGGGCGGTAGCCTGGCCGCCGCCGCGGCCACCGGTACCGGGGCGTCAGGAGGCTCCGTCACGTCCGGTCGGACGGGCGGCGACCGATCCGGGCGCCCGGGCACCGGCTGTTCCGAACTGTCCGACGAACGGGTGCGTGACGGCCGGGGAGGCGGGAACACCCGCTCCCCGGCCGTCGGCGCGGTCAGAACGCCGAGGTGTAGGCGGTGAAGAAGCGGGACGCGATCGGCGAGCCCGAGCCGTTGAAGCACAGCGGGAACAGGTTCACGGTGCCGGCGCTGCGGTTCCAGGGCGTGGCCAGTCCGCAGTAGTCCGTGCCGGGGCCGAAGGCCGTGACCTGGGCGGTGTCCGAGGGCACCGCGACGTTCGGCAGGTTGACGGTGTAGGGCACCGAACCGGTGAGGGTGTTGACGGCCCCGGAGGAGTTGTAGTTGGTGCCCGGGGGGACGGCGCCGTTGTACCAGAGGTAGCCGAAGGAGTTGGGCGGGAAGGCCGGGCCGTGCACGGCCCGCTTCTCCGAGTAGCTCAGCGTCCAGCGGGTGTTGTACGGCGCGTTGGCCGCGTTGAAGCAGGCGACCACGACGGTCTGGCCGGTGCTCGACGGGGACCAGTCGGCGACCTTGCAGCGGGCGCCGGCGGACGCGTCCACGGCGGTGACCTCGAGGTTGCCGACCGGGGCGGACTGGCCCAGGCCGGGCAGCCAGACCTTCCAGATGCCGGTGCCGCCGGGGCCCACCGTGTTGGTGCCGCCGGCCGAGTTGTACTGGGTGACCACCGAGCCGGTGGGGTTGGCGAACACGTAGCCGTAGCTGCCGGCGGGCGGGGACGGTACGCCGCTGCTGGTGGTGTAGAGCACGGTGAACTGGTTGTTCACGGGCGCGCCGCCCGGACGGTAGCAGCCCACCGCGACGTCCTGGCCGGTGCCGGCCGTGCCCCAGCCCCGGACCTGGCACCAGCTGCCGGTGCGGCCGACGGCCGTCACGTGCGCGATGCCGCCGGGCCCGGCGATCAGCGGGAAGTGCACCACGTAGGAGCCGGTGCCGACCTGGTCCACCTTCACCGGGTTGGTGGCCGGGGTGGGCCAACTGCCCCACTGGCGGCTGGTGTCGGGGACGTAGCCGAGCGGCGGGGTCGGGTTGTCGAGGTAGGCGAAGCCCCAGCGGTCGGGCACCGCGGCGTGGGCCGGTCCGGCCGCCGGCAGGCTGACGCCCACCAGGGCCGCCAGCACGGCGAGGACGAGGAGCAGGGCGCGGACGGCGCGGGCGCCGCCGACGGGTCTGACCGGTGGTGCGAAGGTACCGGCGTGCATGGGCATACCCCTTGGACGGTGAGGAATCACGGGTGGCCTGCGCGGTGCTGCCCGCACCGCTGCTCCGCCCGGGGCCCCTGCCGGGGCCGGTGGGCGGCGGCCGACGGGACGACGGTCCCTCAGGGAGGACCGGTGCGGCCCGGCGTCGGCCGGCGGTGACGGGGTCGGGGGTCAGGCCCGACGGCGCTCACATCGTAGGGGCGCGCCGGGCGGTGGCACAGGCCTCCGGCACGGGCCGCCCGGTCCGCCGTCGGCCGTTCGCGCGGCGGCCGTCCCTCGCCCCACCCGCCCCCGGCGGCCCGCCCGCCCCGTCCGTTCCCGCACCGGAACCAGCCGCCCCACCGCGCCCGCCCCGCCCCGCCCCCGGCCTGGCCGGAACCGGCCGCTCCGCTGCCGCTCTCCCGCCGGGTCGGTGCGCCCGCGCGCACGGAACACCCGCCTCAGAGGGCCAGCTTGAACCCGTCGTGGCTGCGGGTGAAGCCCAGCCCGGCGTAGAAGCGGTGCGCGGCCTCGCGCTGCTTGTTGCTGGTCAGCTGGACCAGCTCGCAGCCGCGCGAACGGGCCCTGGCGATCGCGAGCGTCATCAGGACGCGGCCGAGGCCGCCCCCGCGCCGGTCCGCGCGGATCCGCACCGCTTCGAGCAGGGCGCGCTCGGCGCCGCCCTTGCCGAGGCCGGGGATGTAGGTGGCCTGGAGGCAGCCGATCACGGCGCCGTCCGTGTCCGCGAGGACGAGCAGCTCGTTGCGCGGGTCGGTGTCGATCGCGTGGAAGGCGCGCTCGTACGGCTCGGTCACCACGACGGTCGCCGGGTCCACCACCCGGTCCTCGTCCGCCAGCAGGGCCAGGAGCGTGGGCAGGTCCTCGCGGGTGGCGGGGCGCAGGGTGTGGGTGGTGGGGCGCAGGGGGCGGGTGGCGGCAGACATGGGCCCGACCCTAACCGGTGCACGGGGTTCCGGTCCCGCCCCTGTCCCTTCCCGGTCCCTTCCCGTCCTGCCCCGTTACGGCCCTTCCCGCCGCCCTTGCCCCGGCCCCCGGGGTCGGCTCTCCGACCCCGGCCCGGCCGGTCGGCCGGAAGCTGCCTTCCGTACCTGTCGTCCCGGAGGCCGCGCGTCCGTATGATCTGGGCAGCCCGCCGATCGGGGTGTGCGCCGGGCGGACGTCGAGGGTGCCCGAAGTGGTCCGTTGCGGCCCGCCGTCGGCGGCCGCCGGCCGCCGCCCGCTGCCGTCCCGCCGGCCTCGAACGGTCCAAGGGAGGCGCAGCGCAGTGCGGTTCGCAGGTGTGGGTCTGACGCGTGAGGGTTACCGGATCGCCGTGGCGGGCGCCGAGGACGGGCCGTCCGGCGTGGACGGCGTAGGCGGCGGGGCCGGCGGGGGCGGCTCGGACGTGGTCGACGAGGTGTACGAACACTGCTCCCTGGAACGGCCGTTGGCGCGGCTGGCCGAGCTGGCGGGGCAGTCGCCGGACGGCCTCGCGGTGGTCCTCGACAGCGCCAACGGCATCATGGACGCCCCGCTCGCCGCCCTCGGCATACCCGTACTCCGCGCCGACCCGCCACTGCTGACCGACGGTCGGACCACCGCGCGCTCCCTCGCCGCGCTCGGCCGCTCCCGTCGCGGGGCGCTGACGGCACTGCCCCCGGACGGCTGGACCATGGCCGGCCGCGAGGACGGGATCGCCGCCGCGGAGGCGGCCTGCGCGCCGGTCGAGCGCGAACTCGTCGAGCAGGGAATGCTGTTGGCGGGCGGCGGAGGAGCCGCCCCGCTGGTGGCGCTGACCTTCGACGACGGCCCGCACCCGGAGTACACCCCGCAGGTGCTGGACGTGCTCGCCCGGTACGACGCGCCCGCCGCGTTCTTCTGCATCGGCCTGCACGCCCTGGCCCACCCCGGGGTCGTCCGCCGGATCGCCGCCGAGGGCCACCTCCTGGGCAACCACAGCTGGTCCCACGCCTATCTGCCGGACCTCGGCCCGATCGGGCTCCGCGAGCAGCTCGGCTTCACCGCCGACACCCTGGCCCGCGCCGTCGGGACCACCCGCGCGTCGAGCTGGCTGCGCCCCCCGTACGGCGGCCGAAGCCCCGAACTGCTCCGGGCGGTCGCCGGGATGGGCCTCACCACGGTGCTCTGGGACGTCGACGCCAAGGACTGGTCCAGGCCCGGCCCCGGGATCGTGGCGGACCGGGTGCTGCGCGCCGTCGGTCCGGGCTCGGTGGTGCTGATGCACGACGGCGGTGGCGACCGTTCGCAGACCGTCGCCGCCCTGCCCGGAGTGATCACCGGCCTGCGCCGGCGCGGCTACCGGATCGTCGGCCTCGACGAGCTGCTCGCCGCCCGCCCGGCCCGTACCTTCTGAGTCCCTCCTGGGGAAATGATCTATCATCGGCTGATCGTTCGAAGTCGTCCGATCGGCCCGACGGAGCGCTCGACGCCCCCGGACCGGGGACGTTCGTACCTCGACCACGGGGGTGGACCCATGCGCGTCACGCTGGCCGAAGAGATCATGCTGCTGTCCCTGGACGACGAGAGCGGCCAGGCCAAGGACCGCTGGACGGTCGGCTGGATCGTCGCCGGCGGCCTGCTGCTGGAGCTGGCGCTCGCCGAGCGCGTCCGGGTGGACGGCAACCGGGTGGAGGTGGTCGACACCTCCTCGACCGGCGACGCGCTGCTCGACGACCGGCTGGAGGCGATCGCGGCCTGGGCCGGGAGCGCCAGGGCCGCGACGGTGGCCGCCTGGCTGAGGAAGGACCAGCTGAAGAGCATCGAGGCCACCCTGGCCGGTCTGTGCGCACGCGGCATCGTCACCGAGGAGCGGCACCGGGCGCTCGGGCTCTTCCCGGTCCGCCGCTTCCCCGAGGCGGACGGCACGGTGGAGCGCGAGCTGCGCGAGCGGCTGAACCGGGTCGTGCTGGAGGACGCCGAGCCGGACCTGCGGACCGCCGGGCTGATCGGCCTGCTGCACGGCGCGCGGCTGCACCGGCTGGCCTTCCCCGGCGAGCCGCGCAAGCGGGTGGAACCGAGGATGGCCGCCGTCGCCGAGGGTCAGTGGGCGGCCGAGGCCGTGCAGGACACGATCCGCGCCACCCAGGTCGCGATCATGGCCGCCACCGCGGCGGCGAGCGCCGCTGCCGCGGCCGCGGCGGTCTCCTGACCCCACCCCGCGTCCGCCGAACGAGCCGTGGCCCACCCGGGCGAGGGAACTGACGTCGGCCCCGGGTTGTCCTGGGAGTGCGGACCCGCGCCGCCGGGAGGTGGTGCGGCTGGGCCGTCCGGGTGGTTGTCACGGGCCCGGCCCGACCGGAGCGAGGGCGACGTCGAAGCACCAGCGACGAAGGACTCCTCGCAGACGACCGGGACGTGATCGTGGTACTCAGGGCAGGACAGACCGTGTGGGTTCGGCCGGCGGCCGTCGCCGACAGGAACCGGGTCGCCGAACTCGCGGCGGCCGACCGGCCGTCGGTGCTCTCCGTCCGGCGGACGGCGGCTTCCGGCACAGCTGCGTACGAGGGCCGCCAGTGCGTTCTCGTGGCCCACGACGGCTCCGGGCAGGTCGTGGGCGCGATGGCGCTCGACCGCCACCCCGGCCCCGGTTCGCGCGCCGGAGAGCTGATGTGGCTGCACTGCCGCGAGAATCCCGTTGTCGCGGCGGCCCTGCTGAGAACCGCTCTGGAACGGAGCGCGGGCCTCGGTACCGTGACCGCCTTCGGCCGTGCCACCCCGTGGCCGCCGCACCTTCCGGGCGTGCCGCTCCACAACCGGCCCGTCACCACCGAGGCACTCGCCGCGGCGGGCTTCCGTACCCGTCACCAGTGGCTCCTCCTGCACCGGCCCGTCGCCCCGGTCGCCCCCGTGGCCGCTGTCGCCCCGGTCACCCGCGTGGCCCCCGGGGAACGCGGCGCGACCGGTGGCCCTTCGGCCTGCCCCGTGCCCTGGATCACCCCTGACGGCACCCTCCACAGCACGAGTGCCGTTCCCCGTCCCTCGCCGCCCGCCGATGCCCGCCAGCACCTGTTGCACCGCTCGCTGGCGGCCCTCGACCGGGCCGGTGTGTGCGAGGCGCTGGCCACAGTCGACCTGCTCGAGCCCGATGCCCCGGCACAGTGCGGCGCGCTCGGCCGGGCGGGATTCGAGGAGGTCGATCTGCTGCGCTCCTTCGTCCTGGCCTGATGACACCGTGCTCCGGTGGTCGTCCCGGTACCGGGCCGGGCGAGTGACCCTGTGGCATGTCGGCAGCCGTGACGACCGAGGATGTGTGTCCCTTGGGGCAGCGGATCCGCACCCGGCGGGTCCCGCTTCCGATCGGAAGGAACAAACCTCGTGCGTATGCGCATGACGGCAGTCCTGGTCGCCACGGCGACCGCAGCCGCCCTCGGCCTCACCCTCGCGCCCGGCGCCACCGCGCAGAGCGTCCCGGAAGGGAAGGTCTGGGAGAAGCTCTACGCGGTCGGCCTGACCGACGACCAGCGTCTGGTCGACTTCCCGGTGGTCCACCCCGACCACGTGCACGTCATCGGCGCCGTCTTTGGCCTGAACGGTGACACCCGCCTGGTCGGCATCGACTACCGGGTCCAGAACCACGCCCTGTACGGCGTCGGCGACCGCGGCGGCATCTACACCCTCGACGACACAAGCGGCTGCGCCACCAAGGTCTCCCAGCTGACCGTCGCGCTCCAGGGCACCTGGTTCGGCGTCGACTTCAACCCCGCCGCCAACCGGCTGCGGATCGTCTCCGACACCGGCCAGAACCTGCGGCACAACATCGACGACCCGATGGGCACCCCGGCCGCCGGCACCACCGTCGCCGACGGGACGCTGACCAACCTCCCCGTCCCCCCGGCCACCACCGGCACCACCGCCCTCGGTGTCACCGCCGCCGCCTACACCAACAACGACCTCGACGCGGCCACCGCCACCAGCCTGTTCGACCTCGACACCAGCAACGACCGGGTCTCCCTGCAGTCCCCGGCCAACACCGGCACCCTCGCCCCCACCGGCAAGTTCGGCGTCGATGCCGCGCCCGACGCCGGCTTCGACATCTACTACTCCACCAAGCAGGGCATGAACTACGGCTACGCCGCGCTGGACGTCGCGGGGACCCGGTCGCTGTACCGGGTGGACGTGCTGACCGGTCGGGCCACCGGCCTGGGCGCGTTCCCCGCCTCCTCGCACGTCACCGACCTCGCGCTGCCGCTCGACCAGGACTGACCGCTCCCTTTCCCGCACCCCGTAGCCGGGGGACAGGGGTAACAGGGAGCGGGAGCCGCACGTCCTTCACCAGTGGAGGCGGCTCCCGCCGTTGCGCCGGCACGGCCTGGAAGTCCCGCCGGACGCATCCTGTATTCGCCGCCCCGCCCCGCCCGGACTGCCGTTATCACCCGCACGGCCCAACATCGCCGCGTACGGCGACGACCGGGACGCACCACGGCCGTCCGCGGTCGGGTCCCGTCGGAGAGTCGTACCGGAGAGTCCCGCCGGAGAGTGCCGCCGGGAGAGTGCCTCCGTGCCCCGGAAGGCGTTGCGACCGGCCGCGCCGGGCTCGCCACCCGCGCGGGTACTGTCGTCCGCGCCCGGCCGTGTCTACCCTGCTGTACGTGTCCTCGTCCGCGCGGGATGCCGCGCCCCCCGCCTACGTCCACGCGAGCCTGCCCGGGGCGGTGCCGCTGCTCGGGCACCTGCCCGCGCTGGTGCGCGACCCGGCCGCGCTGCTGGCCGGGCTGCACCGGCACGGCGACCTGGTGGACCTCCGCCTGGGACCGAACCGGCTGGTGGTGCCCTGCCATCCGGAGCTGCTGCGGCAGGTCTACGCCGACGACCGCACCTTCGACAAGGGCGGCCCGATCTACGGGCGCTTCCGGGAGATCCTCGGCAACGGGGTGGCGACCTGCGCCCACGCCGACCACCGCCGCCAACGCCGGATGCTGCAACCGGAGTTCCGGCCCGACCGGATCGCCGCGTACGCGGAGGTGATGACCCGGGAGGCGGCGCTGCTCGCCGACTCCTGGCGGCCCGGCGAGGTGGTGGACGTCTTCCCGTCCTGCTACCGCTTCACCCTGCGGGTGGTGACGCGCACCCTGCTCGGCACCGAGGTGCCGGACGTCCTGGCCGGCCGGCTCCAGCGGGCCTTCGAGACCGCGTTCGCCGGAGCCCTGCGACGGGTGGTCCGGCTGCCCGCCGGCCCCGGCTACCGGGCGGCCGTGCGCACCCTGCGGAGCACCGTCAACGAGCTGGTGCGCGACCACCGGGCGCACGGCACCGACCGCACCGGCCTGCTCGCGGGCCTGGTCGCCGCCCGCGACGAGGACGGCACGGCCCTGTCCGACGCCGAACTGCACGACCAGGTCGTCGCCATGCTGCTCGCCGGCACCGAGACCACCGCCTCCCAGCTCTCCTGGACCCTGCGCCTGCTGACCGCCCGTCCCGACGTCCTCGCCGCCCTGCACCGCGAGCTCGACGAGGTGCTGCCGGACGGCCGGGCCGCCCGGTTCGCCGACCTGCACCGGCTGCCGTACACCGGGCGGGTGCTGACCGAGGCCCTGCGGCTGTACCCGCCGGGCTGGGTCCTGCTGCGCACCTGCACCCGGACCGTCGAACTCGGCGGCCGCACCCTGCCGCGCGGCACCCAGGTGGTGCTCAGCCCCTATGTCGCCCACCACCACTCCGGGATCTTCGCCGACCCGGCCCGCTTCGACCCGGACCGCTGGCTGCCCGAGCGGGCCGCCGCGCTCCCGCGCTGGGCCTTCGCCGGCTTCGCCAACGGCCCCCGCCAGTGCCTGGGCGCGGACTTCGCCCGCACCGAGGCCGCCATCGCGCTGGCCACCCTGCTGGCACGCCGACGCCCCGTCGCGCTGTCCGGCCGCCGACGCACCGACGACCGCCCGGTGCGCCTGACCACCGTCCTGCGGCCGCACCGGCTGCGCCTGCGGGTGCTCGACCGCCGCCCGACGGGCACCCCCGGCCGGCCGGGGGCCTGACGCGGTGGAGCCCCCGCCCCGGCGGGCGCGGGGGCTCCGGGAGCCGCTGCCGTCAGTGCGAGTTGGTGTACGCGTAGCCGCCGGTGCTCCAGTTGTAGATGGCGAGCTTGATCGTCTTGCCGGCGTCGGAGCGTCCGAGGTCGAGGGCGCCCCACTGCCCGTTGTGCTCGTCGATGGTGGCGGGGACACCGGCCCAGTCCCAGCCGCTCCCGTTCCAGGTCAGGATCCACAGGTTCTGGCCCTGGTGGAAGGTGTTGAGGAACGCGTCGATGTACTCGTGGCCGTCGCTGCCCCAGTAGACGTTCATCTGCGCGTACGCCTCACTGGTGCTCACCGCGTCGCACCAGTGGTACTTGCTGCTCGCACAGGCGACCTGGTAGTCGGCCCGCCCGGTGGCGGCGGAGGCCGGTCCGGCGGCGGTGAGGGTGGTGCCGACGAGGGCCGCGCCGGCCGCGAGAGCGGTCAGGGCCTTGCGGGCGTAGGGGATGGGCATGGCTGTTCTCCTGTCGGATGTGAGGAACGCGCCTGGCCGTGGTGCCGCCGACCAGGAGAGCAGGCGCCGGCCGCTGTCGGGGCTGTCAAGGGGGCCCGTGCGGCGGGTATGTCCGGCGCGGGCGGGGTCGGGGGCCGGGCGCCGCGTCTTGACACCCGGAAGCCCCGGCGCGGGTCCCGTCGGTACCTGGCCTCCGGTACCGGATGCCGGTACCTTCATGGTCATGCCAGCCTTGAACGTCTCCTTCACGGAGGCCGAGCTGACCCGGATCCGTCGGGCCGCGGCGGCCGCCGGACTCCCGGTCAAGCGCTTCGTCCACACCGCCGCCCTCGACCGGGCGCTGGCCGTCACCCTGGAGGCGGGCTACCGGGACATGAGCCGCAGGCTCGGGCGTTCCGAGGAGACGGCGCTCGCCGACCGGGCCACCTACTTCGCCGTCAGCGCCATGGAGGGGGACCTGTGACCTCCCTGCGACGCGGGGACGTGATCGTCGTCGGGCGCGACGGCATGGGCGGGATGTGGGTGGTGATCTCCAACGACGCCCGCAACGCCGTCCTGGACACCGTCGTCGTCGCGCAGATCGGCACCGGCTCCGACGAGTGGCCCACCGCCGTGTCCATCGGTGAGCACCAGGGGTGCGCGGTGGACGGCGTCGCCGGGCACGTGCTGGCCGACTTCGTGACCACGATCCGCCCCGGCCTCTACGACGTCGAGGTGCAGGAGAAGCGGCTCGACGAGCGGACCATGCACGCCGTCAGTGAGCGGCTGCGCCTCGCCCTGCCCTGAGCCGGGCCGGGCAGCGCGCCCTGCGGCGCGGGTCCGGACACGGGGAGTGGAGTGCCGTGCGGCGCCGGTCCGGACACGGGCAGGGAGCCGCCCTGCGGCGCGGGTCTGGACACGGGCAGGGGAGTGCGCCAGTGTTCTCCCCCATGACTTCTCAGCTCCCCGCGCAGGGGCCCGGCGCCGAGCGCGGCGCGCTGTTCGACGCGGTCACCGAGGTCGGTGACGCGGCCGTCGCCCTGCTCGCCGACTGCCGCGGCGCCACCCCGATCCCCGGTGCGCGGTGGACGGTCGCCGAGGCGGCCGCGCACCTGGCGATGGCCAACGAGCTGATGGCGGAACTCGCGGCCGGCGCGGACCGGCCCTACGGGGACGGCACCCCCGGCTCGCTGGCGGCGGCCAACGAGGCCTCGCTGGCCGCACGTCCGGAGCGGGACCCGACCGTGCTCGGCGCGGAGATCGCCCGGCAGGCCCGGCGGTTCACCGCGGCGGCCGGCCACCGCGACGGCGGGGAGGCGGTCCTGACACCGCTGGGCCGCATGGACCTGGACACCCTCGGTGCCTACCTGCTGACCCACATGCTGGGCCACCTCTACGACATCGCCGTCGCGCTCGGGCGGCCGCACCCGATCGACCGGCGGCGGGTCGGGCTGACGATGCCCTTCCTGCGGACGGCCATGCCGCTGGTGGTGGACGCCCGCGCGGCGGCCGGCCACAGCGCCTGCTACCGCCTGCGGGTGCGGGGTCTGGACGGCTTCGCGGTGACCTTCACGGACGGTGCGGCCGTGGTGAGCCAGGAGCCGCCGCGCCGTCCGGACTGCACCGTCCTCACCGAACCGGTCGCGTTCCTCCTGATCGCGCTGGGCCGTTTCACCGCCACCGACGCGCTCCGCCGGGGCAAGGTGCTGGCCTGGGGCCGTCGGCCGTGGCTGGCCTCCTCCTTCCCCGGGCTGTTCAGCGCCCCCTGAGGGCGCTGCCCGGCAGGGCGTCCGGAGTCCGTATTCGACGGTGCTCGAAGGCCTTTGTCCGGCCGAACTCCGTACACGGAGACTGATGTTGCCGACCCCGCCCCGGCGCTCGTCCGGGGCGCGGGGTCAGTGCCGTGACCATCGGATCCCGTTCTGGAGGAGTTCCCATGAGCCGTTCTTCCTCGCTCCGTCTGCGCGCCACCGTCGTCGCGGTCGCGGCCTCGGCCTGCCTGCTCGGCGGTGTCGCCGCCGCCGAGGCCTCCCCTGCGGCCCCCGCCGGGGTGTCCGCGATCGCCGCGACCGAGATGGCGACGTTCACCGGCAGCGGGACCGGCGGCACGCAGTCCTCGGCGATCACCAGCGCGGCCAACGTGGCCTTCGCGAACGCCCAGCGGGCCGGCTGGCAGCGGAGCCAGTGCTACCTGCGCGCCTCCGACGTCCGGGCGACCGGCAGCGGCTGGTTCACCGCCGTCGCCGAGGTCTTCTGCCAGCGCTGACCCGCGCCGACCCGACCCTGACCCACCCCGATGTCCACCGAGAAGGAAAGTGGGACCACAGAGATGACGTCGATGTTCGTCCGGGGCGGGGCCGCTCTGGCTCTCGCGGGTCTGGCGGCGCTCGTGCCGACCGCCGCCCACGCCACCGCCGACACCGCCACCCGCACCGCCGCCGTCGCGCAGGAGACGCAGCGGTTCACGGGCTCCGCCTACGAGAACAGCCCCAAGAAGGCGAAGCGCGAGGCCGAGACGCAGGCCCGCCACGGTGCGCTGCTCAGCGGCTTCCTCAACGAGCAGTGCGTGCTGCTGTTCGCCGAGTCCTACCGGCTCGCCCCCGGCTACTACGGGGCGAATGCCGCGATCAGCTGTACCCGCTGATGCGCGGGGGCCCGGCGGTGCGGCCGCACCGCCGGGCCCCCTGTTCGCGGGGTGCCCCGGTCAGCCGCAACAGGGCTTGCACTCCTTCACCTGCACGTCGTCGACGACCGGCCCGTACGACCCGCCGATGGTGCTGGTGAAGCCCAGGGTGGTCGACGCGCCCTGGGCGACGAAGGTGAACTGGCGGCCCACGTAGCCCATGGCGGTGAACGTCTTGCCGGTGACGTCGAAGGAGAAGTCCTGGAAGTTCTGGCCGTCGATCAGCGCCCGGCCGGTCTTCAGGGCCGGCGCGCCCGCCGGGTTGCCGGCCAGCGAGTAGGTGACCGAGTAGGTGGCGCCCGGCACGGTGGTGAAGCTCTGGGTGACGGTGCCGGCGCTGTTTCCGTTGAGGTCCACCGACTGGTCGCCCTCGGCGGCCTGCCAGAAGCCCGCGCCGATCAGGTCGACGCTCCCGCTCGCGACGCGCCACGGGCCGATGGTCTGACCGGCGGTCAGCGGGGTGAAGGAGTTGACGGGGGCCTTGGGCGTCTCGAAGCTGCCGTCGTCGAACCGGCTGAGCGCCCGGTTGCCGCCGGCGGCCTGGGCCGGGACGGCCAGCGCGGTGGCGCCGGCGACGAGCAGGGCGACGGCGGCGATGCGGGTGCGCGAGAACGACATGGGTGCCCTCCCGGGGCTGGTGAGTGGGATCAGCCGATGATCGGCTGTGCACAGAGCGTCCGCCGTCGCGGTGATCCCTGCCAAGGCCGGAAGGGTGGCGCCCGGTGTCGCGCACGGACGGTTCCCGTGCTCTCGCGCGCCGGTTTCGATCGGTCCGGCCCGGTCGTAGCGGGCCGGGCGGGACCTTCGCGGACGGCTGCGGCCTCGCGGTCGGGCCGCGCCCGGGTCGCGGCCCGGGCGTCTTCCGGGGAGCGGGACGATTCGTGCACGCCCCTCCCGCGTCGCGCGCTCCGGCCCGCGTCGTGCAACCCGTTCCTTCCGCTGCCCCTACCGCTGCCCGCCGCCCCGCCCCGCGTCCAGGACCAGATGGGTCCCGAGCCCGAACAACAGCCCCCAGAACGCCGAGCCGATGCCGAACAGGCTCATCCCCGAGGCGCTCGCCAGGAAGGTCACCATCGCCGCGTCCCGTCCGCGCTCCTCCGCCACCGCCGCCGCCAGACTGCCCTGGAGCGAGGCCAGCAGCGCGACCCCGGCGATCACCGCGATCAGTTCCTTCGGCAGCCCGGTGAACAGGCTCACCAGCACCCCGCCGAAACTGCCCACGAGCACGTACAGCGCGCCCGACGACATCCCCGCCACATAGCGGCGACGCGGATCCGGGTGCGCCTCCGGACCCGAGCAGATCGCCGCCGTGATCGCGGCCAGATTGACCCCCGGCGAGCCGAACGGTGCCATCAGCACCGATATCGCGCCGGTCGAACCGATCAGCAGCCGGTCGTCCGCCCGGTAGCCGAAGGCCCGCATCACCCCGAGGCCCGGCGCGTTCTGCGAGGCCAGGGCCACGATCGTCAGCGGCAGCGCCAGACCCACCACGGCCGACCAGGAGAACGCCGGCGCCGTCAGCACCGGCACCGTCGGCCCGCCCGAGCCCGGGCGCAGCGGCAGCCCGACCGTCAGCGCCGCCAGCACTCCGCCGGCCAGCAGTGCCACCGGCACCGCGTACCGGGGCGCGAACCGCTTGGCCACCAGGAACGCCGCGAAGGCGCCGACCACCAGCGTCGGCGCGCTGTGCACGGCACCGAAGATCCCGGCGCCGAAGGAGAACAGGATGCCCGCCAGCATGGCGTTCACGATCCCCACCGGCACGGCGGCGATCAGCCGCCCGAACCACCCGGTCACCCCGAACAGCGTCACCGTCACCGCGCTCACCAGGAACGCCCCGATGGCCTCCCGGTACGGGTAGTCGCCCAGGCTGGTCACCAGCAGCGCGGCCCCGGGCGTCGACCAGGCGGTGACCACCGGCGTCCGCGTCCACCAGCTCAGCGCGAAGCCGCTCACCCCGCTGCCGATCGCCACCGCCCAGATCCAGGAGGCCGTCTGCGCCGTGTCCAGCCGCCCGGCGGCTGCCGCCGCGAGCACCACCACCAGGGGACCGGAGAACGACACCGCGACGCACACCAGGCCCGCCAGCAGCGCCGGCCCCGACACATCACGCCGCAGCGTCCGACGCTCCCCGTCCCCGGCCGGCGCCGTCTCCGGCCGGGCCGTCAGTTCGTTTGTCATCCCGGCAGTATCCCGAACCCCACCGGACGCGGACCGGCCCGTCCACCGGGACGCCGGCGTCCGCCCAGCTGCGGACTTCCGCACCCGCGCACCTCGGACTCCCGTGCCCGTTTCGTCGAGGACGCCCGTGCCCGTCCGCCGGGGACTCCCGTGCCCGTCCGCCGGGGACTCCCGTGCCCGTCCGTCGGGGTCTTCCGCGTCCGTCCGTCGGGACTTCGCGGACGCGATAATGGCGTCATGATCGACAAGCGGTTGCGCGTGGTACTGGCCGAGGACTCCGTCATCCTCCGGGAGGGCATGGTCGAGCTGCTCGGCGCGCGGGGGTGCGAGGTGGTGGCCACCGCCGGGACGGCGCCCGAACTGCTCGCCGCGGTGGCCGAGCACCGGCCGGACGTCGCCGTGGTGGACATCCGGATGCCCCCCACCCACACCGACGAGGGGATCCGGGCCGCCGTCGAGATCCGGGCGAGCCACCCGGGGACGGGCATCCTGGTGTTCTCGCAGCACATCGAGACGGTCTGGGCGGCCCGGCTGCTGGCCGGCGGTGCCGCGGGAACGGGCTACCTGCTGAAGGAACGCGTCGCCCGGACCTCGGAGTTCATGGACGCGCTGCACCGGGTCGCCGACGGCGGCACGGCGCTCGACCCGGAGGTGGTCACCGGGCTGATGCGCGGCACCCGGCGGCGCCTGGTGGACACCCTCACACCGCGCGAGCGCGAGGTGCTGGAGCTGATGGCGCAGGGCCACTCCAACCGCTCGATCGCCACGCTGCTGGTGGTGTCGGACCGGGCGGTGGAGAAGCACGTGGCCGCCGTCTTCACCAAGTTCGACCTGCCCGCCACGGACGTCGACAACCGGCGGGTGAAGGCCGTCCTCGCGTACCTGGCCGACCAGGAGCGGTGACGACGGCTCACCACCGCCGGGAGGGGGTGACGACGGCTCACAGGGCCGCCGGGAGGTCGGCCGTGACCGTGGTGGGTCCGCCGGGCGGGCTGTCCACCCGCAGCACCCCGTCCACCGCCGCCAGCCGCTCGGCCAGACCGGCCAGGCCGCTCCCGCCGCCGTTGCCGTTCCTGCTCCCGGCCCCGCCGCCGGGCGCCGCCCCGCCCTGGCCGTCGTCGCGCACCAGCAGCCGGACCCGGCCCTCGGCCGCGCGCACCGCGAGTTCGGCCGAGCGGGCCCCGCTGTGCTTGGCGATGTTGGTGAGCAGTTCGGCGGCACAGTAGTAGACCGCCTGCTCGATGGCCGGCTCCGGCCGCTGACGCAGGTCCAGGCGGATGTCGACCGGTACCGGGCAGGTCGCGGTGAGGCCGGGCAGGGCCTCGCCGAGGCCGCCCTCCGGCGTCACCGGGTGGATGCCCCGGGTGAGCAGCCGGAGTTCGGCGATGGTGTCGTCCGTCTGCGTACGGGCCCGGGTGACGAGGGCGCGCAGCCGGGCGGTGTCCGCGGCCGCGCCGGCGCCGGGGGCAGGGTCGGGGCCTGGCCCGGGGGCCCGGTCCGGTGTGGGCGGTCCGACCGGGCCGAGCGCGTCCTCGGCGAGTGCGAGCGTGATCGCCAGCGCGACCAGTCGCGCCTGCGTGCCGTCGTGCAGGTCGCGCTCCAGCCCGCGGAGCCGGTCGGTGTTGGCCGCGATCAGCCCGGTGCGGGCGTTCTCCAACTGCCGTACGCGCTGCTGCTCCCGGACCGGGCCGAGCAGGACCCGGGCCAGCCGCCGGTTCACCCCGCTCAGCGCCCGGACCGCGCCCGGCGCCGAGGCCAGCAGCACCAGACCCAGGGGCACGGCGACGAACTCCGGCCAGCCGGCCGCCCGGGGCCCGGGTTCCAGCAGCCGGGCCCAGAGCGGGAAGCCGAGGAGCCATCCGCTGCCGAGCGGGAGCAGCACGGCGGCCGCGAATCCCAGCACACCCAGCGGCAGGCGCAGCACGAGGTGGAGCAGCACCCGCCAGGCGACCGGATCGGTGAGCACCACCCGGCCCCGGGCCAGTGCCCCCGCCGGGCGGGGGAGCGGGGCCGGCGGCTCGATCCGTTCGCCGAGCAGCCGGTCCACCAGCCACCGCTGGGGTGCGCCGAGCCGGCGTACCCCGAGCAGCGCGAGGACGACGAACGGCAGGCCGACCACCGTCAGCGAGAGCAGGACCCCCGCGTACAGGAGCGCGATCGCGCAGAGCCCGCCGAGCAGCGCGACCGGCAGCCCGAGGACCGCGAAGGCCCAGTCCCCGCCCCGGACGGCGAGGTGGCGCCGCCACCCGGGTGCGACCGTCCGGCCGGCGCCCCGGCCCGCGCCCCCGGCAGGTCGGTCGGTCGTGCGGTCGACGCGGCGGTCGGTCGTGCGGTCCGTCCTGCGGTCGGCGGGTTCAGTCACGGCCGCCGCCCACCAGCTCCGCCGCCGGTCCGCCGACCGCCCAGCGGCCGGTGACCAGGATGCCCGGCAGGACCAGTGCCGCCGCGCCCGCCACGATCCACCCGCAGGTCGCCACGGGAACCGGCGGCACCGCCGAACCCGTCACCGCGGCGCTGAACGCCGAGGCCGCGGCGCCCGCGACCGCCGCGCCGAGCAGGACGCCGACCGCGGTGGTCAGCACCGCCTCCGCCGAGAGCATCCGCAGCAGCTGCGGCCGGGTGGCGCCGACCAGCCGCAGCAGGGCGAACTCCCGGCGCCGGTCGGCCGTCACGGCGACCAGGGTGTTGACGACGGAGACCGTGGCGAAGCAGACCAGCATCCCCAGCTCGGCCTGCCGCAGCCAGATGTCGGTGGCGGAGGTCACGGAACCGGCGGAGGAGGCGGTGCCCCCTGCCGCCGCCGCGGCGCGCCCGGCGGTGAATGTCATGATCGACATGGTGCCCGACAGTCCCACCAGCAGGGCCACCGGCACCACCGCGGACGACAGTCGCCGGGCGTAGCCGCGCAGGTTGGCGTCGGCCAGCCAGCCCGTTCCGGGCGCCAGCAGCCGCAGCGGCCCGCCCAGGACGGCCGCGAGGAGCCGCGCCGCGAACGGCCCCGCCAGGGCGACCGCGACCAGCAGCACCAGCGAGGCGAGCAGCGCGGCCTGCCCCGCCTTGTCCACCTGGTCGGCGGGCCGGGACGCCGACAGCCGCAGCAGCAGGACACCGCCCACCAGCACGCCGGCCCCGGCGAGCAGCCGCAGCGCACCGGTCCGGGCGTGCTCGGTCGAGCTCGCGGTCAGTGCCGCCGCGGGTGCGATGCGGGAGATCCGCCGGGCCGCGACCGCGGCGGCCGCCAGTCCGACGAGCAGCACCACGCCGAGGGCGACCAGCATCGGCACCGGCGTGCCCGGCACCCGGACGGCCGGCGCCGCCATTCCGCGGCGCTGGAGCGCCGCGAGGAACCATCGGGCCGCCAGGGCGCCGAGCGCCCAGCCCGGCACGGTCATCAGCAGGGTGGTGACGAGGACCTGGCCGCGCACCAGCCGCCGGGTCTGCCGGGGCGTCGCCGCGACGGTGCACAGCAGGGCCAGTTCCCGGTGCTGCTGCCGGAGCGCGAAGCCCAGCGCATTGACCACGACGAAGAACGCGACCAGGACGGCGATCTCGCCGAACGCGCCGGCGATCATCATCGGACCGGGTCCGGCGACCGCTTTCCGGGCGGCCGCGGGGGTGGCGAGTTCGGCGGCGGCCAGGGAGCCGAACAGGGTGATCGCGGCGACGGCGAGCAGCATGGCGGCGGCCGTTCCGGCGAAAGCGGCCGGACGCGCGCGCAGCTGTCCGAGAACGAGGGAGAACATCGCGCTCACCCGCCCAGCCGGCTCAGGCGGTCGGCGACCCGGGCGGCGGTGGGGCGCTCGAGCTCGTCGACCACCAGGCCGTCGGCGAGCAGCAGCACCCGGTCCGCGTACCCGGCGGCCACCGGATCGTGGGTCACCATGACGCAGGTCCGGCCGTCCCGGTCCACCCCGGACCGCAGCAGGGCCAGCACCTCGTGCCCGGTGGACCGGTCCAGCGCGCCGGTCGGCTCGTCGGCGAACAGCACCTCGGGTCCGGACACCAGGGCCCGGGCGATCGCCACCCGCTGCTGCTGACCGCCGGACAGCTGCCCGGGCCGGTGCCCCTCCCGCCCGGCCAGGCCGACCCGGGCCAGTGCCTCCAGCACCCGGCCCCGGTCGGGCCGCCGTCCGGCGAGCCGCCCCGGCAGTTCGACGTTCTGGGCGACCGTCATCGCCGGCATCAGATTGAAGGCCTGGAACACGAACCCGACCCGGCTGCGGCGCAGCTCCGCCAACCGCCGCTCGGGCAGCCCCGACACCTCGGTGCTGCCCCACCGGACCGTGCCCCGGGTGGGCCGGTCCATCCCGGCCAGGCAGTGCAGCAGGGTGGTCTTGCCGGACCCGGACGGCCCCATCACCGCGGTGAACGTGCCCGGCGCGAAGGCCACGGACACCCCGCGCAGGGCCCGCACCGCGGCGGCGCCGCGTCCGTACTCGCGGTACACCCCGTCCGCCCTCGCGGCGGCCTCGGTACCGGTGGTCTGTGTCGTTCCGTTCATACCGCCATCCTCGGCGGCGGGGGCCGTGCCGATCGATCGTGCGGCCCCCCGAACCGGGGGTTCGGTTTCCCGAACCCCCGGTCGGTGCGGTCGGTGCGGCCGGGGTGGACCGGACGTGTTCCCCGGTGCCCGTCACCGCACCCCGCTCGGAACGGGCTCCCGCCCGGCGCGTCCCTGATCACGCATCGCATCCGGCGGACGACGGTCGGTCCCGCCGATCCCGCCCGGGGAGTGACTGGCAGTCACCGGAAATACGGTACGTATACATGTTTGACTTACCTCAACGGGTGGGCGCACATTGGCAACAGGGGTGTTCCGCCCCTCTTCGGACAGGTTCGGCCCAGCCCCCTCGGCATCGATGACCACCACGTGGTCGCGAAGGGAGGAGTCGGTCATGGAAGTCCTCATCACCTGTCTCGGAGATGTCGCAGGTCCGCGCCTGTTGGACGGGCGGACCGGCGACGGCACGGTCGGTCTCGCACCGCACCCCGGTGAACCGTTCAGCGGGACCCGCTGGAAGATGAACGGCGGTCCGGAGGGCGTCGTCACGCTCTTCTGCGAGGGCGACGTACCCGGCAACCGGTTCCTGGACGGCCGCACGGCCGACGGCACGGTCGGCCTGGCGCCCAACACCAATCCGCCGTTCAGCGGCACCAGATGGCTCGCCGCCAGGCTGAGCGACGGCTCGACCACCTTCAAGTGCCTCGGCGAGATCGAGGGCAACCGGTTCCTGGACGGCCGCACCGGCGACGGCAGTGTCGGCCTGGCGCCGAGCACGGAACCGCCGTTCAGCGGCACCCGGTGGAAGGTGGGAGTGCCGTTCGGCGACGACAACGTGGGAATCCCGGCCGATGGCTGACCGGGCACCGGCACGGCGAGCGACGCTCCCCGCGTCCGGGCCGCCGGGAACCGCCCGACGGCCCGGACCGGGAGGTCGGGGCACGGTCGGGGAGGCCCGGGCCGGGAGGCCGGGGCACCGTCGGGGCGGTCAGGGCCGGTCGGTGGCCAGGAGGGCGTGCAGGGAGGCCGTGAGGGCGGTGACGAAGGTGTCGCGGGTGGTGTCGTCCAGGAGGTCCAGGGACAGGTAGGGGTTGAGGTCCTCCAGTTCGACCAGCAGCAGATCGCCCTCGGGGGTGCGGCAGGCGTCGACGCGCTGGATGCCGTGGTCGATGTCGTTCCAGTCGACGAAGCGGCGGGCGAACGCGAGGTCGGCGGGGGTGGGCCGGTAACGCTCCAGCTCCCAGCGCCGGGCGGGGTCCGGGGCGTACAGGGCGTACTGGAAGGCGCGGTCGACGAAGTAGAACGAGACCTCGTAGGTGAAGGGGATCCGCGGCTGGACCAGGACGCCGCCGAACGCGATGCCGGCGAGCTCCTCGCGGGGCACGAACGCCAGGCCGATGGAGTCCGCGCCCAGCTCGGGCTTGACCACGTACTCGGGGACCACGGGCAGCCGGGGGAGGTCCTCGGCCCGGTCGACGGTGGGGATGACGGGGTGGCCGGCGGCCGAGAGTGCCAGCAGGTACCGCTTGCCCGCCATGTCGGCCCTGCCGCGCAGCTGGTTGTGGACGCGGGTGCCCGAGCGGAGCGCCGCGGCCCGGAAGGCGTCGTACTGGGCCTGGTAGTGCAGCACCGGGCCGCTGTTGCGGACCAGGACCAGGTCGAAGGCGTCCATCAGGGCGGCCGCGTCCAGGGGGTGGCACAGGGCGATGTCGAAGTCCGCGCGCAGCCGGGCGGAGAGCGCGATGTCCTCGTCGCAGTACCGGCGTCCACTGGCGGGGTAGGCGAGGTCGGTGACGTACAGGACACGGGGCTTGGTGGCGGCCATGGTTCTCCAGGGGTCGGCTGACGCCGCCCAACCTACTGGCCGCCGTCCGGCCGCCCCGCCGGGGGGGGGGGGAGGGTGTCGGGCGCCGGGGGAGGGTGTCGGGCGTCGGGGCGAGGTGGGTAGGTCGTCGACGCACGTTCATCTGGTCGCCCACTTGATCGCATACTGATAACGGGTCTGGTCCGATCGTGCGGCGGTGAACTCCCCCCGCCCCGTGCGAAAGTCGAAGGGAACGACCATGGAACGCAGATCCCTGCTCGGTGCGACCGCCGGAGCGCTGGTGCTCGGAGGGCTCGCCCAGGGCACCGCGGAGGCCGCGCCGGCCCAGGACGGTGGCGGGCTCGTCACCACCTTCAACGTCATCAGCGACATCCAGGGCGACCTCGGTGACTTCGCCCAGGCCCTGCGGGACATCAGGTCCACCAACCCGCGCTCCTCGGGCCTGGCCGTCGCCGGCGACATCACGCCGCGCGGTTACGACTTCGAGTACGCCGAGGTCCAGAAGGTGCTGGACCAGGGCCCGAAGCCGCGCGAGGTGGCCTGGGCGATCGGCAACCACGAGTTCTACGTGCCGAAGTGGTCCGACCCGAACACGCTCGCCCAGAGCACCTGGCCCAACGGCACCACCGAGGACTCCCTGTTCCGCAGCTTCTACCGCTTCGCCCGGCGGTCCGCGGTCTACGCGGAGACGTCCTTCGGCGGCATCCCGGTGCTGACCCTCGGCACCGAGCGCTACATGAGGTACCACGACAGCTCGCTGTGGGACGAGGTGTGGATCAGCGAGGCGCAGTTCCAGTGGCTGGAGGACCGCCTGCAGTACTGGGCGCGGCGGCGCAAGCCGGTCATGGTGATCACCCACCACCCGCTGCCCAACACCGTCTCCGGCACCCGCAGCAAGATCTACCTGAGCGACTACCTCCAGGCCGACCGGCTCCTCGGCATCCTGGGGCGGCACCGCGACGTGTTCCTCTTCAGCGGCCACACGCACTGGGACCTCGGCCTGTCCGACTGGTACGTGCGCCGCGTGGTGCCCGGCACCGCCAACCTCGACGGCTTCTCGGTGGTCAACACCGGCGCCGTGCAGACCGGTTTCGTCGACAATGGACAGGGCGGCGAGTCGACCGTCCCCGGCCGCTTCAACCAGGGCCTCCAGGTGGAGGTGTACCGGGACCGTGTCGTCATCTCGGCACGTGACTTCGCGACCGGCACCTGGATGAAGCGGACGACCGTACCGCTGGCCAACCGCGTCTGACGGCCCGTACCCGGCGGCCCGTACCCGGCGGCCTGTGATCGGCAGCCGGCGACCGGCAGCCTTTGACCGGCAGCCGGTGACCGGCGGCCGCCCTCACCCGGGGCGGCCGCCGCGCCGTCAGCACCCGCTCGGCCCGGGGGGCAGCCGGGCCCCGGGCCGTCAGCGGTAGTCGGTCGGGAAGCCGGCGGTGATCGTCCCGTCCTCGCCCCGCCAGAGCCACACCGGACGGCGCCCCAGCTGGGCGACGGGCGGTGTGACGAAGAGCAGGCCGCGTTGCTCGCCCGCCTCGGCGGTGTCGTGGGCGGCCGCGGCCAGCAGCCGCAGGGCGTCGCACGCCGCGCCGTCCGGGTCGGCCGCCGCGCCGGGCGGGTCGAGGTGGGTGGCCAGTTCGACCAGACAGGCGCGCAGCGGGCCGGTGACGCGTGCGATCGGGGCGCCGTCGAGGGCGGGGTGGCCGCCGGTGTCCGGGTGGGTCAGCACGGAGCCGTCGGACGGTGGGTTCGTCGTCGTCGAAGTCATGGGCAGGACGGTAGGGGAGGGGCCCGACATCCCCGCGGGCTCCGCGGTGCCCGTGCGGCCCGACGGGGGCACCGGCCCGGGCGGGTGTCGGTGGGCAGGGCTATCGTCCGCGGCATGGAACAGGACATCCTGAAGCGCTTCCCCTCGCTGCCCGATCGGGTCGGTCACGTCGGCGGCGTGGAGTCGCTCACCGTCGACGGACGGCGGTACTACTTCGGCTTCGACTTCACGAGCGACCTGGTGCTCTCGCCGCTGATCGACGATCCGGGCGCGATGTCCGCCTTCGCGAGCGCGTACATGCGCCAGACCACCGGCCGGCACGACACCGCCCACTGGGACGGCCTGGTCGCCCTGGCGGTCGACGGCTCGGCGATCGCCGGTGACGACGCGGACCGGACCGTCGTCCTCGCGGACCTGCGCGCCGTGCTGCCGGTGGCCGGGAGCCACCTGCTCTACCTGCTGGGGGCGGCCACCGGCTGGGAGGAGTGGTTCGAGGAGGCGCCGGAGGTGCGGCAGGCGTACGAGCGGCTCGGGTTCGACGAGGAGGACACGGAGTTCGTCGACCACTGCCTCGAGGCCGTCCGCGAGCACGGGACGCGGGCGCGACCCGACGAGTGGACGGTCGTGCGCTTCCACCTCACCGCGGCGGTGCGTCATCTGCCCGGCAACTGGGGCGTGTTGTTCGGCCCGTTGGCGGAGGGCCTGCTGAACCACCGCTGAGCCTCTCCGCTCCGGGGGTCGGGGGTCGAGGGTCGGGGGCCGGGCCGGGTCGGGGTGGGGTCGGATCGGGTGCCGGAGCGGTGGCCGGAAATTCCCCGGACTCCGCGGAGCCGATCACCTAACATGCCGATCCATGGCGATGTTTGTGCACCTGACGGCGGCGGCGAACGCGCCGCGCATCCGGCGGGCCGGGCTCCGCGCGGCCAGTCACGGCCAGGGCGGTGCACGCGGGGTCTACGTCTTCCCGGTGCTGCCGTCCTACACGCTCACCCACCAGTGGATGCGCGAGCTCGGCCGGTTCGACCGGCGGGGCGGGCGGGTGGCGGTGCACGTCCGGCTGGACGACGCCCAGCCGGTGCTGGTCGGGCCCTACGGCGACCGGCGGCAGAGGGCCCAGGCCGAGGTCCCCGCGGCGGAGGCGGTCCGGCGGATCGCGGCGCTCGACGACCCTCGCGGGTGGGAGGTGTTCGTGCCCCGGGCGATCGGAGCGGGGGAGGTGCACCGGGTCCGCGCCGCGCCGCAGGTGGTGGGCTGGCGGTACCGGCCCGACGCGCACGGCACCCGGCCCTGCACCTGCTACGGGTGCCGGGACCGCGGCGGCTACGGGGCGCGCCGGCTGCGCGAGCGGCTCCCGCACGCGCTGGACGGCCCGCCGCCGCCGACCCCCGTGCTGCTCGCCCGGATCGCGGCCGCCGGGGACCAGGGCGATCCCGCCGAACTGCGGGCGGCCCTCGACTGGTTCGGCGTGCTGCGGCGCCCGCGGGGCCCGCTCGCCGAACTCGCCCACCTCGCCGCCCACCCCGATCCCGGCGTCCGGGAGTACCTGGCGTGGGCGGTCCGCGACTGGCGCACGCCCGGTACCGCCGAACTGCTCGCCGCCCTCGCCGACGACCCGCACCCGGACGTCCGCGAGGCGGTGGCGGACGTCCGCCGGCTCCGCCGGTGGGAGCCCGCGGGCGCGGTACCGCTCCCCGCCGGCTGACCCGGTTCCCGAGCGGCCCGACTGCCCGACCGCTCGACCGCCTGACCGTCTGACCGCCTGACCGCTCGACCGCCCGACCGGGCATCCCGGAGGGGGTGTGCGCGGGGCCGTCCGCGCACACTACGGTGTGCCGGACGGGACTCGGGGTGGGGGAGCGGATGCGGCAGGGCGCGATGATCAACGAGCGTTACCGGATGGACCGTTGCATCGGTGCGGGTGGGATGGGCGCGGTCTGGAGCGCCGTGGACACCCGGCTGCAACGGGACGTCGCCGTCAAGGTCCTGCTGCCCCAGGTCGACGGCGCGGAGGACCACGAGGCGCAGGCCCGGTTCGAGCGGGAGGCCCGGATCACCGCGCGGCTCCAGCATCCGAACATCATCGGCGTGCACGACTACGGCCTCCACCGGGAGGCCGGCCTGGCGACGCCCTATGTCGTGATGAGTCTGCTGACCGGCCGATCCGTTGCCGAGGCCCTGCGCTCGGGCCGACGTCCCGACCCCGTCCAGGTCGTGGAGTGGGGCGTGCAGATCTGTCACGCGCTGGCCGCCGCCCACGCGGTGGACGTCGCGCACCGGGACATCAAGCCCGGGAACCTCTTCCTGACCCGGCACGCGGACGGCACGGAAGCCGTCGTCGTCCTCGACTTCGGTATCGCCGCCTACCTGATGGCCGGCCACACCCAGCTCACGCCCACCGGGAGCGGTATCGGCACCCCGGCGTACATGGCCCCGGAACAGGCCCGGGGCCTGCGGGTCGACGGCCGTGCCGACCTCTACTCCCTCGGCTGCGTGCTGTACGAACTCCTCACCGGCACACCGCCCTTCGGTCACCGCGGCAACCCGTACGCCGCGATGGAGGCCCACCTGAACGAGCAGCCGGTGCCGCCCCGGCACCACCGGCCCGATCTGCCCGCCGGCCTCGACCGCGTCGTCCTGCACCTGCTGGCCAAGGACCCGTCGGCCCGCCCGGCATCCGCCGTGGCCGTGGCCGAGACGCTGCGGGCAGCCGTCGCCCGGCCGACCGTGGTCGCGGCCGTACCGACCACCGTGCTCGCCCCGCCGCCGCCCGCGCATCCGCCCACGGCCGTCCGGCTGCCCACCGCCGCCGAACTGACGACGACCCACGAACTGGCCAACTCCCTCAGCCTGGAGGGGCGGCACAACGAGGCGGCGGCCCTGCTGGCGCAGGTGGCCGACGGCCGGGCCCGCCTGCTGGGCGCGGCCCACGCGGACACGCTCAGGGCACGCAACAACCAGGCCTACAACCTGGGCGAGGCCGGGCAGTACCGGGAGGCGGCCCGACTGCTGGAGCAGGTGGCGGCGGACCGGCACCGGGCCCTGGGCCCGGACCATCCGCACACCCTCACCAGCCGCCACAACCACGCCTACTACCTGGGCGAGGCCGGGTACCGGGAGGAGGCGGCGCGGCTGCTCGCGGCCGTGGCGGCCGACCGCGGGCGCGTCCTCGGCCCCGACCACCCGCACACCCTCACCGCCCGGCACAACCACGCCTGCAACCTGGGCGAGGCCGGGCAGCACGGGGAGGCGGCACGCCTGCTGGAGGCGGTGGCGGCCGACCGCCACCGCGTGCTGGGCCAGTTCCACCCGCAGACCGTCAAGTCCCGCAAGGTCCGCGCGATCCACGCGGCCCGTAGCTGACACCCGGGGGCCGGGGCGGACCGGCAGGGTCGCGCGGAGCGCATCGAGAACCGCGGGCGGGGCGCGACGGCAAGGGGGCGGCGCCGGATCGGAGGCGGGCGCGCGCCCGCCGCCTCCGCACCCCTGCGCGCCGCACGACACCGGGGCCGGAGCGCTCAGCGGCGCGGTCACCGGGGTATCGGGAACTCGACGTCCGGGTGGTCAGGGGAGGCTCCATGAACGTGCAGCAGGTTCCGCCGGTCTCGATCTTCTACCGCCGCGACGGGCTGGACCCGGGCGCGGCGTTGGGGGAGGTCCAGCGGGGGGAGCCGGTCCGGCGGGTACGTGACTTCTGGCTGCACCGGACCGGCGACTACTGGCTCGTCACCCGGCACGCCGACGTGCGGCGCGTACTGGCCGACCAGGAGACCTTCGCCATGCACGACCCGCGGCGCGCTCCGATCCTGCCCGACGAACTCCTCAACATGGACCCGCCGGAGCACACGCGGCTGCGCCACGTCCTGACAGCGGAGTTCACCGGGAAGCGGATCCGCGCGCTGGACCCGATGATCGACGCGATGGTGCACGCGCTGATCGACGACATGGAGACGCGGGGCCCCGCCGCGGACCTGATGGACGCCTTCGCCCTGCCGCTGCCGCTCGGGGTGATCTGCGCACTGCTGGGCGTGCCCGACCCCGACCGGGCGGCGTTCCACCGCTGGTCCCGCGTCACGCTGGATCTGGGGCTCCCGCTGGAGGAGCGGATCGCGGCGGGGCGGGAGTCGCGCGCGTACGTGGCCGGGCTGGTGGCGGCGAAGCGGCGCAGCCCGGACGACGGGATGATCGGCATGCTCGTCCGGGAGCACGGAGACGCGGTGTCGGACGCCGAACTGGCCGGCGTCTGCGAGTTGCTGCTGCTGGCCGGTCATGTCACGGTGTCCAACACGATCGGGCTGGGTGTGCTCGCCCTGTTGTCGCACCCGGAGCAGGCCGACCGGCTGCGCGAGGCTCCCGAGGGTGATGCCGTGCTCGACGGCGCGGTCGAGGAACTGCTGCGGTACCTGTCGGTGTCCAGTACGGCGCTGGCCCGCACGGCGTGCCGGGACACCGAGATCGGCGGCGTTCCGATCAAGGCCGGTGACCAGGTCGTCTGCCAGCTTCCGGTGGCGAACCGCGACCCGGCGCTCGGCGCCGGGATGGACCTCTTCGACATCGGGCGCAGGCCCGTTTCGCATGTGGCCTTCGGACACGGTCCGCACCACTGCCTCGGCGCTCCACTGGCCCGCGCCGAACTGCGGATCGCGTTGCCGGCGCTTCTTCGGCGGCTGCCCGGTCTCGCGCTCGGGTGCCCCGCCGACGAGGTGCCCTACCGCGTCAACAACGAGGTCTACGGCCTCCACGCACTGCCCGTCACCTGGTGAGCGGCGACATCGGCTGCACCGTCTCGGCCCGTCCAGGACCGGGGCCGTCGTGTTCCGCCCCCGCCCGGCGGACAGCCAGGAGAACGGCGACCGGGCCGGTCGGCCTCCCCGATCCCGAAGGAACATCGACGATCCCGAAGGAATACCGATGAGTCCGATCCTCGACGCCAGGGGCCTGCGGGCCTGGGCCGTCCTCCTCGCCGTCGCCGCACTGCTGCTTCCGGTCGCGCCGCGCGCGCTCGCGGCCACGCCGGGACCGCCCGTTCTGACGGACGGTCACGGTCTGACCCAGGTCGGCTCGACCGGCACCGCCACCGACTTCACGGTCACGGTGACCACACCCGATGTCGCCGAGCAGCATCCCATCAGGATCATCCTGCCGCCGGGCTACTACGACGATCCGGCCCGCCGGTACCCGGTGCTGTACTTCCTGCACGGCTCACCGGACAGCCCCGTCAATCAGAACTACCCGGCCCTGCGAAGCTCCAACTCGATGATCACGGTGATCCCGGACGGTGGGGCGAGGGGCTGGTACGCGAACTGGCGTGACCAGAACACGGCGGCGGGCGCGCAGAGGTGGGAGACCTTCCACCTCGAGCAGGTGATTCCGTTCGTCGACGACAACCTGCGCACCGTCGCGGCCAAGCGGGGCCGTGCGGTGGCGGGCATCTCGATGGGCGGTCTGGGCGCGATGCGGTACGCCCAGCGGCACCCGGAGCTGTTCACCGAGGTCGCCTCGCTGTCCGGGGGGCTCGACCTGTCCGCGGCCTCGATGGGCCTGCGCCTGGCCGTGGTCGCTTCCCTGACCAACGCGCCCGGCGGGTTCTGCGGGTCTGCCTCGTCCACCGGCGGGGACTGCACCGGCAGTTACGCGCCCGCGGTGTCCAGCGACGCCCTGTTCGGCTCGCCGTACCCGGTGTTCAACCTCGACCGGCTCTGGAACGAGGCCGATCCGGCCTCCCACATGGGCCGGCTGGCGGGTGTCGGCATCTCGATCTACACCGGTAGCGGGGCGGGCGATCCGCTCTCGCCGGAGTTCTGGATCGAGGGTGCGAACAAACACGCCAGGGACAGCCTGAACGCCCTCGGCCTGCCGTACTACTACGTGGGCTACGGCAACGGGGCCGGTTGGGGGACCCGGTGCGACGGGAACCACAACGCCGGCTGCTGGGCCCAGGACCTGGTGGACTACGTCCCCCGGTTGGAACGGGCCTTCGCCGCCGGATGAGCCCAACGGTCGCCTCCCCGGGGTCGCCCGGGGAGGCGACCGGAGCACGGCGGACCGCGCCGGGCACCCGCCGGGGTCCGCCGGTCACCGCCCGTCGAGCTTGTTCCCCCGACCCTGCCGCACCCTCGGCCGGGCGAAGTGCTCTTGGAGCCGGGCATGGCGGAACTGGTAGATCGCGCCGGCCTTGCGCAGTACGCCCCGCCGGTGGGCGTCCTCCAGGAACTCCATCGGGGCACGCGGCAGCCGACCGGTCAGCGGGAGCCACAGGCGCGCGAACAGCGTCCACTGCCCCCACGCGGTCAGGCTCAGCGCCGTACCGAGCCCGGCCCCGAAGGCGGTCAGGAGCCCGAACCGGAGCCCGTCCGGGACGGTCCAGCCGAGCCGGACGCCCCACAGGTTCCCGTTCAGTACCTCGACAGCGGGCAGGCCCGCGACCGCGACCGCGGCGCCGAACAGTGGAGCGAACAGGAGCCATTGCAGGAGCACGGTTCTGCGGCTGCGGGCCAGCAGCTCCCGGGGGTCGGGGGCCGTCTCGATCGATTCGGACGCCTCGCACCAGGCCATGACGGCGCCGACGAGCCCGCCCGCGGCCGCGAACATGACGCCGTAGACGACCGCGTCCACCGACCCGACCCTGAGGGCGTACGGGTCGTCCGAGAGGAGCTTGCGGACCACTCCCTGGACCAGGCCGATCCCGAGCCCGCCGGCCAGTCCTCCGGCGATCCCGAGCCCGGCCCGGGCGAGGATCTCACGACCGGACCTAGCGCCCGGACGCCGCGCGCCACGGCCGAGGCGGAGGCGGAAGCGGGAGGGTTCGAAGGCTCCACCCTTGAACGCGAAGCCGATCCAGTGCGCGAGCGCGAAGGCCACGGCCGCGGGAGCGGCGTTGATCACGGCGTCGGCGGCCCCGATGACGATTCCCTCCACCAGCCGGGGCCGCAGCCCGGGTTCGGGACCTCCGTAGCCGAGGCCGGCCCAGGTGCCGTCCACGGGGCCGACGACGAGGCCGACGCCCAAGGCACAGACGAGCCCGGTGACGACCGTGCGTGCCCCGAGGCGCACCGCGGTGCCCAGTTCCCACCAGGCGAGATCGGGCGTGCCGCGTTGTTGCAGGTGCCGTGCGAGGAAGCCCAGCCAGTGCGACACCCGCTGCGGGTCGGTCCCCCGGCCCTCCCAGGGCGCCTTCCGCGACGCCCTGCGGCCGGGCTGGGGAGGCGGCTCGGGACCTACGGGGTACACGGACGGGACCAGCGAGTTCAGCAGATGGCTCTCCACCGCTGCGGCGTCGGGGTAGCGGGCCCGGTCGGCGAGGTCCCCCGGGAGCCCGTCCGGGTCGGGACGGCTGTAGGCGGTGCGGCAGAGCCACAGCATGAGCGGGACCCTCAGTACGTCCGCCGCGGGACAGGACGGATCGTCGCGCAGCGCGTCCGCGAGCGGTCGCCACCGCTCCTGCTGCTGCGGTGCGGCCGACCCGAGCAGGTACTCCGCGGCTTCCTCGGCGGTCAGCGGGTCCGCCTCCACCACGGCGGCCTGCCGCAGCACGGACGCGTGGCGCACCGCTGTCCGGTAGTCCGCCGTTCGGCACGTCAGGATCAGCGGGGTACCTGCCGCCAGAGCGGTGTCGAGTGCCCGCAGGGCCTTCGGCTGCTCGGCGGCGGGCAACTCGTCCAGCCCGTCGAGCACGGGAAGGATCCGGTTGCGGGTGAGCAGCTCACGAACCGTTCCGCGGTCCAGGTACGGATACTCGCGCAGGAGCTGGTGCTCCAGCCAGCCGCTCAGGTGCTCCTCCGCCGGCCGCCAGGAGCCCAGCGGCAGCAGCACCGGGACCGGATCGCCCGCCCGCATCCGCTGCAGGAGTTCGATCACCAGCAGAACGGCGAAGCTGCTCTTGCCGCTGCCCGGCTCTCCCAGGACCACCAGCCTGCGCCGCTCCGGACGCAGGAATGTGCGGGCGAAGGAGGTGAGGTCCGCCGCGCTCGCCCCGTCGGTCCGCCCGGTCCGCCCGACGTGGTCGGCGAGGTCCGCGCCGGTCGCCGCACGCCAGCGCACCGGAATCGGGTCCGGCCCCGCGAGCTCCCGCAGGGAGGCCTCCTGGCGCCACTGCGCCAGGACCACGTGGCCCAGGCGCTGCGCGCCCAGCTCCACCGGGTCGGGGAAGGCGACGGTGAAGTAGTTGTTCTGGACCCCGTGGTCGCCGATCTGAACGGCCAGCGGTCCCTCGAACACGAGCGGCCGGTCGTCGTGGTGACGGGGGCGGTCGCGCTCCGGCCCCGTGCCGCTCACAGGAAGCCGGGGCGGCCGCGGACCGGTGGCGCGCACCGGCCCGCCACGGTCACCCGCTCCGGCGTGGACAGTCCTGTCACGCCCCGGAACCGAAGTGGTTGTCCTGCTGGTTCCCGTCGCCGATCTGGAAGGCCGTCGGGCCGCGGAATGTGTTGCCGGACACCGTGCTGCCCTCCGCGGGGCCGCGGCCGGGCATCCCGGCACTCAGCCGTCGCAACTCGGCCGCCACCTCCTCGCGTTCACGGGCGTCCAGGCTCTCCAGCAGGACTTCGAAGCGGTGTCGCCAGGAGGTCTCCTGGCTCTCCCGTACGAGCTCCGCCTCCCTGGGCCCGGCCGTCGCCAGCAGTTCGGCCGTCCGGTCCAGCTGTTCCAGCTCCGCGTGCTCCCGCCCGCCGTCAGCACGCCCGAACAGCCGGGCCACCCGCAGCCGCAGCGCACCCCAGGCGTCGGTACCGGCAGCCTGCACCACTGCCGTGCCCCCCGCGGCCGCCACCGTGGTCAGCGCCTCTTCCAGCATGGCCCGCTCCCTCGCCCGCACCGGTGGTCCCCGGTCGTTCCACGACCGTACCAAGACCGGCACTCCGGGGCAGGGCGGTCGGTGGAACCGGCGGACAACGGCGCATCGGAGCCGAACTCGCCGGAGTGGGCGACGAGTTCCGGATCGGTGTCGTGATTCCGATGGTCATGGTCACCCCTCCTCGGACGGATGTCCGCGCCGTGCGGACATCCGTCGCCCGCGTCCCGCCCGTCGCCCGTGACCCGCCCCGTCGTGGGCAACCCGGCAGCAGGTGCGGCACGAGGGCCTGAGCACCACGGGGCCGCGCGCGGTCGTACGCCTCGAAGAGGTGGCCGGGGCCCCGGACCTCGGTGCAGGTCCGGGGCCCCGGACCCGCCCGCGCTCGCCGCACTGATCACCCAACGCGAAGCTTCCAGCCCGAGCCGGCGCCGGAACCCAACGACGACGGGTGGGCGAAGACGACGAGGACGACGACGCGGCCACCAAGCCGGCACGCGCCCGCAAGGCCCGCGCCGACACCGAGTGGCCCCCTGCCGCCGGACCGGACCCAACCCCCAGAGTCCGGTCCGGCGGCGCACCTGATGAACGGAACCCGCTCCGTGGACCCCGCAGCCCTGGCCTGGCTCCTCGCCCAGCTCGGCCCCGCCACCAACACCGACGACCTCACCGCTCGCAACGTCGCCTTCGAAGTCCTCGCCGAATGCGTCGCGGCCGTGTTGGCCGAACCGCTGCGCCTCGTCGTCGACGGCGTGGTCACCATGGACCGCACCGGCAGCTTCAGCGGCCTCGAACGGCAGATCACCGATCTCCAGGACGCCACTGGCCCGGACGACACCCCCTTAGCACCGACACCACCCACCAGATCGAAGCGGTCCCCATCCGGCCCGCCCGGCGGATCCGATGAGCGACCCCGGAGCCCAGCACCACCCGGGTATCCGGACCGCAGCCGCCACAGCCGCCGACCGACTTACCGAAGCCTGGCAGCAGCTCACCGCCGCGCAAACCGCAGTCCTCGCCGCCATCGCCGACCGCCGCCGACCCGACCTCGCCCGCGCCATCGCCCGCTTCGTCGGCACCATTCGGATCTTCCAACGGGCGGTGGACGCCGCCGTCCGCGACCTCACAGACCAGCAGATTCCCGCCGTGTACGCGCAGGGAGCTTCCACCGCCGCCACCACCCCTCGGCCGCCGCTTCACCTGGACCAGCAGCCACCGGCACGCCCTGCGCGCCCTCACCGCCGACACCTGCACGGACATGCTGCGGCACTCCCAGCAGACCGTCCGTCGCGCCGGAGCCTTCCACCGGGCCGCCCGCGCCGCAGCCCGCCAGCACATCCCCACCGCCCTCAGCGCGCGCACCGCACTCCAAGCCGCCAAGGCTCTCGCTGCCCAACTCGCGGCCGCTCACCCCCTTGACCGGGTCGTCTACCGCGGTGGGGCCCGCATGCCCCGTCCGGGCCTGGGCCGAAGCCGCGACCCTCGCTCGGACCGCCGTCGCCTACAACGTCGGCACCCTCGCCGTCGCCTACAACGTCGGCACCCCCACCGTCGCCCGCGAACGCGGCGTCCAACTGATAGACGGCTTTGACTGCGCCTGGACCAGCCACCCCGACCCGACAAAGCCACCCGGACGCTACGCACCGTCGACGACGCCGCCTAATGGCCCATCTCCCACTCCCGCTGCACCCGCGCGTTCGGCCTGCGCCCCGACGCGACACATCCCGACGGAGAGGCGGCCGCTGACCACTGAGAGCAACGCAGTGGTCAGGCCCCGAGTCAGATGCCGAGGTAGGGCGCGAGGGTGGCCGCTGTGGTCGCGCACCGCAGGTAGTTGTCGGCGTGGTGGAAGCGGTAGTGGGCGCTGATGCTGCTGGTGTGGTCCAGGGTGATCCCGTCGAAGAACCTGGCCAGTCCGGGTGGGACGGCGACGGGGTCACCGGGATCGGCGATGTTCACCCAGCGCGTCCCGCCAGGCAGGCCGGCGCCTCGCGGCTGCGTGTCGTCGGCGGACCGGGGGGCGGGGACGAGGCGGTCGAAGACCACCCGGGGCAGAGCGAGCGGCGAGCCCAGAGTGAGGAACAGCTCGGGTCGCAGCTCGGGGTGGGCGTGCAGGGCCTCGTAGGCGACGACCGAGCCCAGCGAGTGTGCGACGACGACACGCGGCCGGTGCCGGGCTATGCGCGCTGCCACCTCCTCGCGTGCGGCGATGCGCTCAGGGGCGTCCGGTGCGCGCAGGTAGGCAGCCACCTCGGCGCACAGCAGCCGGACAAACACCCCGAGCGGTCCCTCGGCCAGGTCGAACCTGCGTGCCAGCCAGGAGGCGAACCCGCGCAGCGGCACCGTGGCATGTCCCTGGGCGACTTCGTCCGGCAGCCCCAGTTCCCGTGCCCAGGCGTCGAGGATCTCTTGCGCCAGCGGGTCGTCGAGGAAGTCGCCGCCGTGCTCGCCCTGGGCGGCCGGCCCCGGCCGGAGCTTGTCCGCGTAGTAGGCGAAGTCGGCGTCGATCCGTTCGCTCGGGACACCGAGGCCGGCGGCCAGGTCCCGTGCCCAGGCGGCAGCCTTGAGCGCGCGGAGCTGCTCCTTGCGTGCGTCGGGGATCCCGGTACCGAAGCTGTTGTAGATGCCGTGCACGGCGACGATCCGGAGCGGTGAAGCGGTCTCACTGGTCAACGGAGCCTCCTGATGAGGGGGTTTAGACAGAGAACAGCTACTTCGTGGCCGAAGCCCACCACCACCGTGCCGTCCCCGGAGAAAGCCAGGGCCCACGCAACATCCGGAAGATGAAACGAAGTGAGGCAGGTGCCGGTGGTGAGGTCCCACAGCCGGACGGAGTTGTCGTCGCTGCCGGTGATGGCGTGTGGGTGGCCGTTGATGTGCGCTACCGCGACCGACCTCACCTGGCCGGTGTGGCCGGTGAGTTCGCGAATGTGGGTGCCTGTGGTCAGGTCCCAGAGCCGCACTGACCTGTCGTAGCTGCCGGTGATGGCGTGCGGGCGGCCGTTAATGCGCGTCGCCGCCACCACGTCGCCGCCACTGGTGTGGCCGGTGAGCGTGCGGATCTCGGTGCCGGTGGTGAGGTCCCACAGCCGGACGGAGTTGTTGTCGTCGCCGGTGATGGCGTGCGGGCGGCCGTTGATGTGCGTTACCGCGACCGACCTGACCCAGACGGTGTGGCCGGTGAGGTGGTGGGTCTGGGTGCCGGTGGTCAGGTCCCACGCCCGGACGGAGTTGTCGTCGCTGCCGGTGATGGCGTGCGGGCGGCCGTTGATGCGGGTTACCACCACCGCGTTCACCCCGCTGGTGTGGCCGGTGAGGTGGTGGGTCTGAGTTCCGGTGGTGAGGTCCCACACCCGGACGGAGTTGTCGTCGCTGCCGGTGATGGCGTGCGGGCGGCCGTTGATGCGGGTTACCGCCACCGCGTTCACCCCGCTGGTGTGGCCGGTGAGGTGGTGGGTCTGAGTTCCGGTGGTCAGGTCCCACACCCGGACGGAGTTGTCGTCGCTGCCGGTGATGGCGTGCGGGTGGCCGTTGATGCGGGCTACCGCCACCGCGTTCACCCACAGGCTGTGGCCGGTGGGAGTGCGGATCTCGGTGCCAGTAGCCAGGTCCCACACCCGCATTGAAGGGTCGTAGCTGCCGGTGATGGCGTGCGGGTGGCCGTTGATACGCGTCACCGCCACCGCGTTCACACCGAAAGTGTGGCCGGTGAGGTGGTGGGTCTGAGTTCCGGTGGTGAGGTCCCACACCCGGACGGAGTTGTCGTTGCTGCCGGTGATGGCGTGCGGGTGGCCGTTGATGCGGGTTACCGCCACCGCGTTCACCCACAGGCTGTGGCCGGTGAGAGTGCGGATCTCGGTGCCGGTGGTGAGGTCCCACAGCCGGACGGAGTTGTCGTTGCTGCCGGTGATGGCGTGTGGGTGGCCGTTGATGCGGGTCACCGCGACCGCGTTCACCCCGCTGGTGTGGCCGGTGAGGTGGTGGGTCTGGGTGCCTGTGGTCAGGTCCCAGAGCCGCACGGAGTTGTCGTCGCTGCCGGTGATGGCGTGCGGGTGGCCGTTGATACGCATCACCGCCACCGACCTGACCCAGTCGGTGTGGCCGGTGAGGTGGTGGGTCTGGGTGCCGGTGGTGAGGTCCCACAGCCGGACGGAGTTGTCGTTGCTGCCGGTGATGGCGTGTGGGTGGCCGTTGATGCGGGTCACCGCGACCGCGTTCACCCCGCTGGTGTGGCCGGTGAGGTGGTGGGTCTGGGTGCCTGTGGTCAGGTCCCACAGCCGGACGGAGTTGTCGTTGCTGCCGGTGATGGCGTGTGGGTGGCCGTTGATGCGGGTCACCGCGACTGCGTTCACCCCGCTGGTGTGGCCGGTGAGGTGGTGGGTCTGGGTGCCGGTGGTGAGGTCCCACAGCCGGACGGAGTTGTCGTTGCTGCCGGTGATGGCGTGTGGGCGGCCGTTGACGTGCGTCACCGCGACCGCGTTCACCCCGTGGGTGTGGCCGGGCAGGATACGGACCAGGGACGGGGAGACCTGGTTGGCCGTTGCCCATCGCACAGTCCAGTCGGCGTCGCCGGGCAGCTCGGATTGGAGTGGCGTGTTGCGGAAGCGTGCGGCGTCCAGCGCGAGGATCTGGCGGCGTGCCACAGGCGGCAACGCATGATGGACGCCCCAGGAGGCAAGGTAGACGGAGGCGTTGAGTCTGCCCTGCTCGGATTGCGTATAGGACAGGGCATCGGCGAGGGTGTGGGGGTCGGCGTGCTGGAGGTAGCCGGCGTCGAAGAGGAGTTCGTCCAGGCGTCCGGCGTCGATCGCGTGCTGGGCGGCATGTCTGATCAGATAGCCATGAGCGTGCTGCCAATGCAGCCCGCCGTTCCGGTCGCGGGGGACGCCTTGCAGGAGCTGCTCGAACAGCCGCTCCGCCCGACCGGGCAGCGGGTCCGTCGTCGTCGCCGAGTCCTTGTGAGACGGTTCGCCGGCCGGTCCGCGCAGCCAGTCGGCGAGACCTTGGTGGAAGAGCCGGTAGAGGGTGGTTCCGTCGGTGTCGATGTCGCGGCGCAGGTAGAAGCGTGCTTCCCCGTCGAGGAGGGTGTACAGCTCCGGCAGCGACGAGGGAGGGGTGTCGGGGGCGGTGAAGGCGGCGGCCGCGTGGACAAGGACGCTTTCGGGCATGCCGCGGCCCTGGGCGAAGGCGAGGGCTGTGAGTACTGGGCGCAGGTGAGGCTGGTCGGTATGGCGTTGGAGGTCGAGCTCGAGGAGGTCGGGCAGGCTGCGGGGCACGGCCCGGCCCAGCCGCGTGGCCTCCTCGGGAGTGGTGGCGGGCGGGGTGGCAAGGAGGTGGTGGACGTAGAGGCCGGTGGTGAGGAACTCGCCCCACTGCAGGTCTTCGCTGTCGTGGCCTGACTGGCCTGTCGGTGGGTGTGCGGTGAGGGTGTCGGCGATCGCGTCGGCGAGGGCGTCCCGGACGGGGCGCAGGTTGCCGCGGATGTAGGGGCCGTCGGCGGTGAGGAGCCGTTTGGCGTAGGCGCTCACGTCCCGGCGGACCTCGTACGGTGCGAGGGTGCTCAGGTCCGTGCATGCTCCGCTGTCCTGGGCCAGGTCGAGGAGTTGGTCGAACCGGGTGTCGGCGCGGGTGGCGACCAGTAGCCGCAGTCGAGCGCCGGCTGTCTGCGCGTGCCGGGCGAGGGGAAGCAGCAGGGCCGTGGTGATGTCCTGGGGTCTGATTGCTTCGTCGAGGGCGTCGATGACGACGGTGACCGGGCGCTGGCCAGGGGGGAGGAGGTCCAGCAGTCGCTGTGCCGGGTTCATGGCCGGGCCGGGCGCTTCCTCGTTCGCTGGGGCCGGGGCGTCGGGGTCGGTGATGTGGCGCAGCTGGCGGGCCAGGGAGGCGGTGATGTGGTCGAGGCCGAGGCGTCGGGCGTGGACGGCGGCGATCCGGTTGTTCTCGCCCGGGACGTGGTCATGGAGCGTGGCCCACAGGGGGCGGGTGTGGCGGCGCAGTGCGGGGTGGGCGGCGCACAGGAGGAGGCCGAGGAGTGCGGACTTGCCGGCGCCGGGTCTGCCGGTGATCACCCGTAGTCCCGGGGCGGCGGTGTCGTCGTCGAGCCAGGTGGCGAGAGTGTCGAGTTGTTCGGTGCGGCCGCTGAAGTATCCCTCGCTCCAGTCGCGGGCCACGGGTTCGCCGCCGCCGGCGCGGCGCATGAAATGCAGGGGGTCCGCGGCCCAGTCGGCCAGGCGGGCAATCTCCGGAGGCAGGTCCGGTGCGGGGCCGGTGCGGTGGGAGGCGTAGGAGGGGTTGGGGAAGAACGGCAGGTGGGAGAGGTCGGCGTGGCCGGGGACGAGGCTGGTCAGGATCGACTGCGGCAGCCCGCCGGACTCTTCGGCCAGCTCGTTGACCGCGCGTTCGACGTCCCGCCAGACGGCGGCGGCCGGAATGTACCGGAGGGAGGAGTCGAAGCGGATTTCCAGGGCTTGGTGGTACTTCGTCAGGACCTGGACCAGGGCCTGGCTCAGTCGGTATCCGAACGCCTGCCGGTCCGGCCTGCTCGCGGCGAGCACCCAGGACTTGCGTTTGTCGACGTCCATTCGCGAGTGCCAGGCGGTCACCGCGGCCTGTCCGCTGTAGCAGACGTCCAGGACGAACAGGGTCATCGGTCGGTGCCGTTGGGGGTGGTCCTCGATCAGGTCGATCCAGCTGCCGACCGGGCGGCTGAGCCGGTTCCCGTCGTTGTCCAGGATGTACAGCTTCTCGCTGCTGCCGTCGGCGAGCTCGCCGTGTCCGACGATGTGCACGATCAGTACATCGGCGTCCTCGGCTTCGACAGCGGCCTCTACCAGCCGCGCGTAGTCGGCTTGCTCCTGAGCCTGCGACGACGCTGTCGCCGTCGGGCGACGGGTGTACCGGAAATTCTCCAGAATGTCCGCGACTCTGTCGGCATGGAGGGGAGCCTCCTCCAGGACGTCCAGACCGAACCGTGGCGAATCCCCGTCCTCGGTCCGCGTCAACGCAATCCCCAAGGAAACTACCGCGTAGCGCAGTTCGTCCGAGGGCTCCGGCCGTCCCACGGCCAATGCCATCACGCTCCCGGGTCCTCGGCAGTCGATCAGTGCGATTCGACGTTAGACGCTTCACGTCGCGGTGGGGCCGGATCGCCCGGATCGGTGCAAGTTCGGGCTGGACCAGCGACCCCGACCCCGATAGAGCCGCCCGGACGCTGCGCACCGTTGAAGACGCCGCGGAGTGGCCGATCTCTCACCCCCGTTGCACCCGCGCCTTCGGGCTCCGGCCGGATCGGTGATGGCCCTTCGGCCGGCGGGTTCAGGACCGCCGGTAGGCGCGGATGAGCAGGGTCTCGGCCGTCCGCGCACCGGGTGCGGCGGACGGAAGGCGGTCGATGCTGACCGCAGTGAAGCCCGCCCCGTCCAGTTGTTCGGTCCAGACGGTCTCCTGGAGGACCCACCGGCGCATGGTCGCGGTGGCGCCGTCCGGAGTGCGGGCCGGGAGGTCAGCATGCTGGACGTCCGGCTCGGCCGGGGCCCCGTCGAGGTAGTGCCCCAGCGTGGACGCGGCGAGCAGTCCGCCGGGGCGCAGGGCGCGTGCAGCAGCCGGGAGAAGCCGGCGCGGGTCGGTGAAGTCCAGGCTCCCGAACACCGAGTAGAGCACGTCGTAGGAGCCGGGGTGGGCGTCCAGGAGCTCGACCGCATCGGCGTGAACCGTGCGACGGCGAGGCGTCAGGTGGCCGTAGAGGTCGCGCGCCATCGCGTGCTGGGCGGGTGAGGCGTCGACCGCATCGACCCGGGCCGGGGCGTGGCGGGCCGCGAGGTGGGCGGCGTGGCGGGCGGCGCCCGCACCGAGGTCGGCGACGACAAGACCGGTGATGTCGCCGAGCACTTCGACGCCGGGCCCTCCGTCCTGGGCCCAGACCGAGTGAAAGGAGTCGGGGACGGACCGGTCGGTGTCGGCGCGATTGCGGCCGTAGTGGTGCCAGAGGTCCGGTGAGCACGCGGCCCGGGTGGACGAGGTGGTTGTCACCCGGGCCATCCTTGCGCTCGGTGTGCGCCGGCGCAGGGCTTTGGGTGAACTTCACTCTCCCGGGCGGGGTGACCCCGGGCGGGCCGGAGTCACCCGTGACTTGAAGGTCAGTGGGAGTCGTTGCCGGGGTGGCAGGGGCTGCAGTTGGCGGCGTCGGCCCACAGCGGCAGGTCGACGTCCCAGCCGTCGGCGGCGATCAGCCGGGCGGTGCGCAGCACCGTTCCGTCGTCCTTGTACTCGACGGCCGGGACGTGGTGCAGGTCCGGGGCCGTTGCACTGCCCCTGTGGCTCTCGGGCGTTCAACCTCGAGCCCGGTCAGAACCGGCGGCCGCCGTAGAACGGGCTGAACTACACCCGGCTGCAGCGGGCCAAGAGGCCCTGGGACGACAGCAACGTTTTCCACCACGCCCAGTCGGTGACCCTGACCTCCTGGTCGCACACGCAGAGCGATGGCGACCATCCAGTAGGCAGACAATATCGGGATGAAAGGGTGCGAGTAAAGAGCTTAAAGTGACGACTTGCCCGATCGCGGTTGGCTAGCCGGGCACCCTCGCCGGGGTTGGAGCGGGTTCGACGGGCCAGGGTCGGTGTTCCCAGGTGTAGGCAGGTTTGTCGGGGTGTTCTCGTACTGATGCTGACTTTTGCTGACCACGACTGACGGGTAGTCAGGTGAGATCAATCGTGTACGGGCGCGCCGACCGCTGCGGCGCCTGGGGTCTATGGGGGCTGCAGCCGATCGCGATGACTGGCAGGATCGGCTCCATGAGGATTCTGGTCCTGGGCGGCGGTTGGTTCCTCGGCCCGGCCATCGTGGCCGGTGCCCTGGGGCGGGGCTGGGAGGTGACCACGTTCACCCGTGGGCGGAGCGGCACGCCTGTCCCGGGGGCGAGCTCAGTGTACGGAGACCGGGAGCGGCCCGAGGACCTGGCGCGGTTGGCCGCACACGGGCCGTGGGACGCGGTGATCGACACCTCCGCCTCCTCGCTCGGCGCACGTGATGTGCTGGCAGGTGCCCGGGTCCTGGAGCCGGCCGTCGGCCGCTACGTGTACCTGTCCACCGTGGCGGTGTACGAGGGCTGGCCCTCGGAACCGTTGAGCGTCGATTCCCCGGTCTGGGAGGCAATGGCTGACGCGGCACTGGATCCCGAGAGGCTGTCGCACGGCGGATCGGGGGTCAATCCCGACTACGGACGGCGCAAGGCCGGGACCGAGCGGGCGGTGACGGAGACATTCGGGCTCGCGAGGACGAGCCTGCTGCGCCCAGGGGTATTGCTGGGGCCGGGGGAGTACGTGGGCCGGCTGCCGTGGTGGCTGCGTCGGGCTGCGCAGGGTGGGCGGATCCTGGCGCCCGGCGATCCGGACCGTGGTCTGCAGGCGGTCGACATTCGCGACGTGGCCGCCTTCACGCTCGACCAGGTGGAACGGGTCGGGCACCAGGTCCACAATCTGGCGGCGCCGATCGGTCGGGAGTCGATGGGGGGACTGCTCCGGGCGTGTGTGGAGGTGACCGGCGGTGCGGGGGAGTTGGTGTGGGTGGCGGACGAGGTCCTGCTCGGTCACGGCCTGCGTGAATGGACCGAACTCCCGTTGTGGTGGAGCCACCCCGGGGTGTCCGTGATCGATTCGTCGTCCGCGGTCGCGGCCGGCTTCGTCAGCCGGCCGCTCGCGGAGACCGTCGCCGACACCTGGTCCTGGCTTTCCCAGGGCAACATTCCTGTGCCGCACAGGCGTTGGGACAAACACGGGATCGATCCCGCCAAGGAGCAGATGGTCCTGGCGAGCGTGCTCTAACCGCCGTTTCCTCCGACTGCGAGCCGCGTCGTCCCGGCCCCGAGGATCCTCGGCGAGGCGACCACCGTGAAGTCCTCGATCCGCTCCGCCAGATCCCGTGCGAGCGGCGTGCCGCGGAAGGTGGGTGATGCCAGTTCGGACCGGACCGCGTTGACCCTGACGGTGAGGCCGGCCCCACGCCACTCCCGGGGAAGATCGAGCACCGGGCCCAGTTCTTCGACGGCGCCGTCCAGCTCGTTGCGCATCAGCAGGGCGGATGCCAGGTCGGCCCGGGCCTGAGGAGCGAGGACCAGCTGCCTGGTACCTGCGGAGCGAGAGGTGCCCAGCTGCAATGAACGGCGTGCCGAGGCCTCGGCGCCGGGGCCGTCCCTGAGGAGCAGCAACGTGGCGCTGTTGCTCATCGCGACCCGCTCCGGGCTGAAGTCGAACTCGCCGGCCAGACCGTCGTGAAGATCGTCTTTTGCGGCCCCGCGGTCGGCCGTGCTCTCGACGACAGCTCGCTGGGCCTCCTCGGCCTGGCCGCGGTGGGCGTAGGCCCGGGCCGCGATCGCTGCCAGTCGGGCATCTCCGGTGGCGCCGACTCCGGGGAAGGAGCGTGCCTCGACGATCTTGCGCACCGCCTGGGCCGGGCTTCCGCTCCAGTAGTACAGGACAGCGAGGTAGGCGTGGGCGTAGGCCTGGAGGGGGCCGTGCTCGGCGACCTGGCCGTACAGGGCGGCGGCCCGGGTGAGTTCGAAGGCATGGGACATGGCGCCGAGGTCGAAGGCGCAGGCGGCGAGGAGTGCCGAGGCCTGGCCGGCCACGAGGTAGAGGCGCCGCCGTTGCGACAGCACCTGGGTGCGGTCGAGTTGCACCATGGCAACGCCGAGCAGCTCCTTCGCCGTCATGAAGACCAGGTGCGGCGGCTTGATGTCGGTGGACCGGACGAGGTGAACGAGGTCGTCCTCGAGCTGGTCCAGGGACAGGTCGGGGAGCAGCTGAGCGGCTGCTTCGGCGGCGTGGGCACGGGCATCGCGTGCGGTCATGGCCAGTTCTCTCTCATCGAGCACAGGATCCGCCACCGCCAGTAGCGTTCGGACCTGCTCGTCGGTGCAGGGGGCAAGCAGTTCGTCAGCAGGTCTGCCGAACATGCTCTTGAGGATTTCCGGAGTGGGGTGGTGCGGCCGTCCCACATCGCCGTTGCGCCAGCGCTGGAAGCTCTTGTCCGTCAGCGTGGCGTTGCGGTAAGTGGTGTCGCCGGTTGAGTGGTACAGAGCGAGTGCGGCCCGCCGGTACTCGGCGAGGAACTTTCGGAAGTCCATCTTGTCGCGTGCGACCAAGGCGTCGAACAGGTTGCTCATCGCGGTCCCTTCGGAGCCGCAGCCCCAGCTGCGAACTACCTTTCGGTCCTTGCCTACCACTGACGCCGGAGCGGTTGCAGAGGTTCGGGAAAAATGTCGCCGAACTGTCCGAGGTCGGTCTCTGCGCTCCCCTGAATGGGGGCCAAGTGTCTTTCTGCGGGTGATGGTTCTGTCCGCGCGTCGGATCCAAGCTTGGTCTCCGCAAGCGAACGAAGTAGGGGCGTCCCAATGCTCCTGAGGACGGGAGCGAAGCACATGGGCATCGTTGAACGGTCGGGCTGGTCTCTCCACCACTGGCAGATCACCTTGGCCGCCATGCCGGCGGAGGTCCCGGATGCCCGCCGCCAGGTACGCCTCGCGCTCAGGAGATGGGGGTGGGAGGACGGCGCGGTGGACGACATCGTCTCGATCTGCTCCGAGTTGTTGGCCAACGCCATCCGGCACGGCAGCAGCCCGGACGACGAGGTGGATCTGATGCTCTGGCAGAGCCACGGGAGCGTCCGGGTCGAGGTAGTGGATCGCCGTCCGGACCTGAAACTGCCGACGGTGCCCGTCCCGCGGGACGAGAGCGGGCGTGGCCTCGTCATCGTGGGCGAGCTTGCGGAACGCATGGGAATGACGACGACCAGGACGACCAAGACGGTGTGGGCGCGGGTCGCTCCCGCCTCCGACCGGACGAGGAAAGCTCAGTGAAGACTGCGATCAGGCACCACCTCAGGGCCTTCGCCCGGCAGCGTCCCACGGGGACGGCGCACCGGACGGCCGCCGAGCCGTTGCCGCCGAAAGCAACGGGGGCGAGTGCGTTCGCGCGGGAGCGACCCTGGACCGCCCGGGAGCCGTTCTGGTGCATCACGACGGCCTACTACAGCTCGGGCCACCCGCTCGTCCTGTGGAGCGCCGGAGCGCCCGACGTGCGGCTGGCCGCGCGGCAGTTGCAGCGCCAGGTCGCCCGGCTCACCTCGCACCTTCGACTGGGGACCGAGGAGGAGCCGATGGCCTTGCTCGACACCGATCTGAGTCTCGGTCGGGCCTGCACCGACGTGGCCGCCGGCCGCAGTCACGCCGTCGCCTTCACGCACGCCGACGTGATCTACGTCCTCGTCGTGGCCCGTAGCGACGGCACGGAGCAGCGGCTTCCCGGCCGCGGCGTCCCGTGTCCCGCCTGACCGGCCCGGGATGAGGAATCACACGATGCCGACCACGGCTTCCCCACCGCGTACCCCGATCGCCACATACCTTCTGGGCGCGCACTGGCTCGCCTCCGCCAACCGGTGGGCCGACGACGCCTTTCAGGCATGGCGCCGCGGGCGGCTCGCGGCGATCGAGGTGGGCGAGCGGTTCGCCGTCGTGCGCGTCCTGGACCAGCAGCTCGGTCTCGCAGCCCTGCACGACATGCGGAACGCCGATGTCGTGACCGGACCCGTTCTGCGCGACGACCGATGCCTCACCGTCGAGTTCCTGATCACCGTCCGCCGCGACGAACCGTGGCAGATCCGCGACACCGTGCTCATCGGCCGGCCCGCCACCGGTGGCCCGGCGGCGATCGTCCCCATGCCCGGCCCCGGGCTGCCGGGCGTCGACGGCAGGGACTGGGTCGTGCCGCCGACCGGCCGGCCGCACCTCACCCACCCGCACGACCTCGCCAGCGCGCTCCGAAGGGCCCGAGCCACCCCGCGCCGTGTCCGCCCGCCGGCCGGACCACTCGGCATCCACCATCGCGACCATCCGAAGGACACGCCATGACCACCGTGGACACCATGGCCTTCCGCCCCCGGGCGCTGCGCGCCGACGAGCGGTCCCGCGTGCTCGCCCAGGCGCTCGATCCCCATGCCCGACTGGACGAGCAGGCGCTCGAACGGCTCAGGGCCGTGCTGTGGACCAAGGAGGCTGGCCTACGGCCGATTCTGCTCAGCGCGGTCACCGACGCCGAGCGGCACGCCGTGCCCGCCCTGCTCGACACCGTCGGCCAGGTTCAGCGGGGCCTGCCCGAGCACCTGGCTCCCGTCCTCGTGCTGTGCGGAGCGGTGGCCGCCCCGGCGCCGCGATCGGGCGACGTCCTGTTCGTCCCGGACCCCGAGGCGGTCGACCGGCCCCTGCTGTTCGCCGCCGCCGACCTGTTCCTCACCGCAACCCCCGACGCGACCACGGCGGTCCACGAGGCCATGGCCACCGCCCTGCCGGTCATCGGCACCACCGGCGGAACCCTGGAGAAGGACATAGTCACCGGGGGCCACGAGGCCAACGGGTGGCTCGCGGACGACGGCGACATTGACGCGCTCGTCGCCGCGATCGTCCAGGCGTGCTTCTACCGGCCGGAGCGCCTGCGACGCGGCACGGCCGCCGCCGAGCACGTCCGCACCGTCCTCAAGGAGAACCGCCGGCCGGCCGACGAGCCCACCCGCACGCCGGGAGCCGCCGCGTGACGACCACGCCGGCCCGGCGCCCGGAACAGACGCCGCTCGAACTCGACCACCCCGCCGTCGCGATGGGCCCGGTCCCGCCGACGGCATGAACCCTGCTCGTCCCCGTCCCGCCCGTCCGACCAGGGCGCGAGGATCGGCGCGTACCGAAACGAAGGAGAACTCTCTTGAGCCACACCCCATCGCCACAGGAACGTCGCGAGAGCCTGGTGAAACGGCTGCGGGACCAGAACGCGATCCGCACCGACCGGATCGCCGACGTCGTCGCGGCGGTGCCCCGCGAGGCCTTCACCCCCGGAGTCTCGGAGGCGGATGCCTACGACCCGGGCCGCGCCGTCGTCACCAAACGGGACCGTGACGGCCTGGCGATCAGCTCGGTCTCCGCCGCGAACATTCAGGCGGTCATGCTGGAGCAGGGCGACCCGCGCCCGGGCGAGAACGTGCTGGAGATCGGCTCCGGCGGCATGAACGCCGCCTACCTCGCCGAACTCGTCGCCCCCGGCGGCACCGTCACCACCCTGGACATCGACCCCGAGGTCACCGACCGCGCCCGCCGCCTGCTCGCCGACGCCGGCTACGACGGCGTCCACGTCGTCACTGCCGACGGCGAGGGCGGCGCGCCCGACCGCGCCCCCTACGACCTCATCGAGGTCACCGTCGGCGCCCCGGACATCCCCCCGGCCTGGATCGACCAACTCGCTCCGGCCGGACGCATCGTCGTGCCCCTGCGTATCCGCGGCCTGATGCGCTCCTTCCTCCTCGTCCGCGAGGGCGACCACCTCGTCAGCCGCGGCTACGAGCTGTGCGGCTTCGTTCCCATGCAGGGCGCAGGCGAACAGCGCGAGCGCCTGGTCCTGCTGCACGAGGCGCCGAAGGAGGAGGTCGGGCTGCGGCTGGACGACGGCGACCAGGTCGATGTCGACGCGCTGCGCGCCGCGCTCGCCTCCCCCCCGGCAGGAGGTGTGGTCGGGGATCACCGTCGGCGGGGAGGAGCCCACCCACGACCTCGACCTGTGGCTCGCCACCGCCCTGGACGGCCACGCGCGGCTGACTGCCACCGTCGCGGCCCGGGACGCCGGCCTCGTCGCCTCCGCCTCGCCCCTCGGCGTCGCCACCCTCGTCGTCGGCGGCACCTTCGCCTACCGCACCGTGCGCGCGGTCGACGAGACCCGGACCCGTTTCGAGCTCGGCGCCTACGGCCACGGCCCGGCCGCCTCCGCCGCCGCGAGCAAGCTCGTGGACGAGATTCGCAGCTGGGACCGCGCGCACCGGGGCGGGTCCGGTGCGCGGATCGAGATCCACCCCGCCGCCACCCCCGACAGCCGGCTCCCCGCGGGTCGCGTGGTCGACAAGACCCACACCCGCATCGCGATCTCCTGGCCCGGCGACCGGCCCTGACCGGCGGTCCCGGAGCCAGGCGAACCCCACCCGCGCACCACAACCACCAGGAGGAAGCAGATGCCGAACAGCACCAGCACCACGGACTTCGAGCTGGACATCACCGTCGTCGAGCACGGCCCGGTCGTCGCCGAGCTGATGAGCAGCACCGACGACGGCTGTGGCGAGACCTGCGCGAGCGCCTGCTCGAACAGCACCTGCATCGCCTGATCTCGCCGTGGGCCGGGGCCAGCAGGCCCCGGCCCATCCGGGGGCCGTTGAACGCACGACACACTGGGGGGTAGGGATGTTCCGGGCCGTGGACGGCGCGCTGCTGCGCGCCGCCGTCGGTACACCGGCCACCACGCCGTGGCCGGACCTGAGCAGCGACAGCGCGGCGGACGGCGCCGCGTGGAGCCGCTGGATCACCGACGCCTGGGCCTTGCCCGGCGTTGCCGACGCGGTGACCGTGGCAAGCCCGCCGCTGGCGGCCGCCGTCGAAGCCGTGGCCGCCGACGGGGTCGTACAGGAGCGGCGGCTGCGCCGGGTCGGGGAGTCCCTGGTCCGCTACCTCCTGCGGATGCAGCACCGGGCGACGCCGTTCGGACTGTTCGCCGGTGTCGCCGCCGTCCGGCTGGGCGAGACCCTTGCCCTGTTCTGGGGCGGGGAGCACCGCGCGATCGCGCGGCCCGACGCGGCGTGGTTGGCCGCCGTGGTCGAACGCCTGGAGGAGGACGAAGCACTGCTCGGGCAGGTGATGGTCACCGTCGATGCGACGTGCGTGGTGCGCGGGGATCGACTGGTTCTTCCGTGCAGTCAGCCCTCCGGCGAGGACGCCAAGCCGCTGGAGGTCGCGATCCGCCGCACCCCGCCCGTCGACGCCGTCCTGACCACCGCCCAGGAGGCCGTCCGGGTCGAAGACCTCGTCCACAAGGTCGCCGCCGAGTTTCCGGACGCGCCGCCGGGAGCCGTCCGCCAGCTGGTCAACCAACTCGTCCGCCAACGCGTCGTGAGTACCTCACTGCGCGCGCCGATGGCTGCGCCGGACCCGCTCGGCCACCTCCTGGCCCAGCTCCAGGCCGCCGAGGTGCCCGGTACTGCGGAGGACTCCGCCGCTGCCCGGCTGCTGGCCGTGCACGACCGATTGGAGCGGCACAACGCCGAATCACCGGCGCACAGCCAGGCAGTGCGAGCGGAAGCGCTGGAGCTGATGGCCGCCATTCCCGCTGCGGGCCTGCCTTCGTTGGCGGTGGACCTGCGCCTGGACTGCGACCTCGTCCTGCCCGTGGAGGTGGTGCGGGAGGCAGAGTGTGCGGCCGCCGCGCTGGCCCGTTCCGGTCCGTACCCGCAGGGGCCACCCGCCTGGCGCGACTACCACGCCCGGTTCCTGGAGCGGTACGGTCCCGGCGCCCATGTGCCGCTTCTGGAGCTGGCCAACCCCGACACCGGCCTCGGCTACCCGGCCGGGTACCGAAGCTCCACGCTGATCGTCGCGCCGCCGGCCGTGCACGACCGTGACGCCCTCCTCCTGGAGTTGGCGCAGCTCGCCGCGCTCGACGGGCTGACCACCGTGGACGTCGACGACGTCCTCGACCAGCTCGCGCCGGGGCCGGTCGAGCAGACGCCCGCCCACGCGGAGCTGTGCTTCCAACTCCGCAGCGAATCCCCGGCCCTGCTGGACGACGGGCAGTTCACTCTCGTCGTCACCGGCGTTGCCAACGGCGCCGGCACCCTGACCGGTCGCTTCCTGCACCTGCTCGATGACACCGACCAGCAGCGCGCGGCCGGCGCACTGCGCCGCGCTCCCTCGCTCACCGCCGGAGCCGTGCGCGCCCAGCTCTCCAGCCCGCCGCTGCGCGTGCGTACCGAGAACGTGGCCCGCACTCCTGTCGTGCTGCCGCAGAGCATCACCGTCGCCGAACACGGCCACGGCACCATCCGGCTGGCCGACCTGACGGTCACCGCCGACGCCCGGCACATGTGGCTGTTCTCCCGGGCCGCCGGCCGTCCGGTCGAGCCCGCGATCCTCAACGCGGTCCAGCTGACCGACTTCACCCACCCGCTGGCCCGCTTCCTGGCCGAACTGCCCCGGGCCCGGGCGGCGGTCCTCGCGCCGTTCTCCTGGGGACCGGCCGCCTCCAAGCTCCCGTTCCTGCCCGCCGTCCGCTACGGGCGCAGCATCCTCGCCCCCGCGCGCTGGCGTCTGGACGCCGCCGACCTGCCGCCGGCTGCCGATCCGTGGCGTAGCTGGGACAGCGCCCTGGCCGCGCTGCGCGAACGCCGCCGCATTCCCGCCGCCGTCGATCTCGGCGACGGCGACCGGCGCCTGCGGCTCGACCTCGCCCAGCGCCACCACCGCCAGCTCCTGCGCGCCCATCTCGACCGCCACTACCGGGTCGTCCTGAGGCAAGCGCCGACCTCCGGCGCGCTCGGCTGGATCGACGGCCGTGCGCACGAACTTGTCCTCCCGCTCGTCGCTACCCAGCAACCGGTGCGCCGGCCGGTCTTCGCACCGCCAGCGGCGCGAGTCGAGCGGTGGGCGCCGGGGGCGGCCGGTGGCGGGTGGGCGTACGCGAAGATCCACGCTCACCCGGACCGGCACGAAGAACTCCTGGCCCGTCTGCCGGAGCTGACCGCCGTCCTGGGCCCGCTGCCGCTGTGGTTCGTCCGCTACCGCGACCCGGACCCGCACCTGCGGCTGCGTATCTGGCAGTCCTCCGGTGCGTTCGGCGACCTCGCCCGTCACGTCGACACCTGGGCCGCGGGCCTGGCTGAAGCCGGGCTCGCCGGCGGCCGGGTGCAGTGGGACACCTATTGGCCGGAGACCGGCCGCTACGGCAGCGGGCAGCTGATGCGCCTCGCCGAGGGGGTGTTCGTCGCGGACTCCGCCGCCGTCCTCGCGCAGCTCCAGCACACCGGACCCGGTCGAGCCCCGGCGCCCGCGCTCACCGCCGCCGGCATGACCGACATCGCCGCCGGCCTCCTTGGCAGCACCGACGCCGGGATGCGCTGGCTCCTGGAGAACGTCGACCGCCGCGCCGATGCCGCCCTGGACCGGGATCTGCTCCGCCGGGCCGTCGCCCTCGCCGACCCGACCGACACCTGGGCGGCCCTGCGCGACACCACCGGAACGGCACTCACCGAGGCATGGGCCCGGCGCCGCGCCGCCCTCGACGCCTACCGCCGCAGACTGATCGCCCTCGACGGCCCGCGCCCCGACGCGGTCCTGACCTCCCTGCTGCACATGCACCACATCCGCGCCGCTGGCATCGACCCCGACGCCGAACGCACCTGCCGCCGCCTGGCCCGCGCCGCCGCCCTCACCTGGACCACCACCCGAACCCCCGCCGGAGCCACCCGATGACCACCACCGGCCACCAACACCCCACCCTCTCCGGAACAGCTCGCCCGACGCTGCCCGGCCGAGCCGACAACGCCCAGTACGCGCAGGCCCTGGCCACCGGCGCCGTCGGCATCACCCTGCTGCACATCGAACGCACCGCCCTCGGCCTCCACCGCACGGCATCCGTCCAGGAGTGGATGACGGGCATCGCGGCCCAGCCGCTCATCGCCACCGACCAGGCATCCCTGTTCCTCGGCGCACCCGCCCTCGCCTTCGTCCTCCACACCGCCGCCGGCGACAGCGGCCACCACCAGCAGACCCTGCACGCGCTCGACCGGGTCGTCACCGACCTGACGGCACGCCGCCTCGACGCCGCCCACGCCCGCATCGACCGCGGCGAGCACACCACCAGCGCCGAGTACGACCTCCTGTACGGGCTGACCGGCCTCGGCGGCCACCTCCTGCGGCGCGACCCGCAGAGCGAGATCGTCCACGACGTCCTCGCCTACCTCGTCCGCCTCACCCAGCCCCTGCCCGGCACCGACCTGCCCGGCTGGTGGGTGCGCCACGACCCCTCAGGCCGCACCTCCGGCCTCTTCCCCGGCGGGCACGGCAACCTCGGCCTCGCCCACGGCATCACCGGTCCCCTCGCCCTCCTCGCCCTCGCCAAGCAGACAGGGGCCCTGGTCGACGGCCAGACCGGCGCCATGCTGCGGATCCTCGACTGGCTGGACGGCCTGCGGCAGACCTCCGACGCCGGACCGTGGTGGCCGCAATGGGTCGACGCAGACGAACACCGTCTCGGCTCCGTCCTCCACGGCGGCCCCGGCAGACCGAGCTGGTGCTACGGCACCCCCGGCCTCGTCCGCGCGCAGCAGCTCGCCGCCATCGCCCTCGGCGACCGGCGCCGCCAACGGGCCGCCGAAGCCGCGCTCCGCCGCTGCATCGCCGACCCCACCCAACTCGCCCGGATCACCGACCCGGGCCTGTGCCACGGTGCAGCCGGCCTGCTCCACACCGTCCACCGCGTCGCCCAGGACTCCGAGAAGCCCGAGCGGTTCGCCGAACACCTCCCCGCTCTGCGGAGCCTCCTCCACGCGCAGGCACCGGCCCAGCAGCCCGGATTCCTCAACGGCACCGCCGGAACCGCCCTCGCCCTGCACGCCACCGACCGGGGAGGGGTACCCGCCACCGGCTGGGACGCCTGCCTCCTGCTCTCCTGAACTGGACCACCACCGATGACCGACACACCTACGCCGGACGTGCTGGAGAAAGCCGTTCTGGCCGCCCTCGCCGGAACACCGCTGCCCACCGCGGCCGCCTTGGCTGTCCTGCCCCTCGACGCGATGGTGCACGCCTTGGACCTGTACCGGACGGCCGGACTCGCCGCTCTCACCGACTACACCGCCGAGTACGGCACCTGGGTCCAGGTGTACGTCCACCCGGCCTCCTGGCCGCACGCCGAACAGGTCCTCGCCACCCACCTCGGCCCGTACCTGTACCAGGCCGAGAACAGCAGCGCCGTCAAAGCCTGGTGGTACGTCCGTAAGCACCCCTGCTGGCGCATCCGCCTCCACCCCGGCCTGGCCACCACCACCGAGGCCCTGCGGGAGGAGGTCGGCCGCCGACTCGACGCCCTCCGGCGCGCGGGCGTCATCACCGCCTGGTGGCCCGGCATCTACGAACCCGAGACCGCCGCCCTCGGCGGCCCGGCCGGCATCGCCACCGCTCACGCCCTGTTCCACGCCGACAGCCGCGCCGTCCTGATCGCCGCCCACAGGGGTTGGTCGGTGCTCGGCCGCCCGGAGCTCTCCGTGCTGCTGTCCAGCCACCTGCTCCGCGCCGCCGGCCAGGAATGGAGCGAGCAGGGAGACGTCTGGCACCGCGTAGCCCGGATGCGCCCCGGCCCGCCAGACCGACCGGCGGCCGGTGACCGGCTGGTCGGGCAGATCGGACACCTTCTGGCGGCCGACACAGCGGCCCTCACCGCCCCTGGCGGCCGCCTGGAACACACAGGCACCTGGGCCTCCGCCTTCCACATCGCTGGCCAGACCCTCGCCACCGCCGCGCACCGAGGCGAACTGACCCGCGGCCTGCGCGCCCTCCTCGCCCACCTGGTGGTTTTTCACTGGAACCGCCTCGGTATTCCCGCCCCCGTCCAGGCAGCCCTCGCCCGAGCGGCCCGCGACCACGTCCTCGGCCGGTAGAACGCTGCCCCCTGACCCGCGATAGCACTCCCACCATGCCGCCCCGAACACTGGCGGCCGACCACTGTGCCCTACGACGAACCGCAGCGAGCCGATGAACACCCACAAGAGCACGAACACGCCCGAGGCGACCGCCGACCCGGCCCCGCGCAAGCGACCCGTTCGCCTGACGCGCCGCCAACTGGACGTCCTTCGTATGGCAGGCCGAGGCGAGACCACCGAGCAGATCGCCAGAGCCCTGGACCTGACGATGCCCGGCGTCGCCGAACGCGTGAAACGCTTGCGCTTCAACCTCGGCGCCGTCAACCGTATCCACGCCTTCGCCCTCGCGTGGAACACCGAACCGTCGCTGCGCACCGCCCCGTCGGGCAAGGCCCCCGACCTCACCGACCGCGAGGTTCTCGTGGTGCGGATCTGGTCGGCCGGCGGCACCCGTAAGGACGTCGAACGTCTCCTGCACATCACTACGGACGCTGCGAAGGCCCTTGAGACCCAGGTGCTTCGGGCGACCTCCGCGCCCAAGGCGGTGGTGGCCGTGCACACCGGCCTGGAACACCGGCTGATCTCCGGAACCGATACCCTCGCCAGCCTCGCAGCAGAGATACCGCAGTCTCCGTCGGAGGCAGAGTCCACAGGTGACCGGCCCGCAGGCCCGGGCGCCCGACCGGCGCGCGCGAGCATCCCCTCCGCCGCGCCCACCGGCCACCTCGCGAACCAACTGCGAACCACCAACGGTCTGATCGTCCACCTCGACACGATGGCCGACATGCCGCCGCCGACGTCGCTGGCCGAGATCCTCAACGGTACGCTTGCCGTCCAACGAGCCCCGCACGTCGTCGGCCGTCTGGTCCACCAGGCGCTCGCGCGCGGAATCCCCTGCGCCCTGGTCATCCCCCCGACCGCCACCGACCCGGCCAGGACGGCCGAGGCCGCCGGACTCGGCTCAGCCTGGTCCGCGGCGTGCCACCAGACAGCGGAAGACGGCACCACCGCCTACGCGAAGGTCGCACTCGACCTGGGCCTCCAACCCGACACGTGCGTGGTCGTCTGTACAGCCGGAGAAGCCCGCCACGCGCTGGAGGCCGGGCCCCAGAAGCTGCTGGTCACCACCGAGAAGTCCGCGCTCGTGCGGGCGGCCGAGCCGCCGTTGACCTGGCGGGAACGGCAGATCGCGGAGCAGTGCGCCCTCGGTCGCACAGACGAGCAGATCGGAGCCGAGCTCAAGGTCAGCCAGTTCGTGGTGTCCAACGACCTCGCTTCCATGCGCAGGAAGTTCGGCGTCCGCGACCGCGTCCAGGTCGTCGCCCACGCCATCCGATCCGGCCTTGTCGACACCGCGGGGCTCCACGAGACCGTGCCGAACGAGATCGGACTGCTGGACGACGCCGAACGCGCAGTCCTCCAACTGGTCGCCACCCGAGCCCTGGACGCTGCTGGAGCTCGCGAAATCGGCCTCACCTACCGCGAAGCCCGCAATGCCCACCTGCGCGCCGTGAAGAAGCTCTCCCCGCAGAACAGCCGCACTCACGCCATGACCGTGGCGCTGCTCTCTGGAGCGCTCGACGATTCCAGGCTCGCACCGAAGGGCGCAGTGTCGTTGTGAGGGGGCGAACGGCGGGAGCACACCCGATCATCTCGGCGGAGACCCACACGGGCCCGCAGACACCAACCACTTCGTCGCTGCACCTGACCGCTCGACATCACCCCGGTCTTCCGTGAGATGGGCCCGCGTGGAGAGAACGCCCAATCTGCCGGGCCGACGGAGATGCTCACGGACAACTGGCAAGATGTCGACCAGCAGACTCGTTGCGGCAAGGCGAAAAGAGGTCGCCGAAGAGCGATGTTCCCCGCCTGAGGCAGGGACCGTGAGCCGTACCGACTACTTCGACGACCCTGGCGCCCCGAAGGCCCAGCGGGTGGTTCCCGCTGTCACCGCCTTCGTGGTGAACGACCGCGGCGAACTCCTGCTTGAGCGGCGCTCCGACAACGGCCGTTGGGGCATGCCGGGGGTGTTCTCGAGATCGGGGAGAACCTGTCCGGCGCAGTTGCGTGCGAGGTGCGGGAGGAGACGGGGATCCGGGTCGAGGTCACCTGTCTCGTCGGTACCTGCAGCGACCCGGGCCACGTGATCGAGTTCTCCGACGGAGAGGTTCGGCAGGAGTTCTCCCTGTGCTTCCGAGCGTGGCCGGTCGCAGGTGAGCTGAGCGCTAGCTCCGAGTCCTTCGAGGTCCGGTGGGTGCCGTGTGAGGAATTGGAGGTCCTGGCCATTGCCCCGACCACCCGGCTGCGGCTTGCCCATGGACTCCGGAGCGAGTGCCAGAAAAGAGGATCGAAAGAGCGGCTTTCCGTGCACCCGGCTGCGAGCGAGGCTGGCCGGGTCGGCGTGCCAAGGGTGAACGTTCGAGTGTCGTGCCGGTGATCTGGGGTCAGCGGGCGAGGGCGATGACCGGGTCGTCGCACCCGGCCGCGATCCGCTGGATCGCAGCCCGCTCGGCCGCGTCCGCAGTGCGGTTCCAGCGAGTATCCACAGTGATTCGGCCGGCGGTGTACCGGCACCATCGCTCGGAGGAGGCAGGGGCCTGAGCTCTGCCTCCTCCGACCTTCGCATTTTAATGGGGGTTCATCGGCCGGTACTGTCTGGGAATACCCCTGTAGGGCTGCTGGACGCAGGCTGGAAAACGTCTCGACCTGATGGCAATAATCGCGGCCTGAGTACGGTTTGCGGCGCCCAGCTTGGTCAATACCGCGCTCACGTACTCCTTGACGGTGCCAACTTCCAGGCTGAGCAGATTTGCTATTCTCTCATTGCCGAGGCCTTCTCCGATCAGGACCAGGACATCGATTTCCCTTGGAGTTAGGGTGTCGAAGTTTGGAACGGTGCGTCGAGGTAGGAATGGGCGGCTGAGATGATCCTCCAGTGCGTTCCATGTGGTGGCGGGCCAGAAGACCATTCCGCCGGCGGAAAGTGTGCGGACGGAGTTGATCAGATTCCTGGTCGTGATCGCTCGGGAAAGAATTCCGGTGGCGCCGGCCTGCAATGCTCTGTGGTGATGCTCTACAATTGTGCAGCCCGTGATGAACGCTACGGGGATCGGATTATCGGGAAAGTTGAATTTCTCGATGAAAGAAAAATAATCAGCGCATTTTTCACTTTCGGACACGTAGCAGATGGTCACCTGGGGGCGTTGGTTTGCCGTGTGTGTGGCGAGCTCGGCTCTGGGGATGACGCTGAAGCAGTCGAGATCTGGGGCGGAATTGATGGCTGCTCGAAGGCATTCTCTCGTGAGGGGCGATTCGGCTGAGGCTAGGACCCGTATGGGCATGGGATGTTCTCCTGGTTCTTTCTCCGGGTTTTCCTGTTCGCTTCCTGTCCGGACTTGTGATGCCGCAGAAGATTGGCAGGCCTGGGCTCAAAATGACTGGCGGCCTCTGTCTCGGCGTGTCTTCGGGGGGTGCTTGAGGGGCTGTGGATCGAAATTTTGTAGCTCACCCTGGCCTCCTAATGGAATCCTCGTGCCGTGCAGGCGGGCGACCTGATGGAAGTTCTTGATTTCAGATGATATTTGGCCGAGTGGCTCTAGAGTTATCGCCGCAAGAGGGGAGAATTGCGCAGTGCGTGACCATTCTGTCTGCCTGCCGCTGCTGGTTGCAGATTTGATGACCAAGACTTCCTGGAGCTCAGGTGAAGAATATTTTTTCAAGTGTGGTAGTCCTGCCGCCGGAGAGCATTCGGCGGTGCTGGTCCGCGTCTACGACAGGGTGCACCCGCAGTGGCCGCCTGGGATGGTGGCAGTGGAGCTGCTGTGTGAGTCGCTCTATTCCTCGTCGTTGACGGATGCTCAGTGGTTGCTGATCGAGCTGCTCTTGCCAGTGCGGGATTGTGTCGGGGCGGGAGAGGCGGAGCAACTGCGGTCCTGCCCCGCACTCCCGCCCGGTGTTGCGCACTGCCCCAGCCGCTCCCCGTGCCGCACGGTGTAGCGGTCGGGGCTCCCGTGACCTGCTGCGACATTGACCAGGACCGGCTATTCGGCCTGTGCAGCACCGGCTCTGAACTCGCCGCCGCAGTCCTCGTCCACATGGTTTCCGAGGCCGGACCGTCGGCGGGCGCCCGGGCGGCTACTCGCTCTTGATCGTGCCCAGGATGTCCGTCCGGGCGGCTCGGCGGGCCGGCCAGAGGGCGGCCAGCAGGCCGATCTCCGCGGCGGCGACCAGGAGGAGTCCGGTCTGCACCGGTGGCACCACCAGGGTGATGTTCTTGAGCGCGCCCGAGATGGTCCGGACGGCGGCCCAGGCCGTGACGATGCCGAGCAGCACGCCGACCACACCGCCGAACAGCGCGATCATCAGCGACTCCAGCCGGACCATCCGGCCGATGCCGCGCCGGTCCAGGCCGATCGCCCGCAGCATGCCGATCTCCCGGCGGCGCTCGAACACCGACATCGCCATGGTGTTGACCACGCCGAGGATCGCGACGATCACGGACATGCCGAGCAGCCCGTACATGACGTTCAGGACGGCGGTGACGTTCCGGCTGTTCTCCGCCTTGATGTCCTTCTCGCCCTTGACGGTGATCAGCGGGTTGCCCCCGCTGGCGTCGCGCAGGGCCTGCTTGAGCGCGGGGGTGGCGCCGTCGGCGCCCTTGACCAGCACCTTCTGCAGACCGGACCAGGGGGCGGCGTGCGGGCCGACCACGTGCTCCGGGGCGATCAGCCCGTCGACCCCGCTGGTGCCCTCGACCAGGGCGCCGACGGTCAGGCTGCCGCGGCTGCGGTCGGGGTAGGTGACGTCCAGCGTGGAGCCGAGCTCCAGGTGGTTGCGGTCGGCGTAACCGGTGGTGGCGATCAGCTTGCCCTGCTTCAGCGCGTCGGCCGAGCCGGCGGTGACCTTGAGCTCCACCAGCCGGTCGTAGGTCGCGCCGTCCACGGCGGTGAGCAGCGAGCGGTCGTCGGGGTCGGCACCGGACCGTACCTTCACCGTGCGCTCGGCGCTCGTCGCGGTGACCCCGGGGATCTTGGCGATCTCGGCGGCGACCTCGGGGGAGAGCATCGAGTAGTTGGACATCGCGACGGCGTAGTCGGCCTTGAGGTCGGCCGCGAAGGCTTCGTCGGACGCCTTGTTCACCGAGGCGCCGACCACCGTCAGGGTGGTGATCAGGGTGACGCCGATGGTGAGCGCGGAGGCGGTGGCGGCGGTGCGGCGCGGGTTGCGCACGGCGTTCTCGCGGGCCAGCTTGCCGGGCGTGCCGTACAGCCGGTGCAGCAGCGGGGCGAACAGCGCGATCACCGGGCGGGAGAGCAGCGGGGTGAGCACGAAGACGCCGATCATCAGCGCGGCGGAGGCCAGGCCCACCAGGTTGACCGACCTGGCGGCCGCGCCGGCGACCAGGCCGGCCGCGCCGGCGGCGGCGAACAGCAGGCCGATGATGTTGCGCACCAGCAGCGACTTCTGGGTGGCGGGCTGCTCGCCGGAGCTCATCGCGGCGACCGGGGCGATCCGGGCGGCGCGCAGCGAGGGCAGCAGGGCGGCCAGCACGGTCACCACGGCGCCGACGGCGAGCGAGCCGATCACCGTGCCCGGGGCGACCACCAGCGGGCCGTCCGGCAGGTTGGCCTCCCAGGGGCCGTTGAGCAGGGCCTGCAGTCCGGAGGCGATGCCGATGCCGGCGATCAGGCCGCCGGCCGAGGCGCTGAGGCCGACCAGCAGGGCCTCGGCCAGGACGGACAGGGTGATCTGCTTGCGGCTGGCGCCGACGGCGCGGAGCAGGGCGAGCTCCTTGGTGCGCTGGGCGATCAGCATGGTGAAGGTGTTGGCGATGATGAAGATGCCGACGAAGAGCGAGATCCCGGCGAAGATCAACAGTACGTTGGACATGCTGCTGCTGGCCTTGTCGATCTTCTGCTCCTGCTCGGCGGCCAGGTCGCGGCCGGTGCGTGCCTCGAGGTTGTCGGCCGGGTTGAGCACCTGTTTGACGGCGGCGAGCAGGGCGGTGTCCTCGGTGCCGGGCCTGCCCTTGACGTCGATCTCGGAGTACTGGCCGGGGGAGAGGTAGAGCTGCTGGGCGGTGGCGGTGTCGAAGGCGGCGAGCGAGCCGCCGGCGCGGATCCGGGGGTCGTTGGTGTTGAGGGTGCCGGTGAGCTTCAGTTCCATGACCGGGCCGTTGACGGCGACGCGGACGGTGTCGCCGACCTTGAAGCCGCCCTTCTCGGCGGTCCTGGCGTCCAGCGCGATCTCACCGGCGGCGCGCGGGCCCCGGCCGTCGACCAGCGGGTAGCGCGGGTCGTTGCCGTCCGGGCCGGGGACGTAGTTGGTGCCGGTGGTGGAGAAGCCGTCGCCGATCAGCGCGCCCTTGTGGTCGGCGATGCCGGCGAAGCCGCTGACCACGCCGCGCGCCGCGGCGGTGCCGGGCAGCGCCGCGACGGCTTTGCGGGTGTCCTCGGTAAGAGTTGAGCCAGCGCGGACCTTGCTTCCGCCAGGGTCGTAGCGGTTGGCCGAGGCTCCGTTGTCACTGAGGGTGACGGCGATGTCGGTGTAGCTCTTGGCGCTCTGGGAACGCCATGCCGCGGCCAGGGTGTCGGTGAAGACGAGGGTGCCGGCCACGAAGGCGGTGCCGAGGAGGACGGCGAGCGTCGTCATCAGCAGTCGGGCCTTGTGGGCCAGCACGTTGCGCAGTGCGGTGCGATACATGGGGTTTCCTGGGTCCTGGGGTCTGCGGAGGGACGGGCGGCGGCGCGTGGTGCGTCAGCTGGTGCGGCCCTTGGCGTCGAAGCGGCGCATGCGGTCCAGGACGGTGTCGGGGGTGGGGTTGGTGAGTTCGTCGACGATGCGGCCGTCGGCGAGGAAGACGACGCGGTTGGAATAGGCGGCGGCGACGGGGTCGTGGGTGACCATGACGACGGTCTGGCCGAGTTCGCGGACGGAGTTGCGCAGGAAGGAGAGGATCTCGGCGCCGGAGCGGGAGTCGAGGTTGCCGGTGGGTTCGTCGGCGAAGACGATGTGGGGCTTGCCGGCGAGGGCGCGGGCGCAGGCGACGCGTTGCTGCTGGCCGCCGGAGAGCTGGCTGGGGCGGTGGGAGAGGCGGCCGGAGAGTCCGACGGTCTCGACGACGCGGTCGAGCCACTGCTTGTCGGCCTTGCGGCCGGCGATGTCCATGGGGAGGGTGATGTTCTCGAGGGCGGTGAGGGTGGGGAGGAGGTTGAAGGCCTGGAAGACGAAGCCGATGTGGTCGCGGCGCAGCTGGGTGAGCTGCTTGTCCTTGAGGCCGACGAGTTCGGTGTCGCCGATGGTGGAGGAGCCGGAGCTGACGGTGTCGAGGCCGGCCATGCAGTGCATGAGGGTGGACTTGCCGGAGCCGGAGGGGCCCATGATCGCGGTGAACTCGCCCTGGGGGAAGGTGACGCTGACGTTGTCGAGGGCGACCACGCGGGTCTCGCCCTCCCCGTAGACCTTGTTCAGGCCGGTGGCGCGGGCAGCCGCCGGGTCGTTACGGACGGCGGTTTCGTGAAACGTCACATGAACTCCTGTAGGCAGGGCGTGAGGGATGAGGACACGCAAACAGACGATCAACTTTCAGTTCATTGTCGTAATCCGTTTTTCCCCGGGACATACCTCTCGGGAATGGTCTGCCCTCACTTTTGCGACGGCCGGGGCACGCTCCGCTCCTCCTGAGGTAGGACCCTTCCCTTAGGCCCAAAGTCCCTGATCGGCCCGACTGATATGACCTCACGAAGCCGTCGAAGGCTGTCGTCGGACTTGCCGTACCGTCTACGCCGCACACGATGAGAGAGCCTGGACTATTCGTGCAAGCGCCCCACCGGCATCACAGAGAGCGACGGCATCATGGAAGGCCGAGTCAGAATCACAGCTCGTGGCTCAAGCCGCTCTCGGGTGAACGCACTGCATTCCGGGTTCGGGGTGCTGGCACTCTTCTAAGAGGTCAGCTCGATGGCATGGAGCCTGCTTGCCGCTGTACCAGGTGATGAGGCGCGGGCGGACGGGTGGCAAGCAGTGCGCCGCCGGCGTGCGGAGGCAGCACGGTCTTCATGTTGGTGATCCGCCGGGCGCCCAGCGGCGAACCGAGATGGATGGGTGCCTGGAGTCGACTGGCCGCGCGGGTCGCAACGACACCGCGAAAAGCTGACGGCAGGCCGTGCGCGACCAGCTTGGGATTCGCGCCGCCACTTCGGCGAAGCCGACAATTGGCGCGTCTGGGTCGGGGACTTGGCGGGCACGGCCGATCAGTAGTGACCTCCGGCGCACACGGACCGGCCCTGGGGCCCCGCACGGCCGGGGATGCGGCGGGTCCCAGGGCCGGTCCGTGCACCGTTCCCCCACCCGGAGACAATCTGGCATCGGGAACGGCGGCCCTCGCCGCCGAGCGGTCTGCCGTCCTGGCGAGGTGTGACCATCTTCTCCGGCCGCCGCCCCGACCGGGGTGCTCATGCGCGAGAAATAGCGCGGCTCAGCCCACGATCCGCTGTCGTTGGACAGAGGTACTTCGGGATGGCGGCCGCCACGCGCTCGGCGGCCTCCAGGAGCGGCCTTCTGCGGGGCGGTCGAGGAGGGGGCCGGGCGACGTTGGAGCGCGGACTCAAGAGCGGCGGTCAGGGCGCGGAATTGGCGCAGCGCGGCGATGGCGTAGACGGCCTACTGTGCGGAGCAGCTTGTGGTGGCGGGGGATCCTCGTGGCGATGACGGCCGGGGCGGTGGTGGAGCGGTCGAGCTCGACCATCAGCATCGGAACCTGATCTCTGGCGCCTGCCACACGCTGGCCGGGCGCGGTGCCGCCGAGGGCGAACGCGGCGTTCGTCTCGTTGACGGCCATCGCGTGCGGGGCGCCGGAGTGGCTGGCGCCCCGGGCGGTTGGGCTCCTCTCCGAACGGACTGTCCCGAGCACCGCGGCCGCCTCCAACCCTGCTGTGCCCTTCAGGCGCCACGTCTTGCGCCGGTCCCGGGTGTTGCCGACGGAGGCGACCGGGCCGTGCAGCGTGAGGTCGCCGAGCGCCTGCCGAACCGCCTTGTTCGACACCGCCCGGAGCGCAGCAGGCCCTTGGGCTGTCTGGCGGTGGAGGACTTCAGGACGCCGAGTGCGCCGAGGATGTCGGAGCGCAGGGCGGCGGTCGAGCCGTTGGGGTTGGCGCCGCCGCCGGTAGGCGGGTCGTCCTGACGAGGAAGGCGTCGGATGACTGAGCGCCAGTTCCCTTTGGCCTCAGCCAGCGGGGTTGGAATCAGTGACACGTAGCCAGGCCTGAAATCTCCTAATAGGCTTTCCAAGCGAGTTTCAACCCACTCCGAACAAGCTCGCCAGAAGGCGGAAGAATAGAGTCGAGACTCTTTCGGTTGGACTTCCGGCAGTCATGGTATTGGGCGATTCAACGTCGTTCGCCCATGTGGTCGATGCCATTCGGGAGTACAACTCCATCAACTGTCGCTGTGGTGACTAGAACGGCGAAAAGCAGAAGCGCCGGGAGGATCTCGCCAACATGCTGATGTCTGAGATCGTCAAGGATTTCCTGATCGATGCAGGGGTCGGCGGTGCAGGAGTACTGAGCTTTCTTGTCTGATCAACCACGAAGACACCCGTGCAAAAACGGGTAATTGTATTCTGGGTATTCCTGATCGTGGCCAACAGGATGTTCGACTCATATTGTCAGGCTCATTGGTCCCTTTCGGCCTGCTCCTCCGTCGGTTTGCTGGCCATCCGCCGCCGGCGGGGCCACCGCGCACTCGTCCAGCTTCTCCGCCGCCGGGACGGCGACGTGGCCATGCCCGAACAGGACCACAGGCATCCAGAACCTCGCTGCGGCGTGATGCACCCGGCTGCTTCACTCGAATATCCGACCGAACGAACAGGAACCGACCATGCGACGCTCACAATTCCTCCCCGCGACCGCCCTCGTTCCGGCCGTCGCGCGTTCGTCCCCTCAGTCAGCTGCACCGGTCGTCCGGGCCTCCAATAGTGCTGGTGTCCGGCGAGTGGCTGCCGGATCCGACCTGATGGCCCTGGTTCGGACATCCGCGTCCTCGTCTCCACTCACGAGGTCGGCGGGTCCTCGACTCCGACCCGATCCGGGGCAGCGTCCCATGATCGCCGCCGTCATCACCCCGGTGCCGAAACGCCAGCAGCAGGCCGCGCGCCGGTACCTGGCGGCCGGCCAAAGAACGGACGCGCTGGAGGCGTTGCGCGCGGAGTCCGACCTGCCCATCGCTCACGCTCCCGCTGCGCTGGCAGTTCTGGCGAGGCGCGCTCTTCCTATGACCCCCAAGGGCGCCGCTGCGGTGCTCGCCAACGAAGCACCCGCGCTCCAGTACGCACTCCGCAGTCTGCTGGGAGCAGGACGGCGACGCGACGCGCTGCTTCTCCTGCGGAGGACCACCGGGGTTGGCGTCGTCACCGCGCGGCGGATCGTGGCAGAGCTCACCCAAGCCTCCTCCTAGACCCGGTTGCGGGAGGGGGCCGCCCGCAACGACGGCCCCGTCGCTGCCGAGTACCGGCCACGATTGCCGCCCCACGGTCCAGCCGGATCTTCACCGGGCAACCGCCCACGGGAACCCACCCCCACGGCGGCAGCAGGAGGCCCGGTTGTTTGCGACCGTTCCTCACTCTGGTCCCATCCTCGCCGTCTCGGTGGCCGGCGGCCTCACTGTCGTCACCAGCGCCTGCCCGGACAACCGGGTGTGGGTCGGCATCCAGTACACCGGCATCGACGAGTGGTTCACCCTAATCAACGCCCCTCTGTCCCTGCCCGACGGCTGCGCCGCCGCCGAGTAGCACGAGCGCATCGTCGCTGCCGTCGGTGGGGACGGCGAATCCGTCGCCCCCACAGTGGACAGGCCCGGGCAGTAGCCGCGCCGCTGCCCCCGGCGGGACGGTCGGGGACAGCCGTAGGGACCCGGTGGGCGCCGCCCTGCTGCGGGGCGGCGCCCACCACCGTTGCGTGACTCGATCCCCCCTGGCGGGCCGGGGACGGCCGGCCCTTCTTCAGATGCGAAGTGGCGGTACGGGAGCGAGCCCGGTTTCCTCGCTCCCGGCTTCCTCGGGGACCTGGTGCTCCTGGTCGTCCACGCGACCGACCCCGATCCGGATCTGCCCGGCGAACCGCGGGGGCGACGGTCTGCGGCCTCGAGACCGTCGGCGCGGCCGTCGACCCCTGGCGGTGAGCCGAGCCGGGCCGGCTCTGGTACCCGCCCGACCTCGCCCACCACATCTGCCCACGCCACGACCGAGCTGTGTGCGGGATCACGTCCAGCAGGGGCAGTAGTTGGGTGACGACCGGCACCAGCCGGTCGTGGTGGGTCACCGGGGTGAACCGGGCGGCCCGATCGGCCGGCTTGGGTCCAACAGCCAGGCCGTCGTCCAGTACGCCAGGTGCCCGGTGGCGGTCGTCCCAGTGTGAGCAGGGCCGCACATCGAGGGCGAAGGGCTGCCCGGCCGCAGCCGACTCCGGCAGACCGGTGTGCCGGCCGTCGCCGTCCGGGACACCGGTCCCGTCCCCGGAGCGGGCATCGGGTGTCAGCGGTGCAGGGGCGGTTCAGACGGCATACAGGCCGTGCGCGGAGAAGACCGCGCGGGCCGCAGTGAGCTGCCCGGAGGTCGGCACGGGGGTGTCGGCGAGCGGGAAGTCCAGGCCTCGGGCGCGCCACTTGGCCGCGCCGAGCCTGCGGAACGGCAGCACGTCGACCCAGGTGACGTTGCCGAGGGAGGCCGAGAGGGCGGCGACCCCTTCGATGTTCTCCGCCGGATCGGTGAGGCCTGGGACGTGTACGAAGCGCACTCGGACCTCGGTGCCGACGGCGGCGAGCCGGTAGGCGAATTCCAGGGTCGGGGCCGGCTCGCGCCCGGTGACCCGGCGCTGGAGCGCGCGGTCCCAGGACTTGATGTCCAGCAGGACGAGGTCCGTGTCGGAGAGCAGCGCGTCGGTGGCGCGGGCGCCGAGGTACCCGGAGGTGTCCAGGGTCGCGTGCAGGCCGAGTTCGTGCTTGAGCCGGTGCAGGAGCTCGCCGGTGAGAGCGGGCTGGAGGAGGGGCTCGCCGCCGCTGACGGTCGCGCGGCCGCCGGAGGCGTGGAGGAATCCTCTGGATCCGGCGGCTTCCCGGACGATCTCGTCCACGATGACCGGGTGGCCGTCGCGCAGGTAGCGGGTGTCGGGGTTGTGACAGTACAGGCAGCGCAGCGGGCAGCCGGCCAGGAAGGCTACGAAGCGTGTTCCCGGGCCGTCGACGCAGGTAGAGACGTCCCAGGAGTGCAGCATGCCGGCCGCCGGAGCGGGGGTGGTGGGGTCGTCGGCCATGGTGGTGCTCCTTCTCCGGGGAGCGCCGCCGGTGCCCCTCGCTCAGGGGACCGGTGGCGGGCGGGCGTGGGAGGGCTACAGCGCTTCGTCGAAGGTTCGGTTGATCGCGTCGAGCTGCTGCTCGGGGGTGAGGCGGACGAAGTTGACCGCGTAGCCGCTGACCCGGATGGTCAGCTGCGGGTGGCTCTCCGGGTGGGCCATCGCGTCGAGCACGGTCTCCCGGTTCAGGACGTTGACGTTCATGTGGAACCCGCCGACGGCCGTGTATCCGTCCAGCACGCCGACGAGGTGGTCGACACGCTCCTGGGAGGTGCGGCCCAGGGCGTCCGGGGCGACGGTACTGGTGAGCGAGATGATGTCCTCCGCTTCCGGGGAGGGGAGCTTCGCGACGGACAAGGCGCCGGCGACGAAGCCGTGCCGGTCTCGGCCGGTCATGGGATTGGCACCGGGGGAGACCGGTTCGCCGGCCCGGCGGCCGTCCGGAGTGTTGCCGGTTTGCGGCCGTAGACCACGTTGGACGCGATGGTGAGTACAGACTGGGTGTGTTCGGCACCCCGATAGGTGGGGTGTTTGCGTTTCTTGCGCATGAACTCCTCGACCAGGCGCACGGCGATGGCGTCGGCACGGTCGTCGTTGTTGCCGTAGGCCGGGTAGTCGCCCTCGACCCGGTAGTCGATGACGAGGCCGGTGGCGTCGCGGACCGGTGAGACCTTGGCGTACTTGATAGTGGAAAGCGAGTCCGCGGCCACCGCGAGACCGGCGATGCCGCAGGCCATGATGCGTAGCACGTCCCGGTCGTGCAGGCCCATCTCCAGCCGCTCGTACGCGTACTTGTCGTGCATGTAGTGGATGACGTCGAGCGCGTGGACGTACGTTCCGGCGAGCCACTCCAACTGTTCGTCGAGTCGTGCCAGCACCTCGTCGTGGTCGAGCACCTCCGAGGTGATCGCCCCGGTGGCCGGGCCGACCTGCGCGCCGGTCCGCTCGTCGCGGCCGCCGTTGATCGCGTAGAGCAGGGTCTTGGCGAGGTTGACCCGGGCACCGAAGAACTGCATCTGCTTGCCGACCGCCATCGCGGAGACGCAGCAGGCGATGGCGGTGTCGTCGCCGAAGCGGGGGCGCAGCAGCTCGTCCGACTCGTACTGCACCGACGAGGTGTCGATCGACACCCGGGCGCAGAACTTCTTGAAGCCCCGCGGGAGTCGCGGTGACCAGAGGACGGTCGTGTTCGGCTCGGGGGCGGGGCCGAGGTTGTACAGGGTTTGGAGGTAGTGGAAGGAGGTCCTGGTGACGTGGGTGCGTTCGTCCGTACCCATGCCGCCGATCGATTCGGTGACCCAGGTCGGGTCGCCGGAGAACAGCTCGTCGTACTCCGGGGTGCGGAGGAAGCGGACGATCCGCAGCTTGATGACGAAGTCGTCGATCAGTTCATGGGCCTGTCCCTCCGTCAGGCATCCTGCGTCGAGGTGGCGCTGGGGGTAGATGTCGAGGAAGGTGGAGGTGCGGCCCAGCGACATGGCCGCGCCGTTCTGCTCCTTCACGGCCGCCAGGTAGGCGAGGTACAGCCACTGGACCGCCTCCCGGCCGGTGCGGGCCGGGCCGGAGAGGTCGTGGCCATGGGCCGAGGCCATCTCCTTGAGCTCGGCGAGTGCCCGGATCTGCTCGGCGAGTTCTCCCCGCTCGCGGACGGTCTCCTTGAGCCGGCCCGGATCGGCGGGCACGGCGTCCAGTTCGGTCTTCTCGGGGAGCTTCGCGACCACCAGCCGGTCCACGCCGTAGAGGGCGACCCGGCGGTGGTCGCCGGTGATGCGACCGCGCCCGTAGGCGTCGGGCAGTCCGGTGATGGCGCCGGCCTTCCTGGCGGCACGGATCTCGGGGGTGTAGGCGTCGAAGACGCCGTCGTTGTGGGTTTTGCGGTACTGGGTGAAGACCTTCTCCAGGACCGGGTCGACCGGGTAGCCGTACGTCCTCAGCGCGCCCGCCACCATCCGCCGGCCGCCGTTGGGCATGATCGCCCGCTTCAGTGGGGCGTCGGTCTGGAGGCCGACGATCAGTTCGCGTTCGCGGTCGATGTACCCGGGAGCGTGGGCGGTGATGGTGGAGGGGACGTCGTACGCCACGTCGTGCACGCCGCGGGTCCGCTCCTCGGGGAAGCGGACCGTGACCCGCCGCCACACGGCGAGGGTGCGTTCGGTGGGGCCGCCGAGGAAGAAAGCGTCACCCACGTAGGGGGTGCGGTTGTGGGGATGAAGTCGCGGATGTCGACGGTGTCCCGCCGGCGGCCGCTCTTGAAGGTGTCCCAGGCGTGGACGGTGCGTTCCTGCTGTGAGGTGGTCATCTCCGGGTTCCTCTCAGTCCTGGTTGCCGTAGTAGGCCCGGCGCATCAGCCGCCGCATGTCGGCGAGCATCGGCATCCGGGGGTTGGCGGGAGCGCACTGGTCCTCGTAGGCGTTCATCGCCAGCTGCGGCAGGGCGGTCAGGAAGGCTTTCTCGTCCACTCCGGCCGACTTGAACGAGTTCGGGATGCCGACGCGGTCGCGCAGGTCCTCGACGGCCGCCGCGAGGGACTCGACGCCCTGGTCCGGGGTCGCGGCGGGCAGCCCCAGCATGCGGGCGATCGTCTGGTAGCGCTCGGGGGCCACGTAGTTCCGGTACTTGGGCCAGCCGGTGACCTTGGTCGGGGCGGAGCCGTTCCAGCGGATGACGTGGGGCAGCAGCAGGGCGTTCGTCCGTCCGTGGGTGATGCGGAAGGTGGCGCCCAGGGTGTGTGCCATGGCGTGGACGGCGCCGAGGAAGGCGGAGCCGAAGGCCATGCCGGCGATGGTCCCGGCGTTGTGCATCTTCTCCCGGGCCTCCGGGTCGTCCGGTGCGGCGGTCACGGCCCGTTCCAGGTGGTCGAAGATCAGCCGGATGCCCTGGAGGGCGAGGCCGTCGGTGAAGTCGTTGGCGTAGACCGAGACGTAGGTCTCGATGCAGTGGGTGAGGGCGTCGAACCCGGTGTCGGCGGTAACGTTCGCTGGGAGGCCGGTGGTGAGGGCAGGATCGACGATGGCCACGCTCGGTGTGAGCGCGTAGTCGGCAAGCGGGTACTTCTGGCCGGTGGCGGTGTCGGTGATCACGGCGAACGGCGTGACCTCGCTCCCGGTGCCCGACGTGGTGGGGACGCACACCAGTTTCGCCCTCTCGCCGAGGTCGGGGAAGGTGAAGGCGCGCTTGCGGATGTCGAAGAACTTCTCCTTCAGGTCGGCGAAGTCGACCTCCGGGTGTTCGTACATCAGCCACATGACCTTGGCCGCGTCCATCGGCGAGCCGCCGCCGAGCGCAATGATGGTGTCCGGCTGGAACTCCCGCATCAGCGCGGCGCCCTTGCGCACCGTGTCGATGCTCGGGTTGGGTTCCACGTAGTCGACGACCCGCACCTCGACGGGCTCGCGTCGCCGTTCCAGTACGGCCCGTACCCGCTCCAGGTGTCCGATCGCCACCATGGTGTGGTCGGTGACGACGACGATCCGGCGGGCGTTGGGCATGTCGGCGAGGTACTTGACGGAGCCGCGTTCGAAGTAGATCTTCGGCGGGACCTTGAACCACTGCATGTTGGTGTTGCGCCGCCCGATCTTCTTGATGTTGACGAGGTTCAGGGCCGAGACGTTCCCGGCGACCGAGTTGTGCCCGTAGCTGCCGCAGCCAAGAGTCAGCGACGGGGTGAAGGCGTTGTAGATGTCGCCGATGCCGCCCTGCGAACTCGGCGCGTTCCAGATGATCCGGCAGGCCTTTACCGCGTGGCCGAACTCCTCGGTGAACGCCGCGTCCTCGGTGTGCACGGCGGCCGAGTGACCGAGCCCGTCGAACTCGACCATGGCAGAGGCGAGTTCGACGCCCTCCTGTCGGGATCCGGCGGTCAGGACGGCGAGGACCGGGCAGAGCTTCTCCCGGGTGAGCGGTTCGGCAGGCCCGACCCGTTCGCAGTCGGCCAGGATCACCGAGGTGTCGGCCGGGACCTCGAACCCGGCGGCGGTCGCGATCTCGGCGGCGGTGCGGCCCACCGCCGCGGCGTTCAGCTTCGCGCCCGCGCAGGAGGTCCCGCCGTCCGCTCCGAACAGGTAGCGCTCCAGCAGCGCCTTCTGTTCGGCGTCGGCGTGGTGCGCCTTCAGCTTCCGGAACTCCGCGAGCGCCGCGTCGCGGATGTCCGCGTCCAGGACCACCGCCTGCTCGGAGGCGCAGATCATCCCGTTGTCGAAGGTCTTCGACAACACGATGTCGTTCACGGCCCGCCGCAGGTCCGCGGTCCGTTCGACGTACGCCGGCACGTTACCCGCCCCCACGCCGAGCGCGGGCTTGCCGCAGCTGTAGGCGGCCCGCACCATCCCGTTGCCGCCGGTGGCCAGGATCGTGGCCACACCCAGGTGGCGCATCAGGGCCTCCGTGGCCGCCATCGAGGGCTCCTCGATCCACTGGATGCAGTGGACCGGAGCGCCGGCCGCCACCGCCGCGTCCCGGACGACCCTGGCCGCCTGCGCCGAGCAGTGCCGCGCGGCGGGGTGGAAGGCGAAGACGATCGGATTGCGGGTCTTCAGCGCCAGCAGTGCCTTGAAGATCGTGGTGGAGGTCGGGTTGGTGACCGGAGTGACGCCCGCCACGACGCCGACCGGCTCGGCGATCTCCACGATGCCGTCGATCTCGTCCCGGCGGACGACGCCGACGGTCCGGGTCCGGGCCATCACATGGGTGACGTTCTCGCAGGCGAAGACGTTCTTGACGGCCTTGTCCTCGAACAGTCCCCGGCCGGTCTCCTCCACTGCGAGCAGGGCGAGCCCGGTGTGCTCGGCCAGGGCGGCGAGGGAAGCCTTCTTGACGATGTGGTCGATCTGCTCCTGGGTGAAGGAGCCGTACTCCTCAAGTGCCTTGAGGGCTGCGGTGACCAGGCGGTCGACGGCTGGGGCGGGAGCGGGAAGCACGCCCTCGGGTGACGTGCTCGCCTCGTGCTCAGGGCGGGAGGTCATGCTGGACTGCCTTTCCGGTCATCGTTCGACTACGGGCGCCGACGGTGTCGCTTGCGCCTTCGGTTCCAGGGTTTCTCGTGCGGGCGCCGCGGGGGATTCGGCCAATGGGACCTTCTCGCCGTCCGAAGGCCCCTACCGCGAGAGGAGTTGTCCGATGTCCTGTGTGGGGATCAGCTGTGCGGTACCACGGTCACCGCGGCGTGCGCGTGGTGGAGGGCCGACTGGACCGCCGGACCGGGTGGGCCCCGTCAGTGGACGTCTGACTGCGCGTCAGCCCAGGAGCACGATTTCGACTCCGTGCGAGGGGACACGGCTCTGGACGGCTCGCAGCCCGCAGCCCCGGTCCGCGGCCTGCTGGTACGCGAACGCTAGGACTTCGTCGCACGGTCGGTCGCCCTCAACCCCCACCACGATCTCGCCTGACGTCCCGACAGGGTGGTCCGCGTAGGCCTGGACCAGGATGACGGGGCACAGGGAGCGCGCCGCCCTCCGCAGCCCGACCGAACCGACCAGCAGACCGGTGAACCCGCCGAGGCCGCGCGACCCCAGGACCAGCGTTGCACGGACCGGTCCGGACAAGCCCCACGAGAAGCCCGACAGCGTGGCCTGCGACAAGGCACGCAGCAGCGGGCCCTGCCACGCCCACCTGCGCAAAACCGGTATCCGGCACACGATCCCGGAGAGGACCGACAGCCTGGGCCGTCCGCCTGCGCAAGGGATCGCGAGGCGAACCACCACCCGCTTCGACGAGGAGCACTACAGGAAGCGCAACACGGCAGAACGAGCCGTCAACAAGCCCGATCACGTCCGAGCGTCGGCCACCGGACTACGACAAGTGCGGTTACGTCCACCTCGGCACATTGACCGCAGAAGCCCTCTTGGTATGGCTCCGCACGTGATCGATCGGACAGCACTCAGCCGTTCTTGCAGCCGACGGGGCCGAGCAGGCCGCGGACGCAGTCACGCAGCCGGTGGCTTGGCTCCGTGCGGCTGAAACGGTGGCCGATACGGGAAGACAGCCCTTCGAGATCCCGCTGGGGTATGAGCCGGCGGACACGGGAAGAGGTCGTTCGGCCGCCTCGTCGAGGTAGCGGAAGTCGGCCATGTACCGCTGGACCTTGGCGACGTACGCGACGGTTTCCCGGATGGGCGGCACACCGTTGGCCTGTTTCACGGCAGTCGGTCCCGCGTTGTAGGCGGCAAGCATGTTCTTGATGCGGTCACCCGGGACATTCCTGGTCTGGTGAGCCAGGTGGCAGTTGTACCGGGCCTGCGCCGGGATGGCGTGCGCCGGGTTGAACACGTCCTTCTCGGGATCGGGGCGGCCGTCCTTCGAAGCGAACTCGTTCCACGTGTCCTGGGTGAACTGCGCGATGCCCTTGGCTCCCGCCGGGGAGACCGCACGCGCGTTGAAACCCGACTCGGTGAAGAGCTGGCTCGCCAGAAGTGAGGGGGTGACATCGGGGCAGGTCTTCGCGGCGTAGAGGACCAGCGGTACGAGGTCGGCGGGCAGGCGTGGGGCATGCATGTGGCGCCCAGAACCGCTCAGGTACTGCACTATCAGGACGGTCGCCAGCGCAAGGGTTGCGACGAGTGCCGCCCCAATGTGGCCACGTCTGTATCTGATCGCGTCAATGGAGCCGGCAGATGACCCGCCCTCGGGTCCAGCTGCGTCCGGTCTGCTCCTCCTGGCCGGAATTAACCTCCAGCGCACAGGGCCCCTCCTTCACATAGGCGGTGTGTGTTCCGTCGATCGTCCAGCGCCGAGACGGCTCGCGCACCCCCTCATGGCCCAGGACTCACTGCCGTGACCATCAGACCGCCTTGAGCTGCCGAGTGCCTTTGGAGGACGAACCCGCCGAGAGCGCTTCGGGCCAGTGCTGTTGACTTGTGCTCAGGTAGTCGGTTCCTTGTGCTTCGTCCCTGTACGCCCTGACGTTCCGTGGATCAGGGTGGGTCTGCAGCATCCGAGTCGGGAGCTCTGAATGCCGCGGTGCTGTCGGAACGCGGTGAGCCCTTCCCTTTTCCCTGAGGAGCCGTGTTGGTCCGTTTTGCAATGCCCCGAGGATGTGTCCGCTTCGCCTCAGTGTTTCTCGCTGGAGTGGTCGTGATCGGCCCCGTGCCTCTCGTGCCGAATGCGGGTCCGTCCGGCTCCGGGGAGATTGCCACGACGAGCCCGGAGTCCCGCAGGCTCGCCGGAGGCCGGATCGTGCTCTCCTACCGGGGACTGCGGCCGCCGGAGGCGGCGTTGGAGATGATTCGGCACGGCCATGCTGCAGGCGTGATCATCTTCCGGGAGAACGTCAGCAGTGTCGAGCAACTCGCCGATTCTGTGATTCGGTTGAAGAGAGCCGCAGCCGAGGCGCCGGACGCCCGCCCCCTGCTGCTGATGACCGACCAGGAGGGCGGGCCGGTGCGTCGCTTGCCGGGCGGACCCGAGACGTCCGCCCGCCGCGCCGAGTCCGGCGCCGGCCAGGGCATCGCCGCCGCGGCCGCCCTCGGCATCGTGGGGCTGAACGTCAACCTTGCACCCGTCCTGGATGTCTTCGACAGCCCCGGCAACTTCATCGACCGCTTCGAGCGCTCCTTCGCCCAGGACCCTGTGAAGGTGGCCGAGTTGGGTCGCGCCTTCGTCGTTGCCCAGCAGGCGCGGGGCGTGGCCGCCACGGCGAAGCACTTTCCCGGTCTGGGTAGCGCAGGGCCCGAGGACAACACTGATGAACGCCCGGTCACACTCTCCGTTCCGCTGGAACGGCTCCGCCAGTACGGCGAGGAACCGTATCGTGCCGCCATCGCAGCCGGAGTTCGCCTCGTGATGCTCTCCTGGGCCGTCTATCCGGCCCTCGATCCCGTCCGGCCGGCGGGTCTGTCGCGCACCGTGGTCGGCGGGGAACTTCGGGGCCGCCTCGGCTTCCGAGGGGTCACCATCACCGATGCGCTCGAAGCCCGTGCCCTCGCGCAGATCGGAGGCACTGGCGCCCGGGCCGTGGCTGCCGCCGACGCAGGCATGGACGTGCTGCTGTGTTCGGGACAGGACCCGCGGCAGGCCGAGCAGGCCGGTGCAGCGCTCGCGCTGGCCCTGGAAACCGGACGGTTGGACCGTCGGTCGTTCGACGAGGCACTCAGCAGGATCCAGGAACTGCGCACGTCACTGAACTGAACCTCCGGGGCCCGGCAGTCGGCGCCCGACGACGGGCCGGTCCCGGAACTCCTGACCCGATGCTTGAAACCAACCCGAGGAAACCGGTGCCTCTCCGTCCCAGCTTCACAAGGTCCATTGCCGCAACCGCCGCACTCCTCATGGCAGTACCGGCTGCCACAGCCGCAGGGGCGCTGCCGCGGTCGTTGGTCGGCCTCATCGGACTGAAAGCCAAGGGCGCTGTCCTGATCGACGCAGCCGATGGTCGAACGATGTGGGCTCAGGACCCCGGGACCGGACGACAGCCGGCAAGCGCCACCAAGATCATGACTGCCCTTGTCGTGCTTGATCGGCCCGTTGCCGACCTCGAACGGGAGGTCACCGTGGAACAGGCATATGCCGACTACGTCAATCGTGAACATGCGAGCAGCGCCGACCTGCAGCCCGGCGATCGACTTACAGTGCGTCAGCTGCTCTACGCAATGCTTCTCCCCTCGGGGTGTGACGCGGCGTTCGCGCTCGCGGACGCCTTCGGCGCCGGTATCACCGCGACGGACCGTACCCGCTCGTTCGTCCGGGCGATGAATGAGAAGGCCCGGAACCTCGGCCTCTTGGAGACTGAATTCAGCTCCTTCGACGGCGTCGCCGAAATGGGCCACAACATCACCACGCCACGGAACCTCGCCGAACTCGCCCGCAATGCGATGAAGAATGCAACGTTTCGTACAATTGTGGGAACGGTGAAGACCGAGCAGGAGGCGCGGGCCAACAACGGTCGTATCCGCTACTACTCGTGGGAGAACACAAACAGGCTGGTCGGTATGTATGAGGGCGTAGTCGGGGTGAAGACCGGGACGGGCAAGGAGTCGGGGCCGTGCCTCGTCTTCGCGGCGAGCTGGGGCGGCCGGACCGTGATCGGCGTGCTGCTCGACGACCGGAACCGGTACCGCGACGCCGAGAAGCTCCTCTCCTGGGCGAAGGCGGGAGCCGGCCCGGCTGGTGGGTAGACCTTCGGCCCCGTGCAGTCTGATCAACTGTGGATGTGCCGACTTCGACGCGCTAGGTGCAGCCACGAGGTCGTCCTGCACGGGATACGGCCGAGGCAGGTACAGGTGTGTGCCGTCGTTCCCGGATGACGGGAACGACGGCGTGCGCACCGGATCGCAGGGGGGATTGTCCGGAGGCGGAACCGAGCGGACCCTCCACTGCGTCCCACCGGACCCGTTTGTCCCGCCTTTGGATGTGAGTGTCATCCGGCTATGTGTGACCACCTTCCCCGATCGATGCCGCCTGTCGCGACACATGCGCCAGAACTCGTGGGCCTCGGCCGACGAGCCGCTGTTGCTGGCAGGGCGGCCGGGGGCCGAGATCTCAATACTCGGTATCTGCATGTTCAACATAGGGCAAAGGTCACTTCTCGCCGTATGCCGACGCGTGTAAGGATTGTTTAAGTCCGTCCATGGTCAACCGTAGCCTTTGTGCCGGCGATCAACGGCCTCGGATGGTCCTGGGAATGCTCCGAGCTGCAGTGACCAGCTCGGCGCGAAGGCCGAAAGCAGCGTCTGAATTCATGGTGACCTCAGAATGATCAACCCGATTCACGTCCGCACATTGAGCGCTGTACTGGCCACGGGCTCCTTCGCCAAGGCGGCTGACCTGCTCGGATACACCGCGTCCGCGGTTTCCCAACAGATCGGTGTACTGGAACGCGCGAGCGGACTCGTACTGTTCGAGCGAGGTGCCCGCAGTGTCCGGCCGACCAGCGCGGCCATCGCGCTCGGACAGCAGAGCACCCGGGTACTCGCCGAACTGGCCGCACTGGAGGACGAGGCACGCGCACTGGCCTCAGGATCTCGTGGACTGCTGAGACTGGGGAGCTTCCCCACAGCCCAGGCGACCCTCGTGCCGTCGGCCCTGGCCCGGTTGGCACAGGGATGTCCCACCGCCGATGTCACCCTGGATGAAGAAGAGTTGCCTGAGCTGGTGCGGCTGGTGGCCTCTGGCGGTTTGGACACGGCACTGGTCTACGCCTACGACAGGGTGCACCAGCAGTGGCCGCCCGGGGTGGTGGTAACGGAACTGCTGCGGGAGTCGTTGTTCGTGCTGCTGCCTCCGGGAGACCCTGCTGCGCAGGTGGAGCAGGTCCGTATGGCAGATCTACGCGGCCGCCGCTGGATCACCTGCCACGAGGACACCGCAGGTGCGCGCTCAACGGCGAACCTGTGCTCCTCGGCGGGGTTCGGCCCGCAGGTGGCCTTCCGAAGCAACGACTACAACGTCATCGGTGCGATGGTGCGGGCAGGACTCGGTGTGGCACTGGTTCCCGAACTCGCGGTCACCGACGAACTGCGTCCTTCCGCCCGTCTCCTGCACGAGCCCTCGTGCGCACGAAGGATCTACACGATCCGGCGCGCTTCGAGCAGCAACCCGTTGGTGTTTCAATTCGAGGACGCCGTCACGCGAGCAACTGGCTCCTACCGGCGCCGTTGGCCCTCGCCCCGGACACCACGCTGAACCCTTCTGGGCCCACCATCACCGATCTGCAAACTGAACAGCCCGCTATCACCGTCGGCCGAGCCCCCGCACTCGCGGAGAGCTCGGCCGACCGCCACGGCGTGGCCAGAGGCACGACGCATTGCTTCAGGCGGATACATCCCGGGACCGTGCCGCAGGTTCCTCTGGCCCGGCGCTCTCAGGCCCGGCGTCCTCAGCGACCGGAACGTCCAGGAGGTCGGCCCAGACGACCTTTCCCGTAGCGGAACGGTCGACTCCCCACTCGTCCGCGAGGGCATCAACCATCAGCAAGCCTCGGCCTTCCTCGGCCCGGTCGTCCCCGATGCGGGCGGTGACAGCTGGACCCCTGGGGCACTCGTCGGCAATCTCGATGTGCAGACGGCGTTCAGCAGGCTCCAGGCTGAGCGTTGCATGAGGTTGCCCTGACCCGGCATGGTCGGCGACGTTGGCGAGCAACTCCCCCGCGATCGAGGTCATGTCGTTCAGCGCTTCGCCTGCGACTCCCCACCGAGCCGCCGTACTCCGCACCTCCCTCCGAGCTTCGGAAGCGAGCCGTGCCCGGTTCTCGGGATCGGCTTCGAGGGACAGCTGGTGGACCCGGAGCGGGCCAGTGCTTTCAGTCATGGGAGGACTCCGATGAGATCGCCTCCGCGTACGGACAACAGTGGTAGGTGGCCGTGTCTCTGTGAGAGAAGGGGCGGAGGGAAGATGGCTTTCACCCCAGAATGCCGGACCGAGCAGCCCGGACTGCCTTTCTGAGGGAGAGTGTCCGAAGCCCAAGGCCCGCTCGATTGTTGGGGTCCGTGTCGCCTACCACGGGCGGCAACGCCAACGACTGCACCCGCCTCGAAGCCGTGCTGGAGACGATCCGGGTTCCCGTACTCGGGCCGGGGCGCCCGTGCACCCGGCTTCGACCAGCAGACCAGACCTACCGCCTGCGCAACGTCGTCGAACGCCGCTTCAGTCGACTCGAGCAACGGCGCGGCCTTCGAAGACGATCTCCAACGAGTCTGTGCATGGTTGGTGTGGTGAGGCGTCGAAGGGTGCCGGTCGGCCCGATGGTCACCGTCCCTGGAGGGTGCCGGGAGAAGCGGTCTGCTGGTGCGGGAGCAGGCCGGCGACGGCTTGGACGGTGTCGCTCAGGTCTTTGACGGCGTTCTGCTTGTTCTCGCCCGGGACGAACCTCTCCCGGACCTTGTGGCCGACGGCCGGTCTGCGGACTCGGATCTCGGTGCCGTCGATGATCCCGGTCTGTCCGCGAGTGTCCGGCTGTGCCTGTCACCCGGACCGTCAGAACCAGCCGGCCGCGGCCAGGTCACAACCCGGACTCGCTGAACGCCCAGTGGGCAACCCCTCGTCCACTCAGCGCGACTCGACCTCGGCACCGCCCGCGCCCTCGCCCCACAAAGCCTCCACGACTGACAGCAGCCGCTCTGGACAGGCCCAGCCACCGTCCCGACGTCCCTCGCCCCGCACAGCAGACCGCCGACGCCATCGCCGGGCTGCGCCGCCTCCGCGCCCTGGCCGCCGCCTTTGAGTCCGCGCTCCACAGTGCCCGAACCCTCCTCGGCCGCCCCGAAGAAGGCCGCTCCTGGACGCCTCCGAGAGTCTGGCCGCTGTCATCCTGCAGTACCTCCGTCCAGCGACAGCGGATCGTGGGCTGAGTCGTGCGATTTCGCGCGCACGAGCGCCGTGGTCGGAGGCGGCGGCCGGAGAAGATGGTCACACTTCGCCGGGACAGCGGTCCGCTCGACGGCGAGAGCTGTGGAACCGGCCGGCTCTCGGGGATGTTCGGCCGGTTCCGCGGGCCGGGGCGCCCGTGCGGCCGCCCTCTTCAGGTGGCGGCCCGGGCTCGCGGGGAGGAGGACTGCCGTTTCCAGCTGAAAGAACGCCATCGGCACGGGCATCGCCCTCTCTCCGTCATAGCCAGGACAACCGCCCCTTCGATCGCCCCACAGACGTAGTTCCTTCCACCGGGAAGTCCCGGGACCGTTCACTGAGAAAGCAGCCAGGAAAAAAGATGAGGAAGACCGCGCACAGTGCGATGATCTCGGGCGTGCTGCTGTTGGCCACCGCGTGCACCCACTTCGCTCCCTCGCCGGTCAGCGAGTCCACAGCGTCATCCGAGGGCGGCTCAGCGGCCTACCCCATATCCACGGTGGACACTGGTTCGCTCCCCGGGCTCAGTCTTGTGACCGATGGGACCGGCACGTCACGGAGCCGTCAGGTCTACTACAACTACCCGAACGTGGACGGTGCCCCGGCTCTCAACTCTGCCCTCAGTTCTGCCGTCCGCAGCACGGTGGATGCCTTCACCAGGGACCACAAGGACGCTCCTACTTCCGCTACGGAGTTGAACATCCAGCACACGTTGCTTGCCTACTCCGGCGGTATCATCGGTGTACGGCTCGACATCCAGGAGTTCTCAGGAGCCGACTACGGTACTTCCGGACGGACGTTCTGGTACGACGCGAGTACCGGCAAAGCGCTCAGAGCCGCGGAGATACTGAATGGCCCCGCCGCCCGCAGGACACTCGCCGACGCCGCCGCACGCCAGCTCTCAGCCGTTCCTCATCTGGCCGCCGAACGCCTCGACGGCATTCTGGCGGGGAAGCAACCCGGACTTGCTGCTCTCGCCTTCACCAAGACGGGCGATCTGATCGCCCAGTTCGACGATGGCGCGATCACTAGCCATGCGTATGGCATGCTACAGGTCAAGATCGCTTCCGCCGAGGTCGTCTCGCTGCTCAACGACACGGGACAACGCGCGCGTGCACAGGTCATGGCCCCGGCCAGCGACCTCGGGTTCGGAATGTCGCCTGCTCCACTTCCCGTACCGACTGTCCCCGGCCCCCCGTCCGCGCCGCCCAGGCCCTCCCCGGTGAACTGCGCCAACGCCAAGTGCGTGGCCCTGACCTTCGATGACGGCCCGTCCTCCGTCACACCCAGACTGCTCGACACCTTGAACAAGTACGACGTCAAAGCCACCTTCTTCATGACGGGTACCAACGTCTCGAAATACGCCTCGACGGCTGCCCGGGCGGCCGGACAAGGGCACGAGACAGCCAACCACACCCAGGACCACAAGGACCTGACACGCCTTACCCCAGCCGGGGTTCGTGAGCAGGTCAACAAGTCCGCCGCCGCGATCGAGCGGGCGACTGGCATCAGACCGACTATGTTGCGGCCCCCGTACGGAGCCACCAACGACACCGTACGAGCTGCGGCCAACGCTCCCCTCATTCTCTGGGACGTCGACACCCTTGACTGGAAGTCCAAAGACACCACCTCGGTCAAGGACATCGCGCTGACCAATACACGGCCGGGCTCGATCATCCTCATGCACGACCTGTACGGCACCACCGTGGACGCGGTGCCCGCCATCATCGAAGGTCTCCGCGCCAAGGGGTACACCCTCGTGACGGTCTCCGATCTGTTCTCCCGGAAGCCGTTCGCCAACGGGCAGTCCTACTCGTCGGCCCGTTGACAGCGTGGCTGATCGTCACACACGGTCTCATCATGGATGATCGAAGAACGGCAGGTGCGGCGCGCGTCCAACGAAGCCGGTGGTTGAAGAAGCCACCGACATGCTGACGGCCGGAACCGAAATCCCCGACGCAGCCGGACTGCACCAAGTCGCGTAGAGGGTCTGCCATGAGTCGCAGCGGACCGGCACGTCCCGCCAGGACGTGCCGGTCCGCAGCTTCCTCACGATCCCGTTCAGCACCGGCTGGTTGCCCACCGTCGGACGACCAGCCGGTGCTGAAGCAAGCAGGAACCGCGACAACAGAGCCCACGGTGGTACTCAGCGCTCCGGCCCGTCAGCCTGTACTTCGCGCAGTCACCCGCCAGCGCCTTCACCATTCCGGCGACGTCCTCGACCGCAGCCGCTGGAACCTCTTGCAGCAGGTCCTCGAGGAGAGTGTCGGACGCACTGCAGGGCCTTCGACAGGGGTGTAAGGCTCTGACCCCGGCCGTGATCGGCGGTCATGACGGTGTAGCGGCCGGCTTGAGGACGGTCGGTGGGAAACGACAGTCCTCAACCGGGCGAGCCCGGGTCGTTAACTGGAGGCGGGCGGCTGTCCGCTCGCCTGCGCCAGCGGGCGGGTGCGTAGTTCCTTTGATGCTTCAGGACCAGCGCGCCGTATCAGCCCGACGGCCGAGGCATCCTTACCGCCCGGCTCCGCCCCGACCACCCCGAGTGGGGCGCCGCCGGCCGGCCCGGCTCCGCCCCGACCACCCCGAGTGGGGCGCCGCCGGCCGGCCCGGGTGCGGAAGGTGACACCGGATTCCGACAGTACTCGGTATACGAACCCGTAGGAGCGTCCCGCCTCCCTGGCGATCGCCCGCACCGAGCCCCCGCTTTCGTAGGCGGTCCTGAACTGTGCGGCCAGGGTAGTGCGGGCGTCGCCGGTGATCCGTGTGAACTTGATCCGGGGCGTCTCGTTCATGTTGCTCTACCTTCGTCTCTGGGGAGGAGTCGGGGTGGACATGGGTGCCCTGCCTGCCGGGAGCCCACTTCCAGGACGGGTTCGTGGGCCGGGTACGGGCTTGAAGTCCATGTCCAAAGGGGCCGGCAAGCAATGCTGCGTCTGAGCGTCTCGGCGACTCAAAAGGTGAAGAACAGTTACAGTCAAGACTGCAGAAGCGCCGAGGCTGTCGATGTGACCCGGCGAGACAGGTTCAACCTTTCGGTCGCACAGGGTGCCTCCGTCTTCGATCAGAAAGAGAGATCAGGCAGGCGGGCACCCCGGCCCCGGCCAGGCAATTCTTGGGTATTTCGGACATCGACTTGTTGGCGAGGGCTTCGCAGTACTTGTCATGGTTGCCGCAAGGTCGATCGAGAAGACCTTGATTCGCATGTTTCCACCCTTGAGCGGCTTGCTGGAAAGCTGCAGTAAAACTCTTTCGGCAAACCTACGAGAACTGCCCGGTCCTGGCCATGTGTCATGGGCTTGAACTCTTCCGGGTGAGGCCAGAACAACCAGAGGCTCATTCCCTGAGCGCATTTCGACGGCCTCGAAGGGCCAGTGAGCACCCACTGGCGCCCCCCGACGACGAACACCGGCCCGATGGGTCGACTCTGTCGAGTCGTCGCAGCCGCAACCGCCGTCGTCCTGGCCGGGGCCGGAGCACATAGCGACGCCGTGTCCTGCAGGTTCCGGTCGCGTTCGACGCCGACCGCCGTCAGGAACTCCCCGCAATGTGCTCGATGACGGATACTCGCTTCTACAGCGCCCTCAGCTGCTTTCCCTCGCCTCGAAAAGCTCACAACGACGCAGAGCACCGGCCAGGCCCCGTCTTTGCAGGGAGCCTGGGCCTTCTCCGGCCTGCCCGGACAACTGCGGGCCGAACCGGCGGTCGTTATCGACTCGGATTGCCGAACGCCAAGGCTGACCACCGTCCGGGGCCGCTGGGTCGAGATCCCGGCAAATCGGTGGCCCGGAGTGGGATCCGTTTCAGCGACAGCGGATCGTGGGCTGAGTTGCGCGACTTCTCGCGCATGAGCACTGCGGTCGGGGGCGGCGGCGGGAGACGATTGTCGTACCTCGCCGGGACGGCAGACCGCTGGACGGCGAGGGCTGCGGAACCGGCGGACGCGATCGGGCGGTGGTCCGCCGGTTCCGCTGGCCGGGACGCCTTACCCGTGCCGGCCGCCCGTTCCCGATTTCCGATGGCTCCGGGGGGAACGGTGCATGGGCCAGCCTTGCGACCCGTCGCACCCCCTTGCGGGCGGGTCCCAAGGCTGGCCCGTATGCGCCGGTGATCTGATCGGTCGTGACCGCCAAGCCCTTGGCCCGGACGAGCGACTTGTCGGCTTCGCCGCACTGGCGGGCGGACGCAGATCAAACGGCCGGACCTCCAGGCGCTCGCACCCGTACGGTGGATCGCAAGTAGTCCTGACCTGAGCCCTCGTGCTGCGGGGCGCTGCGATTTCTGGGCTCTGCAGCGGGGCCAGGGCACTCCAAGATCAGTCCTTTTCGTGAGTCCGGTGGAACAGGGCGGGCCGCTTGTGGAACTGTCACGCTTCTGGGGGGCATCTACGACTGCCTGACCGGGGCCGCGACGCGCTGTTCGAGCTCACCGACGCGGTGCTGTGCACCGACGGGCTGGTGAAGACGCTGGTGGACCTGGCGCTCGCCCCGAGCACCGGCGCGGACACGGAGCCCTGTACGGCGCGCTGAACAAGGGCCGCCTGGTGCTGGCAACGGACGTGTCGCCATGGCTGCGTCCCGATGCTGGCACGAGCAACGCCCGCTCGTTCTGCCACACCTACGGATGCGACGGGAGCAAGCATCTGATGATCCCGGGCCGGCCCTACTCGTGCGTCGTTGCCCTCGAATCAGGCCGGACCTCGCTGGTCGCTCCGCCGGACGCCGTCCGACTGCGGCCGGGCGATGACCTTGCCGTAGTCAGCGCCGCACAGCTCCGGTACCTGGTTGAGCGCCTGATCACGATGGGTCGGTGGCACCTGGGTGACCTGCTGGCGCGGATCGTGGCCGACTCAGGCTACGACGTGATGCGGCTGGCCCACCTTCTGCGCGACCTGCCCGTCGAGATCCTGGGACTCCTGCGCTCGGGCCGGGTGATGCGACGCCCAGCGCCGAGCCGCGCGCAGTTCGCCCAGGCCAGTCCAGCCGGCGGGCGGCCACCCAAGCACGGCGGCGAGTTCATCTTCAAGGACATCAGGACCTGGGTCGACCCGGACACAGAGACCAAGTCCCAGACCACCCGCTACGGCACCGCCCACGCCCAGAGCTGGGACCGCCCCCCACCCAGAGCTGCAGCAGCGCGCCGCCTGGCGGGGCCACCCTGGCCAGCTCCCTCATCGAGGGCACCGTGATCCGCCTCCAGGTCGATCACCTGCCCAGCGGCGATTATCCCAGGCCGCTGTGGCTGTGGTGGTCACGGCCAGCAGCCACGGAGGACACAGACCGGGAGTGGCAGACCTTCCTACGGCGGTTCGGGCTGTCGTGGCCGTCTCCCAGTATGGTCAGCTCCTTGGCGAAGTGCATGGCCGCCTTGGCGGACGTGATGGTGTCGGTGGTTCCGTGGATCACCAGCGCGGGGCAACGGATCCGTTCGGGTGCCGCCGCGCCGGCAGGCCCACGGAGCACAGCCGCGTGGGGTCGCTGGGACTCGGGTACGGACAACTCCCACCGCGAGGGGCCGACGATCGCCGAGACGGCTGTCGCGCCGACGAGCGGTCCTACGATCGTCGCTATGACCTCCGCCCTGATCCTCATCGACCTGATGCCGCGCATCGTCGCCCTCCCTCTCGCCCCGCACACCGGTGACGAAGTGCTCGTGCGCTGCCGCGCGTTGGCCGAGGCGTTTCGGGCGAGCGGGCGGCCGGTGGTGCTGGTACGGGTGGAGCGTCCGAACGTCGCCGAGCAGCCGCCGGGCAGCGACTTCGCCGACGGCCTGGTACACGATGGCGACGTCGTGGTGGTCAAGCGCACTGTCGGCGCGTTCTACGGGACCGATCTGAACGAGCAGTTGCGCAAACTGGGTGCGGACACCTTGGTGATCGCGGGCCTGGTCACCACGATGGGCGTCGAGTCCACCGCGCGGGCCGCGGCGGACCACGGCTACCGACTGGAGTTCGTGGCCGACGCGATGTCCGGACTGGCCGCGGACGAGCACGAGTTCACGGTCGAGCGGACCTTCCCGCGCTTCGGCGAGGTGCGGAACACCGCTGACTACAGCTGACGTCGGCCCAGTGGGTCGGTTCCGACAGGCTTCGATCCGCCGGGACGCCACGGCGCTCCCTGCAGGACCGCCGTCCCCGTGGGAATGACATGACCGCTGACACGTAGGGCGGGCCCGCACTGGGGCGTATGTGCTCGGTCCGGCGCCGGAGCGCGCTGATGCGCCTCGATCACGGCTCGGCGCTGCTGCCCTGTGTCTGTCACAGAGGCAGCGCCGAGCCTTCTCGACCGCTTCGGATCAAAGGGCAGTTGGGAGCGGGGTGGCCGTCAGGGCGCTGATGCTCTCGGCGGCCTTGCGGGTGTGGAAGATCAGTGGGCGCAGGTCAGTCGGCATCTCGGTGGATCGCTTGAGCATGAGGACGGCTCCCATGATGGCGTCGTGCCAGTGGACCGGGGCGGCGACGGAGTCCCAGCCGGGCATGCATTCCTGGCGGCCTACTCCGAAGCCGAGTCGGCGGATCTCGTCGAGGGTGGCGGCGAGGGCGTCGTTGTCGCGGATGACGCCGGGGCCGGCCGTGGGTGGATCTCTTCGGCGAGGACGAGGTCCTGGATGGGCTGGGGCAGGTGGGCGAGGATGACCCGTCCGGAGGCGCCGGTGCGCAGGGAGCGGGAGACTGAGACGACGTCCTCGGCGGACATGCCGACCTCGGTGGGGTCGAGGTCGCCGATGGCGTAGTCGGTGCACAGGCGCTTGGCGCCGCCGAAGGGGGCGAGGACGTAGAGCAGGGCGAGGCCGCCGGTGGCGTGGTGGAGGCGTTCGAGGATGCCGTGGGTGGAGGCTGCGCCGGGGGAGTGGGCCATGGCCTGGACGCCGGCGCGGGCGGTGCCGGTGCCGAGGCGGTAGCGGCCTCGGCCGACCTGTTCGAAGACGCCGTTGCCGACGCCGGTCTGCAGGATGCGGTGGGTGGTGGCGTCGTTGAGGCCGGCGGCGCCGGCGATGGCGCGGAGCGGGTGCACGTCGCCGGGGAGGCGGGTGAATGCCTGTTGGACGGCGAACGCGCGGGTGGCGAGCGACGACGGTGGCTTGCCCGGTGCGTCGTTGGGGCGTCGGTCGGGCGTGGTACCGGTCGCGGAGGTGGTGGTTTTCATGGGAGGTTCCGGAGGGTTGTTGCGCCGCATCGCGGCGCGGGGTGTCTCGCGGTCACCCGCCGGAGGTGGGTGTGCGAGACGTGAGGGTGGGTGGTGTTTCAGCGCGCGACGTCGAGGACGACCTTGCCGGCGGTGAGGCGGGCCGCGAGGTCGTGGTGGGCCAGGCGGGCTTGGCCGAGCTTGTAGACCGGGCCGTTGAGCGGCTTGAGCCAGCCCTCGGCGACCGCGGCGAACAGCGCGGTCATCGAGTCCTTGAGATGGGTTCGCGTGGGGTAGAGGTTGGGGAGCCAGAAGCCGCTGACGGCTTTCGAGCCGGCGAGCAGGCTGGTGATGGGTACGAGGCCGTCGACGCCGGTGACGGCGCCGAAGACGGACATCCGTCCGCGCGGGCTGAGGGCGGCGAGGGTGGCGTGGAAGACGTCGCCGCCGGTCATTTCCAGGGCGGCGCTGACGGGGCCGCCGGAGGCTTCGAGGATCCGCTCGGTGAGGGCGTCGGTGGTGGAGGAGTCGACGGTGGCGTCGGCGCCGAGCTCGACGGCGGTACGGCGCTTTGCCTCGCTGGAGGCCATCGCGACGACCTTCGCGCCGGCGTGCTTGGCGAGCTGGACGGCGAGCGAGCCGACACCGCCGGCGGCGGCCGGGACCAGGACCGTGTCCTCGGCCGTCACGCGCAGGTCGGTGAAGAGCAGGTGCCACGCGGTGTTGCCCTGGAGCGTGAGCGCGAGTGCGTCGTGGTCGTTGACGCTGTCCGGGATCTCGAAGGCGAGTCTGCGGTGGACGACGGTTGTCTCGGCGTAGCCGCCGCCGCGGCCGAGGGCGACGTAGCGGCGTCCGTCCTCGGCGATGCCCAGGACCTCGTTCCCTGGGATGAACATCTGGGTGATGTGAACGCGGCCCTTGCGGGGCTGGCTGGCGATGAAGTGGCCGGGAAGGTAGAGCGCGCGGGTGTTGTCCAGGGTGCCCTTGACGCCCCAGGTGATGAACTCCGCGGACTGCTTGAAGCCGCCCTTCCTCGGTCGGCAGGTGGGCTTGATCCAGGGGATCGTGCCAGCCGGTGGAGATCATGCAGCAGCTCGTCCGGATCTGCCCCGAGGACGGTGTCGTTCTCGACCCCTTTGCCGGCAGTGGCTCGACCGGCGTCGCCGCCCTGCGAGAAGGCCGGCGGTTCATCGGCGTCGAACTTTCCCCGCACTATGCCGAGATTGCCGAGCAGCGACTACGAGCGGAATTGACCCAGGACGATTTCGCCCTCGCAGGACCGGAGGTGTGACATGACCGACAGCACCCGGCGGACCGGCCACAGACATGAGGGGGCGGCTGGAGTACCAGGCTCCAGTCGCCCCCTTCGCGTCGGTCAGGACTCCTCGATCGCCCGCCGGATCAGCGGCACCGCCCTCTCGACGTCGGCGGACGAAGCCATCCGTACTTCCAGGTCACCCGTGCCCAGGTGGCCCGTGATGCTCACGTTCCGGGTGAAGCCCTCCTCGAGCTTCACCGTGTCGGGGTCCAACTGGAGGTACATCAGGATCGCCCGGTGCGATGCTGACGGCCCAAAAGATCACTGTTGCGACGTTTCGCAGCCGCTTGTAGGCGATGTAGTGCTTGAGTGGCACCATTTCCAGCTCGCTGGCCAAGGTCAGCACCCCGTCAAGGCCGAGCGCGATGGTCTGGCCGCCGAGTGCCTCGGCGAGCCCGCTCCTCTCGCCCTTCGGATCGGACGGAATGTAGATCTTGTGCCCGTGGGCGATGGACCGGGTGGCGATGGACTTGGCCAGCGCCGACTTGCCCATGCGGATCACTCCGCACAGGACCGCGTTCGGATTGGTGAAGCCTTCTATTCAACCGGAGTTGTAGAAGGTGGAGGGGTCGAAGCAGAAGCTCCCCTCGGCGTGGAGTTCACGACCGACGAAGACCCCCTCGGCGCCGAGCCCGGCCTCGGCCAGGAACGGGTAGGCGCCGCCTGCGACGGCGGTGGTCATTCGGTGCGCGGGCAGGCGGAGCCTGCCGCTGCGGGCAGAGGCAGGCCTGGGGCGATGACCTGGCCGCTGATGATGACGAGCCCTGGAAGGGGCTTGAATGAGAGATAGTCAGACATGGGGCAGCACTCGACCCGGATGAGTTCTCCGGGCCGGTTCTGGTCGGTAGGTCTTGCGGTCCCGGGCCTTCGTGACCTGTACGCCCCCTTTACGTGGCACTCCCATCTCGCCGACTCTGTAACGGTCGGTTTCTGGTGCGGGCGTGGGGCCGGAGGGGACGGATGTCGAAAGGTACGGCGGGGGAATACTGGGCCGAGCCGGGGTTGCCGAGCGTCTTCAAGCATGACCTGCTGAGCCGGTACATACCGAAGTTCGGCGGGATGACCGGCTCGCCGAGCGGTGAGGTTGTCTACCTGGACGGGTACGCCGGGGAGGGGCGTTATCTGAATGGTGAGCCGGGGTCGGCCGACCGGGTGCTCACGGTGGCGGCCCATCATCAGTCGAAGGGCCTTGTCCGGTGGACGTGCTTCTTCGCGGAGCGCTCCGCCGAGTCCTTCACACAGCTCGAAGCACTGGTGGGGGCGTACCGGTCCCGCGGTGTCGACGCACGGGCCTTCCACGGTGACGTGCTGGGTCTGTTCGACGAGGTGCTCGCAACCGCGGCGGGCCGGCCATTGTTCCTCTTCCTGGACCCGTGTGGGCTCGCTCTGCCGTTCGACCGTTTGGTCGATGTCCTGGACCGTCGGCGCACCACTACGGGCTGGCCGCCCACGGAACTGCTGCTCAACTTCAGCATGATGGCGGTACGGCGGATAGGCGGTAACTCGCACTCCCCGAAGGGGAACGAGCGGACCAACGAGCGGCTCGACGCGGTCTGCGGCGGGACTTGGTGGCGGCGGTTCTTCGCCGACGGGTACACGCACGACGCTGACGAGAAGGTCGCCGCCGAGTACAGCCTGCGCTTGGGGAAGGCAACCGGGATGCGCATGGTGTCGGTGCCGGTCACCAAAGGGCCGGGACAGAAGGCGGTCTACAACCTGGTTTTCGGGACTCGAAGCAACCACGGTCTCTGGGTGTTCGGCGACGCTCACGCCCGCGCCCGAGACACCTGGTGGAAAGGGGTCGAGCTACAGGAGGAGGCCGGCGACAACGCCCTCTTCACGCTGGCGGCGATGCGGCGGCCGGACCCGGCGAAAGTGCAGCAGGAGGCCGTGCCGGCCATCGCGGAGAACATCCGGACGCTCCTGTGGCAGGGGCGGCCGTTCAAGCTGGTCGACCACACGGTCCAGGTGTTCGGTGACTTCTACGGCCAAGTGCCGGAGACTGTGGTCGGAAGGGCGATCCGGCAGCTGTATGCGGATGGGCTCATCGCGAACGACGGGAAGGTGTCGAGGATCAAGAACTTGGAGGTGCGTCCGCTGCTCAGACACTGACCGGCAGGGGCAGCTCGTCCCAGGTACGACCGTCGAGCAGGCGCCCGCCGGCCTTGGGCGTGTGTCCGCCCCACTGTTTGAAGAAGAACGCCACCTCGTCCCGGACACAGGCGTCGCGGACATCCCGGACCCACGTTGCCTCCATGGGACGGAACCCGGGCCCGGATTCACCGCCGGCGATGACCCAGTGGATGCCGTCGAGCCCCAGCCCGTCGAGCGGGCCGAGCAAGGGCTCGCACGACAGGAACCGGACGGCAGCGGGGACGGCACGAAGGTCGTCGACCCTGGCCAGCTCCTCCGCGCTCTCGACGGACACGCCCATCCAGACATTGGGCGGCCATTCAAGCCGCTCCGCCACGCGCCGCAGCCGGCGGGCCCGCTTGGTGAGTACCTGGTAGGTGTGCTGCGGCGTTTCCGCCATCACCGTGAAGACCCGGCGTACGAAGTCGAGCGGTACGCGGGCATGGAAGAGGTCGGACATCGAGTCGACGAACACCGTTCGCGGAGCACGCCAGCGGTACGGGGCTCGCAGGACAGCCGGGTGGAGTGTGAGGTCGAAGCCGGGTCCGGACGTCCTCGGATCACCGTCGTTCTGGTACTTCGCGGCGCCCATGGCCTTCAACCGCTTCGCCAGCGTGAGCGCGTAGCAGTTGTTGCACCCGGCCGACACCCGGTCGCACCCCGTTGTGGGGTTCCACGTCGCCTCCGTCCACTCGATTCCGCTGCGCTCGCCCACTGCCGCTCCCGATCGCCGTTGTGCTCTGCAGCGCTCGCCCCGCAGCCGCCAGAGTCCCATCTCCGGACCACACTCCTCCGGTGAGCGGGGCGCTGTCGAACCGCGCAGGTCAATGAACCGTGGCCGTCGGCGTGTTCGGTCCGGTACCACTGGGCGGCGGCTCGGCCAAGCCGCCAGGCTCGGTGACACTCGGCGCTCCCGCCGTTCGGTGGGTGTCGACCGCTGTGCTGGGAGAACCTCTCATGTCCGAGCAGTTCATGACTGTCAAGCAGACCGCCGCGTATCTGAACATGTCCGTTGCCTGGGTCTACCGCGATGCGCCTCGCCTTGGGCTTGTGCCCTACAAGTTCGGGCGCGGGAGCAACGCGAAGTTGCAGTTCAAGGTGTCGGAGGTCCAGGCATGGGTCAGGCAGCAGAGGATGCGGGCGGCGTAGGCGCCAATGCTGCGGGGGCTGGGCCGGGCCAGCCCCGGCCCAGCCCCCGCCTGCTCAGGCGGTCAGGCCGAGGTCGAGGACCTGGGCGGCGCGGCTGATGGAGCCGGGCATGAGGTGGCGGTAGTGCTTGAACGTGACCTTGACGTCGCGATGGCCCATCCACTCGGCGACGTCGGTGATCGGTATGCCGTTGCTGAGGCAGTTCGACGCGAAGAAGTGGCGCAGGCCGTAGAGGACCATGCCCTCGGGGATGTCGACCTGGCCGGAGGCTTTGATCCTCCTCCACTGCCCGCTGATGATGTGGTGCGGCATGGCCAGAGTGATGTCCTTGGGGTTGCGGAGCAGGTAGCCGTCCACGGTCCCGTGGGTCTCCGCATAGCGCTCGATGGCCTGTTTGGTCCGCGCGGGGAGGGGCGCGTCGCGGTACTCGCCCGTCTTGCGGTGTTTCAGGGGCGTGTAGGCATTGGTGGCCTGGTTGACCTGCTCGCAGACGCGGTAGACGTCGTCGGCGACGATGTTGTTGACGTTGACGGCGGCTGCCTCGCCGTTGCGCAGGCCGCAACCGCTCATGAGTTCCGCCACCAGACGGAAGGCATCGTCGCCGGCGGTCCGTATCCCGTGCAGCTGGAGGAGGGAAGGGACCACCGCGCGGCTCGGAGTGTACTGAGGTGGCTGCACCCCCTCCAGAGGGCTCTCCTCGTACAGGCCGAGCCTGTGTGCGTCCAGCAGGATTGTCTTCAGCCTGACGAATGCGTTGGTCTGAGCAGCCAGACCAACGCCGTTCCGCTCCATCTCCGTGATGAACGCCTCCACAACCTTGTGGTCGAAGGCGCCCGTACGACGGCTGCCGAAGGCCGGCAGGATGTGGGTCCTGAGGATGGATTCGATGTTCCGCAGCGAGGTCGGGCTCTGGTGCCGCTGGCCCTTGAGCCAGTCGGCGGTACAGGCCGAGAACTGCATGGTGCCGTACTTCCGGATGCGCTCCGCCTTGTGCGCACTCATCGGAGAGTGCTTGCGTGCGTGGTAGACCTCGGCGAGCCGGGCCCTGAGCTGAGCAGAAACGTCAGCGCCGTGATAACGGCCCCGGGCCTTTGTGCAGGTCCGGGGCCGTTGCACTGCCCCTATGGCTCTCGGGCGTTCACCCTCGAGCCCGGTCAGAAGCGGCGGCCGCCGTAGAACGGGCTGTAGTAGAGGGCGTAGCGGTCCTGGAAGTCCGGGCCGCGGTCGGTGTCGTCGACGCCGAGGGTGGGGCTGTGCTTGATGTCGTCCTTGGTGCGGTCGATGTAGACCTTCTGTTCGCCGATCTCGATCCGGATGACCGTGCCGGCGGGGAGCAGCACCAGGCGGCCGAAGATCCACGGGCCGGTGTCGACGACCAGGTACTGCGAACCCATCGCCTCGGAGAGGCGGTCCACCTTGCCGACGGAGCCGTCCACGGCCTCCACGTGGAATCCGATGAGGTCGGTGCCGGCGGTGTGGCCGGCGGTGTCGCGGAACTGCCAGAGGTTGACGCCCTCGCTCATGTGTCCTTCTCCCTTCCGTCGTTCGGGCCGGTGCGCGTCCGCCGCGGCGGACGCGCACCGCTCGGGTGCCCCGGTCCGGGGGATCCATGCCACCCGGTCGCCGGGAGGTGTGGCCGGCCCCGGGCGGGAAAGGCGAGGCGGCGGACCGGGCGCGGTGGCCCGGCGGTGGAGCGGACGGAGAGCGGGACATGGGGTGGAGTCCGGTACGACTGCTGGTGGCGGTGCTGGCGGCGGTGCTGCTCGCGTACGGCCTGGACCGGGCCGAGCGGGCAGTGGTGCGGCGGGTGTCGGCCGACGGCGGGGCGACGGGGGTGCCGCGGGTGCTGGCCCGGTGCCGGCGGCCGCTGCTGGCGCTGACGGCGTGCCTGCTCCTGCTCGGAGCGCTGCCGTGGATCGACGCGCCGCCCGCCCTGCGGGACGCGCTGCGGCACCTGGTGGTGATCGTGGCGATCGCCGCCGGCGGCTGGCTCGGGGCCCGGGTGGTGGCGCTGCTGGTGGACGGGACCGTGCGGCTCGCCGTGCACCGCCGCGACCCGGCGTGGGCCGGCCGGGCGCGGACCCAGGCCGATCTGCTGGGCCGGATCTGTCAGGCGGTGGTGGCGCTGGCGACGCTGGGCGCGATCCTGATGACCTTCCCGGCGGTGCGCGGGGTCGGGACGAGTCTGCTCGCCTCCGCGGGTCTGGTCGGCCTGGTGGCGGGCGTGGCGGCGCAGAGCACGCTCGGCAACGTCTTCGCCGGGGTCCAGATGGCGTTCGGGGACCTGGCCCGGATCGGTGACGTGGTCGTGGTGGCGGGCGAGTGGGGGACGGTGGAGGAGATCACGCTGACGGCGGTGGTGATCGCGACCTGGGACCAGCGGCGGATCGTCATGCCGATGTCGTACTTCGTGGGCCGACCGTTCGAGAACTGGTCCCGCCGGACCAGCCGGATCACCGGCACGGCGCTGCTCCACCTCGACCACCGCGCGCCGGTCGGGAAGCTGCGGGAGGAGTTCGACGCGTTCCTGTCCGGGCACCCGCTGTGGGACGGCGAGGGCAGCGCCCTCCAGGTGGTCGACACCACGCCCACCACCATCGTGGTCCGGGCGCTCGCCACCGCCGCGAACGGCGAGAACGCCTTCGAGCTCCGCTGCCAGCTGCGCGAGCACCTGATCGGCTACCTGGTCGAGAACCATCCGCACGCCCTGCCCCGGGTCGCCGTGACCGACGCGGCACCCGGCCCGGTCCCCCCGCGGTGGGGGACCGGGCCGGCGGAGGGGCCTCGGAGGGAGGGGCCTCGGCGGGAGGGCGACCGGCGGGAGGACCGGGGTCCGGGAGCGACGCCCTAGACCGGCTCGTTCTCGCCCTCGGCGTCGATGTGGGGCAGGATCCGGTCCAGGAAGCGGGGCGTCCACCAGGCGGAGGCGCCGAGCAGGGTCATCACCGCCGGGACGAGCAGCAGCCGGACGATGGTGGCGTCCACCAGCACGCTGACCGCCAGGCCGAGGCCCATCATCTTGATCACGATGTTGTCGCTGACGATGAAGGCGGCGAAGACGCTGACCATGATCAGTGCGGCGCAGGAGATCACCCGGGCGGTGATCTCCAGGGCGTGCGCGACGGCGTCCTGGCTGCGGCCGGTGCGCAGCCAGGCCTCGTGCACCCGGGAGAGCAGGAAGATCTCGTAGTCCATGCTCAGCCCGAAGACGATCGCGAACATCATCATCGGCACGTAGCTCTCGATCGGGACCGTGCCGTTCACCCCGAGCGCCGGGCCGCCCCAGCCCCACTGGAAGACCGCCACCAGGACCCCGTACGAGGCGGCGATCGACAGCAGGTTGAGCACGGCGGCCTTGACGGCGACCAGCAGGCCGCGGAAGACGGCGAGGATGATCAGGAAGGCGAGTCCGACCACCACCGCGATGATCAGGACCAGCCGGCTCGACACGATGTCCAGGAAGTCCACCTGGGCGGCGGTGTTGCCGGTGACGTAGGTCTTCGCGCCGGTGCCGGCGACCGAGTCCGGCAGCACGGTGTCCGACAGGCGGTTGACCAGGTCGGTGGTGGCCTGCTCCTGCGGCGAGGTGGTGGGGACGACGGTGTTGAACAGGACCACGCCGTCCGGGCTGAGCTGCAGCGGACCGACGCTCGCCGCGCCGGGCAGGCCGGTGAGGGCCTGCTGCACGGCGCTCTGGACGCCCGGCCGGTTCTCGGCGGGCACGGCGCTCTGGTCGACCACGAGGGTCAGCGGCCCGTTCGAGCCGGGACCGAAGGCCTCGGACATCAGGTCGTAGGCGCGCCGGTCGGTGAAGTCGGTGGAGTCGGCGCCGTCCCCGATGTGGCCGAGCTGGATGGAGAACAGCGGGATCGCCAGGATCCCGAGCGCGACCACGCCGGCGATCAGGTACCACCAGGGGCGCCCCTCGACCCGGCGGGCGTAGCGGTGCCAGACGCCGGTCTCGGCGCCGTCCTCCCCGTTGCTCTCGGCGATCGGGCGGCCGACGGTGATCCGGTCCATCCGGCGGCCGATCAGCCCCATCAGCGCCGGCAGCAGGGTCAGCGCGCCGAGGACCGCCGACACCACGGTGACGGCGGCGGCGATCCCGAGTTTGGCCATGAAGGAGATGCCGGACACCGACAGTCCGGACAGCGCGATGATCACGGTGCAGCCCGAGACCAGCACCGCCCGGCCGCTGGTGGCCACGGCCTGTCCGGCCGAGGACACCGGATCCACCCCGTCCATCAGGTTCTGTCGGTGCCGGGTGAGCAGGAAGAGCGCGTAGTCGATGCCGACCCCGATGCCGATCATGGTGGCCAGGGTGGGCGCGACGGTCGCGAAGGTCGACAGCGCCGCGATCAGTCCCAGCGCGCCGAGGCCGACCACGGCCGCGAACAGTGCCGTCACCAGCGGCAGTCCGGCCGCGATCGCGCTGCGGAAGCCGATCAGCAGCACGATGATCGCCACCGCGAAGCCGATCACCTCGCTGAGGCGGTCGTCGGGTTCGGGCTGCGCCAGCTCGCCCAGCGGGCCGCCGTACTCGACCTGGACGCCGGCCTCGCGCAGCGGGGCCACCGCCGCGTCCACGCCGTTCAGGTAGTCCGGGTCCAGGAGGGTCGGATTGGTGTCGAAACGGACCGTGATGTAGCCGGTCAGACCGTCCGCGGCCAGCGGCCCGCCGGGCGGGGCGGGCTGCCCGGCCGGCGGCAGCGGGCTCTGCGCGCCCAGCACGTGCGGCAGCTGCGACAGCGAGGCGACCACCTGGGACACCTGCGGGGCGAAGCCGGTCAGGGACTGGGCGTCGTGCAGCACCACCTGGGAGCTGGTGCCGGCGGCGGCCGGGACGTGCGCCTGGAGGACCTGCTGGCCCTGCTGCGCCTGGGAGCCGGGCAGCGAGAAGTCGTCCGAGTAGTCGCCGCCGACCGTCTTGTTCGCCGTCTGGACGGCGGCCAGCGCCACGATCCACAGCACGATGACCAGCACCGAGTGGCGGGCGCACCACTCGCCGAGCCGCCGGAGCCCCGAGCGCCTGGTCGGTGGCGCGGCGGCGGAGGGGCCGCGGCGGCCGGACGGCGGCGCGGACCGCGGGTCGGGCCGCGGGCCGGAGTTCGGAACGGAATTCGGTGCGGACCGCGGGTCGGGCGTGGGATCGGACGGCGGGTCGGACGGCGGCATGAACGGCTCCCGGTCTTCGGCGCGGTTGCGCATCGATCCGGAGCAGCGTCCCCGGGCCGCCGCGCCGAGCACGCCGTACTCGCCGGTAGTCGCCCCGCCGGCGGTGTCGCCCGCCGACGTCGGTCGGTGTCCCCGCCCGTCGGCGGTGCAGCCCCGCCCACGCCGGTCGGTCCCCCCCGCGCCCGTCGACGGTGCTGCCCCCGCCGGCGGTGCCGGGGCCGCGCACGGCGACCCCGGCGGCCGGGTCAGGACGCGGTGGGCACCGCCGCCTCCCGCAGCCCGCCCTCGGACAGGTGCAGCCGGCGGGTCACCCCGATCCGTTCCAGGAACCGCTCGTCGTGGCTGACCACCACGAACGCGCCCCGGTAGGCGGTCAGGGCGCTCTCCAGCCGGCCGACGCTCACCAGGTCGAGGTTGTTCGTCGGCTCGTCCAGGAGGAGCAGGTGCGGCGCGGGGTCCGCGCACAGGACGCACGCCAGCGTGGCGCGCAGCCGCTCGCCGCCGGACAGCAGCCCGACCGGCAGCTGGGCGCCGGGGCCCCGGAAGAGGAACCGGGCCAGGAGGTTCATCCGCTCGGCCTCCGGGCGCTCCGGGGCGAACGCGGCGAAGTTCTCGGCGACGGTGCGGTCCGGATCGAGCAGGTCCAGCCGCTGCGACAGCCGGGCGATCCGGCCCTCGGCCCGCCTGGTCGTGCCGCCGTCCGGGGCCAGGCTCCCGTCGAGCAGCCGCAGCAGGGTGCTCTTGCCCGAGCCGTTGGAGCCGGTCAGCGCGATCCGCTCCGGGCCGCGGACGGTCAGGTCGACGCCGGGCCCGGCGAACAGCTCCCGGTCGCCGAGCCGGACCCGCAGCCGCTCGCCGAGGAACAGGGTGCGTCCGGCGGGCACCTGGGTGTCCGGCAGCTCCACCACGATCCGCTGCTCGTCGCGCAGCGCCCGCTCGGCCTCGTCGAGGCGCGCCCTGGCCTCGCCGACCCGGCCGGCGTGCACCTGGCCGGAACGACCGGCGGACTCCTGGGCGCCGCGCTTCATGGTGCCGGCGAAGATCTTGGGCAGCCCGGCGTTCTTCAGGTTGCGGGCGGCGTTGCTCTGCCGGCGCTCGGCCCGCTCGCGGGCCTGCTGCAGCTCCCGCTTCTCCCGCTTCAGCTCCTGCTCGGCGCTGCGGACCGTGCGCTCCGCGGCCTCCTGTCCGGCCCGGACGGCCTCCTCGTACGCGGTGAAGTTGCCGCCGAAGAAGTGCAGCCCGCCCCGGTCGAGCTCGGCGATCCGGTCCGTCCGGTCGAGCAGTTCGCGGTCGTGGCTGACCAGCAGCAGGCAGCCGTGGAAGTCGTCCAGCGCGTCGTAGAGCCGGTGCCGGGCGTCGCGGTCGAGGTTGTTGGTGGGTTCGTCGAGCAGCAGCACGTCGGGGCGCCGCAGCAGCCGGCCGGCCAGGCCCAGCGAGACGATCTGGCCGCCGCTGAGGGTGCCCAGGTCGCGGTCGAGGGCGAGGTGGCCCAGGCCGAGGCGGTCGAGCCGGTCGCGGGTGCGCTCCTCGATGTCCCAGTCGTCGCCGATGGTGGTGAAGTGGCGTTCGTCGACGTCGCCGGACTCCACCGCGTCGATGGCCCGGACCACGTCGGCGATGCCCAGGACCTCGGCGACGGTGAGCCCGGACGTGAGGGGGAGGGTCTGCGGAAGGTGGGCGAGGACGCCGTCGACGGTCACCGACCCGGCGGAGGGGCGCAGTTCACCGGCGAGGAGCCGGAGCAGGGTGCTCTTCCCGCTGCCGTTCGGGGCGACCAGGCCGGTGCGGCCGGGGCCGACGGCGAAGGAGAGGTCCTGGAAGACGGGGGTGTCGTCGGGCCAGGAGAAGGACAGGTTGGTGCAGACGACGGAAGCGCCGGACATGGAGGTGACCTCGTGGAGTGACAGGGCGGGGGAGGACACACCCGCCCGGGTGTCGGACAAAGGGGAGAAGGGGACGACAGCCGGGCCGCGGCAGCGGTGCTTCGATGCACCGGCGAGCGGCCTGTCGGCTCCGGGTGATCACCCGGAGATGTCGTCGTCCACCACCATGTCCGGTCTCCTTGAGGACGTGGCCCGGGGAAGGGCCACCGAAAAGATCAACGTTCCCGGCAGGCTAACAGCCGGGGATGCCGGTCGCCACCCGATTTCCGCCGGCGGCGACCCGAAGGATCTGATGAACCGTCACCGTCCGTGCCGCACAGGCCCTCTCGACGTGACCGGGCACGCGACGGCATGCTCGTCCCCGTGCGCGGCCCGCGCGCCTCCGTCACCCGACCGAAGGAGCCCCCCGTGGAACGACTCGTGCTGGACCCGACCGGTCGAAACCGCGATGCCGAGACCGCCGAGCTGTTCGAGCGCGGGCCGGCGACGCCCGTCGACCTCCTGGGAGTGCGGGCCTGGGCGGTGGCCGACCCGGGGCTGCTGGAGGAACTGCTCAAGGACCCCCGGGTGTCCAAGGACGGCCTCCAGCACTGGCCTGACTTCGCCGAGGTCGTCCCCACCTGGCCGCTGGCGATCTGGGTGGCCGCCCGCAACATGTTCACCGCCCACGGTGCGGAGCACCGGCGGCTGCGCCGGCTGGTCGGCACCGCGTTCTCGGTCCGCCGGATCACCGCCATGACCGGGCAGGTCGAGCAGCTGACCGGCGCCCTGCTGGACGACCTGGCCGCGATGCCTCCCGGCACCCCCGTCGACCTGCGCGAGCACCTCGCCTACCGGCTGCCGATCCAGGTCGTCGCCCGGCTGCTGGGACTCCCCGACGCCCTCACGGACAGCTTCCGCACCACCGTCGACCGGGTCTTCGACACCACCCGCACCACCGAGGAGGCCGTCGCCAACATGACGACCTTCTACGCGATGCTGGACGAGCTGATCGCCACCAAGCGCCGCGAGCCCGCAGACGACATGACCTCGCTGCTGATCGCCGCCCGCGACACCGGCGACGGCGAGGACGGGCCGCAGGGGGAGGGCGGGGCGGCGGTGACCGCCGGCGCCTCGGCGCTGACCGAGGAGGAGCTGCGGGACACCCTGCTGCTGGTCGTCTCGGCCGGCTACGAGACCACCGTCAACCTGATCGACAACGCCATCGCCGCACTGCTCACCCACCCGGAGCAGCTCGCCCTGGTCCGGGCCGGCAAGGTCGGCTGGGGCGACGTGGTCGAGGAGGCGCTGCGCCGCGACGCGCCCGTGGCGCACCTGCCGCTGCGCTTCGCCGTCGAGGACATCGAGCTGCCCGGCGGGGTGGTCCTCCGCAAGGGCGACCCGATCCTGGCCTCCTACGCCGCCGCCGGCCGCCATCCCGTCCGCTACGGCGAGGACGGCGCCGTCTTCGACGTGACCCGGCCGGTCAAGGAGCACCTGGCCTTCGGCCACGGCCCGCACTTCTGCCTCGGCGCCCCGCTGGCCCGGCTGGAGGGGGCGACCGCCCTGCGGATGCTCTTCGAGCGGTTCCCGGACCTCGCCCTCGCCCCCGATGCCGACCTGCGGCCGGTCGAATCGCTGATCTCCAACGGGCACCGCGAACTCCCGGTCCTGCTCGGCGGGGTGCGGTAGACCGGCGGGCGGCCGCGCGTCGCGTCCCCGTTCCAGCAAGGACGGGGACGCGACGCGCGGGAGGCCGGGTCAGTGGGCCCGACGGCGCGGCCGACGGCGCGTCCGGCTCACTGCCCCATGACGTACTTGACGGTCGGCCCGGTGGTCCAGCCGCCGTCCACCGCGAGCTCGGCGCCGGTCACGTAGGAGGCGTCGTCCGACAGCAGGTACACCACGGCGGTGGCGATCTCGGGAGCCTCGCCGACGCGGGCCATCGGGGTGTTGGGGTAGTTGCCCTCACCCTGCTGGATGCCGACCGCCGCCGTCATCGGGGTGTAGGTCATGCCCGGGTGCACCGAGTTGACCCGGATCCGCTCGGTGCCCAGCTCGACCGCGCCGATCTTGCTCAGGCCGCGCACGCCCCACTTGGAGGCGCCGTAGCCGGCAGTCAGGGCGAGGCCCATCAGACCGGCCGCCGAGGAGATGTTGACGATCGAGCCGCCGCCGGCCGCGCGCATCGCCGGGACGACGGTCTTCATCCCGATGAACACCCCGGTCAGATTGACGTCCAGCACCTTGCGGAAGTACGCGACGCTCTCGTCCGCGAGCAGGGTGCCGGTGGAGATCCCCGCGTTGTTGACCAGGCCGTGCACCGCGCCGAACTCCGCCACCGCGTGGTCCACCACCCGCTGCCAGTCCTCCTCGGAGGTCACGTCGTGCCGTACGAAACGGGCCCGCTCGCCGAGCTCGGCGGCGGTGGCCAGGCCGTCCTCCTCCAGGACGTCGGTGATCACCACATTGGCCCCGGCGGCGACGGCGAGCCGGGCCGCCTCGGCGCCGAGGCCGCGGGCGCCGCCGGTGATGATGACGGTCTTGCCGGTCAGGTCGTTCATGACGTGCTCCTGGAGGGGGTGGGGGCGGAGAGCATGGCGGCGGACACCGTCACCAGGTCGGCGAGGAAGGTCTCCTCGTCCGTCAGCGGGGTGGATCCGGTGAGGTACTGCTGCGCCCGGTCGGCCAGCGCCGCGCCGATCAAGGTGAGGGCGAGGTCGAGCCGCTCCAGCCGGATCGGCTCCGGCAGGCCGGAGATCCGCTGCTCGGCCAGACCGATCAGCCGCCAGTAGCCGCCGCCCGCGAGGGTGGGGTGCGGGGTCCGGGTGCGGACGCCGCTGCTGTGGCTGATCTGGGCCGAGATCCGCAGGCAGTGCCGGCCCTGCTCGGTGCGCAGCTCGGTGGCCTCGGCGGTCACCAGGGCGTCGAGCAGCCCGGGGAGGTCCTGTTCCGCCAGGGCGGGGAGCCTCGGCGCGAGCGCCCGCTCGGTGCGCTCCTGCCGGGCGGCCATGATCGCGTCCAGCAGCCCTTCGCGGGAGCCGAAGTGGTACTGCACGGCGGACGGGTTGCTCTGTCCGGCCAGCCGGACGATGTCCTTGGTGAGGGAGGCCTCTACGCCCCGGGTGGCGAAGAGTTCCTCCGCCGCCCGGATCAGCCTCTCGCGGGTCTCGTGGCCCGCCGACGTCCTTGCCATGGGACCAAGATTAATACTGGGCATTATTAATCGCAAAGCAGGGTCGTCCGTCCCGGTCGGGCCGTGCGGCCGGGGACCGGGGCGTCCCTCGCGCTGTCCCCGACGGCGAGCGGGCCCGCCCGGCCGGTGCGGCCGGACGGACCCGCGAGGTCCCGTTCCCTCGGTCAGCCGTTGTCGTCCTCGCCCTGGTTGTCGCCGCCGCCCCGGTGGTGCCCGACGGAGGCCGCGAAGGCCTGGGAGTCCTCGGCCGCCGGAGCACCGGGGCCGGTCACGAGGTTGCGGCTGGTCGAGCCGAACACCACCGTGCGGCCCGCGGCGTCCACGAACGGGGCGTTCGACGCACCGTTGCCGAGCGAGCCGTCGGCGGCCGTGGAGACCCGCTCGGTCCGGCCCGTGCGCAGGTCCTGGCGGTAGATGTCCCACTCCGCGTGCTGCGGGCCGGCCACCAGGTTGTCGGCGGCGGACTCGAAGTAGAGCCAGCGGTTGTCGGCGGTGATCGAGCCGTGGTCCGAGGAGCCGACCGAGCTGGTGCCCGGCAGGCCGCCGCTGATCTTGGTCACGGTGCCCGTCCGCAGGTCCCGGACGTGGAGCACCGTGTGGTAGCGGTGACCGTTGGTCGAGCCGCCGGGCTCGGGCAGGGTGTAGATCGCGCGCCGCCCGTCGGGGCTGATCGTCGCCTCGAAGCTGGAGGCGCCCACCGTGCCGTCGGTGCCCGTGCTGGCGGCGGTGAGACGCCGGCCGGGCACGTCGTAGACGTAGTAGGTGGCGGCGGTCGGGTGGGCGGCGAGCGAGGCCGCGGCCCCCTGCGGAACGATCCGGCGCGCGGCCTCGGCGGCGCCCGGGGTCGTCTCCACGTCCTCGGGGGCGGGCGGCTGGTCCTGCGGCAGCAGCTCGGAGAGCGAGGAGAAGCCGATGGTGCGGCCGTCGGCACTGATCGTCGGGTGCACCGACAGGCTCTCGCCCGGCTTGCCGTTGAGGTCCCGGGAGATCAGCCGGGTGGTGTGGGTGCGCCGGTCGGTGAGGTAGACGTTGTACTTCCAGGTGTACGGCCGGGCCAAGGAGGGCCCGGCTCCGGCCGTCGGCGGCTCGGTGTCCACCACCGTCGGGTCCAGGTCGGTCCGGGAGGACACGAACGCCACGAACCGGCCGTCCGCGCTGATCGAGGGCGCGTACGAGGAGTGGTACTGGTCGGTGTCGGTCCTGGCCGCGCTGCCGCTGATCAGTTCCGTGCGTCCGGTCCAGCGGTCGCGCAGGTACACCTCGGTGCGCCCGGTCACCCTCGGGTCGGCCGTCACGCCCTCGGAGTCGCTCTCGAAGGCGACGTAACGGCCGTTGGCGTTGATCGCCACGTAGTCGGTGAAGCCGGTCAGCGGCTCGTCGGAGTCGGAGAGGTTGACCCGCTCCGTGCGCCCGTTGCGCAGGTCCGTCACATAGGCGTCGCGCCCGCCCTTGCTGGGCTGCCCCACCAGGTTCGTGCCCCAGGAGGTGAACAGGGCGAAGCGGCCGTCGGCGCTGACGCCCTGGCCGAACGACTGCCCGTCGGGCGCGGTGCCGTTAACCCCGGTGCTGATCTGGACGGTGCCGTGCGCCACCGGCCGGGCCGTGGCCTGGGCCGGAGCGGCGGTGGCGGCGATCACGGCGGCCGCGGCCAGCGCACCGCCGCCCGCGAGCCACCGGTTGCGGGTCGTCCGGGTGGTACGTGTCATCGAGTTTCCCCTCGGATCGCCCGGCCGGGCTCCCTCCCGGTGGCGGGCTTCCCGGCAAAGCCAAGCCCCCACGGTGTCCGGTCGTCAACGATCGAGGGGGAAGGGGAGTGGAAGATACGTCAACTGACTGATAACACAACGTAATGACCCGATCCGGGCACGGTCGGACGCCCCTCGGCGGCCGGACCGTCGCGCCGCCCTGACGTCCTCGGCTGTCCCCCGCCCCGCGCGGGCCCCGGGGGAACGCCCTCCCGGCGCCGCCCGGCGGCCGATGTCACAATCACCGCCGCTGCGCAGTCATAGAGGGGAGACCGGGAGAACGGAGTGCACCGTGCGGGAGACGAACTGGCGGGCGTCGGCCGGGTGCCGGGGTTCGGACCCCGAACTCTTCTTCCCCATCGGGAGCGGCACCAGCTTCGCGACACTCGCGCAGAGCGACGAGGCGAAGGCCGTGTGCGGCCGCTGTCCGGTGGCGCGGGAGTGCCTGGAGTGGGCGCTGAACGTCGCCGTGGAGGGAGTCTGGGGCGGGACGACGGAGACGGAGCGCCGTGCGATCCGCCGGCGCCGGGCGTGAACCCGGCCTCGGCCGGTCCTTCGGGAACGGCGCTCAGGGGCGGTCCGGGAGGACGGCGACGGCGAGGGGCAGGTGGCCGACGGGGAGGCGGGAGGTGCGGCCGGTGGCGGTGTCGACCACGGTGAGCCCGTCCCAGCCACCCTCGCGGGTGAAGCCGCCGGACACGTAGGCGGTGCGGGCGTCGGGCGACAGGGTGACGGTCTCGTGCGGGCCGTCGAGGGGGACGAGGCGCTCGCGGCCGTCGGGGGTCCGGACGGTGAGGGACGGTCCGGCGTCGGTGGCGGGGTCGATCGGGCCGGTGCCGACGACGTAGAGGGTGCCGTCGGGGGCGGCGGTGACGCCGTGCTGATGGGTGTTCGCGGTCATCGGCTCGACGTCGACCCGACCGGTGGACGGGTCGACGACGGCGAGCCGCTCGCCCTCGAAGGGGAGCAGCAGCGCGCCGTCGGACGGGCGGACGGCGGCGTAGTGCGGCTTGAGCCAGGAGCCGAGCCCGCCCTCGGTGCCGTAGGGCGCGACCTCGATCCGGCGGGTGGCCCAGGTGGCCGTGTCGACGGTGGTGACGTCGAAGGAGTCGTGGTCGGTGACGTAGACCCGGCGGCCGTCCGCGGAGACGTCCACGTCGAAGGGTCGGCGGCCGACCGCGACCACCTGGACGACCGTCCGGGTCGCGGTGTCGACGACCTCCAGGGTGCCGTTGCCGCCCGGCACGTTGACGCCGACGTAGGCGCGGGAGCCGTCCGGGGAGAGGGCGATGCCCATGCCGCCGCCCCGGTACTCGCCGGTGGTGACCGGCCCGGTGCGGGTGGTGTGGGGGACCAGGGCGGTCCGGGTGCGGGCGCGGGTGTCGACGACGGCGACGCCCTCGGCGGTGGCGACCCAGGCGGTGCCGTCGGGCGCGACGGCGAGGCCGTACGGGGCGGTGCCGACCCGGACGGAGCCGAGGTCGGCGGCGCGGCCCGGGCGGGAGGGGTCGACGAAGGTGACGGTGTCGGCGCCGAAGTCGGTGACGAGCAGGGTGGGGGAGGGGGCGACGGAGTCGGCGGCCGGGGCGGGCGTGGGTGTGGGTGTGGGTGCTGCGGGGGCCGCGGTGGGGGCGGACGGCGGCGTGGCCGTCGGCTCCGGGGAGCCGCAGGCGGAGAGCAGGACGGCGGTCAGCGCGGTCAGCGCGGTCAGGGCAGCGGTGCGGGTGCGTGCGGCGCGGGTGGTCACGGATCCTCCTCGGACTGGGCCGCCCCCCAGCCTCCGTCCTCGGGCCCCCGCGGGGAATCGGCTGCCCGGCCCGTCCGGGGGCGACGGCCGGTGGACCGCGGTGTCGTCCGATCGGTCGATCCCCCGCGCGGGAATCGGCGGGACACTGGGGGTTTCCCGTGCTCAACGCCCCCGTACCGAGAGGCAGACCCCATGGCCGCCCCCGCCGTCACCGTGTTCCGCGACGTCCGCCCGTACGGCGCCGGACGGGCCGTCGACCTGGTCGCCGTCGACGGAATGCTGGTCGACCGGCTGCCGGAGGGCGCCGAGCCGGAGGTGGTCGACGGCGCGGGCCGGATCGCGCTGCCCACCCTGGTGGACGCCCACATCCACCCGGACAAGACCGCCTGGGGCGAGCCCTGGTACAGCCGCCGCCCGGCCGGGTCGCTGCCCGAGTTCGTGGACGGCGACGTCGACCTGTACCGCCGTCAGTCCACCCCGCTCGCCGAGCGCGCCCACCGGCTGCTCGCCCACGCCGTGGCCTGCGGCACCCGTGCCGTCCGGGCGCACGTGGACGTCGCGCCGGCCTTCGGCCTGGCCGGGGTGACCGGTCTGGCCGAGGTGCGGGAGCGGTTGGCCGGTGCGCTGGACCTCACGCTGGTCGCCTTCCCGCAGCACGGCGTCCGCCGCACCCCCGGGGCGGGGGCGCTGCTGGCCGAGGCGGCGGCGGGCGGGCTGATCGACGCGGTCGGCGGCATCGACCCGGCCGGCTTCGACGGCGGTCCGGACGGCGAGGGCCCGGCCCAGCTCGACCTGGTCTTCGGCCTGGCCGAGCGGTACGGGCTGCGGCTGGACGTCCATCTGCACGACCGGGGCGACCGGGGGCTTGCCCCGCTGCGCGACATCGCCGCGCGGACCAGGGCCGCCGGTCTGGCCGGCCGGGTCGTGGTCAGCCACGCCTTCTGCGTGCCGGAGCTGGGCGGCGAGCAGCTCGACGAGCTCGCCGAGCTGCTCGCCGGGTCCGGCGTCGGCCTCACCACCGTCGCGCCCTCGGCGCACCAGGTGCTGCCGTTCCGTGAACTCCGGGCGCACGGTGTGCGGGTGGGCCTCGGTTCGGACGGGGTGCGGGACTCCTGGAGCCCGTACGGCAACGCGGACATGCTGCACCGGGCCCACCTGCTCGGCTGGACGACCGACGCCCGCACGGACGAGGAGCTGGCCGGGTGCTTCGCGCTGGCCGCCGACGGCGGTGCCGAGCTGCTCGACCTGCCGAGGGCGACCCTGGAGCCGGGGTCGCCGGCGGACTTCATGCTGGTGTCCGGCGAGTGCCTCCCGCAGGTCGTCGTGGACCTTCCGCCGCGCGAGCTGGTGGTCCGGGCCGGGCGGGTGGTCGCCCGGGACGGCCGCTACCTGGGCTGAGGGAGGGCCGCCGTCCGGGCCGGGGCGGAGGCGCCGCCCGGGCAGCAGCCTCCGCCTCGGCACCTCACCCGGCGCTGTGCGGGGGCTCCGCGGTGGTGAAGTGACCGCCGATCAGCCGGGCGTCGACATGGCCGGGGTCCAGCTCGCCGTGTTCGGCCAGCACCGCCTCGGCGAACCGCTCGGCGTCGTCCCGCGGGCGGTAGCCGAGGGCGCGTGCGGACGAGAGGTCCCACCAGGCCCGGGTGTTGGCGCTGATGCCGTTGACCACGGTGTGGCCGGTGCCCGGGGCGGTGAGCGCCGCGTGCACCAGGCGCGCGCAGTCGTCGGGGCTGAGCCAGGTGGCGAGCATCCGCACGGACCGGGGGCGGGCGAAGCACGAGCCGATCCGCAGCGAGACCGTCCGGACGCCGTACTTGTCGGCGTACAGGGCGGCCAGGTTCTCCCCGAAGGCCTTGGACAGGCCGTAGTAGGTGTCGGGGCGGGGCGGGACGTCGGAACCGATCGGGACGGCGCCGGTCAGCGGATGGAAGCCGACGGCGTGGTTGCTGCTCGCCAGCACCACCCGGCGCACCCCCTCCCGGCGCACGGCCTCGTACAGGTGGTAGGTGCCGCGGATGTTGGCGTCGAGGATCGCCTCGAAGCCGTCCTCGACGGAGATCCCGCCGAGGTGCACCACGGCGTCGGCACCGCGCACGGCGGCCCGGACGGCCTCCGCGTCGCCCAGGTCGAAGCGGAGCGCGTCGGGGTCGCCGGGAACCGGCAGCCGGTCGGCGCAGACCAGCCGGTGGCCCAGGGCGGGCAGGCGCTCGCGCAGGAAGGTGCCGACACCGCCCGCGGCGCCGGTGAGCAGAACGGTCCCGGTCATGGTGCTCCGATCTCGGCGACGGGTGCGGGGACGGGTGCGGTGGTGGGTGCGGCGACGGGTGCGGCGACGGGTGCGGTGGTGGGTGCGGCAGGCGTGGAGGGTCCGGCCGCGGGCGCGGCGGGTCCGACCGCGCGGAACTCGGCCGCCAGGACGGCCGCCAGCGGCAGCCGGTCGGCGGGCAGCAGGCCCAGGTGGTAGAGGCTGAGCCGGCTCGCCCCGGCCGCCCGCAGCCGGCGGACATGGCCGGGCAGCAGGCCCGGATCCGTCGGCGCCAGCAGCGTGACGTACGCGTCCACCACCGGATGGCGCAGCGCGGTACGGCGTACCAGTTCGGCACTCTCCGGACCGGTCGGCCAGCAGGGCACCAGCACGGCGTCCACCTCCCCGGCCGCCGCGGCGGTGAGTCCGGGCGACGGGCCGGTGGCCCACGGGTCGGGGTGGGCGTGCAGGGTGACCGGCACCCCGGGCACGGCGTCGCGTACGGCGGCGACGGCCCGGCCGCGCAGCGCGTCGGTGGCCGCGTGCCGTACGGCGAGCACCACCTCGTCGACCTCGGCGGGCGGAGCGGCGCCGGTCCCCGCCGACCGGCGGAGCTGCCCGACGACGAGGTCCGGGTCCGTCCCGGCCGACCGCCACCCCGCACGGCAGCCCTCGCAGCAGCACACCGACAGGGCCCGCAGGGCCGTCGGTCCGTAGGCGCCGTCGGTCTTCTCGTGGCACCCCGCGTGCACCGCGCCGAGCTGGCCGGCGGACTCCAGCGACACACCGCGCACGGCACCGGCGGGCAGGTCGTGCAGGGCCTCGGCGGCCAGGGTCGCGCAGTGGTCGCGGACCTCGGCACGGGAGGGGCAGAGCGCGTACGGGTAGGGCTCGCCGAAGCAGTTCACCACGGCGAGGTCGGGATGGAGCCGGCCGAGCCGACTGTTGTGGGCGAGCACGATCCAGGCGGTGACGGGCAGTCCGGCCCCGGCGAGCGCGGTCACGGCCGCGCGGCCCGGATCCTCCCCGGGCAGCCAGTCGGCGCCCCGGGGCACCAGCCGGTGGCCCGCCCAGGCCGGGGAACGCACCGGCCGGTGGAGCGCGCCGTGGTGGGCGTCGACGAACCGCCGCCGGGGGTGGTGCGGGGTGGCGGCACGGGTCGAGTGGTAGCTGAGCGCCAGGGTGACGGCGTCGGCGCCGGTGGCCCGGGCCCGGTCGGCGAAGCCGGGGTCGCCGAGGACGTCCCAGGGGTAGGCGTGGACGGAGACGTGCGGGTTCACCATCGGGGACGCCTCTTCCGGTAGCCGGGTTCGAACCGGGCCCGGTACGCGGTGTCGTCGCGCTCCCGGACGCCGCACCGCAGGTAGTTCTCGTGCAGCCGGGCGAGCGCGTCCGGATCCAGCCGGACCCCGAGGCCGGGCCGGTCGGGCACCCGCACCGCCCCGCCGGCGATCCGCAGCGGCTCGGCGACCACGTCCACCCCGCCCTGCCAGGGGGTGTGGGTGTCGGCGGCGTAGGTGAGCTCCGGCAGGGCGGCGCCGAGCTGGGTCATCGCGGCGAGACTGATCCCGAGATGGCTGTTGGAGTGCATCGAGACCCCGACACCCCAGGTGCGGCAGACGGCGGCGAGTTCGGCCGAGCGGCGCAGCCCGCCCCAGTAGTGGTGGTCGGCCAGGACGACCCCGACGGCCCGGGCGCCGAACCCGGGCGGGAGGTCCTCCGGGGCGACCACGCACATGTTGGTGGCGAGCGGCATGGGGACCCGGCGCGCCACCTTGGCCATGCCGGCGATGCCGGGTGTCGGATCCTCCAGGTACTCCAGCAGGCCCTCGGTCCGCTCGCCCACCCGGACGGAGGTCTCCACCGTCCAGGCGGCGTTGGGGTCCAGCCGCAGCGGGTGGTCGGGGAAGGCGGCGCGCAGTTCGCGGATCGCCTCGACCTCCTCCTCCGGCGGCAGCACCCCGCCCTTGAGCTTGAGCGAGCGGAACCCGTACTGCTCGACCAGCTGACCGGCCTGCTCGACGATCCCGCCCGCGTCCAGCGCCTCCGGGAACGGGTCGCCGTCCCGGTCCGGGAGCGGCCCGGGCTGCGCCGGGTGCGCGGCCCAGCGGTAGAAGAGGTAACCCGCGTAGGGGACTTCGTCCCGGACCCGGCCGCCGAGCAGATCGGCGACGGGCCGGCCGGTCAGCTGCCCCTGGAGGTCCAGGCAGGCGGTCTCGAACGGGCCGAGCACCTTCAGGGTGGTCCGTGTCGGGCTGGAACCGCCGGTCAGACCGTGCCGGTCGGGCGCGTCGGCGGCGCCGAGCACCCCGGCGATCCGGCGGAGCAGGCCGTTGGTGTCGAAGGGGTCGAGACCGGTGACGGCCGGCGCGGCACGGCGCAGCAGGGCCAGGTGCGGTGCGTCGCCGTAGGTCTCGCCCAGGCCCACGAGGCCGTCCTCGCCGCGGAGTTCGACGATCGCGCGCAGCGCCCACGGCTGGTGGACGCCGGCCGAGTTGAGCAGCGGGGGATCCGGGAACGCGACGGGGGTGACGACCACCTCGCCGATCCTCATCGGGCGGCCCCGTCCGCGGCGGGGGCCCCGCTGAGGGCGGCGGCCCCGTCCACGGCGGCGGCCCCGTTCACGGCAGCCGCCTCGTTCAGGGTGGCGAGCGCGGCCCGGCCGCGGGCGAGGATCCCGGCCAGCTGCTCCACGTGTTCGGGGGCGGCATCGACCAAGGGGGGCCGGACCGGCCCCAGGTCGAGGCCGCCGAGCCGGGCACCGGCCTTCACCAGGGCCACGGCGTAGCCCGGGACCAGGTCGCGCAGCGCGACGAAGGGCAGGTAGAACTCCGCGAGCAGGGTGCGGACGGCGTGCTCGTCGCCGCGCTCGACGGCACGGTGGAAGGCGAGGGCGAGGTCGGGTGCGAAGCACAGGACGGCGGAGGAGTAGCTGTCGACGCCGATCGCCCGGTAGGCCTGGACGGTGAGTTCGGCGGTGGGCAGCCCGTTGAGGAAGCCGAAGGCGGCGGCCCTCGGGTGGCCGCTGGTGCGGACGGCGGTGACCAGGCGGAGCATCGCGTCGACGTCGCCGAGGCCGTCCTTGACGCCGGTGACGGTGGGGATGTCGAGCAGGGCGACGGCGGCGGCCGGGTCGAGCACGGCGTTGGCCCGCTGGTAGACGACCAGGGGCAGGGCGGTGGCCTCGGCGACGTAGCGGACGTGCCGGACGAGGCCGCCGGGGGTCCCGGCGACCAGGTACGGCGGGAGCAGCAGCAGACCGTCGGCCCCGGAGGCGGCCGCGGCGAGGGCGAACTCGCGGGCCAGCCGGGGGCCGCCGCCGCAGCCCGCCACGACGGGGACGCGGCCGTCGACGACCCGGACGGCCGTGGCGACCACGTCCCGGTACTCCTCGGGGCCGAGGGCGGTGAACTCGCCCGTGCCGCAGGCGACGAACAGGGCGGCCGGGGCGGCGGCGAGCTGCCGTTCCAGGTGTTCGGCGTAGGCGGCGAGGTCGATCTTGTCGTCCGGGGTGAACGGGGTGAGCGGGAAGGAGAGCAGGCCGTGCAGGCGCATGGGGATTCCTGTCTGACGGTCCGATGACCGGATCAAGTGGAGAGGCGGAGGGGTGAGGGAGGAGTGGGACGGTGAGGGGCGTCGGGGCGCGCTCAGCCCTTGACCGCGCCGGAGGTGAGGCCGCGCATGAACTGCCGCTGCATGGCGAGGAAGGCGAGCACGCTGGGCAGCAGGGCGAGCAGGGCGGAGGCCAGCAGTACCCCGATGCCGACCTCCTCGTCGGAGCGCAGGGTGCGCAGCGCCAGCGGCAGGGTGAACTGCCTGGCGTCGGTGGCGACCAGCATCGGCAGCAGGTACTGGTCCCAGATCATGGTGAAGCCGAAGATGCCGATCACCCCCAGCGCGGGGCGGCACAGCGGCAGGACGACGGACCAGAAGATCCGCAGGTCGCCGGCGCCGTCGAGGCGGGCGGCCTCCTCCAGCTCGACCGGGATCTCCTTCATGAACTCGGCCGTGACCAGGATGGAGAACGCCCACGCCCCGACCGGGAGGATCATCCCGGCGAGGGTGCCGATGAGGTCGAGGTCCGAGAGCACCATGGAGAGCGGGAGGGCGAGGATCTCCTCGGGCAGCATCATCGTCCCGAGGATCAGCAGCAGGACCAGCCGCGCGCCCGGGAAGCGACGGCGGGCGATCGCGTAGGCGGCGCTGACGCTGACCGCGATCTGGAGCAGCAGCCCGCCACCGACCACGACCAGCGAGTTGGCGAGGTAGCGCAGTACGTCGCGGTCGAACGCGGCCCGGAAGTTCTCCAGCGTCGGGTGGGTGGGCAGCAGGGTGAGCGCGGTCGGGTCGGTGACCTCGGAGAAGGAGCTGGCCAGCAGGGCGAGCAGCGGCCCGGCGAAGACCAGCACGAGCAGCGCGTACAGCGCGGTGCGGGCGAGGACGGCGAGCGCTCCGCGACGGGCGGTGAGGCCGAGGGCGGTGTCGGTGGTGGAGACGGCGGACGTGGTGGTGGTCGGTTTCTTCATCGGCCCGCCCTCCCGGCGCTGTGCCGCTCGCCGCGCGGATCGCCGCGTCGTGCCCGCAGGGCCAGGGTGAGTACGACGGTGGCACCGAGCAGCACCATGGAGCCGGCCGCGGCCACCCCCAACTCGTTGCGTTCCAGGCCGAGTTTGTACACGAGTGTCATCAGGACCTCGGTGGATCCGTTCGGGCCGCCGTTGGTGAGCAGGAAGATCTCGGTGAAGACCCGCAGCCCCCGGATGGCGGCCAGGGTGAGCAGGACGGCGAAGGCCGGCCGAAGGGCGGGCAGGGTGACGTGCCACAGGCGGCGCAGGGTGCCGGCCCCGTCGACGGCGGAGGCTTCGTACAGGGTGCGGTCGACGCCGGCCAGGGCCGCCAGGAAGATCATCATGTCGTAGGGCGCGCCCCGCCACACCCCGACGCCCATCACCGACCAGAGCGCGGAGTCGGGGCCGTTGAGGAACTGGGAGGGGCCGAGGCCGAGCCAGCCGAGCAGGGTGTTCACCGCGCCGCCCGCCGCCGGGTGGTACAGGATCCGCCAGACCTCGGCGACCACCGCCATCGCGGTGACCACCGGCAGGAAGACCGCCGTCCGGACGATCCACAGGTGGCGGGCGGTGCCCTCCAGCACCAGGGCCAGCCCCAGCCCCAGGGCCAGCGAGCCGCCGGTCTGGCCGGCGGCCAGCAGGACGGTGTGCCAGATCGCCTGGAGGAAGGCGTCGTCGGTGACGACCTGGTGGTAGTTGGCGCCGCCCACCCACCGGTCGCCCAGGTACGGGCGGACCTCGTGGAAGCTCATCTCCAGGGCCCGGGCCATCGGCAGGAACTTGAACAGGCCGAACAGCAGCAGTGCGGGGGCGAGGAACAGCCAGGGGGTGAGGCCGCCGGTCAGCCGGTGCCGCCACGGCCGCGGGCGGGCCCGTCCGGCGGGCGCCGGGGACCGGCCCGCCGGCCCGCGCCCGGCCGCTGGTGCGGCGGCCGGTGCGGCGCCGTCGCCGGGCGCCGCCGTCGGTCCGGCCGGTCCGGCGGTGACATCGGCGGCCGCCATCAGGAGCCGGCTCCCTGCTTCTCGAGCTCGGTGGCGAAGGTGCCGGCGAGCTTGCCCAGCGTGGCCTTCGGGTCGGCCGCGCAGTCGGCGGCGAGCGAGTTCAGGGCCTCGGCGGACGCCTGCCGGAACGGCGTCCACTCCGGCACGGCGGGCACGTAGCGGCCGGCCTCGCGGTACGCCTTGTCGAAGACCTGCCAGCGCCGGTCGGTGCGCACCGACGCCAGGTCGACGTCCTGGTTGACCGGCAGCCGGACCACGTTGCCGTCGGTGTCGCCGGCCATGCCGGTCTTCTGGCCCTCGGTGCCGATCAGGTACTCGGCGTACTTCCGCTGGCCGGCGGTGTTGTGCGAACCGGCCATCAGATAGATGTTCTCGCCCTCGGCGAGCACGGCGGACCGGCCGCCCGGGGCCGGGCCGGCCGGGAGCGCGACGATCTCGTACTTGTCCTGGCCGAGGCTCTTGTCGAAGCGGGCCAGGTTGTAGGGGCCGGTGAAGTATATGCCGCCCTTGCCGGTCTCGAACAGCGGGTGCGCCTGGGTGGTCTCTGTGGTGACGGCGCCCGGGGCGACGTTCTTGTCCGTGCAGAACTGCTTCTGCAGCCACTGGGCCGCCGCGAGCGAGCCCGGGCTGTCGACGGCGGGCTTCAGGCTCCCGGGGGATCCGGTGAAGTAGTCGCCGCCGTCGGCCCAGAGGAAGCTGGAGAAGTACCAGTCCAGGTAGCCGCGCTTGGTGCTCCCGGGGACGACGTAGCCGTAGGTGTCGGCCTTGCCGTTGCCGTCCGGGTCGCGGGTGGTGAACGCCGTCGCGAGGGCGTCGAGCTGGTCCCAGGTGGTGGGGACGGGCAGGCCCAGCTTCTCGCGCCAGTCGCGGCGGACGAACAGCGCGAAGGTCTGGGCCGAGAACGGGACGCCGTAGTACTTGCCGTCGGCCCCCTTGGCGGCGTCCCAGGCGGCGGGGACCAGACGGTCGCCGCCGGCCAGCGCGGCGCGGTCGACGGTCCGCACCAGTCCCTGCTTCACCAGGGTGCCGAGCTGCGCGGTGTCGTTCACGATCAGGTCCGGCAACTTCTTCTGGGCGGCGGCCTGCTGGAGCTTGGTCTCGAAGTCGTCGAAGAGCGCCGTGACGCGGGTGGGGACGCCGGTGGCGGCGGTGAACGCCGCGGCGAGGCTCTGGTGGGTCTTCTCGGTGTTGGAGCCGGGGGGCTTGCGGACCCAGATCTCCAACGGGGACTTGTCGTCGGAAGCTCCGGTGGTTCCGGAGCTGCCGGAGCCTCCGGAACCGCAGCCGGCGACGGTGGCCAGGACGAGAGCGGAGGCCGTGAGGGCCGTCCGGAGGCGTGCGAGTCTGCTGAGCATCGGATTCCCGTCTACATATATGGACAGAATCTCTGGATATGGCAGCGCTTCAAGGAGAAGTTAACGTCCGGTACCATGACCGTCAACACTGCTGAACCACCCAACCGGACGGTGGACATGACCCCAGCCCAGTCGGACGTCGCGACGGTGAAGTCGGCCGAGCGCACGGTACGGATCCTGGAGGCACTGGCGGCCTCCCCGACCCGGCTGACCCTCGCGGAGCTGCAGGAACGGCTCGGTTATCCGCGGAGCAGCCTGCACGCCCTGGTCCGCACCCTGCGCGAGGTCAAGTGGGTGGAGGCCGACGAGGGCGGCTCCGCGTTCGGGGTCGGACCGCACGCGCTGCTGGCGGGCACCGCCTACCTCGACCGCGACCCGGCCCTGCCGTACGCGCTCGACGCCCTGGAGGACCTGCGGGCCGAGATCGGCTACACGGTGCACTTCGCCCGGCGTGACGAGGCGTACGTGCTCTACCTGGCGAGCCGGGAGTCGCGCGACAGCATCCGGGTGATCTCCCGGGTGGGCCGTCGGCTGCCGGCGCACATCACGGCTCTCGGGCAGGCCCTGCTGGCCGAGTTGACCACCGAGGAGGTGGACGCCGTGCTGCCCCGCACCCTGGAGACCTTCACCGAGGAGACCATCACCGACCGGGTGGAGCTGCACGCCGAGCTCGCCGAGGTCCGGGACCGGGGCTGGGCCCTGGAGTCGGAACAGGGCACCGTGGGCATCGCCTGCATCTCCGCCCCCGTCCCGTACCGGATCCCCGCCACCGATGCGATCAGCTGCTCGATGCCGGCCGAACTCGCCTCGTCCTTGGAGGTGGACCGGGTGGCGAGGGCGGTGGTGGCGCACACCACCGCCCTCGCCACCACCCTCCGACGGCACGGGATCAGATGATCCGGCGGGAGGTCCGACGATCGCCGGCCGCGGGCGGAGGGGGTGTCCCGGCCGCGGCCGGGACACCCGGATCAGGGTGTGACGGCCACGTTCGTCAGCCCGGAGACGGCCCCGGTCACGGTGTTGGAGGCGTACACCGTGTTCGGCCGGCCGGTGCAGGCCGAGGGTGAGGTGATCCTGATCGCGTAGGCCCCGACCCCGCCCAGGTCGGAGGTGTTGCCCCGCCAGACGTTGCCGCAGCCGTTGGGGAACGACGGCGAGGTGGACGGGTTGTGGGTCTCGTACCCGTTGGCGAAGGTCCCCGGCGCGGCGAAGGAGCCCCGGTTGTTCTCGATCAGATAGCCGGTGCCCTTGACGTCGACCCAGGAGTCCGCCGAGTTCTCGCCCGAGACGCCCCGTCCGTCGAAGGTGTTGCCGCGGACGGTCCCGTCCGAGGTGCCCTCCTTGATGTCGATCGCCTCGGCCGCGACGTACGGGCCGATCCGGTTGTTCTCCACCAGCACCCGGTCGGAGCGGTCGACCCCGCCGGTGTTGCCGTGGCAGGCCCAGTTCGATGAGGCGGAGCCCAGGTAGACGCCCTCGCCGTAGCCGGGCTGGACCAGACCGGTGTACTCGATCACCGAGTTGCGGATCACCCCGTCCGCCGAGGAGCGGCGGAAGTGCACACCCTCCTCGTCGGTGTGGTGGACGTACAGGCCGTCCAGCACCACGTGCGGGGAGTTGTCCAGGACGACGCCCTTCTTGGAGTCCTTCACGGTGAAGCCGGTGAGGTTCCAGTAGGGCGCGGCGGAGAGCCAGAGGCCGTAACCGGAGTCCCAGCCGGCGGTCGGCTCCGGGCAGGCCGGTGCGTCCCCGACGGGACCGTCGTTGACCAGGACGGCGGTGCGGGGGCCGGTCAGGGTGATGGGCGCGGACGCCGTCCCGGCCCGCCGGGCCAGGAAGGCGCCGTGGTACTCACCCGGTGCCAGGCGGATCGTCTGCCCCGGCGAGGCCGCCGCGAGGGCGGCGGTCAGCTGGGCGGCGGTCGCGACGTTCACGACCGGGCCGGACGGACCGGTGGGCGTGGCCGTGGGGGTGGCGGTCGGTGTGGCGGTGGGAGTGGGTGTCGGAGTGGATGTCGGGGTCGCGGTGGGCGTCGGCGTCGGTGTCACGGGCCCCGAACCGCCGTTGCAGGGAGCTCTGTTGACCGTGCAGCCGGACGGCAGGCCGAGCCCGCCGGCGTTGAAGCCGAAGCTCTCCTCCTGACCGGGGGCGATGTCCCCGTTGTAGGAGACGTTGGTGAAGGTGTGACGCTGCCCGGCCTGGGTCCGGGTGGAGGACCAGCTGCTGGTGACCGTCGTTCCGGCCGGCAGGTCGAACGCTACGGACCAACCGTGCGTGGTGGTCGCGCAGTTGTTCTTGACGTAGACGTTCATGCCGTACCCGCCGGCCCAGACGGAGGTCTGCGCCGTCCGTGCCGTGAGGCAGCCGCCCGGCGTGCCGGTCGGCGACGCGGTGGGGGAGGAGGTGGGCGACGTGGTCGGAGTGGCGGTGGGTGACACGGTGGGCGTGGCCGTGGGGGAAGCAGTGGGGGAGGCCGTCGGCGACGGGTCGGTACCGCCGGTGGACTTGAGGAACAGCGAGGCCGCCGCGTCCGTCCGGGTGGCGTCCACCCCGTGGCCGCCGGTGTAGTCCAGCTGCTCCCGTCCGGCCCAGTCGGGGATCGCCGTGCCGCCCTGGTCGAGGGCCTTGAAGGCGCTGCCGCTCCAGCCGAACTGGTAGATCCGGTGCCGGTCGGGGTAGTAGGCCGTGTACCCGGCGCCCGCCGTCGTCTGCTTGGACATGGCGTTGTTGAAGAAGACGTTCCGCGGGCCGGTCGAGCCGGACCACTTGACGGCCTTCTTGCCGGCACCCCACCAGATCGGGAACCAGGTGGAGGCGTCGGGCCCGCCGCCGCCCTCCTCGCCGCAGTTGGAGGCGCAGTTGCCGGAGCGGTGCTCGTACGGCACCGTCACGGTGTTGAGTTCGATCAGGTTGTTGCGCTCCCAGCCGCCGTGCAGATTGACGTCGGAGTCGAAGTCGTTGCCGATCGCGACGTTGCCGGAGGAGGACCACTGGAAGGTGAAGTGGCGCAGGTTGCGCGAGGTGTTGCCCGCGTAGAGCGAGTCCCAGACCCGGGAGCCGCGGAAGTAGCCGTTGCCGCCCTTGCCCTTGTTCCAGGAACCGTCCAGCTGGTTGCCGACGATCTGCAGGTGGTACGCCTCCTCCGTGACGATCGGGTGGGAGCCCGTCATCTCGGTGCGGATGCCCTTCACCCAGGAGTCCGCCGCCCACTTGAAGACGATGCCGTGGATCTCGTCGGCCGGTGACATGTTGCCGTAGTTGTGCACGGCCGCCGCCCGGTCGAGACCGGGCATGTCCTGGGTCAGCGAGAAGCCCTCGAAGCCCACGCCGACCACCGGGTCGACCAGCGGCGCGGCCTTGGAGTCGTACACGGCGCCGTCGATCGGGGCGGATCCGTCCGACACCGAGGTCACCGGGACGTCGTACTCCAGCGGCTTGTCCAGGGTGATGGTCCGACCGGCGGTGTCCACCGCCTTGACGGTGAAGATCTGCTGGCGCATGTGCATGTTGAGCAGCGGGCCGTCGGCCGGCCGGATGTCCTGCTGGGCGTAGAACTTCAGCGAGTTGGCGGCCCGGACGTTGACCAGGCCGCCGACCTTGAGGTCGGTCAGCGCGCCGGACGGGGCGAGCGGGACGACGGTGTCGCCGGTCCGGGCGGCGAAGCCCGGGTCTCCCGCCTTCTCGCGCAGCTTGACCCCGGCCTTCCAGTGCACGTTCACCGTGCCCTCGAAGATGGCCTTGCGGTTCGCCGGTGCTGCCGCGTAGTCCGCGGCGTAGGCGGGGTTCACCGCGCGGGACTGGACCCGGAAGACGCCGCGGCCGGGCCAGATCCAGCCGCCCTTGCCGGCGCCCGAGGTCATCGCGTCCTCGTCCCAGTCGGAGCCGTCCGGGGTGAGGGTGTCGTAGCGGGTGTCGGCGTCCGGGCGGAACACGATCCGGGTGCCGCCGGCGCCGCTGCCCGCGCCGCGCAGGATCAGGTAGTCGGCGTCGACGCCGATCTGCCGGGACAGGTCGAGGGTGCCGGCCGGGAGGGTGATCAGCGAGAGCTTGCCGTAGCCCGCGCCCGGGGAGCAGCTGCCGCGGACGTAGTCGATCGCGGACTGCAGCCCGGCCGAGTCGTCCGCGCCGTCGTCGGGCTTGACGTTGTACTTCGAGGCGAGCTGGGCGGGGGTGATCCGGCAGGCGGCGTCGGTGGTGGTCTCGGAGGCGCCGGGCAGGTCGGCGCCGCCGCGGTAACCGGCTTTCGACCAGTCGTAGAGCCCGGTGACGGGGGCCCGCCGATTGGCCCTGGACAGGTCGAGCGCGGTGAGCGCCGCGTCGGCCGGGGCCTGCGGCCCGGCCTGGGCCCCGCCGGGAGCGCCGGTCGGCGGGGCCGCGCCGGCGGCGACGGCGATGACGCCGGACGCCAGCAGCAGAGCCGTCGCACTGGTCAGTGCGACGAACGATCGCGTGGACAAGGGACCTCCAGAAAAAGGTGGGGGTGAGGTGCCGGTCATCATGGTGATGACACCCGTCCACCAGGTCAATGGCTATCCAAAATCGTGATTTGAGTCCACATATGTGGATGAGGTCCCGGTGATCCGCGTGCGGCCCTTGACCGTCCGCTCGGACCCTCCGTACCGTCGGGGTGCAGCCGTCCGAGAACTTGACGGTCATTCACATCCGTGGACACCATCGGAGGACCGACCATGTCGAGCGCCGATCCCGGCCGTACCGCATCCACCCCTGCCACCCCGTTCGCCGTATCCGCCCCGGCCACCGCATCCACCCCGGCCGAGGTGGACCGTGCGGTCCGCGCCGCCGACGCCGCCCGTCCGGCGCTCGCCGACCGCCCCCGCCGGGCCGCGCTGCTGCGCACCGCGGCCGCGCTGCTCGCGGCGGCCCAGGACGAGATCATCGCCACCGCCGACGCCGAGACCGGCCTCGGCGCTCCCCGGCTCGGCGGCGAACTCACCCGCACACACGACCAGTTGCTCGCATTCGCCGAGCACGCGGAGAGCGGCGCCCTGCTGGACGCCACCATCGACCACGCCGACCCCGCCGCCCGGCCGGCCCCCCGGCCCGACCTGCGCCGGATCAGGGTGCCGCTGGGCGTGGTGGCGGTGTTCACGGCGGGCAACTTCCCACTGGCCTTCGGCGTTCCGGGCGGTGACACCGCCAGCGCGCTGGCGGCCGGCTGCCCCGTGGTGCTCAAGGCGCACCCCGGTCACCCGGCGACCGGCGACCTCTGCGCCCGGCTGCTGCGCCTCGCCGCCGCGAGGACGGGCCTGCCCGAGGACGTGGTCGGAGTCGTCCACGGCCTCGACGCGGGCCGGACCCTGGTCGAGCACCCGCTGACCACCGCCGTCGGCTTCACCGGTTCGCTGCGCGGTGGCCGGGCCCTGCACGACCTCGCGGCCGCGCGCCCCCGGCCGATCCCCTTCCACGGCGAACTCGGCAGTCTCAACCCGGTGCTCGTCACCGAGGCGGCCGCGGCCGCCCGCGGCCCCGAACTGGGCGCGGGTCTCGCCGCCTCCTTCACCCTGGGCCTCGGGCAGCTCTGCACCAAGCCCGGTCTGGTCCTGGTCCCCGAGGGTCCGGCGGGCGACACCGTGGTGGCCGCCGCCGCGGTCGCGGCCGACGGCGTGCCGGCGGGTCGTCTGCTGGACGGGCGGATCGACTCCTCCTTCCGGTCCGCGGTCCGTGCGATGTCCGAACTCCCCGAGGTGGAAACGGTGTCGGCGGACGTGGTGGACCTGGCCGCACCCGACGCCGTCCGCCCCCGGCTGCTCGCCGTACCGGCGGCCCGCCTCGCTACCGGCGACAGCCACCGGGCCCTGCTGGAGGAGTGCTTCGGGCCGCTCGTGGTGCTGGCCCGCTACCGGACCCCCGCCGAGGCCGCCGCCGTGCTCGCCCGGATCCCCGGCAGCCTCACCGCCACCGTCCACCTCGCGGAGGACGAACGCGGCAGCGGGGCGGCCGAGTTGATCGAACGGCTGACCGCGCTCGCGGGCCGGGTGGTGGTGGACGGCTGGCCGACCGGCGTCGCCGTCACCGCGGCCATGCACCACGGCGGCCCCTACCCGGCCGCGACCACCGCCGCCACCTCGGTCGGCACGGCCGCCGCCGAACGCTGGCTGCGCCCGGTCGTCTACCAGAACACCCCGCAGGCCCTGCTCCCCCCGGAGCTCCGGGACGACAACCCGCTGGGGGTGCCCCGTCGGGTGAACGGTCGTGCGCAGCTCTGACCCGGCATCGGAGGCGCCTGCCCTCCCGGGGCGAGGCCCGTCGTGGGGCAGCCTTCGTGGGGGCGGCCCTTCGTGGGGGCGGCCCGTCGTGGGTGTGGCCCGCAGGCCCTGGTGCCGGGCCGTCGCCGGGGACGGGTCGGTGCCGGGCGAGCGGGCGCCGCAGGGTCGGCCGGACCAGGTGGACGGGATCGACCGTCAGTGGCCCCGCGACGGCCCCGACCGCCCCGGGGACGGGGCGCGGAGTCCGGCAGGTGGAGCGGCGAGGAGGCGCGGGGACCGGGACCCCGGCGGTCCCGGGGCATCGCCCCGGGCGGCCGACGGGGCCGGCGGCGTCGGGCAGGGCGCCGCCGGCCCACGGCCCAGGGGCACCTCAGCCCTGGTACTGGACGACGATCTTCGTGAACTCGTACGGCGACTGCGCGACGCCGCTGCACGCGTCGGCGTCGGTGCCCGACCCGCAGGAGCGGTCGCGGTTGACCGACCAGAACGAGAACCGTGCGAGGTGGTGCTGCTGGGCGTAGCCGAGGATGGTGCGGAAGTCCGCGGTGGACACCGTCTCGCCGGCCTCGTCGGTCTTCCCGTTCATCGAGGACACCCCGATGTGCCGGTAGGCGGCGTCGTCGCTGTAGCCGTAGGCGCTCTTGACCGCGGCCTTCAGGCCTTCCAGGGCGCCGACGGACGCCTGCCCCATGGTGCCGGTGTGGCCGCCGAAGTCGAACGGCATGACCACCCAGCCGTCGTTGGCGAGGCCGGCGGCGGCGCCGCGCTTGATGAGGTCCTTGCCGGTGGCGTCCGGGCCGGTCGGCGTGGTGCCGAGGGTGATGTAGGTGACGATCCCGGGGTTCTTGGACTTGACGATCTTCAGCGCTTCGACCACCCGCTGACGGACCGTCGCGTTCCCGAACTCGGTGTTCTCGATGTCCACGTCGAAGGCCTTGAGCTTGTAGGCGTCGATCACCTTCTGGTAGGCCCCGGCCAGCGCGCTCGCGCTGGAGCACTTCTCGCCCAGCTTGTTCCCGCTCCACCCGCCGACCGACACGACCACGTCGCCGCCGGCCGCCCGGATCGACTTGATCGCGGCCTCGTCGGACCCTCCGGTGAGCGGTCGGCTGCCGTCCCACTTGGGGTTGCACCCGCCGTCGGAGAGGATGAAGGCCAGCGTGAACCACTTGACGCCGGTCGCCTTCATCACGTCGGTCGGCTTCTGCGGGCTGCCCCAGCCGAGGTACTCGTAGGGTGCGGCGGCCATGCCCGGCACGGCCGCGACGCCGGGGGCGGCCGCGGCGGAGGCCACCGGGGCCAGCAGGAGGGCGGCCGGACCGAGGGCGGCGACCAGCAGCGGGGCGGTGAGGCGGACTCCGATGGTCTTGCGCATGCCAACTCGCTTTCGTCGATCCACCGCACGGGTTGACGGCAAATCAGGGGTGGGAGGGGCGGGAGGGCGGCCCGGGGCGGCCGGTGACGCGCCGCCGCGGGTGTCTCACAGAATCGGGGCACGGGGCGCCGGGGTCAATGGCTTTGGTTAGGAAAGTTTCCGAATGATTGGTCGGTGGACCGACCGCTGCCGGGATTCGTCCCGGGGCCGCCGTACGGGGGTGGGGGGCTCGGCCGGCCGCGCCACCGGACCGCCGGGCACCGGAAACCACCCGGTCCGCCCGGCCATCGGCCGTCCCCGGGGCGAGCCGGCCGGTCCGTGCGACGATCCGGTTCGCCGCGCCCGGGACGATCACCGCGCGCCCCGCCTCCACGCCACGCAGCACCGCGCGCGCCACCGCGCCGGGATCGGCCGGGCGGAGCGCCGGCCGATCCCGGCGCGGTGGCGGAGTTCCGCAACGGGGCCACCCCGGCGGTCGCCCCGACCGCCGGGGTGGCCCCGGCCAGGGTCCAGGAGCCGGGCCCTGGTCAGCCGAGCGGGCGGGGGTCGGGCCGGATCGCGTCCACGTGGGCCTCGCAGGCGTCCTCGGTGCCGGTGAAGCCGGTGGGGTGCCAGCCGGCGGGGGCGGGGCGGTCGGCGGGGTAGAGGGCGTACTGCTGCTGCTCGTTGACCAGGACGGTCCACTGCACGGCGGGCTCCGGGGGTCGGTGGACGGGAGGTGGGGACGGGAGGGCCGGGCGGGTTCCGGTCAGCGGAAGCCGCCGTCGATCCGCAGCACCTCGCCGGTGAGGTAGCCGGCCCGGTCGGAGAGCAGGAAGGCGACCAGGTCGGCCACCTCCTCCGGACGGCCGAGGCGGCGCAGCGCGACCTGGTCGAGCGCCTGGTCGACGGCCTCCTCCGGCAGTTGCGCGACCAGGTCGGTGTCGATGTAGCCGGGGGCGACCACATTGGCGCGGATGCCGAAGCGGCCGACCTCCTGGGCGAGCGAGCGGGTGAAGCCGATGATGCCGGCCTTGGTCGCCGCGTAGTTGGTCTGGCCGGGGCTGCCGGCGATGCCGGCGACCGAGGACAGGTTGACGATCGCGCCGTGGCGGCGCAGCGCCATGCCGTCGATCACCGCGCGGCAGGCGTGGTAGACGCCGCTGAGGTTGACCTGGAGCACGTCGTGCCAGTCCTGGTCCTCCATCAGCAGCAGCGGGGTGTCGCGCAGGATCGCTGCCGAGGTGACCAGGGCGGTGATCGGTCCGAGCGCGTCCTCGGCGCCGTCCACCAGCTCGCGGACGGCGTCCGGGTCGGCGACGTCGGTGCGCCGGACGTAGGCGGCGCGGCCGAGGTCCAGCAGCTCCTTCTCGAGCGAGCGGGCGGCGTCGGTGTCGGCGCTGTAGCAGAGCGCGATGTCGTACCCGTCCTCGGCCAGCCGCAGGGCGGTGGCGCGGCCGATGCCGCGGGTGCCGCCGGTGATCAGCGCGACGGGGTCGGCGGTCCGGTTCATCGAGAGGCCTTTCGGGTCGGGCGGGCAGGGGAGAAGGCGGGTGGGGGAGAGGACGGGCGGTCAGGCCGTCGGGCGGTCGCGGACGCGGCGCCGCAGCTCGGCCAGCGGCAGGTCCGGCCGGTGCGTCAACAGCTCCAGTACGAAGGGCCACTGGCGCATCATGGCCGCCGTCGAGCGCGGGTCGATCCGCTCCGGCGAGTACAGCCACAGGCCGCGCAGCCCGGCCTCGGACTCGTGCATCATCAGGTAGAGGTCGGCGTTGTGCGGGCGCATCTCGGTGACCAGCTCCGGGATCACCTCGGCGTCGCCGACGTCGAGGCTCAGCGGCGACGCCGTCAGACCGTGCAGGTCCAGCGGGTCGCCGGCCACGTTCAGCAGGTTGAACAGCAGCCGCAGCGGGTTGTGGTCCTCCCCGGCGTCCTTGCGGAGCTGCCGCAGCGGGACCTCCTGGTGCAGATGGGCGTCCAGCACACCGGACCGGACGGCCGCCAGGAGCTCGCGGACGGTGGCGTCGGCGGCCGGGCGGGGACGCACCACGACCGGGTTGATGAAGAAGCCGATCATCTGCTCGGTCTGCGGGTGCTCCCGGCCGGCCAGCGGGAAGCCGACCGCGAGGTCGCTGACCGCCGTCCCGTCCGACACTCCGTCCGACACCCCGTCGGCCGTTCCGCCCGGTGCCCCGTCCGCCGCCTCCCCGCCCTGCGCGTAGCTCTGCAGCAGCAGGTGGAAGCCGGTGAGCAGCAGCATGAACAGGGTCACGCCCTCGCGCTGCGCCGCCTCCTTGAGGGCCGCGGTGAGTCCGGGCTCCAGGACGAAGCCGCTGGTGTACCCGCTGACGGCGTCGGTCCGCTGGTGCTCCGGCGCCTCGAACCGGGGGAGCGCCGGCAGGTCCGCCAACAGCCCATCCCAGTGGGCGAGGTGCTCGTCCAGCTCGCCGTCCGCGAGCCGCCGCCGCTGCCAGGCCGCCCAGTCCGGGTACTGGACGGACGGCGTGGGCAGGTCCGGTTCGCGGCCCAGCACCCGGGCCGCGTACAGCTCGCCGAGCTCGCGGCCGAGCAGCGCGTAGGACCACAGGTCGACCACGATGTGGTGCAGCACCAGCACCAGCACCCACTCGCCGGGGGCGGTGGCGATCAGGGTGCCGCGCACCAAGGGGCCCTCGGCCAGCCGGAACGGGCGGTCCACCTCGGCCGCGACCAGCCGGCGCACCGCCTCCCGGCGGTCGGCGGCGGGCTCCCCGCGCAGGTCGACGGTGGCGAGCGGCCAGCCGCCGACGGGGTCGGTCAGCTGGCGCCAGTCGCCGGGCCCGTCCTCGACGATCCTGGTCCGCAGCGCCTCGTGGCGCGCCACGACGGTGTCGAGGCTCGCCCGCAGCGCCGCCGGGTCGAGGGTGCCGGTGAGGACGGTCGCGGTGATCACGTTGTGGTGCGAGGATCCCGGGTCGACGGGCTGGTGGACGATGTCCGACTGGGCGAAGGACAGCGGCACACCGTGGGTGCGGTCGGCCGGCGGCACCGGGCCGCCCGCCCGAGCCGCCCGCGCGGGCCGGTGGCGTCGGCGGGTGGTGGGCCCGGCGGGCGGCGGCCCGCCGGCACCGGGCAGGGCGGCGCAGCCGGTCACGGCCCTGAGGGCGGCGAACCAGAGCTCGGCCAGTTCGCGCACCTCGGGCTCGGTCAGCGGGCCCTGTGCCCAGGTCCAGCCGGCCGCCAGCCTGGGGCCGTCGGGGCTGTCGTAGGTGACGGCGTTGAGCTCCACGGCGTGGGTGAGCAGGCCGACCGGTGCGTCCGAGGCGTCCGGTGCGTCCGGCGCGTTCGGGGTGTTCGGGGTGTTCGGCGCGCCCAGGGCGAGTGCCGCGTCGGCGGTGACCGGCGCCCAGGGGGTGTCCGGACCGGCGTCGGCGAAGCGTCCGAGGTAGTTGAACGCGATCTGGGGGGAGGGCAGTTCGGCCAGTGCCGGGGCGGTCGCGGGGTTGAGCCGGCGTAGCAGCCCGTGGCCGAGGCCGTCGCCGGGCAGTGCGGCCAGCTGTTCCCGGATCCGGACGACGGCGGCGGCCAGCTCCGCCCCGGCCCCGGTGACCCGGGGCCAGTCCAGCGGACCGGGGGCGAGCCGGACCGGCTGGACGCTGGTGAACCAGCCCACGGTGCGGGACAGGTCGACGCCGTCGGCGAGGTCCTCCTGGCGGCCGTGGTTCTCCACGGAGACCAGGACGCCCTCGGCCGGCGGGTCCAGCGGTGCGCGGCGGCGGCGCCACTCCTCCAGGGCGATGCCGAAGGCGGCCAGCAGGACTTCCTGCACACCGGTGTGGAAGGCGCCGGGCGCGGTGCCGAGCAGTGCGGCGGTGTCCTCGGGCGGCAGGGTGAGGACCAGCCGTCCGGTGCCGGTGACGGATCCGGCGACCGTCTCGGCGGGCAGCAGGGCCGGGGCGCCGGTCAGCAGGCGCTGCCACTCGGGGAGTTCGGCCAGCCGGTGCGGTGCCGCGGCCTCGGCGGCCAGCAGCTCGGACCAGCGGCGCACCGAGGTGCCGACCGGCGCCAGCAGCACCGGCCGGCCCGCGAGGACGGCCTCGCCGGCGGCCCGGAGGTCCGGCAGCAGGATCCGCCAGGAGACGCCGTCCACCACCAGGTGGTGCAGGACCAGCAGCAGCCGGCCGGGGGCGTGCTCCCCGGCGTCCAGCCAGACCGCCCGGAGCATCACCCCGGCGGCCGGGTCCAGGCGGCGGCGGGCGTCGGCGGCCCCGGCGGCCGTCAGCGCCCGCAGGTGTTCGGCGTCCGCTCCGGCGGCGTCCGTCCGGACCAGGTGGTCGGCGACCCGCACCGAGCCGACCGGGCCGGTCTCCAGGCCCCAGCGGCCGTCCGGCCCCGTGGTGAGCCGGGAGCGCAGCACCGCGTGGTGGTCCACCAGCGCCTGGAGCGCGGCGGTCAGCCGCGGCAGGTCCAGCACCCCGGCCGGGGGGACGGCGACCACCGCCTCCTGGCTGAACCCGCCGATCGGGGCGTCCACCTCGCGCAGCCACTCGACGATCGGGGTGGGCCCGACCGCGCCGACGCCGTCGTCCTCGGGTCCGGCCGCCCCGTCCGCGGCGACGGCCACGGCCGCCAGAGCGCCCACCGACTGATGGGCGAGGACGTCCCGGGCGCTGATCACCAGCCCGGCGCTCCGGGCCTGGGAGACCACCTGGATCGCCTGGATGCTGTCGCCGCCGAGGTCGAAGAAGCCGTCCCCGGTGCCCACCTCGGGCAGCCCGAGCACCTCGGCGAAGATCGCGCACAGGGTCTCCTCGACCGCGGTGCGCGGCCGGCCGGACCCGGCGCCCGGGGCGTGGCCGGGGGCGGGCAGCCGCTCGCGGTCCACCTTGCCGTTGGCGGTGAGCGGCAGTTCGGCGAGCACCACCACCGCGGCCGGGACCAGGTACGGCGGCAGCCGGTCGGCGAGCGCGGCCCGGACCGCCGCCGGGTCGGGCGCCGCCCCCGGCCGGGGGACCAGGTAGCCGACCAGGGTGCGCTGCCCCGGCCGGTCCTCCCGGACCGTCACCACGGCCCGGGCGGTGTCCGGGTGGGCGGAGAGCGCGGACTCGATCTCGCCCAGTTCGATCCGGAAGCCCCGGACCTTCACCTGGTGGTCGGTGCGGCCGAGGAAGTCCAGCCGGCCGTCCGCCCGCCACCGGACGAGGTCCCCGGTCCGGTACATCCGGGTGCCGGGGGCGCCGAACGGGTCGGGCAGGAAGCGGCGCGCGGTCAGCCCGGGCCGGCCCAGGTAGCCGCGGGCCAGGCCGGCGCCGGCCACGAACAGCTCGCCGGGCACCCCGGCGGGCACCGGACGCAGCCCCTCGTCCAGGACGTACACCCGGGCGCCCGCGATCGGGCGGCCGACCGGCGGGGCACCGGTGCCCGGCGCCAGCGGGCCGGTCAGGGTGGCGCACACGGTGGTCTCGGTCGGCCCGTAGGCGTTGACCATCCGCCGGTCCGCGGACCACCGGTCGACCAGCTCGGCCGGGCAGGACTCGCCCGCGACCACCAGGGACAGCCCGGCGGGCAGGCCGCCCTGCGGCACGGCGGCCAGCACACTGGGCGGCAGGGTCGCGTTGGTCACGCCGTAGCGCTCGCAGGTCCGGGTCAGCGGCTCGCCGGGGAGGAGGTCCTCCTTGGGGACGACCACCAGCGCGGCGCCGGTCAGCAGCGCGTCGCAGCGCTCCGCCACCGAGGCGTCGAAGCTGGGCGAGGCGAACTGCAGCACCCGGCTGTGCCCGTCCAGCCCGAAGCCCTCGGCCTGCGCCGCGACCAGGCCGGGGATGCCGGTGTGGGTGACCACCACGCCCTTGGGGGTGCCGGTGGATCCCGAGGTGTAGATGATGTACGCCGCGTGTCCCGGGGTCAGCGGCCCGGAACGGTCGGCGTCGGTCGGCGCGGCGGCGGGCCGGGCGGCCAGGTCCGCGAGCACCTCGGGCCGGTCCAGCCGCAGCACCGGGACCTCGCTCTCCGGCAGTGCGGCGGCCGATCCGTCGTCGGTCAGCACCAGCACCGGGCGGGCGTCGTCGAGCAGGAAGGCGATCCGCGCCGCCGGGTAGTCCGGGTCGACCGGCAGATAGGCCGAGCCGGCCTTGGCCACGGCCAGCATGGCCATTACGGACCGGGCCGAGCGGCCCAGTGCCACCGCGACCGGTCGTTCCGGGCCCGCGCCGCGGGCGATCAGCAGACGGGCCAGCCGATTGGCCTCCGCGTCCAGCTGGGCGTAGGTCAGCTCCCGTTCGGGGTCGACGACGGCGGTCCGCTCCGGGGTGCGGGCCACCTGGGCCTCGAACAGCGCGGGCAGGGTGGCGGGCGGCCGGGGAGCGGGGAACGCGGTGCCGGCCCAGTCGGCCAGCAGCCGGTGCCGCTCGTCGGGCGAGAGCAGTTCGGCCTCGGCGACCGGGCGGTCCGGCGCGGCGCACACCGCAAGCAGCATCCGCCGCAGGCGTTCGGCCAGCAGCTCCACGGTCGCCGGGTCGAAGACGTCGGCGTTGTACTCCACCACGCCGTCGATCCCGGCGGGCGCGCCGTCGCCGGGGGCACGGCGGCCGGTCAGCGAGAACACCAGGTCCGTCCGGGCCCCGCCGCTGTCCACCGGCACGGCCTCCTCGGCCAGACCGGGCAGGCCGAGCACCGCGTCCGGGACGTTCTGCCAGGCGAGCAGCACCTGGAACAGCGGGTGGTGCGCGGTGGAGCGGGCCGGGCGCAGCGCGTCGACCAGGAACTCGAACGGGACGTCCTGGTGGGCGTACCCGTCCAGGCCGCGTTCGCGGACCCGGGCCAGCAGCTCCCGGAAGGTCGGTGCCCCCGACAGGTCGGCGCGCAGCACCAGGGTGTTGACGAAGAAGCCGACCAGGTCCTCGGTGGCGGCGTCGGTGCGGCCCGCGACGGTCGCACCGACCGGGATGTCGTCACCGGCGCCGAGCCGGTGCAGCAGGGCGGCCAGGGCCGCGTGCACGACCATGAACTCGCTGGCGTCGTGGCGGCGCGCGAGCGTGGTGACGGCGGTGTGCAGTTCGGCGTCCCAGTGCAGGGCGACGGTGCCGCCCCGGTGGGTGGCCGAGGCCGGGTGCGGGCGGTCGACGGGCAGTGCGATCCGGTCCGGCAGTCCGGCCAGGGCCTCGCGCCAGTAGGCGAGTTGGCTGTTGCGCAGGCTGTCCCGGTCGTCCTGGCCGCCGAGCAGCCGGTGCTGCCACAGGGTGTAGTCGGCGTACTGGACCGGCAGCGGCGCCCACTGCGGCGGGCGGCCGCCGAGGCGCGCGGTGTAGGCGGTGGCGAGGTCGCGCCCGAGCAGGGCGACGGACCAGCCGTCGGCGGCGATGTGGTGCACCACCAGGACCAGGGTGTGCCGCTCCGGGCCGTGCACCAGCAGTTCGGCGTGCAGCGGGATCCGGCGGGCGAGGTCGAAGCGGTGCCGCGCGGCGGCGCGTACGGCGGCGGCGGTCCCGGTCCCGGGCGGTTCGGTCCCGGCCTCCGGAACCTCGGTCACGGTCAGCGCCGGGCGGGCGTCGGCCGGGTCCAGCACGTGCTGGCGCGGTACGCCGCCGGTGTCGGGGAAGACGGTGCGCAGCGCCTCGTGCCGCTCGACCACGTCGGCCAGCGCGGCCCGCAGGGCGCCGGTGTCCAGGGGACCGGTGAGCCGCACCGCCATCGGGATGTTGTAGGTGGCGGAGGGGCCTTCCAGCCGGTCGAGGAACCACAGCCGGCGCTGGGCGAAGGAGAGCGGCAGCTCGGCCGGCCGGGGCTCGGGGGCCAGCGCCGGGCGGGCCGCCCCGGGGGCCCGGTCCGGGTCCTCGGCGGCGAGACGGCCGGCCAGTCCGGCCACCGTCGGGGTCTCGAACAGCGACCGGACCTGGACCTCGGCACCCAGGGTGGCCCGGATCCGGGAGACCAGCCGGGTGGCGAGCAGCGAGTGGCCGCCCAGGTCGAAGAAGCTGTCGTGGACGCCGACCGCGGGTACCCCGAGCACCTTGGCGAACAGCGCGCAGAGCGCCTCCTCGCGCTCGTCGCGCGGTGCGACGTACACCGCGTCGAGGTTGCGGCGGTCGCCGTCGGGCGCGGGCAGGGCCTTGCGGTCGGTCTTGCCGTTGGGGGTCAGCGGCAGCGCGTCCAGCAGGACGAACGCGGACGGGACCATGTAGCCGGGCAGGCGTTCGGCCAGGGCGGAGCGCAGTACCGGGACGAGGCGGCGGGCGAGCCGGCGCCGGGTGCCGCTGACCAGGCGACCCCAGTCGGGTTCCGTCGCCGGTGGCCGCACGGTGCCCGGGAGGGCGGTTCCGGGCCGGCCGTCGGCCTCGAGCCGGCGGGCGAGCAGGGTGAACGCGCCGTCCGGGCCGTGTTCGGACCAGTCGAGGTCGATCCGGTAGCCGAGCGCCTCGCCGAGGGCCCACAGCTCCTCGGGGTCGACGGCCCCGGGCCGGTCCGCGCGCGGTCCGGGGCCGTCGACGAGCCGGTCGAGGGTGTCGGCGAGCTCGCGGAGCCGGGCGTTGGGCACGCCGCGGACGGCGAGCAGTGCGGGCCGCCGGGTCCTCAGACGCTCGCCCAGCGCTGCCACGGTCAGGCCCTCGGCGGCCCAGTCCAGCGGCTCGGCGTCCGGTGCCCCCCGTGTCTCCGGTGCTTCTCCCGGCACGGCGGCCGGTCCGGTGGTGAGGACGACGTCGTAGCGGAACCGGGTCAGCTCGTTGGCGGTGGCGGCCCGCTTGGGCAGCACCCGGACCTCGCGGAGGGCCGGGAAGCGGCTCGGCAGGGCGGTGAACAGCGCCGGGTCGAAGACGAGTTCCTCGTCCTCGGCCAGTCGGCGGCGGGTCCGGGCGAGCAACTCGGCGTCCGGCAGGCCCGGTTCGGCGTGGGCGAGCTGGACCGACAGGTGGAAGGACTCCAGCAGCGGCAGGCTGCGGATGTCGCCGAGGAACAGCGAGCCGCCCGGGGCGAGGCGGGGCAGCGCGCCCTCGATCACCCGCAGCAGGTAGCGCTCGTCCGGGAAGTACTGGACCACCGAGTTGAGCACGATCACGTCGAAGAGCCGCTCGGGCAGCCGGTCGAGCCGGTCGGCCGCGCAGAGGTGCAGCGCGACCTCGCCGAGGCTGTCACCGGCGCGGTCGACGACCTCCTGCAGACCGGTGAGGGCGACCTCGGAGATGTCGGTGCCCCAGTACCGCTCGACCTGCGGGGCGACCCGCTGGAGGATCAGGCCGGTGCCGCAGCCGATCTCCAGCACCGAGCCGGGGCGCAGGCCGAGCACCCGCTCGGCGGTGCGGTCGGCCCATTCGCGCATCTCCCCGGCCGGGATCGGCTCCCCGGTGTAGCTGCTGTTCCAGCCGCGCAGGTCCTCGGCCGGAATGCCGGGGTCGGCGGGGGTGCCGGGGTCGGCGGGGGTGCCGGGGTCGGCGGGGTCGGCGGGGTCGGCGGGGGTGGCGAAGGCGGGGGCCGGGGCAGGGACGGCGGGAGCGGGGGCCGGGGCGGTGTCCGGGTCGTCGTAGGCGGTGTCCCAGATCCGGCGCCACTCCTCGACCTGGTCCGGCCACTCCTCCGCCGGGCCGGGGCCCCCGTCGGCGGCCGGCACCACGTACGCCACCAGCCGCTGGTCACCGGGGACGTCCTCGCGGACCGTCACCACCGCGTGGCCGACCTCGGGCCGTCGGGCCAGCTCGCTCTCGATCTCGCCGAGCTCGATCCGGAAGCCCCGCACCTTCACCTGGTGGTCCAGCCGCCCGAGGAACTCGATGCCGCCGTCCCGCCGGCGGCGCACCAGGTCCCCGGTGCGGTACAGCCGGTCCTGCGGCCCCGCCCCGAACGGGTGCGGCACGAACCGCTCGGCGGTCAGCTCCGGCCGGCCCAGGTAGCCCCGGGCCAGGCCGGCGCCGCCGATGTACAGCTCGCCGGGCACCCCGGGCGGCGTCAGCCGGCCCTGCTCGTCCAGCACGTGCAGTTCGGTGTTGGCGATCGGCGCGCCGATCGAGATCGGGCCGTCCCCGACCTCGGCCACCGCCGACCAGACGGTGGTCTCGGTGGGCCCGTACATGTTCCACAGCTCCACCCCGCCGTCCCGCAGCCGCCGGGCCAGTCCGGCGGGCAGCGCCTCGCCGCCCGCCAGCGCCTTCAGCCCGGGCGCACCCGGCCAGCCCGCGTCCAGCAGCATCCGCCAGGTGGACGGGGTGGCCTGGACGACGCTCGCCCCGGAGGCCGCCAGCAGTCGCGACAGCTGCTCGCCGTCGGCGGCCGCGCCGCGCTCGGCGACCACCACCCGGGCGCCGGTGACCAGCGGCAGCAGCAGTTCCAGCAGCGAGATGTCGAAGGAGTGGGTGGTGACGGCGAGCAGGGTGTCCTCGGCCGTCAGGCCCGGCCGCTCCCGCATCGAGCGCAGGAAGTTGGCCAGCGCCCGGTGCGGGACCTGCACGCCCTTCGGTCGCCCGGTGGAGCCCGAGGTGTAGATGACGTAGGCGAGGTCCTCCTCGGCCACCACCGGGTCCTCGGCCGGGTCCTCGGCCGGTTCCGCGGTGGCCCGCTCGCCCCGCCCGTCGGGCTCGTCCGCCCCGTCCAGGCAGAGCACCTCGGCGCCGGTCGCGGGCAGCCGCTCCGCCACCGGCCGCTGGGTGAGCAGCACCGGCAGGCCCGAGTCGGCCAGCATGTGGGCGATCCGCTCCGGCGGGAACTCCGGGTCGATCGGGACGAACGCGCCGCCCGACCTCAGCACCGCCAGCAGCGCCACCAGCAGGTCGACCGAGCGCTCGGTGCACACGCCCACCAGGACGTCCCGGCCCACGCCGTGCCGGCGCAGGCGGCGGGCCAGCAGGCCGGAGCGCCGGTCCAGTTCCGCGTAGTCCAGCGCCTCGGCGCCGCAGCGCACCGCCTCGGCGTCCGGGGTGCGGGCGGCCTGCTCGGCGAACAGCCGGTGGACCGGGGACCGGTCGGGCCACTCCCGGTGGGTGTCGTTGCCCTGCTCGCGCAGCCGCCGTTCCTCCTCGGCCGTGAGCATCGGCACCGTGCCCACCGGGCGGTCCGGACCGTCGATCAACTGCTCCACCAACAGCCTCAGGTGGGCGGCCAGTTGGTCGACGGTGGCGGCGTCGAACAGGTCGCTGTTGTACTCGAACCGGCCGCTCAGGCCCTCCGGCCGGTCGAAGACCTGGAGTTCCAGGTCGAAGCGGGCGGTGCTGCCGGCGACCTCGATCGGCTCCAGGTGCAGGCCCGCCACGTCGAAGGAGGGCATCGCGATGTTCTGGAACACGAAGGAGACCTGGAACACCGGGGTGCGGGAGAGGTCCCGGCGCGGGTGCAGCTCCTCCACCAGCCGCTCGAACGGCAGCTCCTGGTGGGCGAACGCGCCCAGGCACACCGGCCGTACCCGGCCCAGGAGTTCACGGAAGGACGGGGCGCCCGACAGGTCGGTGCGCAGGGCCAGCATGTTGGCGAAGTAGCCGATCAGCCGCTCGACCTCGGGGCGGCCCCGGTTGGCGACCGGCACGCCGACGACCACGTCCTCCTCCCGGGTGTAGCGGTGCAGCAGCACCTGGAAGGCGGCGAGCAGCGTCATGAACGGAGTGACGCCCTCGGTCCGGCTGAACTCCCTGACCCGGTCCATCAGTTCGGCGGAGAGGGCGAACGGGCGGGAGCCGCCGCGGGTGCTCTGCACGGGTGGGCGGGGACGGTCGGTGGGCAGTTCCAGGGCGGCCGGGGCCCCGTCCAGCGTCCGCCGCCAGTACTCCAGGTCGGCCCGCGCGCCGTCGCCCTCCAGCCGCTTGCGCTGCCACACCGCGTAGTCGGCGTACTGGACGGGCAGTTCGGGCAGGGCGGGCTCGGTGCCGCCCGCACAGGCGCCGTAGAGCGTGACCAGCTCGTCCAGGAACACCGAGGTGGACCAGAGGTCGCCGGCGATGTGGTGGATGGTCAGCAGCAGCACGTGCTCGTCGGCGGTGAGCCGCAGGAAGCGCATCCGCACCAGCGGGCCGGTGGCCAGGTCGAACGGGCGGGCGAACTCCTCCCGGGCCAGGGACTGCACGCCCTCCTCGCCGTCCGGCCCGGCCAGGTGCTCGCACGGCACGACGGCGAAGCCGGGCTCGGCGCCCTCGGTGACCACCTGGACGGGCTCGCCGTCCACCTCCCGGAAGGTGGTGCGCAGCGCCTCGTGGCGGCGGGCGATCGCGGAGACGGCGCGCCGCCAGACGTCCAGGTCGAGCGGACCGCGGATCCGGGTGGCGCCGCAGACGTTGTAGGCGGTGTCGCCCGGTGTCAGCTGGTCCAGGAACCACATCCGCTGCTGCGGGAAGGAGGCCGGGAACCGGTGCTCCCGGGGCCGGGCGGCGGCGGCCTTCTTGCGGCGCAGGCGTTCGGCGAGAAGTGCGCGCTTCTCGGCGGCGGAGAGCGTCGTGGGGTCGGGGGTGGTCATGGCACGTCCGTCCTCGGGTGTTCCGGCGGTGTCGCGGGCGGGGGCGCTCATGCCTGGTCTCCCGGGCCGGCGGTGTCCTCGGTGTCCTCCTCGGCCAGCAGGGCCTGGAGGCGGGCCTCCACCTCGTCGTCGGACAGGCCGGCGAGGTCGTCGAGTTCGTCCAGGTCGTCCAGGTCGTCCGTACCGTCGAGGCTGTCGGGGCCGTCGTGTCCGGCGCTCGTCCGCCCGGCCCCGGCGCGACTCAGGGCCTCGATGGTGTCCCCGTCGCCGCCTCCGTCGCCGCCGCCCCCGGCCAGCAGGTCGACGGTGTGGGCGACGGTGGGGGAGTGGAAGAAGTCCCGCAGGTCGAGCTCGGTGCCGAAGCGGCTCCGGATCCGGGTGTTGATCTGCACGGCGGCCAGCGAGTGGCCGCCCAGGGCGAAGAAGTCGTCGTGCACGCCGACCTCCTCGACGCCCAGCACCTCGCGCCAGAGCGCCGCGACGGCCTCCTCCCGCTCGGTCGCGGGTGCCACGAACGGGGTCGCCAGCTCGGGCCGGGGGTGGCTGCCGCCGAGCGGGGCCAGCTGCTCCAGCTCACGGGCCAGCAGCGCCGGGGTGATCGAGCGGGCCAGCCGCCGCAGTGCCGTGAAGTCCTGCGGGGTGACGACCAGGTGGGCCGGGAGGTCCGGCTGTGCCAGGACCCGGGCGAACGCGGCCCGGCCCTCCGCCTCGCCGAAGCCCTCGGCGAGCGCGGCCAGCGCCCCGGCGGCTCCCGTCCCGGTGGTCCCGGCCGTCGCGGTGCGCCCGGCGGCCCCGGTGGTCCCGTCGCCGGTGTCCGCGCCGGCCGCTTCCGCCTCCGCTACGGTCTGTCCGATCTGGGTCAGCAGCGCCTCGACGTCATTGATCCGCTTCACCGTGAAGTCGGTCACCGCGACCAGCAACCGGCCGTCCGGGTCCAGGAGTTCGAGGTCGCAGGTGAGGGTCTCCCCGGTCGACCCGGCCGGGTGCCTGATCTCCACCGCGACCTCCACCGTGCCGGTCAGCGGGTGCAGGATCCGCAGGCTGCGATAGGTCAGCGGGAGGTAGTACGGGTCCTCGGCGTGCAGCCGGAAGACGCCGCCGGCCATGTCGAGCAGGGCCGGGTGCAGCGGGTAGTCCGCCAGGTCGGCGAGGAAGGCCTCGTCCAGCCGGAGCGTGGCCAGCATCCGCCGTCCGCCGGTGCGGATGGTCTTCAGCACCTGCCAGCGCGGTCCGAACCAGAACCGCAGCGGCCCGCCGCCCTCCTCGAAGCGCTCCACCCCGAGCCGGCGCCGGATCTCCTCCTCGGTCTCCAGGACCTCCGTCACCTCGCAGCGCTCCGCCACCTCGGCCAGGTCGCGGACGACGTCGGGGCCGCGCTCGTGGAACGAGGCCGAGCCGGTCGCGTGCTCGCGCCACGGGGCGTCCGCCGCCGGGCGGCTGCGGACGGTGAAGTGCGGTCGGCCGTCGCGCTCCTCGACCGTGGTGAACACCGTCCGGGTCTGCCCGTCGGGGACGATCACGGGCGTCATGAACAGCACGTCGTGCAGCTCGGTCTCACGCCCCCCGGCCTGCCCGGCCAGGGCGGCCCGCACCAGTTCGAGGTAGGCGGTGCCCGGCACCAGGCCGTGGCCCATCAGCCGGTGGTCGTCGACGATCCAGCTGTCCGCGGTGGAGAGCACCGTCTCGTACACGACGGTGGTGCCCTCGGCGCGGACCGGGCGCAGCAGCGGGTGGCCGGTGTCCGGTCCAGTGGCCGATGCCCGGGCGGTGAGACCGGCGGCCATGCCGACGCCCTCCCAGGTGCCCCAGCCGAGCGCCGTGACCGGACGGCCCTGCCGGCGCCGCCACTGGGCGAAGGCGTCCAGGAAGGCGTTGGCCGCGCCGTAGTCGCTCTGGCCGGGGCCGCCCAGGACGGCGCTGACCGAGGAGCAGAGCAGCAGGAAGTCCAGCGGGTCGTCCGCGCACAGCCGGTCCAGCAGCAGGGTGCCGACGGTCTTCGCCGCCAGGACCGCGTCGGCGTCCGCCCGGGTCCGGCGGGCGAGCATGCCGGTGGACGGTGCCCCGGCCGCGTGCACCACGCCGTTCAGCGGGCCGAACCGGGCGCGCAGGGCGGCCAGCGCGGCGCCGAGTTCGCGCTCGTCGGTGACGTCGGCCCGCAGCAGCGCGATCCGTGCGCCGCGCTCCCGGAGTCGGGTGAGCCGGCGGATCCGGGCGCCGGTCGGGTCCTGCTCGCCGTGCTCCTCCAGCCAGGCCGGCCAGTCCTCCTCGGCGGGGAAGTCGGAGCGGCCGAGCAGGCCGAGCACCGGTGCCCGCACGCCCTCGGCCAGCTGTTCGGCGAGGGCCAGGCCGACGCCGCCGAGGCCTCCGGTGACCAGGTAGACGCCGCCGTCGCGGGTGTGCGCCGGAAGGTCGGCCGGTGCCTCCGTCGCGTCCCGGGCCGGTACCCCGGTCGCGTCCCGGGCCGGTGCCTCGGTCGCCTCCCAGGCCGGTCCGTCGCTCGCGTCCCCGGCCGGGAGCGGGAGCGGGTCGAACTCCCGCACCCACCAGTGCCGGCCGCGCAGGGCCAGCTCGCGCTCCTCCGGGTCGCGCAGCAGCAGCTCGAGCACCGCGCGCACCGCCTCCTCCGCCGGGGCGGCCGGGTCGGCGCCGGTGACGTCCAGCAGGCGGCAGCCGACGTCCGGCAGCTCCTGGGGGATCACCGTGCAGGGGCCGGCCAGCATGGCCTGCTCGGGCCGCAGCGGCTCGTCGCCGGTGACGCCGTGGACGCCCCGGCAGAGCACGTCGACGGTGACCGGGACGGCGGGGCGGGCGTCGGTGAGGGCCTGGGCGAGGGCGGCCAGGCTGTCGGGGCCGAGCCTGCGGGCGGCGTTCAGCCGGGCCTCGTCCAGTGCCTCGCCGTCCAGCACGTCGCTGTCGGACAGGTCGTCACCGAGGCTGAACAGGTGCACCAGGCGCAGCGAGTCCGCGCCGCGGAGGTCCAGCGTGCCGAGCAGTCCGGCGGCCTGGGCACGGTCGTCCGGGTCCAGCGACCAGGCGTCGGTGCCGCGGGCGTGCGGGCCGGGGACGCGCAGCCCGTCGGTGCGCTCGGAGCCGTCGGTGGTGCCGACCCGGACCACGGCGGCGCCGCCCTCGGCCAGCCGCCCGGCCAGTGCGGCGCCGAGGCCGGTGTTGTCGCCCAGCACCACCCACAGCGGCCCGCTGCCGGGACGGCTCCTGCCGGTCCGGACGGCGGGACCGGTCCGCGGGGCCAGCCGCCGCCAGCCGGGGGTGCGGAACCAGTCCTCGACCGGGACCGGTCCGGCCGGGGACGCGCCGGTGCCGGCCGCCGGGCCGCTCGCGGCGGCGCCGTCCGGCTCCACCCAGTAGCGTTCGCGCTGGAAGGCGTAGCCGGGCAGCCGCAGCACCCGCCCGTCGGCGCCCGGCCGCAGCACGTCCCGGTCGATCGGGACGCCCGCGCTCCACAGCGCGCCCAGGCCCCGGAGCAGCACGAGCGCGTCGTCCTCCCGCTCCTGCGGGTGGCGCAGCGAGCCGATCACCGTCCGGCCCTCCTGCCAGGCGCCGTGGCGGCGGACGAAGTCGCCGAGGGTGCGGCCGGGGCCGACCTCCAGCAGCACCCAGGACGGGTCGGCGAGCAGCAGGGCCGCGGCGTCGGCGAAGCGGACCGGCTGCCGCAGGTGACGGCCCCAGTACTCGGGGTCGGTCGCCTCCCGCTCGGTGATCCAGGTGCCGGTGACGTTGGAGCAGAACGGGATCCTCGGCGGGTCGAGCCGCACCGAGCGGACCGCCTCGACCAGCGGGCCGACGGCGCCGTCCATGGCGGGGGAGTGGAAGCCGTGCGAGGTGTGCAGCCGGCGGCAGGGGATGTCGGCCTCCTTGAGCCGCCGCTCCAGCCCGTCCACCGCGTCGGCGGGGCCGGAGACGACGCTCAGCCCGGTGGAGTTGAGGGCGGCCACGGCGAGGCCGGCGCCCTCGGCCAGCCAGGGCGCGAGGTCCCGCTCGGACAGGAAGACGGTGAGCATCGACCCGGCGGGCATCGCCGCGACCAGCCGGCCCCGGGCCGCCACCAGCCCCACCGCGTCCTCGAGTCCGAACACGCCGGCCAGGCAGGCGGCGACGTACTCGCCGACGCTGTGGCCGACCATCGCGTCCGGCCGCACGCCCCAGGCCGTCCACTGCCGCGCCAGCGCGTACTCCACCAGGAACAGCGCGGGCTGGGCGTACTCGGTGCGGGTCAGCCGTTCCTCCGCCGCCGCGGCCGCCCCGGGGGCGGGAAACAGCAGGGCGCGCGGGTCCTCGCCCAGCTCGGCGGCGAACAGCTCGGCGCAGTGGTCGAGTTCGGCGGTGAACACCGGCTCCCGGCGGTACAGGCCGCGGGCCATGTCGACGTACTGGGTGCCCTGGCCGGGGAACAGGAACGCCACCCGGGCGCCCTCGGCGGCCTCCGTCGTGGCGGCGGCGGTCACGGCGCGCAGCGCGGCCACCGCCCCGGCCCGGTCCGGGGCCACCGGGGCGGCGCGCCGGCCGAAGGCGCGCCGCCGGTGGGTGAGGGTGTGGGCGAGGTCGTCGAGCCGCAGTCCGGGGTGGGCCTCCAGGTGGTCGGCGAGCCGTCGGGCGCCCTCGGCGACGGCCTCGGCGGTGCGGCCGGAGAGCGGGAGCAGGACCGGCGCGGTCTCCTCGTCGCCGCCCTCCTCCGCCGGCGCCGGCGTGGGGGCCTCCTCCAGCACCAGGTGCACATTGGTGCCGCCGATGCCGAAGGAACTGACCCCGGCCCGGCGCGGACGCTCCCCCCGGGGCCACGGCCGCAGCCGGTCGTTGACGAAGAACGGGCCGGACTCCAGGTCGAGTTCGGGATTGGGCTTGGTGAAGTGCAGGGACGCCGGGATGGCCTCGTGCCGCAGCGCCAGCACCGTCTTGATCAGCGCGGCGACCCCGGCGGCGGCGTCCAGGTGGCCGATGTTGCTCTTCACCGAGCCGATCGCGCAGTAGCCGGTCTCCTCGGTGTCCTCGCGGAAGGCCCGGGTCAGCGCGGCGATCTCGATCGGGTCGCCGAGCGCGGTGCCGGTGCCGTGCGTCTCCACGTAGCCGACCGAGCCCGCGTCGACCCCGGCCATCGCCAGCGCCTCGGAGACCACCGCAGCCTGCCCGTCGACGCTCGGCGCGGTGTAACCGGCCTTCAGCGAACCGTCGTTGTTGACCGCCGAGCCCAGCACCACGGCGTCCACCGGGTCGCCGTCGCGCCGTGCGTCGGTCAGGCGGCGCAGCACCACCACGCCGACGCCGTTGCCGGGCACGGTGCCGCCCGCCGAGGCGTCGAACGGCCGGCAGTGCCCGTCGGGGGAGAGGATGCCGCCCGGCTCGTACTGGTAGCCCTGCTCCAGCGGGGAGCCGATCGACACCCCACCGGCCAGGGCGAGGTCGCACTCGCCGTTCAGCAGGCTCTGGCAGGCCAGGTGGACGGCGGTGAGCGAGGTCGAGCACGCGGTCTGCACGCTCATCGCCGGGCCGGTCAGGCCCAGCTTGTAGGCGGCCCTGGTGGCCAGGAAGTCCTTGTCGGAGGCCAGCAGCGTCTGGTACGGCCCCGCCGACTCGAAGACCCGGCGGTTGGCGGTGACGTTGTGCAGCAGATAGGTGTTCATCCCGGCGCCGGCGAACACGCCGATCCGGCCCTCGAAGTCCTCCGGCACGCAGCCCGCCGACTCCAGGGCCTCCCAGGCGCACTCCAGGAACACCCGGTGCTGCGGGTCCATGATCTCGGCCTCGCGCGGGTTGTAGCCGAAGAAGGCCGCGTCGAAGCGGTCGGCCCCGGCGAGCACCCCCTTGGCCCGGACGTAGCCGTCCCGGCCGGACACCTCCGGGTCCACCCCGGCGGCCCGCAGCCCGGCTTCGGAGAGCACCTCGATCGACTCCCGGCCCTCCTCCAGGTTCCTCCAGAAGGTGTCGACGTCGGGGGCACCGGGGAAGCGGCCGGCCATCCCCACGACGGCGATCTGGTCGAGTTCTTCGGACATCTCCGGCATCGGGGTCACCTGTCGCTCTCTCACATCGCGCTCTCAGGAACGGGCACGGCGCACGGCCGCCTGTTGCCGCCGGGCACCGGCCCGGCGTCGGTTCTCCGCGCGCTCGCGCGCGGCCGCGCCGGGGGCAGCGGACGGATCCGCCCCGGACCGGCTCAGATGGGCGGCCAGCGAGGCCACCGTGGGGTGCTGGAACAGGTCGACCATCGACACCCGGTGGCCGAGGTCCGCCGCGAGCAGCGACCGCAGTTCGGCCATCAGCAGCGAGTGCCCGCCGAGGTCGAAGAAGTTGTCGTGGGCACCGACCCGCTCCACCCCCAGCACCGTGCGCCACAGCCCGGCCAGCGACCGTTCCAGCCCGGCCCCGGGCGCGGTGAACGGTGCGCCCGCCGCCGGGGCGTGCTCGCCCGGCTCGGGCAGCGCGTTGCGGTCCACCTTGCCGCTCGGGGTGAGCGGCAGCGCGTCCAGCACGGCGAAGGCCGCGGGCACCATGTACCCGGGCAGCCGGCCGCGCAGATGGGCGGCCAGCTCGGACGGCCCGGGCGGCGCCCCGGCGGCGTCGGCGGCGGTCAGATGGGCGACCAGCCGGACGTCCCCGGTCCGGTGCGGACGGGCCGTCACCACGGCCTCGCGCACCCCCGGGTGCTCGGTCAGCACGGCCTCGATCTCGCCGAGCTCGATCCGCAGGCCGCGCAGCTTCACCTGGTGGTCCAGCCGGCCGAGGTACTCCACCGCACCGTCCTCGCGGAACCGCGCGAGGTCCCCGGTGCGGTACAGCCGCGCCGCCGGGTCCGGGTCGAACGGGTCCCGGACGAAGCGCTCGGCGGTCAGGTCGGGCCGGTTCAGATAGCCCCGGGCCAGGCCCCGGCCGCCGATGTGCAGCTCGCCGGGCACCCCGACCGGCACCGGCCGCATCGCCTCGTCCAGGACCAGGATCCGGGTGTTGGCGATCGGCCGGCCGATCGGCACCGGCCGTCGGGGGTCCTCGTCCGGCCCGCAGGTCCAGTGGGTGACGTCGACGGCTGCCTCGGTCGGGCCGTACAGGTTGTACAGGGCGGCGGCCGAGCGGGCCAGGAAGCGGTCCTGGAGGTCGCGCGGCAGCGCCTCGCCGCTGCACACCACCCGGCGCAGGCTGACGCACTCCTCCACCGGCTCGCGCAGGAAGGCCTGCAGCACCGACGGCACGAAGTGCACCGTCGTCACGCCCTCCTGCCGGATCGTGCGGGCCAGGTAGCCGGTGTCCCGGTGTCCCTCCGGCCGGGCCAGCACCAGGGTCGCGCCGGCCGCCAGCGGCCAGAAGAACTCCCACACCGACACGTCGAAGGAGAACGGCGTCTTCTGCAGCACCCGGTCCGTGGCGTCCAGCCGGTAGGCGTCCTGCATCCACAGCAGCCGGTTGCGGATCGCGGCGTGCACGTTCATGACGCCCTTGGGGGTGCCGGTGGAGCCGGAGGTGTAGATGACGTAGGCGAGGTCCTCGCCGCCGACGGTGACCTCCGGGGCGGTGTCGGGCTCGTCGCCCGGCCCGGCCTCGAACTCCTCCACGCACAGCACCTCGGCATCGACCGCCGGCAGCCGCCCGAGCACCCGGCGCTGGGTGAGCAGCACCGGCACCCGGGCGTCCCGCGCCATGTGCTCCAGCCGGGCCGCCGGCAGCTCCGGGTCCAGCGGCAGATAGGCGCCGCCGGCCTTGAGCACCGCCAGCAGCGCCACCACCAGCTCCGGCGCGCGTTCCATGCCGACGCCGACCACGGTGTCCCGGCCGACGCCGAGCCGGCGCAGCCGGTGCGCGAGCCGGTTCGCCCGCCGGTCCAGCTCCCGGTAGCCGACCGAGCGGCCCTCGAAGCGCAGCGCCACCGCCTCCGGGGACAGCCGGGCGCGTTCCTCGAAGGCCTGGTGGATCCAGCCCTCGCCGGCCGGCCACTCCCGGGCGGTGTCGTTGAACTCCACCAGCACCCGGTGGCGTTCGGCCTCCGTCAGTAGCTCCAGCCGCTCCACCGGGCACTCCGGATCCGCCACGGCCTGCTCGGCGAGCCGGCCGAAACGTTCCGCCAGCCGGGCGACGGTGGACTCGTCGAACAGGTCGCGGTCGTACTCGAACCAGCCGCTCAGTCCGCCGTCCCGGTCGAAGGCCTGGAGCTCCAGGTCGAACCGGGCGCCGCCGCCGCGTACCGGCACCGGCTCCAGCCGGGCGCCGCCCAGGGTGAGGTCCGGCACCGCCTCCCGGCCGTAGGCGAAGCTCACCTGGAACACCGGCGGCCGGCTGAGGTCGCGGGCCGTGCCCAGCTCGCCGACCACCAGCTCGAACGGCACCTCCTGGTGCTCGTAGGCGTCGAGGCAGGACGCCCGCACCCGGTCCAGCACCCCGGTGAACGACGGCCCGCCGCCCAGCTCGGTGCGGATCGGCAGGGCGTTGACGAAGTAGCCGATCAGCGGCTCCAGTTCGGGCCGGTCGCGGACGGCGACGGGCACCCCCACCACCACGTCCTGGGAGCGGGCGTACCGGGACAGCAGCACGGTGAACACGGCCAGCAGCGCCATGTAGGTGGTCGCGCCCCGGCGGTGGGCCAGCTCCGACAGCCCGCGCAGCAGCGGCTCGGGCAGCTCGAACGGCAGTGTGCCGCCGTTGAAGCCCTGGACGGCCGGACGCGGTCGGTCGGTCGGCAGCTCCAGGGCGGCCGGCGCCCCGGCCAGCCGCTCCTTCCAGTACGCCGACTGCTCCGACCAGCGGCCCTGTTCGTGCTGCTCGCGCTGCCAGAGCGCGAAGTCGGCGTACTGGACCGGAAGCTCGGGCAGCGGCGAGGGCAGGCCGGCCGCGAACGCCTCGTACAGCGCGACGAGTTCGGCCAGCAGCACCCAGAACGACCAGCGGTCCGAGACCAGGTGGTGCAGGGCCAGTACGAGCACCGACTCGTTCTCGCCGGTGCGCAGCAGGTGCAGCCGCAGCGGCGGCCCGGTCTCCAGGTCGAACGGCTCGCCGACCGCGGCCGCCGCGATCCGCTCGTCCAGCCCGGCCGGGGTGAGGCCGGCCTGCCGCAGGTCGGTCACGGGCAGTTCGGGCTCGACGGACGGCCGCACCACCTGGACGGGGCGGCCCTCGCGCAGCGCGAAAGTGGTGCGCAGCGCCTCGTGCCGGCGGACCACCTCGCGCAGTGCCGCGTGCAGCACCCGGGCGTCCACCGGGCCGCGCACCCGCACCGCGCCCGGCACCACGTAGGCCGGGTTCGCGGGCCGGACCTGCTCCAGGAACCACATGCCCTGCTGGAACAGCGAGAGCGGGAAGACGTCCTCGGCGGGGGCCGCCGGGGCCGCCGGGGCCGGAGGGGCCGTGCCGTCGGACGCCCGCCGCTCGGCGAGCAGGCGCTCCAGGTGCGCCCGCTGCTCCGGGGTGAGCGCGGCGAGGCGCTCGTCGAGCTCAGTCATCGATCCGCTCCGACTCCCCGGTGACCTGCTCCAGGAGGGCGAGCAGCTCGGCGGTGGGGTCGGGGGCGGTGACGGCGCCGGGGGCGGGGGCGTGGTCGGTGGAGCGGGCCGCCCGGCGGATCGGCGCCGCCTCCCCGGTGGCGGTGGCGGCGGGCCCGGCGGCCGCCAGTCCCTCGACCACCTGCCCGGCCAGACTGCGGACCGTGGCGCCCTTGAGGAACTCGGCGACGGTCACCTTGACGCCCAGCCGGCCCTGGATCTCGTTGCGCAGCTCCACGGCCATCAGCGAGTCCAGGCCGAGGGTGGACAGCGGCGCGTCCGCGTCGACGGCGGCCGCGCGCGAGCCCAGGGCGGCGCGCACACTGGCGGTCAGTCCGGCGACCAGGGTCTCGACCCGCTGCTCGGCGGGGGCGGCCAGCAGTTCGGCGCTGGTCGGCAGCGCGCTCGCCGCGGCCCGGCCGGGGGCACCGGTCAGCCGGCGGGCCGGGGCCGTCCGGGCGGAGGAGGGCCGCTCGGTCCGCTCGGCGCGTGCGGCTCGTTCGGTGCGCGCCGGGCGTTCAGTCCTCGGGACGCGTTCGGCCCGCTCGGCCCGCTCGGCGGGGCGCCGCACGGGCGCCGCGGCGGAGCCGTCGCCGCTCGGCTCGTGCCAGCAGCGGGTGGCGGCGAACGGGTAGTGCGGCAGCGACGTCCGGGCCCGCCGGTACTCCCGGTCGAACCCCGCCCAGTCGACCTCGGCCCCCTCGGCGTACAGCTGCCCGAGGCTGCCGAGCAGGACCTCCCAGTCGTCGTACTTCGGCCGCAGGCTGGGCAGCATCAGCACGTCGTCACCGGTCAGCACCTCGCCGACCAGGCCCAGCAGGGTCGGCGCCGGACCGACCTCCAGGAAGGTGCGGTGGCCGAGCTCGTACAGCGCCCGCACCCCGTCGGCGAACAGCACCGGCTGCCGGGCGTGCCGCAGCCAGTAGTCGGTGTCCAGCGGCTTGTCCCACGGCCACAGCCCGCCGGTCAGGTTGGACAGCAGCGGCACGGCCGGTGCGCCGAACGGGACCTTCTCCAGCGCCGCCCGCAGCGGCTCCAGCACCGGTTCGACCAGCGGGGAGTGCGAGGAGGTGGAGATGCGCAGCCGCCGCACCTCGGCGCCGCGCGCGGCGAAGGCCGCGCAGACCTCGTCGACGACCTCCCGGACCCCGGAGACGGTGGTGTTCGCCGGGCCGTTGACCGCGGCGACGGCGACCAGCGCCTCGTCGTGGCGGGCGAGTTCGGCGGTCACCTCGGCCGCCGGGGCGGCGATCGCCGCCATCGCGCCGGACTCGGCGAGCCGCTGGAGCAGCCGGCCGCGCTCGGCGACCAGCCGCAGGCCGTCCTCGAGCGACAGCGCGCCGGCGAAGCAGGCGGCGGCGTACTCGCCGAGGCTGTGGCCGATCACGGCGGCCGGTTCCACCCCCCAGGAGCGCCACAGTCCGGCCAGCGCGTACTCCACCGCGAACAGCCCGGGTTGGGCGAACTCCATGGTGTTGATCAGCTCGCCGTCCGCCGCCGAGTCCGGGTACACGGCGGCGAGCAGCGGCGCCGGCAGCACGTCCCGCAGGATCTCGTCGCAGCGGTCCAGGGTGCGCCGGAAGAACGGCTGCGTCTCGTACAACCGCCGTGCCATGCCCGCGCGTTGCGGCCCCTGTCCGGTGAAGAGGAAGACCGGTTCGGCCGCCGGTCCGGATCCCGCCGGGGTGCCCCCGGACCGGCCCAGCAGCAGTCCCTCGCCCGGATCGTCGCGGACGAAGTCCGCCAGCCGCTCGGCGAGTTCGCCGGGAGTCGCGCCCACGGCGGCGAGGCGGTGCGGGAAGTGCGAGCGGCCGGTGTTCGCGGAGAAGCACAGGTCGGCCGCGTCCGCGGGACCGGCCTTCGCCAGCCGGTCCTGGTAGCGGCGCGCGAGCTTCAGCAGGGCGCCGCCGCTGCGCGCCGACAGGGCGAGCACCGACAGCGGGCGGTCCTCGCCCGGTCCGTCGGCCGTCCCCGCGCCCGCCCCGGCGTCCGTCCCGCCGCCCGGCGGGACGGCCGGGGCGTCCGGTGCCTGCTCGACGATCAGGTGCGCGTTGGTGCCGCTGAAGCCGAAGCTGCTCACCCCCGCCAGCCGCCGCGCCCCGCCTGACCCGGACCCGGCCTCGGCCGGCCACGGGGTGAGCGCGGTCGGCACGGCGAAGGTCGTGCCCTCGAAGGAGATGTGCGGATTGAGCTCGGCGAAGTGCAGATTGGGCGGGATCTGCCCCCGGTCCACGCAGAGCGCGGCCTTGATCAGCCCGGCGATCCCGGCCGCCGCCTCCAGATGGCCGAGGTTGGTCTTCACGGCGCCGAGGTGCAGCGGCGCGCCCTCGGCGCGGCCGTAGACCTCGGCCAGCGCGGACACCTCGATCGGGTCGCCCAGCTTGGTCCCGGCGCCGTGGGTCTCGATGTAGCCGACCCGGTCCGGACCCACCCCGGCGGCGGCCAGCGCCCGGCGGAAGACCTCGCGCTGCGCGGCGCCGTTGGGCGCGGTCAGTCCCGAGCTGCGCCCGTCCTGGTTGACGGCCGAGCCGCGGATCACCGCGAGCACCCGGTCGCCGTCGCGGCGCGCGTCCGAGAGCCGCTTGAGCACCACCACGCCGCAGCCCTCGCTGCGCACGAAGCCGTTCGCCGCCGCGTCGAAGGTCTTGCAGCGGCCGTCGTCGGCCAGCATCTCCGGGAACTGCGAGAACGAGATCGCCGCGTCCGGCGCGACCACCGCGTTGACGCCGCCCGCCATCGCGAGGTCGCACTCGCCGAGGCGGAGGTTCTGGCAGGCCTGGTGCACGGCGACCAGCGAGGAGGAGCAGGCGGTGTCCACCGAGACGCTCGGCCCGCGCAGGTCCAGCAGGTAGGAGAGACGGCCGCTGGCGATGCTGTGCGCGACGCCGGTGGACGCGTGGGCGGTGATGTCCTGCGGCTCGCGGAACAGCAGCCCGGCGTAGTCGTTGCTGCAGATGCCGAGGAACACCCCGGTCCGGCTGCCCGCCAGCGCGTCCGGCGCCTGCCCGGCGTCCTCCAGGGCCTCCCAGGCGACCTCCAGCACCAGCCGCTGCTGCGGGTCCATCGACACCGCCTCCCGGCGGGAGATGCCGAAGAACTCGTGGTCGAACCGGTCGATGTGGTCCAGGAAGCCGCCCCAGCGGGTGCTGTGCTTCCCGGGGGTGCGCGGCCGCTCGTCGTAGAACGCCTCGACGTCCCAGCGGTCGGCCGGGATCGCGCCGATCGTGTCGGTGCCGGCGGTCAGCAGCTCCCAGTACGAGTCCGGGTCGGTGACCCCGCCGGGGAAGCGGCAGCCGACGCCGACGATGGCGATCGGCTCGGTCCTGGCCCGCTCGTGCTCGTCGATCCGGCGCTGCATCCGCTCCATGGTCAGATAGGCGCGCTTCATCGCCGTCGTCGAGCCGGAGCGGTCCTCGGGCGTGTCGCCCCGGGTGGTGTGCTCGCGCGTGGTCATCGTCCCTGCCCCCGGTCGGTCGGATCGGCACTGGTGTCGAACTGCTCGGTCTTGGCGAGGAGGAGGGCCTCCAGTTCGCGTTCCGACAGCCCGTCGAGGTCCTCGGGGCCGACGGGGCCGTAGGGGTCCGCGGGCCCGTGGAGGTCGACCTCGGCGCCGTGGAACCGGTGGAGGCCGGCGTCCGGGCGGTGCGGTCGGTCGGGGCGGTGCGGGTGGTGCGGGGCTTCGGCGTCCTCGGCCCCGGCGGCGGCCCCGGCGGCGGCCTCCAGCGGGATCCCCATCCGTTCGGCGAGGAACGGCACCAGGGCGTCCAGCGTCGGGTACTGCCAGCCCAGCGTGGCGGGCAGCGGGACGCCGAGGGACAGCTCCAGCCGCGAACGCAGCTCCAGGGTCCGCATCGAGTCGAAGCCGAGGCCGGCCAGCGGCGCCGAGCTGTCGATCGCCGCCGGGTCCGGCGCCCCCGGGCCGTCCAGCACCCGGGCGGCCAGCTCCCGGCAGTGCCGGACCAGCAGGGCCCGGCGGCGCCGGCCCGGCTCGACCGCCAGCAGCTGCCGCCGGAGCGCCTCCCCGCCGTCGGAGTCCGCCGCCGCTGCGCCGGTCCCGGGAGAGCCGCCCTGTGCGGTGCCCGCGCCGCCCGCCGAGCGGACGATCGCGGCCGGGCTGCCCAACAGCCGGGCGAGGGAGGACAGTCCGGCGCCGTCCACGCTCAGCGCGGGCAGTCCGACGGCCCTGCGGTACCCGGCGAGCGCGTCCAGGCAGGCACCGAGCGCCGTGGCCCGGCCGGGTGCGGAGGCCGGGTCGGCCAGCACCAGGAAGTCCAACGGCCTTTCGGCGGTGGCGAGATGGAGCCGCCAGGCGTCGGCGGCCGGGCCGGCCGCGGTCAGCGGGTCTTCCTCGTCCTCCGCCGGTCCGTCGCCGTCCGCCGCATCCGCCGTCGCGAGGTGCGCCGCCTCGGCGCCCGCGAGGTGCACCACCCCGGCCAGCGGCGCCGCCGGGGTGTCGAACGCGGCCACCGCGGCGGCCACCTCCTCGGCACTGGACGGATCGGCGACCGGCAGCACCGTCTCCACGCCCCGGGCGCGCAGTTCGGCCACCACCGGCTCCGCGGCGGCGTCCGCGGCCGAGCCGGGGGAGCCGAGCAGGGCGATCCGCCGTGCCCCCAGGTCCGCCAGCCGGCGGGCCGCGGCCAGGGCCACCGGGGTGGTGCCTCCGGTGACCAGGTAGCCGGCCCGGGCCCGGACCACCGAGCGGGTCGGCGGCACCGCGAGTTCGGGCTCCGGCTCCGGACGCAGCACCAGCTTGCCGGTGTGCCGGGCCTGCGCCATCGCCGCGAACGCCTCCCGGGCCCCGGCGAACGGGTGGACGGTGACCGGCAGCGGCCCGAAGCCGCCGTCCTCGAACCCCCGCACCACCTCCTCGAACAGCTCGGCCAGCAGTTCCGGTTGCGCGTGGAAGGTGTGGTCCAGGTCGACCGCGAACAGCGCCCGGTTCGCCTTCAGCCCGCCGAGGCCGATCGGACTGTCGTCGTGGATGTCGCGCTTGCCCAGTTCGACGAACCGCCCGCCCGGCGCCAGCAGCGCCAGACCGCGCCGCAACGCCTCCCCGGTCAGCGAGTTGAGCACCACATCGACCCCGCGCCCGTCGGTGGCCGCCGCGACCTCCGCCGCGAAGTCCGTCGAGCGGGAGTCCGCCACCAGCTCCACGCCGTCGAGTTCGTTCAGGAAGCGGCGCTTGGCGGCCGTGCCCGCGGTGGCGAACACCCGCGCCCCGCACCGCCGGGCCACCGCCAGCGCGGCCAGGCCCACACCGCCGCTCGCCGAGTGGACCAGCACCGTCTCGCCCGCCCGCAGCCGGGCCAAGTGCCGCAGCCCGTACACGGCGGTGAGGTAGGCCACCGGCACCGCCGCCGCCTGCTCGTCGTCCAGTGCCGACGGCCTCGGCGCCACCAGGTGCTCCTCGGTGGTGGTCCAGGCCGCGAGCGCGGACGGCGCGACCGCCATCACCCGGTCGCCGACCCGGAAGCGCTCGACCCCCGGGCCGACCGCGCTCACCCGGCCCGCGCACTCGACCCCCAGCGGGACGGTGCCGGCCGCGCCCGGGTAGGCGCCCATCGCCTTGAGCACGTCGCTGAAGTTCAGCCCCGCCGCCGCGACCTCGATCTCCACCTGGCCGGGGCCGGGCGCGGTCCGCTCCCAGCGGGTCGGCGTCAGGCTCTCCAGCAGACCGGGCCGGACCGCCAGCAACCGTTGGTTGGTGTCCAGCTCGGGATCGAACGGCCGCCGCTGCCAAGCGGGTTCGGTGCCGTCGGCGGAGTCCTGCGGCACCCGGACCGGTGTGTACGCGAGCGGTCCGCGCAGCGCGGCGGAGAACTCCCCGGCCGGGCGCAGCAGCACGTCCAGCAGCCGGGCGGCGTCGTCCCGCGCCGGGTCCGGGTCGAGGTCCACCAGCAGCGGGCGGGGCGCGTCCGTCCCCGCCGGGGCCACCTCGGCCGCACCCCACAGCAGCGCCTGCACCGGGTCGGGCGCCCCGTCCCGCTCGGTCACCCGCTGCCCGCCCCGGGTCAGCAGCACCAGGCGAGGGGCTCCGGGCAGCCCCTCGGCGGCCAGTTCCCGGACCAGCGGCGGGGCCGGGCGGAGGGTGTCCTCGCGCGCCGCCGGGAGCGGGAACGGCACCGGGCCCCGCGGCGCCGGTCCGGCGGCCGCGTCCAGGGCCCAGGCGTACAGGACCCCGGCCCACGGCTCGTCGCCGGCCGCGCGCAGCTCCTTGAGCAGCGCGGCGAGGTCCTCCGGGCGGGCCGGGTCGAGCTCGTACCGCAGCGGGTCGATCCGCCGGGAACGGCCGCCCGGGGTGACGGTCACCCAGCTGCCGCGCCGGGCGACGAGTTCGGCGCCCAGGGCGCCGGCCGTGCCCGCGCGGTCGGCGAAGAGCAGCCAGCGGCCCGGTGCGCCGGCCGGCGCGCCCGTGCCGTGCCCGGCCTCGGCCCACTCCAGGGCGAACAGGGCGCGCCCGGTCCCCTCCTCGGCGGGCTGCTGCCGTTCCACCGCAGCCGCGGCCGCGGGCGCGTCGGCGGCCGCAGGCACCGGGGCTGCCGCCGCATCGGGCGCCTCCGGCGCGTACCGGCGCCGCTGCCACGGGTAGTTCGGCAGATCCAGCACGGCCCTGGGCAGGCCGGCGAACCCGCCGTCGGCCTGGTCCCGGTCGTGCTGCGCACGCTCGGCGAGCACCACTCCGGACGGCGCGCCGCCCTCGGCCAGCCCGCGCAGCGCCCGCAGCGCGGCGGCCCGGTCGGCGGCGGCGATCCGCGCCCGCCAGCGGTGCCGGGCCCGCCCGGCACCGGCCGTGTAGGCGAACGCCGGGTAGGACCCGTCCGGCAGCCCGGCGAGCCGCCCGTGCAGGGCTTCGGCCAGCGCCCGCACCGCCTCCGGCGTCCGGGCGGACAGCTCGAAGCCCGCCACCGGAACGGTCCCGGCGCGGTCCGCGGCCTCCTCGGCCGCACCGAGGATCACCTGGGCGTTGGTGCCGCCCATGCCGAAGGCGCTCACCGCCGCGTGCCGCCCGCCGCGCTCCGGCCAGGGCCGCAGCGTCGTCGGCAGGGTGATGGCGGTGCCGTCCAGGTCGATCAGCGGATTGAGGGCGGTGAAGTTCACCAGCGGCGGCACCTCGCGCCGCCGCAGGCACAGCACCGCCTTCACCAGGGCGATCACCCCGGCCGCCGACTCCGGGTGGCCCAGATTGGCCTTGACCGAGCCGACGCTCAGCTCGGCCCCGCCGTTGCGACGGCCCAGCGCGGCGGCGATCGCCTCCATCTCGATGGTGTCCCCGAGCGAGGTGCCGGTGCCGTGCGCCTCCACCAGCCCGATGTCGGCGGCGGCGAGCCCGGCGTCCGCGAGCGCCGCCTCGGTCAGCGCGACCTCCGACAGCACATTGGGCGCGGTGAAGCCGGTCGAGCGGCCGGTCTGGTTGACCGCCGAGCCGTGCACCACCGCGTGCACCCGGTCGCCGTCGCGCCGCGCGTCCTCCAGCCGCTTCAGCACCAGGACGCCGCAGCCCTCGCCCCGGGCGAAGCCGTTCGCCCGGGCGTCGAAGGGCCGGCACCGCCCGTCCGGCGACAGGGTGCCCGCCAGCTGGTGCAGCCGGGTCGCACGCGGCGAGAGCACCAGGTTCACCCCGCCCGCCAGCGCCACGTCGCACTCCCGGCGGGCCAGCGCCTGGCGGGCGAGGTGCACCGACACCAGCGAGGAGGAGCAGGCGGTGTCCACCGTGATGGCGGGACCGGCCAGCCCCAGCGCGTACGCCACCCGGCCCACCGTGAAGCAGTGGCCGTTGCCGCCGGCCCAGTGGGTGTCCAACTCGCCGCTGTGCCAGTCCCAGTACTCCTGGCCGGTGATGCCGACGAACAGCCCGGTGCGGGCCGCGTCCAGCCGGTCCGGCGGCAGCGCCGCGTTCTCCAGCGCCTCCCAGGCGACCTCCAGCAGCAGCCGCTGCTGCGGGTCGACGCCCCGGGCCTCGGCCGCGCCCATGCCGAAGAACTCCGCGTCGAAGTCCATCACCTCGTCCAGGAACCCGCCGCTGTGCGGCAGTTGCTCCCACTCGGCGGCGAACGGCCCGCGCCGCCCGGCGGGCAGCGGACCCACCAGCTCGCGGCCCTCGGCCAGCGCGGCCCAGTAGCCGTCCAGGTCGGCGATGCCGCCCGGCAGCCGCAGGCCGATGCCGACCACGGCCAGCGGACCGGTGCCACTGGCGGCGTCCAGCTGCGCCCGCAGCTTGCGGACGGTGTCGAGTGCCCGGGTGAGCGGGGTGGGCGCGGGCGCGGCGGGGCCGCTCTGCTGCTGCTCCGTCATGCGCTCAGCCCTCGCCTTCCGTAGCCGCTTCGCCCGAGGAGCCGTCCTTGCCGTCCTCGCCCGCCGCCGGATCGCCCAGCAGCCGTTCGGCCAGCACCGCCGACAGCGCCCGGGCCGAGCCGTACGTCCACAGCAGCGTCGGCGACAGCCGCAGGCCGAACGCCGCCTCCAGCCGGTTGCGCAGCTCCAGACCCATCAGCGAGTCGAGACCCAGAGACTTGAACGGCGTGTCCCGGTCGATCGCCCCGGCCTCCAGCCGCAGCACCCGCCCGGCCAGCTCCTGCACCTTGGCCTCCAGCAGCTCCGGCCAGCGCTCCTGCGGCGCCCCGCGCAGCTCGGCCAGGAAGGCCGCGCCCGCGCTGCTGCCGCTCCCGCCGCTCCGGGCCAGCTCGCGCAGCGCGCTCCAGCTGTCCAGCGTCGCGGTGTCCGGGTACGCCTCCTGGTACTGCCGCAGGTCGATCGGCACGTACGCGACCACCTGCTCGTCGGCGCCGAGGAACCCCTCCAGCGCCCGCCAGCCCTCGGCGGTGGAGAAGCCCGCCATGCCGCGCTCGGCCAGCCGGGCCCCGCGGTTGTCCTCCGCGGCGGCCAGTCCGACATCGCTGAACGGGCCCCACTGCACGCTCAGCGCGGGCAGCCCGCGCCGCCGCCGGTCCACCGCCAGCGCGTCCATGAAGGCGTTGCCCGCCGCGTACGCCGCCTGCCCGGCGTTGCCGAACAGCGCCGCCGCGGACGAGAACAGCAGGAAGAAGTCCAGCGGATCGCCCTCGGTCACCGCGTCCAGGTGGACCGCGCCGTCGACCTTGGGCGCCAGTACCCGGTCCAGCTGCTCCGCCGTCAGATTGAGGACGGTCGCGTCGTCCAGCAGACCGGCGGCGTGCACCACCCCGCGCAGCGGCGGCAGCTGCTCGCGCACCCGGCGCACCGCCGCCGCGTCGGCGACATCGGCCGCGAAGGTCTCCACCAGCACGCCGCGGGCCCGCAGCGCCCCGATCCGGGCCACCGCCTCCGGCCCCGGCGCCGAACGGCCCACCAGCGCCAGCCGGCCCGCGCCGCGCCCGGCCATGAACTCCGCCAGCGACAGGCCCAGCGCCCCGAGCCCACCGGTGATCAGATAGGTGCCGTCGCCCCGGAACCGGCCGTCCCGCAGCGGCTCCGGCGCCACCTCGGTGACCGTCGAGGGGTCCGACAGCACGAACTTCCCGATGTGGTGGCCGTGGGACATCTCCCGCAGCGCCTCGGCGGCCCGCGCGAACGGGTAGGACAGCACCGGCAGCGGCGCCAGCTCGCCCGCCTCCACCCGCTCCCACACCTCGGCGAACAGCCGGGTGAACAGTGCCGGCCGGCGGGCGATCACCCCGGCGAGGTCCAGCGAGGCCAGCGCGATGCCCTTGCGGAACGCGTCCAGGGCCAGCGTGCGCCCGCCGTAGATGTCGGCCTTGCCGACCTCGACGAACCGCCCGCCCTCGGCCAGCACCTCCAGACCCAGCGGGATCGCCGCGCCGGTCAGCGAGTTGAGGACGACGTCCACCCCGCGTCCGCCGGTCGCCGCCCGCACCTCGTCGGCCCAGGAGAGGTCCCGGGAGTCGAAGACGTGCCGCACCCCCAGCTCGCGCAGCCGGGCCCGCTTGTGCGCGCTGCCCGCCGTGGCGAGCACCTCCGCGCCCAGGAGCCGCGCCACCGCGATCGCCGCCAGCCCCAGCCCGCCCGCCGCCGAATGGATCAGCACGGTCTCGCCCGGCAGCAGCGAGGCCAGGTGCCGCAGCCCGTACCAGGCGGTGATGGTCACCGCCGGGAACGCCGCCGCGTCGGCGTCCGCCATCCCCTCCGGCACGTGCTGGGCGTGGTCGGCCGCCACCGTCCAGTGGGTGGCGAGCGCGCCGCCGCTGGTGCAGGCCACCACCCGGTCGCCCGGGACGAAGCGGGTGACCCCCTCGCCGGTCCTGGTCACCACGCCCGCGCCGTCCAGGCCGAGCAGCCGGGCGTCGGCCGTCGGGTCCGGGTAGGTGCCCATCACCTTCATCACGTCGATGAAGTTCAGCGCCGCCGACCCCACCGCGAGCTCGATCTCCCCGGCACCGGGCGCCCGCCGCTCCAGCGGCCGGAACGCCAGCCCGTCCCAGGTGCCCCGGCCGTCCGGGGCGAGCCGGAACGGCTGCGGGGCCGCCGACCGCCAGCGCGGCCGGGCCGGCTCCGCCGGGTCGTCCACCGGGCCCGCCGCGCCGCGCACCAGCCGGCCGACCAGCCGCTCCCCGCCCCGCAGCACCACCTGGTCCGCGCCGTCCCCGGCCGACAGCTCGACGGCGCAGCGCGCCGCCCAGCCGGCCTCGTCACCGGCCACGTCCACCAGCACCGGCCGCAGCTCGGGGTGCTCACGGCGCAGCACCCGCCCGAAGCCCCAGTACAGGGCCGCGCCCGGATCGACCGCCCCGGCCACCGACGGCGGCAGCTGGGCGTCGGCGGTCACCACGACCAGCCGCGGCACCAGCGGCCGGGCGGAGCAGGCGCGCACCAGCGCGGCCAGCGCGGCGAGACCCGCCCGCTGGGCGTCCGGCCCGGCGTCCGCGCCCGGTGCCAGGAACACCACACCGTCCAGCCCGTCCACCGGGGCCAGCCGCTCCTGCCAGACCTCGGTCCGCGCGGCGTCCGCGCCGTCGGCCACCTGGGCCAGCGCCGTGCCGCCGAGCGCGCCCAGCGCCTCGGCCAGCTCCCCGGCCCGCGCCCAGGCCGCGGTGCCGCCGACCTGGTCGGCCGCGCACACCGCCCAGTGGCCGGTGTGCCGCGGTGCGCCGGTCGCGTCCGTCGGGGCCTCGTCGACGCGCTCCTCCGGCCGGAACTCCAGCCGGTGGATCCGCTCCGCGTCCACGGCACCGGGATCGGCCGAGGCCGCCAGCGCCCGCATCCGCAGACCGAGCAGACTCAGCACCGGCCGCCGCCCGGCGTCGAACAGGAACAGGTCCACCTCCTCGCCGCCGTCCCGCCGCACCGCGTGCGACCACAGCGCCGTCACCGGCTCCGCGAGGTCCTGGTGCAGGTGCACCCGCCCGATGCCGACCGGCACCGCCGCCTCCTCGCCCGGGAACAGCGGGATCGAGGCCTGCAGCGCCGCGTCCCACAGCGCCGGGTGCAGCCGGTGCGGATGGCCGCCGGCCAGGCACCCCTCCGTCAGCCGCACCTCGGCCAGGCACTCCGCCGCCCCGGCCCGCAGCCCCACCACACCCTGGAACGCCGGACCGTAGTTCAGGCCCCGCGCCGCGCAGTCGGCGTAGAACGCGGCGGCCGGCGCGGCGTCGAGAGCGAGCAGCCGCTCCGGGAACGACGGCGCGTCCGGCGCGGTGTCCTCCGCCAGCACCCGTGCCGAGGCGTGCCGCACCCAGCCGTGGCCGCCCGGCTCCAGCGAGGACAGCGTGAAGCTGCCGCCGCCCGAGACATCGTCCCGCCAGCCCAGCGCCACCGTCACCGGCTCCTCGGTGAGCGTCAGATGGCTGTGCAGGCCGACCTCCGCCAGGGTGCGGTGCGCGCCGCCGGTCCTGGCCAGCGCCGTGCGCAGCGCCAGCTCCAGCATCCCGGTGCCGGGCAGCACCACCGCGTCGTACACCCGGTGGTCGCGCACCCAGGGGATGTCCGCCGGGGCCAGGTCCAGCAGGCCGGTCCAGGCGCCCTGCTCGGTCACCGACGGCACCAGCCGCAGCTCCTCGCCGGCCCCGCCCCCGGCCCGCCGGCGGCCCTGCTCCACCCAGTGCACGGCCCGCTGCCACGGATACGGCGGCACCGGGGCCCAGGCGGTCCGGGGCAGCGCGCCGAACGGCTCCAGACCGCTGACGTACCCGCGCGCCACCGACTCACGGACCGTGTCCGGCGAGCCCAGATCGCGCCGCATCGTGGACAGCACCTGCGGCGGCACCGGCCGCTGCGCCGCCAACTGCTCCAGCGCCGGGGTGAGCACCGGGTGCGGGCTGATCTCGACCACATGGGTCACCCCGGTGTCGAACAGCCGCTCCATCGCGTCGGCGAACATGACCGGCCGGCGCAGGTTGTCCACCCAGTACCGGGCGTCCAGCTCCGGCCCCTCCAGCGGGGCCACCCGCACCGTCGACATCAGCTCGACGTCGCCCCGGCCCGGCCGCACCGACCGCAGTGCCGCCAGCAGGTCGTCCTCCAGCTCGTCCATCTGCGGGCTGTGCGAGGCGTAGTCCACGTTCACCAGCCGGCAGAAGGTGCCCTCGGCCTCCAGCAACTCCTTGAGCGCCAGCACCAGTTCGGTGTCACCGGAGAGCACGCAACTGTTCGGGCCGTTGTTCACGGCCAGCGACACGCCCTCCTCGAAGCCGGACAGCGCCGCCTTCGCGGCGTCCAGCGAGAGGTCCACCGCCAGCATCCGGCCCCGGCCCGAGGTCCGGCGGGCGATCGCGCTGCGCCGGGCGACGACCATCGCGCCGTCCTCGTAGGAGAGGATGCCCGCCGCCGTGGCCGCGGTGACCTCGCCCTGGCTGTGGCCGACCACCACGTCCGGCTCGACGCCGGCCGCCCGCCACAGTTCGCACAGGCCCAGCGAGACGGCCCACAGGGTCGGTTGCAGCATGTCGATCCGTGACAGCCACTCCTCCCCGGCCTCGCCGGAGACGACCCGGACCAGGTCCCAGTCCGTCCACGGCTCCAGCGCGGCCGCGCAGCGGTGGATCACGGCGGCGAACACCGGCTCGGCGGCCAGGAGTTCGCGGCCCATGGCGTGCCACTGCGAGCCCTGGCCGGGGAACACGAAGGCGGTCCGGCCGACGGTCGCGGCCCGTCCGGTGAACACGCCGGGCACCGGCTCGGCACCGGCCGGGTCGGCGGCCAGCCGCTCCAGCTGCGCGGCCGCTCCGGCGGCGTCGGCGGCCAGCAGGGCGGCCCGGACCGGGAACTGGTCGCGCTGCCAGGCGAGGGTGCCGGCCAGCGCGGGCAGGGCCGGGGCGGTCGCGCCGGTGAGCAGTCCGCGCAGCTCGCGGGCGCGCTCGGCGAGCGCCTGCTCGGAGTGCGCGGACACCGGCAGCAGCACGGGGGCGGGGTGTCCGTCGGTGCTGCGGTGTCCGTCGGTGGTGCGGTCGGCGTCGGTGCTGCGGTCTCCGTCGGTGGTGCGGTCGTCGGAGCGACTGTCGCGGGCGGCCGGTGCTGCCGTGCGCGGCGCCCCGGTCAGTACCACGTGCGCGTTGGTGCCGCCCCAGCCGAAGCTGCTCACACCGAGGAAGACCTGCTCGTCCGCCGGCAGCGGCAACGGCTCGCGGACCACCGTCACGTTCAGCTCGTCGAAGGCGATCTCCGGATTGAGCTCCGCCGAGTGCAGGCTCGGCGGCACCACGCCGTGGCGCAGCGCCAGCAGCGCCTTGAAGAGCCCCGGAATGCCGGCGGCGGCCTCCAGATGACCGATGTTGGTCTTCACCGAGCCGATCGGCAGCGGGCCGGCGTCCGCGCTGCGGGTCTGCCCCAGCACCCGGCCGACGGCGCCGGCCTCGATCGGGTCGCCGACCGAGGTGCCGGTGCCGTGCGCCTCGACGTAGGCGACCCGGTCAGCCGGTATGCCCCAGTGCCGGTAGGAGTCGCGCAGCAGCCGCTCCTGGCCGAGCGGACTGGGCGCGACGACGCTCTGCCCGCCGCCGTCGTTGTTCACCGCGGTGCCGGCGATGACGCCGTGGATCCGGTCGCCGTCCGCCTGCGCCCGGGCGAGGGTCTTCACGAACAGGGCGCCCACGCCCTCGCCGCGCACGAAGCCGTTCGCCCCGGCACCGAAGGCCTTGCACCGGCCGTCGGGGGAGAGGCCGCCGAAGTAGGTCAGGCCGATCGAGGCGGTCGGGTCGAGCATCAGCGCGACACCGCCGACGATCGCCGCGTCCACCTCGCCCGCCCGCAGGGCCTGGGCGGCGAGGTGTGCCGCGACCAGGGCGGAGGAGCAGCCGGTCTCGACGACCAGGCTGGGCCCGGTGAGCCCGAGGAAGTAGGAGACCCGGGCGGCGATCATGTCGAGCGCGTAGCCGGGCGCGGTGTGCTGGGTGACCCCGGCGGCGCTCTTGCGGCCGACGTGCTCGTAGTCGTGCCAGCCGGCACCGACGAAGACGCCGGTCCGGCTGCCCGCGAGCGCGCGGGCCGGTGTTCCGGCGTCCTCCAGCGCCCGCCAGGCGGCCTCCAGCATCAGCCGCTGCTGCGGGTCGAGCATCTCCGCCTCGCGCGGGGAGATGCCGAAGAAGGTGGCGTCGAACCGGTCGACGTCGGTGAGGAATCCGCCGACGGCCTGGATCTCGCGCTGCGGGTCGAGCTGCGCGGTCGCGTCCCAGCGGGTGGCGGGGACCGGGCCGATGGCGTCGTGACGCTCCATCATCAGCCGCCAGAAGCTCTCGACGTCCGGGGCGTCGGGGAACCGTCCCGCCATGCCGACGACGGCCAGGGCCTGGGTCGGGTCCTGGACCACAGGGTCTGTGTGCATGTCCTCTTCCTCGGGCATCCGTGGTGAGCCGGTCCGGGCAGGGGCCGGCGCCCGGCCCGGGGCGCGCGGGGGCGCGTCGGGGCGGGTGGCCGGCCGGGCACGGGCCGGGGTCGGGGCGGACGGGTGCCGCGCGGGAGGGTGTCGCGCGGCGGTGTCGGGTCGGGACGGCCGGGCACGGCCGGCGGAACCGGGGGCCGGGACGGCCGCGCGGGAGGGTGTCGCGCGGGCCCGGTCGGGCGTCGGGGCGTCGGGGCGGCGGAGGGGTCGGGGGCAGCGGGTGACGGCGGGCAGCGGGTGACGGGGGGCGTGGGTGAGGCGTGGGTGACGGGGGCCGCGCGGGGCGGACGGGCCCCGCGCGGCAGTCGATCACCAGTGCGCATCGTGGTCCCGGCCGGTCACCGCCGACAAGGCTTTGACCTGCTTCTACTGACACTTGTCACGTCCCTGCCCGCGGGCGTCGGGTCGGCCGCCGGAGCCGGGATAAGTTGAGGGGTCACCGAATGACACGCGTAGACCCACCGGTCCTGCTGAGGACATGTCCGCACCCGGACGCCCGGGTGCCGTCGACGGGAGCGGGCCGTCCGCCACACACTGGGGCGCGGCCGCAATGATCACCATGAGTTCCGTTCACGGGATCCTCGGGGGAGACCTAGTGATGACCATTCGTGTGTTGGTAGCCGACGAGCAGCTGCTGCCCCTGGACGCGATCGCCGAGGTGCTCGCGTCCGTGAAGGACTTCGAGGTCGTGGGGGCGGTGAACCGCAGTTCGATGGTCGTCCCGGTCGCGGTCCGCCGCCGGCCGGACGTGGCCGTACTGGGCATGGGCACCGCGCAGGGCGGCTTCCGCCTGGTGCGGGAGCTCGGGAAACGCTTACCCGACTGCCGGGTCGTCCTGATGGCGGCCCGGCCCACCCGGACCCTGGTGGACCGGGCGGTGTCGGCGGGGGCGCTCGGCGTCGTCACCAAGCAGACCAAGATCCCCCGCCTGGTCGACGCGATCCGGGACGCCGCCGCGGGCGGCCGCCCGGCCCCGGGCGACGCCGAACCGGTGCCCGACGGTCCGGCCGCCCGGACCGCCGGCGCGGAGCAGGTACTGAGCGCGCGGGAACGCGAGATCCTCCGGCTCACCGCGACCGGCGCCTCGGTGAAGGAGGTGGCCCGCGAGCTCTACCTGGCCGCCGGGACGGTCCGCAACCTCACCTCGGGCGCGATGCGCAAGCTCGACGGGCGCAACCGCTTCGACGCCGCCCGGATCGCCGCCGAACGGGGGCTGCTGTGAAGGGACTTGCCGCCCCCGGCGGGCGTCCGGGCCGGCGCCGGGCTCAGCCCTTCGCCTCCGGGCCCTCCCTGCTCTCCCTACTCTCCCTGCTCTCCCGACCCTCGCGGCTTTCGTGTTCCAGCAGCCCGAGCCGGGTGGCCCGCACCATTGCGGTGAGCCGGTTGTCGGTCTCCAGCACCCGCAGGATCTCGGCGACGAACCGCCGCACCGTCCGGTCCGAGTAGCCGAGATGACGGGCTATCGACTTGTCGGTGGCCCCGGCGGCCATCATCCGCAGCACCAGCCGATGGGTACCCGACAGCACCGGCGCCGAACCGCCGTCGCGCCGCCGCCGGGTGTACGGCGCGGCGGTGGACCAGCTGTGCTCGAAGACCCGGGTGAACAGCTGGGCGAGCAGTCCGCCGTCGATCACCACACTGCGGCGCGGCCCCTCGACCTGCGACCGGGTGACCACCTTCTCCCGGTCCACGATGACCAGCCGCAGCGGCAGCGACTCCGCCGTCCGGATCTCCGCGCCGGCCTCCTGGAGCGCGTTCACGTACTCGACGACGGCCGGGTTCCCCAGCGCGGAGGCCGGAGCCACCAGCCGGTAGTGGACACCCCTGCGCAGCAGCTCGACGTCCTCGCGGATGCACGGGCGCAGCGCTTCCCGCTCGGCCGTGGTGGGCAGCATCACCGCCACCTCGGACCGGCTGGACGCGTGCAACTCTCCTAATCGACGATCCAGTTGGTCCCGTGACTCGACCACCTCGACCGCCGGACCCTCCCCCGCGGGGGCCGGAGTGGCGAGGAAGCCGTCGGTGAGGTCGGAGATCAGGTCCTGGGCGCGGGCGACTTCGGCCAACCGCTCCTGCTGATCGGCGACCAAGCGTCTCAGCACACTCTGCGGCGTGGCCGGCGGCGCCCCCCGGCCCCGGTCGAGCAGCCCGTGGCCGGCCAGCCAGCCGACCGCCTCCCGGACCTCGCCGGTCCCGGCACCGAGGTCCCGGGCGAGATCCTCCGGGCATATGCCGCTTTCCCTGGTGCGAAGAAGTGAGAGGTAGACACGGTACGCAAAGCGCGCGTCAATCCCGGTCGCCGCCGTCATCGCCGTGAACTCCAGCCGTAGATACGGATCGTGAGCAGCAAGGAAGTCACGAGCCCCCGGGGGGCCCGGCTGGCGACACTACTTGAAGAAGTACGGCGGTCTGTAGAGGGCCAGGAAGACCTGAGGCGAACAACGCGTCACCCCTCGAGTCCGGTCCGTCACCCCACTGTGCCGACTGACCGCACTCGGAGCCGCATCATTCATCCGGGAAAAGGCATCACATGAGCACAAATCATGCCAGTGAAGAGAAGCGGAGATGAGGCGTCCTGTTTGAGGTCAAGGGCCGCCCGCGGCACCGACAGTCCCGCGAGTGCGGCGGGCGATGGCGTCGACCAGGTGCACGGTCACGGCGAAGCTCGTGCAGGATCCCGTCGGCCAGGACCTCGACCTCGCCGGTGGCCTGCTGTCACGGCGAGCCGCTGCTCCGTCCGGGGGTTCGGGACGTCGGATCGGGGCGGCCGGGGCCCCGGCTTCCCTAGCATGGCGTCCATGACCACCCAGGCTCCTGCCGTCGCCACCCTCCGCCTGCTCGGCGGGTTCCAGGTTTCGCAGGCTCTCTACGTCGCCGCCCGCGCCGGTGTCGCCGACCGACTTCTCGACGGGCCGGTCGAGTTGGGAGTCCTGGCGGACTCCGTCGGGCTCCGCCCGGATCCGCTCCGCCGGATCCTGCGGGTGCTCGGCTCGGAGGACGTCTTCGCCTTCGACCAGCAGCAGGACGTGGTCGCACTCGGCCCGCTCGGTCACACCCTCGTCACCGGCGGGGCGGACTCGGTGCGCAGCATCGCCCTCGCCTGGATGGAGACCCACTACGCGCCGTTCGCGGAACTCTGGGGAACGGCGACGACGGGAGTACCGGCTGCGGAACTGGCCTTCGGTCGGCCCTTCTTCGACTGGCTCGGCCAGGACTCCGCGCGTACCGCCACGTTCACCGCCGCGATGGCGGACTTCACCCTGGCGGTCCGGCAGCATGCCTTCTCCAGGGTCGAGTTGGACGGGGTGGGCACGGTGGTGGACGTCGGCGGTGCCGACGGTACGGTGCTGGCCGGTCTGGCCGAGCGGTACCCGGCCGTGCGCGGGGTCGTCTTCGACCTGCCGCATGTGGTGCGTGGCGCCGAGGCGGTCGTGCGGGCACGGGGGGTCGGGGACCGGATCTCGGTGGTCGGCGGGGACTTCTTCGTCGAGGTGCCGTCCGGTGACTGCTACCTGGCCTGCTTCGTGCTGCACGACTGGTCGGACGAGCAGGCCGCGCGGATCCTCGCCCGGATCCGTGAGGCCGCGGCCGTCGCGGACGCGCGCCTGGTCCTGGTCGAGACGGTGCTCGACGTCGGCCCCGCTCCACAGGTGGCGCAGCTGCTCGACCTGACGATGCTCGGCCTGGTTGCCGGCCGGGAACGCACGACCGGGGACTGGCGCCGTCTGCTGGCAGGATCCGGGTTCCGGCTGGAACGGGTACGGGCCACGGAGGGTCCGATGTGCGTGATCGAGGCACGTCGACTGCCCTGAGGCCTGCCCTCGTCATCGAGGGAAACCCCGTGGCGGGCCGGGCGGTCCACCCTGCACTGTGTGCCCCTCCGGGGACTCTCGGGATCGGCACGGTACGCCCTCCGCAAACTGTCCCGGAACGCGATTCGCACACGCCGCAGGCGCGTTCGCGGCAGGATCCCGGTCAAGTCAGTGGTGCACTGTCAGGTGGTGCTCGGAGACGAGCCCGGCGTGCTCGGAGCCGCGTCGACGGTGCGGATCGGTGGCCTGGTTCTGCCGGGCCTCGGGCACGGAGTGTCAGAAGTTCCGGGCCAGCGCGGTGCAGGCGGCGGTCGTGATCAGCCAGAGGAGGACGGGGACGGTCACGAGGACGGCGGAAGGCATCGGCAGGGACACGAAGCAGAGGGAGCCGATGAACGCGAGGACGAGGGTGATGACGGCGACGGTGCCGAACCGGGCGGCGCGCGGGCCCGGGCGTGACCAGGCCAGGCCGTGGGTGGTGACCGCCGAGCCCAGGCCGATCAGGAGGGGGACTCCGAACGAGACGAGGTAGGACACGTCCTGGTTGTCGGTGCGGTGACCCTGGTGGGTGAGCGCGGCCACCCGCCCCCGGTAGACGGTGAGGTCGACCTCCGCGCCGACCCTTACCCGGTCGTAGAATGCCTCGGGAACCTCGTAGCCCCGTTCGGGGGCCGCCGCGCGTGCCACGGTCACCGTGTGGCCGGCCGACGGGTTCGCCGCGCCGGGGCCGGCGCCGGGGTGGACGTTCTTTGCCGTCACCCTGCCCGTCTCGTGCCGTACGCAGCTCGCACCGGGGCGCTGCTCCGCCGCACTGCACGCCGGGGCGTTGCGGTAGGCGTACACGCGGATGTCGGCCCGGGCGAACCAGACGAAGCCTGCAACGGTGGCGGCCAGTCCCGCCAGGACGAGCAGAGCCTGCACCAGTGAGCGGTCCGGACCCCTTGTCCTCCTGGTTCGAGCGTTCATGGCCGCCTCCCGGGATCGCCGTGGACGGACGCCTCCCCGACGCCCCACGAAGGATGCTGCCAGGGATGCGGACGACAGGGCAGTGGGGAACACGTCCGGGGTGAAGTCGTGGGAGGCGCCTGCCCGTTCGGGGATCGCCGGCGGTACCGGAAGAGCGGCGGCTATCCCGGAAGGCGGAAGAAGGAGCGGTAGAGCGGCAGTTGCTCGGTGAGCATGTGGATGCCGGGGTGGGTGGTGAGGCCGAGGGCGGCGGCGCCGCGGAGCAAGGGGGTCTCGGCGGGCGTCATGATGATGTCGGCGACCAGTGTGCCGGGCGCGAGTGCTGCCGGGTCGAAGGGGAGCGGGTCGGCCGGGTGCAGGCCCAGTGGGGTGGCGTTGATCGCGAGGTCGATGTCGGAGGGCGGGTGCGGGGCGGCGGTCACGCGGTCGGGCCAGCGGGTGCCGAGCCGCTCCAGCAGGGCGTTGACCCGGCCCCGGTCGGGATCGGTGACGGTGAGTGCGGCGGCTCCTTCGGTGAGCAGGGCGGCGGCGATGGCGAGCCCCGCACCTCCGGCGCCGGCCAGCGCCACCCGCAGCCCGGCCGGGGGGTGCCCCGCGGCGGCCAGGCCCCGGACGAACCCCGCGCCGTCGAAGTTGTCGCCGTACCAGCGGCCGTCCGGCTCGCGGCGCAGCGCGTTGGTGCTGCCCAGCAGGGCGGCGGCGTCGCTGAGTTCGTCGGCGTGCCCGCACATCGCCAGCTTGTGCGGGACGGTGACCAGTAGGCCGTCCAGGTTGGCGACGGCCTTCAGCCCCCGCACGACCTCGTCCAGCCGGTCCGCCGGGGCGTGGACGGGGACGAGGACGGCGTCCACGCCGTTAGCTGCGAAGAGTCGGTTGAGCAGCGCGGGTGCTTTGGCCTGGGCGATCGGGTCGCCGAGCACCGCGTACAGCCGGGTGTGCCCGGAGATCGGCACGGAGATCGGCACGGAGGGAGGAAGGGGCACCTCAGGCCTCCCGAGTGGCGCGCGGCATGGCGTCCAGGGCGCGGGCGACCAGTGACTCGGGGACGTCGCTGACGAGTTCGGCGCCGCGCGGGCCGTCCAGGACGAAGGAGAGCCCGTCGACGGCCTTCTTGTCCAGCCGCATGAGGGCGATCAGCGCCCCGGTGCCGACCTCCGGCGGCAGCGCGGTCGGCAGCCCGTAGTGGGCCACCACCTCGTGGTGCTCGGCGACCCGCCCGGGGCCGATCCGGCCGAGGGCGCCCGCCAGTCGGCCGGCGAAGACCGTGCCGATGCCGACCGCCTCGCCGTGGCGCAGCCGGAAGTCGGTGGCGCGTTCCAGCGCGTGGCCCAGGGTGTGGCCGTAGTTGAGGATGTGCCGCAGTCCGGTGTCGCGCTCGTCGGCGGCCACCACGGAGGCCTTGCGGGCGACGCTCGCGGCGATCTGCTCGGGCAGCGGCAGGTGACGGAGGTCCCCGGCGCCGATGAAGTGGCAGCGGGCGATCTCCCCGTAGCCGTTGACGCGTTCGCGCGGCGGGAGGGTGCTGAGGTAGTCGGTGTCGCAGAGCACGGCGGACGGCTGCCAGTACGCGCCCACCAGGTTCTTGCCCTCCGGGAGGTTCACCGCCGTCTTGCCGCCGACGCTCGCGTCGACCTGGGCCAGCAGCGAGGTGGGCAGGTGCACCACGGGCACACCCCGGTGGTACAGGGCGGCGGCGAGCCCGACCGCGTCGGTGGTGGTGCCGCCGCCGCAGGAGACCACCGCGTCCGCCCGGCCCAGGCCGAACGCGGTGAAGCGCCTGCACAGTTCGGCCACCCAGGCGAGGGACTTGCCCTCCTCGCCGTCCTTCGCCTCCACCACCAGGGTGTCGAGGCCGGTGTCGGGCAGCCACTCGGCGGGCCGGGCGCTGACCACCGCGACCCGGCGGGCGCCGATCCCCGCGAGTACGCCGGCCAGCCGGTGGCGGGCGCCGGGGCCGATCAGCACCGGGTAGCCGCGGTCGCCGAGTTCCACGTCGATGCGTCGCAGCCCGCCGTCCGTGCGGACGGGGGTCGCCGTGCGGACGGCGGGTTCTGTGGTGGTCAACTCGGCTCCCAGGGATGGTCGGTGTGGTGGCGCTCGGTGGAGCGGTGTCAGGACGCGGGCTGCAGCCGCGCCAGCGCGAGGGCGCCGTGCAGCGAGGACAGCCCGCCGAGCACGGCCGGCCGGATCGCGGGGGCCGGGCCGCCGGGGCGGGCCAGCGCGGCGGCGTGCGCCTGCACCCGCGCCGCGAAGCCGGGCAGTCCCTCGGCGAACCCGCCGCCCAGCACGGTCAGTTCGGGGTGGAAGAGCTCGCCGAGCGAGACGGCCGCCGCCGCCAGCGCGGCACAGGTCTCCTCGACGGCCTCCACCGCCCACGGTGCGCCCTCGGCCAGCCCGGTCCGCAGCTCCGCGTACTCGACCGGCGTGCCGCGCAGCAGTTCCGCGCGCCGCAGGGTCGCCGGACCGGAGGCGGTGGCCTGCAGGCAGCCGCACCGCCCGCAGTCGCAGACCGGGCCCCGGCGGTCGACGATCAGGTGCCCCGCTTCGCAGGAGCCGCGCCCCGGGCCCGGCAGCGGCGCGCCATCGTGCACGACACCGCCGCCGACTCCCGTCCCGACACCCAGGTAGACCACGTGCCGGGACCCGGCGTGCTCCGCCTCGGCGAGCGCGGCGAGATCACCGTCGTCCGCCCAGGCCAGTGCGGCGTCGGGGAAGAGCCGCCGCAGCGCCGGGAGGAGGTCGAAGCCGCGCCAGCCGGGGCGGCCCGGCCAGGCGAGCACCCGGCCGTCCGGGCCGACGGTCGCGGGCACGGCCACCCCGACGGCCGCGAAGTCGCCCTCCCAGCGCTCGCGCAGGCCGGCGACGGTGCCGGCCAGCGCCGTCCAGTCGGCGTAGGCGCCGGCCACCCGGGCGCCGGGCCAGCGCAGCACGGCCTCCTCGGTGCGGACCGGCCCGCCGGGCGGGCCGTCCTCGGCGCGCAGCGCCACCTTGGTGCCGCCGATGTCGATGCCGAGCACACCCCGGGAGGCTGCCGGCGACTGGGCCGTGGGGGCCTCGGCCGTCGGGGCCTGGGCTGTCAAGCCCTGGACCGTCGGGCCCTGCGCCGTCGCGGCCTGCGGCGTCGCCGTGGTGTCTCCCGGGGCGGTGCCCGTCGCGAGGCCCATCAGGACGCCGGGACCTTCGCCAGCAGCGCCTGCGCGGCCAAGCGGTAGCCGAGCGCGCCGAGCCCGACGATCACGCCCGAGGCGAGCGGGGCCAGGACCGACTCGTGCCGGAAGGACTCCCGCGCCCAGACGTTGGACAGGTGCACCTCGACGAAGGGCCGCGGATAGGCGGCGAGCGCGTCGCGCAGTCCCCAGCCGGCGATCATCAGCGCGCCCGGGTTCACGATCGCCCCGACGGAGCCGTCCCAGGCGTCCTGCACGGCCTCGATCAGCTGACCCTCCGACTCGCGCTGGACGGAGACCACCTTCCAGCCCCGGCCGGCCACCTCGGCGGCGACCGCGGCCTCGATGTCGGCCAGGGTGTCGGTGCCGTAGACCTCCGGTTCGCGACGGCCGAGAATTCCGAGATTGGGGCCGTTCAGCAATAGCAGTTCGCTCATATTCCGGTTATAGCAGCGAGTTTCCCCGGCGAACCCCTCGGACGGCCGCCGAACTGCAGGACAAGGGCTTTCTAGGGGGGTGGGTAGGGGAGGTGACGGGCCGCATTTCCTGGGTTAGCGTGCCGTTCCAGTTCCACGGTCCCCCTACAGGAAAGGCTGCGCGGAATCATGACTGCCCAAGGACGTCCGGCCCCGGAGTTCCCGGTCTGGCCGCAGTACGACGATGCCGAGCGCGAAGGACTGCTCCGGGCACTGGAGCAGGGCCAGTGGTGGCGGATGGGCGGCAAGGAGGTCGACACCTTCGAGCAGGAGTTCGCCGACTACCACGGCGCCGCGAAGGCGCTCGCCGTCACCAACGGCACCCACGCGCTGGAGATCGCCCTCCAGCTGCTCGGGGTCGGCCCGGGCACCGAGGTCATCGTGCCCGCGTTCACCTTCATCTCCTCCTCCCAGGCCGCCCAGCGGCTCGGCGCCACCGCGGTGCCGGTCGACGTCGACCTCGACACCTACAACCTGAGCCCCGAGGCGGCCGCCGCCGCGATCACCCCGCGGACCCGCGCGATCATGCCCGTCCACATCGCCGGCCAGATCGCCGACCTGGACGCCCTCGACAAGCTCGCCGCCGACTCGGGCGTGTCGATCGTGCAGGACGCCGCGCACGCCCACGGCGCCCGCTGGCGCGGCCGCCGGGTCGGCGAGCTGGGCTCGATCGCCGCGTTCAGCTTCCAGAACGGCAAGCTGATGACCGCCGGCGAGGGCGGCGCCGTCACCTTCCCGGAGAGCGCGCAGTACGACGAGGCGTTCCTGCGGCACAGCTGCGGCCGCCCGCCGACGGACCGGAAGTACTACCACCAGACCTCCGGTTCCAACTTCCGGCTCAACGAGTTCTCCGCGAGCGTCCTGCGCGCCCAGCTCGCCCGCCTGGACAGCCAGATCGACGTCCGCGAGGAGCGTGCCAAGCAGCTCAAGAGCCTGCTGACGGAGATCCCCGGCGTGGTGCCGCAGGGCCACGACGAGCGGGCCGACCGTGTCCCGCACTACATGGCGATGTTCCGGGTGCCCGGCCTCGGCGAGGAGCGGCGCAACGCCCTGGTCGACGACCTGATCGCGCGCGGCCTGCCCGCGTTCGTGGTGTTCCGCGCCATCTACCGCTCGGACGGCTTCTGGGAGTCGGCCGCGCCCGACACCACCGTCGACGCCCTGGCCGAGGCCTGCCCCAACAGCGAGGCGCTCACCGCCGACGGCATCTGGCTGCACCACCGCACCCTCCTCGCGAGCGGGCAGGCGATCGAGGACACCGCGCAGATCATCGCCGACGCCCTGGCCGCGGTGTGAACGCGCGGGTGAGCACCGCCGGACCGGGGCCGGCCGCCCCGGTGCGGGTGGCGGTCGTCGGCCTCGGCTGGGCGGGCCGCACCATCTGGCTGCCCCGCCTGACGGCCCATCCTGCCTACCGGGTCACCGCCGTCGTCGAGCCCGGCCCCGGCGGCGCGGAGCACGTGCCGTCCGGCGCCGCCCTCCTCGCCGACGCCGACCTGCTCGGCCCCGACGTCGACCTCGCGGTCGTCGCGGTGCCCAACCACCTGCACACCCCGGTGGCCGAGCGTCTGCTCGCCCGCGGCATCCCGGTGTTCCTGGAGAAGCCGGTCTGCCTCAGCGCCGCCGAGGCGGACCGGCTGGCCGCAGCCGAACGTGCCGGCGGGACCGTTCTGCTGGCGGGCAGTGCCGCCCGCTACCGGCAGGACGTCGCCACTCTGACCGACCTGGCGGCGGACCTCGGCCCGATCCGCCACGTCGACCTCGCCTGGGTCCGTGCCAGCGGTGTCCCCGACGCCGGCGGGTGGTTCACCAGCCGGCGGCTCTCCGGCGGCGGCGCCCTGGTCGATCTGGGCTGGCACCTGCTCGACACGGCCCAGGCCGTGCTCGGCGGCGACGTCCGGTTCCCGTCGGTGCTCGGTTCGCTCTCCGCCGACTTCGTCAACGACGGCAGGCGCGGCGCCGGCTGGCGCGGCACCGACGGGCCGGACGGTGCCGGCGACGTCGAGGACACCGCCCGCGGCTTCCTGCTCACCGACACCGGCGTCTCGGTGGCGGTGCGGGCGAGCTGGGCCTCCCACGAGCCCGTCGACACCACCCGGATCACGGTGGAGGGCGCCACCGGTTCCGCGACCCTGGAGTGCACCTTCGGCTTCAGCCCGAACCGCCGGGTCCCGCGCCTCACCCGGACCCGCGACGGCGTCACCACCGAGGTCCCGCTGCCCGGGGAGGACGTCGGCACCGAGTACGTGCGCCAGCTCGACGAGCTGCCCGCCCTGCTCGCCGACCCGGCCTCGCGCGGCGCGGCCGTGAACCGCGCCCACCACACCATCTCGGTCATCGAGCGGCTCTACGAGGCGGCCCGCGCCCCGCGGCCGCGGCTCGCCGACGAGGCCGCGGCCCTCGCCCTCTGACCGTCGTAGCCGTTCGACTGCCGTCGGTGCCCGACCGCCGTCCCCGCCGTCCCCGCCGTCCCGGCCACTCCTTGTCGAGCCGCGGCTCGAACCGAGCAGCCCCGTGCCCCGGCCCCGGAGGCCGTGCCGATCCCGTCGGCCCCGGGGCGCCAGGCCCGGCCACCCGTCCGGGCAGCCCCTCGTCCCATGGAGATCCCATGCCGATCGACCAGCCCACCGTCACCGCCCCGACCACCGGGCCCGACGGGCACGCACTCGCCTACCGCCTCCCGCTGCGCGCCGTGGTCTTCGACCTCGACGGCGTCATCGTCGACAGCTTCGACGTGATGCGCCGGGCGTTCCTCGCCGCCTACGAGGAGGTGGTCGGCGACGGCAACCCGCCGTTCGAGGAGTACAGCCGCCACCTGGGCCGCTACTTCCCGGACATCATGCGGATCATGGGGCTGCCGCTCGCCCTGGAGGAGCCCTTCGTCCGGGAGAGCTACCGGCTCGCCCCGGAGGTCACCGTGCACGCGGGGGCGCGGGAACTGCTCGTCGAGCTCGACCGGCGCGGCATCCGGCTGGCCGTGGCCACCGGCAAGAGCGGCCCCCGGGCCCGCTCGCTGCTCGACCAGCTCGGCCTGCTGCACCACTTCGACCACGTGCTCGGCTCCGACGAGGTCGCCCGGGCCAAGCCCGCGCCCGACATCGTGCTGCGCGCCCTGGAACTGCTGGACGTGCCGGCCGAACGGACCGTCATGGTCGGTGACGCCGTCACCGACCTGGCGAGCGCCCGGGGCGCCGGGGTCGGCGCGATCGCGGCGCTGTGGGGCGAGACCGACGAGGCGGCGCTGCTCGCCGAACGGCCCGACGCGGTGCTGCGTCGGCCCGCCGACCTGCTCACCCTGCTGCCCGAACCCGCCCCGGCCCACTGACCGGCCTGACCGGCTGCGGGTCCGGACCGTCCGGCCGCCCCACCGGCCGGTCCGCCCGCTCCGCCCCGCTCCGCCCCGCTCCGCCCCGCTCCGCCCCGCTCCGCCCCGCTCCGCCCCGCTCCGCCCCGCCGTGCCCACGCCCGGCGGGGCGGCGCGGTTCCCGGCCGCGGTGCGGCCGCCGCCCCCGCTCCCCGCTCCCGTGAATAGGGCCCGTATAGGGGGTCGGATAGGGGCGGCCGGGAGCCCCCGCCGTACGAGACTGTGACCGGCGGGAATTCGCGTACGGCGGCCCCGGAAAGGCCGCCCCGAAAAGGCTTCCCGGAAAACGCGGCCCGGAAATGCGGCGGCCCCGTACGGGGGAAAGCGGACCGGAAGCGGAATTCCCCGACCGCCGCCGCCGACCCCGGGTGCCGGGCGGAAACCGAATGCCCCGCTCCAGGCCCGATCCGCCCCGAGCCCGAGCCGCCCCGAGCCCGAGCCGCCCCGAGTCCGAGCTGCCCCGACGCCGACCCGACCCCGACCCGAACCGACCCAAGGAAGTGACGGCATGTTGCGCACCGAGCTGATCCGGCCGCTGCCCGAACTGCTGGCCGAGCACGCCCGCGACAGCTCGGACCGGACCGCGTTCCGCGACGCCGTCCGCGGCGTGACCTACGCCGAGCTCCACACCCGCACCGGCCGGCTCGCCGGCCACCTCGCCGACCTGCGGCTCCAGCCCGGCGACCGGGCCGCGATCCTGCTCGGCAACAGCGTCGAGGTGGTGGAGTCGTACTTCGGCATCCTGCGCGCCGGCGCCATCGGCGTCCCGCTCAATCCGCACGCCACCGAGGCCGAACTCACCCATCTGCTCGACGACAGCGGCGCCCGCGTCGTCATCACCGACGCCGCCCGGGCAGCCGGCCTGGACGCCCTCGCCCGCGCCCGGGCCGACCTGAGGGTGATCGTCACCGGGGAGGGCCCCGTCCCGGCCGGCACCCTTTCCTTCGAGACCCTGGCCACCACCGACCCCGCCACCCCCGCGCGCGACGACCTCGGCCTCGACGACCCCGCCTGGATGCTCTACACCTCCGGCACCACCGGCCGGCCCAAGGGCGTGCTGTCCACCCAGCGCAACTGCCTCTGGTCGGTGGCCGCCTGCTACGTGCCGGTGCCCGGCCTGAGCGCCGGGGACCGGGTGGTCTGGCCGCTGCCGCTGTTCCACAGCCTCTCCCACATCGCCTGCGTGCTGAGCGTCACCGCCGTCGGCGCCACCGCCCGCATCCTCGACGGCTTCGCCGCGCGGGACGTCCTGGACGCCGTCCGCGAGGAGTCCGCGACCTTCCTGGCCGGTGTGCCCACCATGTACCAGCAACTGGTGCGCGCCGCCCGGGAGGACGGCTTCACCGCGCCGGCGCTGCGGATGTGCCTGGTCGGCGGCGCGATGACCACCGCGACGCTGCGGCGCTCCTTCGAGGAGGCGTTCGGCGCGCCGCTCATCGACGCCTACGGCTCCACCGAGACCTGCGGCTCGATCACCGTCAACTGGCCCACCGGCGCCCGCGTCGAGGGCTCCTGCGGCCTGCCCGTCCCGGGCCTGGGCGTGCGCCTGGTCGACGCCGGGACCGGCCTGGACGTCGCGGACGGGGAGGAGGGCGAGGTCTGGGTGCGCGGCCCGAGCGTGATGCTCGGCTACCACAACCAGCCCGAGGCCACCGAGCAGGCGCTGCGCGGCGGCTGGTACCACACCGGCGACCTCGCCCGGCGCGACGGCTCCGGCTACTTCACCATCACCGGCCGGATCAAGGAACTCATCATCCGCGGCGGCGAGAACATCCACCCGGCCGAGGTCGAGGAGGTGCTGCGCGGCGTGCCCGGGGTCGCGGACGTCGCCGTCGTCGGCAAGCCCCACGAGGTGCTCGGCGAGGTGCCGGTGGCCTTCCTGGTGCCCGGCCCCGGCGGCCTCGACCCGGAGGCCCTGCTGGCCGCCTGCCGGGAGCGGCTCTCCTACTTCAAGGTCCCCGAGGAGCTGTACGAGACGGAGCGCATCCCGCGCACCGCCTCCGGCAAGATCACCCGGCATGTGCTGCTCGACGCGCCCGCCCGGCTGCGGGCGGCCGGCGGCAGCCACTACGAGCACCTGTTCCGGGTCGACTGGCTACCGCTCTCCTCCGTCCCCGGCGCCCGCCCCGCCGCCGGCACCTGGGCGGTGCTCGGCGCGGACGGCTTCGGCCTCGCCGACGCCCTCGGCGCCGCCGGCCACCCCGACCCGGCCGCGCTGGCCGCGTCCGGCCCGCTGCCCGATGCCGCCGTGCTCGGCGTCGGCGCCGGCACCGGCCTGCGTACCCCCGGACCGCTCGCCGCCGACGTCGAGGACGCCGTGCGCGCCCTGGACGGACAGCTCACCGCCTGGCTCGCCGAGGAACGGCTCACGGACACCGTGCTGGCCGTCGTCACCCGGGGCGCCGCCGGACCGGGCGGTGCCACCGACCTCGTCCAGGCCGCGCTGCGCGGTGTGGTCCGGGCCGCCCGGGTGGCCAACCCCGGCCGGTTCCTGCTGGTCGACCTCGACGCGGAGGAGAACGCCGCCGACGCCCTCACCACCGCCGTCGCCTCCGGCGAACCCGAACTCGTCGTCCGCTCCGGCGTGGCGCTGCGCCCGCGCGCCGCCCGGGTGTCCGCCGCGCTCGCCCACGGCGAGCCCGGCGCCCGCTTCGACCCGCGCCGCGCCGTCCTGGTCACCGGCGCCGACGGGCCGGCGGCCGCCGCCGTCGCCCACCACCTGGTGGCCGGCCGGGGCGTGCGCCGGATCCTGCTCACCAGCCCCCACGGCCCCGCCGACCGGGCGGCCGCGGAACTCGCCGCACGGCTCACCGCCGCCGGCGCCGAGACCACCCTCAGCGCCCTCGACCTCGCCGACCGCGACGCCCTCGCGGACTGGCTGGCCGGGCCGGGCGCGCGCTTCAACGCCGTCGTCCACACCCCCGGCGCGGCCTTCCCCGGCCTCGGCGCCGCGCTCGCCGCCGCCGTCAACCTGCACGAACTGACCGCCGGCACCGAGCTGTCCGCCTTCGTCGTGCACACCCCCACGGTCGGACCGCTCGGCACCCCGGGCGCCCCCGGGGAAGCCGCCGCCGCGGCGTTCCTCGACGCCCTCGCCCATCACCGCAGCCGCCACGGCCTGCCCGGCCTCGCCCTCATCACCGGCCCCGCCGACGGGGACGGACGCCCCGTGCCGCCCGGTCTCGGCCGGCTCACCGCGCAGGAGAGCGCCGCCGCGTTCGACGCCGCCCACCTGGCCGACCACACCTCCCTGCTGCTGCTCCGGCTCGACCCCGAAGGGCTGGACGCCCTCGCCCCGCAGGACGTCCCGGCCCTGCTGCGCGACCTCATCGACACCCCGGCCGGCCCGAGCGCCCCGGACACCGCGACCGCCGCCGCACTGCGCCGCCGCCTGGCCGGTCGCCCGGCCGCCGACCGGCAGCGCGAGCTGCTCGACCTCGTCCTCGCGGAGACCGCCGGGCTGGCCGGTGACGGTCCCGACCCGATCCGCCCCGACGGCCCGTTCAAGGACCTCGGCTTCACCTCGGCCACCGCCGTCGAGCTGCGCGGCCGCCTCACCGCCGCCACCGGCCTGCGGTTGCCCGCCACCCTCGCCTTCGACCACCCCAACCCGACGGCCGTCGCGGCCTTCCTGCTGAACGCGCTGACCGGCCGTCCGGCCACCGCGGCCCGGCCCGTGCCCGTGCCGCGCACCGTGTCGCCCGCCGACGACCCCGTCGTGATCGTCGGCGCCGCCTGCCGGCTGCCCGGCGGCGTCGCCTCCCCGGCCGACCTGTGGCGGCTGGTCGCCGAGGGCACCGACGCGATCACCCCCTTCCCGGCCGACCGCGGCTGGGACCTCGACGCCTTGTACGACCCGGACCCGGCCGTCCCCGGGACCTCCTACGCCCGTCACGGCGGATTCCTGCACGACGCGGGCGGGTTCGACGCCGCGTTCTTCGGGATCTCGCCGCGTGAGGCGCTGGCGACGGATCCGCAGCAGCGGCTGCTGCTGGAGACCTCCTGGGAACTGCTGGAGCGCGCGGGCATCGACCCGACCTCGCTCAAGGGGCAGCCGGTCGGTGTCTACGCGGGGCTGATGTACCACGACTACGCCACCGACCTCGCCGAGGTCCCGGACGGCCTGGAGGGCTACCTCGGCACCGGCAACGCCGGTTCGGTCGCCTCAGGCCGCATCTCCTACACCCTCGGTCTCGAAGGTCCGTCGGTGACGGTGGACACCGCCTGCTCCTCCTCCCTGGTCGCCCTGCACCTGGCCGCGCAGGCGCTGCGCGACGGCGAGTGCACGCTCGCCCTGGCCGGCGGCGCCGCGATCATGGCCCGGCCGACGTCCTTCGTCGAGTTCTCCCGCCAGCGCGCGCTCTCCGCCGACGGCCGGGCCCGGGCCTACGCGGACGGTGCCGACGGCACCGCCTGGGCCGAGGGCGTGGGTCTGGTGCTGCTGGAGCGGTTGTCGGACGCCCGGCGGCTGGGGCACGAGGTGCTGGCGGTGGTGCGGGGTTCGGCGGTGAACCAGGACGGTGCGTCCAACGGTCTGACGGCTCCGAACGGTCCCTCGCAGGAGCGGGTGATCCTCGCCGCGCTCGCCAACGCGGGGCTGACTCCCACGGATGTCGATGCCGTCGAGGGCCACGGGACGGGGACCTCGCTGGGCGACCCGATCGAGGCGCAGGCGGTGCTGGCCACCTACGGTCAGGGCCGTTCGGCCGAACAGCCGCTCTGGCTGGGGTCGTTGAAGTCCAACATCGGCCACACCCAGGCCGCCGCCGGTGTCGCCGGTGTGATCAAGATGGTCGAGGCGCTGCGGCACGGTGTGCTGCCCAAGAGCCTGCACATCGACGTGCCCAGCACCAAGGTGGACTGGGAGTCCGGCGCGGTCGCCCTGCTCACCGAGCAGCGGGCCTGGCCGGAGGTCGACCGGCCGCGCCGCGCCGCCGTCTCCTCCTTCGGTGTCAGCGGCACCAACGCCCACGTCATCCTGGAGCAGGCCCCCGCCCAGGAGCCGGCGAACCGGCCGGTGCCCGTCGGACTCGACGGCGAACTCGACGCCGGTTCCGGCACCCCGGTGCCCTGGCTGCTCTCCGCCCGTTCCCCCGAGGCCCTGCGCGAACAGGCCGACCAGCTCGCCCAGTTCGCCGGGGCCAGGCCCGTCGCCGAGGCACCGGCCGTCGCGCGTGCGCTCGCCGGCTCCCGGGCCGCGCTGGAACGGCGGGCCGTCGTGGTCGCCGCCGACCGGACGCGGGCGCTGAGCGGGCTGCGGGCGCTGGCCGACGGCGAGGCCGCGGCCGGGCTGGTGTCGGGTCGGGCGGAGGTGAGTGGTCGTTCGGTGTTCGTGTTCCCGGGTCAGGGTTCGCAGTGGGTGGGGATGGGTCGGCGGTTGCTGGCCGAGTCGGCGGTGTTCGCGCGGGCCCTGGAGGAGGCCGCGGAGGCGCTGGAGCCCTATACCGACTGGTCGTTGTCGGATGTGGTGAATCAGGTGCCGGGTGCCGCTTCGCTGGAGCGGGTGGATGTGGTGCAGCCGGTGTCGTTCGCGGTGAACGTGGCGCTGGCCCGCCTCTGGGCGTCGCTGGGTGTGGTGCCGGACGCGGTGGTCGGCCATTCGCAGGGGGAGATCGCGGCGGCGCACGTGGCCGGGATCCTGTCGCTGGAGGACGCGGCGGCGGTGGTGGCGTTGCGTTCGCAGGCCATCGCGCGGGGTCTGGCGGGACGCGGTGGCATGGTGTCGATCGGGCTGCCGCTCGCAGAGGTGAGCGGCGCACTGCCCGACGGTGTGGAGGTCGCGGCCGTCAACGGGCCGTCCTCCGTGGTTGTCGCCGGTGACCCGGCCGGTCTGGACACCGTGGTGGCCGCCTTCGAGGAGCGCGGCGCCCGGGTGCGCCGGATCCCCGTCGACTACGCCTCGCACACCGCGCACGTGGAGTCCATCGAGGCGGAACTCGCCCAGCTGCTGGGCTCGGTGGAGCCCCGGACCGCCACGATCCCCTTCCTCTCCACCCTGGAGAACCGCTGGTTGGAGGGTCCGGAGCTGGACGCGGGGTACTGGTACCGCAACCTGCGGCAGAGCGTGCGTTTCGCCGAGGCCGTCGGGACGCTGGCGGGCGAGGGCTTCCGGGCGTTCGTGGAGGTGAGTGCGCATCCCGTGCTGGCGCACGCCGTGGTGGAGGTCCTGGAGGAGGCCGTCGAGGCGCCGACGGTCGTCACCGGGACCCTGCGGCGCGAGGACGGCGGCTGGGACCGGGTCCTGCTCGCCGCCGCCGAACTCCACGTCCGCGGCATCCCCGTCGACTGGTCCACGGCCCACACCGGGGCCGGCGCCGTCCGCCCCTCCGAACTGCCCACCTACCCCTTCCAGCACCAGCGCTACTGGCTCCGGCCCGGCCGCGCCGCCGGTGACCTCTCCGCCGTCGGACTGGACAAGGCCGGCCACCCGCTGCTGGAGGCCGAACTGCTGCTCGGCGCCGAGGAGGGCGCCGTCTTCACCGGCCGGATCACCGAACGCACCCTGCCCTGGCTGGCCGACCACCGGGTCGGCGGCGCGCTGCTGCTGCCCGGCACCGCGCTGCTCGACGCCCTCGCCCACGTCGGCCGCCGGCTCGGCGCGCCCACCGTCGAGGAACTGACCGTCTCCGCCCCGCTCGTCGTCCCGGACGGCGGCGGCCTCGACCTCCAGGTCCACGTCGGCGACGCCGAGGACGGCCGCCGCACCGTCCGGCTGCTCACCCGCACCGGCACCGGCCTGCCCTGGCAGGTCAACGCCACCGGAACGCTCGCCCCGGAGGGCCCGGAGCCCGCCACCGCCGACGAACTGACGGTCTGGCCGCCCGCCGGAGCCCGTCCGCTCGACCTCGACGGCCTCTACGGCCGGCTCACCGTCGCCTACGGCCCCGCGTTCCGCGCCGTCGAGGCCGCCTGGCTCGCCGACGGCCGGCTCTACGCCCAGCTCCGCCTGCCGGACACCACCTCGGACACCGCCGACTACGGCCTGCACCCCGCCCTGCTGGACGCCGCCCTCCACCCGCTCGGCGAGGCCGGGTTCTTCCCGGGCGCCGCCGTGCCCAGGCTCGCCTTCTCCTGGGCCGGCGTCCGCCTGCACGCCGTCGGCGCCGAGGCGCTGCGCGTGGTCGTCACCCCCGCGGGCCCCGACACCCTCACCGTCCGGGCCGCCGACGACACCGGCGCCCCCGTGGTGGACGTCGAGGCCCTCACCGTGCGGCCGGTGGACCCGCGCGCCCTGACCGCCGGTCCGGCGGACGACGCGGCCCTGTTCGAGGTCGACTGGGTCCCGGCACCCGAGGCCGCACCCGGGGCCGCCCTGTCGCCCGCCGACTGGGCCCTCCACGGCGAGCTGCCCGAGGACGGCGCCCTGCCGCCGCTCGTGGTCCTGCCCGTCGGCGTCGGCGCCCCCTCCGACACCGTGCCCGAGCGCGCCCACGCCGTCGGCCACGACGTCCTGCGGGCGCTCCAGACCTGGCTGGCCGACGACCGGACGGCCGACTCCCGGCTCGTCGTCGTCATCCGGCGCGGCGAACTCGTCCAGGAACCCGTCCGGGGCCTGGTGCGTACCGCCCAGTCGGAGAACCCCGGCCGCTTCGTGCTCGTCGAGGCCGACGACCCGGCCGCCGACCCCGCCGGGGCCGCCCGGGCGGTGGCCGCCGTACCGGGCGACGAACCGCAGCTGGCGCTGCGCGACGGGCGACGGCTGGTCGCCCGCCTGCGCCGCCCGGCCGCCCGGCCCGCCCCCGCGGACGGCACGCCGTCCCCCCTGGCCGGCGGCACCGTCCTGGTCACCGGCGCCAACGGCGGCCTCGGCCGCCTGGTGGCCCACCACCTGGCGGCGGTCCACCACGTCGCAGAGCTCGTGCTCCTCTCCCGCTCCGCCGTGCCCGCCGACCTGCTCGAAGAACTCGCCGCGAACGGCACCCTGGTCCGCGCCGAGGCCGTCGACGCCGCCGACCGCACCGCGCTGGCCGCCGTCGTCGACACCCTCGCCGACCGGCTGACCGGTGTCGTCCACGTCGCCGGGATCGTCGACGACGGCGTGGTCGAGGCCCTGGACGCCGCCAAGTGGCACAGTGTGCTGCGCCCGAAGGTCGACGCCGCCTGGCACCTGCACGAACTCACCGCCGGCCTCGACCTGGCCGCCTTCGCGCTCTACTCCTCCGCCTCCGGCGTGCTCGGCGGCTCCGGCCAGGGCAACTACGCGGCCGGAAACGCCTTCCTCGACGGCCTGGCCGCCCACCGGCGCTCGCTCGGACTGCCCGCCGTGTCGCTCGCCTGGGGCCTGTGGGCCGAGGCCGCCGGCATGGGCGGCCGGCTGAGCGACACCGACCTCGCCCGGATGGCCCGGGTCGGCACCCGCCCCCTCGCCGCCGCGCAGGGCCTCGCCCTGCTGGACGCCGCACTCACCGGCGGGCCCGCGGCCGTGGTGCCGATCAGGCTCGACGTCACCGGCGTCCGGACCGAGGACCTCCCGCCGCTGCTGCGCGACCTGGCACCCGCCGCCCGCGCACCCCGCGCCCTGCGGCGGGCCGCCGCCCGCACCGCCGCGGACGGCGCCGGGACCCTCGCCCGGCGGCTCGCCGGACTCTCCGCCGCCGACCGCGACGAGCTGCTGACCGCCCTGGTCCGCGACACCGCCGCCGCCGTCCTCGGCCACGGCTCCGCCGCGGCGCTGGACGTCGACAAGGCGTTCAAGGAACTCGGCATCGACTCGCTCACCGCCGTCGAACTCCGCAACGCCCTCGGCGCCGTCACCGGCCTGCGCCTGCCCGCCACCCTGGTGTTCAACTACCCGACACCCAAGGCCCTCGCCGCCCACCTCGCGACCGAACTCGTCGACGAGGAACCGGCCCCCGCGGCCCCCGCCGCCCCTGCGGCACAGGCCGCCGGGACCGAGGACGAGCCGATCGCGATCGTCGCCGTCGGCTGCCGCTTCCCCGGCGGCCTCGACTCCGGCGAGGACCTCTGGCGCTTCGTCGCCGGTGGCGGCGACGCCGTCACCGGCCTGCCCACCGACCGGGGCTGGGACCTCGACGGCAGCTACGACCCCGACCCCGACGCCCCCGGCCGCACCTATGTGCGCGGCGGCGGATTCCTGCCCGGCATCGCCGACTTCGACGCCGCCTTCTTCGGCATCAACCCGCGCGAGGCCCTGGCGATGGACCCGCAGCAGCGGCTGCTGCTCGAAGTCGCCTGGGAGACCCTGGAGCGTGCCGGACTCGACCCCACCGCCCTGCGCGCCACCCCGACCGGCGTCTTCATCGGCACCCACGGCCAGGACTACGGCACCCAGGGCACCGGCGGCGCCGCCGACGAGGGCTACCTGGTCACCGGCAACGCTGGCAGCGTGCTCTCCGGCCGCCTCTCCTACGCCCTCGGCCTGGAGGGGCCCGCGATCACCGTCGACACCGCCTGCTCCTCCTCCCTGGTCGCCCTGCACCTCGCGGCGCAGGCGCTGCGCGCGGGGGAGTGCACGCTCGCCCTGGCCGGCGGCGCCTCGGTGATGTCCACGCTCGAAGGCCTGGTCGGCTTCTCCCGGCAGCGCGGTCTCGCCACCGACGGCCGGAGCAAGGCCTTCGCCGACGCCGCCGACGGGTTCGGGATGTCCGAGGGCGTGGGCCTGCTGCTGCTGGAGCGTCTCTCGGACGCGCGGCGGCTGGGGCACGAGGTGCTGGCGGTGGTCCGGGGTTCGGCCGTCAACCAGGACGGTGCTTCCAACGGCCTCACCGCCCCGAACGGTCCCTCGCAGGAGCGGGTGATCCTCGCCGCGCTCGCCAATGCCCGACTGACGGCCGCCGACGTCGACGCCGTCGAGGCGCACGGCACCGGCACCCCGCTCGGCGACCCGATCGAGGCACACGCCCTGCTCGCCACCTACGGCAAGGACCGCCCGGCCGAACAGCCGCTCTGGCTCGGGTCGGTGAAGTCCAACATCGGCCACACCCAGGCCGCCGCCGGCGCGGCGGGCGTGATCAAGATGGTCGAGGCGCTGCGCCACGGCGTGCTTCCGCAGACCCTGCACGTGGACGCGCCCAGCTCGCACATCGACTGGTCCTCGGGCGGCATCGCCCTGCTCACCGAGCAGCGGTCCTGGCCGGAGGTCGGCCGCCCGCGCCGGGCCGGTGTCTCGGCGTTCGGCGTGAGCGGGACGAACGCCCACGTGATCCTCGAGCAGGCGGAGCCGGTGGATCCGCCGGCCGCGACCCTCGTCGCCGACGGGGACGGTCCGGTGGCCTGGGTGGTCTCCGGCACCTCGGAGGCGGCTCTGCGGGAGCAGGCCGCGCGGCTCGCGACGTACGCGCAGGGGCAGCCGGAGCCGGACCTCGCGGCCACCGCCCGCGCCCTCGTCACCGCGCGCACCCGGTTCCCCGAGCGGGCCGTCGCCGTCGGAGCCGACCGGGCCGCGCTCGTCGACACCCTGAGAGCCCTGGCCGAGGGCGAGGGCGCGGCCGGGCTGGTGTCCGGTCGGGCGGAGGTGGGTGGTCGTTCGGTGTTCGTGTTCCCGGGTCAGGGTTCGCAGTGGGTGGGGATGGGTCGGCGGTTGCTGGCCGAGTCGGTGGTGTTCGCCGAGGCTCTCGGTGAGGTCGGCAAGGCCTTGGAGCCTTATGTCGACTGGTTGTTGCTGGATGTGGTGAACCAGGTGCCGGGGTCCGCTTCGTTGGAGCGGGTGGATGTGGTGCAACCGGTGTCGTTCGCGGTGAACGTGGCGCTGGCGCGGTTGTGGGCGTCGTTGGGTGTGGTGCCGGATGCGGTGGTGGGCCATTCGCAGGGGGAGATCGCGGCGGCGCACGTGGCCGGGATCCTGTCGCTGGAGGACGCGGCGGCGGTGGTGGCGTTGCGTTCGCAGGCCATCGCGCGGGGTCTGGCCGGACGCGGCGGCATGGTGTCGGTGGCTCGGCCGTTCGCAGAGGTGAGCCGTGCACTGCCCGAGGGCGTGGAGGTCGCGGCCGTGAACGGTCCGTCCTCGGTCGTCGTCGCCGGTGACCCGGCCGGCCTGGACACCCTGGTGACTGCGTACGAGGAGCAGGGCGTGAGGGTACGGCGCATCGCCGTCGACTACGCCTCGCACACCTCTCATGTCGAGTCGATCGAGGCCGAACTCGCCCATCTGCTGAGGCCGGTGAAGCCGCAGCCCGCTACAGTGCCCTTCCTCTCCACGGTCGAGAACCGTTGGCTGGAGGGTCCGGAGCTGGACGCGGGCTACTGGTACCGCAACCTGCGGCAGACCGTGCGCTTCGCCGAGGCCGTCGGGACGCTGGCGGGCGAGGGCTTCCGGGCCTTCGTGGAGATCAGCGCGCACCCCGTGCTCGCGAACGCCGTCATCGAGGCGCTGGAGGAGGCCGTCGAGGCGCCGACGGTCGTCACCGGGACCCTGCGGCGCGAGGACGGCGGCTGGGACCGGGTCCTGCTCGCCGCCGCCGAACTCCACGTCCGCGGCATCCCCGTCGACTGGTCCTCCGCCTACGCCGAGGCCGGCGCCCTCCACCCCTCCGAGCTGCCCACCTACGCCTTCCAGCATCAGCGCTTCTGGCTGGAGCCCGTCGCCTCCACCGGTGACGTGACCGCCTTCGGGGTCGCCGCCGCCGAGCACCCGCTGCTCGGAACCCTGGTCGAACTGCCCGACGGGGGAGCGGTGTTCACCGGACGGCTGTCGATCCGCTCGCACCCGTGGCTGGCCGGCCACGCCGTCTCCGGGACGGTCCTGCTGCCCGGGGCGGCGTTCCTCGAACTCGCCCTGCGCGCAGGGGAGCAGACCGGCCTCGGCCGCCTGGAGGAACTGGTCGTCGAAGCCCCCGGGATCCTGCCCGAGCGCGGCGCCGTCCAGGTCCGCGTCACGGTCGATCCGGCCGCTGCCGACGACGACCGCCGGGCCGTGCACGTGCACTCGCGTCCCGAGGATGCCGAGGGCGGCGCCTGGACCAGGCACGCCACCGGCTTCCTGGCGGCCGAGGCCGCACCGGGGTTCGGCTACGAGCAATGGCCGCCGGCCGGCGCGGAGCCGGTCGCGGTGGACGGCTTCTACGAGCGGCTGGCGGAGGCCGGCTACGAGTACGGCGACGCTTTCCGCGGTCTGCGGGCCGCCTGGCGCTCCGGCGAGGAGGTCTTCGCCGAGGTCGCGCTGCCGGAGGAACTGGCCGACTCCGCCGGGCGGTTCGGACTGCACCCGGCCCTGCTGGACGCCGCCCTGCAGTCCGCCAACCTGGGCGCGGCGCCGGTGGCCGGACCGGGGGAGGTGCTGCTGCCGTTCGCCTGGAACGACGTGGCCCTGTACGCGTCCGGGGCCACCGCGTTGCGGGTGCACTCCCGCCGGGAGGGCCCGGACAGTCTCTCCTTCGCGCTGACCGACCCGGTCGGCCGGCCCGTCGGCGCCGTCGGGGCGCTGGTCCTGCGGCCGGTGGCGCCCGAGCGGCTGTCCACCGCCCGCGCCGCCGCCGCCGAGCACCTGTACCGCCTCGACTGGGCGCCGGCCGACCTCCCCAGGGCGGCGGGCCCGGTCGCCGAGGTGGACGTGCTCGACCTGACCCGCGCGCCCGAGGGGCTGTCGGCACCGCAGGCGGCCCGCACGCTGGCCGGTGCCGCGCTCGGCGGGATCCAGGAGCACCTGGCCGGTGACTCCGCCCGCCCGCTCGCCGTCCTGACCGCGAACGCGGCCGCGGACCCGGCGGCCTCCGCCGTCCGGGGTCTGGTCCGCACTGCGCAGCTCGAACACCCGGGCCGGATCGTCCTGGTGGACACCGACGGATCGGTGCCGACCGCCTCGCTGGTGGCCGACGCCCTCGCGTCCGGCGAGACCCAGGTGGCCTGGCGCGACGGGGGAGCGGTGGTGCCGCGCCTGGTACGCGTCGAGCTGCCGTCCGGGGCCGGTCCGGTGCTGGATCCGGCGGGGACGGTGCTGGTGACCGGTGGCACGGGGACGCTTGGCGGTCTGGTGGCCCGGCGCCTGGTGGAGTCGCACGGGGTGCGCCACTTGCTCCTGGTGAGCCGTCGCGGCGCGCAGGCGCCGGGTGCGGCGGATTTGGTCGAGGAGCTTGAGGCACTGGGTGCGTCGGTGGAGGTGCTGGCGGCCGACGTGTCGGACCGCGCCGTGGTGGACGCGCTGGTGGCCGGTGTGCCGACGGACCGTCCGCTGACGGCCGTGGTGCACACCGCCGGGGCGCTGGCCGATGGTGTGTTCGAGGCGCAGTCTGCCGAGCGGTTGGACGAGGTGTTCGCGCCGAAGGCGGACGCGGCCTGGCACCTGCACGAGGCGACGAAGGACCTCGGCCTCACCGCCTTCGTACTCTTCTCCTCCGGCGCCGGCGTGTTCGGCAGCGCCGGGCAGAGCCTGTACGGGTCGGCGAACGGCTTCCTGGACGGGTTGGCCGGGTGGCGTCGTGAGCGGGGCCTGCCGGCGGTCTCGCTGGCCTGGGGCCTGTGGGCGCAGGCCAGCGGCCTGACCGGCCACCTGGGCGAGGCCGACCGGGCCCGGCTGGCCCGCGGCGGACTGGCGGCCATGCCCACGGAGGAGGCGCTGGCGCTGTTCGACGCGGCCCTGCGTTCCCCGGAGGCGCTGCTGGTGCCGACCCGGCTGGACCGGGAGACCCTGCGCAAGCAGGCGGCGGGCGGTGAGCTGGACCCGCTGCTGCGCGGTCTGGTCCGCACTCCCCGCCGCACCGCCGCCACCGGCGCGCCCGCCGGGGACGGCCGCGAGGTCCTGCTCCGCCGGCTCTCCGCGGTGGGCGAGGCCGAACAGCTGCGGCTGCTCCTGGACCTGGTCCGGGCCGGCGCGGCCAAGGTGCTCGGCCAGAGCATCGACGAGACGGTGAAGCCCGCGCAGGCGTTCAAGGACGTCGGTTTCGACTCGCTGACCTCGCTGCGGATCCGCAACAGCCTCACCGAGGCCACCGGGGTCCGGCTTCCGGCCACCCTGGTCTTCGACCACCCGACTCCGGCCGCTGTCGCCGAGTACCTGCGCGACCGGCTGGGCCTGGCGGGCTCGGTGGCCGTGCCGCCGGTCCTGCTCGAACTCGACCGACTGGAGCAGGCGTTGGCGGCCACGGCCGGGACGGCCGGCGCGCCCGGGGCACCCGACGGACTGCGCGCCCAGGTGGCCGCCCGCCTGGAGGCCCTCACCGCCCGCTGGGCGGAGTCGGGCGAGCAGCCCGAGGCGGAGGGCGTCGACCTGGGCGCGGCCTCGGACGACGAGCTCTTCGACCTGATCGACAACGAACTCGGCCTTTCCTGATGACGGACACGAGGAAGAACCCCATGTCGAACGACGACAAGCTGCGCGACTACCTCAAGCGCGTCACGGCCGACCTCCAGCAGACCAAGCGCCGCCTGCGCGACGCCGAGGCCCGGCGCAGCGAGCCGATCGCCATCGTCGGCATGGCCTGCCGGCTGCCCGGCGGCGTCGCCTCCCCGGCCGACCTGTGGCGGCTGGTCCACGACGGCGCCGACGCCATGGCCCCGTTCCCCCGCGACCGGGGGTGGGACGTGGACGGCCTGTACGACCCCGACCCGGACGCCGCCGGTAGGACCTACGCCGAGGAGGGCGGTTTCCTCGCCGACCCGGGCGGCTTCGACGCCGCGCTGTTCGGGATCTCGCCGCGCGAGGCGCTGGCGACGGACCCGCAGCAGCGGCTGCTGCTGGAGACCTCCTGGGAGGCCCTGGAGCGGGCCGGCATCGACCCGACCTCGCTCAAGGGGCAGCCGGTCGGCGTCTACGCGGGGCTGATGTACCACGACTACGCGCACCACGTGCTCAACCTCCCGGAGGGCCTGGAGGGATACTTCGGGATCGGCAACTCGGGTTCGGTCGCCTCGGGCCGGGTCTCCTACACCCTCGGTCTCGAAGGTCCGTCGGTGACGGTGGACACCGCCTGCTCCTCCTCCCTGGTGGCCCTGCACCTGGCCGCGCAGGCGCTGCGCGACGGCGAGTGCACGCTCGCCCTGGCCGGCGGGGTCGCCGTGATGGCCACACCGGAGGTCTTCGTCGACTTCGCCACCCAGCGCGGCCTGGCGCGCGACAGCCGCTGCAAGGCGTACGCGGACGCCGCCGACGGTACGGGCCTGGCGGAGGGCGTGGCCGTCCTCCTGCTGGAGCGGCTGTCGGACGCGCGGCGGCTGGGGCACGAGGTGCTGGCGGTGGTGCGGGGTTCGGCGGTGAACCAGGACGGTGCTTCCAACGGTCTGACGGCTCCGAACGGTCCCTCGCAGGAGCGGGTGATCCGGGCGGCTCTCGCCAGTGCCCGGCTGACGGCGGCGGACGTCGACGTGGTGGAGGGTCACGGGACGGGGACGTCGTTGGGCGACCCGATCGAGGCGCAGGCGGTGCTGGCCACCTACGGGCAGGATCGTCCGGCCGAACAGCCTTTGTGGCTGGGGTCGTTGAAGTCCAACATCGGTCACACCCAGGCCGCCGCCGGTGCGGCCGGTGTGATCAAGATGGTCGAGGCGCTCCGGCACGGCGTACTGCCGAAGAGCCTGCACATCGACACGCCCACCTCGAAGGTCGACTGGGACTCGGGCGCGGTCGCGCTGCTCACGGAACGCCGCGACTGGCCCGAGGTCGACCGGCCGCGTCGAGCGGCCGTCTCCTCCTTCGGCGTCAGCGGCACCAACGCCCACGTCATCCTGGAGCAGGCCCCGGTCTGGGACGACGCACCGCAGCCGGGCGCCGAACCCGCTTCCACCGCAACGCCGTTGGTGCTCTCGGCCGCCTCCGAGGACGCCCTGCGCGCCCAGGCCGGTGCCTGGGGCCGGCTCCTGGCCGAGCAGCCGGACACCGCCCTGTCCCGTGCCGCCCGCACCCTCGTCACCGCGAGGGCCGCACTGGAGCAGCGCGCCGTGGTGGTGGCCGCCGACCGCGCGGACTCGGCGGCGGCGCTGGACGCGGTGGCCCGGGGGGAGGAGGCGGCGGGTGTCGTCTCCGGTCGGGCGGAGGTGGGTGGTCGGTCGGTGTTCGTGTTCCCGGGTCAGGGTTCGCAGTGGGTGGGGATGGGTCGGCGGTTGCTGGCCGAGTCGGCGGTGTTCGCGCGGGCCCTGGAGGAGGCCGCGGAGGCGCTGGAGCCCTATACCGACTGGTCGTTGTCGGATGTGGTGAATCAGGTGCCGGGTGCCGCTTCGCTGGAGCGGGTGGATGTGGTGCAGCCGGTGTCGTTCGCGGTGAACGTGGCGCTGGCCCGCCTCTGGGCGTCGCTGGGTGTGGTGCCGGACGCGGTGGTCGGCCATTCGCAGGGGGAGATCGCGGCGGCGCACGTGGCCGGGATCCTTTCGTTGGAGGACGCGGCGGCGGTGGTGGCGTTGCGCTCGCAGGCCATCGCCCGCGGTCTGGCCGGACGGGGCGGCATGGTGTCGATCGGGCTGCCGCTCGCCGAGGTGACCGGCACGCTGCCGGACGGCGTGGAGGTCGCGGCCGTGAACGGTCCGTCCTCGGTCGTCGTCGCCGGTGATCCGGCCGGTCTGGACACCGTGGTGGCCGGCTTCGAGGAGCGCGGCGTGCGGGTGCGCCGGGTCCCGGTGGACTACGCCTCGCACACCGCGCACGTGGAGTCGATCGAGGCGGAACTCGCCGAGCTGCTGCAGTCGGTGGAGCCCCGGACCGCCGCTGTTCCTTTCCTCTCCACGGTCGAGAACCGCTGGTTGGAGGGTCCGGAGCTGGACGCGGGGTACTGGTACCGCAACCTGCGGCAGAGCGTGCGTTTCGCCGAGGCCGTCGGGACGCTGGCGGGCGAGGGCTTCCGGGCGTTCGTGGAGGTGAGTGCGCACCCGGTGCTCGCGCACGCCGTCGTCGAGGCCCTGGAGGAGGCGATCGAGGCGCCGACGGTCGTCACCGGGACCCTGCGGCGCGAGGACGGCGGCTGGGACCGCGTCCTGCTCGCCGCCGCCGAACTCCACGTCCACGGCATCCCCGTCGACTGGTCCCCGGCCTTCGCGGACGCCGTCCTCCTCCCCGCCTCCGACCTGCCCACCTACCCCTTCCAGCACCGGCGCTACTGGCTGGAGACCCGCCCCGCCACCGACGTGGGCGCCGCCGGACTGGCGCCCGCCGGGCACCCGCTGCTGGGCGCGGTGGTGCAACTGCCCGAGGGCGGGGCGCTCCTCACCGGACGGCTCGACCCGAAGGACCACCCGTGGCTCGCGGACCACGCCGTCGGCGGCACCGTCCTCGCCCCGGGGGCGGCGCTGCTGGAGCTGGCCGCGCAGGCCGGCGACGAGGCGGGCACGCCCACCGTCGAGGAGCTGGTGATCGAGGCCCCGCTGCTCGTTCCCGGGCGCGGCGCCCTGCAACTGCACCTGCGGGTGGACGCGCCGGAGGACGAAGCCCCCGACGGCCGGCGGCCGTTCGCCCTGTACTCGCGCCCCGAGGACGGCGAGGGCGGTGCCTGGACCAGGCACGCCACCGGCTTCCTCGGCGGCGAGCAGGTGCCGCACACCGTCGCCCCCGGGGCGTGGCCGCCGGCCGGCGCGGAGCCGGTCGACCTGGACGGCTTCTACGAGCGGCTGGCCGACCGCGGCTTCGGCTACGGTCCGGCGTTCCAGGGGCTGCGGGCCGTCCGGCGGCTCGACGGCGAGGTGTACGCCGAGGTGTCCCTGCCCGCCGGACGGGCCGCCGAGGACTTCGGCATCCACCCGGTGCTGTTGGACGCCGCTCTGCAGGCCACCAACTTCCTGGGCATCGCCGAGCCGGAGCCGGGTCACGTCCTGCTGCCGTTCGCCTGGAACGACGTGGCGCTCTTCGCCACGCGTCCCACCGCCCTGCGGGTGCACGCGCGGCAGACCGGCCCGCACGCGTTCTCGCTCGTCCTCACCGACCCGACCGGCGGACCGGTGGCCTCGGTCGGATCACTGTCGCTGCGGCAGGTACCGGTCGACCGGCTGGCCGGCCTCGGCGGGGCCGGGGCCGACCACCTCTACCAGGTGGGCTGGACGCCTCTCGCCCTGCGCGCCGACGCCGCCGGTGTCGTCGCTCCGGCGGTGCTCGACCTGACCGCGGGCACGGCCGAGAGCCCCGAGGGTCCCGAGGGCGCCCGGGCGCTGGTCGGGCGGGTCTCGGAGTTCCTGCACCGGGGACTCACCGATCCCGCTCGGAACGGGGAGGCGCTGGCCGTCGTGACCGGGCCCCCGGACGCGGACCCGGCGGTCAACGCGGTGTGGGGGCTGGTCCGTTCGGTCCAGCACGAGCAGCCCGGCCGGGTCGTGCTGCTCGGTGGCGAAGGGGCGGGCTTCCCCACTGCGGCGGTCGACCCGTCGGTGGTGGGCGGTCTGCTGGCGTCCGGCGAGACCCAGGCGCTCTGGCGCGACGGGACCGTGGTGGTGCCGCGTCTGCTGCGTGCCGAAGTGTCCGCCGAGGTCCCGTCCGGGGCCGGTCCGGTGCTGGATCCGGCGGGGACGGTGCTGGTGACCGGTGGCACGGGGACGTTGGGCGGTCTGGTGGCCCGGCGTCTGGTGGAGTCGCACGGGGTGCGTCACCTGCTTCTGGTGAGCCGTCGCGGCGCCGGGTCGCCCGGTGCGGCGGAGCTCGTCGAGCAGTTGTCGGCGCTGGGTGCGTCGGTGGAGGTGGTGGCGGCCGATGTGTCGGACCGCTCGGTGGTGGAGGCGCTGGTGCGGCGGGTTCCGGTGGAGCGTCCGTTGACGGCGGTGGTGCACACCGCCGGTGCGCTGGCCGACGGTGTGTTCGAGGGGCAGTCCGCGGAGCGGCTGGACCAGGTGTTCGCGCCGAAGGCGGACGCGGCCTGGCACCTGCACGAGGCGACGAAGGACCTCGGCCTCACCGCCTTCGTCCTGTTCTCCTCCGGTGCGAGCGTGTTCGGCAGTGCCGGGCAGAGCCTGTACGGGTCGGCGAACGGTTTCCTGGACGGGTTGGCGGGGTGGCGCAGCGCACACGGCCTGCCGGCGGTCTCGCTGGCCTGGGGCCTGTGGGCGCAGGCCAGCGGTCTGACCGGTCACCTGGGTGAGGCCGACCGGGCCCGGCTGGCCCGGGGCGGCCTGGCGGCCATGCCCACGGAGGAGGCGCTCGCGCTGTTCGACGCCGCGCTGCGTTCTCCGGAGGCGCTGCTGGTGCCGACCCGGCTGGACCGCGAAGCCCTGCGCAAGCAGGCGGCGGGCGGCGAACTGAACCCGCTGCTGCGCGGCCTGGTCCGCACCCCCCGCCGCACCGCCGCCACCGGCGCGCCCGCCGACCACGCGGCGGACTTCGTCGCCCGGCTGGCCGCGCTGCCGGAGCGCGAGCAGCACCGCGAGGTCCTCGACCTGGTGCGCTCCGCCGCCGCCGCCGTCCTCGGGCACCCGTCCAAGAACGCCGTCGCCGCCGCCCAGGCCTTCAAGGAGACCGGGTTCGACTCGCTCGGCGCGGTGCAGCTGCGCAACCGGCTGGCCCGGGCGACGGGCGTCCGGCTCCCGGCGACCCTGGTCTTCGACCACCCGACTCCGCTCGCCCTCGCCCGCCACCTGCGGTCCGAGCTGCTGCCGGAACCGGCGGCGGGCCCGGCGGTCGTGAGCCCCGCGCCGCGTGCCGCCGGACCGGACGCGGGACCCGGGCCCGTGGACGGACCTGCCATCGCGGACCTGGACATCGACGGCCTCGTCGCCCGCGCCCTTCGTGGCCGCGGCTGAACCGCCCCTCCAACCGCACTGACCCACCGAGCCGACGCACCGCGCTCACCGACCCGCGCCGGCGCACCCTTGGAAAGGCTGAAATGACCACCACCAACGACGGCGCGGCCGCCGCCGACCAGACGGCGAGACTGGTCGCGGCACTGCGGGCCGCGCTCCAGGACAATGAACAACTCGCAGCTGAGAAAGCCGCGTTGGAGGCGGCAGTCGGCGAGCCGATCGCCATCGTCGGGACGGCCTGCCGGCTGCCGGGTGACGTCGCCTCCCCGGCCGACCTGTGGCGGCTGGTCGCCGACGGACTCGACGGCGTGGGCGAGTTCCCCGAGGACCGCGGCTGGGACCTCGACGGACTCTTCGACCCCGACCCGGACCGGGCCGGCCGCTCCTACGTCCGCGAGGGCGGATTCCTGCACGGCGCCGCCGACTTCGACGCCGCCTTCTTCGGGATCTCGCCGCGCGAGGCGCTCGCCATGGACCCGCAGCAGCGGCTGCTGCTGGAGACCTCCTGGGAAGCCCTGGAACGGGCCGGCCTGGACCCGGCGGGCCTGCGCGGCACAGCAGTCGGCGTGTTCTCCGGCGTCATGTACCACGACTACGCCACCGGTCTGCGCAGTGTGCCCGCCGGGCTCGAGGGCTTCCTCGCCACCGGCACCTCCGGCTCCGTCGCCTCGGGCCGGGTCGCCTACACGCTCGGCCTGGAGGGGCCCGCGATCACCGTCGACACCGCCTGCTCCTCCTCGCTGGTCGCCGTCCACCTGGCAGCCCAGTCGCTGCGCAGCGGCGAGTCGACGCTGGCGCTGGCCGGCGGGGTCGCGGTGATGTCCCAGCCCTCGCCGTTCGTGGAGTTCTCCCGGCAGCGCGGTCTGGCGACCGACGGGCGATGCAAGGCCTTCGCGGACGCGGCCGACGGCACCGGCTGGGCGGAGGGCGTGGCCGTCCTCGTCCTTGAGCGGCTGTCGGACGCGCGGCGGCTGGGGCACGAGGTGCTGGCGGTGGTCCGGGGTTCGGCCGTCAACCAGGACGGCGCCTCCAACGGCCTCACCGCGCCCAACGGGCCCGCCCAGCAGCGGGTGATCCGGGCCGCGCTCGCCAACGCCCGGCTGACGGCCGCCGACGTCGACGCAGTCGAGGCGCACGGCACCGGCACCCCGCTCGGCGACCCGATCGAGGCGCAGGCGGTGCTGGCCACCTACGGACGGGGGAGGTCCGCCGAACAGCCGTTGTGGCTGGGGTCGTTGAAGTCCAACATCGGTCACACCCAGGCCGCCGCCGGTGTTGCCGGTGTGATCAAGATGGTGGAGGCGCTGCGGCACGGCGTGCTGCCGAAGACCCTCCACGTGGACGCGCCGACGACTCAGGTCGACTGGTCGGCGGGGGAGGTACGGCTGCTGACGGAGGCCCGGCCGTGGCCGGCGGCCGACCGACCGCGTCGGGCGGCGGTGTCGGCCTTCGGGGTGAGCGGCACCAACGCCCACGTCATCCTCGAGGAGGCGCCCGCCGCGGAGCCGCAGACACCTGCGGCCGAGCCCGGTGCCGAGCCCGGTGCCCCCGAGGCCGGTGCCGTTCCCTGGCTGGTGTCCGCCGCTTCCGTCGGCGCCCTGCGCGCCCAGGCGGAGCGGCTGCTCGACTACACCGAGGCGCGCGGCCCGGCACCCGCCGACGCGGCCCGCGCGCTGGCCGAGGCCCGGACCCTGCTGGCGCACCGCGCCGTCGTTGTGGCGGACACGCTCGACGGTCACCGCACCGGCCTGGCCGCGCTCGCGGGCGACGCCGCCTCGCCCGCCCTGGTCACGGGCACGGCGGACGTCACCGGCCAGACCGTGCTGGTCTTCCCGGGTCAGGGTTCGCAGTGGGTGGGGATGGGTCGGCGGCTGCTGGCGGAGTCGGTGGTGTTCGCGGGGGCGCTCGGTGAGGTCGGCAAGGCGTTGGAGCCCTATACCGACTGGTCGTTGTCGGATGTGGTGAATCAGGTGCCGGGGTCCGCTTCGTTGGAGCGGGTGGATGTGGTGCAGCCGGTGTCGTTCGCGGTGAACGTGGCGCTGGCGCGGTTGTGGGAGTCGCTGGGTGTGGTGCCGGACGCGGTGGTCGGTCATTCGCAGGGGGAGATCGCTGCGGCTCATGTCGCGGGGATCCTTTCCCTGGAGGACGCCGCGGCGGTGGTGGCGTTGCGGTCGCAGGCCATCGCGCGGGGTCTGGCGGGTCGGGGCGGGATGGTGTCGGTGGGGCTGTCGCTCGCCCGGGTGGCCGACCGGCTTCCGGCCGGGGTGGAGGTCGCGGCCGTGAACGGTCCGTCCTCGGTGGTGGTGGCCGGTGACCCGGCGGGCCTGGACACTCTGGTGGCCGCCTTCGAGGAGCAGGGTGTGCGGTTGCGGCGGATCCCGGTGGACTACGCCTCGCACACCGCGCACGTGGAGTCGATCGAGGCCGAACTCGCCGAGCTGCTGGGTTCGGTGAGGCCGCAGCCGGCTGTCGTCCCGTTCCTGTCGACGGTCGAGAACCGTTGGTTGGAAGGTCCGGAGCTGGACGCGGGGTACTGGTACCGCAACCTGCGGCGGACCGTGCGTTTCGCCGACGCCGTCGACACCCTCGCCGCCGCCGAGTACCGGGCGTTCGTCGAGGTCAGCGCGCACCCCGTGCTCGCGCACGGCATCGTCGAGGCCCTGGAGGCGGCCTCCGTGCGCGACGCGGTCGTCACCGGCACCCTGCGGCGCGACGAGGGCGGCTGGGACCGCGTCCTGCTCTCGGCCGCCGCACTTCACGTCCGTGGCGTGGAGGTCGACTGGTCGGCCTCCTACGCGGGCGCCGGCCCCCTCCCTGCCTCCGACCTGCCCACCTACCCCTTCCAGCACCGGCACTACTGGCTGGAGTCGGTGCCCGTGACGACCACCCCCGCAGGAGATTTCCCGATGGCCATCGAGACCGAGCCCGACACCATCGTCGAGGAGGCGCCCGGCGCCGTCCTCGCCCGCCGACTGGCGGACGCCGAGCCGGGGGAGCGCCCGGCCGTGCTGGTCGACGTCATCCGCACGGAGGTCGCGGCCGTTCTCGGGCACGAGGACACCGGAGAGATCGGGGCGGACGCCGTCTTCTTCGACATCGGCTTCGTGTCGCTGACCGCCGTCGAACTGCGCAACCGCCTCCAGACCGTCACCGGGCTCGAACTGCCCGCCCTGCTCGCCTTCGACCAGCCCACCCCGGAGCGGCTCGCCGGTTACCTCCTCTCCCTGCTCGACGAGACCGGGGACCACGTTGCGGGGGACGGTGACACCGGAACCGCCGAGACCGTGCCCGCGCCGACCGGAGCCGCCGAGCAGCGGACCGAAGGGAAGTGACCGCAGTGTTCGACACCACCGCCTACCTCGAGGCCCTCGGCTACGACGGCCCGCTCGACCCCAACGCCGACACCCTGCGCGAGCTGCACCGGCGCCACCTGATCGCCGTCCCCTACGACTCGTCGCTCAACACCGCCCGCGGCGAGTCCCTGTGGGCGGGCGTCGACATCGACGTCGACGCCGTGTTCGACGCCGTCGTGCTCGGCGGCCGGGGCGGTGTCTGCTACGAACTGAACGGGCTCTTCCTCGCGCTGCTGCGCGAACTCGGTTACGAGACCGGGCTGTTCTCGGCCGGGATCCGCCAGGTCGACGACAGCTTCGGGCCGGACCTGGAGCACGTCCTCGGCTTCGTCCGGCTGGACGGTGACCTCTGGCTGGTCGACGTCGGCTTCGTCGGCCCGTCCTACCTGGAGCCGCTGCGGGTGGTGGCCGACGAGGTGCAGCCGCAGTTCGGCACCGACTTCCGGGTCGTGCGCGCGGACACCGGCCACCACGTGGTGGAGCGCCGGGGCCGGGTCGGCGACTGGCGCGCCGTCTACCGGTTCCACTCGCGGCCGCGCGCCTTCGCGGACTGGCTGGTCCCCTCGCCGGAGCTGGACCGGTTCGCCCGGGCCCTGGCCGGTTCCGGCATCGTGGTGCGCGGCCGGGCCTTCGAGGGCGGCCAGCGGATCCTGATCGGCACCCGTCTGGTCGTCGTCGAGGACGGTACCGAGCGGCTGCGCGGCCTGGCCGACCCGGAGGAGCACGCCCGGGTGCTCGCCGAGATCCTGCGGAAGGACGGGGCCACCGCATGAGCACCGACTCCGAGAACGCGACCGAGAACGCGACCGAGAACGCGACCGACACCGACACCGACACCGACACCGACACCGACATCGCGATCGTCGGCTACGGGCCGGTCGGCCAGACCGCCGCCCTGCTGCTGGCCTCCCGCGGCCACCGGGTCACCGTCCTGGAGCGCTTCCCCCGGCCCTACCCGATGCCGCGAGCGGTCTCCTTCGACGGCGAGTCCGCCCGCATCCTCGCCGCCACCGGCGTGGGCGCGGCCCTGGACGAGCACGTCGAGTCCTCCCGGGACTACGTCTGGCACAACGCCGACGGCCGGACCCTCTTCCGGGTCGACGTCGAGGACGCCGGCCGCTCCGGCTGGCCCGACTCCAGCGCCGTCTACCAGCCGGGCCTGGAGGCCGCGCTGTCCGCCCACGGCGAGCGGTACCCCACGCTGCGCGTCCTGCGCGGTCACCGGGTGACGGCGCTCGCCGACCGGGGCGACGCCGTCACGCTCACGGTCGAGGGACCGGAGACCGGCCCGTCGGGCGGCCCGCTCACCGCCCGCTGGGTGATCGGCTGCGACGGCGCCAACAGCGTGGTGCGCGAGGAGGCCGGGCTGACCGCCACCGACTTCGCGTTCTTCAACGACTGGCTGACCTGCGACGTCGTCCCGCACGACGGCCGGGAGTTCGTCCCCAACAACCTCCAGGTCTGCGACCCGGCGCGGCCGCGCACCGCGGTCTCCGCCGGGCCGGGCCACCGGCGCTGGGAGTTCATGCGGCTCGACCACGAGTCGCCCGAGGAGTTCGGCGGTGAGGCCAACGTCTGGAAGCTGCTCTCGCTGTTCGACATCGACCCCGGCAACGCCACCCTGCTGCGGCACGCCGTCTACACCTTCCAGGCGCGCTACGCGGACCGGTGGCGGCGCGGCCGGGTGCTGATCGCCGGGGACGCCGCCCACCTGATGCCGCCGTTCGCCGGGCAGGGCATGTGCTCCGGCTTCCGCGACGCCGCCAACCTCGCCTGGAAGCTGGACCTGGTGCTCACCGGCCGGGCCGCCGAGGGGCTGCTCGACAGCTACACCGCCGAGCGGCGCGAGCACGTGCGCCACGCGCTCACCATGTCGATGGACCTGGGCCGGGTCATCTGCCAGGCCGACCCGGCCGCGGCCCGCGACCGGGACACCGTCATGCTGGCCGCCCAGGAGCGCGCCCGGCGCGGCGCGGAGGTCGGCGCGGCCCGGCCGCGCACGCCGGTCCAGCCGCTCACGGCGGGCCTGCGGCACGGTGGCGGGCCGGCCGGCGACCTGGTCGTCCAGGGGCGCGTGACGGCGGCAGGCCGGCCCGCCGGGCTCTTCGACGACGTGGTGGGGCGCGGCTTCGTGCTGCTCACCACCGAGCCGCCGGAGAGTCTGCTCACCGCCGCGGACCGCGCCTGGCTGGACGCCCTCGGCGGCCACGCGGTGAGGGTGCTCGCGGCCACCGACGAGGAGCCCCCGGCGGGCTCGGTCGGTGACACCGACGGGGTGTACCTGCCGTACCTGGCCGAGAGCGGGGCGGTCGCGGTGCTGGTCCGGCCGGACTTCTACGTCTACGGCGCGGCGAAGGACCGGACGGGGCTGGCCGCGCTCCTCGGAGCGCTCCGCACCGACCTGGCCGCCTGACGGCCCGACCGACGCCCCGCCCCCCGTCCCCTCCCGCGCACGTGCTGACGGCCCGCTCCCCTCCGCGAAGAGGGAGCGGGCCGTCGGTCCGGGGGGGCGGTCCTCAGACCGCCGCGGGCGTCCGCCGGGCGGAGTGCTCCAGCAGGATCTCCGCCACGACGCGTGCCAGGTCGAGGGTCTGACGGCCGTTCAGCCGCGGGTCGCAGCCGGTCAGGTAGCGCTCGGGCAGCTGCTCCTCACGCAGGTCCTCGCGACCGCCGAGGCACTCGGTCACGTCGTCGCCGGTCAGTTCCAGGTGCAGGCCGCCGGGGTGGCTGCCGAGCGCCCGGTGCACGGCGAAGTAGCCGCTCACCTCGGCGGCGATCCGGTCGAAGCGGCGGGTCTTCAGCCCGCCGGCCGCCGTCTCGGTGTTGCCGTGCATCGGGTCGCAGAGCCAGACCACCGGGTGCCCCGCGTCCGCCACCGCCTCCACCAGGGGCGGCAGCACGTCGGACACCCGGTCCGCGCCCATCCTGCTGATCAGCGTCAGCCGGCCGGGGACGCGGTCCGGGTCCAGCGCGCCGGCGTAGGCGACGGCCTGCTCCGGGGTGGTGGACGGGCCCAGCTTGAGGCCCAGCGGGTTGGCGATCCGGCGGGCCAGCGCGACGTGCGCGCCGTCGAGCTCGCGGGTCCGCTCGCCGATCCACAGGAAGTGGCCGGACAGCGCGTACCCGTCGCGCACCAGCGGCACCTCGTAGTCGAGAAGCAGGGCCTCGTGACCGGCGAACAGTTCGCTGCGGGTCGCCGCGGCCACCGAGTCCAGCACGTCGAGCGCGGCACCGGCGCCGTCGTACGCGGTGAGCATCCGCCGCGGGTCCGGCGTGCGGGCCTCGGCCGTCGCCGTGAGGCCGTTGACGATGTCGCCCCGGTAGGAGGGCAGCCCGTCCGGGCCCGTCGGGCTGGAGCGCGGCTTGGCGTACTGCCCGGCGACGCGCCCGACCGGAACCACCGGAAGGCCGGAGGCGACCTCGAACAGGGTGGCGCAGTGCAGCAGGGCGTGCAGGTTGGCGCGCACGTGCTCGGGGGTGTTGCCGGCGAAGGTCTCGGCGCAGTCCCCGCCCTGGACGACCAGGGCCCGGCCGAGCGCGGCCTCGGCCAGGCGCTCCCGGAGCCGGTCCACGGCGGCGGGCTCCACCAGGGGCGGCAGGGCACCGAGTGCGGCGCGCACCTCGCGCACCCGGTCCTGATCGGGCCACTGCGGCTGCTGGCCGGCGGTCAGGCCCGCCAGGGCCCGCACGAGTTCGGGCTCGGTGCCGTCGTGCACCGTCGGGGTCGTGGCGGTCGGCGTGGTCATCGGAGTGGTCATCCCGTCTTCCTCAGGCCGGCCCGCAGATCGGCCGGCAGATCCTTGCGTCGGCGTACCCCGAGCTTGCGGTAGACCCGGGTGAGGTGCTGTTCCACGGTGCTCGCCGTGACGTACAGGCGTCCGGCGATCTCGCGGTTGGTGTAGCCGAGTACGGCGAGCGAGGCGACCCGTCGCTCGGACTCGGTGAGCGCGCCGACCCCGCCCGGCTCCGGTGCCTCGTCGGCGGCCGGGCCGCTCTCACCGAGGTCCGCCGAGACCGACAGCAGCTCCTGCGCGAGCGGTCCCAGGGCGCACATGTTCGCCATGTGCAGGGCCTGGCGCAGCAGCAGCCGGGCCCTGCGCTTGTTTCCGGCGCCCTGGTGCAGTCGGCTCAGGTCGGTGAGCACCCGCACCTGCTCGTAGCGGTCGCCGGAGGCCTCGGTGAGGTCGACGGCCTCGGTGAGCAGGGGGCCGCGTCGGCCGGCCGGCCCGGCCGCGGCCAGCAGCCGCAGCGCCGGGCCGCGGTTGTGCGGCAGGTCGGCGTCGGCCCGGCTGAGCTGCTCGTGGATCAGCCGCCAGGCGCGGTCCCGGTTGTCCAGCCGCAGCCAGGCGTCGGCGGCCTGGGTGCGCCAGGGCACCACTCCCGCGCCGTCCAGGCCCCAGGTGCGCAGCAGTTCGCCGCAGGACAGGAAGTCGGCGAGGGCCGCGTGGCCGTGCCGGGTCGCCAGGTAGTGCTCGCCGCGGGCGAACAGGTAGTGCAGCCCGTACAGGCTCTGGAACATCGCCTCGCCGACGGCGTGGGTGAGGTGCTTGGCCGCCGAGCGGTGCTCGCCCGTGCGGCTCTCGGCGACGATCAGCGTGCCCAGCGGCAGGCCCACCGCGATGCCCCAGGCGGTGGGGCTGAGGTGGGTCAGCGCGGCCCGGCTGTGCTCGGCCGCCGTGGTCGGCTCGCCGAGCCGCAGGGCCGCCTCGGCGTGCGCCGCCGAGTACAGGGCCGTCGCGGTCGGGATCCCGCGGCGCGCGGCGGTGCCGAGCAGCCGTTGGCTCCAGACCGCCGCGGTGTCGGCACGCCCGGCCTCGAGCAGCACCCGCAGCGCCAGCAGCGCGGCCTCCTCGGCCCACGGGGTGCGGCCGTGCAGGTGGGCGTCGTTCAACACCTGCTGGGCGCGGTCGACGGCGTCCGCGGCCCGTCCCCGGGTGAGCGCCCCGGCGAGCGCCGCGGCGGCCCGCAGGTGCGGGTCGACGTCCGGGGCGACCGCGTGCCGCAGATCGGCGGGCAGAGCCGGGACGCGGCGGCCCCGGGCGAGGCCTGGGTGGGTGTAGGCGAGCCAGGTCTCGACGTCGCGCAGCGCGCCGGTCCCGGCGGGGGAGGCGGTTCCGGTCCGGGCGCGCAGCAGGTCCAGCACACCCAGCGCCTCCTCGCCCCGGCCGTGCCACAGCAGGTACCGGACGAGGACGAGCGCCTCGGCGAGCCCGAGGTGCCCGGCCCGGACCGCGGCGGTGAGCGGCACCAGGTGCCGGGCCGCCGCCGAGGGGTTGAGCTGCCACTCGGCCTGCGCCAGCCGGTGCCGGAGCACCGCCCGCTCGTTCTCCTCGGCGGCCTCCTGATGGGCCAGTCGCAGGCAGGCGACGGCGGTGCCGTGACGGTGGTCGAGCAGGGCGTGCTCGGCCGCCCCGGCCAGCGCCGCGACCGCCCACGGTGCGGGTGCCCGCCCGGCCTCGACCAGGTGCCGGGCCACCTCGGCGGCGGGGCTGCCGCTCTCGTGGGCCAGCTGGGCGGCCCGCAGGCGCAGGTCGGTGCGCTCGTGCGGGGCCAGATCCTCCAGGACGTCGGCGCCGGCGGCCGCGGTGCGCAGCCGTCCCTCGCCGTCCAGCAGTCCGGCGGCGGTGAGCGCGGCGCGGACCCGGGCGACCGCTTCGGCGCTCTCCCGCTCTCCGAGCAGCCTGGCCACGTCCTCGTCCGGGGCCTCCTCGCCGAGCACGGCCCGGGCCTGGACGACCCGCAGCACGCCGGGGCCGGCCCGGTGGAGGCAGCTCAGCAGGGCCGGGCCGTAACGCGGTTCGGGCTCGTCGGCGCGGTCGAGGTGCTCGTCGACGAGGGCGTGCAGCAGCAGCGGGTTGCCGCCGGCGACGTCCACCAGGCCGGGGCCGCGGTGCCGGGCGTCCTCCTCGCCCAGGCCCTCGGCGACCAGGCGCAGCGCGCCGGCCCGGGACAGCGGGGCCAGCGTGAGGCGGTGCGCGTGCGGGTGGCGCAGCAGTTCCGCGTGCAACCGGCGCCGCGCGGGCCACGGGGTGCTGCCGTCGGTGAGGACCAGCAGCACCCGGCTCTGCGGCAGGTGGCGGACGAGGTGGCGCAGGAAGTGCAGGGACGCCTCGTCGGCGTGGCCGATGTCCTCGACGCAGAGCAGCACCGGGGTGTCGGCCGCGGCCGCGAGCAGGGCGGTGGTCAGGTCCCGGCAGGCGCGCAGCAGCGGGGGCGACGGGGGGCCGGTCGGGTCGGCGGTCGCGCCGGTGCCGTCGAGGGCGGTGCCGGCGGCGCTGCCGGACGGGTGGGCGAGGACGGCCGGGTCGGCCAGGGCGGCCAGCCGCTCGGCGTGCCGGGCGGGCCAGCCGGGGGAGTGGGCGATCCGGTCGGCGATGCCGAAGGGCAGGTCCCGCTCCTGCGCGGAACAGCTCGCGCCCACGACCAGGACTCCGCGTTCGGCGGCCCGGGCGGCGAACACCCGCAGCAGCTCGCTCTTGCCGCTGCCGAGGGGTCCGTCGACCAGTGCCACCCGGCCCGCGCGGCCGAGACACTCGGCGAGCAGGTGGTCGAGTCTGTCGATGTGCGCGTCACGTTCCAGCAGGGAAGGCACCGGGTACCCCCGACCTCGTCTCTTGTAGGCGTTCGGCCGCCGGTCCCCGGCGGCTCCCCGGGGCGGTGGCGACGGCCGCCCGCTCCCGGTGGGACCCATCATGGGGAAACCCCGCCCATCGCCCGGGAACTGACCGCCCATGCGCGGGCCACTGCCGCCCCTGCCGCCGGGCAGTGGCGGCGCAATGCCGCGGGGATAACCGCCGGGGGATTGCCGCTGGTATCGCGGGTCAGAATTGATGGACAGTCAATGGAAGGGCCGGGGGGACCTGATGTACCATCGGGCACAATCGGAATGGCATCTTCTGGATTCGCAGGTAATCGAGGGGGTAGGGGTGCGATTCAACGTTCTGGGGCCGCTCGAAGTGCTCTCGGACGGCATCGACGTGCCCATTCGCGGCCTGCAGCAGAGGGCCCTTCTCGGCGTTCTCCTGCTCCGCGCGAATAGCGTGGTGAGTATCAACGAGATAGTCGCCGCGCTCTGGGGCGACGACCGTCCGACCACGGCACGGAAAATGGTGCAGAACTCGGTGGCCGGGCTGCGCCGCGCATTCGAGGCGGTCGGGGAGCCGGCGGACGGGAAGGCCACGCTGAATACCACTGTGCCCGGATACATGCTCAGAATCGAGCCGGAACAGCTCGATCTCACGGAATTTCATGAGCTTGTCACATTGGGCCGGTCCCGACTGGCGGCCGGCGACTGGACGCAGGCCTCGGAACTGCTGCGCCGCGCCCTCGGCCTGTGGCGCGGACCGGTGCTCGCCGACGTGAGCGACGCCGGGCTCACCTGGCCCGAGCTGGCCGCCCTCCAGGGCATCCGGCTCGCCGTCCACGAGGACTGCATCCAGGCCGAGCTGGCGATGGGGCGGGACCGTGAGCTGATCGGCGAACTGGAGTCCCTGCTGGAGGCCGAGCCGACCCGGGAACGCCTGGTCGCCCAGCTGATGGTCGTCCTCTACAACTGCGGGCGCCAGTCCGAGGCGCTGGACCGCTACCGGCGCACCCGGGACCTCCTCGCCGACCGCTTCGGCCTCGAGCCGGGCCGCGACCTGCGCCGCCTCCAGCGCGCGATCCTCAGCCACGACCCGGCCCTGGCGCTGCGGCTCACCGCGGCCCCGGGCGGCGCGGCGGACTTCCCGTCCCCGGCCGGACCCGGGCCCGCCGCCCCGCGGTCGCCGCGCCCCCGGCCGGCACCCGCCGTGCCCGCGCGCGCCGACGACCGCGCAGGGACCCCCGGCGTCCCGGCCGCCGCGCAGGCTCCCCGTGCGCCCTGGGAACGGGTCGAGCGGCGCCCGGCCAGCGTCGTCATGGTCCGCGCCCGGTGGACGGCCGGCGGCGGCGCCCTCGCCCCCGAGCGCGTCGACCACGCCATCAAGGAGCTGACCGCCGACATCCGACGCGAGACGGCGCCCTTCGGCGGACACGTGCGCCGCGCCTTCGGCTCGGTGTGGCTGGTCGTCTTCGGCGTCCCCCGGGCCCACGAGGACGACGCCGAGCGGGCCCTGCGCGCCGCCCTCGCCCTGCGTCGCCACTTCGCGGTGCCCGGACCGGGGCCGGCCGCCGAGGCGAGCGCCACCCGGCCGGTCACCCACCTCGTGGTCGGCACCGGCGAGGTGATGGTCACCTACGACGACAGCGCGCCCGAGCCCGTGGAGGTCACCGGCCAGGTGCTGGACGCCTGCCACTACCAGCTGCTGCAGGTCCCCCGCGGGGAACTGTGGGCCGCCGACGCCACCGTGGAAGCGGGCGGCGGCGGACTCGGCTTCGCCCCGGTCCCCGGCGTCCCCGGCGTCCACCGCCCCGGGCGCTCGGGCCCGGATGGCCGCGCGCCGTCCGGGCATCCCGCCGAACCGCCGTTCCTGGAGCGCACCCACGAGCTGAACCTGCTGCACGGCGCCTACCGGGACACCGTTCGCCACCAGTTGCCGCACCTGGTCTCGGTGCTCGGCGAGCCCGGCATCGGCAAGACCCGGCTGATCGGGGAGTTCGCCGCCTCGCTGCGCGACGGCGCCGGACCGCCGACGCCCCGGGTGCTCCACGCGGGCACCCCCGCCTTCGACACCCACACCCCCTACGAGCCGCTGGCCGGCGTGGTCCGCGCCTACGCGGGCATCCGCGCCGGCGCGCCGGCGGCCGTCGTCCTTCCCGCACTGACCGGCGTCGTGCGCCGGCTCCTCCCGCACGGCGCCACCGGGCCGATCGTCACGGCGCTCGCGGCCTGCCTCGGCCTGCCCGCCCCGGCCGCCGCCGCCCAGGAGCCGGACGGCGGCGTCGTCCCGCGGGAGGAAGTCCTCGGCGCGCTGCGGCAGTTCCTGGAGGAGGCGGCCGCCGAACGCCCGCTGGTGGTCGTCCTGGACGACCTCCACCGCGCCGCCGACTTCGTCCGCTCCTTCGTCGAGGACCTCACCGTCCGGCTCGGCCCGGTCGCCCTGCTGCTGATCGCCGGCGCCCGCTCCGAACTGCTCCACACCAGACCCTCCTGGGGGTGCGGCAAGCGCCGCTCGGTCCTCCTGCACGTGGCGCCGCTGTCCGCCGCGGCCACCGCCACCGTGATCGGCGCCGCCGCCGGCCGCCGCCACCCGACACCCGGCGACGACCTCCGCGCGGCCCTCGCCGACGGCAACCCGCTGTTCGCCCAGGCCTACGCGCGGGTGGCGGACGTCGGCGCCGACCCGGCCGCCGCCCACCCGCCGGCCGTCCGCGCCGTCGTGACCGCCCAGCTCGACGGCCTCGACCGCGCCGCCCGCTCGGTGCTGCGCGACGCCGCCGTCGTCGGCGGCACGCTGTGGCGCGGCGCGGTCGCCGCGGTCGGCCGGCGCGACCCCGAGGAGGTCGGCCGCGGCCTGGAACTCCTGGAGTCGCGCGAACTGCTGCGCCGGGTGCGCCGCAGCAGCGTGCCCGGAGACGTCGAGTACGTCTTCCGGTACGCCGTCAGCCGCGATGTCGCGCTCGCCCAGCTGCCCGGCCGCGTCCTGGTCGAACGGCATCTGCGGGCGGCCGACTGGGCGGCCCTGCTGGACGTGCCCCGCCCCGGGCTGCTGGCCTTCCACTACGACCGCGCCATCGCGCTCGCCGAGGCCGACGGCACACCGGTGGAGGCGATGGAACGGCGTGCGTGGGAGGCGCTGGTCGGGGCGTCCGCCCGGGCCGCCGCCGCGGGCGACGACGTGCTCGCGGTCAGCTGCCTCGACCACGCCCTGGACCGCTGCCCGCCGGGGGAGCCCGAGCGGGTCTGGCTGGTCACCCACCACCGCCGCATCCTCGACAGCCTCGGCACCCGCGACCGTCGCCGCCCGGCCGTTACCGGCTGACCCCGGCGGGAACGGGCAGCGCCGGAGCGAGTTCCCGCACGCGTTCCAGCGAGCGGATCTTCTCCTCGACGTCGGTGACGTTGTTGGTCACCATCAGCTCGTCCGCGCCGGTGCGCTCCAGCAGGTCCGCCAGCGCCCGGCGGACCTCCTCGGCGTCACCGACCGCCTGGGTGCTGAGCAGCGCGTCGGCGGCGGCCCGCTCGGCCTCCGTCCACAGGTACGCCGCCGCCTCCTCGACGGTGGGCAGCGGCGCGACCGGCGAGGCGCCGTTCAGCCGCAGCACCGGGAACAGCGCCGGCGCCGCCAACCGGCGGGCCTGCTCCGAGGTCTCCCCGCACACCGTGTAGGCGGTGACGATCGTGTGCGGCCGCTCGGCCCGGGCCGAGGGCCGGAAGTTCTCCCGGTACGCCCGCAGCGCCTCCTCGGTGCCGCGGGAGTTGAAGAAGTGGTGGGCGAACGCGTACGGCAGCCCGCGCCGGCCCGCGTCCACGGCGCTGCGCACACTGGCGCCCAGCAGCCACGGCCGGGGCGGCCGCGGCGGCTCCGGCAGGGCCTCCAGCCGCTGGTACACGTGCCCGTCCGGGAAGGCGCCGTCGACGAAGGCGAGCAGTTCCTCCAGCGCCGCCGGGAAGTCCTCGTCGGGCGCCCGGCGCAGCGCGTGGGAGAGCACCGGGTCCGCGCCCGAGCGGCCGATGCCCAGGTCGACCCGGCCGGGGAACAGCGCGGCCAGCGTCCGGAAGGACTCCGCGACGGCGTACGGCGGGTGGTTGGGCAGGATCACCCCGCCCGCGCCGATCCGGATCCGGCTGGTCCGCTCGCCGAGCGCGGCCAGCAGGACGGCCGGTACGGAGCCGGCGATCCCGCGCGAGTTGTGGTGCTCGGCCACCCAGAACCGGGTGAAGCCCAGCTCGTCGGCGGCCGCCACCAGTCGGCGGGTGCCGACCAGGGTGTCGGCGGGGCGGCCGGCGGAGTCGACGGACGAGATGTCGAGGACGGACAGCGGGACGGTCGGGGAACTGCTGGTCATGCGGGGGTGCTCCTTACTCGGGGTGTCACGCGTACCAGGTGGGGCGGGGGACTTCGCCGTGCAGGAGGTGGCGCCCGACCACCCGGGCCCGCCCCGGATCGTCCTCGTGCACCCGCCGCGCCCGGGTGTCCCGCCAGTAGCGGTCCAGCCCGGCCGCGGCCTCGGCGCCGCCGGGGCCGGCCGCGCCGGGCGCGCCCGCGGTGACCGCGTCGGCGGCCGCGCCGGCCTGCGCGGCCAGCGCCGCGACCCGGACGGCGTGCCGGCCGCGCTCCTCCTCGGTCACCGTGCGGCGCCGGGCGTGCAGGGCGTCCGCCTCGGCGCCGACGGCGTCGGCGAAGGCCTCCACCGCCCACAGTGCGGAGGCCAGGGCGCCGTAGTGCCCCGCCGCGTCCGCGGCGGCGGCCTCGGTCAGCGGCGCCCGCGACCACTGCTCGCGGGCGTGCCGGGCGGCGGCCTCCAGCGCGCCCCGGGCCGCGCCGATCAGCGCGTTGACCTGGGCGAGCTGGAAGGCCGGGGTGAGGAAGGTGTTGTAGACCCGGGGCACGAAGGTCCTGTCGACGTGGCCGAGCGCCCCGGTCCACGGGATGTTCGCGCCGTCGGCGACCACGGTCCCGGCAGCAAGCGACCGCAGCCCGATCTCCTCGGCGCCCGGTTCGAAGGACAGCCCCACGTGCTCGCTCATCGCGAGCGCGCTGATCGGGGTGTCGCCGTCCTCCAGGAAACCCTCCAGGATGGTGATGTCCGACACCGGGTGGCCCAGGGCACGCTCCAGCCGCCCGTGGAACAGCATCTCGAGGCCGGTGTCCTGGACCACCAGGGGCGCCGAGCGGGGCTTCGAGGACCCGCTGAAGAACCACCGGGCCCGGGCCGACACCTCGCCGATGTGCTGGATCTTCTCCTCGGTGCCGATGAACTCGGCGATCGACACCCACACGTAGTGGTGGGCCAGCAGTTCGCCGACCGAGGCGTCGGCCGCCGCGACGGTGCGCACCACCCGGAACGCGGTGGACCAGTTCTGGCCGGCCCCGCCGTGCTCGACCGGCCCCAGCAGGGTGACCAGGCCGGTCTCCTTCAGCAACTGGATCTCCCGCACCGGCGGGGCGCCCTCGCGGTCGCGCCGCGCGGCGCCGGGCGCGAGCCGCGCCGCGACCTCCTCGGCCCGCCGCAGCCACACCTCGGCGGTCCCGGGGGCGGTGTCCGTCGTCGTGTCAGTCATGTCTCCCACTTCGTGACGAGCTCGCCGTCCTGCCCGGCGACGTGTTCGATGTCCTGCTCCGGGCCGTCACGGCCGGTGGCGTCCCCGCCAGGTGCCCGGTCCGCGCTCTCCGTACCGGCGGCGCCGTCCTCACCGTCCTCACCGCCCGCGCCGTCCGCGCCGTCCGCGCCGTCCGCGCCGTCCGCGCCGTCCGTGCCGTCCTCACCGCCCCCGCCGTCCGTGCCGGGCAGCCGCAGGACGGCGTCCAGCAGGGCCCGGGTGTACGGGTGGGCGGGGGCCTCGAAGATCCGCTCGGTCCCGCCCTCCTCGACGACCGACCCGCCGCGCATGATCAGCACCCGGTCGGCGACCTGCCGCACCACGGCCAGGTCGTGGGTGATGAACAGCAGGGCGATGCCCCGCTCGCGCCGCAGCCGGTCCAACAGCTCCAGCACCTGTGCCTGGACCGAGACGTCCAGGGCCGACACCGGCTCGTCGCAGACCAGCACCTGCGGACCGCCCGCCAACGCCCGGGCGATGGCCACCCGCTGGCGCTGGCCGCCGGACAGCTGGTGCGGCCGGCGGGAGAGCAGTTCGGGCGGCAGGCCGACCTGGTCGAGGAGCTCCGCGCACCGCCGGGCCCGTTCGGCGCGCCGCAGTCCCGGCAGCGCCTCGCCGATGATCCGCGCAACGGTGAACCGGGGGTCCGCCGAGGCGTACGGATCCTGCTGGACGAACTGGATCGCCGAGCGCCCGGCCCGGCGCCGCCGCTCCGGCAGCGCCGACCAGGGCCGACCGTGCAGCAGCACCTCCCCGGCGTCCGGACGGGACAGTCCCATCGCGACCCGCGCCAGCGTGGTCTTGCCCGAGCCGGACTCGCCGACCACGCCCAGCGCCTCGCCCGCCCGCAGGGTGAACCCGACCTCGTCGAGGGCCCTCGGCCCGCCCGGGGCGAAGGACTTGACCAGCCCGCGCCCGGTCAGTACCGGGACGGCCTCTCCGGCGTCCGGTGCCCCGGGCGGGGCCTGCACGGGACGGGCCCGCGGGCGGCCCGAGGGCACCGCGTCCAGCAGCATCCGGGTGTACGGGTGCTCCGGGGCGGACAGCACCCGGCCGGCCGGCCCGCTCTCCACCACCTCGCCCCGCCGCAGCACCAGCACCCGGTCCGCCAACTGCGCCACCACCGCCAGGTCGTGACTGACCAGCAGCAGTCCCCGGCCCTCGTCCTTGAGCCGGCCGAGCAGCGCCAGGATCTGCGCCTGGACGATCGCGTCCAGCGCGGTGGTCGGCTCGTCGGCGATCAGCAGCGGGGCGTCGGCGGCCAGCGCCGAGGCGATCAGCGCGCGCTGGCGCAGCCCGCCGGAGAGCTGGTGCGGGTACTGGGTGCGCCGGGCCTCCGGCTCCGGCACGCCCACCGCCGTGAGCAGTTCCACCACCCGGGCAGCGCTGTCCGGGCCGGCGGTGCCGCCGAGGCGGGCCGCCTCGGCGATCTCGGCGCCGACGGTGCGCAGCGGGTCCAGCGCGGTCAGCGCGTCCTGGAGGACCACGGCGATCCGTCGGCCGCGCACCGTGCGCCACTGCCGTTCGCCGAAGCCCGCGGTGTCCGCCCCGGCCACCTCCAGGGTCCGGGCGGAGACCCGGGCCCCGGCGCCCGCCAGTCCGATCAGGGAACGGGCGGTGACGGACTTGCCCGAGCCGGACTCGCCGACCAGCGCCACGCACTCCCCGGCGCCGACGGCCAGCGACACGCCGTCCACGGCGGGCCGCGGCGCGCCGGGGAACGACACCCGCAGCCCCTCGGCCCGCACGAGCGGCACCGACGCACCGGTGTCCCCGGCCGCCGCCTCCGCCGCGGACGCTTCCGTCGTCGTCGTCATCGTCATCGCACCGCCCTCGACTGAAGCGAACGGCCGATCAGTGTGGTGCAGACCACCACGACCGAGACGGCCAGGCCGGGCGAGATCGAGATCCACCAGGCCGTCTGGAGGAAGTCCTTGCCGTCGGCGACCATCGAGCCCCAGTCCGCGTCCGGCGGGACCGGGCCCAGGCCGAGCACGCTGAGTCCGGAACCCGAGATGATGGCCGAGCCCACCCCGATGGAGGCCAGCACCACCAGCGGGCCGCCGACGTTCGGCAGCACGTGCCGCAGCACCGAACGCCAGGCCGGCACCCCCAGCACCCGTGCCGCCTCCACGTACTCCGAGCGCAGCACCAGCCGTGCCTGGCCGCGCACCAGTCGGGCGTAGTGGGGCACCCCGGCGACACCGATGGCGATCGCCACGTTGAGCGTGCCGCCGCCCAGCAGCGCCACCACCACCAGCGCGAGCAGCAGTTCGGGGAAGCCCAGCAGTACGTCCACCACCCGCATCAGGGCGAAGTCGACCTGCCGTCCGCCGCAGCCGGCGACCAGGCCGAGCAGCGCGCCGCCGCCCACCCCGATCAGCGTCGCGCCGACCGCGATCAGCAGCGACAGCCGGGTGCCGTGCACGAGCCGTGACCAGACGTCCCGGCCGAGCTGGTCGGTGCCGAGCCAGTGCCCGGCACCGGGCGGGCGCAGTGCCGCCGCGACGTCCGTCGCCTCGGGGGCGTGGGTGGCGAACACCCCGGGGAAGGCCAGCACGAGCGCGACCGCGGCCAGCAGGACCAGGGGTGCCAGGCGGGCCGGCGAGCGCAGCAGCGCGCCCCGGCGGGCGCCTGCCGCGGCCGGCCGGTCGAGGAGGGCGGTCACGGTGCTCATGCCGGGCCTCCCTCGCGCAGCCGGGGGTCGATCAGCGGGTGGAGCACGTCCACCAGCGTGTTGATGACCACGAACGCCGCGCTGGAGATGACCACCAGGGCGCTCACCACCGGCAGGTCGCGCGAGCCGACCGCGTTGGCCAGCACCCGGCCCAGGCCCGGCCGGGTGAAGATGTTCTCCACCAGCACCGCGCCGCCGAACAGGCTGCCCAGCACGAAACCGGACAGCGTGGTCAGCGGCAGCAGCGCGTGCCGCAGGGTGTGCCGCAGCAGCACCGCCGTCGCGCCCAGGCCGCGCGAGCGCGCGGTCAGCACGAACGGGCGGCCGTCGGTGGTCTCCAGCTCCTGGCGGATCACCTGGGCGAGCACTCCGGCCAGCGGCAGCGCCAGTGCCAGCGTCGGCAGCACCAGTGGCGCCGGCCCGTCCGCCCCGATCGAGGGCAGCGCGTGCAGCCGGTAGGAGAACACCGTCAGCAGGATGATGCCCAGCCAGAACGAGGGCATCGACACCATCAGCAGCTCGGCCAGACCGGCGGCGCCGCGCACCGCCCGGCCTCGGCCGACCGTCACGGTGGCCGCCAGCACCGCCAGGACCAGCGCGGTGACCAGCGCGGACACCGCCAGCTCGACGGTCGGACCGAGCTGGCTGCCGAGCAGCCGCTCGATCGGCTCGTTGAGCTGGTACGACCAGCCGAGGCCGCCGCTCGCCAACCGGGCGAGCTGGCGGCCGTACTGGAGGAGCAGCGGGTCGTCCAGGCCGTTCTCGGCGATCACCTGGCCACGCAGGGCCGGGGTCGCGGCGGCGCCCGGCCCGATCAGTCCGTCCACGATGTCGCCGGGGGCGAGGTGGAGGGCGACGAACGTCACCGTGAGCGTCCCCCACACCACCACCAGCCCCGCCGCGAGCCTCCGGACGACGAACCTGGCCCAGGGCGGCACGTGGCGCAGCGGCGCGAGCCGGGCGCGCCCGGACACCTCAGGCCACCCCGATGCCGTAGAAGTCGGTGTTGGCGTCGACGTCCAGGACCAGCCCGTTCACCTTGCCGTGCCGGGCGACGTCCATGGTGGCGATGTAGGCCGGGAAGGAGTACGCCTGCTCGACGACCTTCCGCTGGACCTTGCGGTACAGCTCGAAGCGCTGCGCGGCGTCCACGGTCGCCTCGGCCTGGTCCAGCCAGCCGTCGATCTCGGCGTCCTTGACCCGGCTGCCGTTCGCCCCGCCGCCCCCGAACTGGGACTTTGAGTGGTAGAGGTTGCCCAGCAGGCTCGGGTCGGAGCCCTGCCAGGCGAAGGCGAACACGTCGTAGTCGCCCTTGCCGGTGCGCCCGATGGAGCCGGCGGAGTCCAGCGGCACCAGCTTCAGTTCGATGCCGACCTGCTTCAGCGCGTCCTGCACGCCCACGTCGAAGGTGTGGTTCTGGGCCGAGACGAAGGTCTGCACGTACGGCTGCTCCGCGGTGAGGCGCTTGCCGTCCTTGGTGCGGTAGCCCTCGGCGTCCCGACCGGTCCAGCCGGCCTCGTCCAGCAGCTTCTCCGCCTTCTCCTTGCTGTACTCCCAGGCCGGCTTGGCGAACGAGGGCTCGGCGCCGGGGGTGGAGGGCGCCAGCGGCCCCCAGGCCTGCTCGTACTCGCCCTGGAAGATGCCCTTGACGATTCCGGCGAAGTCGATGGCGTGCCGGACGGCCTGCCGGGCGCGCGGGTCGTCGAAGGGCGCCCGGGCGGTGTTGAGGTAGTAGGTGTAGGGGACGCCGGGGACCGCCTTGCGGACCACCTGGACGCCGTTCTGGCCGCGCAGTCCGGCCAGCCGGTTCGCGGGTATCAGCTCGGCGGCGTCGACCTGGCCGGAGGTCAGGGCGCCGACCCGGGAGGCGTCCTCCTTCAGCAGCAGCACGACGATGCTCTCGAGCTTCGCCTGCCCCTGGTGGGCGGCGGTCGGCGGGGCCCAGTTGTAGTCGGACCGGCGCTTGAACACCGCCTGCTGGCCGGGCGTCACCGACTCGAAGGTGAACGGGCCGGTGCCGACGACGAACGCGCCGCCGGAGGAGAGGTCGCCGGCGTGGTCGCGCAGTGCGACGGGGGAGTGGAAGCCGAGGAAGGTGCTCCCCGCCGCGCCGAGGAAGGAGGAGTGAGGAGCCGTCAGGTGGACGGCCACCGTGCGCGGGTCGACCACCTCGGTCTCCTTGTAGGGGCCGAGCAGGCCGGCCGCCCGCTTGGAGGCCGTCTTCGCCGCCGTGACGTGGTCGAAGTTCGCCTTCACGGCCGCCGCGTCGAACGGGGTGCCGTCGCTGAAGGTCACACCGGCGCGCAGGGTGAAGGTGTAGGTGAGGCCGTCGGGCGAGACCGTCCACGAATCGGCCAGCCACGGCTTGACGGTCCCGTCCGGCGCGACCGCGACCAGCGACTCCAGCACCGGGCGCAGCAGTCGCCCGGTGACGGCGGTGGACGCGGCGTGCGGGTCCCAGCTGTCGGGTTCGACGGCGGCGCCGTAGCGCAGGGTGCCGCCGCCGCTCTTCGCGGAGGGCGGGGTGGAGGAGTCGGAGCAGGCCGTGAGGACGGCGGGGCCGATGACAGCGGCGGCGGTCAGGGTGACCGGGAAGCGGAGGAAACGGCGTCTGGTGTACATGGGTTCTTTCTCGATCCTGCGCGAGGGGGGACCGGTGGGCGGCGCAGGGGCCCGCCCACCCCGAGGGGGAGGCGCTGACGGCCCCGGCCACGGACGATGCGACGAGTCTGCTGGCTCCGTCCGGATCCGACCCCCCTGACCGTCCCCCTATGCGGGCCCTCTTCCGGGACCCGCGGGTTTGGCGGCGGGACGCTCGCGGGTGTGCTCGCGGGTGTGTTCGGCCGGTGGGCTCCGACGTGGTGCGGAGTGCGGTGCGGGGTGCGGGGTGGTGCGGAGTGGGGTGCGGGGTGCGGGGCCGACGTGCGGTGCGAGGTGCGGCCCCGGCGGCGCGACGCGCCGTCAGGGTGGTGCGGCCGTTCCGGGGGGAGCCCTCCGGAACGGCCGCACGGGGACCGTCAGGTCTGCGGCACGGGGGAATCCGCAGACTCGAGGTCCGGCTCGGGGACGCTCTCGGCAGTGACGGCGGGGCTGCGCAGGACGAAGGCGGCCACCAGGACGCCGACCGCCACGAACACGGCGCTGAGCCCGTAGGAGAGGTGGAAGCCGCCGGTGAGCGCCGCGACCTTGCTGTCGCCCTCGCCGAGCAGCGTCGCGGTGCGGGAGGCGGCCATCGTGGCGAGTACTGCGGTGCCGATCGAGGCGCCGACCTGCTGGGTGGTGTTCACCAGGCCGGACGCGATGCCGGCGTCGTTGGGCGAGGTGACCGACATGGCCTGGCCGATCAGGGCCGGCATGGCCGCGCCGAAGCCGAGGCCGAGCAGGACGAACGCCGGCACGATGTCGACGAGGAAGCTTCCGTCGCTCGGCACCCGGGCCAGCAGCGCGAGCGCGGCGGCCACCAGCAGCAGGCCGGCGACCAGCACCCGGCGGGGCCCGAACCGCTGGTTCAGCTTGACCGCGAAGCCCAGCGAGACGATCGCGATGGTGACCGGCGCGGGCAGGAAGGCGAGCCCGGTCTTCAGCGCGTCGTAGCCGAGGACGTTCTGGAAGTACAGCGCGGTGCAGAACTGGTAGCCGAAGAGGCCGGCGACCATCAGGACCATGATGCCGTTGGCTCCGGAGACCGCCCGGGAGCGGAAGATGTGCAGCGGCAGCAGGGGCTTGGCCGCGTACGCCTGGCGGACCACGAACCCGGCCAGCAGCACCAGCGAGCCGGCCAGCAGGCCCAGCGTCCGGCCGTCGGCCCAGGTGTACTCCTCGGCCTTGATGATCGTGTAGACCAGCAGCATCAGACCGCCGGTGGCGAGCACCGAACCGACCAGGTCGGCGCCCTCGCGCAGCCCCGCTCCCTTCCCGCCGGGCACCACGCTCTGCGTCAGCACGAGCGCCACCAGGCCGATCGGCACGTTGACGTAGAACACCCACGGCCAGCTGAAGCTCTGCGTCAGCACGCCGCCCAGGATCAGGCCCAGCGAGGCGCCGGCCGCGGAGACGAACGCGTACGCCGCCAGTGCCTTGGCGCGCTCGCCGGCGTCGGGGAACAGGGTGATGATCATGCCGAGGACGACGGCCGAGGCGAGCGCCCCGCCGACCCCCTGGACGAACCGGAACACCACCAGCGCCGTCGAGGAGGAGGACAGGCCGCAGGCCAGCGAGGCCACCGTGAACAGGCCGAGGCCCGCGCTGAAGACGCGGCGGCCGCCGAGCAGGTCACCCAGTCGGCCGGAGAGCAGCAGCAGTCCGGCGAACGCGATGAGATAGGCGTTGACCACCCAGGCCAGGCCGGACTGGGTGAAGCCGAGGTCGGTCTGGATGGTCGGCAGGGCGACGGTCACGATCGAACCGTCGAGGATGATCATCAGGTTGCCGGTGCAGAGGACCCCCAGTGCCAACCAGCGTGACCTGGAAGGCTGGAGGGACGGCGGGGCTTGCGTGGTCATCGGAGGAGTCCTTCGGGGGAATGGCCGGGGAGGGGCGCCCGGTGGCGCCCGCGCTCCCTGAGGGCACTTCTTGTTACAGCGACCATCCTGTGTGACCATCAAGTCCCACCGTAAGGAGGCACTTTCATGTTCCTGGGGAACAACGATGTGATCGAGGACATCGAGGGGGCCGACATCGACGACCCGGCCCCCGTCCGCGAGGCGTGCACCGTCCTGGAGGCGCTCAACCGGATCAGTGGCAAGTGGGCGATCGGGATCCTGCTCAACCTCAGCCACGGTCCGGTCCGCTTCACCGAACTCGAACGGTCCGTACCCGGAATCAGCCGCCGTATGCTCACCCTGACGCTGCGGAACCTCGAACGGGACGGACTGATCGAGCGCACCGTCTACGCGACCGTGCCGCCCAAGGTGGAGTACCGCGGCACCGAGATGGCCGACGAGCTCTACGCCTCGCTCAAGGGACTCACCGCCTGGGCGGAGCGCCACCGCGACGCCATCGCCCGCTCGCGCGACTCCTACGACCAGGAGCAGGCGGCCGCCGTCGAACAGGGCTGACGGCGGCCGTACGGGGCGTCCGTGCCGCTGCGCCCCGTTCGGTACGTTGGTACGCCGGACCGGTGGAACCGGGTAACGTTCTTGTGGTGTTCCTCCAGACGCCGATCCACGGGTGAGCGCGTGACGGGCCCGCGGGCGTCCATCGACGTCGCCGCCCGTCCCCCACCGACGAATCCCCAGCAGTACTTCACATCATTGACCGGAGACCGTGACCGTGAGCAAGAACATCAACAACCCCGTGGGCATGGGCGGCGGCCAGCGCAAGCGGCTCTCCCGTACCGAACGGCAGAACAACGGTCCGCACCGCAACCTCGACCGCCGGGGCGCGGCCGACCAGAAGGCGGAGCTGGTGCGCAGGATGCGCGAGAAGGCGGGCGCCGCCGAGGGCGACGCCGAGCAGACGGGCGAGGACACCGGGAAGAGCTGAAGCGCCGCCGCAGGGTGGCACGGCGCGGGGCCCGACCGCACAGCGCGGTCAGGGCCCCGCTGCCGTACCGGGGCACGGCCGGTCCGGTCCGGCTCGCCCCGCCGGACCGGCCTTCCGGGGCCGGCGGTCCCCGGCCCCTTACACTGGCGGCCCGCCCCGCCAGCCCCCGTCCCGAGGAGCCCGCCGGTGCACTCCTGGCTCTCCGAACGCCGCCGCTCGGCCGCGAGCCTGCTGGTCGCCGTCGTCGCGGCGGCCGTGCTCGTGCTGCTGCTCGCGTTCCACGAGGGGGCGGCTCCGCTGTCCGGGGCGGACGTCGCCGTGCTGGTGCTGTTCGCCTATCTGTCGGCCTACCTGACCGTCACCCTGGTGGCCTTCGCGGGCGCCTCCCCGGAGCGGATCCGGGACTGGGCGCGGCGCTCCGAGCGCGGCACCGTCGTGCAGCGCTACCTGCTCGGCAGCGCCCCGGGGCCGGGGGTGTCGGTCTTCGTCGCGGCGGCCGCGCTGGTGGTGTCCCTGGTCTGGCGCCCCGGCCATCTGGGGTCGGCGCTCCCGGTCGGCGTCCGGGTGGCGATCGCGCTCGCGCTGGTCGTCGAGGCGTGGGTGTGCGTGCTCGTCTCCTTCGCGGTCGCCTTCCACGCCGACAACCTGGTGGAGGACGAGCGGGCCCTGGAGTTCCCCGGCACCGGCACCGGCACCGGCACCGGCACCGGGGCCGAGTCCGCCGTCTGGGCCGACTACATGTACTTCGCCGTCTCCGTGATGACGACCTTCGGCACCACCGACGTCAATGTGACCTCCCGGGAGATGCGGCGCACGGTGGCGGCCAACGCCGTCATCGCCTTCGTCTTCAACACGGTGACGGTGGCGAGTCTGGTGTCGGCCCTGGACCGCGGCTGAGAGCCGCACCCCGTCGGCCGATGACCGGTCACCTGGCCTCGGCGAGCCGGTGCGCGTCGGGCCCGGCCGGGAAGCGGAGCTGCCCGGTGGTGTCGTGCACCGCTCGCCACACCGCCTCGGCCACGTCCTCCTCGGTGGTGAAGAGCTCCTGCGCGGTGAAGCCGGCCATCGCCCGGTCGGCCCACTCGGCGTAGGGTGCCGGGACCGCCGCGCCGGCCGCCCCGTCGCCGGCCGCCCCGTCGGCGGTCGCCCGGCGCGCGAAGTTCGTCGTGAGGCAGGCGCCCGGCTGGACCGTCGCCGCCCGCACCCCGAACGGCGCGAGTTCGAGCGCGAGCGACGCCGTGAACCCCTCGACGGCGGATTTGCTGGCCTTGTACAGGGCGGAGAGCGGCATGTGGCCGAGCACCACGCTGGAGGTCACATTGACCACGACGCCGCTGCCGCGCTCACGGAACCCGGGCAGCACCGCCTGCGTGGTGGCCATGACACCGAAGGTGTTGGTCTCGAACACCTCCCGCACCCGGGCCATCGGCGTCCCCTCGAACACCCCGATCGCCGGGATGCCCGCGTTGTTGACCAGGACGTCGACGGGCCCCGCGGCCTCGAAGCCGGCGGCGATGCTCTCGGGCCGGGTCACGTCGAGCTCGACGACGCGCAGGCGCTCGGAGACCGGGAGCGTGTCCGGGCGCGGCGTGCGCACGGCCGCGACGACCTGCCAGCCCCGGGCGTGGAAGTGCAGGGCGGTCCGCCGGCCGTACCCGGACGACGCGCCGGTGATCAGGATGGTGTTCATCGGAAATCCTCTGCTCGGAAGGGCCCGTGTGCGCGGAACTCCGCTGCACGGGGAGAGCGACTGGTTCCAGTGAACCGCCCTGACCTGCGGCCTCGGGGCCACGATCCTGCCCTTCCTTTGCCCGATCCTCCCGCCGCCGCTCACGGGAGCACGGCGGTCGGGGCGCCCCCGTCCTCCCGCAGTCGGGCCGCGTCCCGGCTCGGCGCCTCGCCGAACTGCCGCCGGTACTCGCGGCTGAACTGCGAGGCGCTGTCGTACCCCACCCGTCGCCCCACGCCGGTCACGTCCCCGGGGTGGGTGGCGAGCAGCAGCCGGGCCTCCTGGAGCCGGATCTGCTTCTGGAACTGGATCGGGCTCATCGCCGTCACCGCCTGGAAGTTGCGGTAGAACGCGGAGGCACTCAGACCGGACAGCCTGGCCACGTCCTCGACCCGGAACGGTTCGGCGTAGTGTTCGCGGATCCAGCGCACGGCGCGCGAGACGTGGCTCAGCCCGGAGTCGGCAAGGCCGAGCTGACGGACCGTCGCACCCTGTTCCCCGGTGATCAGCCGCCACAGGATCTCCCGCTTCAGCAGCGGGGCGAGCACGGCCCGGTCGCGGGGTTCGTCCAGCAGACGCAGCAGTCGGACCACCGCGTCGAGCAGGGCCCCGGAGGCGTCGCCGACGGCGATGCCCGACGGTGCGCCCGTGTCGCGGGGGACGTCCCCGGGCCCGGCCCGGAGCAGCAGTTCGGCGATCACCGACGGTTCCAGCAGCAGGCCGACGCCCAGCGCCGGCCGGCCGGGGCCGATCTCGGTGAACTGCCCGGTGACCGGGAGGTCGACGGAGGCGACCAGGTACTGCCCGGCGCCGTAGGTGTAGAGGCGGTCGCCGAGCGCCAGGCGTTTGGAACCCTGGGCGACGACCGCGAACACGGTTCCGGACATGGTGGGTGCCGGGAGCCCCGGTCGGTCGATCCGGGAGACCAGCACGCCGTCGAGGGCGGTGGTGGAGTCCGGGCGGGCGTGCCGGGCGACCAGGGTGCGCATTTCGTCGAGGGACATGCGCCCATTCCAGCACCGCGCCCGCCCCGATTCCCGTCGGCGCGAGGATCGGGCAAGGGCGGGCGAGCATCGCCCTAACGTCGGTGCGGGGCATCCCGGTTGACTGGAACCACCGCATCCCCTCACCGGAAGGACCGCTCCGATGGCCGTCACCTACGGGTTCCACGCCACCATGACCGCCCGGCCGGGCCTCGGCGGACCCCTCGCCGACCTGCTGCTGACCGGGCTCGACCAGGGCAACCCCGGGGCCGACGAGCACTGCCTCGTCTACCTGGTCTCGCGCTCGGCCGCCGACCCGGACCGCGTCCACGTTGTCGAAGGCTGGACGAGCGAGGCCGAACACCACCGTGCCTTCGAGGGTGGGCCGGCCCGTGCGCTCCTCGCCCGCGTCGCAGAACTCCTGGTCGGGGAGGCGGAGTTCACCGACCTCGTACCGGTCGGTGGCAGGGCCGCCGCACGCTGACCGTTCCCGTCCCCCGATCCTCTCTTCGAAAGGCCGCACCGACCATGACGACCACCCGACCCGCGCTCGACCCCGAACTGCGCGAGTTCCTCGCCCGGATGCCCCTGCCGACCGTGCCCGGCGCCGACACGCTGACCGGGCTCCGCCGCCTTGCCGTGGCCCCGGTCGAACCGCTGCTCGCCCACCGGAGCGTCGATCGGCGGGAGTTCGCCGTCCCCGCCGCGGACGGCACCCGGATCCCGCTGACGGTGCTCACTCCGGCCGGCCCGGAACGCACGGATGCCGCCGCCCCGTGCGTCTACTGGATGCACGGCGGCGGGATGGTCATGGGCGACCGTTTCTCCCAGCTCGACATCCCCCTGGAGTGGCTGGACGAGTTCGGCGTCGTCGTGGCGACCGTCGACTACCGGCTCGCTCCGGAGCACGCGGGCCCGGTCGTCGCCGGGGACTGCTACCGGGGGCTGTGCTGGATCGCCGAGAACGCGGCCGAGTTGGGGATCGACCCCGACCGGATCGTGGTCGCGGGGGCCAGCGCGGGCGGGGGCCTCGCCGCGGGCGTCGCCCTGCGTGCCCGCGACCTCGGCACCCCGGCGGTGGCCGGTCAGATCCTGGTCTGTCCCATGCTGGACCACCGCAACACCACGGTCTCCAGCCGTCAGTACTCCGGCGTTCCGGGTGTCTGGACCGGGGAGATGAACGCCTTCGCCTGGCACTCCGTGCTCGGCGCGACGCCCGCCGACGAGGTGTCCCCGTACGTGTCGCCCGCCCGCGCCGAGGACCTCGGCGGTCTGCCCGCCGCCTACCTCGACACCGGCTCGGCCGAGGTCTTCCGCGACGAGTGCGCCGACTACGCCGGCCGCCTCTGGGCCGCCGGAGGAGACGCCGAACTCCACGTGTGGGCCGGGGGCTGCCACGGGTTCGACGCCCTCCACCCCCGGGCGGAGCTCTCGGTCACGGCCCGCCGCACCCGGACCGCCTGGCTCGCCCGACTGCTGTCCCGGATCTGACGCCCGGATTCCGACGCCCGGATTCTGACGTCCGGTTCCGGCCCCGGTGGCAACGGCGTTCGGCGGGCGTCGAGCCGTCGGTGCCAGGGGCTTCGCGCCGCCGACAACCTGGTGGAGGGCGAACGCGCGCTAAGGTTCCCCGGCAGCGGCAGCGGCAGCGGCAGCGGCAGCGGCAGCGGCAGCGGCACAGGCACAGGAACAGGCAGCGGCAGCGGGACCGAGTCCGCTGTCCGGGCGGACTACATTTACGTCGCCGTGTCCGTGATGACGACCTTCGGCACCACCGACGTCAATGCGACCTCTGGGGAGACGCGGCGCACGGTGGCGGCCAACGCCGTCATCGCCTTCGTCTTCAACACGGTGACGGTGGCGAGCCTGGTGTCGGCCCTGGACCGGGGGTAGCGCCCGTCCGTGTGCCTGCACCGGATCGCCGGCTCACCGGGCGGTGAGCCGCCAGCCGCGGTGGCGCGGGTCGCGGACGACCAGCAGGACACCGCCCGTCGGCCCGTCGGGGAGCAGCCCCGGCCAACTGGTGGTGGAGACGGCGGCGTACCACGGGGGGCGGGGCAGCCCCGACCGGCCGCGGACGACGAGCCGCTCCCGGGTGCCGGTCCAGCGCACCACCTCCGAGCCGCGGCCGGTCAGCCGCTCGTCGAAAGCGCGCAGCCCGTCCAGCGGGGCGGGTTCCAGCAGCCACCCGCCCTCGGCCCGCACCGTCACGACCTCGGGGTGCCCGGCCGCCCCGACCAGCAGCGCCCCGCACCGCTCCTGCCCGTGCCGGCTCCGGACGGCCCCGTACCCCGTCTCCACCGTCAGCGGGCGGCGTTGCCCGGTAGGGAGGCGCACGTGCAGTACGGCGGGCGGGCCGTCGTAGCGGAGCAGTTCGTCGCCGGAGCCCTCGGTGGGGCCGGTCAGCGACCGGCTCGGCTCGTCCGGTCGCAGGACCGTTCGCCAGGCCGCGCGGCCGTACTCCACCCGGACGCCGAGCCGGTCGAGGGCGGCGTCCTCCGGGCCGGCCCAGAGCGGGACCAGCACCGGGGCCGCGTCGGCGGACACCCAGTGCCTGCCGAGCTCCCGGCCGGTCCCGTCGATCACCGTCATGTGACAGGAGCCGAACTCCGCCACCAGTTCCAGCACCGCCGGCTCTCCCGGGTGGGGCCGGTCGAAGTACTCGGTGGTGCGGTCGAAGCCGTGCCGGACCAGGGGCGTCGAGGCCAAACCATCGGTCGGGGCGATGTCGAGGAACCAGAAGCTGCCGCACTCGACGACCACGAACTGCGGGCGGTCGAGCACGAATCCGGCCCACGGGGTGCCGCCGACAGCCGAGCGGAGTTCGTCCACGACCACGGTGGGCGGGCCGTCCGGGCCGTCGGGGTAGCGCACCACCCGCAGGATTCCGGAGGTGTCCTCGATCTGGCTCGCCGCCGCCCGCGCGGTTCCGCGCCGGTGCTCCAGGATCCGCGGCCCGCTGCCGCGGGTGTGCGCGGTGAACTCGTCGACGCTGTCGGGGGCGTGGATGCGCAGGGTCCACCGGGCGGTCGAATCGACGGTCACCCGGCGGACGGCCCGCTGGCGTTCCGGCGACAGCAGCAGCGCGGCGTGCCCCCGGCCCTCGGTGGCGTCGTGCCGGCCGGCCGGGCCAGGACCGGCAGCTCGGAGCCCGATCCGTGCGGTGACCTCCGTCTCGACCGTGACCAGTACCAGTCGGGCGGGATCGGGGAGGTCCAACTCGACCTCGGCCCGCCCCCGTCCGGACACCGCGCGACGCTCCAACGCGCTCACCCCCGGTGGGAAGTCTCCCCGACGGCCGCCGGGGCGCACCAGCCCCCGACAGCCGCCGGGGCGCGCCGGACCCCGGTGGCCGTCACCGCAGGGGCGTCACCGTACGGGCCCTACGGCGCGGGCGTCACCGCACGGCCGTCACGGTACGGGCCTCACGGCTACGGGCCTCACGGCGCGGACCTCACTGCCCGAGGCCGTCCCGGAGCCGGGCCAGGTACTGCTCGGGGTCGGCGAAGCCGCGGTCCTGGGCGCCGTGCCGGTGGAGGCCGAGCCGGCCGTCCGGGTGCAGTCGCACGGTGGTGGTGGCGGCCCGACGCCGGTCGTCGGGGCGGCCGGCCGGCCCGGGGGAGCCGAGGACGGGCACCTCGGGCGGGAACATCGCGAGCGCCTCGGCGGGCCCCGGCGCCGGGTCGTGGCCGGTCCGGTTGGCGCTGCTGACGTACAGCACCGGGAAGTCGTCCAGCAGGCCGGCCAGCGGCTGCCAGCGGGCGCCGAACAGCAGCGTCCAGCCGTCCTTGGTGGCCGGGGCCAGCCAGGGCGGCGCCTCCTCGGGGTCGCGCAGGGGCGCGAGCACGGTGAGGTGCTCCTCGGCGAGCAGCCGCCGGGCCAGCCGCAGCGCGTCCGGGCCGAGGTCGAGCCGTTCCGTCAGCGCGTCCAGGGTCCTCGGGTGGTGGGCCCAGAGCGCGACGGCCTGCTCCGCGGGGCGCTGCTTGGCGAGGTTGACGGCGTCGGGCCGGGTGGCGGCGACGACGCAGGTCAGCGGGGCGGGGTTGGGCAGGACCACGGCCCGTCCCAGGGCCAGGGCGGCGCGGACGGTCGCGAGGTCGGACGGTTCGCGGGCGGGAGGTGTCGGTGTCACGGGGTGTCCTCGGTGCCGGTGGTGCGGGCGAGGCCGTCCAGATAGGCGGCGAAGTGCTCCTCGTCGACGACGGCCCGGCCGGTGCGGAACGCCCGTCGCTTCACCCAGGCCGTGGCCGCGCGGGCGCCGTCGGCGTCCAGCCGGTGGCCGAGCCGCCCGGCGACCGCCGTGACGACCCGCGCGCTCGCCAACTGGGTGAGCACGATCCGGGGTTCGACCCCGAGCAGGGCCGCCGGGTCGTAGGGCTGGAACAGCTGCGGGTCGACGAAGGGCGTGCCGGTGGAGATGGTGGCGACACCGGTGCCGACCACCGGGGTGGTCACCGTCAGCGGCACTCCGGTCCGTTCCGAGACCAGGGCGGCGATGCGCGGCAGCCGGGTGAGGTCCGGTGCCCGCCACCACAGGTCGGCGGCGCGCCCGCCGGGGCCGAGCAGGGCCGCCGCGCGTTCCGGGTCGTGGGCGAGCAGGAACAGCAGTTGCTCGGTGGCGACCAGCCCGGAGCGCTCGGCCAGGCCGAGCCACGAACTGGCCACCACCCGGGCGCCGCCGCGCACGGCCTCGACGGTGTTGGCGAGGCCGAGGCCGAGGTCGTTGTGCAGGTGCGAGCCCAGGACCACCCCGGGACCGGCCGCGGCGGCCACCCGGTCGAACATCTCGGCCGTCTCGCGGGGGAGTTGGCGTCCGACGGTGTCGGCGAGCAGCACCGTGCCGGCCCCGGCGGCGGTGAACGCGCCCGCCGCTTCGGCCATCAGGCCGTGGTCGGCACGGGAGGCGTCGGCCAGGCACAGGTCGATCGCGACGCCCTCGTCCAGGTCGCGCACCGTCTTCACCAGGTCCGTGCCGTGCGCGAGCGCCTCCCGGGCGCCCCGGTGCGTCATCACCCGGGCCATCGCCTCGGAGGCCGGGACGACCGCCAGCACCCGGGCGTGCGCGACGCCGCGCACCGAGGCGACCGCCTGCCGGACGTCGGCCGCGGTGCCCCGGCAGACGGCCGCGGCCGAAACCTGCCCCTCGGTCTCGACGGCGACCCGCCGCACCGCCTCGAACTCCTCGGCGCACACGGCGGGGAACCCGGCGGCGAACACCACGTGCCGCGGCCCCTCCGCGCCGAACACCGCGCCGTGCTCCCGGGCGAGCCGTACCCGGAAGTCCCCCGGCATCAAGGTCTTGGCCTGCGCGCCGTCGCGCGCCGACTCCTCCCACACCACCAGGCGTCCCGCCGTGGCCGACTCCCGCACGATGTCCCGCATCGATGATCCCCTCTCGTCCGGGGCGCACCTTACGCCGGGCGCTCGACGGGGGCGCGCGCGGATTGCTGCCTCGCGCCTGCGTGCGCTCCTGGAGCGACAATTGACGAACACTCAGTTCGAGGGCGGCGGAACATCTGATGGAACGTCAAAGTTCCTCGTTCCCCTGCGAACTTCCGCAAGCCCCCTTTAAGCTCCCCTTACCAACGGCGGCTTTCCGCCATCCACGACCCCGGTCCGAGGTCGGGGCGGTGAGCCCGACTCCACCATGAGAGCAGGGATGACAACGACACGTGCACAGGAACCGGGCGCCCCGCGCGGCCCGGAACGACGGCGGCCGGGGGCGCCCGGCCGCCGGACCCTCGGCGGAGCGGTGGTGCTGGCCGTCGGCATCGGCGCGGTCTCGCTGGTGGCTGCTCCGGAGGCCTTCCCGCAGGCGGGCGACGGCACCGTGACGGTCCGCGTGGTGCGGGCCGTCGACACCACCGGGGTGTGGACACCCGCGCTGGAACCCGGGATGGCCGGAGTCAGGGTGACCCTCACCGACGACGCCGGCGCGAGCATCGAGGGCACCACGGCGGCGGACGGCACGGTGACGCTGGCGCCCGCCGCGGCCAAGCCCACCGGCGGCAAGTACCGGGTCCAGGTGGTGAATCCGAAGCCCGGCAAGCTGTACCCGGCGTTCGCCTCCCGGCAGGGCCTGACCGGCGCGCCCACCCAGTTGAGCAGCAACGAGGAGTTCGTCGACCTCTCCGGCGGCAAGAACGTCTCCTACACCACCGGGCTGTGGAGCCCCGGCGACTACTGCCAGAAGAACGCCCCGCTGGTGGCGGCCTGCCAGCCCACCACGCGCGAGGGCGGGGCGCAGCGCACGCTGCTGTCCTTCCCGTACAGCGCGCGCGGCCAGGAGGGCGTGGACGTCGACGCCACCGACCTCGCCACCAACGCCGACACCGGCACCCTGTTCGGCATCGCCTGGAACCGGGCCGACCGCCGGCTGTTCTCCTCCGCCGTCGCCAAGCGCACGACGGACTACGGCCCCGGCGGCGCGGGCGCGATCTACGTGACCGACCCGGTCACCAAGTCCACGAAGCTCTTCACCACCGTCCCGAACGCCGGCGCGACCGCCCACGGCGGCGGCACCGACGACGCGTTCCTCGCGGTGCCGGGCAAGGAGAGCCTCGGCGGCATCAAGATCACCGACGACGGCAAGGACCTCTTCGTCGTCAACCTCAACGACCGCAAGCTCTACCGCTACGACGCCACCGGGCCGACCGCGGCCGCACCGAAGGCCTCCTACCCGATCCCCGACCCCGGCTGCCCGGCGGCCGTGGACTGGCGGCCGTTCGGCCTCGGCCTGCAGGACGGTACCGGCTACCTCGGCGGCGTCTGCTCGGGCGAGTCGACGGGCAAGGTCGCCGACCTGCGCGCGGTCGTGCTGCCGTTCGACCTCGGCACCGGCGCCTTCGCGGCGGCGGTGCTGAAGCAGCCGCTGGACTACCCGCGCCAGAGCACCGTCGGCGGCGGCCCCTGCGACGGGGCGGGCTGGTTCCCGTGGACCAACACCTATCCGACCTCGCAGAACGGCAACCCCTGCGGCGCCAGCACCATCGCCAACCCCGAACCGGAGCTGGGCGAGATCGCCTTCGAGACCGACGGCTCGATGCTGCTGTCCTTCCGTGACCGCTTCGGCGACCGTGCCCCGGCCGGACCCACGCCGGGCTCCGTCGCCGTCGTCATGTCGGGCGGTGACCTCAACAAGGCATGCCCGGTCAACGGCAGTTACGTGATGGACACCAACAACGGCTGCGGGCTCTCGCCCCGGGGCACCCGGTTCTTCGACACCAGCTGGGGCGGCCACCGCAACACGGCCTTCGCCGGCATGGCCTTCTCCAAGGTCGAGAACACCATCGCGACCTCCGCCTTCGACCCCAACCACACCGCCTACGGCTACGGCACCTCGTTCCTCCAGCGCAACGGCCAGCAGGACCCGAAGTTCGGTCTGCGGCTCAACCCGGCGGGCACGGCGGCGCCGTTCGGCAAGGGCGCCTCGATGGGCGACCTCGAGGTGCTCTGCGACCAGGCCCCGCTCCAGATCGGCAACCGGGTCTGGTACGACCCCGAGCGCTCCGGCCTCCAACTGCCGGGCCAGCGCCCGGTGCCGGCCGCGACGGTCAACCTGTACGACGAGTCGGGGAAGCTCGTCGGCACCACGAAGACCACCGCGCGCGGCGAGTACTACTTCGACGACTCCAACGTCACCGGCGGTCTCAAGCCGCGCACCAAGTACACCGTCAAGCTCGACAACCCGGCCGACTACGCCAAGGGCGGCCCCCTGTACCAGTGGGTGCCGACCACCGCGGACGTCGGCGACAACCGCTTCGTCGACTCCAAGGGCGTCGTCCCGGCGAGCGGGCAGTACGTCGAACGGGCCCTGACCACCGGCGGACCGGGGGAGAACGACCACACCTACGACTTCGGGTTCCGGCAGCAGGAGGGCGCGCTGCGCCTGGTCAAGCACGACCAGGACGGCAAGCCGCTGGCGGGCGCGAAGTTCCGGCTGTGGAAGGACACCAACGGCACCGAGGGGCTGCAGAGCACCGGCGACAAGCCCGACACTGCGGTGGGCGACCCGTGCACGACCGGGGCCGACGGCGTCTGCCAGGGCACCGGCACGGTCGGGACGTACTTCTGGCAGGAGACCAGCCCGCCGGACGGCTACTCCGCGCCGGAGGTGACGGTGTTCGGCCCGCTGACGCTGACCGCCGACAATCTCACCGCCGGGGTCTCGGTGACGGCCGTCAACAAGCTGATCCCGACGCCCACACCCACCCCGACGCCGACGGTCACCCCGACGCCGACGCCGACGCCCACGCCCACGCCGAGCCCGACGGCGACGCCCACCCCGACGGACACGCCGACCACGGCGCCGCCGGTGGTGACGCCGCCCGCGACCTGGCCCCCGGCGCAGCCGGGTCCGGCGGTTCCGCCGCCCGCTCCGCCGGCCCCCGTCCCCGGATCGCACCTGCCCAGCACCGGTGCGAGCGACAGCATTCCGGTGATGCTGGCCGGCGCGGGAACGCTGACGCTGCTCGGCGCGGCGCTCCTGCTGCTGTCCCGCCGACGCCGGGCGCGGCACCAGTAGGCGTACCGGCCGGCACGGCATCCCGGCGACGGTCCTGACGGGCCGTCGCCGGGCGGGCGGGTCCACGGCCTCCGGGCCCTGGACCCGCCCGCTGGTGCGAACAGGGCCGGCCACCGATCGGCGGGTCCTACACGGCTCGTCCCGCGACGGGTCCCGATCGGCGGGTCCCGATCGGCGGGTCCCGATCGGCGGGTCCCGATCGGCGGGTCCCGATCGGCGGGTCCCGATCGGCGGGTCCCGAACGACGGGCCCCGCGCAACGGATCCCGCGCAACGGGCCCCGTACAACGAATCCCGCACAACGAACGAGAGAAGGGACCCGCATGGCCCGGACGACCCCGGCGGCCCCGAAGCGGTCGGCCCGGACGGCACAGGCGGCGGACGGCCCCGCCGGACCGCGCCGCCGAGTCCGCCCGCGCACGGCGATCCTGGCCGCCCTCGCGGTTGCCGCTGCCGCCCTCGGCGGCCTGGTCGCCTACCGGAACGTCGACGACGGTTCCGGCGAGCGCCCGGTGACCGTGGACGAGGCGTCCAGGCTGGCCCTGTCCCGCCTCGACCTCTACCAGGCCAGCCCGGTGAAGGTCGCCCTCACCGCCGCCGAGGGCGGGGACGTCTCGGTCCGGGTCGAGGGCGTGGTCGACTACCGGAACCGCCGCGGCGTGGGCCGCTACTGGACCACGGGAGCGAGCGGCCCGCTCGACCACGGCCTGGTGGTGTGGGACGCCGGCGGCCTCGGGCTCGCCCCCGAACCCGCCGGGGTCGACGGCCCGGCCTGGAAGCAGGCCGAACGCGTCCCCCGGCAGGGCTGGTCGCCCCGCACCTACACGGCCGACCCGTTGGACGCCGGGCTGCAGCTCGTCGTCCAGCTCGGTGCGGACCGGCCCGACAACCCGCTGCTGCTCGCCCAGTCCGGGGCCCGCAGGCTCGGCGGGGAGCGGATCGACGGTCGGGACTACGACCGGTTCGCCGGTCCGCGTGCCCAGGGCGCGGCCCCCGACGGCGAACGCTCGCCGCTCACCTACTGGGTGGACGGCGAGGGCGGCCTGCGGCGGGTGACGATGCGGATGCCCGGCCTGGGCACGCCGACCGCGGTGGAGTTCTTCGGGCAGGACGGCGCTGCCGTCCTGCCCGAAGCGCCCTGGCTCACCGGCTGAGCAATTGGCCGAGCAGCCAATTAGCTTATTGGGCGGATGGCCAATGTACAGTATTGGTCGAGTGACCAATTTTACTATTGGTCAACTGCCCAATACTGTCGCGCGGCCTGGCCAGGTCCTGCCGGGGCCATCAGCGGTGCCCCAGGATGTTGACCACCCGTCCGTTGGGATCGCGCACGAAGAAGCGGCGCACTCCCCATTCCTCGTCCTGCAGCGGGTGGACGATCTCCGCGCCGCTCTCGCGCATCGCCGCGTACGCCGCGTCCACGTCGTCCACCTCGATGCTCAGGTCGGGGGCGACGGGTGCCGTCCTGTCCTCGGTCATGACGCTGATCTGCGCCGCCGGGCTGGACGGGGAGGCGAGCGTCATGATCCAACCGTGGTTCATGACCTCCTCGAAGCCCAGCAGCCCGTAGAACTCCCGGCTCTCCGGCGCAGCAGCGGAGACGATGTTGGGCACGACACGGCGAACGGCCATCGACGGACTCCCCGCACGAACGAATCTGACTCCACGACTCCGGGAACACTACTGCGCGTCCACCGTCGCACGCTCGTGCGACCTACGGCCCCGTGGGTTCGAAGGCCCGTGGGGCCATGGGCTCCTGGGCGTCTTCGACGAGGGCCGCCGACGAGGAAGCCGTCGGGACGGACCCGGTGTCGGACGTCCTCGGTGGTGCTGGCCTCGAACGTCCCCGTCCCCGTCCCCGTCCCGTCGCCACGACTCGACGGCACGGGTCCCGCCCGGGGGCTCTCACCGGGCAGCCCGACGCGGTGGACGCCAACCCTCACGGTGAGCCCGCATGGGTGCGGCGCGACGGGGAAGGCGAGGCCCGCACGCGGCACCCGGCACCGGGCCGGGCGTCGCCGAACCGTACGGGAGAGGACAGCACCATGATGACGACAGTGGCGCTCATGGCTCTGGTGATACTGCTCTTCGGCGCCGGGCTCGGTCTGACCGCGGTCGCGGCGGGCCTCGCGAGCAGGCTCGGTCGTTCGGCCTCCCGCCGCCGCCGCTCCTCCCGGTACTGACCGGTCGACACGGACCCGATGCGGACCCGACACGGACCCGGCCGGGGTCCGGCGGGGACCCGACCCACCCGGCCCGAACCAGTGGCCGCGGCAGCGAGACGAGGGAGCTGAGGGTGTACTCACGGACTGCGGAAGGACGGCCCGCCCGGCGGCAGCCGACCGCCCCCACCGCCGGACGGGGCCTGCGCCTGGCCGGACGTGCCGGCTTCACGGCCCGCGGCGTCGTCTACGTCCTGGTGGGACTGCTCGCCCTCCGGATCGCGGCCGGCGACGGGTCCGACGAGGCCGACCGGCAGGGTGCGCTGCGCCAGGTCGCCGAGCAGCCCTTCGGCGAGGCCGCACTCTGGCTGTTGGTGGCTGGCTTCGCGGGCATGGCACTGTGGCGCGCCTCGACGGCGGTCCTCGGCCGGGGCGGCGACCACAAAGCCGCCAAGCGGCTGCTGAACGCCGGCCGGGCGCTGTTCTACGCCGCGGTGTGCTGGGGCACCGCGGCCTTCGCCGCCGGAGCGGGCGGCGAGTCGGACGGCGACGGGAAGTCCCGGACCTGGACGGCGCACGCTCTCGGCCTCCCGACGGGACGCGTCCTGGTCACCGTGGCCGGACTGGTCGTGGCGGGAGTCGGAGTGGGTACCGCCGTCCAGGCCCTGCGACGCCGGTTCCTGCGGAAACTGTCGACCGGCCGGATGGGACACCGAACGCGGACGGCCGTCACCATCGTGGGCATGGCCGGCAACACGGCGCGCGGCACGGTCTTCACGGCGGCGGGTGTCTTCCTCGTCACCGCGGCCGTCCGCTTCGATCCTCAGCGGGCCAAGGGACTCGACGACACACTGCGCAGCCTCGCCGACACGGCTGCCGGCCCTTCGCTGCTCGCCGCCGTGGCATTCGGCCTGCTGCTCTTCGGGATCTTCTCCTTCCTGTCGGCGCGCTGGCGCTCGTTCGACTGACCGGAGCCGTCCGGCCCGGCCCGTGGACACGGACCGACCTCGCGCGGGCCGCGTACCCGGGGCCGTCGCTCATTCGGTGCCACGGCGAACCCGCCGACCGGAGCGGGGCGGCGGCCGTTCGCGCGAGTCGCCGGAGTCCACAGCTCGCCGCCCGGGCGGGTGGTGTCCGCGGCCCGCCGCCCGTACGGGACTGCTCCGGTGAGTGTCCGCCACGGGAGTGTCCGGAGCGACCGGTCGGACACTGGCCGGGGGAGCGGGCCCCCTGCCCGGCCGGGCTGTTGCCGTCGGAGCCGGTGCGGGCCCGTCCGTGCCACCCCGATCGGCCCTGTCCGGAGTCCCGGCCCGGGCGCAGAGGACGGGGGCGTCGCCCGCGTTACTTTCGGCACCGCCGGACGGGCCGAGCCCGAGAATACCGAGGGCGGCCTGCGGCGGGTGACGATGCGGATGCCCGGCCTGGGTATGCCGACCGCGGTGGAGTTCGCCGGGCGGGGACGGCGTCGCCGTCCTGCCTGAAGCTCCCTGGCTCACCGGCTGAACAATTGGCCGAGTAGCCAATTAGCTTATTGGCCAGATGGCCAACTTGCAGTATTGATTGAGTGACCAATAGCGCTATTAGTCAAGTGCCCAATACTGAAGCGCGCCGCCTGGCCGGGTCCTGCCGGGTCCCGGCAGTGGTGCCCCAGGTGCAGTTCGGCGGCGCCCGGCCTGGTGACGGCGACCCCCACGATTACGTCAGTGGCAGTCATGGCCAGCTGATACTGCTCTTCGATGCCAGGCTCGGTCTGACCGCGGTCGCGATGGTCCTCGGGAGCGGGTTCGGCCGCCCGGCGGCCCGCCGCCGCTTCTCCCGGTACTGACCGGTCGACCCGGACCCGGACTCACCCCGACCCGGCCCCGGCCCCGGACCCGCCCGACCCAATGGCCGCAGCAGCGAGTGGCCGCGCCAGCGAGACGAAGAAAGCTGACGGTGTACTCGCGGACTGCGGAAGGGCGGCCCGCCCGGCGGCCGTGGAGCGCCCCCAGCCGCCGGACGGCGCCCGCACCGGCGCCGCCGCCCGGCCGCCAGCGGTCCGCCGGCTCCGCAGACGACCGGAGTGACCGGGGTGACCGGGGTGACCGGGGTGACCGGACCACCGGGGTGACCGGGTGACCGGGTGACCGAGGGAACGAGGCAACCGGGGTGACCGGACCGCCGGGTGACCGGGGTGACCGGGGGAACAAGGCCACCGCGCGACAGCCCTCAGCCCGCCGGGCGCGGCGGCAGCGATCCGGCGTCCGTAGGCAGCGGGTACGCCGCCGGGTCCACCGGCCCGGGCAGCCCGACCGCCGGGCGGGCCGGCGCCGCCGGATCGACCGCGGACGGCTGTGCGGGCGGCGCCGCCACCTGGCTGAACGGCACCCCCGGCGGTGCCTGCACCGGCGCCGGCCGCCCGGCCGCCAGCGGTCCGCGTCCCGCGCCGCCGCAGGGCGCCGCCGCCTCCAGTCCCTCCGGGCTCTGGGTGCCGGGCCGGTTCCCGCCGAAGCAGTTGCCGGGATCGACGGATGCCAGCACGAGGTCCGCGCCGTTGCCGTCCACCTGGTTGCCCTCGACCCGGTTGCCGCTCGCCGGGTGCCCCGCCGGATCGGTGACGACCACCCCGGCCGCGCGGTTGCCCCGGACGAGGTTGCGCTCCACCCGGTTCGCCGTCCCGCCGCCGATCCCGATCCCGATGCCGAAGCCGCCGTCCGCCTGCTGCGGGCTGTCGGCCGCGTTGTTGTCGACCACGACGTTGCCCGCGATCACCGCGCCGTGCTGCGGCGCCAGCGCCTCCAGGTCGTTGGAGTTCACCGTGACCCCCACCCGGTTCCCGGCCACCCGGTTGCCCAGGATCGACAGGCCGTCCGAGGCGTTGGTCAGCTCCACGCCGACCGCGTTGCGCTCCACCGTGTTGCCGCGCACCACCGTGTCGCAGGGCTTGCACTGGCCGACGTAGATCCCGGAGTCGGCGTGCCCGGAGGCGTAGGAGTCCTCGATCACACCGCCGCGCGCGTCGAACGCGTAGATGCCGTACAGGCCGTTGTTGTACGCCGTCACCCCGGTCGCCCGGAAGCCCTGCACGGGCGGGAAGCGGGCGGTGTCCAGCGGGTCGTACGCCGAGCCGCCCGCCCCGCGCTGCTGCAGCTTCTCGTCGGTGACGCCGGTGAACAGCACGCCGTTGGCCAGGAAGTGGTGCACGGTGAGGTTCTCCACCACCGAGCCGGGGCCGGTGACGGTGATGCCGTTGGCCAGCTTGAGTCCGCCGTCGAGGAGCACGGCCGAGCGGTCGGTCCCGCGCAGTACCAGGTTGCTCCTGGCGACCCGCACGCTCTCGCGGTAGGTGCCGGGGCCGATCAGCACCGTGTCGCCGTCGCGCGCGACGTCCACGGCCCGCTGGACGGTGGGGAAGTCCTCCGGCACCCGGATCACCGTACCGGCCGGGTGTGCGGCGTCGTGCGAGCCGGAACCGGATCCGGTACCGCCGGAGGAACACCCGGCGACCGTCCCGGCTGCCAGTGCCAGCACCACCCCGAGAGTCAACTGACGAACACGAAACGTGATTTGCATAGGACGTGTTCTATCGTCTCCAATAGGGCGCATGCCCACCGAACCGGAGAACACGCCGCCGCCGGACCCGCCCGACGGTCCACCGGCGAGCGGCCCCGGACGGCGCCGCGCCCTGCTGGCGGCCGGCGCGGTGATCGCGGCCGGCGTCGGCGCGGCCGTCGGCGAACTGGCCACCGGGGGGACCCTGTTCGGCGGCGCGGCCGGATCCGGCCGGGCCCCGGGGGGTGCCGCCGGTCCGGCCGCGCCGCCGCAGGACGGCGCGATCCCGTTCCACGGGGCCCGCCAGTCCGGGCTGACGGGGCCTCAACTTGCCGCCACCAGGCTGCTGGCCTTCGACCTTCCGCCGAACTCCCCGACCGCCGAACGGTCTTCGCTGCGCGCGCTGCTCGCCGACTGGACCGGCCTGCTCTCCGCCACGGCGGCCGGTACGCCCCACGACCCGCGACTGCGGGGCGACGACGGGCCGCCCCGCACCGCCTCACTGGTCGGCCTCGGCCCGGCCCTCGCCGCCCGGCTGGGCCTCGCCGTGCCCGGTGGACTCGCCGAGCCTCCGCCCTTCCCCGGCGACCGTCTCGATCCGGCGCGCGGCGGCGGGGACCTGCTGCTGCAGCTCTCCGCCACCGACCCCTGGACCCTCGCCGTCCTCACCGAACTCGCCGGCTCGGCCGCCCACTCCGCCGGGTTCGTACCCCGCTGGTCGCAGTCCGGCTTCCTGCCCACGACCCGTCCGGGTGCCACTCCGCGCAACCTGTTCGGCTTCAAGGACGGCACCGCCAACCCGGACGAGGAGGCCGCCCGCCAGTGGGTCTGGGGCCCGCCCGGCCCGCACGAGAACGCCACCGTCCTGGTGTACCGGCGGATCCGGATGGACACCGCCGCCTTCGCGGCCCTCCCCGCCGAGCGGCAGCAGGCCGCGATGGGCCGTCGTGCCGCCGACGGTGCCCCACTGACCGGCACGGCCGAGCGCGACGAGCCCGACCTCTACGCCAAGCACCCGGACGGCGCCTACGTCATCCCCGCCACCGCCCACGTCCGGCTCACCGGCCCCCGCCTCGACGGCGGCGCCCGCATGCTCCGGCGCGGCTACAGCTACGACGACGCCCCGGACGACCGCGGCCTGCTCTTCGCCGCCTTCGTGCGCGACACCGCCCAGTTCACCCGCGTGCAGAGCCGCCTCGCCGAGCGCGACGCCCTCAACCCCTTCCTCACCCACACGGCCTCGGCGGTCGCGTACGTGCTTCCCGGAGCCCCGCCGGGCACCGTCCTCGGTGCGGGGCTGCTCGACTGACGGCCCAGGGGAGCCCGTTGCGCGGGCCTCGGGGCGATCACGGGCGCGGACGCATGACAGGCTGCCCCGCATGATGATCAGTGATTCGTCGCAGGCCGACGACGAGGTGTTGGTGGTGCGTCCCGAGCTGACGGACACCGAGCTCAACGAGCTGTTCGGCGCGTCCTGGCCGGCCCACAGCCCGGTCTCCTTCGCGCCGATGCTGGCCCGCAGCCTGACCTGGATCGCGGCCCGCCGGGGGAACCGGCTGGTCGGATTCGTCAACGTCGTCGGCGACGGCGGTGCGCACGCCTTCGTCCTGGACACCACCGTGCACCCGGACGAGCGCCGGCACGGGCTCGGGACACGGCTGGTCCGGGCGGCCGCCGAGGAGGCGAGGGCGTCCGGCGCGCAGTGGCTGCACGTCGACTACGAACCGCACCTGGAGTCCTTCTACGGGCAGTGCGGATTCCGGCCGACCGCCGCCGGGCTGATGCGCCTCTGAGCGGGGGCGCCTCTGAGCGGGGTGCCCCCGGGGTGCCTCCCGGGAGTCGGCGGGGACTCAACGGGCCACCACCTCTATCCCGTGCACGGCGTTCCGCGCGCCGCCGGGCGGCTGTACGCGACCCCGGGCGTCGGTGGCCCGGCAGCGGATCAGGTGCCGGCCCGGAGCCAGCGCGCACGGCAGGGTGAACCGCTGCCAGACCGGTTGCGGGCCGCGCGACTCCAGCCGGGCCGGGCGCCAGCCGCCGTCGTCGACGGCGACCTCCACCGCGACCACCGGGTCGAAGCCCCAGGCCCGGCCGGTGACCTGGAACGGCCCGGCCGGGACGGCGTCCCCGTCGCGCGCCCCGACCAGCCTGCTGTTGACCTCGACCTCCCGCACCGGACGGGCCGCGCCGCCGCCCGGCGGGACCCGGGTGTACAACCGGGTGGTGAAGAGGTGTTCGGGCCGGTGGTCGGCGAGCACGACACGGGTCAGCCACTTGACCGAGTTGGTGCCGAAGTACCGGGGCACCACCGCCCGCACCGGGAACCCGTGCTCCCTGGGCAGCGGCGCGCCGTTCACGGTGTCGGCGAGCAGCACCTCCGCGCGGGCCAGGTCCAGCGGCAGGTCCTTGAGATAGGTCAGGCCCTGCTCGCCCGCGAACGCGCCCCGGTCGGCACCCTCCAGCCAGATGTGACGGGCCTGCGGGCGCACACCCGCCAGGTCCAGCACGGCGGACAGCCGCACCCCGGACCAGGCCAGGTTGGCGACCGCGCGGGTCGGCACCTCCGGGCGGGCGGGGTCGCCGAAGCACTCGTGGAAGGCCGTGAGGTCCGTGCGCGGCAGTCGGCCCAGGGCCGGGAGGTCCAGCCGCAGCGGCCGGTCCACCAGGCCCTCGACGCTCAGTGTCCAGACGTCGGCGTCGAGTTCGGGCGGTGGCCCGAGGTGGCTGCGCCGGAAGACCTGGCCGACGGGGGTGAGGAAGGCGTCGGGGACGCTCGGATCGGTGGGCGCTGCCTGCACGCGGACTCCGTACGTCGTCGGGCGGCCCGGGAGGACCGGAAGGGCGGAGGGGACCCACCCCCGAACGGTCCGTGTACCCCAGCGGCTGCCCGCCGATGCGGAACCGGGCCCGGATACTCTGGCGGGCGTCGGCGCCGAGGGCGCGCCGGTCGACGGGGCGGGGTGGTGGTCGTGCGCGGACCGCGGGGCCGGACGGCGGGCCGAGTGCCCCCGGACGGCGAGGAACTGACGCTGCACGAGCTCGCCCTGCTGGCCGGCGGGGTCTGGCGGGTCGCGGAGACGGCGCTGGCCCGGATGCTCCTGGACGCGCGGGTGGAGATCGACCGGCACGGCATGGTCCGGGTGGTCCGGCCCCGCCCGCGGGACGAGGTGGAGGCGGTCCTGCTCGCCGCGCTGGGACCGTCCGGCACCGGATGGCTCGGCGCACCGCGGTCCGCCTTCGGCACCAGCGCGCCGGCCTGTCGGCTGGAGCGGGACCTGCGCGCCCGGGGCCTGATCGTCGGCGGCGACACCGGCCCCGACCGGGGCCGTCCGCTGCTGCTGCCGACGTGGCTGGTGGTTCCGCTGCTGATCCTCCTCGCGGTGGGGACGATCCGGGTCGCCGCGGCCGTCGGCACGAACGGCGGCCTCGCCCTGCTGCTCGCCGCCCTGCTGCCGTCACTCGCGGCCTTCGTCCTCGGCCGCTTCGGCACACCGCCCGACCCGCTGGGCCCAATGGGCCCCTACTGGCGCCCGGCCGCCCGGGCGGAACCCCTGCTCGCGGCGGTCCGGGCCGGTGCCCCCCTCCCGCCGGGCTGGCGGCTCGCCCCGGACGCCCTCGCCCCGGCCGGCCGCACCACCTGGGCCGCCGTCGCCGCCGACGGCGTCGCCGCCCTCGGCCGCCACCACCTCACCACGGCCTTCCACGGAGCCGCCCCCCGCCCGCCGCGCCCCCGCCGTTCCACCGCGGCGCGGCGTCCGGAAGCCTGACGTTACCCGCGAGGGGCCGCCGCCCGATGGCGGCGGCCCCGGTCGCTCCGGGCGAGCCTCAGTGCGAGGGAGCGCTGTTGGCGCGGAGTTCGCCGTCCGCGCCGTCGAGGGCGTCGGGGGTGGCGAGGGCCAGGGTGCCCGCGCGGAGGCGGAGGGTGGTGCGGGCCAGGCGTTCGCCCTGGTAGCGGGCCGCGGCCAGGGTGGAGGGGTCGGGACCGTCCTCGGAGTCGCCGGTCGAGGAGGTGCCGTACGGGTTGCCGCCGGCCGCGAACACGACCGGGTCGGTGTAACCGGGCGGGACGATCAGTGCGCCCCAGTGGTAGAAGACGTTGGACAGCGACAGGATCGTGGCCTCGCTGCCGCCGTGCCGGTTGTACGCGGCGGTGAAGACCGTCACCGGCTTGTCCGCCAGCAACCCCTCCTGCCAGAGCCCGCTGGCCTGGTCGATGAACTGCTTGAGCTGCGCCGCCGGCGCGCCGAAGCGCGAGGGCGTGCCGAACGCGTACGCGTCCGCCCACGCCAGGTCGTCGAGGGTGGCCTCTTCCAGGGACGCGGTGGCGTCGGCGTGCTGCCGCCAGCGCGGGTTGCTGTCTATCGCCTTGTCGGGCGCCAGTTCGGCGACCCGCCGCAGCCGGACCTCGGCCCCGGTGGAGGCCGCTCCTTCGACAACCGCCTGCGCGAGCGCGTGCACGGTGCCCGTGGAGCTGTAGTGGATGACTGCGACCTTGACGGTCATGTCCCTCTCCCCGCCTGTCAATTGATGATCTGTTGTGCGGATCATGCTATGGGCAGAGCAAGATCATCGGGGCGGTGTTGGAAGGTGGTTCCGGTCGGACCGTGCCGGGCTGCCGCGCGGCCGCCGGTTCAGGTGCCGCAGGCCGGGAGCAGCAGCAGGCGCTCGGGATCGAACAGCACCCACGTCGGAGCCTCGCCCCGGCCCAGCGCCCGGACCCGGCACCAGGCCCGTCCACCGGCCGACGGCCGCCACCAGCCGTTGATCCGGCCCACCGTCCAGCTGCCGTCGGCCCGGTTGATCTGGACCGGTTGGTACGCCGGCTCGACCTCGTGCTCCGGCGGCTGCCACCCGGCTCCGTCGGCCGGGTCGATGCGAAGGTCCGGGTCCGGACGGTCTGCCATGTCTCCCCCTGCTGGCTGCTGCTGGCTGCGTGCGGGTCGTCGATCGCAACTCTACAGACCTGTAGTAGTTCGTGGGGGTCCAACGGGGAACCCGGTGAGCTGCGCCGCCCTGGCATGCGGTTGGCTGGCTGCACAGGGGAGAAGGGGGAAACGTGGCTGACGGCTGGGGTGCTGCGGTACTGCTGGGGCTGCTGGTGCTGGTGGGATCGTCCGTGCAGCGGCTGGCCGGCATGGGCTTCGCACTCGTCTGCGGCCCGGCGCTCGTCCTGCTGCTGGGTCCCGGTGACGGGGTGACCCTGTCCAACTGCGCGTCCTGCGCCATCAGCGCCATCGGCCTGGCCGGCAGCTGGCGGCAGGTCCGGCTCGGCCGGATGCTGCCGTTGATGGCGGCCGCCGCCTGCGCCGTCCCGATGGGGGCCTGGGTCGCGGACCGGGTGCCCCCGCCGGCCCTGCTGATCGGCATCGGACTGCTGGTCACGGCGGCGGCCCTGCTGGTGATCCGCGGCATCCGGGCCTCCTCGCTGCGCGGCGTCCGGGGCGCGGTGGCGGCGGGCGCCGCGAGCGGGTTCATGAACTCCGCCGCCGGCGTCGGCGGCCCGGCCGTCTCGCTCTACGCGGTCAACACCGGCTGGACCGCCCGCGAGTTCGTGCCCAACGCGCAGATCTACGGAGTGGTGGTCAACGTCTTCTCCATCGCCGCCAAGGGAGTCCCGCACCTGGCCGCTCCCGCCTGGTCGACGACCGGGGCCGGCATCGTGCTCGGCGCCGCCGTCGGCCGCTTCCTCTCGGACCGCGTACCCGAACGCCCCGCCCGCTTGCTGGTGCTGACCCTGGCCCTGGCCGGCGGCCTGGTCACCCTCGCCAAGGGGCTCTGGGAACTCTGACCCTCCGGGGGCCTCCGACCAGGACGTGGTCACGGAGTGCAGGAGGACCGGGGCGGCCCGCCCGTCAACGCCGAGGGCGCCTGACAGGAGTCAGGCGCCTTCGGGGGAGGTGGCCGACGGGGCGGGAGGGGCCGCCGGGCGCACGGTCCGGCGGCCCTCCGTGACGGGCGGGCGGTCGTCCGTGGATCTCGTCGGTGGGGTCGCACCCCGGGGCCGGTCGGGTCGGCCCGCCCGGTGCTCCGGGATTGTCAGGCCTCGAACCAGAGCTGGTTGTTGCCGTAGTGGCAGTCCCACTGTCCGGCCGGGTCGCCGTTGCCGGTGCGCCAGCTGAGGATCTCCAGGCACTTGCCCGAGTTGACGTTCCGGAAGTACATGGAGCCGTCGCTGTTGCCGTACCAGTACCAGCCCTGCGTCCTTGAGCCGTTGCACGCCCACTGGTTGGCGGCGGCCCCGTTGGCGGTCGAGTCGCCACGGATCTCCAGGCACTTGCCCGAGTTGGCGTTGGTGAACTTGAAGCCGCCTTGCGGGTTGTTCCCACTGATCCACGCCTGGGTGGCCGAGCCGTTGCACGCCCACTGGTTGGCGGCGGCCCCGTTGGCGGTGGAGTCGCCTCGGATCTCCAGGCAGAGGTTGGAATGACGGTTCCTGAAGCGGAAGGTCTCCAGGGCCGTCCGGGCGGCAGCGGCCTCGGGGCTGTCGGGCAGGATCAGATGGAAGCCCGGCAACGGAGCCGGGGCGTTGGCGGCCCAGGCGGGCACGGCTGCTCCGGCGGCGGGGGACGTCGCGACGGCGGTCCCGGAGAGGGCGGCGGTACAGGCGGCGGCGGCCACGGCGCCGACGACGACGCGCGGGTACCTCTTCATGGTTGCTCCCCATGGGCGGTGGAATGACGGTCGAGGGCGGCGGCCTGACCGGTGCCACCCTGCCCGGATCAGCCTGCCGTACCGAACGGGCACGGAGCTTGTAGGAATACGCACCACCGCTTCCGTCCGCCGGCTTGTCACCGCCTCTGCCCACCCCCACCGGTGGCGCAGACCGTGGCACGAGCAGCGGAGCCTGCTCCGACCGAGGGCCACGCCCCAGAGGGACCTCGAACCCTTGTCGAAGCCGATGGATCGGATCGGACGGCTGTGGTGCATTCCGGCGCCACCGCCGATGATCACCATGTACGAGCGCTCACCTCCGGTCGGGAGGCTGGCTTCCGGAAGTCCCTTCCGATGGAAGATGCGCGGGGGAGGGTGGGGCGGGGAGACTGTCTCCGTGCAGATCCGAATCGAAGCAGTCGACCTTCCCGGCCGTACCTGCCCCGGCGGGCCGGGGGCTCCCGATCTCCTCGACGTGCAGGTGGCCGTGCAGCGGCGCGAGCGGCCCGGGGAGTTGATCGGCCTCCACCCCGGCGACGCGGCCTCGGCCACCTGGACGCTGGAGTGCACGGCGAGCCCGCTGGGTGAGGGGATCGACCTCAAGGGCCCCTACATCCAGGGGCGGCCGGGGCAGCGGTTCGTCTACCTGGTGTGGGGGAACGTCGACCCGGACGAGGGGTTCACCATGTTCCGGCGGGCGAAGCTGATGTTCGACGGGGTGGACGGGCGGGTGCTCGAGGAGGCGGTGGCTGCCGGGCGGCTGGTGGGCCGGCTCGGGCTGACGGACGTCAAGGGGTTGCCGCTGTGTGCGGCGGTCCGTCCGCCGATGGTGACCTGGTCGGCGGAGAGCGCCTGAGAGTCGCGGGAATCCGTGGGTCGGACTTACGGCGCTCATATACCGGGGTGGGGTATGGTGACGGCCATGTGCCGCCGCCCGGACGCCGAAGTCTCCCTCCGCGGGCCCGCCGCCCGTAGCGGGGTGGCCGGGCGTCCGGACCGGAACCGCCGGCGGTGGACGGGGGCGGCCGTCGTGGTGCTCGTGCTGACGGCCCTCGGGCTGATCGGCCACCACAGCCTGCCGGCGGGAGTGGTGCCGACCTCGCACGCCCCCGCTGTCGTGGCACACGGCGCGGTGGCACACGATCACGCGGCGCCCGGTAACGCGGCGCACGGCCAGGTGGCACACGGCGCTGCCGTCGTCAGTGACCCCGTCCGGGCCTGCGCCGAACACCGGGTCTGCTCCTCGACCGTGCCCGTGCGCGGCGCGGCCCCCGCCGCCCCGCCCGCCGTCGCCCTCGCCGCACCCGGCCACCCCGACCCGGCGCCGCGTCCGGCCCTCGCCCACCCCGGCCTGCCCTGGCCGGGCGCCCCGCCCCCCGACCTCGACGTTCTCTCCGTCGCGCGCAGATAGGCGCCCCTCGGCGGCCGGGAGCCGGAAGCTTCCGCCCCGCCGCCGAGCGGTCCCGTCCACCGGCACGGGCGACAGCCGTGCCGCCACGCGCGCACACAACCGAGAGACCTCATGCCCGAGTTCACCGTCAATCGTCGTTCCCTCCTGCTCGCCGGCCTCGGCGCCGCCGGCGCCGGCCTGCTCGCCGCCTGTTCGGACCGTCTCGCGCCGCCGCCGCTCGTCGAGCCCTCCGGCAGCCCCGTCGCCCGGGCGGAGGCCGCCCGGGGCGGCACCGGCCGGGAGCGTCCCGTGACCGTCACCGCGACGGCCGACACCGTCGACCTGGGCGGCGGAACCACCGCCCGGACCTGGACCTTCGGGGCCCTCCCGGGCACCCCGGTCCGCACCACGGCGGGGGACACCCTGGTCGCCACCCTCAACAACCACCTGCCCGACCCGACCTCCCTCCACTGGCACGGCCTCGCGCTGCGCAACGACATGGACGGCGTGCCCCCGGTCACCATGCGGCCGGTCGCGCCGGGCGGCAGCTTCGCCTACCGCTTCGTCACCGACCGGCCGGGCACCTACTGGTTCCACCCGCACGTCGGGGTGCAGCTCGACCGGGGCCTGTACGCGCCGCTGATCGTCGAGGACCCGAACGAGCCGCTCGGGTACGACGAGGAGTGGGTGGTCGTGCTGGACGACTGGCTGGACGGTGTCACCGGCACGCCGGACCAGGCCTTCGCCGAGCTCCGCAAGGGGATGGGCGGGGGTGGTGGCTCCGGTGGCCACGACATGGGTGGACACAGCATGGCGGGTCAGAGCATGTCCGCCAACGGCAGTGGCGGCAGCGGGTCGTTCATGCTGATGGGCGCCACCAGCCCACTGCTCGGCGGCGACGCCGGGGACGTCCGTCACCCGCACCACCTGGTGAACGGCCGGATCGCCGCCGACCCCGAGGTGTACCGGTCGGCACCGGGCCGGCGGATGCGGCTGCGGATCGTCAACGCGGGCGCCGACACCGCCTACCGCCTCGCCCTGGGCGGCCACCGGCTGACCGTGACCCACACCGACGGCTACCCGGTCCGCCACGAGGAGGTGGACGCCCTGCTGGTCGGGATGGGTGAACGCTACGACGTCCTGGTCACCCTCCAGGACGGCGTCTTCCCGCTGACCGCGCTCGCCGAGGGGAAGGACGCCGCCGGGCGGGCCCTGGTCCGCACGGGTGCGGGCGAGGCGCCGGCCGCCGGGTTCCGCCCCGCCGAGCTGAACGGCCGGCTGCTCGCCGCAACCGACCTGAAGGCGGCGGACGAGGCGGGACTGCCGCGGCGGACGCCCGACCGCACCCACCGGATCGAACTGACCGGCGGGATGGCGAAGTACGACTGGGCGCTGAACGGCCGTCGCTTCGACATGGCCGACCCGGCCGCGCGCCCGTTCCTGGTCGGCGCCGGCGAGCGGGTGCGGCTGGAGTTCGTCAACCGCACCGACATGTGGCACCCCATGCACCTGCACGGCCACACCTTCCAGGTGGGTGACGACGGCCCGCGCAAGGACACCGTGATCGTGCTGCCCGGGCGGACAGTGGTCTGCGACTTCGAGGCGGACAACCCGGGGCGGTGGATGACGCACTGCCACAACGCCTACCACGGCGAGGCCGGGATGATGGGGCTGCTCGCCTACCGCGCCTGACCGGGGACGGGGTCCCGGGAACCCGGGGGTGGCGGGTGACCCGCCCGCCACCCCCGGGGCCCGGAGGCCAGGTCAGTCCCCGCGCACCACGATCGTGCACAGCCGCTTGGTGGCCCGGGTGAGCGCGACGTACAGGTCGCGGTCGCCGCCGGACCGGGCCGAGGCGATCGCCCCGGGGTCGAGCACGACGGCGGTGTCGAACTCCAGGCCGCGGGCCTCGGAGGCCGGGACGAGCCGGGCGTACCGGTCCGCGCCCGCCGCCGTCAGCGCCTCCACCGAGCCGTCCGGGCAGACCACGCCGATGAGTTCGCCGGGGTGGGCGGCCGACTGCTCGCGCAGTTCGGCGAGCAGCGTGTCCGTCAGTCCGGCGGCCGAGGTGTCGCGGCTGCGGGGCTCCTCGCCGTGCCGGATCGAGCCGATCGGGGCCTGGTCCGGCGCGATCCGGGCCAGCAGCTCGCGGGTGGTGGCGAGGATCTCCTCGGTGGTCCGGTAGCTGACGGTCAGGGTGCGCAGGTCGAACCGGCCGCCGAGGTGCGGGTCCAGCGCCTCGTGCCAGCCGCGCGCCGTCGTGGCCGGGCCGGCCTGGGCGAAGTCGCCGACCAGGGTCATCGACCGGGCCGGGCACCGGCGCAGGACCGTGCGCCACTGGAGCGCGGTGAACTCCTGCGCCTCGTCCACCACCACGTGGCCGAAGGTCCGTGCGGGCGGGCCGTCCAGCAGCGCGGCCGCCTCGTCCAGCAGCGGCAGGTCCGCGTCGGTCCAGGGCGAGCCCGGGGTCCGCAGCAGGACGCGGTGCTCCTGGGCGGTGAACCCCGGCAGCCGCGCGGCCAGCGTGCCGAGGTCCCCGAGCAGGGCGTCCACGACCTCGGCGGGTGCGAGGTGCGGCCACAGCCCCTCGACCGTGCGCTCGACCAGGTCGTCGTCGAGCAGGGCCGCCCGCATCGCGTCCGCGTCGAACTCCGCCCCGCCGGCCCCCGGATCGGCCTCGATGCCCAGGTTGCGCAGGTCGGCCGCCGTGGCCCGGTCGAGGTCGAGGCCGGTCAGCTCGGCCACCTCGGCGTCGATCCGCTCCAGTGTCTCGGCGGCCTCGAGCGCCAGGTTCCTGGTCACCGCGTCGACCAGCATCTCCTTGAACAGCCCGCGCGCCCGGTGGTGCGGGAGCCCGCCCAGCAGTGCGGCGTCACGGGTCCGGGCGACCTCCGCCTCGCCCAGACGGACGTCGTCCTGTCCGACCCGCACGGCGAACTCACCACCGGGGGCCTGCCGTTCGCGCACCGTCGCGGCCAGGGCGCCGACCAGCGCGACGTCGCCCTTGAGTCTGGCCGCCTCCGGCCGCTCGACGGCGGCGCCGGGCCCCGCCGCGGCGGTCCCGCTCGTCCGGTCCGTCGCACGGTCCCGGTCGGCCGCCCGTCCCGTCGCGCGGTCCGTCGCGCCGTTCCGGTCCGCCGCCCGTCCGGTCGCGTGGTACCGGTCCGGAGCGGCCAGTTCGGCGCAGGTCGCGAGCACGACCTCGCTCTCGCCGAGCGACGGCAGCACCTGCGAAATGTAGTCCAGGAAACGGGCGTTGGGCCCCAGTACCAGCACGCCCCGCTCGGCGGCCTTCGGGAAGGCGTAGAGCACGTAGGCGGCGCGGTGCAGTGCGACCACCGTCTTCCCGGTGCCGGGGCCGCCCTGGACCACGGTGACGCCGCGGTGCTGGGAGCGGACGATCGCGTCCTGCTCGGTCTGGAGGGTGGCCACCGCGGTGCCCATCCGGCCGGTCCGGCGGGCCTGGAGCGCTGCCGCGAGCGGGCCGTCGCCGACCACGTCCTCCGCGGTGGGTTCGGAACCGTCGAGCAGCTCGTCGCTCACCCCGACCACCGTGCGCTCCGTCAGCCGCAGGTGGCGGCGCCGGCGCAGCCCCATCGGATGCACGGGCGTCGCCTCGTAGAACGCGCGGGCGGCGTCGGCGCGCCAGTCGACCAGGGCGGGCAGTTCGTCCTCCTCGCGCTGGAGGCTCAGCCGGCCGATCCGCAGCGCCGTGCCGTCGGCCAGGTCGATCCGGCCGAACACCAGGCCGCCCTCGGCCCCTTCGAGGCGCCGCACCTCCCGGGCGAGCTGTTCGGCGGCCAGGTCCCTCTCGTACGCCTCGGTGGCGCCGTCCGGCTGCTCGGCGAGTGTCCCGACGAGCCGCGCCCGGGTGTCGGCGAGCCGCTCGTCGAACAGCGCCACGACGGCGGCCACCTCCGCCCGCTCCAGCTCCACTTGGTGTACCACGTTGTCCTCGACCTGCGGCAAGGCAGCGCTCCTCTCGGGTTCGGCCTGCCACTATGCGAGGACGCGGGAGGAATGTAAATGTTGACGTTCCGGGCCGAGCTGTGTCCACGGACCGCCGTCCGGGCCGCCGGTCCGACGCGGCGTCACCTACCGAGGGCCCCGGGTCCGGTGGTGGATCGCACCGGGACCGGACGTCGGGCAGGTGGTTCCGGGGCCGGACGTCGGCAGGTGGTTCCGCGACCGGACGTCGGGCGGGCCACCGGACGAGGACCGGTCCGGTGCCCGTCCCGACCTCCGGCCGGGGGCGTCCGCGGGATGCCGCGGGACGCCGCGGCTCAGGACTCCTTGACCACCACGGTCTTGGCCGCCTTGTCGTGCAGGGCCTGCTGGAGCGGCTTGTCCCACAGCGGCCACAGGACGTTGACGAGCGCGAAGAGGGAGCCGATGCAGTAGACCGCGTTGGGCAGCGTGTACACGGCGGCGCGGGTCAGCAGCGCGTTCTCGGCCGGCTTCCCGCCGTGCCCGAGGTCCACGACCCGCAGCTTCATCACCTTCTTGCCGACCGTCTGGCCGCCCTGGGTGAGCAGCATCGCCGCCTCGTAGCCGAACGAGAGCAGGCCAGCCACGACGTAGTAGAGGATCGAGGCGCCGAGGGCCGCGAAGACCAGCAGGGTCGGGACGATGAGCACGGCGACGTCGATCAGCCGGGCGACCAGCCGCTCGCCGATCGGCGCGAGCTGACGGGAGCCGGGCACCGGGGCGCCGCCGTACCCGACGGGCTGGCCGAGCCAGTGCGGCAGACCGGCCTGCGGCTGCTGGCCGTAGGGCTGCTGCGGGGGGACGCCGTAGCCCGGCTGCCCGTACGGGGCCTCCTGCATGTACGCCTGCTGGTCGTACGGCGCCTGCTGGCCGCAGGGAGGCTGCTGGCCCGACGGGGGCTGCTGACCGCCGTAGGGGTTCTGCTGTCCGTAGGGGTTGGACCCGTCGTACGGGTTCTCGTTCTGGCCGTACCCGGTGGGGCCGTTGGTGCTCATCCTGGCTGGTTCCCTGCCTCGGAGGTGGTGGTACGGCTGTTCTACCGATCATCCGACGGGTGCGGGAAGACGGACGGGCAAGTCGTTACCGATCAGGGGCGACCTTGTCGCCGAGCCGGGCACCGAGGAGTCCTGTTATGTTCGGATTGCCGGAATCAGCCTGTGCCGCCCGATCGGGCGGCTCGACCAGGGAGGCCGGAATGACCGGTGTACCCGAACCCATCAGCGACGCCGGCCGTGCCGCGCTGGAGCGGGACCTGGCCGACCTGCGCACGGAGCGCGAGGCCGTCGCCGCCACGCTGCGGGGCGGCGAGGAGGTCGGCGACCGGGCCGACCAGGCCGACGAACTGCAACGGGCCGACATTCTCGACCGGTTGGACGACCGGATCATCGTGATCGAGGGCCGCCTGCGTGAGGCGGCGGTCGCCGGTGCGCCGAGCACCGAGACGGTCGGCGTCGGCAGCACGGTGACTCTCCGCTTCGCGGACGCCGCCGAGTTGACCGTGCGGATCGGCGAACTGGCCGAGGAGCTGGACCCGGAGCTGGTGACCGACGACAGCCCGCTCGGTCAGGTCCTGCTCGGCCGCAGGGTCGGCGAGACCGTCGAGTACGACGCTCCCGGCGGTCGGACCACCGCCGAGGTGCTGTCGATCGGGGGCGACACCGGAGCGTGACGACGGCTCCTGCCGTCGGACCGGCCAGGCCAGACCCGGCCGGGCCGGGCGGCGGCAGGGCCGGGGCGACCGGTGCCCGGGCGCGAAGGCGAGTGGTCCGCGAGGCGAGTGGCCCGACGGGCGATTGGTCCGACGGGCGATTGGTCCGACGGGCGTGCGGGTGGCGCGCGCCCCGGGGCGTACCGCGCGCGCCGGGCGGGAGGCGTCCGCCAGGGCGCCCCGGTGTGCGCTCTGCCGCGCCGCTGTACGGGGCCGGAAGCACGTGCTGACATGGACGCGTCAAGCTCGTCGGTGGTCCCGCACGAGGGGGTGCGGCCCGGAGCCGACGGGCGAGAGGGAGGAATCGCCCATGTCCCTTCGCACCCTGGCCGCCGGCTCCGCCGCCGCGGCCCTGCTCGGCACGGCCCTCGCCGGCACGGTCGGCAGCGCCGGTACCGCCTTCGCCACCGGGTGGGACACCCCGCCGCCGGACAAGATCGTCATCTCCGTGGCCACCGTGAACGGCTCCGGCTGCCCGGCCGGGACGGCCGCGGTCGCCGTGTCCCCGGACAACACCGCGTTCACGGTCACCTACAGCAACTACGTGGCGCAGGTCGGCCTCGGCTCCAAGCCGACGGACTTCCGCAAGAACTGTCAGCTCAACCTGAACGTGCACGTCCCGCAGGGCTTCACGTACGCCGTCGCCGCCGCCGACTACCGGGGCTTCGCCCACCTGGAGAAGGGCGCGACCGCCGTCCAGCGTGCCAACTACTACTTCCAGGGGTCGCCGCAGACCACCTACTCCAGTCACAGCTTCAGCGGCGCACTCGACGACAGCTGGCAGGCGACCGACACCGTCGCGGTCGAGGCCCTGGTCTGGGCGCCGTGCGGCGAACTGCGCAACTTCAACATCAACACCGAGCTCCGGGTGGCCGCCGGCAGCTCGGACCCGACCAGGACCACCAGCTTCATGACGATGGACTCCACCGACGGCAGCATCAACACCGTCTACCACTTCGCGTGGAAGCGCTGCCCCCAGGGCTGACCGGGCAGCCGCCACCGCCCCGGCCGGGCACCCCGGCCGGGGCGGCGGTGCGCCTCGGGCCGGTCCGGGCGCGGCGTGGCGCGTGTCAGTGGGCGGGATCGAGGGAGTGGCCGGGGTCGGGGGAAGCGGCCGGACGCGGGGGAGCGGCCGGATTCGGGGAAGTGGCCGGATTCGGGGAAGTGGCAGGGTTCGGGGGAGCGGCCGGATTCTGGGATGCGGTGACCCCGCCGCGCGCGGCGAGGGCGTGCAGCCGGTCCTCGGAGGCGCTGCCGGGCTCGGCGGTCCAGACCACGATGTGCTGGTCCGGCGCCGTGGCGCTGGTCAGGGTGTCCCAGTCCAGGGTGAGGTCACCGACCAGCGGGTGCCGGAACCGCTTGTTCCCGGACGCCTGGACGGCGACCTCGCGGGCCTGCCACCAGCGCTGGAAGTCGACGTGGTCGGCCATCCGCGCGAGCAGCCGGTGCAGCCGCGGGTCGTCCGGGCGGCGGGCCGAGTGCATCCGCAGATGGGCCACGCAGCCGCGGGCGCCGTCCGCCCAGTCGCGGTAGCGGGAGCGCAGCACCGGGTCGTTGAAGAGCAGCCACACGTAGTTGCGGTCCCGGGCCGGGTGGCGGCCGAAGTCGGTGAGCAGTGCGGCGGCCGGAGGGTTCCAGGCGAGCACGTCCATGGTGCGGGTCAGGACGAGGGCCGGTCCGGTGGCGAGCTGGGCGAGCAGCCGGCGATTGTGCTCGGTGACCTCCGCCGTGGCGCGGGCCGGGGGATCGGCCGGCGGCCGTCCGGCCAGGCCGAGCAGATAGGCCCGTTGGTCGGGGGAGAGGCGCAGGGCCCGGGCGAGGGCCTCCAGAACGGGGGTGGAGGCGGGCATCCGGCCCTGCTCGATGCGGGTGTAGTAGTCGGTGCTGATCGACGCCAGTCGCGCGACCTCCGCGCGGCGCAGCCCCGCGACCCGCCTCGGCGCGCCGTCGGACGGCAGCCCGACCTGTCGGGGGGTCAGCTCGGCCCGGCGGGTGCGGAGGAAAGCGCCGAGTTCCTTCGGGCGGCTGCCTGGGGTGCTCACGCCCCCAGTCTGGCAGCGGCCGCCCATGCCGGGGACGGGATCGGCAGCTAGCAGAGCGGCACAGCAAGCACGGCGAGCACAGGGAGCAGCGAGCAGCGTGCCCGGGCGCCGGTGCCTGCGGCAAGTCCGGTGGGAGGGAGAGTTTTCTCCCCCGGTGAAAACGGCGGGTGACGGAGGTGTCCCCTTTTCGGCGGCCTTGCGGCGTGCGAGCGTCGTGGCGCGACCGGCGGCGGGTGCGGACGACGGCGGTGCGAACGGCGGATTACCTTCGGCACGCCCCTCTGGAGAACATGATCATGGAGTTCGCCCGGCCCGCGGCCACCGGCAGGGCCCCGGCCGCGTGGTTCACCGGCGAGGTGTGGTGGGACGTGGTCCATCCCGGTGGGGTGCCGTCCCGGAAGCGCGCCAACCTGGTCCGCTTCGCGCCCGGGGCACGCACCCACTGGCACTCCCATGCGCTGGGCCAGAGCCTGCACGTGGTCTCCGGGACCGCCCTGATCGGCACCCGCGACGGCGCGGTCTTCGCGGCCCGGCCGGGCGAACTGGTGGTCTGCCCGCCGGGGGAGGAGCACTGGCACGGCGCGGCGCCGGACGGCTCCATGGAACACCTGGCCACGTGGGAGGGCACCGAGGACGGCAGCCCGGAGACCACCTGGCTGGAGCCGGTCACCGAGGAGCAGTACGCCTTCGCGCGCGGCGCCGGCGCCTGAGTCCCGGGGCCTGCGTTCGGCGCCTGAGCCCCGGGGCCTGCGTCCGGCGTCCGACGTCGGGCGTCCTGTGCCCGGCGTCCGGCAGGGCTCACCTGCCGCGCCCCGCTCAGCCCGCGAGCTGGCCCGGCCGTCCCGGGACCCACAGCGGCACCGGGGCGCCGGGCGCCATGTGCCGTGCGGCGTGCTCGTCGAGGACCGCCAGCGCCCGGTCCCGGTCGCCGTCGCTGAGATCCGTGAGCGTCGTCGCCGCCGAACGGGCGCAGGCCAGGACGAGCGCGAGCATGTCCTGGCGGCGTCGGTGCTCACGGACGTAGGCCCGGGCACGGTCGAGGATGCAGGCGCCGAGGGTCTCCCGTTCGGCCGCCGCCACCGGATCGGCACCGGCCATCGCCGTCTTCACCCCGTACCAGACCAGCACGAGCGCGTCCGGCTCGGCCGGGTGCGAGACCTCCGTGAGGTCCGCCCACTCCCGGGCCCCGGCCGACTCCCGCCCCAGCCGCTCCAGCGCCGCCGGACCGTCCCCGTCCTCGCGCCGGAGCGCCAGCTCGCCCGCCCGCAGCACCACCGCCCGCAACACCGTCTCGGCGGGCACCCGCAGCCCCGGCGCGGCCGGGTCGGCGAACGCCAGCCAGGCGTCCGCGAACGAGGCGGCCCGCATCTGCCCCAGCCACGGCGGCGCGCCCTCCGCGAGCCCCAGCCGCTCCTCCACGGCCAGCCGGACCAGCCCCACGGCCACCAGATCCGCAGCCCCCGCATCGGGCCCGAGCCCGAACAGTCCGTTCCGCATGGAACACCCCCTGTCCAACGGTCATCACCTTGTGTGCGCACATCCCACCACATTGAGACGGAAACGAACTTGGCCGCGCCTGTGATGAGACGCACGCCACGCCGCCCGCGGCCGGCCGCCGGGTGCCCGAACCACCCGCCTGACCTGTGGCTTTGTGGCGACGGGCGGAGGCTGTCCGACGCCGGAACGCCCTGAGGAGATTGACGCGGACCTGCGGACCGGGCCTCAGTCGTCCTCGGCGCCCCCGCACCCGGCGGGCGGACCCGCACCGGTTTCGTGCGATCCGCCGGGCACGCCGTCGTAGTGGACGACGCAGCGTCCGAAGGCATCCCGGTACCGCTCCAGCTGCTCCCGCAGTGCGGCAGCCGAACGCGGGACACGGCGCTCCAGGGCGGTCCAGCCGGTGAACCGGAGCTCGGCGGGGAGGACGACCAGGCCGTGACCGCGTCCCGGAAGGCGTTCCAGTTCCTGCCGTAGAACGAAGGGAAGCCGAGCTCCCGCTGCAGGACCGCATGGAGGCCCCGCTCGTCGCGGACCCCACCCACGTCGATCAGCACCGACCGGCCCGGGTCCGGCTCCGGATCCTCGGGGGCACCCCAGAACGTGGGCAGCCACCAGCACAGGACGGACCGGTCCTCCGGCCACGGGCGGGCGGCGCCGTCGTCCCGGCGCTCGCGAGCGGTTTTCCCCTGCCTTCCAGTGGCACGTCCTACATGCGGGTGAGTGGACGAGTGGGCGAGGAGGCGAGCGGGCGGGGGCGCGCGACCTACCGTCGGCCGGACCAGGAACGCCGGCCCGCACCGGGAGCGGTTCGCCCGTGGCCTACGGCATCACGTGCGACCGGCGCGCCCTCGGCCGGACCGACGGCAGCGTCACCCGCGCCATCGGTGGCGACCGCACTGCCACCCCTGTGCCGCCGCGGTCGGTCAGCCGCCGCCCATGCCGCCCTGGGCGGCGATCATCGTCAGGTTCAGCCCGGACACCGCGCGGGCCAGGCCGGGCGCGGTGCTGGCGAGGCGGTCGGTGAGGGCGGTGACGCGGTCGGCGTGCGCCTTCCGGTCGTGGCGGGAGAGCACCAGTCGCAGGTGCCCGTGGGCGGCCAGGGCGGCGAGTACCGCGTCCGCGAACGGAGCCTCGGCGGCCGGGGTGCCGCCGCGGACCAGCTCCGCCACCCGCGCCTGGAGGTCCAGCGCCTCGCGCGGGTCGTCCATCGCCACCGGCCGCCGCGGTACGACCGGGCCGTGGGGGGCGCGGTCCGAGACGGTCAGCACGCCGAGCATCGCGAGTCGCTGCTCGACGGCGTCCAGGGTGTCCTCGCGGTCGCGCCGGATCCAGGCCTTCCAACTGCGTGACGTGCCGCCCGCCTCGGCGAGCAGCGCGTCCAGGACGCCGTCCCCCGTGGGGTCGGCGGAGAGGACCCGGACATGCCCCGATCCGTCCTCGGCGAGGGCGCCCCGGTGGGCGAGTTCGGCCAGGGTGGCGGCACGGACCAGGAAACCGGCACGGGTGCGGTCCTGGAGGGACTGGGACCGGGTGTCGAAGGCCAGCAGGTAGCCGGAGAGATGCAGGGCTCGGCTCATGCCTCCGACGATACGGGCGGGGGCCGGTGCCGTCCGTCACCCCGCGGTCGGATCCGCCCTCCGTCGGGAGGACTACTCGACGACGGGTTGCGGCCGTGCCCGTTCACCGTGGTGGCAGGGGTGGCAGGCGTGGCCGGGGTGGCCGATTTCCGGCGCGGTGAATATCGGGCAAGTACGGGGAATTACCGCATTCCCGGGACCGGAGCGGATCGGGCAACCGAATCCCCGACGAATCCACGGCGAACCCCCGCGCACATCAGGCCGATTGTCGGCGGGAGATCGAAATCCGGGAGTCCCGAGGGTGTTCGCGCGTTGGAATGGCAGCAGCGGACCCTTTCACCCGAGCCTACCCCGGTAGCCGAAGGCAGAGAAAGAGATGCCATGGATGATTTCGACAGCGAAACCTCCAAACGCAACCCCGTTTTCTGTGCTCTCGTCAATGCCCCCCTCGACCTGGACCGCGACGACCTCGGGCACCCCGCGCACCCCGGCCTGTGGGAGCGGCTGATCGGTGACCGCAGGCCGGTCGACCAGCGCGGACTCCACTGCCCGGACTGCCGGGCCGCCCGCGGTGCCCGGGCCTGGATGTACGTCTTCGAGCGGCAGGGCCTGCGGATCGCCGCGCACCACAATCCGCACCGCCGCCCGTCCGGCGGGAGCGATGTGCGCGAGGCCTACCGGGAGCGGTACGTCCGCGCGGCCGAGAGCGCCGGCCACACCGCCGAGGTGGGGGCGGTCGACCCGACCGGCAGGCGGCGCACCGACGTCCTGGTCACCGGCGCCGGTGGACAGCGGTACGGGTTCGAACCACAGGTGTCGTACCTTTCCGCAGCGAGCGCCCGCAGCCGTGACGCCGCCGCCCGGGCCGACGGCATCACGGCGGTCTGGCACACGGTGGACCCGCGGTCCCCGCTGATCGACGCGGTCCACTGGACGAGGACGGACGACCTGCCCGCGGCCGCCGTGCGCGCGGAGCGCGACCTGCTGGTCCGCGGCGGCGTGCGGGCCCTCACCCTGGAACTCTGCGACCGCATGCCGACACCGTGTCCCGTCCGCAGGCAGGGCAGTTGCGGGCGCCGCCACGCGCGGTGGGGGCCGCGGCCGCGGCAGTTCGACGACCTCGTCCGCGACATCGCCGCCGGGCGCTGCGTGCCGCTCACCGTGCGGGCGGCCCGGGGTGTGCACCGTTTCTGGTCCTCGGCCGAGGACCGCGAGGCCTTTCTCGACAGCGGTGGCACGCTCACACCGGCCGACGAGTCGGATGCCGATGTCGATGCCGATGCCGATGCCGTCGACCGGGGACCGGCGGCACACCGCTCCACCGCCTTCGGTCCGCGCTCCCACTCCCGTCGGGACACCCGCTGCGCCGTCGACCGGGCCGACCGGGCCGACCGGGCCGTGCGGCGGCAGCGGCAGTTCGCGACCCTGAAGGTGCGGGACAGCGGCGAGGCGATCTGGTTCCCCGAGCCGACGGCCGCTCCCGCGCGGATCCTGCGCCCGGAGCTCGCCCCGGTCCGGCGCGAGGCCTGTTCGGCGGGCCGGGGAGCGGCCTGCGGACGGGGCGCCCGGCTCTATCCCGGGGGGTGGTTCTGCGCGGAGCACCGCCCCGGCGCGGTCCGCGTGTGAACCGCCCGCCCCGCGTTGCCGCCCACCCGGACCACCTGGTCCACCCGGACCACCTGGTCCGGCCGGAGCCGGTCGCCGCCGCGGCCGGTCGCGGCCGGGGCCGACTGGCTTGCGGCGTGCGCCGACGGTCCGCGTAGAGTCGACCGGGCACACCTCACCCACACCGGACGCGCGCTGTCTTCGCCGTGCCGGTCCGGGCGGCCGGGGCCGTCGGCCTTGCCGGTGGGCTGGGGTGCCGGTCGAGCGCGTCGGAACAGGGCGGGAACAGGGAGCGAGATGGTGAGGGGCAGGCAGGAGGCGAGGCGTCCGCACGGGGAGCTGGTCGCGGACGTCCTGGCGGTGCTGTGGGCGTCGGCCGAGCCGATGACCGCCCAGGAGGTGAAGGGCGCGCTGCGGCAGGACCTCGCCCGGACGACCGTGGCGACGATCCTCGCCCGTCTGCACGAGAAGGGCACGCTCGACCGGACGCGCCCGGGGCGTTCCTTCGCCTACGCGCCGGTGGCGGACGCCGCCGGTCTGGCCGCGGGGCGGATGCGCCGGGAGCTTGAGAAGGAACCGCAGCGGGATCTCGTCCTGAAGCGGTTCGTGTCCTCCCTGTCCGCGGACGACGAGGACGTGCTGCGAAGCCTGCTGCTCGCCGCCGAGGGCGAACAGGACCCGGTGGCGGAGGACTTGGCTGGGGACGCGGCTGAGGAATCGGCTGCGGCGGAGGACGCCGCGGCGGAGGACGCGGAGCGGGCGGACGAGGGATGACGCCGGTCCTGGTGGTCGTCGCCCTGGCCGTTCTGCTGCCCTGGGCCGCCGTGCCCGCGGCGTCCCGGCTCGCACGGCTGCTCGCGCCGCGCGAAGCCGCCCTGGCCCTCGCCGGCGCGGCGGCCCTGCTGGCGGGCGGCACCGTCGCGGTGCTGGTCGCCCTCCTCCACGTGCCGTTCCTGGCGGGCCTCGAACAGCTGCCGCTCACCGGGGTGACCAGGCACTGGCCGGCGGTGCTTCCCGTCGCGGGCGTCGCCGGGGCAGTGCTCGTCGTACAGGCCGTCCGGCTGGTACGGGCCGTGCGCCGCCACCGCGCCGTGCTGTCGCGGGCGTGGCGGCTGACCGCCGGGGCGACGGCGGAGGGCGATGTGCTCGTCGTACCGGGAGCGGAGGCGGAGGCCTTCGCCTTGCCGGGCCACCGGGGGCGGGCCGGTCGCGTGGTCGTGACGGAGGGCATGCTCGAATCTCTGGCGGCGCCGGAGCGCGCGGTCCTGCTCGCGCACGAGCGGGCCCACCTCCGCGGGCGCCACCACCTGTTCTCGGTGGCCGCCGACCTCGCCGCCGCCGTCCACCCGGCCCTCGCACGGCTGCGCACCGGCCTGGAGTTCCACCTCGAGCGGTGGGCCGACGAGGCGGCCGCCCGCTCGGTGTCCGACCGGAGGCTCGCCGCGACCGCGATCGCCCGCGCCGCCCTGGTCGGCGCGGCCGGACCCGGCGCGCCCGCCGTCCGGCCGCTGTCCGTGAGCACGGGGCCGGTGCCCCTGCGGGTCCGGGCCCTGCTGGAACCGGCGCCGGCCGGACCGGAGGGGCGGCGCCCGCGGCTCGCCGCCGCCGGGCTCGTCACCGCTGTGGTGACCGCGACCGGGCTGGCGCTGGGCCTGGCGTACGGCCTGCACGAGTACGTCGAATACGCGGCGGAGGCGCTCGTCGGCCGGTGACCGATGTGACGACATCGATGTAGACCAATGCTCGGAAGCGCGGATATGGTGAGCCTCGGCTCACCGTCCCGGCAGCGGGACGTCGCACGCTCTCGACGATGGGGAACGGTTTGTACGACGGACGGAAGGGATCCTCGAGTCCGTTCGAGCAGACCGTCTACCTCCTCTCGGAGGCCGGCCGTGCCGTCGACCGCCTGCTCGCGGAGCGGCTGGAGCACCGCGGACTGACCCCGGCCCACCAGTCGCTGCTGTCGACCCTGGCCACTCTGGGGCCGCACGGCCGACGCGATCTCGTGGAACGGCTCGCCATGTCGGGAGCGGACGCGCACCGGGCGCTCGACGACCTGCTCTCCCGGGGCCTGCTGCAGTCGACGGTGGTCCACATCGGGGGTCGCCAGGAACTGCTGGCGATCACCGACCCGGGCCGGGCCGCGCTGGACCTGCTCCACTCCGACGCCGCCGCCGCGCAGGACGGCCTGCTCGCCGCACTGACGAGGGGTCAGCGCGTCGAGCTCAACTCGCTGCTCCGGCGCGTGTGCGCGGCCGCCGCCCGAGGGGCCGGCGGGCTGGGCGAGGCCTCGGGCGGGGGGCGGGCGTCGACGGCCGGTCCCCGGCCCGCCTGAGCGGTCCGGGTGCCGGAACGCCCAGGTCAGGGCCGTGGGGGACGGTTCGCGTCCGACTGTTCCCGGACGTCTCCCCGGGGCATAACGGCTTGATTCCAGTAGAACAATCAGTCCGTAAAAAGTAAGGGAAGGCTAACCTTTGTGAGGTTAGCCTTCCCTCATGAACAGCCTGATGCTGGCCGCGGACACGGCCGGATACACCATGCCCCAGACCTGGCGGATCCTCACCAAGACCGGTTACTTCATCGGCCTCAGCGGTGCCATCGGCGCCACCGTCGGATACGCCGCCGCGGTGCGTCCCGCGCTCAGGAACGCCGAGCGCAACGGAGCCGGGCCCGACGCCGCGGTGCTGAGATCCAGATCGGCGGCCTTCGTCGCCTGGGCGGGTGTGGTGCTGCTGGTCGCCGGTTACTTCCAGCTCGCCGCCCGCGTCGCCCGCTCCGGCAAGGGGATGCCCTTCGGAGACGCCCTGGCCCCCGACCGGATCTGGCACTTCCTCCGCGCCCCGGCCGCCAAGGGCGCCTGGATCGCCCAGGGCACGGTCTATCTCGTGCAGCACATCGTTCTCGTCGCGACCGCGGCCGTGATGGTCGCCCTGTTCGTCCCGGCGGTCCGCCGGCACGCCGACCGTGTGGTCCTCGCCGCGCTGCCCGCGGCGATCGCCGTCACGCTGGTCGCCGCCGTGCCCACGACCACCCCGACCGCCTTCGACCGCTGGCTCGACCTCGTGCTCGATCAGGTCCACATCGTCTCCGGCACGGTCTGGCTCGGCGGACTGGCCCTGCTGGTCGCCCTGGCCGGTACCCGCGGCCGCCTCGGCGACGGCGCCGGGCTGCTCTGGGCCCAGCTGTGGCAGCGCTTCGGCCTCGTCGCGATGGTCTGCGTCGGTGCGATCACCGTCTCCGGCCTGTGGCTGAGCTGGAAGCACGTCGGCAGTGTCCCGCAGTTGTGGACCACCGGGTACGGCATCGCGCTGCTGGTCAAGATCCTGCTGGTGGCCGGGTTGGTGACCGCGGGCGCCTTCAACCAGTTCTGGCTGATGCCCCGGATCACCCGCGCCCGCCTCGCCGACGACACGGCCACGCTGCGCGACCTGACCCTCGGCCACTTCCCCAAGGTCGTGTGGGGCGAGGTCGCGCTGGGCCACGCCGTTCTGCTGGTGCTGCCCTTCATCGCCGGCTCGGCCCGCACCGAGGCCGGCAGCCCCAAGGCGGTCTTCTCCGGCAGCATCCTCGCCGCCGGTGCCGCACTGGTGGTCGCCCTCGCGGTGTCCCTGTACGCGACGGCCAAGGTCTCCGACCTCCTCGCCCGCCGCCCGCTCCCCGCCGCGGCGGTCTGACGGACCGGCCGCGCTCGGCGGTCCGCCGTCCCGCTGCCGACGGATTCGTTCGGCGGATCCGTCCGTAAGGATCGACGACCCCTGGCCCCGGCCACCTCACGGAGGTGGCCGGGGCCAGGGGTCTCGTGCTGTCGGCGGACCCTGGGTGGGGCGGTCGTCCGGGCTGTGGGGGCTGTCCGTCGGGTCCGGGGGAGTCCGGCCGGGCCGGTCCCGGTGAACTCCGTTCCGGGCCGGGCCTGTTCGTGCCTCTCCGGCCCGGTCGCAGGGTGGCCGGCGGGCCCGGGATCGCCGACGCCCCGCCCGGGTTGCCGGGCGGGGCGTGGTGAGGGTGGCGTGGGTGCGCCGGGTGGCGCGGGCCGGTGGTGTCAGGCGGTGGTGTCAGGTGGTGGGGCGGGCCTCGGTGCTGCCGGTCGTGCCGGTGCTGCCGGTGCTGCCGGTGGGCTTGGGGGTGCTGGGCTTGGCGGGGCCGCCGAGGACACCGAAGAAGTAGGCGAGGGTGGGTGCGAGGTAGGCGAGCCAGACGACGATCTGGAGGACCGTGGGGTCGGGCTGGAAGTTGAAGACGCCCTTGAGGAGGGTGCCGTACCAGCTGTCCTTGGGGACGGTGGTGGAGATGTCGAAGGCGGTGGTGTGGAGGCCGGGCAGCCAGCCGGCCTCCTGGAGGTCGTGGACGCCGTAGGCGAGGACGCCGGCGGCGACGACGACGAGCATGGCGCCGGTCCAGGTGAAGAACTTGGCGAGGTTGATCTTCAGGGCGCCGCGGTAGAACAGCCAGCCGAGGAAGGCGGCGGTGAGCAGGCCGAGGGCGGCGCCGATGATCGGGTTGTAGCCGTCCTCGGTGGCCTGGACGGCGGTCCAGATGAACAGGGCGGTCTCCAGGCCCTCGCGGCCGACGGCGAGGAAGGCGGTGGCGACGAGTGCGCCGGTGCCCATCGCGAGGGCGGCGTCGAGTTTGCCCTGGAGTTCGCTCCTGAGGTGGCGCGCGGTGCGGCGCATCCAGAAGACCATCCAGGTGACCAGGCCGACGGAGATGATCGACAGTGAGCCGCCGAGGGCCTCCTGGGCCTCGAAGGACAGTTGCGAGGAGCCGAACTGCAGCACCGCGCCGAAGGCCATCGAGAGCAGCACGGCGGCGCCGACGCCGGTCCACACCGGCGGGAGCTTCTCCCGGCGGCCGGTCTTGACCAGGTAGGCGATGAGGATGCAGACGACCAGGCTGGCTTCGAGTCCTTCGCGCAGGCCGATCAGATAGTTGGCGAACACGCCGGCTCCATCGAGGTTGTGGTGGGACGCTCTGCGGTTGTTGTCCGAAGACCCGGTGGTTACTTGACGACCACGGCGGCGGCGAGCTTGGAGAGGGGTTCGCCGAGGGAGTTGACGGCGTCGGAGAAGGTCTTGCGCTCGGTGTCGGTGACCTTGTCGTAGGAGGTGTAGCTGCCGTCGGCCTGCTTGTACTTGGCGAGCAGGGTCTGGATGGCGGCGAACTCGGAGTCCAGGGTCTTGGCGAGGTCGGCGTCCTTCTCGGCGGCGACGGGCTTGAGCAGTTCGTAGGCCTTCTTGGCGCCCTCGACGTTGGCGGCGAAGTCGGCGAGGTCGGTGTGGCTGTAGCGGTCCTCCTCGCCGGTGACCTTGCCGGTGGCGACCTCGTCGAGCAGTTCCTTGGCGCCGTTGGCCATGCTGGTGGCGGTGATCTCGGCCTCGGGGATCTTCTTCTGCCAGTCCTTGAGGTCGGCCACGAGCTGGTCGGCGAGCTTCTTCTCGTCGTCGCCGATCTTCCCGTCCTCCCAGAGGGACTTCTCCAGCTTGTGCCAGCCGGTCCACTCCTGGCCGGGCTCCAGGCCGTCCTCGCGGGTGTCGGTCTTGGGGTCGACGTCGCCGAAGCTCTCGGCGACCGGCTCGGTGCGCTCCCAGCCGATGCGCGAGGGCGCGAAGAGGGACTTGGCCTTGTCCAGCTCGCCGGCCTTGATCGCGGCGGCGAACGCCTCGACGGCCGGGACGGTGGCGTCGGCCTGTTCCTGGGCGTACGTGCGGTAGGCGTCCACGGCGGCGGTCAGGCGGGGGTCGGTGGGGGCGGCGGAGGCGTCGCCGGTGACGGTGATCTTCTGGCGGATGCCGTCGCCGACCATGCCGGGCTTGCAGGCGACCTCGTAGGAGCCGGCCTTGATCTCGGCGGTGATGGTGGCCTTGGTGCCGGGGCCGATGTTCTCGCGCTCGGTGACGATCTTGTCACCGGCGGCGTAGACGTAGACCTCGGTGACCTTGGATCCCTTGTTGGCGATGTCGATGCTGACGTGGCCGGCCGGGAACGTGGTCCTCGAGACCTCGCAGGCGGTGTCGGTGGCGTTGACCTTGACGGCGTCGGCAGCGGCCTTGTCGTCCTTCTTCTGCGAGCAGCCGGCCAGGGCGGCGGTCGCCACGGCGAGGGTGAGCAGCGTGGCGGCGGTGGAACGACGGGCGGACATGCGGGCTCCAGCGGTCAGGGTCGGGGGTGTGCTCGGCGGCGTCGTGACCGCTGTGCGGACGGCGGCCGGGGAGCTTAGGTGCACCTTACTAAGGTCGCCCTAATTCGTCTACTTTTCTGTAGACATTCGCGCGGTGCGGGGGTGGCGATAAGGGCAACTGCTCGGGTGTGGCTGGGTGGTGTGGCTGGGTGGTGGGGCGGGGCGATGGGGCCGGTCGGTGGCGGTGGGTGCCGGGTGTGCTCTCCGGTCGGGGTCGGACGCATTGGTCGGTCTGCATATGCAGTCGATCGACATATGCAGAGAGATGGCCTATGTTGATCCGCAGGACGGACCGCCGGCTCCGGAGAACGGACGAGCCGTGGGGGCGGGCGTCCGCCGTCCGCGCATGGCCTGGCACGCCGTCAGGCCGGCCGCTTCCCGTGGGAGGACCGCAGTGCATCACCGTTCCCGTACACCCGGACCCAAGCTGCTCGGTGTCGCGATCGCCGTCGTGCTCGGCCTCGCAGTGGCCGTGCCACCCGCCTTCGCCGGACCGGCCGGGGGACCGTCCGCCGACGCCGACCCGGTGCCCGGGCTGGTCGCCGGGTCGGACACCGGGGCGCCGCAACTGGTCACCGGCCTCGCCGAGGCGGCCCCCGGCGACAACCCGGCCGAGGCGGCCCGCGCCCACCTGGCCGCCCATCAGGACCGCTACCGGATCGACCCCGGACAGCTCGTCGAAGCCGGCGTGGAGCGTGCCGCCGACGGCCGGCGCACCGTCAGGTTCGAGCAGCGGCACGGCGGCATACCCGTCTTCGGGGCCCGGTACCTGGTTCACCTGGTCGGCGAAGGCAATGGACAGCGGGTCGAGTCGGCCGGCGGCAAGTACTTCACCGGACTCACCGCCCCGACCGTGCAGAGCGTTCCGGACGAGGTGCTGCGACGGCTCGCGATCGGCGCGGTCCAGGACCCGGTGGCCCGCGCCGGCGCGACGGCCGAGGACCGTGGCCCGGTGGTGCTGCCCGGCGGTGCCGGCCGGCTCGCCCGCCACTTCACCGTGCGCGGGAGCGACCCGGCGGTGTGGGCGGCGAAGGCGCAGGAGGTGTTCGTGGACGCCTCGACCGGGGAGGTCGCGCTCTCCTACCAGGTACGCGCCCCGTACCCGCTCGACGTCCCGGGCGCCGCGGCATCGGGCGTCGCATCGGGCGTCGCGGCATCCGCCGCCGCGACCTCTCCCGACGCGGCCGCCGCCGCACCGGCCCTCGAACCCGCCACCGGCACCGCGCCCGACGCCCTCGGCCGCCCCGCCCGGGTGAACATCGGCCGACTCCCGGACGGCACCTACCAGCTCGTCGACCTCACCCGCCCCGCCACCGTCACCACCTACGACGCGGCCGGTCGCGACGAGCTGGACTTCAGCACCCTGCCCGCCGACGCCCACCCCGCCGCCTCGCCGACCACCGACTTCCCGGCCGTCACCGGTACCAGCGGCGCCACCGACGCCCACCTCAACGCCGCCGCCGTGTACGACTTCTACCGCGACCGACTGGGCCGCGACGGGATCGACGGCAAGGGCGGACCGATCACCTCCGTCGTGAACGTCACCAGCTTCGGCGAGCCCCTGGACAACGCCTACTGGGACGGCCGGAAGATGGTCTACGGAGGCGGCAGCGGCAAGTACCTCCCGTTCTCCGCCGCGCGCGACGTGGCCGGCCACGAGATGACGCACGGCGTCGTGAAGCACACCGCGGAGCTGGTCGGACTCGGCCAGTCCGGTGCCCTCGACGAGGCCGTCGCCGACTACTTCGGCAACGCCATCGAGGTGACCGGCCGAGGCATGCCGATGACCGACCCCAGGGCCGCGCTGCTCGGTGAGGACCTCTGCCGCACCGGCACCCCCGAGGCCTGCGCCGGCCGCCGGCTGGACGACCGCCGCACCACCGTCGCCGACTACGTCGGAGCCCCCGCCGGGGTCGACAACGGCGGCGTGCACCTCAACTCCACCATCTTCTCCGGCGCGTTGTGGGACATCCGGCGCACCCTCGACCCGCTCCTCGCCGACCGTCTGGTCTACCGCGCGCTGGCCGAGTACCTCACCCCGCTGGACGACTTCGTCGACGCCCGCAACGCGGTGCTCGCCGCGGGCCGCACCCTCGGTCTCTCCCGCGCCCAACTCCGCACCGTGGCCAGCGCCTTCGACGCCCACGGGATCAAGGACGGCTGGCAGCGCCGGATCGGCGTGGACAGCCGGCCGCTGCTGCGCGAACTCTCCACCGAGAGCGTGGCACCGGACGTCGCGGCCGGCCGCTGGGTGGCGGCCACCGCGGGCGAGGGCGCCAAGGGCAGCATGGCCGTGTACACGGGCGCCGTCGCCGGCTCCGCCGAGCCCGCCCGGCTCAGCGCGGAGGACGGCCGCTCGCACGGCTGGCCCGCGACCGACGGTACGACGGCCGCGTGGGTGGCGATGGGGCCGGGGGCCGACGGTGGTTGGGGCATGGAGGTGCTGGCCCGGCCGCTCGACGGTGGCCCGGCGCGCAGCGTCCAGCGCGGCGCGAACCAGTACTTCGGCGATGTCCGGGTCTCCGGTGGGGACGTCGCCTTCCTGATGACGGACTACGCCACCGGCCGCGGCGGGCCGGTGCTCTCCCGCGCCGGCGCCCCGGCGGTGCCGATCGCGCTGCCGGAGGGCCACCGGGCCTCCGCCCTCGCCTTCCGGGACGGCCTGCTCGCCTGGACCGAGAGCTGGCAGGTCGGTGAGCGGACGGTGAGCGCGCCGACGGTCTACTCGCTCGCCGCCGGCAAGGTCGTCGCCCAGTACGTGGTGGACGACGCGAACGCCGCCGCCGGGACCGAGGTCGGCAGCACCCGACTGGCCGGTGGCCGGCTGCTGTGGGTCGAGACCCCCTTCGACCGGACGAAGGGCAGCACGATCCGCTCCGGCGCGCTGGACGGCTCCGGAGTGAGCGACCTCCTGCCCGCGGGCCCGAGGCTCGGCACCGGCACCGAGCCGCGCCGGATCTCCGGCCTCACCGCCTCCGACCGGGCCGTCACCTTCGCCGAAGCCGCTCGCCCGGTGACGGGCGGCACCAGGAACACGGACCTGCCCAAGCTCTGGCAGCTCCCGCTCACCGGCGGCACCCCGGAGCGGATGTCCTGCAACCGGGGCGGCCAGTACTCCCCGGTGGCCGACCGGGGGACCCGGGTGGTCTGGCTGGACGCCACGGCGGGCCGTACCGACCTGGTCGTGCGCGAGCGCGCGGCCGGCACCTGCTGACCGAAGGCGGCTGCCCCGGGGACCCAAGGGCTCTCGACCCCGAAGCCCGGCCCCCGTCCGCCCCGGTCTCCCGCCCGGCCGCCGCATCCCTGCGGCAGCCGGGCGGGTCCTTGCCGTGACCGGACCGCCGCTCCCGCCGCAGCAGGCTCGTCGCCGAAGTGCTGGTACCGACGACCCGCCTGTGCGGTCCAGGTGACGGACCACCGCCCGCCGGTCCCGGCGGCCCGGGCCGCTGAGGTCCTGTCAGCCGAGACCCGGCGACGGCGATCCGACCTCGAACCGGCCTTGACCCTCTCTCGGCCGAGCCGACATCATGAGCCGTCATGTTCTGACTCCGCCGTCGGGGGAAGTCCGGTCGAATTCCGGCGCTGACCCGCAACGGTAGGCCGCCGACGGCAGTCGGTGGCGAGCCCGAGTACCCGTCGGCGGAGGCGTGTCCCCTCCTCCCGTCGTGGTCTGCGGCCAGGGGCTCCCGGAGCCGTCGGGCGGTCCGTCCCGCGCGGTTGCCGGCGGCCGCCCGTGCGCCCAGGCCCGGAAAGGCCTCGCATGTCCGACTCCGCGCTCCGCCGCCGCCCGCTCCGCCTGCTCGCGATATCCGCGCTGGCCCTGACCGCCACCCTCCCCGCCGCCACCGCCGCCCAGGCTGCCGCGCCCGTCCCGGCCCTCACCGCGCCGGCCGTCACCGTTGCGGCCCCGGCCTCCGGCGACAACGCCACCACCTACCGCCCTGACGCCGCCGCGGCCGGCTGGCTCGCGCGCCAGCTGGTCAACGGCGACCACTTCGAGTCGGTCTTTGACGGCACCGCCTACCCCGATCAGGGCCTCACCATCGACGCCGTGCTCGCCTTCGCCGCCGCGGGCAGCGCCGACCAGGCCGCCGCCCGCGCCACCGCCTGGCTCGCCCGCCCCGACATCCTGAGCGGCTACCTCGGCGACGGCACCACCGAGGCCTACGCCGGTGCCACCGCCAAGCTCCTGCTGGCCGCCGAGGTGCGCGGCGCCGACCCGTCGGCCTTCGGCGGCGTCGACCTGCCCGCCCGGCTGCGCTCCCTGCTGACGCCGAGCGGCCGCTTCTCCGACCGCTCCCAGTGGGGCGACTACAGCAACGCCTTCGGCCAGTCCCTCGCCCTGATCGCCCTCCAGCGCACCCCCGGTGGGGTACCGGCCCCGGCCGTCGACTTCCTGGCCGCCGCCCAGTGCGCCGACGGCGGCTTCCCGGTCTCCTTCGGGCAGGCCACCTGCACCGCCGACGCCGACGCCACCGCGCTCGCGGCCCAGGCGCTCGCCGCCACCGGCCGCAGCGCCAAGGCCAAGGCGGGCCTGGACTGGCTGACGGCCCACCAGAACACCGACGGCGGTTTCGCCGCGGCCGGTGCCACCACCTCCAACGCCAACAGCACCGGCCTGGCCACCTCCGCCCTGCTCCCCGGCGGACGGTTCATCAGCGGTCTCAAGGGCTGGAGCAGCCTGGTGAAGCTCCAGCAGGGCTGCTCGGCCGACCCCTCCGTGCGCGGCGCCGTCGCCTACGACGCCAGCGGCTTCAACCCCGCCAACGCCGCCCGGGCCACCGCTCAGGCCGTCCTCGGCCTCTCCGGCCAGGGCCTGGCCGGCCTCAGTGCCCACGGCGCCCGCCCGTCCGCCCCGACCCTGGCCTGCCCGGCCCCGGCCGTGCGCCCCTGAGGGTCGCCCGCCCGGCCGTGACCCGCACTGCCGCCCGCCACACCCCAGGAGCACGCCCATGACCACCTCCGTCCACCCGGCGCGCCGTACCCTCGGCGCCTTCGCCACCGCTGCGGCCCTCACCGCCGGCCTGCTCGGCGTCTCCACCGCGACCGCCCCGCAGGCGCAGGCCGCCGCCTGTTCCGGCACCTCCGGCGTCACCGTCGTCGTCGACTTCACCGCCCTCGGTGGTGGCATCGAGACCGGCTGCGCCCCGGGCGACCCGGCGAGCGGCCTCGCCGCGATCACCGGCGCCGGCTTCTCCTACTCCTTCCACCCGCGCTTCCCGGGTTTCGTCTGCAAGATCAACGCCCTGCCGACGACCTGCACCAACCCCACCGGCACCGCTTACTGGTCGTACTGGCACGCCCCGCACGGCGGCCCGTGGTCCTACAGCAGCCTCGGCGCCGGCTCCTACAACCCGGCCCCGGGCGAGGTCGAGGGCTGGTCCTTCGGCGCCGGTGCCCAGCCGGGCATCACCGCGCCCTGACCCCGGCCTTGCTCTCTCCAGGGCGCGGTCCGGCCAGGACCGCGCCCTACCGGCCGGGCGTCCTCGGGGCCTCCAACTCCACGTGGTGGACGGTGAAACCGCCCTGCAGCACCGGGGCGAACGGCGCCGGGGCCATGCAGGTGCCGACCACCGGTTGGTAGGGCTTCTGGTCGGCGTCCAGGTCGAGATTGGCCACGCCCCAGGAGAAGCCGAGGCGGGCGCCGTCGCGGCCGCTGCCCTGGTAGACGCTGAGACCGATCCGCTCCTTGCGGTTCTCGGTGTCCGAGCCGATGACGGCGGTCAGGGTGGCGACCGGGCCGCCGGTGCTCAGGCAGTCCACCTCGGCCTCGGCGCTGTGGACCTCGCCGGTGGCGGCCACGCGGTGGGAGTAGCGGACCGTGCCCACGGCATCGGTGGGCAGCCCGTTCGGCGAGTTCGTCCCCGGGAGGGGGCGGGAGTAGGGCTTCGCGCGGGCGTCGACGGTGAACCGGATCTCGTCGTCCGGGGAGAAGGCGTACGAGATCCGGGCGCTGCCGCTGACGCCCGCCGTCCGCACGGGCCGGTCGCCCCGGCCGGCGGGCCCGGACTCGCCGGACAGGGAAACCGTGGACACGCCGTCCGTGGACAGGGTGTCGGCGGAGGCCGGCGCGACGCCCGAGAGAGCGGCGAGGGCCAGCCCGGCGGCAGCGGAAACCCGTGCGGTCCGAGCAGCCCGAACGGTTCGTGTGGTCCGGACGGCGGCACGGTTGCGGGTACGAATGCGGAACATGGTGGGTCTCCCTCCCCGGCGGCCCCGTCGGCCGCCCTCTCGATGCCCCCAATCCTGGTCGCGGCACCCCCACCCGCACATGTACCGATCGGCACATCTACCGAGCCCACCCGGCGGCTCCACCCCTGCCGAACGGCAGGGCAGGAACCGACGGCCCGTCAGCCGGTCAGCTCGTCAGCCCGTCGCCACCGGCACGCCCTCCGGCCGACCGGCCAGCAGCGCCGCCACGTGGTCGGCGCAGCGGACGGCGGCCTCGGCCATCGCACCACGGGTCATCCCCGCGACGTGCGGCGTCAGCAGGGCGTTCGGGAGCCCGAAGAGCGGTGAGACGAAAGCGGCGTGCTCGTGCTCGAAGGTGTCGACGGCCGCCGCCGCGAGCGGGTGCCCGGGATCGCGAAGGGCGTCGGCCAAGGCCGCTTCGTCGACGATCCCGCCCCGGGCGGTGTTCAGCAGGACCGCGCCCGGCCGCACCGACGCCAGTTCGCGGCGGCCGATCAGCCCCCGGGTGCGTGCCGTGAGCGGCAGGTGGACGGACAGCACGTCGCTGGTCGTCAGCAGTTCGGTGAGGGAGCCCGCCCGCCGGACGCCGTCCTCCTCGGCCGCCGGGCCGCGGCCGAGGCCGAGGACGGTCAGGCCCAGGGCGCGGGCCCGGCCGGCCAGTGCGCGGCCGGTCCGGCCGAGGCCGAGGATGCCGAGGGTCAGTTCGGACAGGGCCCGCGACGGTGCCGCCGGACTGCGCCAGTCGCCCCGGTGCGAAGCCGCGTTGTGCTGCACGAGGTCCCGGGTCAGGGCGAGCAGCTGGGCCAGGGCGAACTCGGCGACCGCGTCGGCGTTGGACCCGGGCGTGTGGGTCACGGTGACCCCGAGGCGGGCGGCCGCGCCGAGGTCGACGTGGTCGGTGCCCGCTCCGGCCCGGCCGATCACCCTCAGCGCCTCGGTCGTGCCGGTGGCCGTGGCGGCGAGGAACCCGGCGCGCATCGGCACCCCGGCCCGGGACTTGACGGCCCGGTGTCCGCCGTCGCGCAGGGTCGCGGCGATCAGGGCGGCCTCGTCGAAGGGGTCGAAGTCGGTGAACGCCACCCGTCCGTCCCAGTCGGAGCGGGCGCGGGCCGGGTCCGCGACCCGCCGCAGGTTCAGGGTGACCTCCAGGCCGTGGCCGAGCAGCCGCTCCAGCTCCACGCGGAGCAGGTCCCCGGGCGCCGCGTCCAGCAACAGGATCCGGTTCCGTCCCACCGGGCCCCCGTTCCGCCCCGGCCGGATCCCCACGGACGCACGGCGACGCACGGCGACGCGGGGCGACGTGACGCGGTGCGGCACGGTGCGGCACGGTGCGGCACGGCACGGTGCGGTTGCGACGAGGGGCGCGGGAGCTGATCGATGATCACTGCCGCTGCCAAGCTACCGCGCACCCGGGGGCTTGCCGCAAGCCCCGGGGGACGTCGGAGAATCACCGTCGAAACCGGAACAGGTGTGGCGGGAGGGGCGCGGGATGCGTGTGGTGCTGTCGACGTACGGGTCGCGGGGGGACGTCGAGCCGATGCTGGGGCTCGCGGTGCGACTGCGCGAACTGGGCGCGGACGCAAGGCTCTGCGCGCCCTCGGACGAGGAGTTCGCGGCCCGGTCGGCCGCGCTCGGCGTCCCCGTGGTGCCGGTGGGCGACCCGGTGCGGGCGCTGGTGACCGGTGCGGCCCCGGCGGCACCGGTGGACTTCCCCACCCGGGTGGCCCGGTTGACGGCGGCGTCCTACGAGGCGGTGCTCGGGCAGGCGGCGGCGGGCGGCGCGGTCGTCGCGACCGGGCTGTTCCCGAGCGCGGCCGGTGCCCGGGCGGCGGCGGAGACGGCGGGCGCCCGGTTCGTCTACGCGGGCCTGCAGCCCACCGTCCTGCCGTCGCCGCACCACCCGCCGTTCCAGTACCCGGGCCGGCCCGCGCCGCCCGCGGGGCGGACAGCACGGAGCTGTGGGAGCTGGACGTCGAGAGCATGAACGCGCTGTTCGGCGGGGCGGTCAACGCGCACCGGACGGCGGTCGGCCTGCCGGTGGTGGAGAACGTCCGTGACCACGTCCTGACCGGGCGGCCCTGGCTGGCCACCGACCCGACCCTGGGCCCGTGGCTGCCGGCCGACCTCGACGTGGTGCAGACCGGCGCCTGGCTGCTGCCGGACCCGCGCCCGCTGCCCGCCGGTCTGACCGCCTTCCTGGACGCGGGCGAGCCGCCGGTGTACGTGGGCTTCGGCAGCATGCCGATGCGCGGGGCGGAGGACGTCGCCCGGCTGGCCGTCGAGCAGGCCGTCGCCGCCGGCCGCCGGGTGGTCGTCGGCCGGGGCTGGGCGGAACTGTCGGCGGGCGGCGACGGCGCTCCGGACGACCGTTTCGTGACCGGCGAGGTGAACCACCGGGCGCTGTTCGCCCGAGTCGCGGCCGTCGTGCATCACGGCGGCGCGGGCACCACCACGGCGGCCGCCCTGGCGGGTGCGCCGCAGCTGGTGGTGCCGCAGATTGTCGACCAGCCGTACTGGGCCGCCCGGGTCGCCGAACTGGGCATCGGGGCGGTGCACGACACGGCCGTTCCGACCGCGGAGTCGGTCGCCGCCGCGCTGCGGACCGTCCTGGCGCCGCGGACCCGGGGGCGGGCCGCCGCCGTGGCCGCCGCCGTCCGCACCGACGGCGCGGAGGTGGCCGCGCGCCTGCTGCTCGACGGGTCCTGACCCGCTCCCGGGCCGGTGCGGCGCGGGACCCGGGTACTCGGGGTCGCCGGCCGGATTGCCGTGCCGCGGCCCGGGCACCCGCCCGGTGTCCGGGGGGCAAGCACCGTGGTGCGGAGGCGGCCGTGATGGACGGACCGGGCCTGTCGAGCCGGGAACGCCGCATCCTGGCGGAGATCGAGGGCGACCTGCGGGCGGACCGCCGCCCGGCCGGGGCGGGACGAGCGGGTACGCCCGACGTCCGGTGACGCGCGGCGTCCGGTGACGCCCGACGCCCGGTGACGCACGGTGTGCGGACCCGAGCCTGCAACGGACCCCGGTGGAACGGGGCCGGGAAACATCGAGGACCGGAGAACATTCAAGCCGACAAATCAGAATGAACCGCTCCATGTCGGGTACCAGAACCACCGGAGCGGTCGCACAGCACCGCACGCCGTTCCCGCGCCCGCACAGGGCGCCACCTGGACCGTCGCTTGAAGAAGCCGGGCAGAGGTCTTCGGGAAGAGGGGCCGCAGTGCGCGGGCGATCACGCCCTACCCTCTCGCGGTCCGAGGCGTTCCCGCTGCCCAGGAGAACCGCCGTGTCCACAACGATGTCGGACGTCGGCCGTCGGACCGACCCGCCGCCCGTTACCCCCGATGCCCTGCCCGCCGCCGCCGACGGCGTCCCCCAGGACGCCACCGCTGTCCCGCCGACCGACATCCCGTCGCCCTGGCACCCGGCCGACCCGCCGCCCGACCTGCCCCCGCGCCCGAGCGAGGCGCAGCTGCGGGCCATGGGCAAGACCGAGGCCCGCGAGCTGAGCGACGCGCTCTTCGACCGCCTCGCCGGCCTGGCCCGCGAGACCCACGCGTACAGCTACGTGCGCGGCACCATCATCGAGCTGAACATGCCGCTGGTGCGGTTCATCGCCGGCCGCTTCCGTCACCGCCCCGAGGACATGGACGACATCCTCCAGGTCGGCACCGTCGGCCTGATCAAGGCCGTCGACGGTTACGACCCGGGGCGCGGCGTCGAGTTCGTCACCTACGCCATCCCCACCATTGCCGGCGAGATCAAGCGCTTCTTCCGGGACACCTCCTGGCCGGTCCGGGTGCCGCGCCGGATGCAGGAGTGCTACCTCGCCGTGGCCCGTGGCTCGGACCGGCTGGAGCAGGAGCTCGGCCGGCTGCCGCACCCGGAGGAGATCGCGGAGGCGCTCGACCTCGACGTCGACGAGGTGGTCGAGGGTCTGATCGCGGGCCGGGTCTACCGGCCCAACTCCCTCGACGCCCCGCGTGAGCAGGACACCGACGAGTCGGGCAGCGCGCTGCTGGACCGGCTCGGCTCGTGCGATCCGGGGATCGAGCTCGCCGACTTCCGCACCGCCGTCCGGCCGCTCCTCCGGCAGCTGCCGCGGCGCGAGCAGACGGTGCTCGAAATGCGGTTCTGGGAGGACCGGACCCAGTCCGAGATCGCCGCGCGGATCGGGGTCTCCCAGATGCACGTGTCCAGGCTGCTCTCCGCCACCCTCGCCCACCTGCGCGAACAGCTGGACGACCGGGACGCGGCGGGTTGGAGCGACGACCCGGACGGTCCCGAGTCCTCTTCGGAGCAAGGTCGAGGCTGACTCCACGAGGCTGGTTCCGGGCGGCCGCACTCCGGGCGGGGCGGCCGCACTCCGGGAGTCCGGGAGGGCGCCGACCCGGTATCCGACGGACGGAACGGTGCAGACCCTCCGACCGGGAATTCCGGTGCCTCCTCGTGTTTCCGGCCCCCCGCAGCGGATACCCGCGCTGCGGGGGGCCGTCGGTCGAGAGAGGAGGGCGTGGTGTCGGCGAAGGTCCCCGACCACGCGTTCCGGAGCGGCTCCGACCGCGTCCGGCGGGCACCTGTCGGCAGACTGTCCGTCGGCGCCCGCCACGTGTGCCGTCGGCCGCGCCGTGCGCCGCGTCCGCAGCGTCCGCTCCGGCGTTCCCCGGCGCTCGCCGCGACCGGCGGTTCGATGACCACGGCCGCCGACGGTGCGCGCCGCCCGGTACCGAAGCGCCTGGACCCCGCACCGATCCACGGACCCGCCGCACGGGCCGGGCCCGGCTGCGAACGCGCCCGACCGGCCGCCGCGAACGAACAGGAGCATCCGTCATGACCCGCCGCCCGCCCCGTCCGCCCCCCGGGGCCGTCACGGCCGCCCCGGACCAGTCGGTCGGACTCACCGTCCGCACCCGGCTGTCGGCCCTCGGCACCGTGCTCTCGCTGCACGGAGAGCTCGACCTCGACACGGTGGCGGTGCTGCGCGAGGCACTCGACCGCGCTCCGGCCACCCCCGGCACCGTGCTCCTGGTCGACTGCGGCGACCTCGCGTTCTGCGACTCCACCGGCCTGTCCGCGCTCCTCGACGCCGCGGTCGGGGCACGGGAGCGGAAGACCCGGATCGAGCTGGCCCGGCTTCGGCCGATCGTCCGCCGCGTCCTCGAACTCACCGGCGCCATCGACGCGTTCACCCTCCGCGAGAGCCTGCCGCCGTGACCGTGCCCTGACCGCGCCGCGACGGTCGAACGTCCCGCTCGGGGGCACCGGTCGGACCTGCCCCGCCGGTGCCCGACCTGCACGTGTCGTGCCCGACCCGGACGTGCCGTTCCCGGCCTGCCCGCGCCCTACTGGTGGAACCGCACCGGACCACCGGCTGAGGGGGGCGGATGGCCACCACCCCGGCGGCACTCTTCGACGTCGACGGAACGCTGCTCGACACCACTTACCTGCGCACCCTCGCCCGGTGGGAAGCCCTTCGCCGGTGCACCCGCGCGGGTGCACCACGTCGCCGGCACGGGCGCCGACCGCCGGCTCGACCATCTGCTCGGTGAGGACCGCGACCGTGCCGACGACGAGACGGTCACCGCAGTCCACGACGCCCTCCACGCCCGGTACTGGCCGGTGGTGCGTCCGCTGCCGGCGGCGGCGGACCTGCTGCGTGCCCGCGCCGGCCGGGGCTGGGGTGGTCCTGGCCAGTCCTGGCCGGCGATCGCGAACTCACCGCGCTGCGAGCCGTACCGGGTGCCGACGAGGTGATCGCCGCGGTCACCACCGCCGACGACGTGGCCGCCACCGAGCCCGCGCCCGACCTCGTCCGGGCCGCTCCGGACCGTGCCGACAGCGCCCCCCGGACACGCCGTGTTCGTCGGCGACACCCGCGGGGACGCCACGGCCGCCGGGCCGGGTCGGTGTCCCGTGCGTGGCCGTCGAGACCGGTGGCCACGGTGCCCAGGACCTGCTCGGCGCGCGTGCGGCCCGAGGTCCACGCGGACACCGCCGAGCTCCTGCGACTGCGCTCCAGCGCCGCGACCGTCGTGCCGTGCGTGCTTGTGTGCAGGTCGTGGCGATGCCACGGCGAAACGGCGGTCCGACGTTCGCCGGGCGCCTTTCGGGGAAGCCGCAGGGCGGGGGACCGGACCGCGTAGGCGGAGAGGGAGGTCGGCGGGGATGAGGCGGCAAGGACGGATCGTGGCCGGGACGCGGTCCCGGGCGCTCGCGGTACGCGGGCGGCTGTGGGCGGCCACCAGCGGAGCGCGTCCACGGGCGCTGCCGACCCTGGGACTTCTGCCGCTGGTGCTGCTGGCCGCCGGCCTCGCCACCGACGCGGCGCCCGTACTGTGGGCCCTGATCGGCGGCTGGCTGCTGGCCCTCGGCGGCGCCGGGCTGCTGCTGCGGCGGTCGGCCGGGAGCGGTGACCGACCGGGAGCTCCCGGCTCCTCCGCCGCCGGGGCGGACCGGCGATGAGGACTGGCCCTCCACCTCTGTTACGAACTGCACGACCGGCGCCTTCCCGGCGCGCATCCCGACTGGGAGTGGGACCCAGGACTGCTGGCCTTCCGGCAGTCCCCGGAACGCCCCTTCCTGGCCGCCCTCCGCGCCGAGGCCGGGCCGGTCCCGCCGCTCGCGGACCTGGTCGAGGACATGCTGAGCGCGACGGGCGGCGGCGGCCCGTCCGTCTACCTCCTCACGGAGGGCGAGCGCCGGCAGGCCAGGGAGTACCTGGTGCACCGCTCCCTCTACCACCTCGAGGAGGCGGACCCATAGGGGCCGAACGGCACGCCGTTCAGCGCGTCGGCCGGCGGCCGGGTGTCCATGCCGGGCGGCTGGCCGCCCGGCGCGCGGACAAACCCGTGACGGGAGGCGCGGGCGGGCCGGACCTGTCCGCACGGCCCCCCCGGCCGGGGCCGTCGCGCCCGATGTCGGGCGCACGAGGCCGAGCGGCCGACGGCGAGCGGTAGGTGTTCCGCCGTCGGTGCTCCGCCGTCGGTGTTCCGTGGCCGGCGCTCAGTGGCCGACGCTCAGTGGTCGGCGGCCGCCATGGTCTCGCGCACCGACACCAGGCACGGATCGCAGTAGCGGTCCGGCGCCCCTATCGGCGTCTCCACACCGTTCGGCACGACCCGGCGGGACAGCTCCAGCAACTGCCCGCAGAGCGCCGTCGACGCGTCGTCCTTCGACACCACGTGCCACATCAGACCGGACGGCTCCACCGCCGCATCGGTCTCGGCCCACATCTCGTACACGACTGCCTCCCTGAGCAGGGGTTGGGGCTCTCCCATGCAATCCCGGGCCGGGCCGGGCGGCCACCGGGTGTCACCCACTGGGGCGTTTCCCGACTGCGGAGGTTTGGCGTGCCCGTGGCCGGGGCAGACCGCTGGACCCGCCGGGGTCCCGAGGGTTACCGGCGGGACGTCGGGGCAGGCGCGCGGCCGGGGCCGGACGCGTCCGGCCCCGATCCGCAGCACCACCGGCACCACAACCAGCAGGGAGGCACCGGATGAGCACGGTGAAGGAATCGGTCGACGTCGACGTGCCGTTGCACGCCGCCTACAACCACTGGCGGACCAGCGTCGGGGGCGTCAGCCGCGAGTTCGACACCGAGATCGTCGACCAGCTCCCGGACGAGCGGATCGCCTGGCGGACCGTCGACGGCGACGTCGACCAGAAGGGCGTGGTCACCTTCAGGAGCATCGACGACGTGCACACCAGGGTCAGCCTGGCCATGGAGTTCCAGCCCGAGGGCCTGGCCGAGAAGGCCGGTTCCGCCATGGGCAGGGTCGACCGGAGGGTCAAGGGCGACCTGCGGCGGTTCAAGGACTTCGTCGAGGAACGAGGACGGGCGGAAGGAGGCCGGCGCGGCCGCATCACCCCCGGCTGAGCCCCGGTACGGCCGCCGCGACACCGCCCCTGGTCCCGTACGGACTGGGGTGCCGTCGTGCCTCGCCCTGCCCGTGTCCGTGTTGCCGCTGCCTCCGGTGCCGCGCCGCTCTGCGACCCGCGCCCGGTGGTTGTCCGCGGGCTCCCCGGGTAGGCGCCGGACGTGGAGCACAACGAACCCCCGGCGGACGTCGGCGCAGGCGCGGCCGACGCGTCCGCGTACGACATCTGCGACCACTGCGGCCTGGCGGTCATCGCCGAGGACCTGCTCGGCGCGATCGTCCCCGACTCCTCGGCCGTCCACGTCTCCGATCCGGAGCTCGACGGCAGGCGGGTGGTGACGGCGTGCTCGGCCGGGCACCTGGCCGCGCTGGTCGAGGTCTACCGCAGCCGTCCGTTCGTCCCCGAGGAGCAGTACGCGGCCAAGGTCTGCCGCACGCTGGCCGACTACGACGAGCCGGTGCCGCTCGGCGTGGTCGCCGCCCTCAGCGGCCTGTCGGAGGACCAGGCCCAGCAGGGCGTCGACTGGCACAACGCCCGGGCCCAGGAGTGGCGCGCCCGCTACGGCGACCTGGACGGCGTGGGGGACGAACTGGACGGTCCTGCGGACCCGGGCGCCCCGTGAACCGGGCCGCCGTCGAACGGCGAGCGCCGCCCGGCCCCGGGCCCGCCGCGGCGGTGCTTACGGCCGGCGTCGCACGCCTGTTTCGATCCGGGGACGACCGGGCAGACGGGCGGTGCCCGAGGCCGGCTCACCGAGGAGGCGTGCACGCGGATGTGGCTCATCGTCCTTGCCGTCGCGGTCCACTGCACCGGAGCTGCCGTCACCACGAAGGTGGCTTTCACCGTTCTGCGCAATCGCTACCTCCTGGCGGGTCGTGCTCCTGCGCCCGGTCCTGGACCAGGTGCCGGTTCCGCTCCGAGCGAGCAGGCTGCGGCAGCCGTGTTCGAACTGAGTGAACGACCGCAGGCCGAATGCCTCTCGCTCATCACCGGCCTGATCTGGCCGCTCTCCTTGCCCGCGCTCGCGGTCCGGACGGTGGGGCGCCGAGTGCTGTTCGCCCGGGAGCAGGGCCGGGAGGCAGCGGCGGCGGCGCAACGCCATGCCGTTTGCCGCGAACGCATCGACGAGCTGGAACGGTCGCTCGGGGTGGGTACGTACGCCGCTCCGCCCAACGGCGGCCCGCGGCGCTGAGACCGCTGCCCGGCGGAGCCCCTCCCACGCGTCGCACGGCGGCGCGCCCCCTCCGGAGCGCCGCCGTCGCCCCGACCCGGACGACCGGGGCAGGGCACGGGAAGGACGGCCGGACGCGCGGGCCGGGCCACCGGGTCGGTCGTGCCGGAAGAGCGTCAGGAGTCACCCGCGGGCCGGTGCGAGCGGCCGGGGGCCGGTGCGGCGAGGCCGGTGAAGAGGACGCCTCGGCCGCCGGGGACGGTCCGGATCCGTACGGCCAGCGGCGGCGAGAGCCAGCGGACGATGCTGGACGGCTGCGGACCGGTGGGCTCCGGCTCGGGGATCCGGGCGATGTCGTGGTGGCTCAGCGGGAGACTGACGGCGCGCTGCCCGTCGTGCAGGCGCAGCAGCAGGCGCCGCCGGTGGTCGCGGTGGATGCCCACCGCGAGGGCGGTCGCGGAGGCGGACTGGGCGGTGGTGGTCATGGCGGTCAGGTTTCCTCGGAGCGGGACGGCTCGCGGGTGCGGAGCCGTCGGTGGGGGTGACGGGCCCTCCCACGGGCCCGGACAGGTTCCATCTTGGTGTCGGCCCGGCGATCGTGTGCGGAGCACGACCGCCGACCGGTGCCCCGGCGGCCGTGCTCCGCATCCGCGGCGAAGAAGGCGGCACGTTCGTCCGGAGCGGGGTGCCTGCCCGGACGGGGACGCTGCCGCACGCCCGCGCGCCGCCCGCTCGGCAGGCCCGTGCCCACATGCGACGGTGCCGGGGCCACGGCCGGTCGCCTCCACCCGAACGGGGGGCGCCCGCACAGGCGAGGTGCACCGTCGGTGGCGGCTCGGCCGTAGTGCCGGGCGCTCCCGGTGTTCGTCGGAAACCCGGCGTGGGTGGGGCATGGTGCGGGGACCGCCGGGTACCCGCAGGGATCCGGGGCGCACCGCGCCCTGCCCGGCGCCCCGCCGTACGGGGCCGGCCGATTCGGAGGAGAACCATGACCCACCAGACCAAGGCCCTGGCCATCGTCACCAACTACGGCGTCGAGCAGGACGAGCTCCTCGTCCCCGTGCGCCACCTGCGCGACGACGGCGTGCACGTCGACATCGCGGCGGCGGAGGCGGAAGTCGTCCACACCCTGGTGCGGGACAGGAAGCCCGGCGAGACGGTCGCCCCGACCCACACCCTGGGCGAGGTCGACCCCGCGGACTACGACCTGCTGCTGATCCCCGGCGGTACGGTCAACGCCGACAGCCTGCGCCTGCGGGGCGAGGCGGTGGAGCTCGTGCGTGCCTTCAGTGCCACGGGCCGCCCGATCGCCGCGATCTGCCACGGTCCGTGGCTCCTGGTCGAGGCGGGCGTCGTCGGGGGCAAGCGCCTCACGTCGTACCCGTCCCTGCGGACCGACCTCGCCAACGCGGGCGCCGAGTGGGCGGACGCGCCGCTGGTCGAGGACGACACGGGCGGCTGGCACCTGGTCACCTCGCGCAACCCGGACGACCTCGGCCCGTTCACCCAGGGCATCGACAGCGCGCTGCGCCGCGCCGCCGCGGCGTAGCGCGCGCGTTCCGGCGGTCGGCACCGTGCGGCCACGCCCGCCCGCCCGTGCCGTCCGCCCGCCCGTGCCGCCCGCCCGCCCGTGCCGTCCGCCCGTGCTGCCCGCCCGTGCCGCTCACCGCAGTCGCCCGCCGTCGACGGGGTGCGGTCGGTCACGGGGTGTTCTGGTGGTCCGCGCCGTTGTGGCCGGTGAGCCGGTCCCGGACGGCGGCGATCGCCCCGGTGCCCGGCGGCAGGCCCCAGACCGGGGCGCCGCTCCCGCACGGCCGGGCCTCGGCGAGCCGCTCGCCCTGGCGCCGCAGCTCGGCCGCGGGTACGGCGGCCCGGACCAGGGGGAACAGCCGCTCGTTCTCCCCGCGCAGATGGGTCCGGAGGAGGACCAATAGCGAGCCGGTGCAGCGCGTGCGGTCGGAGGCGGGCAGCCGTTCGTCCGCGGCCCGGGCGAGCAGCCGCCGGACCGCCGCGTGGGCGTGCCGCGCCGCGTCCGCGAGGGCTCCGCCGGCCGGGAGGTGGCGGACGACCAGCGGATAGAAGTACGCCTCCTCGACGGCCGTGTGTTCGTCGAGGAGGGCGGCCAGCTCGGTCAGCAGTCGGCCCCCGTCGGCCACGGCGTGCTCGCCCCGGGCGTGGACCAGGTCCAGCCGTCGCAGGAGTGCTTCCAGCGCGCGGTGTTCGACGCACAGCTCGCCCAGGAGTCCGTCCGGCCCGTTCATGGGTGCCTCCGTGCAGGCGGGGTGTGGTTGCTGGAACCCCGGCGTCTGCCCCGATCGGTCCGCCCCAACCGGTCCGCGCGGGCCGGACCGCCCCCTTCCGACGGTTTTCACCCGTGCGGTCCGATTCCGGGACGGTGGGGCGGGTACGGAACCGCCCGTCCGTCCCCGCCGAACGCGCTCCCGGAGGCATCCCGTGCCCGACATGAACGGCCCCTACAAGCCCGGTACCCCGTGCTGGATCGACCTGATGGTGCCCGACCAGCAGGCGGCGCTCGACTTCTACGGGGAGGTGTTCGGCTGGCAGGGCGAGATCGGGCCCGCCGAGCAGGGCGGCTACTCGGTCTGCACCCTGAAGGGCAAGCCGGTCGCCGGGATCATGAAGGCGTCGAACCCGGACGGCACCGTTCCCGACCCGATGCCGCCGACGGTGTGGACCACGTACCTGTCCACCGACTCCCTGGATCCCGCGCTCAAGACCGTCACCGATGCCGGCGGTTCGGTGGTGATGGGGCCGATGGACGTGATGGACCTCGGGCGGATGGCCGTGATCGCGGACCCGACCGGGGCCGTGGTCGGCCTCTGGCAGCCCGGGACCTTCGACGGTGCGGGCATCGTCAACGAGCACGGCGCGCTGATCTGGAACGAGCTCGCCACCCGTGACCGCGCGGCGGCCGCCGACTTCTACTCCGCCGTGCTGCCGGTCACCACCGGCCGCTCGCAGGAGCCCGGCGCCGAGGGGTACATCGAGTTCAAGGTCGACGGCCGCGCGGTCGGCGGGATGATGGACCTGTCGACCTTCCCGCCGGGCGTCCCGCCGCACTGGCAGCCGTACTTCAACGTGGACGACGTGGACGCGATCCAGGCGGCCGTCGTCCGCGCCGGCGGTGCCGTCCTCACCCCGGCCTTCGACATGGGCGCCAACCGGCTGGCCGTGCTCGCCGACCCGCAGGGGGGCGCCTTCTCGGTGATCACCTGGCCGGTACTGGAGGACCCGGCCGGCTGACCGGCCCCGGCCCGCGACCCCCGGTACCGGCTCCCGACCGCCGGGAGGCGCCTCGCGTCGTCGGAGGTGTGCGCCACGGCCCTGGCGCACACCTCCCGACTACGCCGTCCGGTGGTCGGCGTGGTCGGCGCGGTCGCCGGGGGCAGTGGTCCGGGACGGCAGCGGGTCGGTCCGGGCGGCTTCCGGGCCCGGCTCCTCATGGCGGCCGGACGGGTCAGGGGGGTGCCATTCGGCGAGGACGATGGTGGCGTCGTCCTGGAGCCGGCCGTCGTGGCGGTCGAGGACGGCGTGGACGAGACGGCGCAGGGCCTCCGGTGCGGGCTCGCCCGCGGCGAGCGCGCGGGTGACGAAATCGACGAGCTGGTCCTCGCCGAACTGTCGGCCGGTGGCCGAGCGGGCTTCGGTGACGCCGTCGGTGTGGACGAGGACGCGGTCGCCGGGCTCCAGCTGGACCCTGTGCACGGTGCGGGAGCGCGGGTAGCCGGGGCCGAGGCCGAGCGGCAGCTCGCCCGGCGCCTCCAGGGCGCCGGGAACGACGTGGTGGGCCCGGATCAGGAGCGGCGGCGGGTGGCCGGCGTTGATCCAGGTGAGCTGCCCGGTCTCCAGGTCCAGGCGGGCGAAGACGCCGGTGAGCAGCCCGCCGGGCTGCCAGCGGTGCAGGTCGTCGTCGATCCGGTCGGCGATGTCGCTCAGGGTGCCGCCCGCGCGGCGGGTGGAGCGGCAGCCGGCCAGGGCGACGGCGGAGGCCAGCCCGGAGGACAGGTCGTGGCCCATCGCGTCGACCACGGTCAGGTGCAGGTGTCCGTCGTCCAGGCCGTGGTCGAAGGCGTCCCCGCCGATCTCGTAGGCCGGTTCCAGTGCGGCGGCGGAGGTGACCCGGTCGGTGCCCAGGGTGCGTGGGGGCAGGAACGCCCAGACCATCTCCGCCGCGGTGGTCATCGGTCGCTGCCGGGAGACGCGGCTGAACAGGTCGCTGAACCCGCTCTTGGACACGACGGTCAGCGCGGTCAGCGCGGCGAGCTGCGTGGCGCCGTCCAGCAGCTCGGGCGTGATCCGGTCGGCGGCGACGTGGAGCACGCCGATCCGGGCGATGCCGTCGACCAGCGGCAGCCAGAGAGCCATCGGCCCGTGGTGGGACAACTGCACCGACACGGTCCGGTACGCCCGTCCGGCGACCGTTCCCTCGATCGCCAGCGTCTCGCCCTCGTCCTCGCCCGGGCCCGGCAGCGGTACCAGCTGCTCCTCCTGCACGTCGGTCAGGTAGACGGTCGCCGACGCCAGGCCCATCCGGCGGGCCGTCTCGTCGACCAGCCGGGGCAGGAAGCGCGGGGAGGCGGTGTGCGACCGCTCCAGGAACCGGGCCAGCGCGGCTTCCTCCTCCGCCATCGCGCCGATCCCTTCGCCGTCCTGTCCTTCTTCGAGTCTGGGGCCGGACCGGCCGTGGTGCGCGGCCCGCCGACCGGCGGGCGGGGCCGAACAGGGGCCGGGCGGCGCGACCTGCGCCGGGCGCCGGGCGGTTCGGCGGACCCCGGCGACAGCACGGCGAAGGCCCGCCCCTCCGAGGGGCGGGCCGATTTCGCCGACGTCGGGTGGCCGGCCGGATCAGTCCGGTCGGGTCAGTCCGGCGGGGTCAGTCCGGCGGGGTCAGTCCGGCGGGGCGTCAGCCTCCGGGGACACGTCGCGGTCCTCCTCGCCGTCGGGGCCGTCCCGGCCGCCCGACGCGTGGTCGGCCCCGTCGGCCGGGTTCTCGTCCTGGTCGTGCTCGGGCGGTGGACCGCCCTCGCCGGTCATCCGTGATCCGGGGGTCTCGGTCCGCACGGGCGGGTCCCTGGGTTCGCGCGCGGGCTGCTCGGGTTCGGTCATGGCGGTCACCTCGGTCGGGGTTCGTCGTCCGTTCCGGTCCTCGGCCCGCGAGGTCACTCCTTTCCCGCGTCCTTGATCTTCTCGGCGGCCTGCTTGAGGTCGCTCTTCATCTGGGTGCCGCGGCCCTTGGCTTCCATCGTCCGGTCGCCCGTCGCCCGCCCGGCGACCTCCTTGGCCTTGCCACGGGCCTTCTCGGCCATGTTGCGGATCTTGTCGTCGGTGGCCATGGTCCTGCCTCCCATCGATGGACGGGCCGGTGCCCGCCCGAGCCGCGTCTGCCCCTGTCGGGGCATTCCATGCGTCACTCGTCCTGCCTCAGTCCGCCGGGGGAAGGGCGGCGGTCTGCCGGGCCAGGGCGTCGACGACGTCGGCGGGCCGGTGCCGCAGCAGATAGTGCCGCCGCTGGCGTTCGGCGCCGGTACCCAGCCGTCGCAGGCGGTCGAGGCCGGCTTCGGCGGCGGGGAGGTCCCCGGCGGCGGCCAGGCCCGGTGCGGCCCGGTCCAGCAACCGGTCGACCAGCGCGGCCATCGGCACCGGCCGGCCCGTGAACGGGTCCAGGCCGCCGCCGTCCGGTCCGGTCCTGGCCGCCCGCCGGTGGGCGGCCGTCAAGCGCTCCGGCGGCACGCCCGGCGCGGGCACCCCGGCCCGGGCCTCCTCCAGCAGGACGCTCGCCAGCCCGCGCAGCAGCCCGGCCAGCAGCAGGACGGTGTCCAGATCGGCGTTGACGTCGGTGATCCGGACCTCCAGCGTCGGCAGGTGCTCCGACGGCCGGGTGTACCAGTAGATCATCCGACGGTCGAGCAGGGTGCCGCGAGCGACGAGGGAGTCCGCGAGCGCCTCGTAGCCGGGCTCGTCCAGCACCGGGGCCGGCCCGACGGTGGGCCAGCGTGCCAGGCGTACCGTGCGCCAGCTGGCGAAACCGCTGTCGCGGCCGCCGTCGAACGGCGAGTTCACCGCGAGCGCCTGCAGCACCGGCAGCCAGGGCCGCAGGCGGTTGCCGAGGGCCAGGGCCAGCCCGCGGTCGACGGTTCCCAGGTGGATGTGGCACCCGCACAGCGCCCCGCCCCAGCCGTCGACCGCCCCGGGGTAGCGCGCGGCCATCCGGCGGTAGCGCGGGTTCTCGGTGAGGACCGCCGCCCCCGGCCCGGTGAGGACGGGTGTTCCGGAGGCGACCAGCAGGCAGCCCGCGTCGGCGGCCGCCGCGACCAGCACCGCGCGCAGCCGGGCGAGGTCGTCCCGCAGTTCCTTCAGCCGCAGCGCCGGCCGGGTGCACGTCTCCACCTGGGCCTGCAGGAACTCCGGCTGGACCTGGCCGCCGAGCGCCGCGGCGCTCGCCGCGAGCACCTGCGGGGCCCGGGGGACCGGCAGCCTGCTCCGTCGGTCCACGAGCAGGAACTCCTCCTCCACCCCTACCGTGGGCACCGTCCGGCGCACTCCGTTCACGGGCACGGCGGGCTCCCGGAGGTCCGGCCGGATCCCCGGGCGGGCCCGCTCCGGTTGCCGCGCCGGGCGGGCGCAGGCACCGTCCGGTCCGGGCGGCGAACCGGGCCCACGGCCGAGCCCCGCCCCGGCCCCGGTGAGGACGACGGCGTGCGGCGCGGTACGGCGGTCAGTGGTCATGGCGGGCGTGTTGCCGGGACGGTGAGGCCGAAACCCGCGGCGGCCCGCGGTACCGGTGTCGCCCGTACCGCACAGTATCGGGGTGGTGCGCCGGTACCGGGTCCTACCGCTGCACCGGGTCGTGCGGCGGCGCTCGGGCCTCAGCCGGGGGACCGGTCCCGGTCGCGGGTCGGGTCGTGGTGGTGCCGACGCAGGTGGAGCACCGGCAGGAGCAGCCAGCAGGCCGCGAACCAGGCCATCACCGCCCCCGCGATCCAGGCCGCCGCCGCGCTCCCGGTGGCGACCCGGAGCAGGAGCAGCAGCGCGGTGCCGATGGTGAGCGCCAGCAGCACCAGACCGATCGCGACCAGCCGGGCCGCCGCCTCGACCAGCTGCGGCTTGAGCTGGTGGCCGGCGAAGAGCCGGTGGTAGGAGACGGGGGCGGTGAGCGCGCCGGTGGCCAGGGCGCCGAGGACCACGGTGAGCACGTAGAGGCCGCGGTCGAAGGCGCCCAGCTGGGCGAAACGCGGCATGAAGACCACGCTCAGCAGGAAGCCGAACAGGATCTGCGAGCCGGTCTGGGCGACCCGGACCTCCTGGAGCAGGTCGTTCCAGCGGCGGTCGGCGCGCTCGTCCGCCGACTCCCGCCGCCCCGTGCGGGCGGAGGCGGCGCCGCTGCGCCCGGTGGTCCCCGGTGGCATCCGGCCCACCTCCGTCCGCTCCGTTGCCGTCGGCCGTGCTCGTGCTCCTCGTGGGTCCGCCTCGCGTGTAGCCGCACCGGGCCGGGGCAAACGCCCGGCATGGAGGTCACGACCCGGCCACCGCCGGCGCCGTCCTGCCGGGCGGCCGACCGTCGGGTGCCCGCCGTCCGCGCGGCCCGACCCGCCGCGCGGCATCATGGTGCTGACGGGACGAGGCAGTTCCGACCGGACCGGGAGCCAGCCATGCATCTGTCCGCCGGGGGCGACGGGGAAGACGGGGGTGCGGGGGGAGGGCCGGGCACGGGGGAGCCCGGTGCGGGTGCGTTCCGGTCGGGCGGGCTGCGCGTCGAGTCGCGGCGGACCGGAACGGTGCGGATCGTCTCGCTCCGGGGCGAACTCGACCACGACTCGGTGGACGGCTTGCGCTCGGCGCTCGGCGGACTGCCGGAGGACGGCCTGGCCCGGATCCTGGTGGACCTCGCCGAGCTGAGCTTCTGCGACTCGACCGGCCTGAACATCCTGCTGCGGGCCCGGCAAGACGCGGAAGCGGCCGGCGTGCGGCTGGAGATCACCGGGCCCCGCCCCGCCGTGGTCCGGCTGTTCGCGGTCACCGGGGCGGACACCGTCCTGCGGATCCACCCCGACCTCGTTCTCGCGCTGGCGGTCGACGACGGCCCGTCGGCCCCCGGCCGCCCGAGCGGTCCCGACCGTTCCGGGCCCGCCGCCCCCGAGGGAGGGCCGTGATGGGCCACCCGGGAGCCGCTGCCGCACCGGAACGGGACCAGACCCGGCGGCTGCCGCTGAGCAGCAGCGCCGGTGCGGTGCAGCAGTGCCGGGACTTCAGCCGCCAGGCACTGCTCGACTGGCACTGGCTGGCCGTGGACGGGGGGAGCCGGCCCGACGAGGAGCAGGTGGCCGTCTTCGAGGACGTCCTGCTGATGGTCTCCGAACTGGTCACCAACGCCTGCCTGCACGCCCCCGGCGGGCCGCGCGAGCTGCGGCTTCGCTGGGACACCGTCCGGCTGCGGGTCGAAGTCAGCGACGCGAGCCCGGTCCCGCCCGAGCTGCGTCCGTCCGCCGACCCGGGGCAGCCGGGCGGCCACGGCCTGCGGGTGGTGGACCGGCTCGCCCGGGCCTGGGGGTCGCGGCCCGAGAACGGGGGCAAGTCGGTCTGGCTGGAGGTGTCGTCGCCGCTGGACCACCGCACCTGAGGTGCGATGGTCCAGCGGCGACGGGTCCGGGTCTCAGTCGCCGAGCGGCCGGGGCTCCGTCGCGGGCCCCGGCCCGGGCACGGCGGGCGGGCCGGGATCGGGGTCGGGCGGCGGGAAGGGCGGTACGGGCGGTGGCGCCGGGTCCGGCACCGGCCGGGGTGCGGGGTCCGGGTGCGGGAACGGTTCGGTGTCCGGATGGACGGGTGGCGGGACGGTCATGGCGGCCGTGCCTCCTTCCCGGGGTCGGGGCCGTCTCGGGCTCCCCGGCCCGGTACCGGAGCGCCGCGGTGGGCGCTGACCGGGCCGGACACGGGAATTCACCCGAACGGTACAGTTGGCGTCAGTGGCCGAGTGCCCGGGCCAGCTCGCGCTTGTTCATCTTCGAGCGGCCCTCGATGTTGCGCTGCCTGGCCTCGTTGTACAGCTGGTCGTAGGTGGGCCCGCCGGCGCCCCGGTGCGAGCGCTGCCCGCCCCGGCGGCCGGACGAGATGTCGTGGGTGGAGCTGCGGCTGGCGGTCCTGGACTCGCCGTGCCGGGCACGCTCCTTGTTGACGGTCCGCGCGGCGATCTCCTCGGCGCGGTCCTCGCTCTCGCCGCGCTCCAGCACGCTCTCCTTGATGTGCTCGTACTGGCGTTCCCGTTTCGGACTCGATCCTCGGGGCATGGCGACGCTCCTTCCCTCGGCCGGTACGTCGGCGGGTGGCGCCTACCCGACGGCGCCGGGGCAAAACGGGCGCAGGCACCGGGGGCCGCTCCGACGCCGTCCGCCCCGCCTGTCCCGGGTGGCGGGACGGTGGCAGAGTGGAAAGCGGGACGGCGCCGCCGCCCCCATCGGCCGGGGCCGCCGCGCAGCGGCCCGGCCGCGCGGTCGATCCGGACGGTGGACGGATGGACGAGGAGCAAGCACCGGGCGCGCCTGGTCCCGCAGCCGGGCGAACGGACCGACCGGCCGGACCCGACCGGGCGGACCCGGTCCTGCGGCAGCTGCTCGCCGGGCTGACGGCGGTCCGGGACGGTGACTTCCGCATCCGACTCGGGTCGGACCTGCCGGGTGTGCCGGGGGAGATCGCCGGCGTCTTCAACGGCATGGTCGAACAGCTCGCCCGGGTGACCTCGGAGGTGACCCGGGTCGCCCGCGAGGTCGGTTCCGAGGGACGGCTCGGCGGTCAGGCGCATGTCCCCGGCGCGGCCGGGACGTGGCTCGACCTCACGGACGCGGTCAACGCGATGGCCGGCGACCTCACCCGGCAGCTGCGCAACATCGCCCAGGTGACGACGGCGGTGGCGCGGGGCGACCTCACCCAGAAGATCGAGGTCGACGCGCGCGGCGAACTCCTCGAGCTCAAGAACACCGTGAACACGATGGTCGGCCAGTTGTCGGCGTTCGCGGGTGAGGTCACCCGGGTGGCGCGGGAGGTCGGTTCCGAGGGGCGGCTCGGCGGACAGGCCGACGTGCGCGACGTCTCGGGCACCTGGCGCGACCTCACCGAGTCCGTCAACGTGATGGCCGACAACCTGACCGCGCAGGTCCGGTCCATCGCCTCGGTGACCACCGCGGTCGCCCAGGGCGATCTGACGCAGAAGATCCGGGTGGACGCGCGCGGCGAGATCCTGGAGCTGAAGGAGACCATCAACACGATGGTCGACCAGCTGTCCGCGTTCGCGGACGAGGTGACCCGGGTGGCGCGGGACGTCGGCACCGAGGGCAACCTCGGCGGCCAGGCCACCGTCCGGGGCGTGTCCGGCACCTGGAAGGACCTCACCGACAACGTCAACGTGATGGCCTCCAACCTGACCGGCCAGGTCCGGTCGATGTCGGACGTGGCGACCGCGGTGGCCCGCGGCGACCTCTCGCGGAAGATCACCGTCGAGGCCAAGGGCGAGATGGCGGCGCTGGCCGACGCGATCAACACGATGGTGGACACCCTGTCGGTGTTCGCCGACGAGGTCACCCGGGTGGCGCGGGAGGTGGGCACCGAGGGGACGCTCGGCGGGCAGGCCCGGGTCCCGAACGTCGCCGGGACGTGGAAGGACCTCACCGACAACGTCAACTTCATGGCGCACAACCTGACCAGCCAGGTCCGCAACATCGCCCAGGTCACCACCGCCGTCGCCAACGGCGACCTCACCCGCAAGATCGACGTCGACGCGCGCGGCGAGATCCTCGAGCTCAAGACCACGATCAACACCATGGTCGACCAGCTGAGCTCGTTCGCCGCCGAGGTGACCCGGGTGGCCCGCGAGGTCGGCAGCGAGGGGCGGCTCGGCGGCCAGGCCGAGGTGGAGGGCGTGTCCGGCACCTGGAAGCGCCTGACCGAGAACGTCAACGAGCTCGCCGGCAACCTCACCCGCCAGGTCCGCGCCATCGCCGAGGTCACCAACGCCGTCACCGCCGGCGACCTCACCCGCTCGATCACCGTCGACGCCTCCGGCGAGGTCGCCGACCTCAAGGACAACATCAACTTCATGGTCGAGTCGCTGCGCGAGACCACCCGCGCCAACCAGGAGCAGGACTGGCTCAAGACCAACCTCGCCCGCTTCACCGGCACCATGCAGGGGCAGCGCGACATCCGGTCCGTCGCCGGGCTGATCACCGACGGGCTGACGCCGCTGGTCGGCGCCCAGTACGGGGCGTTCTACCTCGCGGAGGAGGGTCCGGAGGGTACCGTCCTGGCCCGGATCAGCGCCTACGGCGGTCAGGGCGGTACGGCGGCGGAAACACCCACCGGCGAGGGCCGCGGGAGCAGGAGTGGGACCGGAGACGGAGACGGCGCCGGGGGCGGCGGTGCACGAGGCGGTCCGGCACGGGTCCGGCTCGGCGAGTCCCTGGTCGGGCAGGCGGCCCGCTCCCGGCGCACCGTCGTCGTGGACGACCTGCCGCCCGACTACGCGACCATCGGCTCCGGCGCCGGCGCCACCCACGCCCGGTCCGTGCTGATCCTGCCGATCGCCCTGGAGGAATGGCTGCTCGGCGTGATGGAGTTCGCCTCCGTGCACCCCTTCAGTGCCGTCCACCGCGACCTCCTGGAGCAGTTGGCCGAGGCCTGCGGAGTCAACATCGGCACCCTGCTGGCCAACGCCCGGACCGACGAGCTGCTCGGCGAGTCCCAGCGGCTCGCCGCCGAGCTCCAGTCCCGGTCGGAGGAGTTGCAGGAAGGTCAGGAGGAACTGCGGCGCTCCAACGCCGAACTCGGGGAGAAGGCCGCGCTGCTGGCCGAACGCAACCGCGACATCGAGGCGAAGAACCTGGAGATCGAGCAGGCCCGACAGGAACTCGAGGAACGGGCGCGGCAGTTGAGCCTCACCTCGATGTACAAGTCCGAGTTCCTGGCCAACATGAGCCACGAACTGCGCACCCCGCTCAACAGCCTGCTCATCCTCGCCCAGCTGCTCGCCCGGAACGCCGCCGGCAACCTCACCCCCAAGCAGGTCGAGTACGCGGGTGTGATCCACTCGGCCGGCTCCGACCTGCTCCAGCTCATCAACGACATCCTCGACCTCTCCAAGGTCGAGGCGGGGAAGATGGAGTTCAGCCCCGAACCCTTCGCCGTCCAGGAGCTGTTGGCCTACGTCGAGGGCGCGTTCAAGCCCCTGGCCGACCAGCGCGGCCTCGCCTTCCGGATCGGCGTCGGCGCACACGTGCCCGGCGAACTCGTCACCGACCAGGCCAGGTTGCGGCAGATCCTGCGGAACCTGCTCTCCAACGCGATCAAGTTCACCGACACGGGCCACGTCGAGCTGCGCGTCGAACGGGTGGAGGCCGACGCGCTCCCGGCCGAACTCGGCCGGGCCGGGGCCGCGGTGGCCTTCCACGTCGAGGACACCGGCATCGGCATCGACCCCGACCACCTCGACAGCATCTTCGGCGCCTTCCAGCAGGCCGACGGCACCACCGCCCGCCGCTTCGGCGGTACCGGGCTCGGCCTGTCCATCAGCCGCGAACTCGCCCGCCTGCTCGGCGGTGTCCTCACCGTCCGCTCCGCCGCCGGTCGCGGCAGCCGCTTCAGCTTCCACCTGCCGCTCGCCGGCCGGGACCGGGCGGCCGAAGTCCCGGGTGTCCTGCCGGACGCCGGGCCCCGCGTCCTGGTCGTCGAGGCCGAACCGCCCGCCCTGCTCACGCTGCTGGCCCGGACCGCCGCCGAGGCGCACGGCGAGGGCCCGCCGGTGGAGATCCGCAGCGCCGGCACCGAGGCGGACCTCCGTGCCGCCCTCGCCGCCGGCCCGTACCGGTGTGCCGTGCTCGACCTCGGCCGCACCGGCGAACTCGCCCCCCTGCTGATCACCGGGCTTCCGGCGGGCACGCCCGTGCTCGGCCACCAGGGCGGGGAAGGCGGCGTCGGCGCCACCGCGGCGGCGATCGGCGGCCTCGAACTCCCGGCGGGTCTGGACGAGTTGTGCGAACGCCTGATCGGCCTGCTGGGCGGCCGGAACCCCGCCGACGCCGGGCCCGGCGAACACGCCGTCCCCACCGACGAACCGCTCGCCGGACGCACCACGCTGATCGTCGACGACGACGTCCGCAACGTCTTCGCGCTCGCCGCCGCCCTCGAGCAGCACGGCCTGACCGTCCTGCACGCCGCCGACGGCCGTGCCGGCCTCGACCTGCTGCGCGCCCACCCGGAGACGGACCTGGTCCTGATGGACGTGATGATGCCCGGCCTCGACGGCTACGCGGCCATCGCCGCCATCCGTGCCGACGAGCGGTTCGGCCGGATCCCGGTCGTCGTCGTCACCGCCAAGGCGATGGCCGGTGACCGGGCCAAGAGCCTCGCCGCCGGCGCCGACGACCACATCAGCAAGCCGGTGGACACCGCGCTGCTGCTGGAGCGGATGCGGCACTGGCTGGACGTGTCATGACCGACGGCCCCCGGCCCGGCGGTCCGCCGGGTGTCCCCCCGTACGGCGCCGGACCGACCGGGCCCGCCGGGGGACCGGGGGAGGCCCAGGACGCCGTGGCGCGGCAGCTCGCCGGGGCCGTCCGGCGGCTCCAGCACGCCGTGGAGCGGATGCGGGCCGAGGAGGGCACCCGGGCGCTGGTCGACCTCGCCACCGGCATGCTCGCCGAGCGGCTGACCTCGACGACCGCCGAGGCCGCCGCCCGGCTGGCCGCGCTCGCCCGGGAGGCCGGAGTGCCGGTCGCCACCCTGGCCGCCGACGTCGTCGGACGCACGGCCGAGGGGCCTGCCCGGGACGGCGGGCCCGGACCGTCGGACCGCCGCGGTGCGCCGGGGTCCGCCGGGGCACCCGCCCCACCGGCCCCCGCCCGGGCCCTCGCCGCCGTCCCCGACCTCGCGGGCGCCGTCGAGGCCGTCCTCCGGCAGGGCGCCGCCCCCCTCGGCGCCCACGCCGTGCTGGTCTGGCAACGGCTGCCCGGCGGCGGCCTCGCCCTCGCCGCCCAGGCCGGACTGCCCCTGGACGAGGCCGAGGCCTGGAACCGGGTGCCCCCCGGCGTCGACACCCCCGCCCGACAGGCCGTCACCGGCGGCGAGGACCGCTGGCCCGACGCGCCTGCGCCGACCGGACCCGTCGCCGGTGGAGCCACCACCCCCCGCGCCGTCCTCCCGCTGCTCGCCGACGGCCGCCGCCTCGGGGCCCTCGAAGTGCTCTGGCCCGGCCCCGCACCCGAGCTCGGCCCGCCGCAACGCCGCCGGCTCCGCGCCCTCGCCGACCTCTGCGCCACCCTCCTCGGCCACCCGGAGCCCCCCGTGCCGCCCGACCGGGAGGCGGACCTGCTCGACGGCGTGCTCGACCCGGCCCTCCTGCTCGAACCCGTCCTGCGGGACGGCCGGGTGGTGGACTTCACCGTCCTGCGCACCAACCGGCTGTTCCGTGACCCGCTCGGCCGCCCCCGCAGCGGCCTGGACGGCACCTCCCTCCTGGAGACCTACCCGATGGCCTGCGCCACCGGTCTGCTGGAACCGCTGCTCCGGGCGCACGAGACCGGCGAGCCCCGGACCGACGACCGCCTGCGCCTGGTCTTCCAGGGCGGCGGGATCGCCGTACCCGCCGTCCTGCGGATCGCCGTCGCCCCGCTCGGCCCCCGCCTCCTGCTCAGCTGGCAGCGCGACACCGACCGGTCCGGCGATCCCGAGCAGACCGACCTGCTGCGCCAGGCCCAACGCCTGGCCCGGGTGGCCGGGTTCGAGGAACAGCCGGACAGCGGCCGGATCCTCTGGAGCGAGGGCCTGAGCGAACTGTTCGGCCTGCCGCCGGAGTCCGCCGTGCCCCTCGCCCGGCTCGCCCGGCACGTCCACCCCGACGACGGGCCCGCCGTCCGCCGGCTGCTGGACACCGTCCGGCACCGGCTGCGCACCGCCTCCTCGGTGTTCAGGCTGGTCCGCCCGGACGGCTCCCAGCGCTACACCCGGGTGATCGCCGAACCGGTCCTGGACGAGGCGGGCCGTCTCGTCGCGATCCGCGGTGCCTACCACGACGTGTCGGCCCAGCACTGGACCGAGATCGCCCTCGGCGCCACCCGGGCCCGGCTGGCGGACAGCGAGCAGGAGACGGCCGAGCGCGAGCAACTCGCGCTCCGGCTCCAGCAGGCGATCCTGCCCGCGGCACCCCCGCCCCTCGGAGCCTCCGGACTGCGCGCCGCCGTCCGCTACCGGCCCGCCGCCAAACGCGAACGGGTCGGCGGCGACTGGTACGACGTCCTGGTGCTGCCCGACCGCCGGGTGCTGCTGGCCGTCGGCGACGTGGCCGGGCACGGGGTCGGCGCGGCCACCGGCATGGTCGCGCTCCGGCACGCGCTGCGCGGTCTGGCCGTCACCGGTGCCGGACCGGGCAGGCTGCTGGAGTGGGCCAACACCGTGGCCCTTCGCGAACCGGCGCAGGTGACCGCCACCGCCGTCTGCGTGCTGCTCGGACCGGACGACGGCTCGCTGCGCTGGGCCCGGGCCGGGCACCTCCCGCCGATCAGACTCGCCCCCGGCGGCGCCGAGGTGCTGCCGCTGCCGCACGGCGTGCTGCTCGGGGCGCTGGCGGACGCCGAGTACGAGGAGTACACCGCCCGGCTCGTCCCGGGCGACGTGCTGCTCCTCTACACCGACGGCCTGGTCGAGCGCCGGGACCGCCCGGTCGAGGAGTCGGTGGACCAGCTGATCCGGGCGGCCGGCCCGCCCGGCCCCGATCTGGAGCGGTACCTGGACCTGCTGCTGGAGCTGAGCCCGGCCGACACCGACGACGACACCTGCCTGGTCGCCGTCCGCATCGAGCCGCCGGAGGCCGCCGCGGGACCGCCGCCCGACGGATGACGGGACGGACGACGGGCGGTCACGGACGCCCGCCGCACCGGCGGCCGCCGCTCCTCAGGTGCCGATGCCCCCCGCCCTGCACGCATTGACGAAGGACCGTGCGCGCCTCGCACACCCCGCGACGCCGTACCGGCCCTAGGGTCGGTGGCCGGAGCCGTCCTGGCCGCCGCGCGCACGGGGGTGGTGCGGGGCCCGGCGGTGTCCCACGACACACGCACCACGAAGGAGAACAACCATGTCGAACCGCAGGACCGTCGCGGTGGTCGGCGCGACCGGCCGTCTGGGCGAGCACGTAGTCCGCGTGCTGGCGGAACGCGGCCACGAGGTCGTGGCGATCTCGCGCTCGGCGGGCGTCGACATCGTCACGGGCGAGGGCCTCGACAAGGCGCTGACCGGGGTCCAGGTCGTCGTCGACACCTCCGGCACCCCCTCCGCGGACGAGACGGTGGCGACGGAGTTCTTCACCGCCGCCGCCGCCAACCTGCACGCCGCGGGAGCCCGGACCGGGGTGGAGCTGATCGTCTCGGTGTCCATCCTCGGCATCGACGCGTCGACCGGCGGTTACTACCGTGCCAAGGTCGCCCACGAGAAGGCCCTGACGGCCGGCCCGCTGCCGGTCCGGATCCTGCGCGCCGCGCAGTTCCACGAGTTCGTCGAGCCGCTGGTCAGCTGGGGCCGTCAGGGCGACACCGTTCGGGTCCCGCTGATGCGCACCCAGCTCGTCGCGGCCGCGGCGGTGGCCGAGGCGCTCGTCGACCTCGCCGAGGGTCCCGCGCCCGAGCCGGGCACCACGGCGGCGCCGTTCCCCGAGATCGCCGGCCCGCGCGAGGAGAACCTCGCCAAGGCCGCCGGACTCGTCTACGCCGCCCGGGGCGAGGACGTCACCGTCGTCGAGGTCAGCGAGGAGGCGACCCCGGACCGCGAACTCCTGGAGAACGGCGCGTTCGTCGCCGGTCCCGCCACCGTGCTCGCCGGTCCGACCCTGGAGGAGTGGCTGGCGCAGGCCTGACCGCCGCCGCCCGCCCGGCCGTCAGGGGGCGGCCCCCCGGTCGGCCGGGCCGGCGGACCGGGCCCGCTCGATGTCGTTGATGTGGGCCTCCGTCCACTCGCGGAGGGCACTGATCGGCCCGGCGAGGCTGCGCCCGAGGTCGGTCAGGCCGTACTCGACGCGCGGCGGCACGGTCGGGTGCACGGTGCGGGTGACGAAGCCGTCGGTCTCGAGCAGCCGCAGGGTCTGGGTGAGCATCTTCTGCGACACCCCCTCGATCCGCCGGAACAGCTCGGTGTAGCGCAGGGTGCCGTCGAGCAGGCAGTCGACGATCAGGACGGTCCACTTGCCGGCGATGTGGTCGAGGACCTGGCGCGTCGGGCACTTCGCGGAGTAGACGTCGGCCGGGAAGCCGGAGGATGCCACGGTGGTCTTCACCCGGGGAGAGTAACGCACTTTCAGGTGCCTTCTTCCTAAAAGAGAGTGACTCTCCGAGAGTTGTCGGCATGACGAACCGCACCCTGAACCGGACGACCGACCGCACCGCGAACCGCACGACCGACCGCAGCGGGAACCGCACGACCGACCACACCGTCAGCGACACCACCGGCCGCGCGACGGACCGCACGGCGAACGGCACGATGTCCGTCCCCGAAGCGATCCGCACCCGCCGCACCGTCCGCCACTACCGGCCCGACCCGGTCTCCCCGGAGCTGCTCGACACCCTGCTCGACCTGGCCGTGGAAGCTCCCACCAGCTGGAACCTCCAGGACCGTTCGATCGTGGTGGTGTCGGGCGAGGAGGGCCGGGCCGGGCTGGCCCGGGCCACGGGGGGCCAGCCCCAGCCGAGCGAGGCTCCGGTGGTGCTGGTCTTCGTCGCCGAACCGCAGGCATGGCGGGAGGACCGCAGCGACGTCTACCGGCAGGCGCGGCAGAACGGCGCGTGGAGCGAGGAGTTCGTCGAGATGTTCTCCGCCGCCGCGCAGGAGTTCCAGGAGGGCCTGGAGCAGCGCGGCCTGCTCCGCGAGTACGCGGTGAAGGACGCGGTCATCGCCGCCTCCTTCGTGATGCTCGCGGCCACCGGGATGGGGCTGGCGACCTCGCCGATGAACGGCTGGGACGAGGAGGAGGTGAAGAAGGTGATCGGGATCGAGCACCGCGAGGACCTCGCGATCGCCCTGCTGGTCGCGGTCGGCCACCCCGCCGGCACCCGGTTCCACCCGGGCCGCCGCCCCCGCCGGCGCGTCGTCTTCGAGGAGACCTGGGGTGCCCACGGCGGCTGAGCGGCCCGGCCGGGCCGGCGGTCACCTGCGGCCGGTGCCTCCCGGCCGGGAGGCGGTGGCGGCGCCGAAGTCGGGGCGTCCCGGCCGTCCCGCCGGGCGGGGGAGGGGCGCGCCCAGCCCGGCCGCGTACCGGCGGTACGCGCGCGCCCCGGCGGAACCGGTTCCGACGGCGGCGAGGCGGTCGGGGAACATCACCCCTCCCGCGTGCGGCCGGGCACCCGCTCCGAACAGGTTGCCGTGCAGCCGGCCGGTCACCAGGCGGCCCCGGACCCCGGGGAGCGGCCGGGACCGGCCGGCCACCACTGGACCGCGGTTGACCTGGAACCAGACCTCGCGCCCGTTGCCGAACCGCACGACGCTCTCGCGCAGGTCGGACACGTCGGTGTACACCTCGAAGTCCCAGTCCCCCGCGGCCCCCGCGGAGCCGTACCGGCCGCGCAGGTGCCGCAGGAAGCGCCGCGGGTCGACCGGCGCGCCGAACGGAACCACCGCGTCGGCGTACGGTTCCCCGGCCACGAAGTGCAGCCTGAACTCCAGGCCGTACCGGCGCCCGCGGACCGTTCGCCGGACGTGCAGTGAGAAGGTCTCCGCGTCGTCGTGGCGGGCGCGGTGCTCGGGGCGGACGTGCCGGCTCAGGTGATCGAAGGACAGGGCCTCCCGGTCGGCCGGAAGACCGGGGATCCGGTCGACGGATCCGTGCAGCAGATAGAGGCACATCAGGTCCACCGGATGGGCCTCGTGGGCCGGCCCGGCGAGGAAACCGTCGGAAAAGCTGTCCCGCAAGGGTGGCTCCAGCCGTCCCGCCCTGCCGGTGGGACCGGTCGTCGTGGTCGGTGCGCAGCCGGTCGCGGTGCGCGTCGGGATCCGCCGGGGAGGGCTGCCGCCGTTCCGCGGTGGCGTCCTCGACGGGCTCCCTCCTCGTCGGTGGACAGCAGGATGCCACGGATGTCGGTGCGTCCGCCGGACTGGGCCGGTGCCGCACGGCCCGGTCCGCCTTCCGACCCGCTCCCCGTCCGCTTTCCGACCCGCTCCCCGTCCTGCCGGAGCGGCCGGGCCGTGTACGGCGGGCCGCGGCGGGTAGGCGCGGTTCGGCCCCGGGGGGCACACGCGGGGGACGGACCGAAAGGACACCGCCATGCTGTTGTTCGGAATCCTCCTGTTCGCCGCGGCGGGAGCCTTCACCGGCCTGCTGATCGCCGACAACCTGGACGGCGGGCCGGAGTACCAGGTGACCGTTCTGGGGCACGATCTGGTGACCCTGAACAGCCTGGGCGTCTTCCTCGCCGGGCTGGCGCTCGCGCTGCTGTTCTGCCTGGGCCTGTTGCTGGCCGGAGCGGGCCGGTCGCTCCGCCGGGCCCGGGCCGTGAAACACGGCCGCCATGCCGCGCCCGCCGCGGTCCGGCCGGAGGAGCGGACCGGGGAGCGCCCCGGGGCCCGGTCGGAGGACCGGGTCATGGAACGCAGGATCACCGACGACCGGATCTCCGACGAGCCTGCGGCGCGCGAGCCGGTCGTGCGCGAGCCGGTCGTCGGTCGCGCGGCGCGGCGGGCCGACGAGGAGGCGGGGGCCCCGGAGGACTCTCCGCGCCGGGGCCGGGGGCCGGGGCGCCTGCCGGAGCACTGACCGGGGACCGCTCGACCGGGAGGCCCTCGGGTCGGCGTGCGAGCGCCGGTGACCTGTCGGCGTCCTGCTGTCGCGCCGTCCCGAGCCGCCGTCCCGACCCGCCGTCCGGCGCCCGCTGCCCCGGATCGCGACGGCGGGCGCCGGCGGGGAGCTGGGGGGGTTGGCTTGTCGCCACCTATGGGTAAGCTATGACCTTCATCAGTGACTATTACGGGGGTCGAGGATGGCTGAGTCCGTCGTCAGCGGGCTGGTGCGGGACTGGATCGCGGGCTGGGTGGTCTCACGGGGAGCGGCCGATCCGGTGGACGAGCCCTGGGGCTGGACGATCGACGTCGGCCAGTCGGCGCAGGTGGCCCGCCACGTCCTTCCCGAGCCGACGGAACCCGACGTCCGCAAGCTGGTGGCGGCCACCACCGCGCCCGGCACCTGGCTGAAGGTGTTCGCCGACGACGACACCGTCCGGCCCTGGATCGCGCCGGGCTGGCGCTTCGACGTCCCCGGCTATCTGATGACCGTGCCGCTCGCCGCCGGACGTCCGGTCGTCCCGGCCGGGTACACCCTCACCACCTGGGAGCGCGGCGGCGTGGTCCGGGTCCTGGTCCGCACCGAGGACGGCCACTTCGCCGCGCGCGGCCAGCTCGGGCTCGCCGGGTCCGCCGCCGTGGCCGACCAGATCGAGACCGCGCCCACGCACCGCCGCCGGGGCCTCGGCTCCGTGGTGATGCGGGCGCTGGAGGATGCCGGGCACCGCAGCGGCGCCGAGACCGGGCTCCTCGTCGGCACTCCCGACGGGAAGGCGCTCTACAGCGCCCTCGGCTGGACGCTCCGCGCCCCCATGGCGAGCCTCTACTACGCCCCGGAGCCGGAGGAGTCCGCAGGGGCGTGACCCACCGGCCGTGGATCCGGCCTCCGCTCCCGGGGCGGCCGGCCCCGGCGCACGACCGCCGCCCGGCCCCGGACGGGTGTCCGGGGCCGGGCGGCGGTTCGGGGCGGTTCCGGCACCGTCCTCAGTGCCGGTTCAGCACTGCGGCCGCTTGCCGTGGTTGGCACCCTTGCGACGGGCCTTCTTCTTGCGGCGACGCTTCGACGACATCGGGCCTCCTTGGTGGGTTGGCCCCCCGTCCAAGGTCTCACACGGAGGGCCCGCCGTGGCACCGCCGGTTGCTCCGATCGAGGGCGCGGCGGGCCGCTCGGCCCGGGCTCCGGGGCTGTGGACGGTCACGGGTCAGACCGCCTGCCAGAGCGCCGGGGTGTTCGGCGGCTCCCATCCGGCCTGGGCCTGGTGGCCCTGGAGGCAGCGGTAGGAGGCGCTGCCGTAGGTGACGGTGGCGCCGGCCTGGTAGACGGTGCCCGCGGCCCAGGTGCCGCCCGGGTTGCCGGGACCCGGGCCGGGACCGGGACCCGGACCGGGGCCCTGGCCGTCGGTCTTCAGCGTCAGCCCGTAGCCCTGCAGGATCGGGTTGACCGGCTGGAAGTACGTGGTGCCGCCCTGGGAGCAGTTCCCGGTGCCGCCCGAGGTCACGCCCTGTGCCTGCGTGCCCGAGATGAAGGAGCCGCCCGAGTCGCCCGGCTCCGCGCACACATTGGTCCGGGTGACGCCCGAGACGGTGCCCTCGGCGTAGGTGACGCTGGTGTTGTGCTGCTGGATCGTGCCGCAGTGCCAGCCGGTGGTGGAACCGGACCGGCACACCGAGGCCCCGACCTGCTGCAGCACCGAGCCGGTCACCGCACCGGACGCGCTGTTCACGTACGGGGTCGCGGTCCAGCTGCTGTTGGTGGCCACCCAGGACATGTCGTTGCCCGGGAAGACCGAGGCCTGGAAGCTGCCCTGGGCGGCCCGGTTGGCGCCGGTCGTGCTGGACCCGGCCCGGCCGCAGTGGCCCGCGCTGACGAAGCCCTGGGTGGTCCCCCTGGTGATCGGGAAGCCGATCGAGCAGCGGCTGCTGTTGTCGATGTAGTAGGCGTCGCCGCCGCGGAGGTCGTAGAGCGGACGCGGGGCCTCGGCCACCGTTTCCACCCGCACCGCCGCCCGGTCCACCCCGGCCCCGGCGACCAGGCGTTCGGCGGCGGCCGGGTCGGTGGCCTGCACCACGACGGTGTTGGCGGCCACGTCGACGTAGCGCACGGGCGCGGCGAGCGCGTCCGCCCGGCCGGCGGGGCCGCGTCCGGCCGCACGGTCGAGCGCGGCCAGCGCTCCGTCCAGGGCGGCGAGCGGGCGGTCCACGAGCACCGGCCGGGCACCCGCCGCGCGGATCACGGCGAGGTCGGCGGAGCGGGTGGTGGCGACGGCCGGAGCGGCGTCCGGGCCCTCCAGCCAGGAGCCGGCCCAGCCGGCGCCGAGCGACTGGGCGAGCGCGCCGGCCAGGGCACCCGCCCTGGCCTCGGCGGAGATCCTGGCCCGGGCCTGGGCGGAGGTCAGGCCGAGGTCGCGCCGCAGCGCCTCGACCAGCTCGGGCGCGGCGGCGGCGACACCGAGGGTGTCCGGCGCGGCCGAGGCGGCGGCCCGGGCGGCCGCGGCGGGTCCGGGCGTGGGGGAGGCGGCACCTGCGGTGCCCTGGAGGGCGGTCAGACCCAGGGCGGCGGTGGCCAGGACGGCACACGCGGCCCTGGCGGGTCGTCGGAGCATGGGGGTCTCCTGCGGTCACGGTGTGGGGGATTGCCGGAAACCGTAGGAGCCCCGTCCGCCGGCGGGGGAGATGTCACCCGGGGGTACCGTCCGGAGCTATCACCGCGCGGCTCGGGTGGTCCGGGGGCGCTCGGGCGCGTGGTACAGAAGACCTTTCCGTGGACCATTTCGTCAAGACGGTCCGACGGTGCGTCAGGACGGCCGCACCGTCGGGCAGGACGCTCCCGCTCCCCGCCGGGAGGAGCCCACCGTTCGTCAGGACGGCCGCGCCGGGGGAGCGGCGGCGCGCGGGACCGTCCCGGCGGCCCCCGGCGGTGCCCGGCGGTGCCCGGCGGTGCCCCGGTGACCGGCCCCGTCCGCGGAATCGGCTCAGCGCTGCTCGACCAGCCCCAGCAGCCAGAAGTTGGCGTACTGCCCGGCGGCCGTGGCGGTCGGGTCGGCGGGGCGGCCGTTCCGGCCCAGCCGGACCCGCACCTCGTCCAGCGACACCGAGGCGCCGCACGAGTAACCGAGGGGTGCGTAGGTCTCGTCGGGTCCGCAGAGCACGGACACCACCCGACGCGCGGCCGGGAAACGCAGCACGATCTGCTGGTGGTCGGCGTACGCGACCTCCAGGTTCAACGCCAGGTGCGCCCCGCCGACCAGGTACCAGCCGCTGCCGGGCCGGTCCTGCCGCAGGACCCCGGCCAGTGTCCGCAGGCGGCCCGTACCGAACCCGCCGGGCCGGGGGAACCCGCCGGGACCGCCCTGGCCGGGCGGCCCGCCGACGGCTCCGTAGCCGCCGAAGTCGTCGGAGGCCCCGAACGCGTCGAAGCCGCCGAACAGGCCGGAGTCCCCGAGCAGGCCGGAGCCCCCGGCCGCTGCCGGTTCGTCACCGGCCGCCGGGCCGCCCGGGCGCGGTGGTGTCCCGGGCCCGACGGCTGCCGTAGCGAGCACCGCGACGGCCGCCACCGCCGCCGCCACCCTCAGTCGCCGCACCGTCCCGCCTCTCCGTCGCGGCCGACGCCCGCCCGCACCACCGACGGACCATCCGACCACGCACCACCCCCGGCCCGGCCGCCCGCCGTGCCGCCCCGCGGCCACGACCACCCGCCCGGGCGACACCGGCCGCCGGCGCGCCCGCGCGGCCCGGCCGCGTGGTACGGCGGACGCCGTCGGGGCCGGGGGCCGGCCCGGACGGCCGGTCAGCGGCCCGCCCCGGTCAGCGGTCCGGGCCGCTCACCAGGTGTCCCCGGCCTGCGACCAGCGGGCCCGGGCCTCGTGCTCCGCGTCCAGGTGGCCGTCCAGTCGCCAGCGTGCCACGTCGTAGTCGGGCAGGTGGCTCCAGGCCTCGGCGGCCGTCAGCAGGTACCGCCAGAGCCGGCTGAGCCGAGCCATGAGCTCCTCGAACTCCTCGTCGAAGGCCGCGACGTCCCGGTCCCCACCGCTCTCCCCGGCGGGCCCGGAGGCGTGGCCGGCCGCCTCCGCCGCGTGCCCGGCGAGCGTGCCGAGCACCTCCCGCGCGCTCCCGGTCAGGGCGGTGACCGTCTGGGTCAGGGCCGCTCCGACCAGCTCCTCCTCGCCCCGCGGCCCCGGGGCCGCGTCCCGCAGCAGCACGACCCGCCGCTCGATGAACCCGGCCAGCCCGTCGATGTCCTCCACGGTGATGTCCGCGGTGTACCGCAGCGCCGGTCGCCGAATGTCCGTCATCCCGGTTTCCCCTCCGTCGACTTCCTCGAAATCCCTTCGAGGGCCGGGCCGGCACCCCCGCCACCGCGTCCGGTCCGCACCCCCGAACCTCGGATATGGCACCGGCACCGGGGGCGGCAAACCCGGCGCACGGGAGCATTCCGGTGGCGCGGACCGGGCGGGCAACCGGCACGCGGGGACGGGGGCGAGGACGGGGGCGAGGACGGGGGCGAGGGCGGGGGCGGGGGCGGGCCGAGGCGGGCGGGACCGGGCGGAAGACCGTCAGGGCCGGGTGAAGGTGAGGTGGGTGACCCGGCTCGGGCTGGTGACGGACTCGATCCGGAAGCGCTTCTCCAGCCCTTCCAGCCCGTCCCACAGCCGCTCGCCCCGGCCGAGCAGTACAGGCACCACGACCACGTGCAGATGGTCGACCAGGTCGGCGGCGAGGAAGGCGCGGACGGTGCTCGGGCCGCCGCCGATCCGGACGTCCAGGCCGCCGGCGGCCTCCCGGGCGAGGGCGAGGACCTCGTGCGGGGTGCCGTCGACGAAGTGGAAGGTGGTGCCGCCCGCCATCTCCACGGTGGGCCTGGGGTAGTGGGTGAGGACGAAGACCGGGGTGCGGAACACCGGGTGCGGGCCCCACCAGCCGTTCCAGTCGTGGTCCTGCCACGGGCCGCGCTGCGGACCGAACTTGTTGCGCCCCATGATCTCCGCGCCGATCCCGTCGCCCCAGGCCCGGGCCATGGCATCGTCCACGCCGGTCTCCCCGCCCTCGCCGCCCTGCATGGCCCGGAAGGTGTGGGTGTGGAAGAACCAGCTGTGCAGCCGGTCGCCGGCGTGGCCGAACGGTGCCTCCAGGCTCTGTCCCTCGCCCGTGCCGTAGCCGTCGAGCGAGACCGAGAAGTTGTGGACGCGGACCAGGGACACGGGGCACCTTCCGACGGGCGGGGTTCGGCGCGGCGGAGGGGCCGCGTCCGGCTCGCGCCGACTTTAGTGCGGGCCCGTCCGGTTCGGCCGGGGACGCGCCGCCCGGCCGGTCAGCACCGCCCCGGCCGGTCAGCACCGCCCCGGCCGGTCAGCACCGCCCCGGCCGGTCAGCGTCGGCCTTGCCGGCCACGGTCCGTCAGTGCCTGTCCGTCAGCGCCGACCCGTCAGCGCCGGAACCACCCGGCGAGCCTGGCCCACCAGCCGCGCCGGGGCCCGGGGACGAGTGCGGGCGAGGGCCCGACCGGCGTCGGTCCGGCGAACGGCGTCGGCGCGGCGAACGGCGGGCCGGAGCGAGTCGGGCCGGAGGATCCCGGAGCCGCGGCACCCGGAGCCGCGGCACCCGGAGCCGCGGCGGGCGCGGCGGCCGGGGGAGCGGCGGCCTCGGCGGGCTGCCGCTCGCGCGGGGTGAACTCCACCGGCAGCGCGACCAGATGGCGCGAGATCCAGGCCGAGGTCCAGGTCAGTTCCTCCTCCGGTACGGCGAGCCGGAGGTCGGGCAGCAGGGTGAGCAGGCAGTCGATCCCGGTCTCCGCGATCGCCCGCCCGATGTCCTGGCCCGGACACTCGTGCGGTCCGCTGCCGAAGGACAGGTGGGACCGGTTGCCGTGCAGCGGCTTCGCCAGGTCGGGCCGGACGACCGGGTCGACGTTCCCGGCGGCGAGGCCGAGCAGCAGCATGTCCCCGGCCCGGATCCGCTGCCCGCCGAGCAGGGTGTCCCCGGTGGCCCAGCGGCCGGCGACCAGCGACATCGGCGGGGCGTCCCAGAGGACCTGGTCGAGCGCGTCCGGCACGGTCATGTGGCCGCCCGACAGGTGGGCCCGGAACCGCTCGTCGGTGAGGATCATCTTCAGGGTGTCGGCGATCAGGTTGACGGTCGTCTCGTTCGCGGCGAGCAGCACGACCCGCAGGTGCTCCAGCACCTCGTCGTCCGTCAGGCCGGCCCCGTGCTGCATCAGCCGGGTGCAGAGGTCGGCGCCGGGGTCGGTCCGCTTGCGCTCGACCAGCCGGCGCAGGGCCGCGACCACGTGGTCGTTGCTGGCGATGGCGGTCTCGGTGCCCTTCATGAGGTCCCGGGCCGCGTCGACCAGGCGCGGGCCGTACTCCTCGGGCATGCCGACCAGCTGTGTCATCACCAGCATCGGCAGGTGCTCGGCGAAGCGGCTCACCAGTTCGGCCCGCCCGGCCGACCCGAACTCCTCGACCAGTTCGGCGGTGTACCGGGTGACGAAGCGCCGGACGCCGCGCCGGTCGGTGCCGTTCAGGCCGTCGGTGACGGCGCCGCGCAGCCGCCGGTGCTCGGCGCCGTCGGCGAAGACGCAGAGCGGCTGCCAGGCGATGACCGGCATCAGCGGCGAGTCGGCCCCGACGCGCCCCTCCTGGAACGCCCGCCAGCGGCGCGAGTCCCGGGAGAAGCGGGAGGGCGTGCGCATCACGGTGAGGTTGGCGGAGTGGCCGAGGACCAGCCAGGCCGGCAGGTCGCCGTGCAGCAGGACGGGCGCGACCTCCCCGTACTCGGCGCGCAGCTTCTCGTACAGGCCGGAGGGGTCGGCCTCGGCCTCGGGCCCGTAGAGGCGGCGGAGTTCGGCGACGGGCAGCTCGTCGAGGGCGGGCCGGTCGCTCCCCGGCTCGGTGCTTCCCGGTTCGGCACTCGCGGATCCGGCACTCGCGGATCCGGCACTCGCGGATCCGGTGCTCGCCGATCGGGCGGGGCTCGGGATGCCGGTCCCCCGGGCGTCCGCCCCCGGGGCGTCCGCCCCCGGGGCGTCGGCCCCGTGGGCGGGGCAGCCGGCCGGCGGGGCGAGGGGGGCGTCGTCGCGGAACGGGGTGGTCACGGTGTCTCCGGAGGTCGTCGTCGACGGGGGTGGGGGTGGGGCGGGGCCGGCGGTGCGCTCACCGCGCGGCCCGCGACCCCGCCAGGTCGTAGAGGTAGTGCATGAGGGCGAGCAGCACGTCCCGGCCGGACTCGCGGACCCGGGCGTCGCAGGCGACGATCGGGACCTCGGGCGGCAGGTCCAGGGCGAGCCGCAGTTCCTCGTCCGGGTGGGCGGGCGCGCCGGGGAAGGCGTTGGCGGCGACCACGAACGGCACCCTGCGGTCCTCCAGCCGCCCGATCACGTCGAAGCTGACCTCCAGCCGACGGGTGTCGACCAGCACCACCGCGCCCAGGGCCCCCTCGAACAGGCCGTTCCACAGGAACCAGAACCGCTCCTGCCCGGGGGTGCCGAAGAGGTACAGCACCAGTTCGTCGCTGATGCTGATCCGGCCGAAGTCCATCGCGACCGTGGTCTCGGACTTCCGCTCGATCCCGGCCAGGTCGTCGACGTCGGCCCCGGCCTGGGTCATCGTCTCCTCGGTGGTCAGCGGGCGGATCTCGCTCACCGCGCCGACCAGGGTGGTCTTGCCGACGCCGAAGCCGCCGACGACGACCACCTTGACGGCCGCGGTGGCCGAGTCCGGCAGCAGGTCCTCGTCGGCCGGCCCGCGCACCGTGTCAGAGGCGCTGAAGTCCATGCATCACCGCCTCCAACAGGGCACGGTCGGGGAGAAGCGCGGCCGGGACCGAGGCGCGCGCCTCGACCCGCTCCTCGGCCACGAGGTCGGCCAGCAGCACGGTGACCGCGCTGACCGGCAGCCGCAGGTAGGCGGAGATCTCGGCCACCGAGAGCGGCGATCCGCACAGGCGCAGGATCGCCGCGTGCTCGGGCGGCATCGAGGGGGTGGGCTCCGCACGGGAGACGATCAGGGTGACCAGGTCCAACGCGGCCCGTCCGGCCGGTTGGGAGTGGCCGCGCGTGATCACGTAGAAGCGTTCCGGGGCGTCCTCGCCCCAGTCCCGGCCGGCTGTGCTCATGCGACGGGCTCGCCCCTTCGGGGAGGCGTACTGAGGTGCTCGCCGATCCGCGCGACCAGGTCGCGCATCCGCTGGCCCATCAGCCCGGCGTCCACGCCCTCGTCGGCCAGGACCGCGAGGAAGGCCCGGGCGCCGGCCGCCATCATGTAGAAGAAGCCGCCGCCCATCTCGATCACCACCAGCCGCATCCGGCCGTCCCCGTGCGGGAACTCGTGGCCCACGGCCGCCGCCAGACTCTGCAGACCGGCGCAGGCGGCGGCGAGCCGGTCGGCGGTGTCGGTCTCGGTGCCGTGCTGGGCCATCCGCAGGCCGTCCGCGGAGAGCACGATGACGTTCCGGACGTGCGGAACCTCGTCCGCCAACTGCTTGAGCAGCCAGTCCATGTTGGTCCGTGGCTGAATCACCGCTCGTCCCTCCGCGTCGAGTCCCCGTTGTCGTGGTCGGCCGCCGGCCCGGTGCCGTTGACCCCCTCGGTGAAGGCGGCCAGCCAGAGACCGGGCTGCACCGCCCCCGCCGGGGCCGAAGGATCGGCGCCGGGCCGGTCCGGTGGGCCGCCGGACCCGTCACCCCGGCCGGTCGGGCCCGCCGAGCCGTGCACGGCCGGTGGGCCGCCCGGGACCGAGGAGCCGTTCACGCCCGGGGCGCCGTTCACGCCCGGGGTGCCGTTCGCGCCCGCCGCGCCGCCCCTGGCCGCCGCCCGGCCGGTCGTGCCGCCGGAGCGGGAGGTGGTGGTGCGGGTCGTCTGGGCGACCCCGATCCGGGCGGTCGGCGCGGCGTGCCGACGCCGGCGGGGCAGCCCGGTGGCGGTGCGCTCGGTGACCACCGGCACGTCCTCCCCGCCGCTGAGCGGCCCCGGCAGCGAGCCGGAGAGCGGCCGCCGCGGCGGCGGCGAGGTGTGCGAGCGGCGGTCGTCCACCGGCTCCGGACCGGACGAGCCGGTCACACCGATGCCGTGGGCCCGCCCGGTGGCGGGCGCGGTCGTGATCAGCTCCTGCGGCACGACCAGCACCGCCCGCACCCCGCCGTAGGCCGAGGGGCGCAGCGAGACCTGGAAGCCGTACGCCCGGGAGAGCCGGCCGACGACGGCGAGGCCGAGCCGGGGGGTCTCGCCCAGCTCGTTGAGGTCGATGCCGGCCTGCGCCTCCAGCAGCATCCGCTCGGCGCGGGCCCGGCCCTCCTCGCTGAGGCTGAGCCCGCCGTCCTCGATCTCGATCGCGATGCCGGTCTGCACCTCGACGGCGGTCAGGTGCACGCCGGTGTGCGGCGGCGAGTAGCGGGTGGCGTTGTCGAGGAGTTCGGCGACGGCGTGGATGAGCGGCTCGACCGCCGGGCCGATCACCGCCACCTCGGAGACCGGGTGCAGCTCGACCCGCTGGAAGTCGAGGATCCGCGACATGCCGCCTCGCAGGACGCTGTAGAGCGGCACGGCCCGGTTCCACTGACGGCCCGGCCGCGCGCCGCCGAGGACGGCGATGCTGTCGGCCAGGCGGCCGATCAGGGCGTTGCCGTGGTCGACCAGCAGCAGGTCGTCGAAGACCGCGGGGTCGTTGCCGTGCCGGTGCTCCATGACGCGCAGTTCGGCGGCCTGCCGGTGGACGATCGCCTGCACGCGGCGGGCGATGTTGACGAAGGAGCGCCGTGACGACTCGCGCAGCGCCTCCTCGTTCTCGACGGTCTCCAGTACGGCGCGCAGCAGGGTCTGCTGCGCGGTCCGGAACTCCGCGCCGACCGTGACGTCCTGGAGGGTGTACGCGTTGACCACGTCCTCCAGGCCCTCGCCGTGGGTGAGCCGGGCCATGGCGGCGGGCAGGACCGACTTGGCCAGCCGGATGTACTCGGTCTCCTGCCGGGTGAGCCGGCGGATCAGTTCACCCTCGCGCTGGACGGCCCGCGCGCGCAGTTCCTCCGTCGCCCGGCCCCGGCGGGCGGCCTCGGCGGCGACCAGGACCACGGCCAGGGTGCCCACCACCGCGCAGACGGCGATGCGCGGACGCGAGTCGGGGGTGGCCGTGGCCACGGCGGCGGCGGCCACGGCGGCCGTCACGACGGTGGGCAGGAGCCAGACGAGCACGGGGGCGGAGCGCCGGCGTCCGGGTGACGAACCAGCACCAAGCATTCAGCATCCTCAAACGATCGGAAGAGTGGGGGAACGGGACAGTGGTGGCCGGTGGGCCTCGGGGGTTCGGAGCGGTGGGCGGGCACGCGCGGGTGGTGCGCGAGTGGTGCGGCGGCCGGGCGGGTCTCCGCCGTGCGGCGCCCGGGGACGGCGGGCGCGCGCACCGGAGGGAACGGTCCGGCCGGACCTCCGGACCCGTTGCCGGGCCGGTGATGGCACCAGGTTTACCGCGCCCCGCGCGCCCCGAACCGGCGCTCGCCCCCGGTTCGCCAATGCGAGCGGTCTCCGGGTGAACTTGCCCCGAGCAAGGGCCACTTCGTGCTAGGGCGCGGATCCGGGCGGTGTGGGCGGCGCCCGGGACGTCAGCCCGGGGCCGGTCCGCGTCCACCGAAATGATGAGCCGTCGAGGCCCCGGTCCGGGTGACGGGGAAGGCGGTGGGACGGGCCGGGCCGACGGCGGGGGCCTGGAGGGCACCGCGAGTGCGCCGCGAGGGAACGAGGGGTCAGACGGGGCGGACGGCGCGGGGGCCGGTCACCCCGGCGCCGAGGGCGGTGACCCGGTCACGCAGGCCCCGGTCGGCGGTGACGACCAGGCAGCGCCGTCCGGGGCGGGCGGCGAGGGCTGCCGCGACGATCTCGACGATCAGGTCGTCACCGCTGCCGGCAGCGGCCTCGACGCGCACCCCGGGTTGGGCGGCCGTCACTCCCCGGGCCGCGCCCTCGACGACGAGCAGCACCTCCAGCGGGCCGGTCCGGGCCCAGGGCGGGACGTCGGCCCGCTCGCCCGGGACCCCGTGGTCGGCGACGGGCGCGAGCGCGTCCCGCAGCCGCTCGGCCGCACCACGCCGGTCCCGCCACCAGCCGTCGGGGACCGAACCCACCACGTTGGCGCCGTCCACCACGAGCAGCGGCAGCTCCGGAACGGCCTCGCCGGCCTCGCTCTCACCCATGGCCGGTCAGTCTGTCACGGACCTGCGGCGCGACGCGGGGACCGGCGCGGAGCGCGCGAGGGGGCGTGCGGGCCGGGCGGTGCGGTGCCGGTCAGCCGCCCGTGCCGGTCCGCTCAGAGGTCGGGGAAGCACTCCTCGGCGAACTCCCCGCCGAACAGCTGCTGCGCGTGGGTGAGCATCCGGCGGGCGTACACGGGGTTCCGGGTCAGCGCGGAGTAGCCGTCCCCCTCGACGGTCAGCAGCCCGCAGGTGGCGGCGAGGTAGACGTCCAGCCCCGGGTACATCAGCTCGACGCACGGGATGTCGTCCACGTCGAGCGCGAGCACCGGGTACTCGCCGTGCGCGTCGCCCGCGCCGGTCACCAGGACCCGGCGCGAGTCGGAACCGCCCGGCAGCAGGAAGCACTCGTCGAAGCGGTCCGAGACGCCGTCGAAGCAGGAGCCCCAGAGCTCGCCGAGTTCGTCCCGCGCCAGTTCGCCCAGGGGACGGGGCGTGAAGCGGTCGTCCTCGTCGAGCCAGCCGAACCGGCGCAGCAGCCCGGTGTCGAAGGCCAGCCAGCGCCGCAGGCTCGGCGGGAGCGGTCGGCCGCTGGGGAATACCGCGCCGGCCGCCGGGCCGGCCGGCAGCGGCCGGGGCTCGCCGGTCAGCCACGGCCCGGCCCACGCGCTGTAGTCCAGGATCGGCCGGTGCGGGTCCGCCTCGACGGAGGTGATCACGCGCTCGACGAGCGCGATGCCGTGCTCGGAGGCCGGGGGGATCGGGGTCACGGGGTTCATCGGGCTCGGTGTCCTGTCCGCGAATCGCTCGACTGGTGCTCGGTCGCGCCGAATCTACGGCCCGCCACCGACAACGCCCGGCGCGGGGGAACGGGCGTCCCCGACAGGGTCCGGCCCCCCGGGGGGGCGGGAGGACCGGGAGACCCGACCGCCGGGACCGGACCCGCGGGTGCACGGACCCGATCTGACGGGCCGTCCGGCCAGCGCTCTAGGATCGACGGTTCACGAAACATCGATCCCGGAGGTCACAGCCATGTCGGACCAGCGCGTAGTCGTCGTCACCGGCGGAGGGAGCGGCATCGGCGAGGCCACCGCGCGGCTGCTGCGGGCCGAGGGCCATCACGTGGTGGTGTCCGGCCGTCGGCGCGAGCCGCTGGAGCGGGTCGCCCGGGAGACGGGGGCGCTCGCGCACGTCTCCGACACCACCGAACCGGACGGCGTCCGCGGTCTGGTCGCGGCCGCCGTCGCCGCCTACGGCCGGATCGACGGACTGGTGCTCAACGCCGGTGTGGGCCGGGGCGGTTCGGTGGGCGACGTGACGCCGGAGGACTGGGAGCTGGTGATGCGGACCAATCTCACCGGCCCCTTCCTGCTGCTGCGCGAGGCGCTGCCGCACCTGCTGGTCGCGCGCGGCGCGGTGGTGGCGGTCGCCTCCGTCTCCGCGCTGCGCAACGGCGCCGGCAGTGCCGCGTACGCGACCTCGAAGGCCGCGCTGCTCCAGCTCTGCCGCTCGCTCGCCGTCGACTACGGCCGGCTCGGCCTGCGGGCCAACACCGTCTGTCCGAGCTGGGTGCGCACCGAGATGGCGGACCGCAGGATGGCGCGCTTCGCCGAGGAGGCCGGGCTGGCCGGCGGTGTCGACCAGGCCTACCGCGAGGCGACGGCGCTGACCCCGGCGGGCCGGCCGGGGGAGCCGGAGGAGGTGGCCGCCGCGATCGGCTGGCTGCTCTCCCCGGCCGCGGGTTATGTGAACGGCGCGGTGCTCACGGTCGACGGCGGGGTGACCGCGCTGGACCCCGGTACGGCGGCCTTCGGACTCCGGATGGAGCCGCGCTCGGACGGCTGACCGGAAGGCCGGTCGAGCGGCCGCTCGACCGAGCGGCTGCCCGACCGGCCGGAGCGATGCATTTCAGTCATTGAAAGGCTGAAATCGGCAAGCGGCTTCGAAGATAAGGCTGGACGGTAATCCTCCGCTTGAATCGATGGCAGCATGTGAGGTGTGAAGCATGAAATGTCACATGGCTTCACTCTGCCGTCCCTACCCACGAACGGGAAAAGCCCGATGAATCGGCCCCTTGCCATCCTCGCCACCAGCGCCGCCCTGACCCTCGCCGGTGTGCTCCCCGGTACCGCGCTCGCCGCCGACGCGGCCGCCTCCCCGAGCGTCCCGGGGACCTGCGCCACCAGCTACCGGGGCGTGGTGGTCAACGAGATCTGCGCCATCGTCAGCGGCGACCAGGTGACCTTCCACGGCCGGACCACGCCGACCAGTGTCAGCTGGACCCCGCGCCCGGTGCCGTTCCGCCTCACCGCGAGGATCGTCGACGGCGCGGAGATCGGCACCGTCACGCAGACCGTCAACGTCAGCTGGTCGGCCACCCCGGTGGGCCGGATCTCCGGCGCCCTGCCGTGCGGCTCCACCGCCGAGGCGACCCTCGAAACCACCCAGTGGGGGTGGCCGCCGGCCGCCGTCACCCTCTCCGTCGCGGCGTCCTGCTGATCCCCGCAGAGACGTCCGCACGTCGAAGGGCCCTGCCTGGTCGGCCAGGCAGGGCCCGTCTTCCTTCGGTGCGTCAGCCGTTCCGGGCCGTTGCCGGCCGTTCGGCGCTCGCTCCCCCCGTTTCCCGACCGGGAGCCGCCCACACGGTCCCGGTCGGTGCTCAGTGCGCCCAGTGGGCTCCGGGGCCGGACCGGCTCAGCCGGGCCAGCCGGACCAGGGCGACCGGGTGGTGCCCGGCCTTGCGGGGGGAGGGGGAGAGTCGGACCGTGGACCCGGCCTCGGCCGGGCCGTCGGTCGCCGGTCCGGCGGTCGCGCTCGACGCGTGGTGGCGTGCAGTCATCACTCGGGATCCCTCCTGGTCGGGGAGCGGCTGCCCCGCTCGCTCGCCAATGACCACCAGGGAACCGGCCCGGCCCGGCCGGATCAATGCGGGTGACTACCTATCGGCGGGCGGGAACGCTGGGGGCGCCCGCCGCGCGGCACCCACGCGGGCCGGTCGACCGGTCGCCGGGCCGGCTGCGGGCGACCCCGGCCCACCCCGCGCACCGCTCGGCGGCCGTCTCACCCGCCCGCGCCCGCCGTCCTCACGCGCCCGCGTCCGCCGTCCTCACGCGCCGCCCCCGCCCGCCGGGTCCTCGGCGTCCGCCCGGGCCAGCGCCTGCGCCGTCCCGGCCCGTCCGGTGCCCAGCTTGGCCAGCACGTTCGCCACATGGTGCTCCACCGTGCGCGGTGACAGGAAGAGGGCCTGGGCGATGTCCTGGTTTCCCGTCCCCTGCGCGAGCAGCTCCGCCACCTGACGTTCGCGCGGCGACAGCCGCTTGCCGTAACCCCGGCGGCCCGGCGAGCCGATCCCGCCGAGATCGAGGTCCCGGCGCAGCTTCCGGCAGCGGGCGGTGTCCGTGGTGGCTCCCAGCTCCAGGTAGACCCGCTCGGCGGCGGTCATCCGCTCCGCCGCCCGCGCCCGGTCGCGCGCGGCCAGCGCGGCGGCGATCCGCTCGTCGGCCCGCGCCGCCTCGTACGGCCGCCCGATGTCCTGCCAGTGGTCCCGGGCCCGGGTGAACGCCTCCGCCGCCCCCGGATCGCCGTCCGCGTCCAGCAGCAGCCCCCGGGCGAGGTGCAGCGCCGCCGTCACGGCCGGCGCGTCCCGGTCGGTGAGGGACTCCGTCGCCTCCTCGACGACCCCCGCGGCCTCGGCCCGCCCGCCCGTCGCGAGCAGCGCCTCGACGGCGACCGGCAGCAGATCGGCGGTGCGCGCCCAGGCGTCGGCCTGCCGGGCCGTGGCCAGCGCCGGCCCCACCGTGCCGGCGGCCCCGGCGGTGTCGCCCTCCAGCAACTGGAGGCCGCCGAGCCCGGCGGCCGCCCGCAGCGCCACCGTCACCTGCGACTCCCGCTGGCCGAAGCGGGCGGCGATCTCGAGCTCCTCCCGGGCCAACGCCAGCCGGCCCCGCCCCGCTGCGAGCCGTCCGAACAGCAGCGAGCGCTCGGCACCGGCCATCGCCAGGTCGTCGAACTCCGCTCCCAGCCGGGCGAACCGGGGCTCCACCAGGTCCCAGCGCCCGGCCAGCATGTCGAGCCGGATCAGCGCCAGCCGGCTGTAGCACTCCAGGTACGGAATGCCCGTCAGCCGGGCCAGCCGGCGGCTCTCCTCCAGCAGGTTCGCGGACCGCCGGTCGTAGCCCAGCTCGATCGCGATCTCGCCCGCGTTGTACAGCGCCCGGGTGGTCTGCCGCATCACCTCGGGGCGCTCGGAGTCGCGCGGCAGCTCGTCCAGCCGGTCCCAGACCGCCGGATCGGCGTCCCGGGCCTGGAAGGTGAGCGTGGTGGCCCGCACCGCGGCGGACACGTCCTCGTCCGGGTTGGCCGCCAGCAGGCCCTCCGCCCGGGCGAGCCACTCCCCGGCCCGGCGGCCGGCCCCGTCGCGCTCGTCCATGGCGATCGCCACCATGGCCCGCGCCGCCCGCACCGGGCGCTCCTCCAACTCCTCCAGGGACTCCCGGATCCGGTCGAAGCCCGCGCGGTTGCCGCTGTGCACCGCCATCAGGAACCCGAGCGCGAGCCGGATCTCGCCCCGGTCGGCGACCGGCAGCCGGGGGTCGGCGACCATGCCGCTCAGCACCTGCACGCTGGCCGCCGGGTCGACGTCGTCGGCCGCCAGCCGGGCCAGCGCCAGGGCCGCCCGCCCGCGGCGGCGCGGGTCGAGGTCGGGCTCGTCGAGCAGACCGCGCAGCATCCGCCGGGCACCGCCCGGGTCGCCGAGGGCGGCGGCCTGGTCGGCGGCGGCCTGGGCGAGGTCCTGCCAGGCCGGGCGGTCGCCCATGGCCAGGGTGTGTTCGGCGATCCGGGCGAGCGGCCGGGGCTCCCTGGTCCCCAGCGCGGCCGCGGCCCGCTGGTGCAGGACCCGGCGCCGCGGCCCGGCGATCCGCCCCTGCGCGACCTGGCGGGCGGCCGGGGAGCGGAAGGCGTAGCGGTCCGGTGCGGTCTCCCGCAGGACGGCCGCGTGCAGCGCCTCGGTCAGGCCGTCGGCCCCGGCCTCGGCGTCCAGTCCGGCGACGGCGGTCAGCAGCGCCTCGTCGGCCGGCGCCCCGAGGACGGCGGCGGCCGCCACGACGGCGGTGCCGTCGCCGCCCAGGCGGGCGAGCCGCTGGGTCACCGCGTCGCGCAGTCCGCGCGGGATGTCGGCGGCGGCCAGGACGGCCGCCGGGTCGCCGGTGGCGGTACGCGCGGCGGAGGCACCCGCGCGGTCGGCCGGGGCGCGCTCGGCGAGTGCGGCGTCGGTGGGCGCGCGGCCGGCCGCGGTGCGCTCGGCCGTGGTGTGCTCGGCGAGGGTGTGCAGGTCCTCCTCGACGGCCAGCGGCAGACCCTCGCTGCGCTCGTGCAGGACCCGCGCGAGGTCGGGCGTCGCCGCCGGGCCGAGTACCGACCGGGCCAGCGCCGCGACCGCCGTCTCGTCCAGGGGCTCCAGCCGCTCCAGCCGGACCGGCGCGTGGACGTCCCCCTGTCCGCCGGTCGGGTCCGGCGCCGGACGGAAGACCGCGCCGGGCGCCGGGGCACCGGGCGGCAGCTCCTCGGGACGGTAGGTGAGCACCAGCGCGAGCCGCGGCGGCAGGTCACGGGCCAGCCGCACCAGCAGGTCGAGGGTCGCGTCGTCGGCCCACTGGAGGTCCTCGACCACCAGCACCGGGGCGTCGAGCGCGGTGAGCAGCGCCCGCACCCCCTGGGCGAGCAGCCGGCGCGCGGACAGCAGGGTCCCGCCGTCCGGCGGCACGGCCGGCAGCTGGGCGGCGAGGTCGGGCAGCACCAGGCGCAGCGCCCCCGTGCTGGGCGGCAGCTCGGCGGGCGGCGGCAGCAGGGCGGCGGCGTCCCGCAGCGCGTCGACCACGGGCCCGAACGGCTCCGGTTCGCGCAGCGGGTGGCACCGGCCGAGCAGCACCGGCCGACGGGGGGCGGTGTCGCCCCCGGACGTCCCGCCCAGCGCCCGTACCGCCTCGGCGACCAGCCGCGACTTGCCGCTGCCCGCCTCGCCCTCGACGAGCAGGACGGCCGGGGGCCGGGCGAGCGCGTCCGTCAGCCGGGCGAGTTCACCGGCCCGGCCCACGAAGGCGGCCCCCGGGGCTCCCCCCTCCGGCGCGGCCGGCGACGACGGCCGGTTCATCGGCGCCGCGCCCGGCCGCGTCCGGCGCGGCCGTCGGCACCCCGGCGCGGGGCGGATCCAGTCTGAGCGGGCATACCCCCATGATGCCCGCGCCCGACGGGGTGGCACCGGGTGGGTGGGTCGGTGGCCCGCACGGGGCAGCGTCCCACGGCCCGGTCTCGGACGGCCCGGTCTCAGACGGCCTGGTACGCGGCCGGGTCCCCGCCGGGAGCCGGACGACGCGGGCGGACCGGGCCGAGACCGGGGACGGCCGACAGCCGCGGCACCCCGACGGGCCGGACCACCCGCCCCGGTGCCTCGACCACCTTGCAGCCCGCCCGGGCGAACCGCCGGACGGTCTCCGCGGCCGCCCGGTCGTCGAGCGCGAACACGAACGGGCCCGGGACCAGCACGACGTCCACCCAGCGGCGCTCGGCCGCCACCAACAGGTTCTCCAGCGCCGGCAGCGGTTCCCGGGTGCTGAGCCCGTGGTCGGTGTACACGTCCGGCATCGGCAGCGCGAGCCGGTCGGCCAGCTGCTCCATGGCCGTGCGCATGTAGTCGGCCTCCCGCGCGTCGTAGGGCCGGCACCGCAGGTACACCGCGGCCCGCCGCATCGTCGGACGTGCCGCTCGGTGGAGGTCGTGCATGCCGTTCACCTGGCTCTGGTCACTGTGCGTGCGGGGGAGGTCGGCACCGGGCGGCAGGTGGGGGAGGGGCGGGGCCGGGACGGATCCCGGGCGGCCTCGGGGCCGGTACCCAGCGGACTCCCGGAACGGTACGGGGATCAATGGGGGCCACTACCTATTGCTGTACGGGGTCGTACGTACCGCCCGTGCCCGGGCGGCCCCTGCCGCGCCCCGACAGGCGCCGGCGGCGCCGGGACCGTGCAGGTCGGCCAGGAGTCACGTCAGCCCGGGGTCCGATCACCAGGATGCTGGTGACCGCACTCCAGCTCGGTCCCATGACGGTCGGTGACCACGTGGTCGACAATGACGTCCTCGGGGTCACCACGCTCGAAGATCCACACGACCGGGTGCTTGTCGGCAGCGACGACCGTGAACCGGGGATCCCGCGCTCCGGCTCCCGGGATCACGGTGAAGTCGTCGCCCGGTTGCAGCCAGAAGTCCTCGCCGTACGGTTCGACGAAGAGACAGACAAGATCGTCACCGCCGTTCCGTACTGGGAGCCGGTTCGCAGAAGCCGTCCTGGTGGGTGCCGTTCGACGCGGACCCAGGGTGTCGACGGGCCATGGCGCCGATCATCGCCCGACGGATCAGGCCGCAGCAGACCGGGCCACGTTCCGAGGTGGAGGCCGGCCGTGCCGTGGTGACGCACTTTTCCGCTCGGTACCTTCCTTCCTGGGCACCGCCGTGTCCGGAGGACGCCGGATCCGGCGTCCTCCCGTGCTCCGGGGCCGGGCGTTTGGGCACTGGCCCTGCGGGGAACGGGAGTTCGACAATGCACCTGATCAACCGACCGAAGGGCCAGGACCGTTGACTCCTCCACCGCCGGGGCGGGTCGACCCCGACCTGGCCGACCGTCTGACCGACGCGGTACTGCTCTCCGGGCTCCCGGTCGCCTTCGGGGAGGAGGGGCCCGGTGTGCGGATCCGCCCGGCCCGGCCCACCGGTGACGGCGACCGGTGCGCGGGCGCGGCGGCGCTCGACTGGCTGCCGTCCCCCCGGCTGACCGGCGCCGCCGCGATGGCCGAGCCGGGGCAGTCGGCCGGTCCGGCCCGCGAGGTGGTCGGGACGGCCATGCTGAACGCGCTCGCCGAGTTCCTGCCCGCGTTCGGGCTGGAGACCACCCGGGACGGCTCCGGCGGGGAGCTCCGCGTCGGCCCGTTGGCCGTCCCGGCCGTGGGGCTCCGCGTCCCGCCCGGGGTCCTGGCCGCCCGGCCCACCGGGCCGACCCCGGCCGAACTCGGGCTGCCCGCCGCTCTGCTGGCCACGCTCCGGCGCAGTGCGGCCCTCGCCGGTCTGCCGCTCGCGGCGCACCTCGGCGGTACGGGAATCACCCTCGCGCCGTGCCCGCCGGCCGAGGAGCCGGGCGCGGGTGGCGCGGCGGACATCGGCTGGAACCCGTCCCGCCGACTCGCCGACCTGGCCGACAGCGACCGCCCGGAGGCACCCGGCGCCGCCGCCGCCCGCGCGGCGGTCGACGCCGCGATGCGCCACGCCCTCGGCACCGCCCTGCGTGCCTGCGGCACCGAGCTGCGCTGGCTCCACGCCCTGCAACGCCTGCGCGTCTACGGCGAGTCCGTCCCGACGATCCGCCGCTGACCACCCGCGGCCGACGGCGGGCAGTCGGCCTGTGAGGCTGGCGGGGTGGACACGGAGATCAGCGTTCTGACGGATGGCCGGCTCCTTCGCCCGCCGTCCGAGGTCCGTCCGGGAGAACGGGCCCGGGCGGAGGCCGTCCCGGTGGCGGTGGTCCGGGACGCCGACCCGGCGGCCGCACCGCCGGAGGTCCGGACCGTCACGGGGGAGAAGCTCTTCGTCCCGGCCGTGCAGCGGGCCGAGCTCGAGGAGTTCTGCCGACGTCACGGGATCCCGGTGGTGTGCAGGCCCGATGTGTGGGGCGACCTTCTCGAACCCTTCCTCGACACGGAGTTCACACCGGCGCGGCGTGCCGCGACCGCGGCGGCCCTGGCCCGCGTCGGGCTCGACGAGGCGGCGGTGGCCGGGATCAGGGCCGAGGTCGGCCCGCTCATGGTGGCCTACAACTCCCTGCACTGGGACTGGGCCCACCTGGGCCTGGCCGATCTGCTCGACGCCGCGAGCGCCGCCACGGTCCCGGAGCGGTACCGGATCGCGCCCGACCGGATCCCGGCCTTCCGGGCCCGGGCGATGGCCGTCGCCGAGCTGGGGCACTCGCCCGGCGGGCCGGGCCGCCGCTGACCGTTTGCCCGCGGACCTGCGGGATTCGGCTCCGTCGCCGCAGGTGGGTGGCCCTACGGGCGGTGCGGCGTGTCGGCCGGGCCGCGTGCCCGGGTATCTGCCGAAATGAGAGGTGGTGGCCGTGTTTCCGGCCGCTGTCCCTTCCCACATCTGGTGGTACTCCATGCGTTTGTCCCCGAAGCTCGTCGGTCCCGCCGTGGCGGTGTGCCTGGCCCTGGGCGGAACCGTCGCGGCCGCCCCGCCCGCCCCGGACGCGCCGTCCAGGACGGCGGCCCAGTACTGTGCGACCGTCGTGAGCAAGACCCTGGATCCCGCGGGGCACTCCCGTGTCCTCGGCGAGGCATGCTCGTCCGTGTCCCGCGAGGACGCCCTCGCCCTCGCGGACGCCCCCAACCGCACGGCCGGCCGGCGCAACACCCCGGTCCGCACGCTGCTCCTGGAGGAGTACAAGGACGTCGACCGCTACGACAGCATCTACTCGATGTACGGGGACGCCGGCGGCTGCGACGCGGAGGGCTACCACCTCTTCAACTACATCGACATCGCGGAGAACGTGTCCTCGATGGACGGCTACTACGGCTGCAACAAGGTCCACCTGTGGAACATGAGAAACCAGGAGTCGAACCCGGACCTGGACCTGCCGGCCTTCAGTCTGGGCTCCTTCAACGACAGCGTCCGCGAGCTGCAGGTCTACCGAGGCTGAGCGCGCACACCACGGGTGGTCCGTCCCCGGTCCGGGGACGGACCACCCGCGCGCGGACCGCCCTGCGGGCCGTGCGCACCCCCGGCCGGACGGCACAGGCCGGGGTTCGCGGGGGCGGAGCGGTCCGGTCAGTGGGCGCGCGGAAGCACCCAGGTGCCGATGCCCCGGCAGGGGACGGTGAACGCCTCCCCGTCGATATCGCCCATCAGGCACATGCCGGTGCCGACGTCCTGCAGCTGGAAGGCGCCGTTGGGCGCCTGCTGGTAGGTCCACTGCTGGGACGGGGTGCCGGTGACGCAGGGGCTGGTGCGGACGGTGCCGTCGGCGTCGCTGTCCAGACACAGCCCGCTCGCCCGGTTGGCGAGGGTCGCCGGGCCGACCGGTGCCAGCAGGGTCCACGTCCACTGCTGGTCCTGCGCCCGTACGCTGCAACGGGCGGTGGAGACGGAGACGCCGCCACCGTTCACCAGGCAACGGTCGGACATGTACTGCTCCACCCGCACGGTGCTGCCCGCGGGCGGGACGGAGGCCGAGGCCGGGGTCGTGGCGGTGAGGGTGAACACGGCCGCCGCCGCCGCGGCTGCGAACAGGGACTCTCGACGCATCACAGGGATCCTTCCGATCAACGCGACCGCGCATCGGCCGCACCAGGACATACCCGCCCGGTGGTCCGGCCCGAGCGCTCCGTCCCCGATCTCCCTCTGTCGCACGAACCGCCCCGCGCCGTCACCCGGCGGCGCCGTCACCCGTCGGCGGCGTCCGGGGCGGAGGTGGCGGCCGTCGCGGCGGTGTGCTCGTGGTGGTCCAGGAGGCGGGTCAGCAGGTCCGTCAGGCGGGCGCGTTCCCCGGCATCGAGGGGGGCGAGCAGCGCGTCCTGGGCGGCGTCTACGACGGCGTCGAGGCGCCGGAGGTGGGTGCGCCCCTCGGTGGTCACTGTGATGACGTTGCGCCGGCGGTCGGCCGGGTCGGGGGTGCGCTCGACCAGGCCCCGTTCGGCGAGTTCGTTGACGACCGCGACCATGTCGCTGCGGTAGATGCCGGTGCGCCGGCTGAGCTCCGACTGGCTGGCCGGGCCGCCCTCGGTGAGTGCGGTGAGGGCGGCGAAGTGCCATTTGCGGGCGCCCTCCGCCGCCAGGCCGTCGTTCACCAGGCGGTCGGCGTGCAGGGCGTTGAGGGCCAGCAGTCGGCTGGGCAGGCCGCGGACACGGGGCGGGGCGGTGTGGCCGGTCATGGCGCCCGGGGTGTGCCGGGACGTCTCGTCGTTCTTCACGCCCCGCAGTCTAGCCGTTGTGTTAGTCGCACTAACGATGTAGCGTCATGAATGTCAGCCGTTAGTTCGACTAACGAATATGGCGGAGGTGGTGTCGTGCACCCGGCCCCGCCCGGCGCTACGAGAGGAACCGTCCCGATGCTCACCGTCCCTGTGATCGACTCCCATCTGGCCTATCTGGACACCGGCGCCGACCGCCCTGCCGTCGATGCCGGCCGTCCGCCGGTGGTGCTGCTGCACGGCAACCCCACCTCCTCCCACCTGTGGCGCAATGTCGTCCCGCACCTGGCCGGCCGCTCCCGGGTGCTCGCGCCCGACCTGATCGGCATGGGTGCCTCCGGCAAGCCCGCCGTCGACTACGGCTTCGACGACCAGGCCCGTTACCTGGATGCCTGGTTCGAGGCGCTCGGCCTCGACCGGGTCGTCCTGGTGGGCCACGACTGGGGCGGTGCCCTGGCGCTCGACCGGGCGGCCCGGTATCCGGGCCGGGTGGCCGGGGTCGTCCTGCTGGAGACCTTCCTCAAGCCGCCGGCCGCCGAGGAGCTGCCGCCGCCGGCCCGCGCCCGTGCGGAGGCGTTCCGTACGCCCGGCGTCGGCGAGCAACTGGTGCTGGAGCAGAACGTCTTCATCGAGACGGCCTTCAAGGGTGGGGTGCTCAACCCGCTGGGCGAGGACGAGGTCCGGCCCTACCGCGAGCCGTTCCCGACGCCGGAGAGCCGCCGTCCGATGCTGGCCTGGTCCCGGATGACGCCGATCGACGGCGAGCCGGCCGAGGTGGTCGCGCGGATGGAGGCGTACGGCCGCTGGCTGGCCGACAGTCCGGAGGTGCCTAAGACCGTGTCCTATGTGGTGTGGCGGGCCAGTTGCTTGTAGCAGCAGAGGGTGGCGGCGAGGCCGAGGAAGGCCAGGTAGTTGCGGGGGTCGCGTTCGTAGCGGTGGTTGAGTCGGCGGTAGCCGGTCAGCCATGACATGGTGCGTTCGATGACCCACCTGCGGCGTCCGAGGCGTTCGCTGGACTCGATGCCCTTGCGGGCGATACGGACGCCGATCCGTTTGCCGCGCAGCCATTTCCGCAGATGGGGCACGTCGTAGGCCTTGTCTGCGTGGAGCCGTCCGGGCTTGCGGTAGCGGGCGCCCCAAGTGTGCTGTCTCATCAGGTGGGCCTCGACCATCGGCTTCAGGGCTTTGCTGTCGTGGGTGTTGCCGGCGGTGACGGCGACGACCAGGGGCAGTCCACCCGCGTCCGACAGGACGTGCATCTTGGAACCCGGCTTGCCCCGGTCCACGGGGCTCGGACCTGTGAGGTGGCCCCTTTTTTGGCCCTCACGTGGGCCGAGTCGAGCACGGTCCGGGAAACATCCAGCAGGCCGGCGTCGTCAAGACGCTGCAGGACCACCTCGTGCAGCCGGCCCCACACCCCGGCCCGCGTCCAGATCAGGAAGCGGCGATGAACGGTGGACTTGGAGACCCCGAAACACGGCGGCAAAGCGCGCCAGGAACAGCCGCTGACCAGCACGTACACGATGGCCGCGAACAGCGTCTCATCAGGCGTGTTCGCCGTCCCGCCGCCCTGCGGACGCACCCGCTCCGGCGGAATCAGCGGACTCGCCAACTCCCACAACCCGTCCGGAACAATCCAACTCCACGTACCCCGCCCCATGCCACAACCAACGAGCCATCACCACATAGGACACGGTCTAAGCTGCTGCTGACCTTCGACTCCTCGCCGACCCTGCTGGTCGGGGAGGTCGTGATCGCCTGGGCGCGCGAGCACATCGCCGCGCTCACCGTCGAGCACTGCGGTCCGGCCGGGCACCATGCCCCCGAGGACCGGCCGGAGGAGATCGGCCGCGCGATCGCCGGATGGCTCGGGCGGCACCGCTTGGTGAATTTCAACGCACCTGTTGTACAAGAGGATTGATTGTTGCTCGGCAAGTGGTCCAGACCATTGACGAGGGGTCGCGCGCTGCCTACGGTATGGGCATTCGCCTGGCGCAGTCATGCCAAGATCCCCTTGGTCGGCGCACCCCCACGCGCGTGTCCTGGGCCGGGCGCACTCTCCATCCACCCCCACGGAGGAGCATCATGCGCAAACGCCTTGCCGTCGGCGCGGCCCTGGCCGCCGTCGCCGTCCCGCTCGCGATGGCCGTCCCGGCCAGTTCGCACGGATTCATCAACCTGCCGCCGAGCCGCTCCGCCCTGTGCGGCGCGGGTGTCGTCAAGAACTGCGGCGACATCCAGTGGGAGCCGCAGAGCGTCGAGGGCCCGAAGGGCTTCCCGACCCGCGGTCCCGCCGACGGCACCATCTGCGCCGGGGCGGACGCCCGTTGGGCCCCGCTCGACAACCCGCGCAACGGCGCCTGGCCGACCACCAAGGTGACGGCCGGTGCCCAGCAGACCTTCACCTGGGAGATCGAGGCCCGGCACTCGACCACCAACTTCCGGTACTTCCTGACCAAGCCCGGCTACGACCCGACCCAGAAGATCACCCGGGCGAACCTGGACCTCACGCCGTTCCTGACGGTCCCGTACAACGGCCGTCAGCCCGCCGCCACGACCACCCACACCGGGACCCTCCCCACGGGCCGCACCGGTCACCACGTGGTCGTCGCGGTCTGGGACGTCGCGGACACGTCGAACGCCTTCTACTCCTGCACCGACGTGCTCTTCTGAACCGATCGGTAGCAGCACCCGCACCCCGTGGCCGACGGCCCCGGGGCGCGGGTGTCCGACTGCGCGGGTGTGCCGCTCAGCCCTCGGTCCAGCCGTGGCCCTGGGCGCACCGCAGCATCGCCTCGCGCACCTTGAGCACCTGCTCGCCGGTCAGCGACGGCACCTGCGCCAGCAGCAGTTCGGTCACCTCCGCCACGAACTCGGCGGAGGTGAGGACGTCGCACTCCGCGTCGTCGTGGTCGGCCGCCGACCGCGGCACGAGCGGGACCGTACCGGCCGCGCCGGCCGGACGCGCGAGCGCGCCCTTGGGAAGGCGCACCGACGAGGCCTTGAGCCCGCGGTCGCCCTCCTCCATCTCGAACTCGACCACCAGGCCGGAGTGCACCACGGACTCCGGCATCAACATGTCGTTGACGTGCAGGAAGACGTCCTCCCCGCCGTGGTCCGGAGCGATGAACCCGTAACCCCGCACACTGTCGTAACGCACCACACGACCGGTGACCACTTCGTACCCCCAAGGACAACCCGGGCCCCCTGCCCGACACCTGACGTAGAGGATAGACGACCGGGCGCCGTGGGCGGGAGCGGACCGGGCGCTGCCGTTCGGCCGTCACCGTGTTTCGGCCGTCACCGGACCAGACCCGCCACCCGGGCCTTCCGGCGGAGGAACACCGCGAGCGTCACCGTGCACACGAGGGCGGCCGCCGCGGTCGCACCCCAGAACGGGACGGCGATCCCGCTCGGCGGCTCGGTGATCATCCGGTCCCCGTCGAGCCACACCGAGGTCTCGCGGCCGTCCGGGTACAGCTCCCGGGTCGGCCGCTCCTCGCGGAACTCCCGGTCGTCGACGAACCAGCGGTAGGTGCAGCCGTAGAGGTCGCGCCCGATGTTCTGGTCGTTGACGCTGCGCCCGGTGACCCGGCAGTCGGTCGTCGTGGCGGCGACCCTACGCGGTTCGTGCCGCGCCGCGTCGACGGCGTGGGCGGTCTGCGCGGCCGCGAACACCGTGCCCAGCGCGAACGCGGGGACCGCCAGCAGGCCGACCCAGGCCGCCGCGAAGTCGCGGTCGGGCAGATCGTTGATCACCGTCCGGGCAGTGGCGAGGAGTGCCACCAGGGCGGCGCCGGCGGCCAGCAGCCAGCCGGTCCGGCCGCCCGGCGTGTCCTGGGACTCCCACCACACGACCGGCGCCGCCGCGGCGACCAGCCCCGCCGCCATCACCGGTACCAGCACGGCGCTCCGCCGCTGCGCCGCCGTCCACCGTTCCCCGTCCCCGCTGGTCAACCCGGCCCCCTTCCCCCGGGATTCCCCGGGAGCCCGTGGTGGCGGACGCCCCCCCGGACGTCCGCCGTGACGAGTGTCACGTGCTGCTGCCCGGTGTGCCCAGCCCGTGGGCGGTCCCGGGCCCGGCCCGGGGCGGAACGGTGACACGGCCGCGACATCGTCACCCGCGCGCGACACCGTCACCGCGGCTCTACCAGGGCACGACCTCGCCCAGGTGGTCGACGAAGTGGAGGCCGCCCGCACCGCGGTGGCCCTCGACGGTCTCCACCACTCCCGGCACGCTCTCCTCAACGCTCAACTCGGCGTGCGGGCCGCCGAGTCCGGTGCGAACCCAGCCCGGGTCGACCAGCAGCAGGGTCCGGCCGTCGTCGGCGTGCCGGGCGGCGTCGCAGCGCATCAGCTGGTTGAGTGCGGACTTGCTGGCCCGGTAGAGGTCCTGCCCGCCCCGGGTGTTGTGCGTGATGCTGCCCTGGTCGGAGGACATGACGCCGATGGTGCCGTTCGGCGCGACCAGCGGGCGGAGGACGTCGACGACGCGCAGCGGGCTCAGCGCGTTGGTGACCATGACCTCGGTGAACATCTCCGTCGGCACCTCGCCGATCGGCAGGTCGCCCCGGGTGATGGCGGCGTTGACGAAGAGCAGGTCGAGGGTGCGTCCGGCCAGCCGGTCGCGGAGCGCCGCGATCGAGGCCGGATCGGTCATCTCCAGCGACTCGACGGTCAGTCGGCCGTCGGCGGTGTCCAACAGCTCGTGCAGGCCGGTGGGCCGGTCGCCGCGTACGGTGCCGATGACGTCCCAGCCCCGGCGGAGGTACTCGGCGGCGATCCCGAGGCCGAGGGTCCGGGAGGCACCGACGACGAGGGCGGTCCTGCGGGTGCCGGTCGTGTGCGTGTCGTTCACGAAGGCGTCGTTCATGGGGCTGTTGTTCACGAGGGTCCTGATTCGACGAGGGCCTGACGGCACCGGTGCGGAGAGCGGGACGATGTCCCGGGGCGCCCGCGCCGAGGGGCGCCGGGCGGTCACGGTACGAGTCTCCGAGCAGTGCCGGCCGGGCGTCCAATACCCTTTGGGCCGCATTGATACCGTGCGGGCATGGATCTGGACCTGCGCAAGCTGCGCTACTTCGTCGCGGTGGCCGAGCACCGGCACTTCGGCCGGGCGGCGGCCGCACTGTTCATCGCCCAGCCCGTCCTCAGCCGTCAGATCCGGGCGTTCGAACAGGAGGTGGGCTGCCCGCTGTTCACCCGGACCACCCGCAGCGTCGAACTGACCGCCGCCGGGCAGCGGTTGTACGAGGAGGCGCCCGGGATCACCGCCGCGGTGGCGGGCACCGTGCGCCGGGTGCGGGAGGCGGGCAGTCCGGAGCGCCGGCTCGTGGTGGGCTTCTCGGCGGGCCTGCACGTCGCGGAGGCGATCCGGGCCTTCACCGCGCGCCACCCGGACGTCGTGGTCGACGTGCTCCCGCTGCCCTGGGTCGAGCGGGACGCGCCGCTCCGGGACGGCCGGGCGCACGTCGGTTTCCTGCGGCACCCGTTCGACGACTCGGGGCTGCACACCGTCCCGGTCGGCCACGAGACCAAGGTCGCCTGCCTGCCGGCGGGCCACCCGCTGGCCGGGCGGCAGGCGCTGGTGCTGGCGGATCTCGAGGGTGAGCCGGTCATCACCCGGCGGACGGCCTCGTTGGAGGAGAAGTTCGAGCTGATCGCCTCCGGCCAGGGCGTCGCCCTGGTGCCGCTGAGCGTCATGCGCGCGTACGCCCGTCCCGGGCTGGTCCACCTCCCGGTCGACGACCACCCGCCGGTCGCGACCTGTCTGGCGGCGCCGGAGGGCCACGGGCCGGGACCGGTGGCCGACTTCCTGGAGACCGCCGCCGAGGTGCTCCGCGCGCCGGGGTCGTGATCCGGCCATCGTCGGAATTCCGTGCGGTGAAAGCCGGTTCGCCGTAGCATCGTCGCCGGAACGCGCGAAAGCACAGCCCGGTCGGTAGTCCGGGCGCCGCCGGCCCCGGCCGACAGTCAGTCATTCCCTCCCAGGGTGTCCGGTGCGTTCCTCCCGGCGCGCGGTCGCGTGCGGGACGCGGCACCACCATGGGGGGAAGCAGCATGCCGAGGACGTTCGCCGCCCGGCCGCCGGAGGCCGCGCCCGCAGGCCGGCCGTGCCGCGCGGGCGCCGACGGCCCCGCCGTCGACCCCCCTTCCGGCAGCGTCTGTTCCGCAGCGGTCCGTCCTGTCGCAGCCGGTCCCGCCGCCGCCCGTCTCCAGGAGAGACAGGCCCCGGCCCGGACGTGTACGGGCGGCTAGCCCCTCCTCCCCGGGCACGGTCCGCGCCCTCGGCGGCATCCCGGTACCACGCGGTCGGCCGTCCCTCCCCGCTCCGGACACTCGAACGTCCGATTGTCGATCCTTCGTGGAAAGAGATCTGACCGTTCGTCAGTTGACGTTGACGGGGGACGGATCGGTCCGTGGTCGATCCGTGGCACGACCCAATCGAGAACGATCAGGAGATCACTGTGCGCATACTCTTCACCGGCCCGGCGGCGCCGAGCCACCTCTTCCCGATGGTGCCGACCGCCCAGGCCCTGCGGGCCGCCGGGCACGACGTGCTGTTCGCCAGTCCGAGCCCGTACGACCAGCTCCGGCAGGCCGGCTTCCCGATCGTCGGGATCGGCGACGGGCGGCCGCTGCGGGACTCCTTCGAGGCGACCTGGGGCGGGCAGGTCAGCTACGCCCAGCCGGGCATGACCCAGGACGAGATCCTGGAGATGGCGGCGGCCGCCTTCGCCCACGCCTCGCGCTCCACGGTCGAGGACCTGCTCGCGGTCGCCGAGCGCTGGGGCGCCGATCTGCTCGTGCACGACTCCTGCCTGGCCTCCGCCCAGCTGGTCGCGGCCCGGCTCGGCATCCCGGCGGCGCTGCAGAACTTCGGCGTCATCTCCGGCCTCGAGCTGGCCGCCCGGCTGGCCGCCCACTTCACCGATGTCTACGAGAAGCACGGTGTGGCCGCCCCCGCGCCGACCACACCGCTGAACGTCGTCCCGGCCTCGCTCGGCGGCGACCCGGGCGGACTGCGGATGCGCTACCTCCCGTACAACGGTGGGGGCGTGGTCCCGGTCGAGCTGCTCGAGCGGGGCCACCGGCCGAGGGTCGCGGTCACCCTGGGCACCGTGATCGCCGGGATCGACGGCGTGGCGGCGATCGCCCGGCTGGTCGAGTCCGCCGGGGCGGTGGACGCGGAGTTCCTGCTCGCCGTCGGCGACGCCGACCTCGGCAAGCTGGGGACCCTGCCGGACAACGTCCGCCCGCTGCCCTGGGTGCCGCTCGCGGAGCTGCTGCGGGTCTGCGACGCGGTGGTGCACCACGGGGGGTCCGGCAGCACGCTCACCGGGCTCCAGGCGGGTGTGCCCCAGCTGCTGCTGCCCCAGGGTGCCGACAACTTCGCGGTGGCCGATGCCCTGACCGCCGCCGGGGCCGCGCTGAGCGCCGGCTCCGACGCGGTCGACACCGCCCTGCTCACCCGGCTCGTCACCGACCCGGCGCTGCGCGAGGGCGCCGCGCGGCTCCGGGCCGAGAACGAGGCGCTGCCGACCCCGGCGGCCCTCGTCCCGGAGATCGAGGCCCTGGTCACCGCCCACCGGTGACCGGTCCGGACGTTCGTCGGGGGCGCTGAGGGCACGCCGCTCCCCGTCCCCGGTGGAGGTGCCGCCCCGCACCCCCACCGGGGACGGGACGGCCGCGCCGGACTCGGGCGCTCCCTGGGTGATCGTCCAGCTCCGGGGCGGTGCGCTGGTGCGCGGATCCACTCGTTCCGGGCCCGGCGCGTTGCTGCAATACCCATGTCGATCTGTCGAGGACGGTGGATGCACATGGACCTGAACACCGTGGTGGAACTGCGGGATGCCCGCGAACGCGGGACGTGGCGGCCGGGGGACGCCTGGCTGGGCGGCGGGACGTACCTGTTCTCGGAGCCCCAGCCGCACATCCGGCGCCTGTTCGACCTCAACCGGATGGGCTGGGAGCCGCTGCGGCCCACCCCGGACGGCGGGCTGGAGATCGCCGCGACCTGTACGATCGCGCAGCTCTCCCGCCACCCGAAGCCGGCCGGCTGGACGGCGGCACCGCTGTTCGAGCAGTGCTGCCGGGCCTTCCTCGCCTCCTGGAAGATCTGGAACGTGGCCACCGTCGGGGGCAACCTCTGCAACGGCCTGCCCGCCGGGCCGATGATCTCCCTCACCGCCGCCCTCGACGGCGTCTGCCGCCTCCTCGACCGTAGCGGCGCGACGCGCGTCCTGCCGGTCGGGGACTTCGTGCTCGGCGCCGGGGTCAAGGACCTGCGGCCGGGCGAACTGCTGCGCTCGATCACCCTGCCCGGCCGGGCGCTGACCCGCCGGACGGCGTTCCGGCAGGCCTCCCTCTACGGGCTCGGCCGCTCCGGCGCCCTGGTGATCGGCACCCTGGACCCGGTGGACGGGGAGTTCGCGCTGCACATCACCGCGGCCACGGTCCGGCCGGTCCGGCTGGGCTTCGCCGTGCCGCCGAACGCCGAGGCGGTGCGCGAGGCGGTGGAGCACGCCGTCGCGCCGGACGAGTACTTCGACGACATCCACGGCCTGCCGGCCTGGCGGCGGCACATGACCCTGCGGTTCGCCGAGGAGGTCCGGCGCGAGCTGGTCGAGCTGGTCGAGGGGGTCGGACCCGTCGGACCCGTCGAAGCCGTCGGAGCCGTCGAGCCGCGAGAACCGGCCGGGCCGGACCGGGCCCCCGGCGCCACCGAGGAGGCCGGCCGATGAGCTTCACCGTCCGAGTCAACGGCGAGGACTCCGACACCGAGCCGCGCCCCGGCCAGTGCCTGCGCACCTACCTGCGCGAACGCGGCTGGTTCGGCGTCAAGAAGGGCTGCGACGCCGGAGACTGCGGCGCCTGCACGGTGCACGTCGACGGGGAGCCGGTTCACAGCTGCCTCTACCCGGCGCGGCGCGCCGAGGGCCGCGCGGTGACCACCGTCGAGGGCCTCGCCACCGAGGACGGCCTGCACCCGGTGCAGCAGCGCTTCCTCGACGCCCAGGGCTTCCAGTGCGGCTTCTGCACGGCCGGTTTCCTGATGACCGCCGCCAAGCTCGACCAGGACCAACTCACCGACCTGCCCAGGGCACTGAAGGGGAACCTCTGCCGCTGCACCGGCTACCGGGCGATCGAGGACGCGCTCCGCGGGGTGAAGCACACCGAGGAACCGGCCCCCGGGGAGGCGGTCGGCCGCAGTCCGGGCGCCCCCGCCGGACCGCAGGTGGTCACCGGAACGGCGCGCTACACCTTCGACCTGGAGGTCGAGGGCCTGCTGCACATGAAGCTGCTCCGCTCCCCGCACCCGCACGCCCGGATCGTGTCCGTCGACACCTCGGCGGCGCTGCGCGTCCCGGGGGTGCGGGCGGTGTTCACCCACCACGACGCGCCGGAGCGCCTCTACTCCTCCGCCCGGCACGAGCACCCGACCGAGGACCCGGACGACACCCGGCTGCTGGACGACGTGGTCCGCTTCGCCGGCCAGCGGGTGGCGGCGGTGGTCGCCGACAGCGAGGCCGCCGCCGAGGAGGGCTGCCGCCGGGTCGCGGTGGAGTACGAGGTGCTGCCGTACGTCCTGGACCCCGAACTCGCCATGCTGCCCGGCGCCCCGGTGCTGCACCCCAAGGGCCCCGAGTCGCGGATCGCCCGCCCGGAGAACAACGTCTGCGGCGAGGTGCACGGCGAGCTCGGCAGCGTCGAGCAGGGCTTCGCCGAGGCGGCGGTCGTGTACGAGGAGACCTTCCGCACCCAGCGGGTCCAGCACGCCAGCCTGGAGACGCACGGCTGCCTGGTGTACTTCGAGGAGCACGAGGAGACCGGCGAGGAGCGGATCGTGGTGCGCTCCTCCACCCAGGTGCCCTTCCTCACCCGGCGCGCCCTGTGCGCGCTGTACGACCTGCCGCCGGAGCGGGTCCGGGTGGTGGCGGGCCGGGTCGGCGGCGGGTTCGGCGGCAAGCAGGAGATGCTCACCGAGGACATCGCCGTCCTGGCCGCGCTGCGGCTGCGCCGGCCGGTGAAGCTGGAGTTCACCCGGGCCGAGCAGTTCCTCGGCGCCACCACCCGCCACCCGTTCACCGTCACGGTGAAGGCGGGCGCGAGGGCGGACGGCACCCTGACCGCCCTGGCGTTCCGGGTGGTCGCCAACACCGGGGCGTACGGCAACCACGGGCCGGCGGTGATGTTCCACAGCGTCGGCGAGTCGATGGGCGTCTACCGGGCGCCGCACAAGAAGGTCGAGGCCTACTCGGTCTACACCAACGGCGTGCCCGCCGGGGCGTTCCGGGGCTACGGCCTGGGCCAGGTGACCTTCGCGGTGGAGTCGGCGATGGACGAACTGGCCCGCCGGCTGGGCATGGACCCGCTGGAGTTCCGGGAGCGGAACATCATCGGCCCGGGCGAGCACATGGTCGGCCCGGCGGGCGAGGAGGAGGACCTCCACATCGCCTCCTACGGCCTGGACCAGTGCCTGCGGGTGGTGCGGGACGCCCTCGCCGACGACCGCAGCGCCGAACTCGCCCCCGAGGGCTGGCTGGTGGGCCAGGGCTTCGCGATGTCGGCGATCGCGACCGGCCCGCCCGGCGGCCACTTCGCGGACGCCGCCGTGACGCTGCTGGAGGACGGCGGTTACGACATCGCGGTCGGCACGGCCGAGTTCGGCAACGGCACCACCACCGTGCACAAGCAGATCACCGCCGGGGCGCTCGGGACGACGGTCGACCGGATCACGGTCCGGCAGTCCGACACCGACGTGGTCCGCCACGACACCGGGGCGTTCGGCTCGGCCGGTACCGTGGTCGCGGGCAAGGCCGTGATGAAGGCGGCCAACGCGCTCGCCGAACGCATCCTCAGCTTCACCGCCGAGTACGCCCGCACCCCGCGCAGCCGGATCGCGCTCGGCGCCGAGGCGGTGGAGTGCGAGGGGCGCCCGGTGCCGCTCAAGGAGGTGTTCGCCGCGGCCGCGGCGCAGGGCGTGACGCTGACCGGCGAGGGGCACTGGGGCGGTTCGCCGCGCTCGGTGGCGTTCAACTCGCAGTGGTTCCGGCTCGCCGTCGATCCCGACAGCGGGGAGATCCGGATCCTGCGCAGCGTCCACGGGGCCGACGCCGGCCGGGTGATGAACCCGCTGCAGTGCCGGGGCCAGGTCGAGGGCGGCGTGGCGCAGGCCCTCGGCGCCACCCTGTTCGAACGGGTCCTGGTCGACGAGCGGGGCGAGGTGACGACGGCCGCGTTCCGCCGCTACCGGCTGCCGGCCTTCGCGGACGTCCCGCGGACCGAGGTGCACTTCTCCGAGACCTCGGACGCGATCGGCCCGCTGGGTGCCAAGTCGATGAGCGAGAGCCCGTTCAACCCGGTGGCGCCGGCCTTCGCCAACGCGCTGCGCGACGCCACCGGCATCCGGTTCACCGGCACGCCGTTCCTGCGCGACCGGGTGTGGCAGGCGATCGACGAGCACCGCCGCGCCGGGGGAGTCGCCGGCGGGGGAGTCTCTCCGGCGGGCGGGTCGTCGGCGGGGTAGCCGGTGGCGGGCGGGTCGCCGGTGGGGAGGCCGGCGGCGGGGGAGCCGGCGCGCCGGGCCGGGGCGCCACGGCCGGGGCCTGCGGCGGAAGCGCGCGGCCGACCCGCTTGAGGTCGGGGCGGCCGCGCGTTCCCCGCACACCGATCCAAGCGGAGCGCCACTGTCCGGACCACTGGACATCGGTACCACCCGCGGGCCCCGCCGTCGGGTGATCGAACAAGAGGGAAGAAGCCGCATGGCCCTTGCATTTACCATGCCCGAACGCACAGAAACATCGCATGGGCGAGGGCGGCCCGTGCGGACGGCACAGGGAGCACAACATGATCGTCGGGGACCTCCTGGCGCTGGACGAACTGCACATCGAGGTGGCCTGGGCGACCCCCGACCTGCTCGGCCGCGAGGTCACCGGGGTCACCTCCACCGACCTCCAGGACCCCGCCCGCTACCTCCGGCCCGGCGAGGTCGTGCTCACCGGCCTGGTCTGGTGGCGGCCCGAGGACACCCGCCCCGCCCCGCGGCTCGCCACCGCCCTGCGCTTCGCCAACGCCCTGCGCAGCGCCGAGGCGGCGGCGCTGCTGGCCGGCGAGGGCACCCACGGCACCGTCCCCCCGGAACTGGCCGAGGCCTGCCGCCGCCACGGCGTACCGCTGCTGTCCGTACCCAGCGGCACCAGCTTCCGGGCCGTCACCGACCGCATCTACCTGCGGCTGTGGGGCGACCTCCAGGCCGGCGCCGAAGGCCGGGCCGGGCTGCCGGCCGGCGTCCGGCGCACCCTGACCTCGATGCTGGGCGCGGACGCGCCGCTGGACGGACTGCTGCGCCGGGCCGTCGCCGACCTGGGCGTGCCCGACTGCTCCCTGGTCACCGGCGCCGGCCGGCTGCTGGCCTCCTCAGCGGACGTCCGCCCGGCCCCTCCGCACGCCGCGGTCGCCCGCCCGGCACCGTCGCGTGCCCCGGTCGCCGTCCCGGCCCCTGCACCCGCCCCGATCCCGGTCGGCCCGCCCGGCACGACGCCCTTCGACGGCTGGCTGCTGCAGCCGCACACCGCTCCGGGGCCCGCCGCCGCCACGATGCTGCACGGACTGGCCGAGCTGCTCGCACCGCTCGCCGAACGCGCCCGCGCCACCGCCACCGCCCAACGGCAGGCCGGTACCCGGCTGCTGGAACTCCTCGCCGCCGGCGCCGACCCGGAGGCCGACCACGCGCTGTCCCTCGCCGGACTGCCGCCGCGGCTGCCGCTCACCCCCGTCGCCGCCCGCTTCGGCCCCGCCGCCGGTACCGCCCCTGGAACCCCCGCCGGTTTCGTCCCCGGCACCGCAGCCGCGCCCGGTCCCGCCGACCCGTCCGGGGCCTGGGCCGCCGCCGCGCTCGCCGAGGCCCTGCACCCGACGGCCGCCCCGTTCGTCGCCGCCCCGGACGGCCGCGGCGGCGCCGTGGCACTGGTCGCCCTCCCCGAGGACGCCGTCGCCGCCGCCCTGGACCTCGCCCTGCCCCGGCTCGGCGCGGAGCCGCAGCCGGCCGGTGCCCGGACCGGACCGGGACGACCCGCCGCCGGCGTCGGCCCCACCGTCCCGCCCACCGCCGCCGACCTGCGCCCCGCCCTGGTGCAGGCCCGCTACGCGCTGGACGCCCGCCCGCCCGGCGCGGTCGGCCGCTGGGCGGGCACGGCCTCCCTCGCCGACCTGCTGCGCGGCATCCCGCCCGAGGTCACCGCCGCCTTCCACCAGCGGCTCCTGGCCCCGCTGGTCGACCACGACCGGCAGAACACGGTCTCCCTGGTCGACACCCTCGACGCCTTCCTGCGCCACAACGCCTCCTGGTCCCGCACCGCCGAGGCCCTGCACGTCCACGTGAACACCGTGCACTACCGGGTCAAGCGGATCGAGGAACTGACCGGCCGGAGCCTGCTGCGGCTCGACGACCGGCTCGACCTCCGCACCGCCCTGCTCTGCGCCCCCGCCGCCCTGCTCCGTGCCCCCACCGTGGCGGAGGAGCCCCGGGCCGCCAAGGGACGTACCCGGAAAGCAGGCTGACGACCCGTCGGGCCGATGCCGATCCGCGACCGTGTAGTTGGTGGTATCCCTGCACGGGACGGATGCGGTCGCCTATCCTCCAGGCGCACGGCGAGGTACGGCCTCGCCGGACGACTGGGGGGTCGCGGTGGTTCTGCACGGACGTGCGGCGGTGTTCGAGACGGTCGTGCCTTCGCTCGTCGGCCTGGAGGTGACCGGTGAGGCACCGGGCGTCAGGACGCGGCGACTGCCCGTCCCGAACGGCACCCCGCCGGTGGTCGAGTGCTCGGGCGGGCGGCTCGCCGGACGCACCGCCCTCCTGGCGGGCCTGGACGCGCGGTACGCGGCACACCTGCGCCGGGCCTCGGCCGACCTCGGCCGCCCAGACCTGGGCCGGGCCGACCTCGCACTGGCCGCCGACGACGAGGACCCGACCCGGCGCAACGCCTCGCACACCTCGGACCTGCTGTTCCACCTGCGCCGCGAACTGGGCCGGCGACCCGGGGACTTCGGCGGCAGCATCGCCTTCCCCCGGCTGGTCCAGGGCCTGCTGGCGGTCACCTCCTGGCAGGCCGCCGGCGCCGGCGAGCCGGAGGCGGCCGCCGGGCGCCTGGAGAGCCTGCTCGGGGAGAGCGTCCCCACCGGCCCGGCCCGGCGCGCGCGGGTCACCCAGTGGATGCGGCAGACGGCCCCCGGCCCGGCCGCGGCGGCCCCCGGGGCCGGGCCGGACACCCTCGTCACCCGCCTGGTCGACCTCGTCACGCCGGAACTGCTCGGCCCCTCCGCCCACCGGCACGGGCTGCGCTGGTGGGCCGGCCGACAGGTCGCCGGACCGGGCACCGACCGCGTCCAGCTGAACGAGCTGGCCCGGCGCTTCCGCGGCGACCCGGACGACCGGGAGATCGCGGAACGCCACCTGATGGCCGCCTTCCTGGCGGACATCGACAGCCACTACACCTGGTCGCGCCGGATGAACCGGCTGCCGCGCCCGCTGCTGCTCCTCGACAACGCCCACACCCGGCTCGGCCGGCCGGTGATGCGCACCCTGCTCCAGGTCTGGCACGAGGAACCGCCCGGGACGCGGCCCGCCGTGGTCACCACCGTACTGGCCGGGCAGCCCTCCGGCCCCGAGCCCGACGACACCGTCCCGTCGACGCGCCACGCCGGGAGCCCGTTCTGGCGCCAGGACCGCCCCGGGACGGCGGCCGGCTGGACGGTGCCGCTGCCGCTGGCCGGGCTGGGGCTGGAGGAGGTGACCCTGATGTTCGGCACCGAGCACCCCCCGTCCGGCACCGCCCGGGTGATCCACCGGCTCAGCGCGGGCCGGGCCGGGATCGCCCACGCCCTGGTGGAGGCCGCCCGGAGGGCGATCCGCCAGGGGGACAGCGCGGAGCCGCGCCGGCTGCTCGACCTCCCGGCCCACGACGCGCCCGCGCGGACGGTCCACGAGCAGCTGCTGCGGGTCCTGGTCCCCGGGGAGCGCGACCTGGAGCGGCTGACGTACTACAGCCCGGCCCTCGACGACGGGGCCGCCGACCTGCTCGGCGCCTACTACCCGCCGAGCGACGGCAGCCCGCTGGACGTCCAGGAGGCCAGGAGGCTGCTGGAACGCAACCACTGGGCCGTCACCGCGCACCAGGCCGTCGACGCGCCCTTCGTCCAGGACCGCACCCTGCGCGCCCTGCTCGGGCACCGGCTGGCCGTCCAGGTGGCCGGGGAGCCCGGCATTCAGACCTGGCGGCACCTGCACGGCACCGTGCGCGCGCGGTACGCGCCGAACGGCGCCGGGCTGCCGGACCAGGCCCTGTACCACGCGCTCGCCGTGCACGACACCGGAGTCGTCGTGCGCACCCTGCACCAGCGCCTGGCCGAACGCAGCGCCGCCGACTGGCTCGCCTCGGTCAACCTGATCTGTTCCGCGCCGCACCCGCCGGGGCCCCTGCCGGCCGCCGCCGCGACCAACGAGCAGTGCCAGGCCTGCCGGCACGGCGACGTCGCCGTGCACCGGGCGATCGACCTCCTGGTGCGCAACCTGTGGGTGCAGTCCCACCCGCTCTCGGCGCCCGCCCCGGCGCTGACCGACAGCATCCGGCTCCAACTGCTCACCCTCGCCCAGTACACCGGGGCGGCCGACCAGGCGGTGTTCTTCCAGGCGCACGAGACCTGGCCCGGACGGCTGCGCCGCTGGCACCAGGCACCCGACCTGCCGGTCTGACCCGGTCCCCGACCGCCGACGCCGATTCGCCGCCGGTCCGCCGCCGGTCCGCCGCCGGTCCGACCCCGGTCGCCCCGCCCCGCCGTTCGCCCCGGCCCGCCCTGCCCCGACCTGAGGAGACGCCCGACCGTGAAACCGTCCCTGCCCCAAGGGCCCCTGAACCGCGCGCTGGTGATCCTGCTGGCGGTCGCCGTCCTCGGCACCGCCGGCTACTTCGGCTACGGCCTCCTGACGGACCGCAGCTGCGCCGCCGGTGTGACCGAGATCGGGAACGAGTGCGTCGGCGTCACCGACGGGTCGTACGTCTTCAACGACGACCTGGGGCCGGTGACCGCGCGGATCAAGGAGGAGAACGACGGCGTGGCCGGGAAGAACCCGGTCACCGTCGCCCTGATGATCCCGCTGATCTCCGACCAGCAGGCCGAGCGGCGCGAGATGGTCGAACAGGTCCAGGGCGCCTACCTGGCCCAGTACCGGGCCAACCGCGAGGACGGGAAGCAGCCGCCGGTCCGGCTGGTCCTCGCCAACCCCGGCCGGGAGTACGGGCAGTGGCGGCACGTCGCCGACCAGCTGGCCCGGTCCGCGACCGACGGCAAGGTGAACCTGCGGGCCGTCACGGGCATCAACATCAGCATCGCCAACAGCGAGGCCGCCGTGCACTACCTCACGGCGGAGAAGCACATCCCCGTCGTCGCCGGCCCGATGACCGCCGACGACATCGCCAACAGCGCCGCCGACCCGCGCCACTACCCGGGCCTGGCCCGGATCGCCCCCAGCAACAGCGACCAGGCGGACGCCCTCGCCGCCTACGGCGCGGGCATCAAGCCCGCCGAGACCCTGGTGATCGAGGACACCCGGGAGGGCGACAACTACCTCTCCACCCTGCGGGCCACCTTCGCCGAGCTCACCAAGGGCGCGCCCAACGCCCCGGAGACCTTCGAGTCCCCGCAGGACTTCACCCAGGAGGGCAACCTCGGCAACGTCTTCGACCAGATGGTGCCCGACATCTGCAGCTCCGCCGCGTCCACCCTGTTCTTCGCCGGACGCCCGGTGCAGCTGCGGCTGTTCCTGGTCGCGCTGGGCGACCGCAAGTGCAACAAGCCCTACACGGTCATCACCGGCTCGCACGCCTCCACCCTGATGGTCGACCAGAAGTTCGAGAGCAAGTGGGACTCGCTCACCAAGAGCGCGGGCATCACCGTGCGGTACACGGCGCTCGCCCACCCCGACAGCTGGGGCGGGTCGAGCACCGAGGGCCCCGGCGGATCGAAGGGCCCGACCGCCGAGCTCGCCGCCCTGCTGCTGGCGGACGCCACCAAGCAGCCCGACCGGATCGGGCCCGCCGACCGCCGCGACGGCCGGATCATCATCACCTACGACGCGGTGACCACCGCCGTCGCGGGGATCCGCAAGGACGTCGGCGGATCCGTGTCCATGCCCTCCCTCGACGACGTCACCCAGAGCTGGCGCCGGCTGCACGGCGGCAACCGGGTGGACGGCGCCAGCGGCTGGATCTGCCTCGACCAGTACGGCAACCCGCACAACAAGGCCGTCCCGATCGTCCACCTCGACCCGGCCGTCCGCGGCGCCGTCCTGGACACCGTCGCCTGGCCGCTCGGCCACGCCCCCGACGCCAACTGCTCCATCGGCGCGGAAGGCTGACGACCCTACCGGCCGTCCCGCGCGCCGGGCACGGCCCGGGGGAGCGCGCGGGGGAACGCGCGGGGAAGGGTGAAACCGACCTCCGCGCCGCCCTCCGGTCCGGTGCCGGCGAACACGGTGCCGCCGTCGGCGGTGACGAGGTCGTGGACGATGGCCAGCCCCAGCCCGGAGCCCGGCGTCGACTGGGTGCCCGACCCCCGGTAGAAGCGGTCGAAGACGGCGTCCCGCTCCTCGGGCCCGATCCCCGGCCCGAGGTCGCGCACCACCAGCCGCATGCACGGCACCCCGCCGGCACCGCCCGCACCGGCACCGCCCCCAGCGGCGCCGTCCCTGCCGGTACCGCCCCCGCCGTCGTTCCGGCCCGCACCGGCCGGTGCCGTCCCGACCAGCACCGTGACCGGAGTGTCCCCGGGGCTGAACTTGACCGCGTTGGCCAGCAGGTTGTCGATGCAGCGGTGCAGCGCGCGCGGCCGGGCGAGCACGACCGCGGCCGGGTCCCGGTCCGGCCCGGTGCCCGCCGTGCCCACGGTGATGACACGCCCGGTGCGCCGCCGGAACCGGTCCGCGCAGTCCTCGGCCGCCGCCGCCAGGTCCAGCGGCTCCGGGTCCTCGTCGGCCTGCCGGTCGACGGACAGCTCGACCAGCTCGCGCACCAGCTCGTCGAGCGCGACGCTCTCCGCGACCAGGGTGGCGAGGATCTTCTCCTCGTCCTCGGGCGCCAGCCGGCCCCGGGCCCGCTGCAACAGCTCCGCGCTCCCGCGCACCGAGGTGAGCGGGGTGCGCAGCTCGTGGCTGGCGTTCTGCACCAGCCGCTGCTGCGCCTCCCGGGAGCGGCGCAGCGCGTCGAGCATCACCTCGAAGGCGAGGGTCAGCCGACCCACCTCGTCTCGCCCCGCGGCCGGGAGCGCGGTGCCGAGGTCCTGGGTCGAACTGATCCGCTCGGCGGCGCGGGCCAGCCGACGCATCGGACGGAGGATCCGGCCGATCAGCAGCCAGCTGAGCGCGGCGCAGGCGGCGGCCGAACCCGCCGTCGTCCAGCCGATCCGCCCGAGGAACTCCCGGTCCACCCGCTCGGCGTCCGCGTAGTCCTGACTGACGACCAGGGCGCCGTGGCCCTCGCCGCGTCCCAGGACCAGCACCCCGAAGGTGCGGTCGCCGACCGTGCTCTCGGCCAGCAGCCGGCCCTCGCCGGAGCGGGCCACCGCGAGCGCGCCCGGGGGGACCGGCAGGGTGGTGCGGCCGGGGGAGAGCGGCCGCACCGTGCCGTCCGCGAGGAGCAGCTGCTCGGCGGTGTCGGGCCGCTCGGCGGGGACCCGCCCGGCGTCGAGGACGGCGGCGACGGCTTCCGCCCGGTCGACCAGCGCCCGGTCGAACTGGTCGGCGACCGTCGCGGTGACCCCGCGGTAGGAGCTGACCACGGAGACGATCACGGCCAGCAGGGTGGCGGCCACCACCACGAGGGTGATCCTGGTGCGCAGCACTACGCGGCCCGCACGAGGTAGCCGACGTTGCGGACGGTGTGGATCAGCCGGGGTTCGCCGCCCTCCTCGCTCTTGCGGCGCAGATAGCCGATGTAGACGTCGAGCGAGCGCGAGTCGGTGTCGAAGTCGTAGCCCCAGATCCGCTCGTAGATCTGCGGGCGGGTGAGCACCGCGCCCTGGTTGCGCAGCAGCAGTTCCAGCAGGTCGAACTCGGTCTTGGTGAGGTCGAGGAGCCGGCCGCCGCGGTGGGCACGGCGCGCGGCGGTGTCCACCGCGAGGTCCTGGCAGGCCAGCACCCCCGGATCGGCGGCCGGGGCGGAGCGCCGGAGCAGGGCGCGTATCCGGGCCAGCAGTTCCTCGGTGGCGAAGGGCTTGGCCAGGTAGTCGTCCGCCCCGGCGTCCAGCCCGGCGACCCGGTCGCCGAGCTGGTGCCGGGCGGTGAGCACCAGGACCGGCAGCCGGTCGCCGCGGCGGCGCAGCATCCGGCACAGGGCCAGCCCGTCCAGCCGGGGCATCACCACGTCCACCACGGCGAGGTCGGGGCGGTGTCGCTCCAGCAGCTCCAGGGCGTCCTGCCCGTCGGTGGCGGTGAGGACCGAGTAGCCCTCGAAACGCAGCAACTGGTCGAGGGTGGTGCGGACACCGGGGTCGTCCTCGACGACGAGCACGGTGCGGCCGTGGGTGGCGGTGGCATCTGTCATGGCGTCATTCTCGCTGGTCGTGGCGGATGGTGGGGGTGCGGACGGACGCCCCGTCCGGTGTCAGCGGCGCACCGGGGAGACGGTGATCGGCGGTACGGCGGCCGTGCACGAGGTGTCGCCCGGCTGCCCGGTGCGGACGAAGGAGTCGACGATCCCCAGCGTGCAGTGCGTGGACTCCAGCTCCGCCACGTGTCCGGCGTTGGGCACCGTGACGACGGTCGAGCGCCGGAACTGGGCCGCCGACTCACGGGTGGCGCTCTCCGGGGTGTTGGAGTCGAGGTCGCCGGCGAACAGCAGCACCGGCACGTCCGGCTGCGCGGCGTCCACCGGCTGGGGGCGGGCGGTGCCGGTGCGCGGCCATCGGATGCAGGCGTCGGCGCCGTCGGTCTGCCCCTCGGTGAAGCCCTTGACGCTGAACGCCCCGAACCGGCCCGGGTCGGCCGCCGACAGCGCCGCCCGGTACTCGCGCCGGCGCTCCGGCAGCGAGGAGTCCACGGACCAGGCCCGCGGGTAGTCGTTGCAGACCACGGCCAGGAAGGACGCCTGGTCCTCCCGGGTCGCGAGCCGGTAGTCGGCGTCGACCAGGGACCGCAGCGCGCGGTCGTCGCCGCGGGCCGCATCGTGCAGCGCGGCCGGCAGCCCGCCGAGCAGCGAGGGCTCGGCCGGGCTCTCCCCGGCGCCGCGGCTGGCCGCCTCGTACAGCAGATTGGCGAGCTTGTCCTCGGTGAAGCGCAGCGTGCGGGTCGCACCGGCGGCCTCGACCCGCAGCGTGAGGGGCCGCTCGCGCAGCCTCCCGGCCACGGTGCGGAGGTCCTCGACGGCGGTGTCCCCGTCGCAGGCGCCGCTGCGCTCGCAGACCCGCTTCAGGGCCAGCGACACCGCGTCGGCGCTGGGGCGGGCCAGCGGGTCGACACCGAGCGGGTAGGCCCCGGACAGCACCATCGCGTCGACCCGCCCGGGGTGGCGGCTCGCGTACACCGGCATCAGATAGGTGCCGTAGGAGAGCCCGTAGGGGATCAGCGACTCGGCGCCGATCCGGGCCCGCACCGCGTCGATGTCGTCGGCGGTCGCGGCACTGGTGTAGCCCTCGGCGCGGGCACCCAGCGCGGCCGCGCAGCGGGCGACGGCGTCGCGCTGGCCGGCACGGTCCGCGAAGCGGTACTCGGCGTCGGTGACCCCGCACGGGATCCGCCCGGAGCGCCCGGTGCCGCGCGGGTCGACCAGCAGCACGTCGTGGCTGCCGAGCACCCCGTCGAGCCCGGCGGCGAACGCCCCGGCCCGGTCGATCGCGGTCTCCCCGGGTCCGCCGGGGTTGACCGCGACCGTCCCCAGGGCCGGGCCGGCGTCCCGGTGCCGGAGCACCGCGTACGCGACGGAGACCCTGCCCAGCCACGGCTTGCCGCTCACCACCGGCCGGTCGACGGTGCCGCAGTCCACCCGGATGCCCTCCACCGAGGGGCACCGGGCGGCGTTGCCCGGCCGTGCCCCCTGCGGCGACGCGACGGCCGCCCCGGCGGGCAGCACCGTCATCAGCACCGCCGCCGCCCCCGCGACCGCCCCGGCCCGCCGCAGGATGCCCGTGTTCCTCGTCATGGTGGTGTCCCTTCCGTCCTGTCGTCCCCGGGTGCTTCCGGTGCTTCCCGGTGCTTCCCGGTGCTTCCCGGTGCTTCCCGGTGGTGAGGACGACACTGCCGGGCCCCGGTCAGGGGCCCGGCAGAGCGACGGCAAGGACGTGTAAGAAAACGCGGGGCCGGTCGTGCCTAGGGGTGGCGAGGTCCTCCGGTGGCACCGGTGAGCGCACAGCCCGGGCGGGTCAGGTCCAGTCGCGAGCCCGTGGTGAGGCAGCCGGCGATCCGGTCGACCTGCTGGCCGTAGCTGCGGCCCTGCACCGCGGTCACCGATCCGTCCCGGCCGACCTCACAGGGGTTGTTGTTGGTGCACTGCTCGCCGTCGCGGTTGTGGGTGTTGTTGATGCCCACGACGGTCTCCCCGTCGGACGCCAGCAGCGCGCTGCCGGAGTGGCCGGGCCCGCTGGTGCAGCCGGCGTAGCGCACCGAGCGGTCCTGCTGGTAGCCGTCCTCCCGCAGGTGCGGCACCACGGCGTCCACCGTGCACGACGGACGGTTGAAGTTGTAGGCCATGGTCAGCCGGTCACCCTTGCGCATCGGGGTGGTGGACAACCGGAAGACCTTCGCGCCCTCCGCCGCCAGCTGTGCGTACGTCTTGTCCAGCCGGTACAGCGCGATGTCGGTGCCCGACATCGTCGCGTACACCAGCCGGGTCGCGCGGGCGCTGGTCCGGGTGTAGCCGGCCGAGTCGGTGATGGTGACCGGGTCCTTCAGATCGGCGGGCCGGTCCACCAGGGCCGTGCCCGGTGCGGGCCGACCGCTCGGCACGCAGTGGCCGTTGGTCAGCACCAGTGCCGGGTCCTTGGGGCGCGCGGTGGGCGGCCGCACCACGGACCCCACGCAGTTGCCCACCTTGGCCGCGCCCTCGACGTTCGGGATCGGGTCGAACGGCGGCACATCGGTTCCGTTCACGATGCCGTTGATCCAGGGGGTGTTCTTCGCGACATCGGAGTACACACCGGGGAAGTCGGAGTCCTTGCTGCTGCCACCGACGACCGTTCCGGCCAGCACCCACTCGTTGCCCTCGCGAACCAGGGCGGGCCCTCCGGAGTCCGTCGTCCCCGGCCCGGCGGCAGGATCGACACGGCCGATGCACAAGGGCGGAATGCCCTCGACCTCGTCCAAGCACTTCTGGAGCTGCGTGACCTCGGTGTCGACCTCGCGCAGTTTGTTGGAGAAGCACGTGGTGTCGGCGAAGTCGTCGCAGCCCGTCGAGGACGGGCCCCAGCCGAGGAGGCGGGCGGGCGTCCCCGCGGCGGGCGTGGTCCCGGCCAGCCGTACGGGCTCGGCCCGCACCGGGGTGCGCAGGTGCAGCAACGCGATGTCCTCGCCCGGGGGGTCGTACTTGGCGATGCGCCGGTAGAACCGGTCGACCTCGGCGACCTCGCCGCCGGTGGTCACGTCCAGCGACCCGACGCGGACCTTCCAGTCACGGGGAACGCCCGCCTTCGAGCCGGTCGGGGTGCTGGCGCAGTGCCCCGCGGTCATCACCCAATCGGGAGCGACGAGCACGCCCCCGCACCGGTGGCCGTCCGCGCGGGGAGCGTCGTACTGGACCGAGACCATGAACGAGTACGGTTCGGTGGACTCGCTACCCCCGACGACGGCCTGTGCCGGTAAGGCGGTGGCCAGGCTGGTGATCGCCGCTGCCGCCGTCGTCAGGACGGCGGCCGTCCTCCGGCCCATCCATGTGCGCATGTGTGACTCCCGTTCGTCCGCCGCCGGCCACGAGGCCGGGCGGGTGTGTACGGAGGAACAGCATCCGGCTGTTCCGCATGGCCACGATCTTGGACGCGGGGGGCTTCCGGCAGGCTTCACCCGTGCTTCAGGCACCGCACGGCAACCGCTCGAACGTGTTTCAGCAACGTGCTTCGGCAACGTGTTTCAGCGAGGACCGGCCCGGGCCTCGGCGAGGCGGCGGACGGCCCCGCCGGCCGGCTCGACCGGGCGGCGGGCGGCCTCACCGCGGTCCTCGCACCGCTGCGTTCCCGGCGCGGTCGTGCGCGCTCCCCGGGCGCACGAGGTCCCGGGGAGCGGCGGTGCCGAGGGAGCGGTCAGCGGCAGGGGAGGAGGGCGAAGGTGTAGCCCCGGGACTTGAGGGTGCGCAGGATGGCGGGCAGCGCGGCCACGGTCTGGCTGCGGTCGCCGCCCCCGTCGTGCATCAGGACGACGGCGCCGGGAGTGACCCGGTCCAGCACCCGGCGCTCGATCGCGGCGCGCCCCGGCCGGGCCCAGTCCTGCGGGTCGACGCTCCACAGCTGGACGGTCTTGCCGAGCCGCGCCGCGCCGGAGCGCACGGCGGTGTTGACCGCGCCGTACGGGGGGCGCAGGCAGCTCGGCGTGGTCCCGGTCCGGGCGCGGATGCGTGCGTCGGTGGACGTCACCTGGGAGTCGAAGGCGGACTTGGAGAGGGAGCGCAGGTCGGGGTGGGACCAGCTGTGGTTCTGCACGCTGTGGCCCTGGTTGTGCACCCGGCTGGTGACCTCGGGGTACGCGGCGACGTTCTGGCCGATCTCGAAGAACGTGGCCCGGGCCCCGTACTGGGCCAGCAGCGCCAGGACCTGAGGGGTGTACCGGGGGCTCGGTCCGTCGTCGAAGGTCAGGTAGACGACCTTGGCCGGTGCCGCCTGGGCGGGGGCGGCGGGCAGGGCGACCACGGCGGTGGCGGCGGCCAGCAGGGTGCCGACGGCGAGGCGGGCGGCGCGGCGGCCCCGGGGCCGGTGCGGGGCCCGGGGCGAGGTCAGTGAGGTCACTCGGGTCGTGGTCACGGGTGCTCCCAACGGCCGCGGAACCGGAACGAACCCGGTGCCCGCCCCCCTCCCCGGCCCTCCGTCCAATGTAGCGGCCCGTACCCGCACCGTCCCGGGGCCGGACGGCGCGGGGGCGTTCTTCGGCCAGACCCGGCGTCGGCCCGGGTCGGCGGAGGCGCGCCGCCGCATTGGACGGGCGGTCGGACGGCAACCGGCCCGGCGCCGCCCGGATGCTCCTGCAGACGTCAGTCGACGCGTCGACCGAGCGCCGCGACCAGGGCGCCGACCAGCGTGTCGACCATCGCCCCGTCCGGGTCGCGGTCCGGGTTGACCTCGGTCACCACCAGCCCCGCCATCGGTGGCGCCGCGCAGAACTCGGCCAGGCAGTCGAAGGCCACGCCGATCGGCAGCCCCTCGTTGAAGTGCGGGAAGTTCGCCAGCGGGAGGTCCACCGAGTCGATCACGTCCACGTCGAAGTGCAGCACGAACCGCTCGTGGTCGGCGGCGAGCGCCCGCCAGGCGGCCCGCGCCTCGACGACCGGGTCCACCCGGGGGGCGGTGAGCTCCGTGCACGGCAGGGCACGCAGCCGGTAGCGGCCCAGCCGCTCCCGCCCCGCCGCGCCGAGTTCCACCGGGTCGTAGCCGAACGCCACGATCCCCTCGGGGCCCAGCAGCGGGATGCGCGGACCGGCCTCCCGCAGCTCCGGCGCGCCCTCGCCGAGCAGGTGCGACAGCACCATGGTGTCCAGGATCCCGGAGCGGCTGGTGTCCGGCACCGACAGGTCGAGGTCCCCGTCGAAGTACAGCAGGCCGGTGCCGGGCCGGCGGGCCACGTACGCGGCGAGCACGCCCAGCGTGATCGTGCAGTCCCCGCCCACGACCAGGGGCACCGCGCCGTCGTCGAGGATGCCGCCGACGGCCTTGGCCACCGCGCGCACCACCTCGACCACCAGCGGCAGGTTCTGCCGGTCCCGGTGGTCGGGGTCGGTCCGGAACGGCACCACCGGCAGGTCCCCGCGGTCGGTCACCGCCACTCCGGCCGTCCGCAGCCGTTCCACCAGGCCGGCGGAGCGCAGGGCCGCCGGGGCCTTCTCCTGGCCGGGGCCGTGCGTGCCCGCGCAGGACGGGACTCCCAGCAGTGCGAACTCCTCGGCCACGGTCGCTCCCTGTCCGTTCGTCGTCCGTTCGTCCCGGTCCTGTTTCCGGCCCTGTTCCGGGCGCTGTTCCCGGCTCCGCCCGGCGGCCCCGTCCTCGTCCGGGGCCGCGTCCGCACCGGGACCGGGGCGGACGGCGGCAGCGGGCCGAGCGTAGTCGGCGGACGGCGCCGGAGGCGCGTTCATCCCGGGGTGTCGGTCCTGCCGGTCGTCGGGGCAGCGGCGGGCCCGGTGCCCGCCGGTGCCCGGGAGTACCCCGGCACGGTGGTCAGCGGGTGAAGCCGGTGACCACCTCGGCGAACTCGACCACCGGTTCCTCCGCCAGCAGCAGCGGGAACCGGTCGAGCAGCCCGGCCACGTACGGCGCCGCGAAATGCGCGTCCCGGGCAGGGCCGTCCGCGTACCGCTCCACCACCAGGAACCGCCCGCCGTCCTGGCGGGCCACCGAGTACGCCAGCGCGCCCGGTTCGCCGGCCGTGCGCCCGGCCACGTCGCGCAGCGCGGCGTCCAGTTCGTCCACGTGCTCCGGCCTGGCCCGCAGGATCGCCAGCACCATGGTCATGAGGTCTCCTCCCGTGTCGTCCGGGCTCCAGGCCGGCCGTCGGGAGGCAGTGACGGATAGTAGAAATGCGACCGGCCGGGCCCGAGCAGCTCGGCCGGACGCTCCCCGGTGAGCCGGCGGAACTCGCGGGTGAAGTGGCTCTGGTCGTAGTACCCGGCGTCCAGCGCCGCCGGGAGGCTGTGGGGCGGCTCCTCCCGCAGCAGCAGCCGGGCGAGCCGCTGGAACCGGGCCAGCCGCTGGAACTCCTTGGGCCCGGCGCCGACCGCCGCCGGGAACATCCGCTGCAACCGCCGCGGGCCGACCCCGACCGTCTCCGCCAGCCGGTCGATCCGCAGTCCGGCGGGCCCGCGGTAGATCCGCCCCACCGCGGCGTCCAGCCACGGCTCCGGCCGCCGGTGCGCTTCGAGCAGACCGGTCAGGAAGCGGTCCAGCACCGCCACTCGCGCGACCGGACCGCGGGCCGACCGGACCCGTTCGACCAACCGCCGCCCCGGAGCGCCCCACAGCTCCTCGGTGTCCACCACCCGGTCGGCCAGTTCGTCGAGGCCGGCCGGCACCAGGTGGCGCAGCGCACCGGCCCGGAACCGCACCGCCACGAACCCGGGCCGTCCCGCGCCCGCCCGGTGCTCCAGGGACCAGGGCGTGCGCCGGAGGCAGACCAGGTGCCCGGCCGGCAGCGGGGTCGGCGGTCCTCCGTCCACAGGCCGCAGGTCCACCCCGCCCGACCAGTGCACCCAGAGCTCGGCCCCGGTGCCGGGAAGCAGCCGGGGCAGCGCGCCCGCGCCGCCCTCGGACCACCAGTACCGCTCGACCAGGGCCGCGAGGGCCGGCGCGGGACGGGTGTACGCCACGGCCGGTCGGCCCGTCAGTTCCGTTGCCTGATAAGACGATCGGCTCACCCGGAAGATGGTACGGCCATCGCCGTCGGGTCCGTGTGCGATCGATCGCCATGGTGGACCTCTACGCTCCGACCGAACCGTACGACCGCGGGGTCCCACGCGGGCCCGGGACCCGTCCCGCCACCGACTGGTCCGCTTCGACCGGCGCAACTGCGGGCGCAGCACCCCGCACGCCTCGGACCCGGCCGTGGACCTGGGCGTGAACACCACCCGGCACCTGATCGAGGACATCGAGCGTCTGCGCGAGCACCTCGGTATCGAGCGGTGGCTGGTCGACGGCGCCTCCTGGGGACCGGCGCTGGCGTTGGCCTGCACCCAGCGGTACCCGGAGCGGGTGACCGAGGTGGTGATCGCCGCCGTGACCACCGCCCGACGCTCGGAGATCGACTGGCTCTACCGGGGCGTGGCGCGGTTCCGCCCGGAGGCCTGGGAGCGTTTCCGGGACGCGGTGCCGGAGGCCGAGCGCGACGGGGACCTGCTCGCCGCCTACGCCGGGCTGACGGCACACCCCGACCGGGCGGTGCGCGAGCGGGCCGCCGCCGACTGGCCGGCCCGGGAGGACGCGGTGGCTGAACGCGTCGCCGTTGTCACGCGCGGTGGTAGGGCATCGGGCCCGTGACCTCGACGCCGAGCGCACCGGCGGCCTGGCGGGCCCAGAACGGGTTGCGCAGCAGCTCGCGGCCGACCAGGACGGCGTCGGCCCGGCCCTCGGCGAGGATCCGCTCGGCCTGCTCGACGTCGGTGATCAGGCCGACCGCCGCCACCGGCAGGTCCGTCTCCGTGCGCACCGCCTCGGCGAACGGGACCTGGAAGTCGGGGACGGACTCGATCCGGGCGTCCGGGACGAGGCCGCCGGTGGAGACGTCCAGCAGGTCGACGCCGTGGGCCTGGAGCTCCTTGGCCAGCCGGACGGTGTCCTCCGAGGTCCAGCCCTCGCGCCCATCCTCGGGGTTCTCGGTGAGCCAGTCGGTCGCCGAGACCCGGAAGAAGAGCGGGAGTTCCTCGGGCCACACCTCGCGCACGGCGTCGACGACCTCCAGCGCGAACCGGATCCGGCCCTCGAAGGAGCCGCCGTAGCCGTCGGTGCGCCGGTTGCTGTGCGGGGAGAGGAACTCGTGCACGAGGTAGCCGTGCGCCCCGTGGATCTCGGCGACCTGGAAGCCGGCGTCCAGGGCCCGGCGCGCGGCGTCGGCGAACTGCCGCACGATCGCGCCGATCTGCTCCACCGTGAGCTCCTCGGGCGAGACCCGGTCCGGCGCGAACGGCAGCGCGCTGGGTGCCACCGGCCGCCAGCCGTGCGTCTCGTCCGGAGCGATGGCCCGGCCCCGGTCGACCCAGGTCCGCTCGGTCGACGCCTTCCGCCCGGCGTGAGCGATCTGGATCGCCGGCACGGTGCCCTGCTCCTTGAGGAAGGAGGTGATCCGCCGGAACCCCTCGACCTGGGCGTCGTTCCACAGCCCGAGGTCGTAGGGCGAGATCCGGCCCTCGGGGCTCACCGCGGTGGCCTCGACGATGATCAGCCCGGTCCCGCCGGCGGCGCGCGCCGCGAGGTGGGTGAAGTGCCAGTCCGTCGGCACGCCCGCCGCCTCGCCGTCCGGCGCGGCGCTGTACTGGCACATCGGCGGCATCCACACCCGGTTGGGGACGGTCAGCGACCGCAGGGTGAAGGGGGTGAACAGGCTGGTGCTCATGTCGGATCTCCAGGAGAACGGCCCAAGAGTGATTGCAGATGCAATCTCTGTGGGAACAATAGTTGCATGCGCGCCACAATCGCAAGCCTCGGTCGTGGTCGGCCGGGAGCCGGGCACGGGCCGGACACGCGCCGGGCGCGGGCTTGCCCCTGACGCGCGGGGCAGGGGTTAGCGTCCGGATGTCGGGCCGCCCCGAGGCGGCCGCACGACGCCACCAACACCACCACCGGACCCTGGAGTTCGCCATGTCCCCGTTCCCCGCCCGCACCCGTGAGGTCCGCCTCGTCGCCGCTCCGGACGGGCTTCCCGTCCCCGCCGACTTCGCCCTCGTCGAGACCCCCCTCGCCGCACCGGGGCCGGACCGGGTACTCGTCCGCAACCGCGCCTTCGTGGTCTTCCCCGGGCTGCGCAGCCTGATCGGTGGCGAGCTGCCCGCCGCCGCGCTGCCGACGGTCCGACCGGGGGACCCGATCTTCGGGCCCGCCCTCGGCGAGGTCCTGGCTGCGCCCGCCGAAGGACCGCTGCGCCCCGGGGACCTGGTGACCCACCTGCTGGGCTGGCGCGAGCACGCCGTCGCCGAGGCCGCCGTGTTCACCCGGGTGGCCGACGGCTTCCCCGATCCGCTCGCCCTGCTGTCGCCCGGCCTGGCCGCCTACGGCGCGCTGACCCGGGCGGCCGGGGTGCGGGAGGGCGACATCGTCCTCGTCACCGGCGCGGCGGGCGCGGTCGGCACGGTCGCCGGACAGGTGGCCCGGCTGCTCGGGGCCGCGCGGGTGATCGGCACCACCGGCTCGGCCGCGAAGGCCAAGCGGCTGACGGAGGAACTCGGCTACGACGCCGTCCTGGTGCGCGGCGAGCGCCCGATCGCGGACCAGCTCGCCGAGGCGGCCCCGGAAGGCATCGACGTCCTGCTCGACATGGTCGGCGGCGAGCAGCTGACGGCCGCCGTCGACGCCGCCCGGCCGGGCGCGCGGTTCGCGCTGATCGGCGCGCTCGCCGGCCAGTTCGACCCGGCCCGCCGCGGTGCCAGCTCGCCCGCCGTGGTGGACAGCTTCCGCCTGCTCCTCCTCGACGCCACCGTCCACGGCATCTCCGGCCGGCGCTACCAGGACCTGGACCCGGAATGGCGCGAACGGCTCGCGGACTGGCTGCGCTCCGGCGAACTGACCGTCCCCCGGACCGTCCTCACGGGCATCGAACAGGCTCCCGGGGCGTTGTCCAGGCTGATCGAGGGCGACCTCTTCGGCGCGCTGATCGTGGAACTGACGGACTGACGGACCGGCCGGCTCCCCGGCCGGTCGGCCGACGGACACACGGAGGACGGATGGCCGCTCGGATGAGGATCGGCGACGCGGCGGCAGCCGCCGGCACCACGCCCAGGGCGCTGCGTTTCTACGAACAGCGCGGCCTGCTCCCGCCGCCCGCCCGCAGCGCCTCCGGCCAGCGCGAGTACGGCTCGGGCACCGTGGACAGAGTGCGGGTCATCCGCGCCCTGCTGGCCCTCGGCCTGACCGTTGAAGACCTCGTCAGCCGCTCGCACCGGCTCGACCTGCTCGCCGAGGACCCTCCGCGCAGCTGCGCCTCCGACGGGGACTTCGGGCCGGACACCTTCGCCCCGGTGGTCGAGCGGCGGCTCGCCGCGCTGGACGCGGAGATCGCCCGGCTGACCCGGCTGCGCGAGGCCCTGGCCCGCCACACCGGGACGCCGCCCGGTCCGGAGCTCCCGGGGCAGTGAGTAGTGCCGGACCCGGTGGTGCCGGGCAGGGTGGCGGGTCCGGAGCTCCCGGGGCAGTGAGTAGTGCCGGACCCGGTGGTGCCGGGCAGGGTGGCGGGTCCGGAGCTCCCGGGGCAGTGAGTAGTGCCGGACCCGGTGGTGCCGGGCAGGGTGGCGGGTCCGGCCGTCGTTCGGGTGACCCTGCGGTGCGGCGCCGATCGTGCGTGGGCGATCGAGGGTTAGGAAGTGCAGGACCGCACCGCGCCGGTGGTCCGTGGGGCCGCCGGCCCGACGAGAGGAGTCCCCGGCGTGGCCGTCCCCACCACGTTCGACCAGCGGGTGAAGAGCTACAGCCTGCCCCACGCCTACTGGCTGGCCCGGGCCGCCGATCTGGCCTACAAGGACGAGGAGACGATCGAGCGACAGGCCCGCGACTGGGGCTTCACCGAGGTGCGGCACCACGAGACCAGGTTCGCGCCGCCCTTCCCGCTCCAGGACACCCAGGCCTTCACCATGGCCGGTGAGCACATGGTCGTGACCGCCTTCCGGGGCACCGAGCCGCAGCAGATCCGCGACTGGCTGTCGGACGCCACCACCCCGCCCTGGCCGGGGCCGGCCAGGACCGGTTACGTGCACTACGGCTTCGGCGAGGCCCTGGAGTCGGTGTTCCCGGACGTGCGGAAGGCCGTCACCGAGCTCCGCACCCAGGACCAGAGCGTCTGGCTCACCGGCCACAGCCTCGGCGGGGCGCTGGCCATGCTGGCCGGCGCCCGGCTGCTGCTGGAGGAACCGCGACTGGCGGCCGACGGCGTGGTCACCTTCGGCCAGCCCCGGACCTGTGACCGCCTGCTGGCCGCGGCGTACAACAAGGGCTTCCAGAAACGGATGTTCCGTTTCGTCAACAACAACGACATCGTTCCCCAGCTGCCGCCCGAGCCCGCCTACACCCATGTCGACGCGCTGCGGTACATCGACTCCGGCGGGAAGCTGCACGACTCGGTCGGCCTGGTCGGCGGGCTGGCGGACCGGGCGAAGGGCCTGACCGCCGACGCCTTCGCGCCGGCCAGTGACGGCATGCGGGACCACTTCATGCGCAACTACCTCGCCGCGTTGGAGAAGAACCTCGCCTGACCGCGGTGGGGATCCGGGCCCGTCGGGGTCCGGATCCCCCGAACGGGCCGGATTTCCGCGAACGCGTCCTCCCTGCAACCGAGTTCTGGAAGCATCGGCCTGGTTCCGGACCGATCCCGTTCCGGGAGGTGCGGCAGGAGAGGGGCCTCGGGGCGATGCAGAGGACTGGTACGAGGCGTGCGGGGGCGGCGGTTCTCGCCGGGGCGGTGGCCGCCGTGCTGGGGGTCGCGGGCTGTACGTCCGCCGGCTCCACCGGGGCGGCGGGACCGCCGTCGTCCTCGGGCCCGGTGAGCACCACGGCACCCGCTCCGACGGCCACCCCGTCGAGCGGCTCGACGGGAGCGGCGACCGCATCCCCGTCGACCGCCTCCCCGACACCCGCCGCACCGGCGCCGAGCCCGACCTGCTTCGACACCGGCATGGTCGGCGACACCACGGTGGCCGGCTACCTCTCCCGGCTCCCGGGCGCAGCGCGGATCATCGATCCGGGGATCTTCATGGACCTGGACGGCCTTCACCTGGACACCACGGGGGACCAGCGGCCCTGCGGACCGGTGACCGTGCGGATCACCCGGTTCACCGTGCGGCTGTCCCACACCGGTTCGGGCACCGTCACGCGCCCCTCGTACGCCTACAGCCCGCTGGACACCACCGAGGTGACGGTCGGCCCGGCCAACGGCCTCGCCCCGGGCAGCGCGCCCCCGGCGACCTCGCACTGCTCCGGGGTGCTCTCCGTGGTCCAACTGGGCGCGCCGGTCAAGGAGGCCGACCTGCCGCAGCGGCTCGACCTGGTCGCCCCGAGCCCTGCGCCCAGCGCGCCGTACCACCAGCGGGTGAAGGTGACCGGCGAGCGCCAGGTGGCGGCCGGACTGGCCCTCCCGGCCGACGCCGCCACCTGCTGACCGCCGCCGCTGCCGCGCTACGCGGTCGGCGGCGCCCACTGCGGGTCGCGGCCGGTGAAGCCGAGCAGCACGGCGGCCCGGCCGGCGTCCGCGGGGACCTCGACCACGGGGCCGAACTTGCCGAAGGTGTCCCGGACGAAGTCGACGATCCGGGCGGCCGGGCTCTCCAGCCCCTCCGCCAGGGCGTCGGTGAGCGGGAGGTCCTGACCGGTCGCGCGGGCGATGTCCCAGGCGTGCACGGCGGCGTCCAGCGCCGCGACCGCCGCCCCGGCCCCCGCCGGCATCGGGCCCATCGGCGTCGGCACGCTCTCGGCGTCCCGGACCGACTGCCAGGCCTTCGCCGCCGCCTCCAGCACCGCCGCCAGCTCGGCGACCGCGTCGCCGCCGCCCGCCGGAGCGTCCGCCGGGGCGAACGGGTCCCCCGCCGGGGCCTCCTCGGTGATCTGCATGACCAGCGCCTGCTGGTCGAGCCGCGCGTGGTTCAGCACCTGACGCACCGTCCACTCGCTGCACGGCGTCGGCGCGCCCCAGGCGCCCTCCGGCACCCCCCGCACCACGGTCAGCAGGTAGTCGTGCGCCCCGGCCAGCAGCGCGAAACCGTCGACGGACATCCGGCATCCCCTCCAGATTCGTTCGGCATCGACCCGGGCGGCAGCAGCGTCCGCCCCGAAGTCGTTCACCCTCACCATAGGCCCCACCACTGACAATCGGCAGCTCCGGCGGTCCCGGCGGCTCCGGACGGGCGGGCGCGGCCCGGGCCGCTCAGGGCGTCAGCACGATCTTGCCGCCGACCGTGCCGGACTCCGCGAGGCGCAGCGCCTCCGCGGCCCGCGACAGCGGGAGTTCGGCGGCGACCCGGGCCGTCACCTCGCCGCGGCGCACGGCGCCGAAGACCTCGCCGAGGTCGGCCCGCAGCCGGGCGCGGAAACGGTCCTTGCCCAGCCCCCGGCCCGCCCAGATGTTGTAGAAGTGGGCCCGGCGGCCGTTCGGCAGGGTGTTCCAGAGCCAGGTGCGGGCCAGGATCTTGAGCACGGGCCACTGCTTGGAGCCGCTGTCGTCCCGGGTCGAGGCGCTGCCGTAGGCGATCAGCGTGCCGCCGGGGGCGAGCAGGCTCCAGGAGTCGATCACGCTGCGCCCGCCGACGTGGTCGAACACCGCGTCCACCCCGCCCGGCGCCAGCTCCCGGACCCGGGCCGCGACATCGCCGGCACGGTAGTCGACCGGCTCGACCCCGAGTTCGCGCAGGGCCTCGTGGTGGCGGGCGGAGGCGGTGCCGATCACCCGGACGCCCGCCGCGCCGGCGAGCTGGACCAGGACGGAGCCCACGCCGCCGCTCGCACCGTGCACCAGGACGGTCTGTCCGGCGCGCACCCGCGCCCTGCGGTGCAGCATCTGCCAGGCGGTGATGCCGTTGACCACCACGGTCTCCGCCTCGGCCGGGGTGAGGCCGTCCGGCACCGGCACGGCGTCGGCGGCGTCGACGGCCACGTGGCTGGCCCAGCCGCCGACCTTCACCAGGGCGGCGACCCGCTGCCCGAGCAGCCCCGGGTCGACGCCCTCACCGGTGGCCAGCACCCGGCCCACCAGGTCGTATCCGGGCACGAAGGGGAAGGGCGGCTGGTCGTAGTACCGGCCGCGGCGCATCTGCTGCTCGGCGAAGGAGACGCCGGTGGCCTCGACGCCGATCACGATCCGGCCCCGCCCGGCCTCCGGCACGACCCCGTACCGGAGCTCCAGTCCCTCGGGGGCCACGACACCCGGCAGTACGACCTCGACCAGACGCTCGTCACTCATGGTCCTGCTCTCCTTCTTCGCTCGTCAGATGCTCTTGCGTTCGTTATAAGTTATAACTCCTTCGGGTCGTGAGCGTCAAGAGCGATCGTGAGACCCTCTAACTGCGTGCTTCCTCCAAGATCGTCGTGATAGCTTCGCTCCCGCCGTGCGCCGCTGTTACCGGAGGAGGTGGGACCGATCAACGCTGCAACCCGTCGGGTACCCCTCTCTCGCATGGCCTGAGGGCTGCCCGCACCAGGCATCCCGAAAGGCCCGAACGCTGTGCACCTCGTCTCCGAAACCTCCTCCGACGGCATCCGCGAGCAGCTCCTCGTCGTCGACGACGTCCCCGCCGCGCTGTGGACGCCGGCCGGATCCGCCGCCGCCCGCCCGCTGGTCCTGCTGGGCCACGGCGGCGGCGAACACAAGAAGCAGCCCGGCATCCTGGCCCGGGCCCACCGGCTCGTGACCGAGTGCGGCTTCGCCGTGGTCGCGCCGGACGTCCCCGGACACGGCGACCGGCCGGTCGTGGAGGAGTACGACCGGCTCGCGACCGCCAATCAGGAGCGGATCGCGGCCGGCGCGGAGCCGGGGCGACTGCTCGCCGAGTTCCACGCCCTGGTGGCGCGGCGGACGGTGCCGGAATGGCGGGCCGTCCTGGACGCCGTCCAGCGGCTCGACCACGTCGGCGCCGGACCGGTGGGCTACTGGGGCGTCTCGCTGGGCTGCGGGCTCGGCGTGCCGTTCGTCGCCGCCGAACCCCGGGTCCGTGCGGCGGTCCTGGGCCTGGGCGGGGCGCTCGCCTCGGCCGCCGAGGCCGCGCGGATCACCGTTCCGGTCGAGTTCCTGCTGCAGTGGGACGACGAGCGGGTGCCGCGCGAGGCGGGGCTCGCCCTCTTCGAGGCGTTCGGCTCCGCCGAGAAGACCCTGCACGCCAATGCCGGCGGGCACGGCGAGCTCCCGGCCTTCGAACTCGACAGCACCCTGCGGTTCCTCGCCCGCCACCTCGGCTGACCGCGAGCGCGGCCGCCGTCCGGCCGGCTGCCGGCGGTCCCTCCGGGGCCTGTCGGGGGCCTGCCGGCGGTCTGTCGGTGCGCCGACAGCGGCACCGGTGTCCTGCCGGTGTCCTGACGGTGCGTCGACAGCGGGCGCGGGGAACCTGGTCCGTGGCAGCACACGAACCAGGGGAGGCCCGCCATGCCCAACAGCACGCGACCGCAGCACTCGCGCCCGACCACCGTCCTGATCTCCGGTGCCGGGATCGCCGGCACCGCCCTCGCCCACTGGCTGGACCGCTACGGCTTCCGCGTCACCGTGGTCGAGCGCGCGCCCTCCCTGCGCGGAGGCGGCCAGCCGGTGGACATCCGCGGCAACGCCCTCGAAGTCGTCGACCGGATGGGCCTGTTGAAGGAGGTGAAGGCGCTGCGGACCGGTCTGCTGGGGATGTCCGTCGTCGACGGCGACGGCCGGGAGCTGAGCCGCACCACCGAGCGGACGGCAAGCGGCGGGCCCGTCGACGGGCCGGACGTGGAGATCCTGCGCGACGACCTGGCCGAACTGCTCGCCGGGGTGACGGACAGCGGCGTCGAGTACCGGTTCGACGACTCGATCGACACCCTGGTGCAGTACGAGGAGGGGGTCCAGGTCCGGTTCCGGGGCGGCGAGGAGCGATCCTTCGACCTCGTCGTGGGCGCCGACGGCCTGCACTCCAACACCCGTCGGCTCGTCTTCGGACCGGAGGAGGACTACCTGCACCCGATCGGTACCTACGTGGCGGGCTGGAGCGTGCCCAACCACCTGGGCCTGGACCGCTGGCAGGTCATCCACCGGCCGGGCGACTCCTCGGGGCGGCTGTGCATGGCGATGACCGTCCGGGACAACGCCGAGCTGCGTGTCTTCGTCGGCTTCGGCTCCGACGAGCCGGTCGCGCGGATGCTCCCGCGCGACCCGGCCGAACAGCGCCGCCTGGTCGCGGGAATCGCCGCGGACCTGCGCTGGGAGGTGCCGCGCTTCCTGGCGGCCCTGGACGACACCGAGGTGTTCCACTACGACGTGATCGCCCAGATCAAGATGGACCGCTGGTGGAACGGCCGGGTCGTGCTGCTCGGCGACGCCGGGTACTGCTGCTCGCCGCTGACCGGCCAGGGCACCAGCGTCGCTCTGACGGCGTCCTACGTGCTGGCGGGGGAGCTGCACCGGGCCGACGGCGACCACGGCACCGCCTACCCCGCGTACGAGCGGCGGCTGCGCGAGCACGTGGCCGCCAACCAGGCGATCCTCGAACTCACCGGCGACCGGCTGACGGCGGAGGGCGCCGAGGGCGGCTACGAGGAGATCGGCCCGGAGATGGACGAGGTCTTCCGCGCGGCCACGGTCTTCGACCTGCCGGACTACTGACGGGCTGCTGCCGGAGCGCCGGTCGCCCCGAGGTAGGCCGAGGTGTCCCGAGGTGTCCCGAGGTGGGCCCGAGGGCGGGGCACGTGCGCGGACGGCCCCGGCCCGCCGAGGAGGCGGGCCGGGGCCGTGGTGCGGTTCGGGTCACGGAACACTTTGCAAAGTCGCCGGTGACTTTGCAAAGTGTTCTGCTTCGCAAAGCGCGAGGCGCGCGAGGCGTGGGCGGCGGGAGCGGTGGGTGGACCGGGGGGCGCTGCCGACGGCCCCGGCCCGGGCCCGCGCGTCAGTCGGCGAGGTGCCGGAGGGCGGCGGTGGCGAAGCCGTGGTCCTGCTCGGGAGCGCCGCCGCCGACGCCGAGGGCGCCGATCAGCCGGCCGTCGCGGTGGACGGGGACGCCGCCGGCGATGAACAGCAACGGCCGGTCGAGCGCGGTCGGCAGCGAGTGGAACGGCCCGTCGGGCTTGACCAGGTCGACCAGGTCGGCGGTCGGGGCGTTCAGCTGGAGCGCGGTGTAGGCCTTGCGGGTGCTGGTCTCGCCGGAGACGAGGACGGCCCGGTCGTCGCGACGGAAGGCGAGCAGGTGGCCCCCGGCGTCGAGGACGGTGACGCTGACCAAGACCCCCGCCGCCTCGGCGGCGGTGCGGGCGGCGGTGACGAGGGCCTCGGCGTCGGCGGTGGTCAGCGGGGTGACGGTGGTGGTGCTCATGGTGGTGCTGCTCCCTGGAGACATGGGGGACGGTCAGTGGTGGACGGGAACGGGGGTGGGTGACGGCGCGGTGGCGGCCGTCGGGGCCTTGGCGGTGCGGCGCTCCAGCGCGGCGGACCAGACGGCGAGGACCAGCGCCGCGGCGGCGAGCAGCGCGCCCACCCAGTTGGGCGCGGTGTAGCCGAAGCCGGCGGTGATGACCGTGCCGCCCAGCCAGGCGGCGAGCGCGTTGCCCAGGTTGAAGGCGCCGATGTTCACGGCCGAGGCGAGCGTGGGGGCGCCGTGCGCCTGGTCCAGCACCCGCTTCTGCAGCGGCGGCACGGTGGCGAAGCCGAGCGCCCCGACCAGCACGACGGTGATCGCGGCGAGGGCCTTGTTGTGGGCGGTGAGGGTGAAGAGCGCGAGCACGAGGGCGAGGCCGCCGAGGGTGGTGTACAGCAGTGGCATCAGCCGCCGGTCCGCGAACCGGCCGCCGAGCAGGTTGCCGAGGAACATCCCGACGCCGAACAGCACCAGCAGCCAGGTCACCGCGCCGTCCGAGTAGCCGGCCACCTGGGTCATCATCGGGGCGATGTAGGTGATCGCGGCGAAGACGCCGCCGAAGCCGAGCACGGTCATCGCCATCGCCAGCAGCACCTGCGGGTTGCGGAAGGCCGTCAGCTCGCGGCGCAGCCGGGCGCCCTCGGGGCGGGGCTGCTCCGGGACGAGCCTGGCGATCCCGGCCATGCCGGCCAGTCCGAGCGCGGCGACGATCACGAAGGTGATCCGCCAGCCGACGGCCTGGCCGATGTACGTGCCGAGCGGCACGCCGACGATGTTGGCGACGGTGAGCCCGGTGAACATGGTGGCGATGGCGCCGGCCTTCTTGTCCGGGGCCACCAGTTCGGCGGCGACGACGGAGCCGATGCCGAAGAACGCGCCGTGGGCGAGCGAGGCGACCACCCGGCCGGCGAGCATCGTGCCGAACGAGGGGGCGGCGGCGGAGAGCACGTTGCCGACCACGAACAGGCCCATCAGCAGCATCAGCATCCGCTTGCGGCTGACCTTGGTGCCGAGCACGGTGAGCAGCGGCGCGCCGAGGACCACGCCGAGGGCGTAGCCGGTGACCAGCAGGCCCGCGGTCGGGATGGAGACGCCGTAGTCGGCGGCGATCTCGGGCAGCAGGCCCATGATCACGAATTCGGTGGTGCCGATGCCGAAGGCGCCGACGGCCAGAGCGAGCAGTGCGAGTGGCATTGGGCCCGACCCTCCTGTGATTGCTTGAGTGAGCTCCTTGCGTGTCTTCACAATAATTGCAGACGCGCGCTAACTGCAAACGCGGGCTGTCGCTGTGGTCTGGATGTCGGCTGGTGCAAGCCGTAGGGCGGGGTCCGGAACGCACAGGACCGGTCCCAGCGCAGTGCTGGAACCGGTCCTCGGGGTGCTCGGCGGAAGTCGGTGCGAAAGGCGGGGCTACCGGGCGGCGGCCGGGGCGTCCATGGCTTCGACGGCCTCGACCAGGGAGGCCAGCTCGGGGTTGCGGGCCGCCTCGGTGAGTGCCTCGCGCAGGGCGGCGTCGTTGGTCGGCCGGGCCTGTGCCAGCAGCTCCAGCCCGGCCTCGCTCACATTGGTGTAGATGCCGCGCCGGTCGGTGGGGCACAGGTAGCGGGACAGCAGGCCCCGGTCCTCCAGTCGGGTGACCAGTCGCGTGGTGGCGCTCTGGCTCAGGACGACCGCGTCGGCGACCTGCTTCATCTGCAGGTGGCCGCCCTCGCCGTCGTGCTGGCGGCTGAGCACGTCGAGCAGCGAGTACTCGCGCACGCTGAGGTCGTGCCCGCTCTGCAGGGCGCGTTCGATGTGCCCCTCGATCCGGCTGTGCAGGAGGGAGAGCGCGCCCCAGCCGCTGGCCAGGGCGGTGAGCGCGGGGTCCGTCGCGGTCATGGTCCGGGTCTCCTTCCGGGGGTGACCGTTCCAGGATAAGTCATCGGAGGAAATACCGGCCAGGGCCGTTAGTCCGCGAGTGCAATCACTTCAGGGGCGGTCGCCCCCGCCCGACGCCGTGTTCAGCCGGGCGGCCTGGCGGGTCAGATGGTCCCGCTCGGCGAGGCTGGACGCCGCCCGGGCCGCCTCCGCGTACAGGCCCGCCGCCGTCGCCCGGTCGCCCGCGCGCTCGTGCAGGTAGGCCGCCGCCGCCGCGCGGCGCGGCACCGCCGCGTCGACGCCCGCGAGCGCCGCCAGCCCCGCGCGCGGCCCGTCCGCCTCGCCGACGGCGACCGCGCGGTTCAGCGCCACCACCGGACTGCCGGTCAGCCCCAGCAGCTCGTCGTACCACTCGACGATCTGCACCCAGTCCGTTTCCCCGGCCGTCGGCGCGTCCGCGTGCAGCGCCGCGACCGCCGCCTGCGCCTGGAACTCGCCCAGCCGGTAGCGGGCCAGCGCGCCCTGGAGCACCGCGACGCCCTCGGCGATCGCCGCGGTGTCCCACCGGGAGCGGTCCTGCTCGGCGAGCGGCACCAGCGCGCCGTCCGGCGTCGTCCGGGCCGCCCGCCGGGCATGGTGCAGCAGCATCAGCGCCAGCAGCCCCGCCACCTCCGGATGGTCCACCCCGGCCGCCAGCTGCCGGGTGAGCCGGATCGCCTCGGCGGCGAGGTCGACGTCCCCCGAGTAGCCCTCGTTGAACACCAGGTAGAGCACCCGCAGCACGGTCGCGACGTCGCCGGGGCGGTCCAGCCGCACCCCGGACACGGTGCGCTTGGCCCGGCTGATCCGCTGCGCCATGGTCGCCTCGGGCACCAGGTAGGCGCGGGCGATCTGCCGGGTGGTGAGCCCGCCGACGGCGCGCAGGGTGAGCGCGACCGCCGAGGCGGGCGACAGCGAGGGGTGGGCGCACAGGAAGTACAGCCGGAGCGTGTCGTCGGCCTCGGCCACCGGCCCCGGCGCGGGCTCCTCCTCGGCCCGGTCCTCGCGCCGGCGCCGGGCCGTGTCCGCCCGGGAGGCGTCCAGGAACTTCCGCCAGGCGACCGTGACCAGCCAGCCCTTCGGATCGCGCGGCGGGTCCTCGGGCCAGACCCGCAGCGCCTCGACCAGCGCGTCCTGGACGGCGTCCTCGGCCGCCGCGAAGTCGGCTCCGCGGCGGACGAGGACGCCGAGCACACCCGGGGTGAGACCGCGGAGCAGTGCCTCGTCCATGGGAACGGTCACTCGGTGACGGTGGGCGCGACGCCGTAGAAGGGACGCAGCTCCAGCCACTCGTGGATCGGCCGGCCGCCCGCGCCGGGGGCGGCGGACAGCTCACCGGCCAGCTCGACGGCGCGCTCGTAGCTGTCGACGTCGATCACCATCCAGCCCGCGATGAGGTCCTTGGTCTCCGCGAACGGGCCGTCGGTGACCGGCGGGCGGCCCTCGCCGTCGTACCGCACCCAGGTGCCCTCGGGGGCGAGCGCCTGGCCGTCGACGAACTCGCCGGTCTTCTCCAGTGCGGCGGCGAAGTCGTTCATGTACTGGATGTGGGCCGACACCTCCTCCGGCGTCCACCGGTCCATCGGCACGTTGTTGACGGGCTCCGGCGCGCCGCGGTAGTGCTTCAGCAGCAGGTACTTGGCCATGATGACCCTCTCCTCGGGGGTGGTGCGGCCCATTCTGGCCGCGCTCACCCCTGGGACGGAGCAGGCCGGCGGTTCTCGACACCGTCGCCGAAGATTTTTCCGGAATCCTCGCGGGCCCGTCCGGGGCGGGTCGGCGCGACCCTCCCCGGACGGGCCCGACGCAGGTCCGGTCCGGGCCCGGAGCAGGTCAGGCCCGGTACACGCCCACGTCGTACAGCGAGTACCCCCACGAGGTGGCCCGCTGCTCGCCGTGCACCCGGACGTAGCGCGCCGGGACGCCGGGGAACCGGGCGGTGTCCAGCCCGCCGTCACCCGAGGTGGTGGACCAGACGGTCCGCCAGTCGGTGCCGTTGGTGGAGACCTCGATCCGGTACGCCCTGGCGTAGGCGCGCTCCCAGTCCAGGGTGACCCGGGAGACCAGGGTGGTGGTGGACAGGTCGAGCTGGATCCACTGGTCGTCGCTCCAGTCGCTGGCCCAGCGGCTGGACGTGCTGCCGTCGATCGCCCGGTCCGCCGCGTAGCTGACGAACGGGTTCCACTCGGTGGAGCTGGCGGAGGCGGTGGCCCCCACGCCGAGGTTGACGGCCGCCTGGTGGTGCTCCGCGGCGCCGAGGGTGGTGAGGTAGGACTCCGCGCCCCGGAACAGGTCGTCGACCACTCCCTGCCCGCCGACCTGCCGGATGTCCTCGATCCAGTCCGGCACCAGGCCGTAGTGCGCGGCCCCGTCGGTGTTGAGGTCCCAGGTGCGGCTGCCCGCGGTGGCGCGGTCGACCAGGGAGCCGCCGTCGGCGGTGCGGAACGGGTAGCGCACCGGGTTCGGGGTGTCGGCCCCGCGCGGGCCGGGCCAGCCGCCGACGCCGTTCATGTCGGTGCCGTAGCCGTACCCGACGCCGTACTTGTCGCGCAGCGCGTCGGTGCGCTTCGCCTCGGCGCTGAACGCCTCCGCGCCGTTCATGTACTGGGCGACGAAACCGCCGAGCTTGTAGACGCGCTCCATCCAGCCGAGGTCCATCCAGCTGTGCGAGGAGACGACGCCCGGGTAGGACTGCGATTCCAGGATGTCCAGGGCCCGGCCGGCGGCCTTGACGCTCATGTGGTCGAGTTCCAGCATCATGCCGCGCCGCATCATGCCGCGCAGGGCGTACTCGCCGAGTTCGGTCAGCCCCCTGGTGTTGCACTGCGCGTCCCCGGCGTACGAGGGGACGGTGACCCCGGCGGGCAGCTGCTGCTGGATCGAGGCGGGGGTGGGTGCCAGCCCGATCGGGTTGTCGTGCTGCGGACCGGGGCAGGTCTCGGTCTGCCAGAAGGTACCGGTCGACAGGAACTGCCCGGCGTTGATCGCCGTGCCGAGCGCGCCCTCGTCGAACCGGACGCCGCACAGCGCGTTGTCGAACTTGTGGCACAGGAACATGCTGCGCACGCCGAGCCCGTACAGCTCGTCGAGGCCGCGGTCGATGTCCGCGCGGCTGCACTGGGCGATGTCCAGGACCTGCTTGCAGCCGAACGGCTCGGAGGTCTCGACGCCGAGCACCACGGCGAGTTTGCCCTGCTTGACGACCTCGCGGGCCTGCGCGCTGTCGGTGACGATCCGGAACCAGCCCTTGCCGGGCCCGCCGTACATCTTGTCGACGTACGCCTGGAGGTCCCAGGACTTCTGGGCCTCCAGCCGGATCGCGGTCATCTCGTCGCAGCTGCGGTCCTTGAAGAAGTAGACCGAGCAGATCACGCCGTTGGTCACCAGGTCGTTGACCAGCACCCGCTCGCCGCCGCGCCAGGCGCGCTCGATCCAGGCGTAGTAGTTCTGCTGGTGGGTCAGCGAGTCGTGGGCCGGCCAGTCCTTGAAGGTCGGCCAGCCGACCGGGTCGTGCTTGCCGTCACCGCCCTTGGTGATGAGGTCGAAGATGGCGAGGGAGCCGTCGGGGTAGTGCTCCGGACAGTCCTTGAGGGCGTCCTCGACCCCGGCCTCGGAGAAGGCCTTGCCGCAGATGAGGCGGCCGCCGAAGCCCTCGGCGGCCATGATGTGGTCGTGGGCGTCGACGAAGCCGCGGACCTTGCCCTGGGCGTCGGTACCGGTGAAGGGCGCGCCGGTGACGCCGATCGCGGCATCGGGGGCGGGCCGGGCGACCGGGTCCCACCAGTTCGGCCCGGTGGCGCCGTGCGCCGGCGCGGCGAGGGCCGCGGCGACCAGGGCGAGCAGCGTGGCGATCAGGGTGGCGATCCGGCGGCGGACAGGGAAGCGCTGTGCGTGGGGACGACGTGGGTGGGGGAGTCGCGTCATGTGCACCCCAGTTCCGGGTGGCGGGCGGACGACGCGGACGACGCCAGCCCGCGGCACGGCGCGCCGCCCGGGCGGGCTGTCATGTCCTGCGTACTCGGTGGGTCGAGAATCGCCACTGTTGGATTTTTCGTCAATAGCCGTGGCACAACCCGCTCGTGCCAATACCGGCCGGGACGTGGAGCCGGCGCCGCACGCGGACCCGAGCTCGGCGCCGCACGCGGACCCGAGCTCGGCGCCGCACGCGGACCCGGCCCGGCCCCGCACGCTCACCTCACCGGGGTGATGCGGCGGGTGCCGCGAGGCGGCGAGACTGGACGCCACCGCCGAGGCGAAGGGAGCCGGCCCCATGCGCTACGAGATCCGGGTGTCCGGCGTACTGCAGGAGACGACCCGCCGGGAGGGCTTCCCGGAGCTGGCGAGCGCGGTCGTCCCGGACCAGACGGTGCTGGTCGGCGAGGTGGTGGACGAGGCCCACCTGTACGGGCTGCTGAACCGGTTCCAGGCGCTCGGGCTGACGGTCACGGAGCTGCGCCGGCTGCCCGAGTGAGCCGCCCCGGCCCGGTCCGGTTCAGGGCGCGTCCCGGTCCGGCTCAGGGCGCGTCCAGCAGCCGCAGCCGGGTGGCGGTGCGCACCGCGTCCCGGCGGCTGGCCGTCCGGAGCTTGCGGTTGACGCTCTTGAGGTGCGTCTTGACGGTGTTCGGCGACACGTACAGCTCCTCGGCGATCTCCTGGGTCGACAGCAGCCGCGCGGCGCAGAGCAGGATCTCCCGCTCCCGGCCGGTCAGCGGCTCGACCGGCGCTCCCGCGACCGGCCCTCCCGCGACCGGCGCCGGCCCGGCGTCCGCCTTCCGCTCCGGAGCCGGGTCGCGGGCGGGCGGCCGCAGATCGGCCGGCAGCCAGCCGTGGGCGGCCGCCACCCGGGGGAGTCCGCGCAGCCGTCGGCGCACCCAGGGCGCCGACTCGCGGAACGGGCGGCACAGCCGCTCGGGCTCGGCGGCGGCGAGGGCCTCGGTCAGCAGCCGGGCGCTGTCCGGACCGTCCGGCTCGGCCTGCGCCAGCAGCAGCAGGGCCCGGGCACGGGTCGCGCCGCCCACGGCCGGGTCCTCGCGCAGGGCCCGCAGCCCGGCCAGGGTGTCCGACACGTCGAGGCCGGCCGCGAGCCGGGCCCGGGCGGCCACCACCAGGGACCCGGGCGTCCGGACCGGCACGTCGTCCAGGGCCGCGACGGCCTCCTCCGGCCGTCCGGCGGCCAGGTGCGCTGCGCAGGCCGTGACGGCGAGGCGTTCGCGGCTCCAGTCGGAGGCGCGCTCCCCGAGCCCGTGCCGCCGGGTCTCCTCCAGCAGCCGCAGCGCGCTGTCGGGCCGGCCCCGGGCCAGCTGGAGCCCGGCCCGGACCACGGCGTTGCCGAGCGCGACCACCGGGTCCCGGCCCGGTGTGCGAGCGCCGGTCGCCCGGTTCAGCGCCGTCCGGGCCTCGGCGGGCTCGTCGCGCTCCAGGGCGACGGCGGCCAGTACGAGGTCCCGGACCTCGGTGCGGCTGTCCGGCGGCAGACTGGCCCGGTCTGCCTCCTCGTCCGCCTCGCGCACCCGGCGCTCCGCCCGCCCCGGGCTGCCGCGCAGGTGTTCGATGAGCGCCAGCCGGCACAGCGCGTCGTGGCGCAGCCGGGCGGTGGTGGGCGAGAGCGGCGCCCGCGCGGCGCGTTCGAGTGCCTGGCGGGCCTCGTCCAGGCGCCCGTGCCAGAGCAATGTGGAGCCGAGGTCGGCGGCCACCAGGGTGAGCAGCTCGGGGTGGCGCGCCAGCAGCTCGGCGGGCACCAGGTGGCCGAGCTCCTCGGCCCGGCGGGCGGCCCGGTCGGCGAGCGCGGCCGAGCCGAGCAGCCGCGCGGCGCCGGTGCGCACCAGGACGGCGGCCAGCTGGAGCGGGGTCCGCTCGGCAGGCAGCAGCGGTTCGACGTGCTCCAGGATCCGCAGCGCGCCGGCGGCCTCGTCGCGGGTGAGGTGGACGGCCGCCCGGACCAGCTCGGCGGCCGGGCTGTGCTCGGTCGGCGGCATCCGGGTGAACAGCGCGCGCAGCCGGGTCGCGTCGCGCCCGGCCAGCAGCTCGCCGACGGCGTACTCGTCGACCAGCAGCCGCGCGGCCAGCGCCCAGTCCCCGGCCTCGGCCGCGTGGTCGAGCGCCGCCCGGTACTGCCCGTGGCCGGCGAGCCAGTGCGCGGCCTGCACCCGGAGCTCGTCGACCCGTTCCGGGGCGGCGGCGCGCAGGTGCAGGCGCAGGATCCCGGCGAACATCGGGTGCAGCCGGTACCAGCCGTCGGGCAGGGCGTCGGTGAAGGCGTTGTCGTGGTGCAGCCGCTCCAGGATCCGCCGCCCGTCGCGGCGGCCGGTGAGCGCGTCGGCGAGGTCGGGGTGGACCCGGCCCAGGATGCTGCAGCGCAGCAGCAGGTCCTGGGTCGGCGCGGGCTGGGTCCGCAGCACTTCGGCGAGCAGGAAGTCCGCCAGCGCGGCGGGACCGGCGTCGATCCGTCCGAGGTAGTCCTCGGGGTCGTCGGCGTCCTGCGCGGCGAGGGCGAGCAGCCGGACGCCGGCGGTCCAGCCGGACAGCGCGCGGTGCACGGCCCCGACGACGGCCGGGCCGACGCGCAGCCCGTGCCGTTCCAGCACGGCGGCCGTCTCGCCGCGGTCCAGCGCGAGCTCGCCGGCCCGGATCTCGGCCAGCTCGCCCGCGGCCCGGTAGCGGTGCAGGGGCAGCAGCGGTTCGCTGCGGCCGACCAGGACGAGCCGCAGCCGGCCGGCGGTGTGCCGGACCAGGTCGTGCAGCTGTTCGGCGAGCCGCAGGTTGTCGAGGTGCTCGCACTCGTCCAGGACCAGCACCAGCGGCCGGGGGAGGCCGTTGATCCAGGCGGCGAGCCGCAGCAGCAGGGACGGCTCGACGTGCTCGGCCCGGGCGGGGGCGCCCACCTCCGCCGGCAGTCCGCCGACCCCGGTCTGCAGGGCCTCGCGGACATAGGCCCAGAAGGTGCCGGGCTGGTTGTCGCTCGGCTCCAGGGTGAGCCAGCCCACCGGGCCGGGGAGGCGGCCGCGGGCCAGCCAGTCGGCGACCAGCAGCGTTTTGCCGGCCCCGGCCGGGCCGTTGACCAGGGTCACCGGGCGGAGCGCGGCCGCGTCGAGGCGGCCGAGCAGGCGGTCGCGGTGCAGGAAGGCGGCGGCGGGCGGGTGGGGCGGCCGGACCCGGGTGGCGAGCATCGGGTCGCCGTTGGGCAGCCGGGCCGGGGCGGGCGGGGCCGCGACCTCCGGGAGGGCGTCCGCCGAGGGGACGGGGTCCGCCGAGGGGACGGGGGCGGCGGGCGCGAGGGCGAGTACCGGTGGGGAGGCGTGCCCGGTCCGGGAGAGCGGTTCGGGTGCTGCGCGGGTGTACGGCATGGGGCCACCGCCTGGTGGTTCCGCCCCCGGAAGGGCACGTCCGGGCGTGATGCGGGACGCGGTCCCCCGGCGACGGGCGCCGCCGGACCGCCGGGGGGAACGTCCCTTCGACCGTAGTACGGCCCCGAGGCCGGGTGCCATCCGAGCCGCGTGCCGACCCGGGCCGAGCCGCGTGCCGACCCGGGCCGGGCAGGTCGGCACCGGTGCCCCGCCCGCCGGCCGGCCGGAGGTGGCCGGGCGGGCGGGGAGCGGCGAGGATCGCGGCAAGGACTCGGTGAGCCGGCCGAGCACAGCCCCCAGGAGGCCGCCGTGAGCGACCCCGGACCGGCACCCCGTCGCCGCGCCCCCGGCCCGCCGGGACCGGGCGCGGCCGCACCGGAGAAGCGGACCGACTACGCGGGCGCGGTCTACGGCTCGATGCTGGCGGCCTCGGTGATCGCCGCGTCCAGCGCGCAGGAGTCGCACCCGAGGCTGTCGCTCGTCCTGCTGCTGGTCATCACCGGGCTGGTCTTCTGGGCCGCCCATGTCTACGCGCACGTCGCCGGCCAGCGGGAGGCGGGGAAGGACGTGACGTTCCGCCAGGTGCGCCGGGTGGGCCGGCACGAGTGGCCGATCGTCGAGGCGGCGGCGCTGCCGGCGCTGGCGGTCCTGGTCAGCCCGTGGCTGGGCGCGGGGGAGAACGCCTGGCTCGCGCTGGCGGTCGCGGTCTCCCAGCAGGTGGCCTGGGCCGCCCTGGGCGCCCACCGGGCCGGCGCCCGACCGCGCCAGGTCGTCGCCGAGGGCGCCGTCAGCCTGGTCCTGGGACTGGTCATCGTCGCGGCCAAGGTCGTCGTCGGCCACTGACCGGCGCCACCGGGGCAGGGCGGTCCCGTCACCCGTTCGGCGGGACGGCCGGGCGCTCGTCCGCACCTGCGTTCCCGCGCCCGTTCAGCCGCTCGCTCACGTGCCCGTTCGCGGGCCCGGGCGGGTGCCGGGCAGGCGGCCGGTGAACAGCAGCGCGCCGGCCGTGATGCAGGAGCAGGCGAGCACGGCGGCCTTGAGACCGTCGATCTGCGCGTCCTGGTAGCTCTCCACCACGGCCGCCGCCTCCGCCGGCGGCACGTCCGGACGCGCCGCCAGCGCGGCGGCCACCTGGTCGGCCGGGACGAAGGACAGGCCGGCCTCCACGTGCACGGCGGTCTGCTGCGCGACGGCCCCCGAGACCCGGGGGTCGCTCTCGATCTGGCTGGTCACGGAGGTCGCGAGGGCGCCGATCAGGATCGCCCCGATCAGCGCCGTGCCGAGCGAGGAACCGAGGTTCTGCGAGGTGTACTGCAGTCCGCCGGCCTCGCTGCGCTCCTCCGGCAACACGCTGGACTGCACCGTGTTTCCGAGCTGCGAGGCGAGCATCCCCATCCCGACGCCGAGCAGGGCCATCGCCCCGGCGAAGGAGGCGCCGTGCAGGTCCGGTCCGATGGCCGTGATCAGCCACAGCGTGGCGGCGAGCAGGACCAGCAGACCCGCCCTGGCGATGGTGCGGGGCGAGGCGAAGCGCAGCAGCAGGGTGCCCGACATCGAGGCGCCGAGCATCGTCACGGACACCGGCAGCAGCCGGAGGCCGGTCTCGAAGGCGTTCAGGCCCTGCACGACCTGGAGGTAGAGCGGGATGACGAAGAACAGGCCCAGCAGGACGGTGTTCTGGTTGAACAGGGTGATCAGCCCCGAACGCAGCGTCCGGTTGCCGAACAGGTCGAGCGAGACCAGGGGCGTGCGGCCCCGGCTCTCGCGCCGGCGTTCGTGGACGCAGAACGCATAGGTGAGAGCGGCGCCGAGGGCGACGAGGAACAGGGTCGGCGCGAAGCCGAGCACGGTGAACGGCGGGTTGCGCGGCTGGACCCAGCCCCAGGTGCCGCTCTGCAGTACGGCCAGCACCATCAGGGCCAGGCCGGTCGCGGACAGCACGACGCCGAGCAGGTCCAGCCGGGGCGGGTCGGTCGGCCGGGGCTGCGCCGGTATCCAGCGCATCAGCAGCAGGATCGTCACGACCAGCACCACTTCGCCGGCGAACACCAGCCGCCAGGTCAGATAGGTGGTCACCCAGCCGCCGAGAAGCGGGCCCACCGCGATGCCCGCGCCCGCCAGGCCGCCGATCACGCCGTAGGCGACGGCCCGGTCGCGGCCGGAGTAGGAGCCGGCCACCAGGGCGGCGAGCGCGGGCAGCACCAGGGCCGCCCCCAGGCCCTCGATGACCGACCAGCCGAGGGCGAGCACTCCGACCGTGGGCGCCACCGCGGTCAGCCCCGAGCCGACCGCGTACACGGCCAGGCCGATCACGAAGACCCGGCGGCGCCCGTACATGTCGCCGATCTTGCCGCCGGTCAGCATGAAGGCCGCCATCACCAGGGTGTACAGGGTGATGACGGCCTGGATGGCGGTCACCTCGGTGTCGAAGTCCTCGACCAGCTGGCTGATCGAGACGTTCATCACCGAGGCGTCCAGCACCATCAGGAACTGGGCGGTGCCGAGGACGACGAGGGGCTTCCAGCGGTTCGCCATGGTCAGCTGCCGAGGATCCGGGCCTTCTGCGCAGCGAACTCCTCCTCGGTGAGGACCCCCTGCTCCTTGAGCGTCGCGAGGTCCTTGAGCTGGTCCAGCTTCTCCTCCATGGTCGCCGGGGCGGGCGCCGCGGCGACCGGCGGGGGCGCGGCCTGGGCGGCGGGGGCGGGTTCGGCGTAGGACTCCTGCCTCGCCCAGCGGCCGGCCTGGCGACGGGAGACTCGGTTGGAGACGGCGGTGGCCGTTCCGGCGACGACCGCGGTGCGGGCGACGCCACGTAGCAGTCCGGGCATGGCTTCCTGCCTGGGGTGAGGGAGATCGGGGGTGGAGTGGGGCCGGGGGTGGGGCCGGGGCCGGGCGGGGTCAGCCGGTGGCGTCGAGCTCCTCCAGCGCGTCCAGCACCTCCAGGAGGTCCTGGACCGGGACGCGGCCACTGGCGACCATGCGCGCGTCCGCCCGCCGCAGGGCGGCGGCCAGCGGGGCCGCCCACCGGTTCTCGTAGAGGAGCACCACGGCGGAGTCGCCGGGCTCCAGGAGCAGGCCGGCCTCGGTGACGTCGGCGTCCCCGAGCAGACCGGAGGAGGCGCCCTCGAAGACCGTCAGGTCGAGGACCCCGTCGCCGTCCACGTCGGCCAGTTCGACGGCGGTGACCGTGCCGTCCTCGTCCTTGCGGACGAAGATCAGGTCGAGGATCCGGACGATGTCGCGATCGACCAGGTCGACGAGCAGCGGCAGGCCCTCGCCGCTGAGGTGGCTGCCGGGGAACGCGATCACCAGGTAGTCGATGGGGCCGAGGTCCACCGGTTCGGATTCGTCCGCCCCACCGGGCGCATCGGGTGCGTTGCTCACGTCGGCTCCTCCTGGCGTGCGGGTGCGGTCCGGCCGGTCGGGGGCGCCGGTCGGGGGCCGGTCCGGGCGCCGCCCGGACACCGACCCGGAGCGACGCTAACCCGCCGTCCCGGGCCACCGGCTCACCTGTTCGGGGTGACGGAGAAGCGGGGTGCCGGGGTGCCGGAGTGACGGAGTTGCGGGGCTCCGGTACCGCTCCGGGTCACCCCGCTGGGTCAGCCCTGCTCGCCGAGCGCCGCGCCGGGCCCTTGGCTGGGTGCACCGGTGTTCGCGCCTCCCGGCGCCACCGGTCCGCCCGGGGCGCCCCCCGACCCCGGGCCGCCCAGGACGAGGAGTCCCGCCCATGCCACCGACCGAGCCCGGCCCCGTGCAGCCCGGCCCCGTGCAGCCCGGCCGCCCGGACAGCGTCGAACTGGACGCGCTGCACCGCCGGGTCGCCGAGCTGGAGGCGGACGCCCGGACCAGGACGGAGCACCACCGGCTGCGCACCACCGGCTCGGTGGTCCTGGTGGTGGTCGCGTCGGTGCTGTCGCTGCTCGCGGTCGTCGCGGTCTGGGCCCACGACGAGATCACCGACACCGACCGGTTCGTCGCCACCATGGCGCCGCTGGCCCACAACCCCGACGTGCAGAACGCCCTGGCCAACCGGATCACCGACGCCGCGACCGAGCAGGTCGACGTCAAGTCCCTGGTGAACGACCTGTCCCAGGCCGCCGCCGAGCAGGGTGTGCCGCCCCGGCTGGCCCAGCTGCTGGGCGGTCTGACCGGCCCGCTGGAGGGGGCGCTGACGAACCTGGTGCACGCTGCCGCCGAGCGGGTGGTCACCAGCGACGCCTTCGCCACCGTCTGGGAGGGGGCGGTCCGGGCCGGGCACGCCACCATGGTCAAGGCCCTGACGGGCGAGGGCGGCGGCGCGGTGGTGCTGAAGAACGACGAGGTCGTGATCGACATCGGGCCGATGGTGGACCGGGTGAAGACCGCCCTGGTCCAGGCCGGGTTCGCGCCCGCCGCCAAGATCCCGGAGGTGCACACCGAGTTCGTGGTGTTCTCCTCGCCCGACCTCGCCAAGATCCGCGGCGGCTTCCGGCTGCTGGAGATCCTCGGCTGGTGGATGCCGGTGATCACGGTCCTGGTCGCGGCGGGCGCGGTGTTCACGGCCGTCAACCGCCGCCGCGCGCTGGCCGGCGCCGCTCTCGGCATCGCGGCGGCGATGCTGCTGCTCGGCCTCGCCCTGACGGTGTTCCGCTCCTACTTCCTGGACCACCTGCCCACCGACGCCTCGCCCGCCGCGGCCGGCGCCGTCTACGACGCGCTGGTGACCTATCTGCGCACCTCGGTGCGGGTGGTCGGCTTCCTGGCCCTGGTGGTGGCGCTCGGAGCGTTCCTCGTCGGCCCCTCGCGGGCCGCCGTCACCGTGCGTTCGGTGGCCGGGCACGGGGTGGCGGCGCTGCGTTCGGCGGCCGACTCGGCGGGTTTCCGGGCCGGTCCGGCGGAGCGCTTCGTCCGCCGCTACAAGCGCTGGACGGGTGTGGCGATCCTGGTCGTCGCCGCCGTGCTGTTCGCGTTCTGGGACCACCCGACGGCGATGGTGGTGTTCTGGTTCGCCGTGGTCGTGCTGGCGGCGTTCGCGGTCCGGGAGTTCCTCGCCCCCGCCTACCGGACCGCCGCTCCGGCCGAGCCGCCGCCCGCCCCCGGGCCGCCCCCGGGGCCGCCGACCCCGCCGGTGCCGCCCGCACCGCCGGGTCCCCCGACCGTGACGGCCCAGGGCCCCTGACGGACCGGGCGCCGGACTCCGGGCCCGTCCCCGGTCACTCCAGCACGAGCGCCTTGGCCCGCTGGTACTCGTCCTCCGTGATGGAGCCGTCCCGCCGCAGCTCGGCCAGCCGGGCCAGTTCCCCGGCGGCGCTGGGCTTCTTGGCCTCGGACCCGGCCGCGTCCCGCACGTAGTCCCGGAACTCGGCGTCCGCCTGCTTCACCCGGGCCGCCTCCCGCATCCCCATGCCCTTGCCCCGGGCGATCAGGTAGACGAACACGCCCAGGAACGGCAGCAGGATCAGCAGTACGCACCAGCCGGCCTTGCCCCAGCCGCCGACCGAGTCGTCCCGGAAGAGGTCCCCGAACACCCGGAACAGGAGCATGAACCAGAGGATCCACAGGAAGATCCACATGGTCGTGAGGAAGATGTTCAGCAGTGGGTAGTCGTCCATCGCCTGCCTCCGGAGTGCGAGCCGACCGGGCCACCGGGCACCGGGGTCCGACCCCCCGTGGCCCACGGTGACGCCCGCCGCCCGGGCGCGCACCACCCGGGGCGGGTGAGGCGGGGACCGGCGCGGGCGCCCCGGGGCTCCGCCCGGCTCACCCCGCGGGCGCCGGCCTCACTCGGGCCAGTCCGAGCCGAGGATCACCTCGACGAAGTCGCCCCGTTCGAAGCCCGGGACGAAGTGCGCCAGGACATCGGTCTTGACGTTGCCGAAGGTGGTGGCCGGGCGGTCCCTGATGCCCTCGGTGAACGCGGCGAGGATCCGGTTCTTGAAGTCCGGCCGGGGGTGCGCGGCCGTGACGGCGGCGCGCTGCTCGTCGCTCACGGCGTGGTAGCCGATGCCGAGGACGTCCAGCTCCACACCCCGGGTGACCAGTGCGATCTCGGGTGCCATGTGCAACGGGACCTCCGGGGTGGTGTGCAGGGCGATCGCCGTCCACACCCGGTCGGCCGGCTCGCCGGTGATGCCGTGGGCGTGCAGGAACCGCCGCGCCTCCTCGGCGCCGTCGATCTCGAACCGCCGGTCGGTCCGGGCGAACCGCGCGGTCAGCCCGAGGTCGTGGAACATCGCCCCGACGTAGAGCAGCTCGGGGTCGAAGTCCAGCCGCTGCTCGGCGCCGCGCAGCGCCCCGAACAGGAACACCCGGCGGGAGTGGTCGAACAGCAGCGGCGAGGCGGCGTCCCGCACCAGCTCGGTCGCCTCCCGGGCCAGGGCGCTGTCCGGGACCCGGACTCCGGCGATGGTCTCGATCATCTCGACTTCCCCATTCCCTTGCTACGTCCGGAAGTTCGGGAACTTCCGGACCTTCGGTGCTTCGAAGGTCCCTCGGTGGACTCCTCCACTGTCGCGCGGCGGCGTAGCCTGGTGCCATGTCCTTTCTGCCCTCTGCACCACGGATCCGGACATGACGGGGCGGGGCCCGGCCGGCCGGGTCGCGTTCCTCGTGTTCGACGAGCTGACCCTGCTCGACCTCAGCGGTCCGCTGGAGGTCTTCCACCAGGCCGGTGCGCTCGGCCACCCCTACCCGACCGTCCTGGTCTCGCCCCTGGGCGGCACCGTCACCGCCGCCAACGGTGTCGCCCTGGCCGGGACCGTCGCCCCGGCCGACGCGGGCCCGCTGGACACCCTGGTGATCGCCGGGGCCGAGCACCTCGCCACCCGGGGGCCCGGCCGGGAACTCCTCGCCGCGGCCGGGGAGCTCACCGCGCGGGCCCGCCGGGTCGCCACGGTCTGCAGCGGCGCCTTCGTCCCGGCCGCGCTGGGACAGCTGGACGGCCGCCGCGCCACCACCCACTGGCGGCACGCCGCCGCGCTGGCCCGGCGCCACCCCGAGGTGCGCGTGGAGCCCGACGCGCTGCACCTGCGCGACGGCCGCTTCCACACCAGCGCGGGCATCACCGCGGGCATCGACCTCGCCCTCGCCCTGGTCGAGGACGACCACGGCGCCGACGCCGCCCGGGGTGTCGCCCGCGAACTCGTGATGTTCATGCGGCGCCCCGGCGGCCAGTCCCAGTTCGCCACCGCCGCGGCGGGCCCGCCGGTCCGGGGCGAGCCGCTGCGTGCCGTCACCGATGCCGTCCTGGCCGACCCGGCGGCCGACCACGGCCTGCCCGCGATGGCCGCCGCCGCGGCGGTCAGCACCCGTCACCTGACCCGGCTGTTCCGGGCCGAGCTGGGTACCACCCCGGCCCGCTGGGTCGAGCGGGTGCGACTGGAGCGCGCCCAGCAGCTGCTGCTGGACGGTCTCGGTGTCACCGCGGCCGCCCGGCGCAGCGGTCTGGGCAGTGACGAGAGCCTGCGCCGGGCCTTCGCCCACCACCTCGGCACCACCCCGTCCGACTACCGCCGACGCTTCGGCACCACCCGGCTCCCACCGCGCTGACCTGCGAAGCCCGTGCCGCCGGCCACCGGCGGCACGGGCTTCGGCATGTCCGGACCGGGCTCCGTCGTCACGTTGTAACGTTTTCGCTCTGCACGACGAAAAACTTTCGAAAACTGTTGTTAACCCTCCATGGGCTGGCTAGATTCACTCCCGTTCCCGCGATCAGCGGAACGGCGGCGGCACCGATCGGTGGTGCGTCGCAGTCGGTCGGGACCGCCGTGTGCGGCGCGGTCCCGAGCAGAGCGAAGGAGCTCCGGACATGAGTGGCAGAATCGTGGGCGGGCCGAGCCGGCGCGGATTCCTCAAGGGGATCGGCGCGGCCGCGGTGGCCGCCGGCGGGGGTTCGGTCCTGGCCGCGTGCGGCGGTTCGGACTCCGGCGGGGGAGACTCCGGCGGTTCCGGCGAGCTGTCCGGCTCGGTCACCGTGTGGAGCTGGAAGAACCCGGCGGCCGAGCTCAAGGCCCTGGTCCCGGCCTTCAACGCCGTCCACCCCAAGGTCAAGGTGACCGTCCAGGACATCGGCAACCCGGCGATCTGGGACAAGATCACCATCGCCATGGCCGCAGGCGGCCAGGGCCTCGCCGACGTCCTGCACATCGGCGTCGACTACCTGCCCGGCTACATCGAGAAGTTCCCCGGCGGCCTCGCGGACCTCGGCGCACTGGGCGCCGACAAGTACTCCACCGCCTTCGCGCCGGGCCTGTGGCAGACCGTCTCCCGCCAGTCCAAGGTCTACGCCCTGCCGTGGGAGGCCAACGCGAGCGGCTTCTTCTACCGCTCCGACCTCTTCCAGAAGGCCGGCGTCGACGCCGCCTCGCTCGCCACCTGGGACGACGTCGTCGCCGCGGGCAAGAAGGTCAAGGAGGCCACCGGCACCGCGCTGCTGGCCGTGGACCGCTCGGCCTCGCAGGCCGACTCGGCCAACCTGTTCCAGCTGCTGCTCCAGCTCCAGGGCACCTTCTACTTCAACATCGACGGCAAGATCACCATCAACTCGCCGGAGGCCGTCCGGGCGCTCACCCTGATCAAGGAGATGAACGACGCCGGGCTGCTGCTCGACGTCCAGGGCTCGCCCGGCGCGCCGGGCTACGACTCCGCGGTCAAGGCCGGCAAGGTCGCCGTCTGCCCCAACCCCGCCTGGTACGGCGGCTACATGGAGTCCCTCGCTGCCGACCAGAGCGGCAACTGGCGCCTGATGCTCCCGCCGGCCGTCACCCCCGGCGGCTCGCGCTCCGCGATCGTCAACTCAACCCACCTGGCCGTCGCCGGATCCAGCAAGAACCAGCGGGCGGCGTTCGCCTTCGCCGAGTTCGCCCTCACCCGCCCCGAGTCCCAGGTCCCGATCTACCAGAACAAGGGCATCTTCCCGGCCCTGCTCAAGGCCTACGACGACCCGGCCTTCCACACCGAGAGCGCCTTCTTCGGTGGCCAGAAGTACGCCGAGGTGCTCCTGGAGGAGCTCTCCAAGCCGTCCGTGCCGACCAACTACACCGCCGACTACGCCCGGGCGCTGAAGGTCGTCTGCGACGCCCAGACCAAGGTCCTGCTCCAGGGCGCCGACCCGGCGACCGTGCTGCGCGCCGCCGCCGACCAGCTCGTCCAGCAGACCCTGAGGGCCCAGGCATGACGACCGCCGCACCGGCGAGGGCGGGAGCCGGACCCCACCCCGGACCCGCCGCCGCCCCGGCCCGCCGGCGGGCGGGCCGGGGCGGCGGCGCCCGCCTGGCGCCGTACCTCTTCGTCCTCCCCGCCCTCGCGCTCTTCGCCGCCTTCCGGCTCTACCCGGTGGTGTGGTCCTTCGTCCTCAGCCTGTACCGGACCGAGGGCACCACCCAGACCTGGACCGGCCTCGGCAACTACGAACGGCTGCTGCACGACCCGCTGTTCTGGAAGGCCCTCGGCAACACCGCGCTGATCCTGGTGGTCCAGGTCCCGGTCATGCTCGCGCTCGCACTGGGCCTGGCCGTGGCGCTCAACTCGGCGCTGCTGCGCTGGAAGCCGCTGTTCCGGCTGGGGTTCTTCCTGCCGGTGGTGACCGGCCTGGTCACCTACGGCCTGATGATGGGCGCCCTGCTCAACCAGGACTCCGGCGCCGTCAACTGGCTGCTCCAGCTGGTCGGTCTGCCCGAGGTGCACTGGCTCAACGACCCGTTCTGGGCCCGGGTGTCCATCATGCTCGCGCTGACCTGGCACTACACCGGCTACAACGCGGTCATCTACCTCGCCCGGCTCCAGTCGATCCCGGCCGAGCACCACGAGGCCGCCGCCGTCGACGGCGCCGGCCCGCTGCGCCGGTTCTGGCACGTGACCCTGCCCGGCCTGCGCCCCGCCCTGCTGCTGACCGTGGTGCTGTCCACCATCGGCACCCTGCAGCTGTTCGACGAGCCGTTCATCATGACCGGCGGCGGCCCCGACAACGCCACCACCACCATCGGCGTGTACCTGTACCAGACCGGCTTCCGGTACTTCGACTTCGGCTACGCGTCCGCCATCGGCTACGCGCTGGTCCTGATCATCTCGTTGTTCGGCCTCGTCCAGGTCAAGCTCGCCAAGGAGGAGGACTGATGCCGGCCACCACCAGCCCCGCGTTCCGCGCGTCCCGACGCGGCCAGGTGCTGCTCACCGCCGGGATGCTCGCGCTGCTCGCGTTCACGGTCGCCCCGCTGTACTGGCTCGCGATCGCCTCCACCCACACCTCGCACGACATCTTCGGCCGACCGCCGCAGCTGCTGCCGGGCGGCGAGCTGGGCACCAACCTCGGCCACCTGGAGGAGTCCGTCGGCTTCGGCCGGGTGGTGCTCAACTCCCTGCTGCTGTCGGTCACCTACACCGTGCTCGGCGGGATCGTCTGCACCCTGGCCGGCTACGGCTTCGCCAAGTTCCGCTTCCGCGGCCAGGGCCTGATGTTCTCCGTGCTGCTGCTCGCCCTGGTGGTGCCGACCCAGCTCACCATCGTCCCGCTGTTCAAGATGATGGTGAACCTGGACTGGCTCAACACCTACCAGGCCGTGCTGCTGCCCAACCTGGCGCTGCCGTTCGGCATCTTCCTGATGCGCCAGTCGATGGGCTCGCTGCCGGACGAACTGCTCCAGGCCGGCCGGATCGACGGCTGCGGCGAGCTGCGGCTCTTCCTGCGGATCGCCCTGCCGACCATGCGTCCGGCGCTCGCGGCGCTCGCCATGTTCCTGTTCCTGTTCCAGTGGAACGACTTCCTGTGGCCGCTGATCGCGCTGCGCGACCCCGCCTCGTACACCATCCCGGTCGCCCTGGCGGCGCTCACCGGCAGCTCCGACGTCGACTACGGCCAGCTGCTCACCGGCACCGCCGTCGCGGCGGTCCCGATGGCCGTGCTCTTCCTGTTCCTGCAGAAGCACTTCGTCTCCGGGATGCTCGCCGGGGCCGTCAAGCAGTGACGACCACCGCAGCGCCCGGCACCGGCACCCCCGGTGGTACTCCCGTCCCCGCCCCGACCCCGACCCGAGAGAGGCCCGCCGTGCAGACCGGCTCCATCGACCTCGCCGCGCTGCCCACCTTCACCCCGGACCAGTGGGAGGGCGGTGCGCACGAACTGCTGTTGCAGGGCGCCCGGATCACCGTCCAGGCCACGCCCGGCACCGTCGAGACGGCCCACGGGGCCGACGCCGCGGACACCACGGCCCACGGCGCCGACGACACCGCCTGGAACAGCGCCGGGATCACCGCCACCGCCGACACCGAGGTGACCGTCCGCCTGGACGTCCCGCTCGGCGACGCGGCCGGCTTCTGGCACCCCAACGCCGGCTGGGAGCGCACCCTGCCCGCCGACTGGTCGCCCTGGCGCCCGGTCTCCCTGGTGGACTCCGCCCCGGTGGGCTGCCTGTACGACACCGCCGGGCGCACCCTGCTCGCCTTCGCGGCCGACCGCACCGTCCGCCAGACCGCCGTCCGGTTCGGCGTCAGCGAGGAGCACAAGCGCTTCGGCGTCTGGCTGCGCTTCCCGCTGGCCGCGGGGGAGAGCTTCCGGCTGCGGCTCGCCGCGCCCGGCGCGACCCTGGCCGCCGCCCTGCGCGACCTGCGGGAGTGGTTCGCCGCCCTGCCCGGCGGCGCCCCGATGCCCACGCCCGACTTCGGCCGCACCCCGGTGTACTCCACCTGGTACGCCTTCGCCCAGGACGTGACCGCCGCCGGCGTCGAGCGGGAGGCCGTGCTCGCGGCCGAACTCGGCTGCGGGCAGCTCTTCCTGGACGACGGCTGGCAGCGGCACGGCGACGGCCGGGGCTACGCGGGCTGCGGCGACTGGACCGCCGACCCGGTCAAGTTCCCCGACCTGCGCGCCCACGTCGAGACCGTCCGGGCGGCCGGCCTGCGCTACACCGCCTGGATCGCCCCGCTGCTGCTCGGGGCGCGGGCCGAGGCCCACCGCGACTGGGCCCGGTACGCCCCGCACTACGTGCACCGGCTGGACTGCCGGATCCTCGACCCGCGCCACGCCGAGGTCCGCGAGCACGTCGTCCGGGTCTGCCGCGACGCCGTCGCCGACTACGGCCTGGACGGGCTGAAGATCGACTTCCTGGACGAGGCCGTGGCCTACGGCGCGGCCCCCGTGCCCGAGGACGCCGGCCCGGGCTTCGTCGCCGACGTCGGCGAGGCGATGGCCCTGCTGCTCGGCCTGCTGCGCGAGGAGCTCCGGGAGCTGCGGGGCGACGAGTTCGTGATCGAGCTGCGCCAGCGCTACACCGGCCCGGCCATGACCGCCTACGGCAATCTGCTGCGCGCGATCGACTGCCCGGCCGACGCGGTCGCCAACCGGGTCCGCACCCTGGACATCGCCATGCTCGCCCCCGGCGGCGCCGTCCACTCCGACATGCTGATGTGGGACCCGCAGGGCCCGCCCGAGGTGCTCGCCCGGCAGGTCCACGGCGCGCTCCACTCGGTGCCGCAGATCTCCGCCCGGCTCACCGGACTCCCCGCCGCGCACCGAGAGGCGCTGGCGTTCTGGCTGGCCACCTGGCGCCGGCTCGCACCCGCCCTGACCGGCGGCCACTACGAGCCCGGCCGTCCGGACGAGCTGTACCCGCAGGTCACCGCCCGGCACGGGGAGCAGTGGGTGGTCACCGCCTACGACGAGCGACCGGTCACCCTGCCCACCGGCCCCTGGCGGGCCCTCACCCTGGTGAACGCCTCGACCGCCGGCCGGCTGCTGCTGGAGGTCGGGGGGCCCGCCCGCCGGGTCCGGATCCAGCCCCACGACGCGGCCGGCCGCCCCGGTCCCGCACTGCTGCTGGACCTCGCGCCGGGCCTGCACTCGGTCGCCGTCCCGGCCGGCGGTCTGTGCGACGTCACCGAGGCCACGGGATGACATAGTTACGGCCGACCGGCCAAACGATCAACGCATTGGGGGCAGGGAAGTGGAGCACGAGAAAATCGGGATCACCGAAGTCGCGCAGCACGCCGGTGTCAGCGTGGCCACCGTCAGTCGGGTGCTCAACCGCAAGGCCGGCGTCTCGCAGAAGACCCGTCAGCTGGTCGAGCGCGCCATGGAGGAGGTCGGCTACGAGCGCGGCACCGCCTCCGGCGGCATCGTCGGGGTGATCACCCCGGGGCTGTCGATCCCGATCTTCGGCGCGATGGCGGAGCGGATCGGCCTCGCGCTGGCCCCGCACGGCCTGCGGGCCGTGGTCTGCCCGGCGCTTCCGGGCGGCGTCCAGGAGCGGGACTTCCTGAAGTCCCTGCTGGACCTCGGCGCCAGCGGAATAGTGTTCTGCTCCGCCAGCAACACCCTGGAGAACTTCGACCCCGAGGTCCTCCAGCTGCTGGAACACCGTCCCGTCCCCTATGTCTGCATCAACGGCCGGTTCGAGGACAGCCCCTCCGTCGCCTTCTCCACCGACGACGCCTACGCGGCCGAGCTGTCGGTGCGCCACCTGCACGGGCTCGGCCACCGCCGGATCGCGATGGCGGCCGGACCGGTCGGCAACCGCCCCACCGACCGGAGGGTGGCCGGCTACCGGGCCGCGATGACGGCGCTCGGCCTCGGCGAGGACGAGCAGCTCGTGGTGCACCAGACCTACTCGGTCGAGGGCGGCCAGTTCGCCGCCGAGCAGCTGCTCGCCCGAGGCGTCACCGGGATCGTCGCCGCCAGCGACCAGATGGCGCTCGGCGCGATCCGGGCGATCCGCCGGCAGGGCCTGTCCGTCCCCGAGGACGTCTCCGTGATCGGCTACGACGACGGCCCCCTGATGGAGTTCACCGATCCCCCACTGACCACGGTGCGCCAGCCCGTCGACCGGCTGGCCGCCGAGGTCGCCCGGGCCCTGGTCGGCCTGCTGTCGGGCCACCAGGTCCCGGTCGGCGAACTGATGTTCCAGCCGGAGGTGGTCGTGCGCGGCACGACCGCCCCCCACCACCCCCGACGGCCGCCTGCCTGAGGCCGCCGGGGGCGCCCCTTCCACAACGATGTCGGAGGATACGTTGCCCCACCCCGTTCCCCGTCGCAGCGCGCCCCGCGTCCACGCCCACCTGGGCCTGGTCTCGCTCGCCGCGAGTGCCCTGACCCTGCTCCCCGCCGGCGCGGCCCGTGCCGCCGGTGAGCCGGTGGCCGCCGGAGCCGCCTACACCGTCGCGTCCGTTGCCGGCGGCCAGTGCCTGGGCGGCCTGTGGGCCGCCGGCACCGGCCGCACCCCGGTCGTGCAGCAGCCCTGCCAGGGCCTCCTCGGCCAGCGCTGGCAGTTCACCCCCAACGGCCGCGGCGGCTACCGGATAGCCGACCGCTCCGCCCCGCAGTCCTGCCTCAACGTCGAGGGCGCCTCCACCGCCCCCGGCGCGGCGCTGATCGAGTACGCCTGCGACGACTCGGCCAACGAGCAGTTCACCCTGGAGAGCGCGGCGAACGGCGCCTTCCTGGTCCACCCCGCCAACAGCGCGCTCTGCCTCGACCTGCCGAACGGCACCCCCACGCCGAACGCGCGGATCCAGCAGTACACCTGCCACGGCGGCGTCAATCAGCAGTGGCTGCTGACCCGGGCCGACCCGCTGGTGTTCGGCGACCCGGGCTTCGAACAGAACGGCAGCGGCTGGACGTTCGGCCCCCACACCGGCACCGCCGGGAACAACGCGCACCGCGGCTCGCGGGCGGCCTACCTGGACGCCGGCACCGGCTACCGGATCAGCCGGAGCACCACCGCGCCGCAGGCCGGTGGTTACGACATCGGCGCCTGGATCGCCTCCGGCGCGGCCGGCGGCACCCTGACCGTGCAGGTCAACGGCGCCACCGCGGGCACGGTGACGATCCCCTCGCAGCGCGTCTACGCCCAGTACACGGTGTCCGGCGTGCGGGTGGCGGCGGGCGACACCGTCACCGTGGCCGTCGACTCGGCGCCCGGCGGCTGGGTCAACGTCGACGACGTCACCGTGGCCCCCGCCGCCCCCAACGCGCCGCGGATCACCTCCTCCGACGCCACCGTCACGGCGATGTTCGAGTGGGCCCGGGCCAAGGCGAACGCGTTCAGCTCGCAGCCAGGCGCCACCGGTCCGCTCAACGCGGACGAGGGCAACACCGGCGGCAGCGGGCAGGGCGTCCAGGCCGCCTCCTACTGGGCCGGCTACCCGTACCGCTCCGCCTTCTACTCGCGGGACTTCGCCCACCAGGTGGTCGGCGCCCACCTGCTCGGCCTCGACGGGGCCACCAAGACGATGCTCCGCTCCTTCGCCTCCTCGGCGGCCGGCGCCCCGGACCACATGCCGTACTGGGCGGTCAACTTCGACGCGAAGACCCCGCTCTCGATCGACTACCACAGCCCGACCTCGTTCGTCCGCGAGCTCCCCGCCGCGTTCGAGCTGGCGCAGAAGATCGACGAGGCGTACCGCTGGACCGGTGACACCGACTACCTGAACGATCCGGCGATGTCCGGCTTCGTCGCGAGCACCGTGGGTCCGTACATCACCGGCCACACCGGTCCGATCGACAACGGCTCCGTCCCCGTCGCCCAGGCCACCAGCGGCGACATCTTCCAGGGCGTCGCCAGCTACAACGAGAACGGTGCCACGCTCGCCGAGTCCGGCGACGCCATCGCCTCCCAGTACCGCGCCTACCTGTCCGCCGCCGCGCTGGCCACCGCCAAGGGCGACACCGCCACGGCCGCCGGGCTGACCACCAAGGCGGCCACCCTGAAGTCCTACTTCAACTCCACCTGGAGCGTGGACCCGGCGAACCCCGGCCGGGTGGTGCGCGCCTACGACGTCAACGGCACCGCGTACAGCGACTGGGGCAAGGAGAACTCCTGGTTCGTCCCGCTCAAGGGGATCATGGACCCGGGTGCCCGGCAGAACGACTACCTGGCCTGGATCGACGCCCAGGCCTCCGGCAGCGGCGCGCCGGAGAACCTGGAGGCCGCGACCTACCTGCCCGACGTCTTCTTCGCCCACAACCAGCCCGACAACGGCTGGAAGTGGATGCGTTACGTCTACGACCGGGCCGGCGCTCTGCACAGCACCGGGCGCTTCCTGAACGGCGACTACCCGGAGATCGCCTTCACCCTGCTCGGCCAGACCGTCCAGGGTCTGCTGGGCGTCCAGCCCGACGCCGCCGGCCGGGCGCTCACCACCGCCTCCGGCCTGCCCGCCGGCATGGGGTGGCTGCAGCTGAGTTCCGTCCCCGTCGGCACCGGCACGGTGACCCTGCGCCACGACGGCGGTACCCGGTCGACGCTGACCAACACCTCCGCCGCCGGCAGTCTGACCTGGACCGCCCGGTTCACCGGCGTCCACAGCGGCATCACCGTCGACGGCGCCGCGCAGACCGCCCGCACCGTCACGGTCGACGGAACGGTGTACACCTACGCCACGGTGACCGTCCCGGCCGGTCGCACCTCGGTCGTCGAGGTCACCGGCTGACAGACCCCCGGCCGGGGCGCGGGATTCCCCCACGCCCGCGCCCCGGCCGGGAACCCGAGGGTCCGCGGACGAGGGCGGGCTCCACCGGCCTGCGCCGGGTGGAGCCCGCCCTCGTCCGCGTCGCCGGCTCCGTACCGCCCGGCCGCCTCCCTGGTCAGGACGGGGGCCCGTCGGGGGGAGGCGGCAGGAGATCGAGCCCGATCGCCTCGGCCGCGACGGTCATGGCGGCGTCGAAGTACGCCGGGCAGTCCGTGATCACCTTGTTCAGATGGCCGAACAGCTCGAAGCTGATCGTGCCGATCAGTGAGACCCACAGGGTCAGCGACCGTTCCACCAGGTCCGCGTAGGGCGCGGCCGGTGCGCCGCCCGCGCTGTCGAGCACCTGCTGGGCGACGAGTCCCGGCCCGGGGAGCGGCCGCGCGGGGGGTCGCAGGAGGCCCGAGGCGTGCGCCTCGACGACAAGAGCGGCCATCAGACGGGTGACCCGGGTGGCGGGGTCGACCGTGTCGGTGGGGGCCTGGTAGCCGGGGACGGGCGAGCCGTAGACCAGGGCGAACTCGTGCGGGTGGAGCAGGGCCCACTCGCGGACCGCGCGGCACGCGGCGAGCCACCGGCCGCCCGGACCGGCGGGAGCGGCGGCGGCGGCCGCCCCTGACTCCGCGGCCTCGCCGATCGCGTTGAACGCGTCGATGATCAGCGCGGTGAGCAGCGCGTCCCGGCTGGGGAAGTAGCGGTACAGCGCGGAGGAGGCCAGGCCCAGGTCACGCGCCACCGCGCGGAGCGACAGCGCGGCCGCCCCGGTCTCGGCGAGCTGGCGGGTGGCGGCTTCCTTGATCGCGCGAGTGAGCTCGGCGCGGGCCAGTTGCCGCGCGGTCTGCGATGCCGTCATGCCGTGCAGTCTCTCATTCAAGAGCAGTGCGCACAATCGAGAGCACTGATCTTGACTTCTCCCGGCCGCTTCGAGAACACTCCTCACCGAAGAGAGAGCACTGCTCTCTCAACTCTCCAGGAGGACCTCCATGGCACGGCACATCGTCATCGGCAAGGGCCCGGTCGGCGCCACCACGGCACGACTGCTCGAGGAACAGGGGCACGAGGTCGTCCTCGTGAGCCGTTCCGGCGGCGACGGGAGCACGGCGCTCGACGTCACCGACACGGCGGCGCTCGGGCGGGCCGTCAGGGGCGCCGAGGTGATCTACAACTGCGCGAGCCCGCTGTACCACCGGTGGCCCACCGACTGGCCGCCGATCGCGAACGCGCTCCTCGACGCGGCGGAGTCCGCCGGCTCGGTACTGGTGACGACGGGCAACCTGTACGGCTACGGTCCCGTCGACGTCCCCATGACGGAGGACCTGCCGCTCGCGGGCGCCGGCCCCAAGGCCCGGGTCCGCGTCGGCATGTGGCGCGACGCGCTGGCCCGGCACCGGGCGGGCCGGATCCGTGTCGCGGAGGCGCGGGCCTCGGACTTCTTCGGGCCCGGCGTCACCGGTAACGGCCACCTCGCCCAGCGGATGATGCCCGCGCTCCTGGCCGGGCGCGCGGTCAGGGTGATGGGCGACCCGGACGCGCCGCACAGCTTCACCTATGTGCCCGACATCGCCCGCGCGCTCGTACGGCTCGGTGCCGACGAGCGGGCCTGGGGGCGCGCCTGGCACGTTCCCACCGCGCCGCCGCTGCCGATCCGGGAGGCGGTCGGGCGGCTGTGCCGGCTGGCGGATCTGCCGCCGGCCGAGGTCGGCCGGATCCCCTGGTGGCCGCTCCACCTGGCTGGTCTGGTCAACCCGATGCTCGGGGAACTGCGGGAGGTGCGGTACCAGTTCGACCGGCCGTTCGTGGTCGACTCCCGGGCGTACACCGCGACCTTCGGCGAGGCGCCGACCCCGGTCGACGAGGCGCTGGGCGCGACCGTCGAGTGGTGGCGCGCACGGCTGGGCCGGTAGCGCCGGCTGCCCGGCTCCGGCCGTCGGGCCGTCGGGCCGTGCAGATCCTGCGGCGAGGTCGGGAGAAGGCCGACGCCGCGTTCGCCGCATCGACTCCGAGCACAGCGTGGCGCAGCGCGACGCTGTGCCGTCCGCCCACTGCCCGCCCACTGCCCGCCCACTGCCCGCCTGCCGAGGAACTGATGACGATCCGCCACTGGCACCGCCCGCTGGTCCTGCTCGCCGCCGCGACGGCGGCCCTCGCCCTGGTGTCCGCCGTCGGGCTCGCGGTCGACGACCGGATCCTGGTCGGCGAACCGATCTGGCTGAAGCCCTTCAAGTTCTCGCTCTCCATCGCGGTCTATTCGGCGACCCTCGCGTGGATGCTGTCCCTGGCGCGCACCACCCCCCCGCTGGGTCCGGTGGCTCGGGACGGTGATCGTCGCCGCGAACGCGATCGAGACGCTGGTGATCGTCGGCCAGGTGCTCCGCGGCAGGCGGAGCCACTTCAACGTCGCCACGCCGCTGGACGCCGGCCTCTGGTTCGTGATGGCCGCCTCGATCGTCACGCTGTGGCTGGCGAACCTGGGCATCGCGGCCAGGTCGTTCCGCGAGCGGACCGGGGACCGTGCGGCGACCTGGTCCGTCCGGCTCGGCCTGCTGCTCGCGGTGGTGGGCATGGCGCTCGGCTTCCTCATGACCGGTCCGACGCCCGCCCAGCTCGAAGCGATGCGCGGCGGGGCCGCCGTGGGCGTGGTGGGGGCGCACGGTGTCGGTGTCGCCGACGGCTCGCCCGGCATCGCCGTCACCGGCTGGAGCAGTACCGGCGGCGACCTGCGGGTCCCCCACTTCGTCGGCATGCACGCGCTGCAGGCCGTCCCGCTCTTCGCCTGGCTGCTGGCCGCCCTGTCCCGCCGGTTCCCGTGGCTGGCCGACGAGCGGACGCGCCTGCGCCTGGTCCTGGTGGCGGGCGGGACCTTCGCGGGCGTGCTGGCGATACTGACCTGGCAGGCGCTGCGCGGCCAGTCGCTCGTCCGTCCCGACGGCGCGACCCTGACGGCCTCGGCCCTGCTGGCCGTCGGCGCGGTGGCGTCCGCGGTGGCGGTCGTCCGCCGCCGCCGTGTGCCGCCGGCGCCGGCCTGACCGGCCTGACCGGTCTGACCGGTCTGACCGGTCTGACCGGCGGCGGCGCGTCCGACGACGGCGCGACCGGCCGCCGGCCGCCGGACGGATCAGCCGGTGGGCCAGGCCCGCAGCAGGGCGTCGAGGGCGTCCAGGATCCGGGTCCAGCTGTCCTCGGCGGTGCGGGGGGTGTACTGGAACCCGCCGGAGCGTTCGAGGGCGACATAGCCGTGGAAGGTGCTGCCGAGCAGGCGGACGGCGTCGGTCTCGTCGGGCTCGGCGAGGTGGTAGCCGCGCAGGATGGCCCGGGTCATCTGCGAGTGGCGGACGGCCGCACTGGCGCGGGCGGTCTCCGGGTCGAGGTCCAGCTGCGCGGCGGCGTAGCGGCCGGGGTGCTCGTGGGCGTAGCCCCGGTAGGCGTCGGCGAAGGCCGTCAGGGCGTCCTTGCCGGCCCGGCCGGCCAGGGCGGCGGCGGCACGGTCGGCGAGTTCCTCCAGGGCCAGCAGGGCGATCCTGGTCTTGAGGTCCTGGGAGTTCTTGACGTGGGAGTAGAGGCTCGCGTCCTTGACGCCGAAGCGCCGCGCGAGCGCGGAGACGGTCACCTTGTCGAAGCCGACCTCGTCGGCGAGTTCCGCCCCCGCCACCGTCAGCCGCTCGGTGTTCAGTCCCACGCGTGCCATGCCCGTCCTCTCGCTCACCTGGGGCCATAATACATTTGCCTAGGAAGCCTAGGTAATTTACGTTGCTTCCTATGAAGCCATTGACCGAACCCGAGATCCGCGCCGCCTTCGTCAACTGCACCAAGGGTGAGGCCTCGCGTCTGAACGTCCCCCGCGACCTGGCCGAGCAGCCCTGGGAGGACCTGGACTTCCTCGGCTGGCGCGACCCGCAGGCCCCCGACCGGGCCTACCTCGCCGCCGTGATCGACGGCCGCACGGTGGCGGTCGCGCTGCGCTCCTCCGGCGCCGCCTCCTGGCAGGCCCGCCGCAGCCTCTGCTCGCTGTGCGTCACCACGCACACCGGGGGCGTCTCGCTGCTGGTGGCGGCCCGCGCCGGGAAGGCCGGCAAGCAGGGCAACTCGGTCGGGGCGTACATGTGCTCCGACCTCGCCTGCTCGCTGTACGTGCGCGGCAAGAAGGAGGTCGGCACCAAGCTGCACGAGTCGCTCACGCTGGAGGAGAAGATCGGGCGCACGGTCGCCAACCTCGCCGCCTTCCTCGCCAAGGTGACCGCGTGACCCGCCCCGGCGCCGTTGCCGGGGCGTCGGCGTGACCTTCTCCGGCGCCGCCCCGCACCGGTGCGCGCCGATCGTCGGAGTCGGCCGTTCGGCGGTACGGGGGCGGCCCGGCCGGGCATACTGAGGGGACCGCCGGGCCTGCCCGGCGGTGACGCGACGAACCGTCAGTTCCCTTCAGTGAGCGGCGGTTCGGCCACCCGGCGGCCGCTCCCGGAGCCAGGGAGGGCCATGTCCGAGGAGATACCGGGCACCGAGCAGCCAGCACCGCAGGACGTACCGTCCGACGCCACCGCGCCGTCCGATCACGCCGTGCCGTCCGATCACGCCGCGCCGTCCGGCACCGTACCGGCCGCCTTCGAACGGTGCGCCCGGCTGGTGCTCGCCGGCCGCTACGAGGAAGCCCTGACGGAGACCGAGGAGACGGCCGTACTCCTGCGGGGGCGCACCGGCGGCAGCCGCCCCGCGGACCGGGAGACGGCGGCCGCACTCGCCTACGTCCTGGTGCTCCGCTGCGAGGCGCTGTCCAAACTGGGCCGCTGGGACGAGTGCCTGAGCACCGCCTCCGAGGCGGTCGACCTGGGGCGCGGGCAGGCCGTGACGGCGCCGTTCACCGCGCCGCTCGGCGCCACCCTGCTCGGCCTCGGCACCGCGCTGTGGGGCCTCGGCCGCCCGCAGGAGGCGGTCGCCGTGACCCGGGAGTCCGTCGACCTGCACCGGCAGCTCGCCCGGGCGGACCACTCCTTCCGGCCGCAGCTCGCCAACGCGCTCAGCCAGCTCGGCGTGGTGCTGTCCCGGCTGGGCCGGCACGCCGAGGCCCTGGACGTCACCAAGGAGTCGGTGTCCCTCTACCGCCGACTGGTCGCGGCGGACCAGGCCGACCACACCCACGGACTCGCCCAGGCGGTCAACAACCTGGCCCGTCGTCAGTCGGCGCGCAACCAGCACCGCCGGGCGCTCAGGAGCATCCAGGAGGCGGTGGCGCTCTACCGCCGGCTGGCCGCGGCCAATCCGGCGGTCCACCGCCGTGACCTCGCGATGGCGCTGGGCAACGCGGCCCGGATGCACAACGGCCGGGCCGAGTCGCTGGCCGCCGTGGCGGAGGCGGTCGCCATCCTGGAGGAGCTGGAGCGGACCGAACCCGGGGTCCACGGCGGGCTGTTCGCCGACTCGCTGTCCCTGCACGCGGCGGCGCTCGCCGACCTGGGGCGGTTCCGGGAGGCCGCCGAGGTCACCACCAGGGCGGTCGCGATGATGCGCGAGCAGGCCGCGCTCAACCCGGTGGCGCGGCGGGGCGACCTGGCCGTAGCACTGGCGTTCCACGCCCGGGTGCGGGTCGAGGCCGGCCTCGACCTGGCCGGCGGCCTGGCCGCGGCGACGGAGGCGGTCGCGCTGATGCGCGTCCTCGCGGCCGAGATCCCGGCCCTCTACGCGTCCTCGCTCGCGGAGGTCGTCGCCCTCGAGAGCCGGCTGCGCGCGGCCGTACCACGGGGGGACGCGCCCTGACCGTTCCGCCCCGCCCGTCCGTCCGTCCGCGATGTTCCGCCCGGTCCGCGCTGTTCCACCAGGCCCGACCGTTCCGCCCCGCCCGTCCGGCCCCGTCCGACCACCCGGGCGGGGCCGCGTCGGATCGGCGGCCGGCTCGTTGGACCGGGCATGGCGGACGACGCGGACGAGACGGACGGCCCGGGCGACGGTGGCTCGGTGCCGATGGTGTGGGCGCTGGCGGTGCGGGCGGTCGAGCTCGGACCGCCCTTCGCCGAACTGATCGTGGAGATCGGCCCCGCCCTGTTCGCGGCCTTCGTCGACAACGCGGTGGACAGCGGGTTCGTGCTGGCCGCGGGGGAGCCGCCCGCCACCACCGCCGTGGTGGAGCTGGCGGGCAGTGCCCTGGTCCGGCTGGTCATGGTGGGCGGGCGGCAGGCCTGGGAACCGGCTTCCGAGGTCCTGGCCTCGCCCGGCTGGCTGACCGCCGCCGCCGGACGGCGTGCCGTCGTGGTGCTCGTCGTCCCGCCCGGCACCTGGCCGCCCGGCCTGATGGACCTGGACCCGGCGGCCGGCGCCGAACTGCTGACCCGCAGCCTGGAGACGGCCCGGGCCGCCGGAGCGGTGCTGCACGGCACGGCCGGCTACCGGCGGTACGACGGCTGACCGGCCCCCGCCCGGGTGACCGGCCCCCGCCCGGGTGGCAGTTCGCCCGCCCGGGCGGGCGTTCGCGCAGGTGGAGCGGGGCCTCCACGGTGCGTCAGGTGGCGTAATGCGGCGGCAACGAAAAACCGGCCGCCGCCGCTCTATGGTTCTCGCCGAACCCGTCCCCGGCCCCGGAGCAGCACCGATGACCAGCGAGAACCCGACCCGCACCGGCTCCCGCCGGCTGCGCGCCGACCGTGCCCGGCAGGTGGCCGACGTGCTGCGCCGGCAGGTGCTCGGCGAGGCGTTCGCGGACGGCGCGCTGCCCCGCGAGGACGAACTCGCGGAGGAGTTCGGTGCCTCCCGCAACACCGTCCGGGAGGCGCTGGACCTGCTGCGCGGCGAGGGGCTGGTGCGCCGGGTGCCCGGCTCCGGCACGCTCGTCGTGGCGGAGAAGGTCCCGCACGGGCTGAACCGACTCCAGGGCCTCGCCGAGACCCTGCACGAGCACGGCGAGGTGGTGAACGAGGTCCGCTCCTTCGGCCCGGTCCGCGCACCCGGCCCGGTGGCCCGCCGCCTCGGACTGCCGGAGGGCGCCGACGTGGTCTACGTCGAGCGGCTCCGGCGGCTGAACGGGCTGCCGCTCTCGCTCGACCTGACCTATCTGGCCCCGGACATCGGCGCCGAACTGACCGCCGAGGCCCTGGTGGACCAGGACATCTTCGGCCTGATCGAGCAGGTCACCGGGCGGTCGCTGGGCCGCGCGGACATCACCCTGGAGGCGATCAACGCCGACGCGCACTCCGCCGCGGTGCTCGAAGTACCGCGCGGATCGGCGCTGCTGATGCTGGAACGCCTCACCTCGCTGGCCGACGGGCGCCCCGTCGACCTGGAGTACGTCCGCTTCCGCGGCGACCGCATCACCATGCAGGGCAGCCTGCTGCGCGACCTCCCCTGAGCGCTGCCCCGCCCGTCCCACCGCCCGCCCCACCGACCGCCCTGTCGCCCGCCCACCGCCCGTTCCACCGCGCGACACCCCGTCGGCGCGCCCTCGGGCGCGCCCCGACCCCGACCCCGAGGAAGCCCATGGCACTCGCCGACCACCGTACCGACGTGCCCGTGACCGTCGACGCCTCCCTGTGCATCGACGGCTGCACCCTCTGCGTGGAGATGTGCCCGCTGGACTCCCTGGCCATCGACCCGGAGAGCGGCAAGGCCTACATGCACGTGGACGAGTGCTGGTACTGCGGCCCCTGCGCCGCCCGCTGCCCCACCGGCGCGGTCACCGTCAACATGCCCTATCTGATTCGCTGAGGTGCTGCCGGATGCCTTCCAACACCAGAGCCGAGGTCAGCACCGCCGCCGGAACCGCCGCCCGGCCGCGGCGGGTCGCGGCGGCGCTGCTCGCCGCAGCCTCGCTGACGGCCGCGACCGCCTGCTCCGCCGCCTCCGCCGACGCCGGGACGGTCGCGGTGGTCGTCGGCTACCAGTCGAAGACCATCAACACCGTGACCGCCGGCACCCTGCTGCGGGTCCAGGGCTACCTCGAACAGCGCCTCGCCGAACAGGGCCGCGCCGACGGCCGCACGTACCGGGTCAGCTGGCAGGACTACGACTCCGGGGCGCCGATCACCGCCCAGATGCTCGCCGGCAAGATCGACATCGGCTCGATGGGCGACTACCCGCTGCTCATCAACGGCTCCCGCGCCCAGGACGCCGGCGGACCCGGCACCCGGCTGGTCTCCGTCACCGGCTACAACCTGCTCGGCGCGCTCAACTCCGTCGTGGTGCCCACCGGTTCGCCCGCGCACACGCTGGCCGACCTCAAGGGCCGCAAGGTGTCGACCTCGGTCGGTTCCGCCGCCGACGGCACCCTGGTCCAGGCGCTCGCCCGGGCGGGCGTGGCGGAGGGCGAGATCCAGAAGCAGAACCAGCAGCCCGCCGTCGGCGCCTCCGCGCTCAAGGCCGGCAGCGTCGACGCACTGGCCCAGTTCGTCGCGTGGCCCGGCGCCGTGGTCTTCGCCGGCGAGGGCCGGCTGCTCTACGACGGCGCCGCGCTCGGCCGCCCCACCCTGCACGGCGTGGTGATCCGCCAGGCCTACGGCACCGAACACCCCGCCGTCGTCCGGGCCTTCCTCCAGGCCCAGGCCGACGCGACCCGGTACCTGAACGAACACCCCCTGGACGCGAGCCGCAAGGTCGCCGACGCCACCGGCCTGCCGCCCGAGGTCGTGCACCTCTACAACGGCCCCAACGGCATCGCCACCTTCGCCACCCCGCTGGACCGGGAACTGCTGGACGCCCTGCGCGCGGACGTGCCCTTCCTGCGCTCGGTGGGCGTGCTCAAGGCCCTCGACGTCGAGCGCTTCGTCGATCCGTCCTACCAGGAGCGGGCCGCGCTCCCCGCCGTCCCGCCGGCCCGGATCACCGGGACCGACGAGGTCTGCGCCCGCCCCGTCACGGACCCCCGGCTGGCCGGTGAGATCTGGTACGAGGGCGAGGACACCACCCACCCGGCCGCCGACCCCCGCTGCCTGCTGCGCGCCCTGAAGGCGCCCGGCCGCAAGGCCCGCGCCGCCTACGTGCCCGACGCCGCCACCGGGACCCGCTGGTTCGCCGACAAGGACCAGTGGGTGTGCGACGGCGACGCGCTGCTGCCCTTCACCACCGAGGACGGCGCCGCCGGATACCTGGCGGCGCACCCGGACGCGCGGCGGATCTCCTACCGGGAAGCCCTGGAGGCCGCGTGACCGCGCCACCGCAGGCCCCCGGGCGGCCGCCGCGCCGTCCGCCGGGCCCGCCGGCACTCCGGACGGGCCCCCCGCCGTTCCCACCGCCCGCCCGTCCGGGGGCGGTGCCCGGTCCGGCCGGGCCGCCCGGCGGACCCGGCAGGGGCTCGCCCTGCTCGCCTTCGCCGCGCTCTGGCAACTGCTGACCGTCCGGAACGTCCGGTTCTGGCTGCGCTTCGACCAACTGCCGACCGCCGTCGAGGTCGGCCGGGCGCTGGTCCTCCGCATCGGCACCGCCGAGTACTGGCACGACCTCGCCGACAGCCTGCGGCGGATCGGCTGCGGATTCCTGCTGGCCGCCCTGCTCGGGGTCGCCGCCGGGGTGCTGACCGCCCGTTCCCGCTGGGCGGCCGACCTGCTCGGCCCGGTGCTCGAACTGGTCCGCCCGATCCCGGCCATCGCACTGGTCCCGGTCGCGATCATGCTCTTCCCCGAGAACGAGCAGGGCATCGTCTTCATCACCGGCACCGCGGCCTTCTTCCCCGTCCTGGTCGCCACCCGGCACGCCGTCCGGGCCGTCCCCCCGCTGTGGGAGGAGGCCGTGCGCACCATGGGCGCGGGCCGGGCCCGGGTGCTGTGGAGCGTCGTCCTGCCGGGTGCCCTGCCCGGAGTCGCCGGCGGCCTGTCGGTCGGGCTCGGCGTCGCCTGGATCTGCGTCATCTCCGCCGAGATGGTCTCCGGCCAGTTCGGCGTCGGCTACCGGACCTGGTCCGCCTACACCGTGCTCGACTACCCGGGCGTGTTCGTCGGCATGGTGACGATCGGGCTGCTGGGCCGGGTCACCTCCGGCGCCGTCGAACTCCTCGGCCGCCGGCTCACCGCCTGGCTGCCCCCGACCGGGCCCACCGCCCCCGCGGCCGTCGCCCCGGGACCCGGCCCCACGGAGGTGCGGACATGAGCCTGCGACTGACCGCCAGGGGCCTGCGGCTCGGCCACCCCGGACACCCCGTGCTCGACGGCGTCGACCTCGACGTGGCCCCGGGCGAACTCCTCACCGTGCTCGGCCCGTCCGGCGGTGGCAAGTCCACCCTGCTGCGCGCCCTGGCCGGCCTGCTGCCGCCGGCCGGCGGCGAACTCCTCGCCGACGGACGGCCGCTGCGCGGACCGGACGCCGAACGAACGCTGGTCTTCCAGGAGGACGGCCTGCTGCCCTGGCGCACGGTGCGGCGCAACGTCGAACTCCCGCTGGCCGTCCGGCGCACGCCGAGGGCCCGACGGCGCGCCCCGGTCGCCGAGTGGATCCGGCTGGTCGGCCTGGACGGGCTCGAACGCCGCTTGCCGCGCGAGCTGTCCGGCGGCCAGCGCCAGCGCGTCCAACTCGCCCGCGCCCTGGTCGGAGCGCCCCGCGCCGTCCTGATGGACGAACCGTTCGGCGCCCTCGACGCCGGGACCCGAGCCGGGATGCAGCGACTGCTGCTGACCGTCCGCGAGCGCGAGGGCTGCACCGTCGTCCTCGTCACCCACGACGTCGACGAGGCCCTGCTGCTCGGCGACCGGGTCGCCGTCCTCGGCGGGGGAACCCTCGCCGCCGTCCACGACGTCCCCCACCCCCGTGGGCCCGCCGCCCGCACCGACCCGGCGGCCCGCACCGCCCCGGCCGTCCGCGCGCTGCGCGGCCTCTTGCTGGAACAACTCGCGGGCGCCGCCGCGACCCTGCCCGGGCAAGCGCCGGAAAAGCCCGCCGGTCCCGCCCCGACCCCGCCCGGGCAAGCGCCGGAACAACTCGCCGGTCCCGCCCCGACCCCGCCCGAGAAAGGCCCCCGATGAGGATCCCCGACCTCGCCGACACCCGGCAGCTGAGCTGCGACGTCCTGGTGGTCGGCGGCGGCACCGCCGGCTCGATGGCCGCGATCAGCGCGGCCGAGGCCGGGGCGCGCGTCCTGCTGCTGGAGAAGGCCCACGTCCGCCACTCCGGCGCCCTCGCCATGGGCATGGACGGCGTCAACAACGCCGTCGTCCCCGGTCGCGCCGACCCGGACGACTACGTTGCCGAGATCACCCGCGCCAACGACGGCATCGTCGACCAGCGCACCGTCCGGCAGACCGCCACCCGGGGCTTCGCCATGGTCCGGCGCCTGGAGGGCTACGGGGTGAAGTTCGAGAAGGACGAGCACGGCGAGTACCTGGTGCGCCAGGTCCACCGCTCCGGCAGCTACGTGCTGCCCATGCCGGAGGGCAAGGACGTCAAGAAGGTGCTCTACCGGGTGCTGCGGGAACGCCGGCTGCGCGAGCGGATCACCATCGAGAACCGGGTGATGCCCGTGCGGGTGCTCACCGCCGACGGGCGGGCGGTGGGCGCCGCCGGGTTCGACACCCGGACCGGCGGGTTCGTCACCGTCTCCGCCGGAGCCGTCGTCCTCGCCACCGGGCCGTGCGGCCGCCTCGGCCTGCCCGCCAGCGGCTACCTCTACGGCACCTACGAGAACCCCACCAACGCCGGCGACGGCTACGCCATGGCCTACCACGCTGGCGCGGAGCTGAGCGGCATCGAGTGCTTCCAGATCAACCCGCTGATCAAGGACTACAACGGCCCCGCGTGCGCCTACGTGGCCAACCCCTTCGGCGGCTACCAGGTGAACCGGCACGGGGAGCGGTTCGTCGACTCCGACTACTGGTCCGGCCGGATGATGGCGGAGTTCGCCGCCGAGGTCGCCTCCGACCGGGGCCCGGTGTTCCTGCGCACCACCCACCTGCCGGAGGAGACCGTGCAGGCGCTCGAATCCATCCTGCACACCACCGAGCGCCCCACCCGCGGCACCTTCCACGCCGGGCGCGGCCACGACTACCGGACCCACGACATCGAGATGCACATCTCCGAGATCGGCCTGTGCGGCGGACACTCCGCCTCCGGCGTCCAGGTCGACGAGAACGCCGCCACCACCGTCCCCGGGCTCTACGCCGCCGGGGACCTCGCCTGCGTCCCGCACAACTACATGATCGGCGCGTTCGTCTTCGGGGACCTCGCGGGCACCCACGCCGCGACCCACCTGCCGGCCGAGCACGTCGACCTGCCGCAGGACCAGATCGAGGCCGCCCACGCCCTGGTGTACCGGCCGCTGCGCAACCCCGACGGGCCGCCGCAGGCCCAGGTCGAGTACAAGCTCCGGCGCTTCGTCAACGACTACATCGCCCCGCCGAAGACCGGCGCGCGGCTCTCCCTGGTGCTCGACCACCTCGACCGGATGCGCGGGGAGATCGCGGCGATGGGCGCCCGGACCCCGCACGAGCTGATGCGCGCCGTCGAGGTCGACTTCATCCGGGACTGCGCCGAGATGGCCGCCCGCTCCTCGCTCGCCCGCACCGAGAGCCGCTGGGGCCTGTACCACCAGCGCACCGACCACCCCGGACGGGACGACGAACGCTGGTTCAGCCACCTCAACCTGCGCCGGAACGCCGACGGCGCGATGGAGTTCCTCACCCGCCCCGTCCACCCCTACCTCGTCCCCGTGGAGGGCCTGGAACCGCCGGCGCTCCCGGTGACCCTGCTGGGCGAGGTCCACCCGGAGCCGGTCGGCCGCGCCCCCGGCACCGCCGCCCCGGTCCGGGCCGCCGGGGCCGCCCCCGCCGTCGCCACGTCACCGGCCTCGCCCCGGCTGCTCGAACTGCTGCGGGTCGCCGAGGGGCGGCCGACCGTCGACCGGCTGGCCGGCTTCCTGGCCGACCCGGCGGCCGAGGTGCGCCGCACCGCGCTCACCGTGCTGACCGAGCACGCCCCGCCCGGCACCGGCCCCGCCCTCGCCCGGGCCCTGACGGACACCGACGGTCCGGTCCGGGCGGCCGCCGTCGCCGGACTGCGCGAACTCGCCGAGGTGCTGGACGGGCCTGAGCTCGGCCCCGCCCTCGACCTCGGCGCGGACTCGCCCGACCCGGTGGTCCGGGCCGGGGCGCTGGAACTCGCCCGGGTGCTGCGGACCGGCACCGCCCGGCGGTTCGCCGGGGCCCTGGCCGACGCCGCCGTGCCGGTGCGGCTCCAGGCCGTGCGCGGCCTGGTCGCGCTGGACGACGCCGCCGCGCTGGCGGGCGCCGCCGGGGACCCGGCCCGGGAGGTCCGGGTGGCGGTGGCGGAGGGGATCGGCACCGTCGGCGACCCCTCGGGCGGCCCCGCCCTGGTGGCGCTCGCCGCCGACCCGGATCCGCTGGTGCGGGCGGCCGCCCTCACCGGGGCCGCTGGGATCGGCTGCCCGCCGGAGCTGGCCGCCGTCGCCGTCGGCGCGACCGCGGCCGGGTCCTGGCGGATCCGCCGGGCGGCGGCCGCCGCGCTCGCGGTCGCGGGCGAACTGCCGCCGCTGCTGGCCCTGCTGGACGACCGGGAGGCCGATGTGCGGAAGGCCGCGGTGCGCGCCCTCGCCTCCCGGTCGGGCGAGCCGGTGGTGGCGGCGGCGCTGCGCGAGCGGCTCGCGGACTCCGACGCGGACGTGCGCGCGTACGCGCGGCTCGCGCTCGCGCGCCGGCCGGTGGCCGCGGGCGCCTGACGGCTCGCGGGCGGGCCCGGCGGTCAGTGCGCCGCCGGGCCGCTCCAGCCGACGGGTACGTGGCCGAGCCGGACGCGTTGCGGGTGGTCGCCGACGTCGACCGAGGAGGTGCGCAGCCCGGTGGCGAAGTCGATGGCGCTGACCCGGTCGGCCCCGGCCTCGGAGACGACGCAGGACGTCCCGTCGCCGTTGACGGTCGCCCAGTAGGGCTTGACGGCGGGCACCAGCGGCCCTTCCCGGAGGGTCGCCCGGTCGACGACGGTGGCGTAGTCGTCCACGGTGCCCGCGACGCAGAGCCGGTCCCCGGCGGGGCTCATCGCCAGGCCGTGGTGGCGGGAGTCGTTGACCCAGGTGGTGCGGTCCTCGTCGGTCGCGGGGTTGGTGGGGAGGGTGCTGATCCGGGTGATCCGGTCGGCGGCGACGTCGTACTCCACCAGGCCGTTGAAGAAGGAGACCTGGAAGTACAGCGTCGAGCCGTCCGGGCTGAACGCGGCGGGCCGGACGGCGTCGGAGAGGTCGGGGCGGCCGAAGGCGTCCAGCCGCTCCCGCATGTCGATCACCCGGACGGTGCGGAAGGTCGTCGCGTCGGCCACGGTGATCCGGCGGTCGCCCTTGGTCCAGTCCAGCCAAGGGGCGTCGAGGGCGGTGGTGACGTCGCCGATCGACATGTTCCAGATGGACCGGCCGCCGTCCGTGAAGAGGTTCTCGTGCGGCTTGTCGCCGGTCCGGAACGAGCCGAGTTGGCGGCCGGTGGCGATGTCGAGGACGTGCACGGTGTTGGCGGTGGAGGCGGAGACCACGACCCGGGTGCCGTCGGGCGAGAGCGCCATGTGGTCGGACCGGTAACCCGCGACCGGGAAGCGCCAGTTGATCCGTCCGCTGGCGAGATCGATCGACACCACGTCGGCGAAGCTCGGCCGGGAGACGACGACGGTCGTGCCGTCCGGGGTGGAGTACATGTCGTCGACGAACTGGTCGTGGCCCTCGCCGGGGCCCAGCCTGATCCCGAGGAAGTAGCCCAGCTTGATCGGGTCGAGGTAGATCTCGGCGAGGCGGCGGTCCTTGTCGGGGACGACGTCGATCCGGGCGATCCGGGCCAGGTCGCCGCGCGAGGTGATGACGTCGGCGGTGCCGTCCCAGTTGTTGCCCACGAACATCACCTCGCGCAGGGCGGTGGCGGGAGGGGGCGACCCGGTCCGGTCGGCCGGGGACGCGTCCGCCGCGGTCCGGTCCGCCGCGCCGGCGGTGGCGGTGGCGGCCGGCAGGGCGAGGGCGAGCGCGGCCGCGATGCCGAGGAGGGTCCGCAGGCGGTGGGGGCGCCGGGGGTGGGGGAGGGGCATCGAGGGCTCCTTGGAGAAGCGGTGCTCGGTCGGTACCCGGGTGTTCGCCGGTACCGGGGCGCTACTCGACGGTAGGGAGGGTCCGGCCGCCCTGGCAAGACCTCGGCGGCGCCTTGCTGACGATTCGTCAACAAGTCCCGCCCGGCTCCTTGACGGTGCATGGACACCGCTCTACAACGTAGTCAGCTCCCGGAATCCCCCACCTCGGCCCCCTGCCCGGGCCCCGGAAGCATGCCCGCTCGTCGTCCCCCACCGAGCTCGCCGAGCCCACCCGGCCCACCGAGCCCACCGAGCCCACCGAGATCGAGGCCCCCATGCGTATCCGCACCTGCCTTGCCCTGGCCGCGGCCGCCACGACCCTGGCCGTCGGCGCCGTCCCGGCGTCCGCCGCCCCCTCCGCCGTCGCGGTGCTGACCACCGGCGACGCCGCCGGCGCGGCCGTGACCGCGGGCGACACCCTGGTCGCGTCGCTCGCGGCCGGGACCAAGGCCACCTTCTACTCGGCCACCACCGGAGCCACCGGCGTGACCTGCGGCGTTTCGCCGTTCACCGCCCGGGCCCTGACCAACCCCGACGCGCCCGGGACGGCGACCGCCTCCCTGACCGGCATGAGCTTCGGCTCCTGCACGGCCAATGTCACCGGCGTCACCTCGGTGAAGAGCCTCACGGTCGGCAACCTCGCCTACACCCTCTCGCTCGGCGGCGGGCCCGTCGTGCTGGCCGGCGGCGCGGCCGGCCCGATCCAGGCCACGGCGGTGCTGAACAGCTGGTTCGGCACCCTCACCTGCACCTACCAGCTCAGCGGCGCCTTCACCGGCACCTCCGACAACGCCACCCACACTCTGGCCTTCCGCAACGAGCACTTCGTCAAGAGCGGCGGCTCGGGCCTCTGTCCCGGCGAGGGCTACTTCTCGGCGACCTACGGCCCGTTGGCCGACTCCAGCCGGGCGGGCTCCCCGGTGGTCCACGTCAACTGACGGCACGTGCCGCCGGCCCGGACGCGTCGTCGCCCGACGCGTCCGGGCCGGCGGTTCCCGTTGCTCGTGCGCACGACGTTCGCGCACGCGTCGGTCGGGCTCCCGTTGCTCGTGCGCCTGCGGCTCAGACGCCCGCGGTCGTCACGGACTTCGCGAGCTCCAGCATCGCGTCGTTGCCCGCCTTCGCCGCCGTGAGCTCCGGCTGCCTCAGCCGGATCAGCTCCTGCTCGTACGCGGACTCGACCGTGAACCAGACGCCCACCACGTTGACCCGCTCCTTGCACTCGACGTCCGCCGTGGCGGTGGCGACCTCCTCGGCCGACGGGGTCGTGGTGGCGCCCCAGCGCGGGTCCTTCAGGGCGTCCGCGGGTGTGCCGTAGGAGTACCCGCGCTCGGCCATGCAGCGCGACCAGTCCCGGAAGACGGCCAGGACCCGCGGGTCCTGCCGCGAGCGCTCGAAGCCCTCGTAGTTGACCCCCACCGCGACGTCGGCGTCCCGCCCGGTGCCGCCGCGCGCGGCCAGCTGCCGCTGCGCGTCCGCGATGCACCCGCCGGACGGCAGTTGCTTGCCGCGGTAGTCGACGGCGGTGCCGGGGGCGGGCCTGCCGTCCGGACCGAGGCCGGCACCGAGCACGGTGGTGACGTCGGGGCCGAGGGGCGGTGCCGTGCCGGGCTTCTTGCCGCGGTCCGGGTCCGGCGAGTGGTAGCCGTTCGCGGAGACGTCGGCGAGCTCGACCGGGTCGTACCGGTGGGTGGTCTGGGTCGTGCCGGACGCGGTCGGCGCCGGTGCGGAGTAGTCCAGGCCGAAGCCCCGTACGCACCGGGTGACCAGGACGCCCTGGGCCGCGTCGAGCTGCCGGAACTGCTCCCCGCTCAGCAGGTAGGCCTCGACGGGCAGGGTCCGGTCGTCCACCCGGCTCAGCCGGGGGACGTCCCCGATCGGCGGCGGCTCCATCGGCGCGAGGGTGGCGGGAGGCGGCGTCGCGGCGGTGGTTCCGGTGGGACCGGAGGCGCAGCCGGCGGTGAGGGCCAGGGCGGAGGTCAGGGCGGCGGTCAGCAGCAGGACCGACAGCGGGCGGCCGCGGCGCGGGGGTGTCATGCGAGGCTCCTCGGGCACCCGCCCGCGCGGTGCTGCGGGCGGTTGGGCGAGCGGTTCGGCGGGTGGTTCGGTCCGGTTCGGTGGATCGGAGGTTCGGGTGCGACCCGGGTGCCGGGCTCCGGTGCTTCGGAGCCCGGCACCCGGGTCGGTCCCTGACTAGAGGGTTTCCCAGCTCTGCGAGTGGTTGTTGTTGCGCATGTTGATCGAGCCGCCGTTCCAGGACACATTGCCCAGGTTCGCCCACTGGTCGTGCGCGACGAACTGGCTCGGGCCGCTGTCGCGGATGCTGAACTCGCGGTAGTGGACGCGGAGGTTGTGGTAGTGGTCCATGTTCCACACCGAGGCGGCGTTGTTCAGGACCGGCTGGCCGTTGCCGGCGCCGCCACCACCGAAGTTGCCGTCGTAGTTGCCGAACTCGCCCTTGCCGAACTTGGCGCCCGCGAGGTTCGGGCTGTAGTAGAGGCACGCGTCACCGCTGACGCAGCCGCCGCTGCTGGCGAAGGCCGGCGCGGACGCGCCGAGCAGCACCGAGCCCAGGGTGGCCGCGGCGAGTACGCCGGCAGCGATCTTCTTCTTCATGTTCATGCCTCTCCATCGGTGGTTCGGGAATTCCCGCGCGCCTTCGCCATTGGGGCGCCGGTGGATTTCCCGGATCGGTTCCGGGCTGTGCACCGCCCGACGAGGAACGACTGTGCCGGAACGACCGGGCCGGATGGAGGGGGGAAGCGGGCTTTGAGACGTCTCACCCGGCCGCGAGCCGCTGAGCTGGGGTTTGAGAAATGGTCTGGACCAATTGTGAGACGCCGTCAATCCGGATCGCGGGCGATTCGTTCGAATGCTCCCCGCTGTCCGCATTCGCCGCGAGTGGTCCGCTGCAGGAGTACTTCTGACGTATTCTCAGGTCTCCCGGGCGGCGGAATTCCCGGTGGTCCCAGAAGCGGAATTCACCGTTCCGGCGCCGGGGGAACGCGCCGTCGGCGCCGGCCATCGGCCTCCGGCCGCTCCGCCGGTGCGAGGATGGGCCGCCACCGCCCCCACCCCGACAGAACAGGAACCGCACCATGGAACGCGTCCTCGGCATCGGCGGATACTTCCTGCGAGCCGCCGACCCGGCCGCCCTGATGACCTGGTACCGCGAGAGCCTGGGCCTGGACACCGACGAGCACGGCCTGTGGCAGCAGGACCGGGGGCCGACGGTCGTCGCGACCTTCGAGGCCGACACCGACTACTTCGGCACCCGCAGTCAGCAGAGCATGCTCAACTTCCGCGTCCGCGACCTCGACGCGATGCTCGCCCAGCTCCGGGCCGGGGGCGCCGACGTCGCGGAGGACGTGCAGGAGATGGCGGGCGTCGGGCGGTTCGGCTGGGTCACCGACCCGGAGGGCAACCGGATCGAGCTGTGGCAGCCCGCCGGCTGAGCCGTCCCGGCGTCGCGCCGGACGGGAGCGGACCGGCACCGGCCCGCTCCCGTCCGGATGTCCGTGCGTCCGTACGTCCGGACATCCGTATGTGTGCCTGGTCGCCCGCCGGGTCGGGTCAGGCCGCGACGCCCTCGACCACCGAGAGCACCGTCGAGGTCGGGATCACCCGGGACAGCCGCAGGCCCGCCCGCCCGAAGAGCTCCGCGAAGTCGGCCTCGGTCCGCTCGCGCCCGGTGAGCGAGGCCATCATCATCAGGTCCAGCGTCTTCGACTGGTGGGGCCCGTTGCCCGGCGGCACCACGGCGTCCAGAACGAGGACCCGGCCGCCCGGCCGCAGGGCGCGCCGGCAGTGGCCGAGCAGGGTCACGCAGCTGTCGTCGTCCCAGTCGTGGGTGATCCGCTTGAGCAGATGGACGTCGCCCGACGGCACGGAGGCGAAGAAGTCGCCGTCCTGCGGCGTCCAGCGGCCCGCGAGCTCGCCGTGCGCGTCCAGCCGGTTCCCCGCGAGGACGTGCGAGCGGTCGTAGAGCACGCCCTCCAGGCCGGGGTTGCGGCGCAGCACCTCCAGCAGCAGTCCGCCGTGGCCGCCGCCGATGTCCACGACGGTCCCGCTCGCGGGGAAGTCGTAGGCGGCCGCGATCGGGGCGTTCTCGGGATCGGACATCGCCGCCATGCCCACGTGGAAGACGGCGGCGGTGCGCTCGTCCTTGGCGAAGTGGTCGAAGAACGGCATGCCGAAGAGCTTCTCGAACGCGGTGGCGCCCTCGGTCAGACAGTGCGTCAGCTCTCCGGCGGGCCCCCACATGGTGCCGTCGGTCAGCATCCGGATCGCCGTCCGCGCGGAGTGCGGCACATCGCTCCGCAGGGCCTGCCCGCTCCCGGTCAGGGCGAAGCGGCCCTGTTCGTCCTCGGCCACGATGCCCCGGGTGGCGAGCAGCCGCAGCACCCGGTGCAGATTGCGGGCGTCCGTCCCGGTCGCGGCGGCGAGGTCGGCCGGGTGGGCGGGACCGGCCGCGAGGTGGTCGGCGACCCCGACCTCGGCGGCGGCCCGGAGCGCGGCCGGGAACAGGAAGCCGAGCGCCTCGTCGACGAGGAAGGCGGCGGAGGTCCGGAGTGCCTCCTCCTGCCCGTCGCCTCCTCCGGCTGCCGCCGCCTCCGCTGTTGATCCGGCCCGCTCGCCGTTCGCCCGGCCGTCGCTCTGCTGCATGCCGTCCTCCTTCGGTGGATACCCGGTCGTTCCGTCCGTGTTCGACCGTTCGCCCCGGATGCTGCCCACCGGTAACCGTTCCGACACCCACCGCGACGGAGCCGGGGCTCGTCGGAACCGGTTCACCCGACCAGGCGCAGCCAGGCCGCGGCGAGGGCGGCATGGCCGGCCGCCGTCGGGTGCACGCCGTCGGCCGACCAGTGCTCGGGGTCGGTTCGCGCCGAGAGCTCGGCGAACATCGTGTCGGCGGGCAGCAGCCGCGCACCGTAGGCACGGGCGAGCTCGCGCACGGCCTCGATCTTCGGGTCCAGATCGGCCCGCCACAGCTTCCGCACCCCGTCGTCGATGACGACGTGCCCGGACCGGACGGTGCTGCCGACCGGGAGGAGGAACGGTTCGACGAGGATCAGCTCCGTGCCCGCCGCAGCCAGTGGGGCGAGCAGCCGGTCGTAGCCGGCCGCGAACTCGGCGGCGGGGATCGGACGGCCGTCCGGTGCCGTCGTCTGCCACCCCGTGTCGTTGACGCCGACGAGGACCGACACCACGTCCGCCCGCGCGTCGAGCACGTCGGCCTGCCAGCGGGCCTCCAGGTCGCTCACCCGGGAGCCCGCGATCCCGGTGTTCAGCCAGGTGACGGGCCGGTCGGGGTGCCGGAGTCCCCATTCGCCCGCGATGCGTGGCGGATAGCCGAACCCGAGGCCGTCCTCGCTCGCGAGGCGCGCGCCGTCGGTGATCGAGTCCCCGGTGAACATCACGGTGCTGCCCGGGCGAAGGGTGATTGTCATCATTTCTCCTCGAGTAGGGAGGGGGCGGCGGCTGCTCGCCGGGAGGGTTTCCGGAAAACGCGCGGTTCAGACCCCGGAGGCCGCCCCCGTTCCGGCCGTTCCGTTGGCGGGAGCCGTTCCGTCCGCGGGGGAGGGTGCCTTGCCGGCCGCCGGCCCGGGGCGGCCGGGCAGCAGCAGGCAGAGCGGCACGGCCACGGCGGTGAGGGCCGTCGCCCACCGGAAGGCGGTGCCGAAGCCCTCGGCCAGGGCGTCGGGGGAGTGGGCACCGGCGGTGGCGTGCTGGAGGACGACGGCGATCAGGGCGATGCCCACCGAGCCGCCGAGCTGCTGCGCGAGGCGGGTGATCATGCTGGCGTCGGGGATCTCGCCGCGCTCCAGCCCGACGTAGGCGGCGCCCATCGGCGCGATCATGGCGGCACCCAGGGCGAGACCGCGGACGAACAGCGCCACCAGGAGCAGTTCCTCGCCGGTCCGGGCGGTGACGAAGGCGAACGGCACGGTCGTCGCGGCGACGAGCGCGAACGCGGCGACGGCGACCCGGCGCGCACCGAGACGGTCGGTGTACCGCCCCGCCAGGCCGCGGGCCAGCAGCGCACCGAGGCCCTGCGGGACCAGCAGCAGCCCGGCCCCGAGCGCGTCCTCGCCCCGGACCTGCTGGAGGTAGAGCGGCAGCAGCATCATCGAGCCGTACAGCGAGATGCCGCCGAGGAACAGCAGGGTCGCGGAGGAGGCCACCGCGCGGTGGCGGAACAGCCGCACGTCGACGACGGCGCCGCCGCCGGTACGGGTCAGGGCCCGGGCGACGAAGCCGCCGACCAGCGCGAGCCCGACGGCGAGCGGGGCGAGGACCCCGGCGGCGGTGAGGCCCGCGCTGCCCTCGACCCGGGACAGGCCGTACACGAGTACGGCGCAGCCGGGGGAGAGCAGGAGCAGGCCGACCGCGTCCAGCGGCGCGCCGGGGCGGCCGGGGCCGGGCCGGTCGTCGGGCAGGTTGCGCAGGGCGAGCCGGGCGCCGACGGCGCAGAAGGGGAGGTTGACGAGGAACAGCCAGCGCCAGTCGGCGAGGTGCAGGATCAGGCCGCCGAGTACCGGACCGAGGATCGGGCCGAGGGCGGTGGGGACGGTGATGATCGCCATGACCTTGCCGATGTTGCGGCCCCCGGCGGCCTGTACGAGCAGTGTGGCCATCAGCGGCATCATGACGCCGGCGGCGGCGCCCTGGAGGACGCGGAAGGCGATCAGGCTGGGCGCGTCCCAGGCCAGCGCGCTCAGCAGCGAGCCGAGCAGGAATCCACCGAGGGCCGCGACCCACAGCCGCCGCCCGCCGAACCGCGCCTGGGCCCAGCCGGCCACCGGGACGGTGACGAACACGGCGAGCAGGTAGCCGGTGCCCACCCACTGGACGGTGGAGAGCGGGGCGGCGAGGTCCTTGGTGAGGTCGTCGAGGGCGACGCTGACGATCGTGGTGTCCAGGACGACGGCGAGTGCGCCCACGATCAGGGTGATCGCCGTCCGCCACACGGCGGGGTCCATCCGGGCGGGGTCCGCCGTGCCGGCGCGTGCTGTGCCGGGGTCCGCTGTACTGACGTCCGCTGTGCCGGGGCCCGCGCGGCCGGGCTCCGTGCGGCCGGGGTCCGTGCGGGCGGCTTCGGCCCGGTCGGGAGTGTGCATGAGTGACAACCGCCTTAAGATACATCGCTCTATCTTACGGTCGTCAGGCTAGGCCGCTAGGATAAGAAAGGCAAGTCTTTCCAAAGGAGCAGCGCATGGCCGAACGACGCCGCGGACCGGCACTGGAGAAGGCACTCCTCGACGCCGCCTGGGAAGAACTCGCGGACCACGGCTACGCGCGCTTCACCATGGACGCCGTCGTCAAGCGCGCGGGCACCAGCCCGCCCGTGCTCTACCGCCGCTGGGCCAATCGCGAGGAGCTCGTCCGCGCCGCCGTCGCCCACACGCTCAAGGTGGTCCCGCTCCTCCACGCCGACACCGGAACCCTGCGCGGCGACGTGCTCGCCCTGCTGCGCGAACTCAACTCCCCGGCCCGGGTCCGCCTCGTCACGGTGATGAACCTGCGCCTGGCCGACTTCCACCGCGAGACCGGCACCAACCCGGCCGACCTGCGCGACCCCCTGGTGACCGGCCGCGCCGAAGCCCTCGACGAACTCTTCGCCCGCGCCGCCGCCCGCGGCGAGGTCCGGCCCGAACGCCTCACCCCTCGCCTCAAGTCGCTCCCCTTCGACCTGCTGCGCCACGACATCCTGACGACCTACGCCCCCGTCCCCGACGAGGCCCTCGAGGAGATCGTGGACACGGTCTTCCTCCCCCTGGTCCTGGTCCGCTGACGGACCGTCCGAAAACCCTTTGAGTCGATCCCGCCCCTGTGGCATGCTCACGCGCCGTGAACAACCCGCCGGGACGGTCCCCGGCGGACGGCGAGTGCGACGGAGGACGGATGGCATCGGTCAAGCAGGTCCAGATCACCTTCGACTGCGCGGAACCCGAACGGGTCGCGCGGTTCTGGTGCGAGGTGCTGGGCTACGTGGTCCCGCCACCGCCGGAGGGATTCGCCTCCTGGGCCGATCACGACCGCACCCTGCCGACCGAGCGCCAGGGCGCCGGCTTCGTCGCGCAGGACCCCGAGCGCGTGGGCCCGCGCCTCTACTTCCAGCGCGTTCCCGAGGGCAAGGTCGTCAAGAACCGGCTGCACCTCGACGTCCGCGTCGGCACCGGCCTCGTCGGCGAGGAGCGCGTCGCCGCCCTCGAGGCCGAGTGCGCCCGCCTGGAGGCCCTTGGCGGTACCCGCCTCCGCCTGCTGCGCGCCGACGGCTTCAACGAGTCCTGCCTCGTGATGCAGGACGTCGAGGGCAACGAGTTCTGTCTCGACTGACCTGCCCGGCCGCCGGCCGGTTTCCGCCGCGGAGGCGGGTCAAGTCCGCCGGCCGGCCGCGAGGTTGCCGACGAGTGCCCGGGAGGGCTGGGGGACCTCGCCGAAGTCCTCGTCGTCGCTGTCGACGGCGAGTCCGTTGATCACCGCTTCGAGTCGCGGGGGCAGCCGCGGCCGGAGGCCGTGGTGACAGCGGACCAGGAGGTCGTGCCGGACCCGCTCCGGCAGCAGCGGGGTCATGGCGGGGTCGGGGCGGGCCCCGCCGCCACGAGTGTTCGCGAGGTCCTCGGCCTGGGACCGCCAGTAGGCGGCGTCGCGGGTCTCCCCGAGTCGCTGGTGGTAGAGGTGCAGGAGGTACGCGGCGGTCGTGCTGCCCGATCCGGCCGCGAACTGCCACCAGAACTGCGCGGCCTGGATCCGGTCGGTGACGGAGAGCAGACAGCCCAGGACGAGCGCACCCTCGGGGTGGACGTGAGGGTCGTTGACCAGCAGCTCCAGTGAGGAACCTGCCCGCGGGTCGTTGAGAACCAGTGCGGTGGCCAGCCCGAGCTCGTGGGCCGCCTGCTCGTGGGCGGAGGGGAACGGCCGCGGCGCGGCGGTGATCTCGGGCGGCCGGGCGGGCGGCACCGCCGCGGTGCCGGTGAACACCTCCGCGGGGCCGGTGGTCGGCCCGGTGCCTGTGCCGTTACCGAGTGGCCGTTCCGTTCGTCGGCCCGACGCGGTGTCGGGAAGCGGATGGCCGAGCCAGGCGGCGAGGCCGCCACCGTCGGGGCGGTGCTTCACGCCTCCACCTCCTTCTCGGCGAGGTCGGGCCGGCCGATCGCGGTGGCGAGCCTGCGGCGCGCGTGACGGCGGTTGGACCGCAGGGTCGTGGCGGGCGTGCTGAGGTACGCCGCGGCCTCGTCGTCGTCGAGGTCGAGGCAGTAGGTGAGGACCACGATGTCCCGTTGGCGTTCGGGGAGGGCGAGGATGGCGCTCAGCAGGCCGAGTTGCTCGGGCAGATTCTCCAGGCTCCACTGCGCCCGTCGGCAGAAGCCGGATATCACGGCGTCGAGGGCGGCGGTCTGGACGGCGGTGGGCTGGGCCTGGGTGTCCAGCCAGGACCCGATGTGCTCCTTGAGAAGGCGCCAGGCGTAGGCCGCGGGGATCTCCTGGCGGAGCGCCAGCTCCCAGTTGCGGTGGAGGTGGCGCTTCATGTCGGCGACGACGAGCTCGGCCGCGTCCTGGTGCGCGCCTACCTGGGTGCGGGCGAAGCCCCGCCAGGCGCGTTCGTGTGTCCTGCAGAACGCTTCGTAGGTGAGTCGCAAACGGGCACCGTCCGGTGCGCTGCTGTCGTTCATGGCCTGTTCTCCCCTGGATCCGCCCGCGAGGCGCGGTGTCGGCCGGTCGATCGTCATGTCGTCCTCCCCGTGGTCACGGCGGCCGGGCCGCCGGGCGTGGGGAACGGGAACTGCGAGTCCCCGTGGGACATGCAAGCGCAGCCGGGGCCCCTGCGTGCAAAGGAGCCGGCAACAATACTGACCCAGAGTAATAGTACGACTACGACTGTGACCGGTTTCCACTGTCGAACGCGGCCGGTGCGGTCCCGAACGCCGGAGGCGCTTTCGGGCGTTCCCCGGTTGCCCGGCCACGGGCGAGGGCAGGCTGTGGGCGGAGGGGCGGCGTGCCTGTGGCACGCCCGGGCGCACAGCGGACGGCGTGAGTGGTCGGCGTGGGTGGTCGGCACGGCGTTCCGGCAGACCGACCAGGGGGCGGGATGGCAACAGACGGCGAACGCGACGACGGTGTCCAGGTCGATCTGCAACTGCACCGGGCACACTCGGCCCGGATGTACGACTACTACCTGGGCGGCACCACGAACTTCGCGCCCGACCGCGAGGCGGCCGGCCAGGCGCTGGCGGTCTTCCCCTGGGCGGCGCTGGCGGCGCGGATCAACCGGGCGTTCATGCATCGTTCCATCCGGCTGCTCGCGGGCCGGGGATTCGGGCAGTTCCTGGACATCGGCACCGGCATCCCCACCAGTCCCAACCTCCACGAGATCGCCCAGGGTGTGAACCCCGGCGCCCGAGTGCTGTACACCGACAACGACCCGATCGTTCTCGCCCACGCCCAGGCGTTGCTGCACTCCGACCCCGCCGGGCGCACCGCCTACCTCGAGGGTGATGTGCTCGACCCGAAGGCAGTGCTGGAGTCCGACGAACTCCACGACATTCTCGACCTGGCCCGGCCCGTCGTGCTCAGTCTGGTGGCGCTGTTGCACTTCGTGCCGGACGACCGGGAGGCGCGGAGCGTCGTCGAGCAGCTGAAGGCCGCCCTCGCCCCGGGCAGCGCGCTCGTCATCAGCCACGGAACCCCCGAGTTCGCGCCTGCGGAGGCGGAGCGGGTGGCCCGGATCTACGGTGCCAACGGCACTCCGGTCCGCATGCGCACCCGGGAGGAGATCGCGCGCTTCTTCGACGGCTGGGAGTTCCTTCCGCCCGGCCTGGTGGCCACTCGGCGCTGGCGCCCGGAGCCCACCGACCCCGGACCCGGGGCCACCGACGCCGAGGCGTCCGCCTACGCCGGGGTGGCCGTCAAACCCTGACCGCCCGCCCGACCGGGCGCCGTCGGCGGATCAGCACGAGGTTCACGGTGTCGCCGAGGACTGCCGCGGGAGTCGCATCCGGTCCCAGCCGCGCTTCGGGGCTGGTCGAGGACGAACTCCCGCAGGGGCACGACATTCGGCATGTTCTCACTCCGTCGACTCGGGAAGGCTCCGCCCGGCGGTACGGGCGGTGGGTCCACTGGTGGGTCCACTGATCGGGAGCCTGGGCCACGGTGGGTGCGGGATCCACTACTTGGGTGAACTCGGAGTTCTCGTGGGCCTCTTCACGTACGACGGTGATGAGAGCGGCACGGTGGAGGCACCGCGAAGGGGGTGCAGTGCCTCGGATGTGCCTCCGGTGGTTCGTCGGGGGCCGTGCTTCGCGGGTGCTCCCTACGATTCCGTTCTGTCACCGGCAGGACCTCTGCCCTGCCGCCCCCGGACGAGACTGGTGACCACCCCCCATGACACGGCATCCACTTGCAGCGCTGCGCTCCGGCCTCGGCCTCTCCCAATCGACCTATGCCCAACTGGTCAGTGACAGAAGGGCGGTGCAGGGCAACGGGCGGATGGCCGCCCGACGGGAGAAGGTCGCCCGTTGGGAGTCGGGAAGAGTCGTGCCCGACCTCGCCACGCAACGGGCGATGGCGGAGCTCCACGCCGTCCCGTTCGCGGAGGTCCTGCGCCTGGGCTGGCCCCGTTGGTTACCTGGCCGGACTGCCGACGGGGCCGCGAACCACCGGTCCACCCGCTGCGGTAGCGCCACGCTCTCCGGCGCCTCGTTGGCCGCCTACCTGCGCCGGCTCGTGGCGAGGGTGACGCCCGCGCCGATGCCGGCGGTTCCCGAGGGGCTCGCCGCGCAGATCCATGCCCGGGTCGTGGCCGCCGAGGCGCTGCGCCTCGACGTCGGACCGACGGTGCTGCTGTCCGCGGTGGAGGGGGATCTCGCTCTGGTCCGGACGCTTCTTTCCCGTCTCGACCGATCGGCGGCCGACCGGCCGGGAGTCGCCGCGGTCCACGCGCGGACGGCGGACCTGTGCGGGCGGCTCGCCGCGGCCGTCGACGACCGTGGCCGCGCCGAGGCGTACCTGTTCGAAGCAACGCGGTCGACGGCCCCACTGGGGGCGGCCGAGTTCCTGGCGATCCAGTTGTCCCATCTCGCCGGCGGTCGCCTGCGAGCCGGTGCCACGCAGGATGCCCGGCTGCTCCTGCGGGCCTCGCGTTCGGTCTGGCCGGAGCCCGGTCCGCTGCGGATCGTGACCGGATCGCGCGAAGCGCGGATGTGGGCCCAGCTCGGTGAACGCTCGGCCGCGATCCGCTCCATGGAACGGGCCGACGCGGCGCTCGCGGAGCAGTCCGCGGACCGACGGCCGACCCTCGCCGTCATCCGTGACGTCGACAGGAATTGGCTGGGCGTCAACAAGGCACTGACGTGGCTCCAGTTGGAGGAACCGCGCCTCGCTGTTCGGGAGTTCGACGACGTCCTGGTGCGCGACATCCCGGCCTCGCCGTTCCGGGTTCCGGTCTGGCTCCTGCAGCCGTTGGTCCGGGCGCACATCCAGGTCGGCGACCTGGATGTGGCGGTGTGGCAGGTCCGCAGGGCCCTGGACCTCTTCGGGTGGCTTCCCGAGCCGCTCACCCGTCAGGTCAAGGCGCAGTTCGCCGGGCACCGTCGGGAGCGGATCGTCCGGGGCCTGTGGGCGGATCTCGGCGCCTGAAGCCGAGGCCGTCGGCCGCGCGCCCCATCAGGTGGGACCGGTGTCGCGCAGGTGGTCGAGGGCGGCTCCGATGAGTGGTTCGCGACGGTGCGGGGCGAGCAGCCGGCGGTAGCGGAGGCTCAGGTCCGGTCCCATGTCGCCCATGACGTCAACGGTGAAGTGGACCATCTGCGCGGCCTGGTCGAGTGCTCCGAGCGCGAGCTGGGCCGTCACACCGGGCAGCAACCACCGGCCGATGGTGGGCAACGGTCCCTTCTCCGGTGCCGCTTCCGTCGGCTGGGCCAGTGCGTCGAAGTACTGTGCGGCCCGGGCAGGGCGGCCGAGGTAGAGCCAGGTCTTGCCGTGGGCGGCGGTGAGTGCGCGTCTCCCGACGACGGGATCGAGACGGTCCCCGGGGCTGACCCGATGGTAGGCGTCCGCCAGGACGGAGGTCGCCAGGTCCAAGGAGCGGACGGCCTCGACGGCCCGGCCCTGACGGGCGAGGGCCATGGCCCCGACGCAGTGCAGAAAGGCGGCTGTGGGCGGCGGACAGTCCCGAGCCGCGTTGTGGCCGGCACTGACGATCAGCAGGGCTTCCTCCGGGTCTCCCAGATGGGTGTGGCGGGCTCCCAACTGCTCCAGGGCGCCGGCGAGCAGCGTGGTGTCCTGCGCCGCCGCGGCGGCGCGGATCGCCGTCAGCGCGTACCGCTCGGCGGCGGCCTCGGCGCAGAGGGCGTGACCGAGCCGCCCACAGATCAACGCGGTTCGGGCGACCAGGATCGAGGTGCTGGGAGAGGGGGCACGGCGGTGGAGGTGGAGTGCCAGCCTGTGTTCGGCGCGGGCGGTGGCGTACAGGTGCGTGGCCGGGATCAGGGTGCCGTTGAGTTGCTGCTCGAGCGCCGAGGTTCTGGCTTCGATCCAGGCGAGCCGTTCGTCCTCGTCGTCGGTGTCGTACTCGACGGCCGTTTCGGAGCGGCACTCGGAGGCGGCGGTGAGTGCGGCGCGCAGCCGGGCGTGGAGTGCCGGCCCGGTGAGGAAGCGGACGGCTGGTTCCGGTGTGTCGGTCCGGTGTCCGGGCGGGCCGCCGCCGTAAACGGTCCGCCGGTCGAGCACCGCGCCGGTGCCGGCTGCCAGGCGGAGCCAGTGCGGCCAGTCCCGCAGGTGGATCTCACGGGCCGGGACGCCGTGGATGTGGGCTATCGCCAGTTGTGCGGTGAACTCGGGGACGATGCGGCCCGACTCCCAACGGGAGACCTTCTCCCGGCGGGCGGCTGTTCGGCCGAGGCCGAGGTCGTGGTGGGTTCGCGCGACGAGGTCGGCGTACTCGTGCTGCGCCAGTCCGAGTGCGGTCCGCAGCTGGGCAAGAGGGTGGGGCAATCTATCGCACCTTACCGGTCGAGACGTGACACAAGTGGGTGATCGTGGGGGAACGGGGTCGAATCGTACGCGGCCGGTCCAGGCGGTGCTACAGGCCGAGGCACCCCGGAAGCACCTCCCGCGACCTTCTGCCGAAGGCTTCGTTGAGGTACGCACCGACAGTGGAGTTCTCTTCCGGGAGGGTGCGGAGTCGGCCGCCCTGCTGGTGCCCACTGCGGCCCATGCCTCCGGGGGTGCCTCGTCGCATGGCGATTTATGCATGGACCCTTCTAATATCCGCTCCCGATGCGAATTCACGCTTCCCGCGCCAGCCCTAGACATTCCGAGACTGAATCCATGCCACACCCACTCACCCTGCTTCGCACCGCGAAGGGGCTCTCCCACCCCGCCTATGCCGGCCTCGTCGCCCGGACCCACGCCGAGCTGGGCCTTGGTCAGATGGCTGCCCGCAGGGAGAAGGTCTCCCGTTGGGAGTCCGGGCGGACCGTCCCGGAGCGCACCGCGCAGCTCGCGATGGCCCACATCCACGGGATCGCGTCGGACGAAGTGCGCCGGCTCGGCTGGCCGCACTGGCTGGACCTGGCCGTGGGCGACGCCGTGCTCCTGGGCCAGCTCTACAGCGAAGCAGGTGCGGAACTCGCCCTGCGGGGTTCGCTCCACCTGCCGACAGGGCCGTGCGCCCCGGCGCTCCTGCTGCGCGGATCCGCTCTCGATCTCCAAGTCCGCTCGGCCCTGCAGCAGTTCGCGACGCCCGACCACGCCCCCTTCGACGATGTCGGATCTCCCGCCGCCGAGCGGGTGCACTGGTGCGAGGCCAGGGTCGCTTCGCTCGAGCGACAGGAGAGCGGCACCCTCTTCCCGGTGGCGGAGCTCTACAAGGCGGCTCACGCCGAACACCGCCTCGTCGTTCAGTTGCTCGGCGTCCGCGGACCGGACTCGCCGGAGTTCCGCCGGCTTCTCGGTCTCGCAGCCCGCACCGCGCTGCTCTGTTCCTGGTTGAGCAGCGCCCTGGGTGAGGAGACCCGCGCCGAGCGGCACGGCCTCGCGGCCGTCAGGGCGGCTGCCGCGGCGGGTGAGCCCGTGGTCGTCGCGGTTGCTTTCGCCAGGATCGCCCACAGTCATCTTGTCGCCGGGGACCCGGCCGACGCGTTGGCGTTGATCCGCGCGGCGCGGACTGCCGACCGGGCGCCGGCTCCGGGTACCGAGACCGTCCTGTCGATGGCCGAGGCACTTGCCCTGGCCCGGCAGGGCAGCGCCGTCGGCGCGACGGAGGCCCTGGGTCGGGCGGCCGCGAGTCATGCCGCGGCGCGTCTTGCCGCAACGCCGACTCCGGACGCGTGGCCCGGAATCGTCGTGCACGAGCAGGCGGTGACGGTTGCTCGTGGCCGGGCCGCCCTGCTCCTCGGCGCGCCGCACGGGGCACGACCGTATTTCGAGACCCTGGCGGATTCGTTGACGGTGCCCCAGGTTGCCGCCCCGTCGCCCCGGACCGCCGTCTGGTTGCTGGATGCCGTCGCCGCGTACCTCGCGCTCGGCGAGACCGACCTCGCCGCCCGTGCCGTCCGGCGTGCCGTCGATGTCACGGGAGTGCTGCCGCCCGGGCTCGCCCTCCAGTACCGTCGGCGGCTCGCCCCCTATGTGCGGGAGCCCGCTGTCAGGCGGGTGCTGGAGCATCTGGCGGACCTCCCCGGGGCGGCTCGGACGGCTCGGCACCCGAAGCCGTCCGCGAACCGGCGGGAGAAGGTTGCCTCCGGCGTGCCTCGACCAGGGATTGTCATGCAACGGCTGATCTGAAATCCCTAACATCCTTGGGGGGTAAGGACGATGAGCTGTCCTGAAGAAGGGTGACACCTGTATGACGCGGCACCTTCCGACGCTGTTCCGTGCTTCCGCGGTTCCGCCGCGACACAGACCCGGGGAGGTCGTGCTCGACCGACCACCGGCCCGCCGCCGCCCCAGGGGTGCCCCCTGGCGAGCGTCGGCGGAACACGCTCTCGGCGCGGCAGTCCCGGCCCGGTGAGCCCCCGCGACAGAGCTCCCGGGACGACGGGGGGCGGGTCCGTGCCGTACGGGCACGAGAGCCGCGGCGCCGGCCCGGTGCCGGCGTTCGAGGGCGGCACCGGGCCGGCGGGACCCCGGCGGGAACGTTCCCGCGCTCCCGCGGGAACGCGCCACCCGCTGCTGATCCTCCGCATGAGCCTCGGTCTGACACAGACCGAATACGCCGAACTGGTGGCGCGGACGCACGCGGCCCTGGGATACGGCCACCTCGCGGCACGGCCGGAGAAGGTCTCCCGCTGGGAGAACGGCCGGGTCGACCCCGATCGTTCCAGTCAGCTCGCCATTGCCCGGATCCATCGGGTGTCGCCGCGCGAGGTGGACCGTGTCGGGTGGCCGTACTGGCTCCACCCCGCCGCCCGGCGTGCGGCGATGTACACGTTGCCCTGGACCCGGCCGGGCATGGTCGAACTCCTCCGGAGCCTGGAGGGGGACTCGCGGTCGGCCCGCTTCCCGGCGGAGCACAGTCGCTCGCCCGTGGTGACGGGCCCGGAGCTCGTCTCCTTCGTCGCCCGAGCCCTGGGCGCCCTCGTGGTGCCCGTCGAGACCGGCCGGGAGCATCCGCCGATGCCGGGCGTGGTGGCCGCCCTGGGGAGGAGGGTCGAGGTGCTCGAGGGCATGCTCGACGGGACGGGCGCCGATGCGCTGCGCCCCGTCGTGGCGGCGGAGCTCCGTCTCCTCGCCGCCGTCCTGGCCGGCCGCGACGGCGGTGGCCGGGTCGCCGACCGGCTCCTGCTGCTCGTTTCGCGGGTGGCAGTGCTCGGCGCGCGGATTCACGAAACTCTGGGGCAGCCCGCCGCGGAGGAGGATCAGTACCTGCTGGCGGTGCGTGCCGCAGCGGCCGCGGGCGTGCCGTCGGTCGTCGGGGCCGGGCTGGCGGGCCTCGCGCGACTGCACGAGCGGACCGGGCGTGCCTCGGACGCCCGGGTGCTGCGGCGGGCGGCGCACGCCGCGCGGCGTGACCGGGACACCGGCTGTCCGCCTCAGCCGTTGTCATGACGAAATGCCTCGCCGTTTTCGCCTTGTACAAATCGGATGAACGCTCACCGGGGACGAAGCCGCCGACCTACTCTTAGGTGGGCCGAGTACCCGAAATGAAATCACCTCCGCAGTGGCGTGCGAAAAATCGTGCCCGGAGCCGGAAACGGTAGAGGCTCCTCCGCGCCCTCCGGTCCCTGATTCGGACAGGTCGGCCACGAATGCGAATTCAGCTATTGCTTTGATCGACATCGGAGCAGGACCGCGACCTTCGTCCCGGCCGGTACGGAATAATCCGGGCGCCACGCCCGGTCGAATTCCATGGAACCGTGCGGCCGGCCCGACGGGTCCCGAGTTGAAGGCGAGGAATGCCTGTGGCCAGCGGAGTGGCGCCGAATTCGGAAGGAAAGCCGTGCGCCGGTATCCCCCTGCATACCTTCTTCCCCCACCACGAGAGCCGCAATGTCCTGCGGCCGGGAGCGGAAGAACGCCGTGCCCTGGCGTTCTGCGCCCGATGCGGTCCAAGGGTCCGTGAGGTGTGCCTGGAACGTCAGATCGCACACGGAATCTCCGAGCAGAACGGGGTCGTCGGCGGTACTACGGCTGCACAACGGCGCGAACTGATCCGGCTCCGTGTACAGGGGACCCGGCTGCCGCGGGAACTGGCCCGCGCGATCGAACGCCAGATCGCAGCCGCACCGGATTTCGCCGTGGACCGGTCGGAACGGCCCGCGGACAACGCAACACCATCATGAAGAGGTCGCACCATGAACGAATTGACTACCCAACTCCACTGTCCGCCCCGGGGAATCGACCGGTCTCTCCAGGGCGCCATCGAGTCCTTTGTCAGAAGCCTGATGGAGATCGTGGAACACCAGAGCCGGGAGGAACCGGCTGAACTGCGCCCCGCGACGGAGGAGCGCTGGGAGGCGGTCCGGCAGGCACTCGTCACCTCCTTGGAGAACGGCTGGCCGGAAGGCGGAGTGGCGGGGACCGCGGACGAGTTAGCCGGCGCGGGCGGAGCGGATCCGCGCCCGCCGCTCCTTCCGCCCTTGGACCAGAACACCGTCGGCCAGCCACAGGCCCGCCGCTTCCTGTTCGACGCCCTGACCGGTCGGATCGCCGTTTCGACGGATGCCGTCCGCTCCCTCGCCACCGTGATCGGCTGGCCCGGTCTCCCGAAGGAGGTGCAGCTGGTCGCCATGGCGGAGGGCCGAGGTCTGCCTCGAGTGGTTCCTCCGGAGGCCCTGGTGGTCCCCGCCGCCCCCGGCGAGCTCAACATCCTGGTCCCCGAACCCGCCCACCGGGGGGCCTCGGTCCTCCAGCACGTCCTCGACGGCCGCCTGGCCGTCGTCAGCCCCGTGGTGGCCCTCGGCGACGCGGGATCCTCGCTCCGCTGGGCCCGGCGGCTCTTCGGCTACCGCCGGACCCACCAACCGTCCGGGGCCGGCGCCGTGTACGTCGAGGACCACCTCTCCACCCTGCTGCTCCTCCAGGACGAGGCCCTCGCCGGATACGCCCGCGAAAGGCTCCTCAAACCGTTGGAGGGGCTGACCTACCACCAGCGCACCCAGCTGGGCGAGACCCTCACCGCCTGGCTCGCGGCAGGAGGGCCCTCCGCCACCGCGAAGGCGCTCGGTGTCCACCCGCAGACCGTCCGGTACCGGGTCCGCAAACTGGAGAAGCTGTTCGGTCCGGCGCTGTACGACCCGCGGACGAGGCTCGATCTGGAGATCGCCCTGCGCATCCACCGGCTGGCCCCTGCCCTGCGGAGGAGCGGCCTCGCCCGGCAGTGAGCCGGCGGGACCGGGCGGCCGTACGACGCGCCCACCGTGCACCCGGAGTGGTCTGTCGTCCCCCTCGGGGACCACCACCCGGTCGAAGACGCAACGCCTTGCAACGTCGTAGAGGTTCCCAAGTACCCCACCTGGAGACACCGTGACTGGCTTGACGCCCGGGTTCGTGGAAATCGTGCTCGGATGTTCTCTCGATCTTGTACTCATCACCAGGCTCATGCAGGACACCGACCGGCTCGAGGGCCTGCCGGCCGGCCGCCCGAACGACCACCGCACGGGCCTCGAGTACCGGTCCGACCCGCTCGGAACGGCGGCCGCGGGCAGCGCCGCCGTCAGTGGGAAGTCCCGGTGCCCGTCCACCCGCGGACCCGGCTCCGCGGCGGACGGACCCGTCGCCGTGCCCGGGGCCGGACCGGCCGGGGCCGTACTGCGCGGCCGGATCGGACGAGGCGATCTGGCGCGGATCGCGGAGGTCCGGGCGGAGCTGCGGGACGCGCTGCGCCGGTGGGGTGTCGCCGAGCTGATCGACACCGCGGAGCTGCTCTCCTCGGAGCTGGTCACCAATGCGATCCGGCACACCGACCGGGACGCGATGTTCACCGCCCGGCTCTACCGGGAGCCGGCCGCGGACGGCGGCCGGGCCCGGCTGCGGGTCGAGGTCGAGGACGAGTCGGACCTCTGGCCGACCCGCCGCACACCGGGGGAGCAGGCCTCCTCCGGGCGCGGGCTGATGCTGGTCGAGGCGCTGGCCGACGGCTGGGGCGTGGAGCCCCGGGGGTCGGGCAAGCGGGTCTGGTTCGAACTCACCAGCCCCGGCCCTGCTCCGCGGCCGGTTCCGGCCGGCTCGACCTGAGCCTGTCGCTCCGACCGGACGCGGAGCGGCGGCCGGGGCTCTTCCCGATTCCTCACGGAAGGACGACGTACCGTCATGTCCATTACTCACGCGACTCGTTGGTCGAGTCGCGCCTCGGGGCCCGTCCCCCGGTCGCCCCGGCGACCGGTGGCTCACGGTTCCCGGTCGACTGCCGTACGCGGGACCGGCGGGTGTCCGTGGTGACCGCCGCGTACCGCGAAAGCAGGGGTCACATCCTCCTCCTCGCGACCGCTGCGAACGAGCGCCACCAACGGTTCGACCCCGAGCTCGGAGTCGCCGCGATGGCCTCGGTCCCGATCGCACGGCTGCTCCCCGACTGTCCCGGCCCCGTCGACGTCACCCAGGTCGTCAACCCCGGGGAGCCCCAGTCGGTGCTGGCCCGTGTCCACGCCGCAGCCATCACCGAAGGACCGCTCCTGATCTACATCTGCGGCCAGATCGCCCGGGAGCGCAAGCATCGGCAGATCCACCTGCGGCTGGCCAAGACCACGGAGGGCAACACGCGGACCACCGCGCTGCCCTGGCAGTGGATCGACCTGGAACTCGCCGGCCGCAGGCCCGGCACCACCCGGGTGGTGGTGGACCTGCTCGGTCATCCGTCCTGCGGGAACCTCCACCCCAACGACCTGCAGCTCCCGGCCCATGTCGACCGCTGGGGGACCGTCGCCAGGCCCGACCGCCGAAGCGCCTGGACGGTCCCCGCCTACACCAAGGCCCTGACCAGACTGGCCTCGGCGCCCGGAACCGAAACGCTGGGGCAACTGCACACCCGGGCCCTGGCGGAGTCCGGTCCCGGCCCCGGCACCGTGGTGTTCGGTGGCACCCTGCCCGCCGCCGCGCCGGATGTTCCCGCGACGCCCGGCCGGCAGCTGGACCGTCTCCTGCCCGACCCGGCGGCGGTGTCACCGCGACTTCCCGGCTCCCGGGCCTCCGGCCCCGCCACCGTGGTGGACGACTACCGCTCGGCTCTCGCGCAGGCCATGCGGGACGGTCGGCGGACCGAGGCGTCGAGGCTGGCCTCGCTCTGGGAACACCAGATCATCCGGAGCCACGGTTCGCACTCCATGCCCATGGGTGACGTCCTGGAGGCCCAGGCCTCGATCGCGATGGAGAGCGGCGACGTGGCCCGTGCCGCCCAACTGTGGATCAGCACCGCTCGGAACCGCACCACCTGGTGCCGGCCGTCCGCCGAACCGCTCCAGCTGGCCCTGCGAAACGCCCAGGCCAGCTGGTTCCAGCTCGACCTGAGCTGGCCCCAGGGGAGGCAATTGGGCGCCGACCTGGTCGACGTCCTGCGCAAGGCCGGACAGCCCGGGCCGATCGTCGCCGTCGAGCGCCGGCTCAACAACCCACAGACGGTGTCCTGAGACCCCTCGTCGGACGCACGCCCGTCGGTGCGCCGTCGACGTACGACAACGTCAGAAATATGGCATTTCACCACATCTGCTGGGGCGGGACTCCGGACGCCCGGACGATCGGAACACACAGCAGAACCCCACGGAACCGCGAGCGAAGGGAAGGGGAACCATGCCGAACGAGTCCGAGGACACGATGGCGATCGAGTGCGAGGAGGCGCCGGAGGCCGAGGAGGCGGTCGAGGACGCGAAGGAGCTCGCGTTCGCTCAGCTGGTGCAGGAGAGGCGGAACTGGTGCTGGGCGGCCGCGGGCCTGAGTATCGCCCAGTACTTCGGCGCCGGAACGGACGTGACGCAGGCGGACTACTGTGCGCTGGCCGCCGGACCGGAGTACAACTGGGCGACCTGCCCCGACACGAGCGCGACGATGGAGGTCGTGCAGGCCGGGCTTCGCGGGCTCGGTCTCGAGCCCGGTCTCATCGTCGAAGGCCCCCTCGACCTGGACCTGGTCAAGGAGGAGATCGACGCCGGGCGACCGGTGCTGACCAGGGTGAACCTGGCGGCCGGCGGCGCGCACGCCCTCGTCGTCCACGGCTACTGGGACGACCACCTGATCTTCAGCGACCCGGACCCGGACGCCGAGCGGCACCGGACGATGGAGTACCGGCGGTACCGGGAGAACGAGACCTTCACCTGGGTGCGGTCCCTCATCGGCGTCACCCGTTGACGGGTCGGTCCCGGCCGTCGCCGTGAGCAACCCCGGTCGCGGCGGTCGGGCACGGCTGGACCGTGTCCGACCGCCGCGACCCGAGGGGACGGGGACCGCGGCCGTCGACCGGCGGACACCGAGGAACGACACCACGGACAGAAAGGAAAGGCACATGAAGGCGATACGCCGTGGACGGCGCCACGGACGCGGGAGTCGCGCCGGCCACGCGGTCGGTCTCGTCGTCCTGCTCGCCGGTGGAAGTCTGGGAACGACGGCCTGTACGGCGGACGATGCCGAGGCCCCACAGGCAGAGGCGGAGATCCGGACCATCAGTTGCCCGGACGTCGCCACCAGTCTCTCCGGCGGTTCCCCGGACGATCCGCGGACGCAGGCCGGGCTCGGCCTGCTCGACCAGCAGGTGTCGGACGCCTACGACGCCTTGTCGGCCCCCTCCGTAGGAACACCGGGAAGCGAGGCCGAGATACTCGCCAAGGTCGCCGAAGCACGCCGTCGGACCATCACGGAGCTCGCCGACCGGACCGCCGCGTCCGCACAGCAGAAGGCCACGATGCTCGCCATGGCCGAGTGCACCGTCAAGCACGAGCGGGCGGGCGAGGAGATCGGAATCCTCAAGGGGCGGGAGGGCGACCGGCGGCAGGGCAGCGGACTGACCCGACGGGACTACGTCGACATCACGCAGGTCGCGCCCAACGCCGGCAAACAGCAGCCGAACGGCCGGCAGGCCGCCACCGGCAGCTTCACCTCCAGGTGCGGCAACAACGGGACCGAACGCCATATCAACCCGGACAACGTGGTCATCTCGCCCGGCGAGCGCGCCGCCGCCCACCACCAGCACGACTATGTGGGGAACCGCAGTACGGACTTCCGATCCACCGTCGACAGCCTCCGGAAGGCAGGCACGACCTGCGACAACGGAGACCTGTCGACGTACTACGCGCCGGTGGTGCGGCTCCTCGACGGAAAGCGGGCGGACGACGCCGACCAGCGGGGCGGAGGACTCGACCGCAATCAGGGGACCATCCTCACACCGGAGGAGTTCGGTATCACCTTCAAGGGGAACCCGTCCGGAAAGGTCGGCCCGGCTCCCGACGGCATGGTGGCCGTGGTCGGCGATGCCAAGGCCTTCACCAACGGGCCCGACAAGGCCAAGGCGTCCTGGAGCTGCACCGGGTTCGACACCGTGCAGCTGCGCGACAAGTACCCGCTCTGCCCCGCCGGGTCGAACGTGGTGCGGACCTTCGCCTTCCCCAACTGCTCGAACGGACAGGCCAACAGCGCGAACCACCGGACGCACACGGCCTTCGCCGCGGACGGTCAGTGTCCGAAGGGGTTCGAACGGATCCCCCAGCTGGTCATGACGGTCTCGTACCGCGTCCCGCAGGGAGCGCTCTACGCCGTGGACTCCTTTCCGGAGCAGCTTCACAAGCCGGTCACCGACCACGCGGACTACATCAATGTCATGCCGAAGTCCCTCATGCAGAAGGCAGTGAACTGCATCAACAACGGGACGAACTGCTGATCAGGAGCGCACGTGGCCGACACCCCATCCACTACGGTCCTCCCACTGCCCCGGACCGCCCTCCCGTCGGGGGCACGCAGCCCACGGCGACACTCTCGTGCCGTTCTGGCGGTCACCGCGGCACTGCTCACCGCCTCGTGTTCGGTACTGGGCGGCCCCGTGGCCGACCCGGACACGGCGTCCGATCCGCGGGACGCCGGCAACTGGACCGGCGCCGACTGGAAACGCTGGTCCGAACGACAGGGCATGGCGACCGACATGCCCGCGGGGCGCTGGACCACGGGCGACATGCGCCAGGCCGGTGCCGCCTTCCGTACCCCCGGCACCGTCGGGAACGCCCGGAGCGATCCCGTACCGGCGGCCGTCGCGGCGCGCACCACCGTCGGATCGCCCGACCCGGACCTCGCGGCCTTCGGAAAGATCTTCATGCGCAGTTCCTCCGGCGCACTGGTCTGCTCCGGGACGGTCGTCAAGGACCCCGCCCGCCCGGGCCGGAGCAACCTGGTGTGGACCGCCGCACACTGCCTCCACGAGGGGAAGGGCGGTCGCCCGATGCGGGACGTGGTCTTCGTACCGGCCTTCGACGGAAACGCGGCCACCGAGACGGCGATGCACCCACTCGGGACGTGGCCCGCGGCCCGGTCCGTCGTCTCGCCCCAGTGGGTCGCGGAGGGCGCCCAACGCGGCGGCCCTGTCAGCCAGTTCGACTTCGGCGTCCTTCGGGTCGTACCGCCGGCCGGGGCATCCTCCCTGGAGGAGACGGTCGGAGCCGCGCTCGACGTGGGCTTCAACGTGCCGAGGGACCGGATCCCCGCACCGAGCGTGTTCGGCTATCCGGCGGGGGCGCCGTTCGACGGGACCAGGCTGCAGGTCTGCCGATCCCCGCTCCGCGCGACCCGGCTGTCGTTCGACGTGTCCCGCCCCACCATGCTCGCCGTCGGCTGCACCATGACCGGCGGCTCCAGCGGCGGCGGGTGGGTCACCGATCTGCCGGGCCGCGGCCGGATCCTCGTGAGCAACACCTCGATCGGTCCCACCCCGGCCCAGTGGCTGGCCGGACCGGCACTGGGTACCGAGGCGCTGCGCGCGTTCCAGTTCCTCGGCGGAACGCTTCCCACCCGATAGGGCTCGGGCCGGACCCCACGGACCGCCGGGTCGGGTGCGCCGGCCCCCTCCCGACCCACCGCGGCAGCCGCTCGGGCTGCCGCCGACGAAAGGCAGGAAAGGACTCATGGCCTACACACAGGGAACAGGCCGTTCCCCGTCCGGATCGCGGTTCCGGGGGATGGGGCTGATCGGCAACCTCCAGGTCTCCAAGGGCGTCGTGACCGGGGGCATCGTCCTCGGACTGGCGGCCACCGTCACCGCCCTGCTGATCCCGGTCGAGCTGTTCGGCGAGGCCCGGCGGATCGTGGCGACCGACCGGGTGGGTGCGCTGCCGCCGGGGTTCTCCGACGACAGTCTGGGAGTCCAGGACACACCGTTCGGCCCGCTGACCGCAGTCGACCGGGACTTCGTCCGGCGCGTGCGGCTGGCCGGCCTCTGGGAGGGTCCGGCCGGCGACCGGGCCCGCACGGCGGGGACGAGCGCCGCGGTCAGGACCGCCGGGGACCACATGGTGACCGGGCACCGCACCCTGGACGCGGTCGACCTGGCAGCGGCGCAGGTGCTCAAGATCGCCGACATGCCGCGCGAGCCCAGCCCCGAACAGCGTGGCTGGCTGGACGAGATCAACGGAGCGTCCCCGAAGGACTTCGACGAGACCTTCGTCCGGCTCACCCGGGCCGCCCACGGAAAGGTGTTCCAGGTTCTCGCGCTCACCCGGGCCACCACGCAGAACACCCAGGTCCGCAAGCTGGCCGACGAGGCCGACCGGACCGTCCGCGACCACATGGACGTCCTGGAGCGCACCGGACTGTGGAAGGGCGAGGAACAGAGCAAGTGACGGCAAACAGGAGGAACTCGCAGATGAACGTACGATTCGCCCGGTCCGTGCTGACGGGCACGACGGTCCTTGCCGTCATGGTCTCCGCCGGGTGCGGGAGCCAGGGCGGGACTTCCAGGGCCAACAGCGCCGACGGGCCGGGGGTGCTCCCGCAGGACGGCATGCCGGGTATGGAGACCCCGGGCGGAACCCCCGGACCGGGCGGGCTGGTGGTCAAGCAGGACGGGGCGCTCGGGTCCTTCCTGACGGACGCCCTGGGCAACGCGCTCTACGTGTTCGACAAGGACTCCACCAGCCCCCCCAAGTCCGCCTGCGACTCGGCCTGCACCGCGACCTGGATCCCGTTCCCCCCGGTGGACAACACCGTGCAGTGGCCCGGCGTCACGGGACAGGTCGGCACGCTCGTACGCGAGGACAGGAGCTCACAGCTGACCGTCGGCGGCCACCCCGTGTACCGGTTCGTCAAGGACACGACGCCGGGTGACACCAACGGGAAGTCCGTGGCGAACTGGAGTCTGGCGGCACCCGACGGAACGAAGGCGGGGAAGGGGTCCGGGCAGGGCAAGGAGAGTCCGCAGGGCAAGGAGACCGCACAGCGGACGAAGGAGCCGGAGGGGGACCGGGGCACCCGCGCTCCCGACCGGCCCGCCGACCGGGAGACGAGCCGGCGCGACGACCGCCGGGAGTCGGAGCGGGCCGACGTGCGCCTGACGGTCGTCTTCGTCCCGGCCGTCGGCCACGAGGTCCTGACCCTCGGCGGGCGCGTTCTCTACGTCAACGGCGACCGGCTGGCGGTGGGAACCGGCCGGCGCTGCGTCGGATCCTGCCTGCGGGACTGGGTACAGGCTCCGGTCGTCGACCTCGAGCGGGTCGCCCAGGGAATCGACCGGCTCCTCGTCAGGGAGATCCTGGTGGAGGACGGGTCACGGCAGCTCGCCGTCAACGGGCACCGGGTGTTCACCTTCTCGGCCGACAGCGCGGTCACCGATGCCAAGGGCAACGGCAGGGACGGTTGCTGGTGGCCGATTTCTCCCAAGGGCGAACCCGTCCGCTCCGTGGCGGCGAGCTGATGGTCCGGTCGCGCCCCGCTTCCCCGGTCGGCCTGGCGGTCGCCCGTCGCGCGTTCGCCGCGGTCACCGTGTTCTGCGCGGTGACCGCAGCCGCGCAGGCCTGGGAGACGTTGACTCCGGCGGCGTCCGGCCCGCGCGCCGAACGCGACGCCCTGGCCCGTCGCCTCGGTTGCACGGCCGAAGCCTCCACCGAGAGCGTGGAGATGACCGAGGCCGCGTGCACCGTCGGGAGCGTTCAGTACCGCATCGTCACCTTCGCGGCCGACGACGGCCGTCGGCAGTGGCTCGACCTGGCGACCGACTACGGCGGTACCTACCTCACCGGCCGCAACTGGGTGCTGGCCGCCTGGCCGACCGAGTGCCTGGCGCCGCTCCGGGACCGGCTGGGCGGCGCCCTGAGGACGGGAGCTCCGCACGGCACGGCCGACGGGACGGACGACCGGCACGCGCACGGCGGCTGAGCGAGGCGGTCGTGCGAAGAATCGACAACGAAAGGCACATGTATGTCCTCCTCCAATCGGCGGATCAGGGCGCGTACCAAGCGCGCCGCCCGCCCTGCCGGCGCCGCGCCGGGGCCGGCCCCGGCGCCGTCGCGGGAACTGCGCCGGCGGCTGGTCCGCACGCTCGCCCCGGTGACAGGTGCCGTCGGCTTCGTGGCGGTCTACCTGGGAGCGGTCCGGCTCTCCACCGGAGTCCGGCAGTTCCTCGACTTCGGCGCGGGCGTACTCGCGCTGGTGTGCCTGAGCTCGGCCGTCCTGTGGGGCCTGCTCTCCACCGACCGTTTCCTCCTCTACTCCGACCACAGGCTGGTTTCCCAGAGCGTTCACCGGGTTCTCGCCGTTGCCGGGCTCGCGTTCCTCGCCCTGCACATCTGGATCAAGGTCGCCGAACGGCACACGACGGGTGTGGCCGCGGCCCTGCCGTTCGGTGACGCCGCGCAACCCGTGCTCGTCGGTCTCGGCACGCTCGCCGGCTACGGGTTCGTCGGCGTGGCGGTGACCGGTGCCGCCCGCAGCCGCTTCGCCTCCCAACGCGGCGCGTTGGTCTGGCGGCTCCTGCACATGACCTCCTACCTCGCCTGGGGGGCCGCCCTGGTGCACGGCCTGAGAGCCGGTCGGGAGGGGAAGGACTGGGTCACGGTCTCCTACGTGTGCTGCTTGGTGGCCGTCGCCCTGGTGCTCGTCCTCAAGCTGCGCTCGAACAACGGCAGGCCCCCCACCGCCGGGCCGGGGACGACCCTGCCGGGCCGGCCCGCGACGACAGCGCCCCGCCCCGATGGCGGGCCCAGGCCGCCCGCCGCGACCACCGTCCGTCCGGGCGACGGCCCGTGAACGAGATCCGGCCCACCGTCAGTTCCTTCGGCCCGGCCCGGTTGCTGGCCGGAACCGACGCCGGACGCCTCGACCGCGCGCGGCACCTCGCCGTCCACGGCCCGGTGCCGGTCCTCAGTTCCGAGGAGGTGGTCACTCTCACACGCACCGTCGACCTGCGCGGCCGCGGCGGCGCGGGCTTCCCCTTCGCCCGCAAGTTCCAGGCCGTCGTGGACGCGTTGCGGAACACCCAGGGGGACCCGGCTGTCGTCGTCAACGGTGCCGAGGGTGAACCCAGTTGTCTCAAGGACACCGCACTGTTGCTCAACGCCCCGCACCTGGTGCTGGACGGCGCGGAGATCGCCGCGGTCGCCCTGCGTGCCGACGAGGTCGCCGTCGGCGTCGCGCGGGCGGACGTGCTGGCCTCGGTGCAACAAGCCATGGACGAACGGCGATCGCTCTCGGTGCGGATGCGCGTCGAGCAACTCCCGGAGCGGTTCGTCACCGGTGAGGGGTCGGCCCTCACCAACGGGCTCAACAACAACCCGGCCCTGCCCTCCGGCCGGAAGGTACGGACCAGCGAGCGGGGACTGAACGGCCGGCCGACACTGCTCTCCAACACCGAGACGTTCGCCCAACTGGCTGTCGCGGCAAGGCTGGGCGCACAGGGCTACGCCGAGGTCGGCCTTCCCGACGAGCCGGGGACGGCCATGCTCACCGTGGCCGGCGAGGCCGTTGTCGAGGCTCCCACCGGAGCGCCCCTGACCTACCTGCTGCAGATGTGCGGCATGTCGGTCGGCCAAGGGCTGCTGGTGGGCGGATACCACGGGATGTGGCTGAGCCCCGCGGCCGGCGAACTCGCCCTGGTCTCCCGGGAAGCCCTGAAGGCACTGGGTGCGACGCTCGGCGCGGGCGCCGTCCTGCCACTGCCCGAGGAGACCTGCCCGTTGGGGGAGACGGCCCGCGTCGCCCGCTACATGGCGGGGGAGTCGGCACAGCAGTGCGGCCCGTGCGTCTGGGGCCTGGCCAGGCTGGCCGACGAGCTGGAGGCGCTGACGACCTACGGGGGACAGGCGGCCTACGACGCCGTCTTCTCCCACGTCCGGGGCGTGCTCGGGCGCGGGGCGTGCTCGCACCCCGACGGTACCTCCCGGTTCGTGTCCTCGGCGCTCAAGGCCTTCCCGGAGGACGTCGGCCGACACGTCTACGAGGGCGGCTGCGGGCGGCCGGTCCTGGGGGTGCTCCCGGTCGACGGCAAGGACGTCGGCAAGGTGACGCAACGACTGCTGGTCGACTGGACGCTGTGCCGGGCGCACGGGCTCTGCGCGGACGTGCTGCCGGGAGTCGTCCAGCTGGGACCCGACGGCTACCCGTCGTCGGCGGACATGCCGCTCAAGGAGAAGGAGCGGGCGAACGCGGTGCGGGCCGTACGGCGCTGCCCCGCGCTCGCCCTGAGAGTCGTCGGCTGAGCCGTCAGCCGTCAGCCGTCAGCCGTTCGCCCGTGGTCGTCCGCCGTGCGCCACCCCGTACGGCGGCGGGCGGGCGACGCCGGTGGGCGGAGGACCCCGGCGCGCACACTGAGAGGAGGAATGCGGTATGTACGCCGGTGTGCAACCGGGACCGGGCCGGAGCCCGGACGACGAAGTCCTCCGCCGGCTTCCGCTGGATCTTCGGACCCGGACGGGAGGCACCGGGGACGGTGGGCCCGGACTCCCCGACGCGCTCTACTGGCTGCACCGGATCGAGCTGCTCTGCGGGGAGGCCGAACGACTCGGCCGGCAGCACCGCGGGCCCGGGCCGGGCGGGGCGGAGGCCGAGCTGTGCGGGCGGGGCGCCAAGCACGCCGCCGCCGTGCTCGCCGGCGCGGTCCGGGAGGCCGTTTCCCGGACCGCGCCGAGCGACCGGCCACAGCCGCAGGAGAGCCGGATCGACTGGGAGGCGTGGGTCCACGCGACCTGCAGCATGCGGGCCGAGTGGGCGATCTGCGAGGAGCGGGCCACGGAGACGGGCGCGGCGGCGGCCGCGTTCCTGCGCGTAGCCGATCAGGCGTGCACGGTCTTCCGGTCGATGGCGGGCGTGGAGGCCTTCACCTGGTGGAGGACGCTGACCGATCCGCTGTACCGCGCGTGGCTCGACGGGGCGCTCAGCCACATCGGCGCCCCGCCGGCGCTCTTCCCGGACCGCGACGCGCTCTACCGTGCCCGCCCCGCGCTGGCTGCCGGCTGGGAGCCCGACGCCCAACTGTCCCCCGACGACGTCTTCCCGCTGGGAAGCCTCGAACGCTACGTCCCCGACGGAACCGGCACCTGGTGGGCCATCATCATCGTCACTCCGCAGGGCGCGGACGATCCCCGTGCCTGGCCCCATCCCACGGCAGCGGTGGTGGCCAGCAGCGTGCCCGGGGGGACGGCACCCTCGTGCTGCTACCTTCTCGCCGAGCGGGTGATCCCGCGGCAGGTGCTCCCGGCGCTCGGCGCGGGCCGGGCGGAGGACCGTCTGGAGGACATCGCCGTCTGTCTGGCCTCCCGCACGGGGGGCTGACACGGCGGCCCGGGTCGCGGGCCGCCGCTGTCTCAGACGCCGAAGTTCAGCGCGTAGAGCGAGCGCGCCAGGTCGGCGGTGACGAAGTCGGCCGGGACGGTGCCGAGCACCGGGCGGGTGGAGCGGTCCAGGCCGCCGAGGTAGGACCGCAGCTTGGGGGTGATCGCGTCGGCGGCCTGGCGGGGCCAGAGCCCCCAGCCGGAGCTGGACGTGAAGGTGAGGAAGAGCCGCTGCGGGTCGGTGGCGGTGCGGGCGGCGGTCAGGTGGGCCGAGACCTCGGGCCACTTGCGCGAATAGAGGTCGAAGATGGTGCCGATGTCGTAGTCGTCCTCGATGTCGGTGCGCCCGCCGCCCCAGCGGACGCCCGGCAGGCCGGCGTTGTCGGCGAGGAGGACGACCCGGCCGCGGACCTCGCCGATCGCGGGAATCCGGTCCTCGGTCCGGAACAGGCCCGGCCAGCGGCGCTGGTAGTCGGCGAAGAGGGCGCCGAACTCGGTGTCGGACACGGTGGAGTACTCCTGCTTGACCCGCATCACCAGGGCCTCGCCGGGGTGGGCGGCGAGAAAGGCCTGGCACTGGTTGAGCACGTCGCCGAAGAAGACCTGCTGGAACACCGGCCCGTGGTGGATCGCGAGCACTCCGTCGATCGCCCGGCAGCGGATGTCGAGGAACCGCACCCCGGCCGCCAGCTGAGCGGGCAGCGCCAGGGTCTGCGTCTGGGTCAGCGGCCCGCCGTACAACGAGCAGGTGTCGTGGGTGCCGGGCAGGGTGAGCCGGGCGAGCGGCACTCGCGGGTCGACGGCCGCCAGCCAGTCGGAGCCGCCCGGCAGGTCGGCCGCCCGGGCGCCGGGTGAGCCGACCGCCAGGCCGCCGGCGGCGAGCGCCCCGAGCACGGCCCCGCGGGCGAAGGACCGGCGGCTGATCGTCGTACGCATGGTCAAGGACACGGCGCGGTACCCCCGTCGGGTGGGTGGGGACGGAACGGGAGGAACGACGGAACGTGCCCATTGTCGGGAACCCGTCGCGCTTTGCCCAGGGGCCGGACGGAGTCCGGCCGGCGAAGCCCGGCGCCGGGCCGCCGAAGCCCGGCGCCCCGCCCCCGGACAGGCCGGGGACGGGGCGCCGGGTGGAGCGTGTCGCGGGGTTCAGCCGCGGGTGATCACGAGCTGGCTGGAACCGTCCGGCAGGCCGGCGATCGCGGCGCGCTGGGCGGGGAAGACGCTCCCGCCGTACGGCCCCTGGACAGCGCCGAAGCCGGACCAGTTGCCGTTGGCGAAGCGGGTCTTGTGGTAGGCGTTGCCGTCACCGCCGACGACCGCCACCTGCGAGGAGCCGTCGGGCAGTCCGGCGATGCCGACCGTCCGCGCGGCCATGGTGGGGGTACCGTTGCCGGGCAGTGCGGCCCAGCCGGACCAGTTGCCGTCGGCGAAGCGGGTCTCGTGGTAGACGTTGCCGTCGTTGCCGATGGCCAGTACCTGGGACGAGCCGTCGGGCAGTCCGGCGATGGCGACGGCCCCGGCCGACATGGTGGGGGTGCCGACGCCGGGCAGTGCGGCCCAGCCGGACCAGTTGCCGTCGGCGAAGCGGGTCTCGTGGTAGACGTTGCCGTCGTTGCCGATGGCCAGTACCTGGGACGAGCCGTCGGGCAGTCCGGCGATGGCGACGGCCCCGGCCGACATGGTGGGGGTGCCGATCCCGGGCAGTGCGGCCCAGCCGGACCAGTTGCCGTCGGCGAAGCGGGTCTCGTGGTAGACGTTGCCGTCGTTGCCGACGGCCAGTACCTGGGACGAGCCGTTCGGCAGGCCCGCGACGGCGGCCCGGTACGCCGCCATGGTGGGCGTGCCGTTACCGGGGAGCTGGGCGAAGCCGGACCAGTTGCCGTTCGCGGCGCGGGTCCCGTGGTAGAGCAGGCCGTCGAGACCGATGCCGAGCTCCTGCGAGGAGCCGTTGGGCAGCCCGGCGATCGCCACCTCGGAGCCGCGGAAGACGCCCGCCCCGCCGGTCAGCGGATTGAAGCCGGGCCAGTTGCCCGAGCTCTGGCGCACGCCGAGGAACAGCCCCGAGGACTGCGACGGCGGGGCGCCGTTCAACTGGATGTCGAGGTAGTCCTGGTCGATCCCGATCGAGAAGCCGCCCCAGGTCTCCGCGGCCGTCGGCGAGGCGTACTGGTGGGCGCGCTGGTGGTTGGACCAGTAGCCCGCCGGGATCCACGGGTCCTCGGTGTCCTCCCGGCCGTTCCAGTTGGCGCTGAAGACGGCGTCGGGCATGGTGTAGGCGCTGTTGCCGGCGTTGGCGACGAGGTCCTTGATGCCGGACGAGCTGCTGCTGTAGACGCCGGAGTTGTAACCCCAGGCGTGCAGCTCGTTGGTCCAGGCGGTGAGGAAGGCCAGCACCGGGGCGGTGTACTGCGGCGTGTTGTAGGCCTCCATGTCGTAGTAGAGGACCGCGCCGGGGGAGAAGCCGAGGCTCTGCGCCTGGGCCGCCGCGTCGGCGGCGGCGTTGGCGCCCTCGGCGGCGGGGGCGACGATCTTCGAAGCCTGCACGCCGACGTACAGCGGCATGAAGGCCCAGCCGGCGGACGCCTGCTGCTGGACCCAGGAGGCCGTGAGGTTCGGCTGGGCGCAGGCCCGCTTGGACCCGCCGATGTAGATGCCGACCGCCCGGTACGGGGAGGCCGTCATCCAGGCGTTCATCGCGGCACCGGAGGGTGCCGTGCAGGCGTCGAAGCCCTTGCCGGTGTAGTTGGTCGCCGACGCGGGTATCGCGGCGGCGGCAGCGGGTGCTGCAGCGGGTGCGGCGGCCGGAGCCGCGGCCCGCGCGGAGTCGGCCGGTGCGGCCTGGGCGGCCGAGGAGCGCGGCGCGACCGGCGTCCGCGACCCCGGCCCGGCGGGCGCCGGCGTCGGCGCGGGCTGGTGCTGCGGCGCGGGGACGAGGCCGGCGCCGGTGATGATCCGCCGCACCAGCGCCTGGTCCGTGTCGTACGTGCCGGTCACCGCGACCACGCCGTCGTTGGCCCGGACCGTGTGGGCGACCGGGTTGGAACCCTCCCGGTCCGGCGCCGCGGCGGCGGCGGGCTCGACCAGCAGCGCCTCGGTGCGGCCGATCAGTCGTGGCGGGCAGACCTGCTGGTCGCCCGGGTGGCCGAGGTAGACGGCGTGCTGGTCGAAACGGACACAGGCCTGCGGGTCGACCGCGAGGTCCACCACCGCCCAGCTCGAGGGCACTTGGAAGACGTGGCCCTGGTACGTCACCGCCTTGGTGTCCGGCCCCCCGGCAGGCGCGGCTCCCGCCGAGCCGACACCGGGCGCCGTCATGAGGACGGCCACCGCGACGGCTGCGGCGCTGCGGAGCGCTGTGATACGGGACTTCACCCAGATCTCTCCTGACAATGGCGTAAGACCGCGCGCCGGGAAGTCGGCGACACGGCATCGCCCGACACGATATCCACCTCCGGGCCCGATGATCGACACCGTTTCGCCCCGTGCGCCGGTCCGCGGCCCGAACGCCCCTCCGTGTACACCCGTTCACGCGGCGGGAACGCTCCCGGTGCACCACCGGGGCGTCGCCCGGGCGTCCTCGGGAGTCCCCGCGCGTCCCCGCGCGTCCTCGGGAGTCCTCACGGGAGCATGTGATTCGTGCCCGCCCCTGCTCGGGCCCGCCCCGCAGACGACACCGCCGGGGCGGGCCCTGACGGCGCCGCCCCGGCGGGGGATGGGGGATGGGGTGGAAGGGACGGAGGGGATGGAGGGGCGGCGCGGCCGGCCGGTCCGCTTCGACCGGCTCGGGCTCAGCCGACGTTCAGCGCGACGTCGTCGACCACGAAGCCGGTCTGGAGCGAGGAGTCCTCGGTGCCGGTGAACTTGATCGTCACCGTCTGCCCGGCGAAGGAGGTGAGGTCCAGCGTCCGCTGGGTGTAGCCGGCCGCCGCGTCCGCGTTGGAGTACGTCTTCAGTGTGGTGCTGTTGGCCTGGACGGTCAGCTTGTCGTAGGCGGTGGAGCCGGTCTCCGCGGTGTCGATGTGCAGCCAGAAGGTGAGCGAGACGGACTTGCAGCCGGCCGGGACGGAGACGGTCTGCGACATCGAGTCGGTGTGCGCCGAGCCGTAGCCGTTCATCCAGGACTTCCAGCTGCCCGAGTGGGCCGCCTCGGAGGCGCTGTTGTCGACCACGCCGCTGGAGGCGGTCCACGGGGCGGCCGAGCCGGTCTCGAAGCCGCCGTTGCCGATCAGCTGGGCGGCGGTGCAGCCGCCGGTCGGCGGGGTGGTGGTGCCGCCGCCGAGCAGGGCGGTGGTCAGGGCGTCGGCGACCGGGCTGCCCCAGCCGGTGACCTGGTCGTAGCCGGTCCGGGTGGAGAAGTCCTGGTTGGCACCGGTGGTGACGTCGTGGAAGGCGGAGGCGTAGCCGGCGCTGTTGGCGAGCGCGTACAGCCGCGGACTCGCCTCGCCGAGGACCGGCTGCCCGGCGGCCTTGGCCTTCTGGTTGAACTGGGCGGCGTAGCCGGACCACAGCGGGGCGGCCGCGCTGGTGCCGCCGTAGACCTGCCAGCCGCCGGCCGTGTAGACGGCGAAGCCGCTCTGCGGGTCGGCGTTGGAGGACACGTCCGGGACGGTGCGCATGGTGCCGTTGATCCCGGTGCCGGTCTGCCAGCCCGGCTTGGCGAACACGGTGGAGACGCCGCCGCCTGCGGTGCTCCAGGCGCTCTCCGAGGAGTAGGCGTTGCCGCCGGAGACCTTGAGGTTGGTGCCGCCGACACCGGTCTGGTGCGGGCTGGAGGCCGGGAAGTCGACCGCCTTGACGGTGGATCCGCTGGTGGAGCGGGTGCAGTCGCGGGAGCCGTCGTCGCCGGAGGCGGAGAAGACCGAGATGCCCTGGGCGGCGGCCTGCTTGAAGGCGTTGTCGACGGCGGTCATCGAGGCCGGGGTGGTGTCCGGCTCGCAGGAGCCCCACGAGATGGAGATGACCGAGGCCCGGTTGTCGGCCACGATCCTGTTGGCCATGTCGATCTCGCCCTGGTCGCTGTTGGGCGCCTCGTAGATCAGCTGGGTGGCCTTGGGCGCGGCGCCGCGGACGATCTCGCTGTCCAGCTCGACCTCGCCCTGGCCCTCGCCCGGCCGCGAGTCGTAGTTCGCGCCGTCGACCGACACGGTGGACACGGCCGGACCGGAGAGGCCGTACTGCGAGTCGTAGGTGCTCAGGTTGGACTTGCTGTAGCCGTCGAACTCCCACAGGGCCACGGTGACGCCGGTGCCGTCGGCGCCGGTCCGGTTGAGGTTGTAGGCACCGGTGTACTGGGCGGGGGACAGTCCGCCCGGGCTCGCGGCGACGGCGCCGGGAGCGGCTCCGGGGGCGGTCCCGGGGGCGGCGTCGGAGGCGGGCGAGCCCGGCTGGACCAGGTGGGTCCTGCGGACCGGGTGGTTGTCCAGACCGCTGACGCCCTGGACGGCAGCGGCCAGGTCGGACGGGACGGAGGCGGCCGCGTCGTTGGCGAAGAAGGACCGCTGGGTCCGCGGGTCGACGTAAGCGCTCTCGTGGGTGCCGAAGGCCTGCGAGACCTGGGCGGCGGTGCCGCGGGCGTTGACCACCTGGCGGTTGGCACTGACCTCGGTGACCGTCAGGCCCTGTGCGGTCAGGTAGGCCCTGACCTGGTCGACGGCGGCCGGGGCCGGTCCGAACCGGTCGGTGAACTGCTCCGGCGTCAGGTACCGGCCGAACTCCGGCGCACCGGGGGTGCCGACCGCGGTCAGGAAGCGCTCGAGCGCGTCGGCGTCGCGCAGCTTGAGGCTGACGGACACGGATATCTGCTGCTCCGCGGGGACGTCGCCCTTCTTCTCCGACTGGGCCACCGCCGGGTTGACGGTGTTCGGAAGGGTGACGCGCGGGGCGGCGTGGGGGGCTGCGGCCTGTGCGGTGGAGACGCCGAGCGAGACGGCGGTGAGCGGCAGCACGGCTATCGCCGCGGCGAGCGCGAGGGTACGGGGGCGCAAGGGATCCTCCTCCGGCCGGCTGTGGGGGCCGGCTAGGGGCCATCGCGTTCCGGGATCTGGAACGCTGGCTAGAACATGACAGAGGAGTTGATCGAATTGACTCATGGCCGAGCAATTCATTGCTAAAGAACAGTCAACTGTGTACATCGCAGCTGGCCGCAACTTATACGGTGAATGGCCGGACACGGCCACCTGCTCTCCCGCTCCCGGGCTCTCCCGTTCCCCCCCACCGGAGGTCGACGTGGCACTCCTGCCCGACATCACCGCCTACTACGACGGCGGCGACGAGGCCGGCCGCCTCACCTCCGGGCGCACCGTGGGCACGATCGAACTGATGCGGACCCAGGAGATCCTGCGCGTCCACCTGCCGCCCCCGCCCGCCTCCGTCCTGGACGTCGGCGGAGGGCCCGGTGTCCATGCCCGTCTGCTCGCCGACCGCGGTTACCGGGTGCTCGTGATCGACCCGGTGGAGCGGCACGTCCGGCAGGCCCGCGCCCTGGGGTTGGCGGCCGAGGTGGGCGACGCGCGCTCCCTCGACCGGGCGGACCGCTCGTTCGACGCGGTACTGCTGCTCGGCCCGCTCTACCACCTGCCGGAGGCCGCCGACCGCGACCGCGCCTGGCAGGAGGCCGCACGCGTCGTCCGACCCGGCGGCCCGGTCGCCGCGGCCGTGCTCAACCGCTATGCCAAGCTCCTCGACCCGCACTCGGAGGTGGCGCCGGACATCGCGGCCACCGGCCTCCGTGTCCGCCGGGACGGCCCGACCACCTACTACCACGACCCGTCCGAGCTCCCCGCCGAAGCCCACCGGGCGGGCCTGGAGGTCGTGTCGCTCCACGGGCTGCACGGACCGGCGTTCGAGGGGCTGCGGGCGGAGGAGCGCCGTACCGGGACGACGGACCTCGGCGGGCGGGCACTCGAATCCGCCCTCGCCGCCGCCCGGTTCGCCGACACCCGGCCGGAACTGCTGGTCCTCAGCCTCCACCTGCTCGCCGTCGCCCGCCGCCCGCGTGCGGTGGCACGGCCGAACGGCTGACCCCGGGGGGCCGGTGCGCCGGGTGCGGCGGTGCCGCGGCCAGGCTCGTCGCAGGCTCCCGGGCCCGGCGGGCCCGGGAGGAGACCACGGACGACAGGAGCACCAGATGCTGACTTCCACCCGGCTCCCGGGCGGGCTGAACTGGCTCGACCTGGGGACGCCCGACGTCGCCGCGGCCGCGGCCTTCTACCGCGGCCTGTTCGGCTGGGAGTTCGTCTCCGCCGGGCCGGAGGCCGGGGGGTACGGCTTCCTGCGGAAGGACGGCCGGACGGTGGCCGCCGTCGGGCCGCTGACCGAGGAGGGCGCGGGGTCCGCGTGGACGGTGTACTTCCGCACGACGGACGCCGATGCCACCACCAGGGCCGTCGAGGCGGCGGGCGGCGTCGTCCGCTTCCCGCCGGCGCAGGTGTTCACGGCCGGACGGACGGCCGGCTTCACGGATCCGACCGGCGCCGAGTTCGCCGTGTGGGAACCGGGCGACAGGGACGGCCTGGACCTCGTCGACGAGCCCGGCAGCGTGAGCTGGGTCGAGCTCTACACCACCGACGGTGCGGCGGCGAGGAGGTTCTACGGCAGCGTCCTGGCCTGGGAGGGCACGGACCGGCCGATGGGCGGGGGCATCGTCTACACCGTCGTCGGGCCGGCCGGCGGCGGGGGGACCGGCGGCGGGGGGACCGCGCACGGTGGCATCCTGCAGCTGCAGCAGATGCACCTGGACGCGGGATCGACGTCCGAGTGGCACCCCTACTTCGAGGTCGAGGACTGCGACGCCGCCCTGGCCCGGGCCCGGGAGCTGGGCGCCACCGTCATCATTCCCGCCATGGACGCCCCGGGCGTGGGCCGGCTGGCGATGTTCCTCGATCCGTTCGGGGCCCCGTTCGCCGTCCTCAGGAGCGCCGGCCGCTGACCCCGGGCCGCTGACCCTCCGTCCGCGCCGACCCCGGATCGTCGGCCCGGGACGGCCGACCCGTGCCCGCCCACTCCGGCCTGCCGGCCCGGCCCGGCAGGCCGGGGCGCCGGTGCCCTACGGGAGCGTGACGACATGCTCCCGGAGGAAGGCCCCGGCGTGGGCGGCGGCCTCCTCCTTCGTCGCGTACCGGGTGCCGTCCCCGGCGGCGCCGAGCGTCCCGTCCGCGCCCTCGGCCGTCCAGGACCAGCCGCCCGATCGTTGATCCTGCGTCAATTCGGCGTGTCCGCCGAACAGTTCGAGCGAAGGGCCGGTCCGCGCCGCAGTGGGGCGGGGGACCGCCTCCGGCCACTTCTTGCGCGCGCCCTGGCGGGTCATGCCCCAGGCCGCGCCCAGCTGCTCGTAGTTCGCGCCGTAGGAGCCGGCCGCCGCCGCCGCGAGCGCCGTCAGCCGCCTGACCTCCCCGTCGACCACCTTCCAGGCGGCGAGGACGGACAGCGTCACCTCGACCGGGTCGGCGTCCCACATCCGGGCGGTGGACAGCCCCGACCGGCGGGAGCGAACGGCCGTCGCGAGCGGGTCGAGGGCGCCGGTGAGGGCCTTGACCAGTTCGGCCCGCTCTTCGGGGGTGATCTCGATCGACGTCATGCGACAACTCTAGTTACCGAAATCTCAAACGACAACCTTTGTTACCGGCCGATCCGGGCGGACCGGTCCGGGAGTGCCCGGCGTCCGGCTGGGCGTCAGCTCGCCCGTGCCGGGCCCGGATCCGACGCCCGGGACGCCGTCGGGTCCGCCGATGGGTGGATCATGGGTGGGGCTTCGCGCGTCCGGCGGTGCGGCGGATGAGATGGTGGGGCGCCACGGGTGGGATCGGCCGCGCTTTTGTGTGCGGTGGATGCTCCGTGGGCCGGCAGGTGGCACGATGCGATGCCGGAAGCGACGCTCAAGGAGAAGACAGCACCATGGCAACCGACTACGACGCCCCGCGCGACACCGGCGACGAGGGACGCGACGACAGTATCGAGGCTCTGAAGAACAAGCGGGACGACAAGCAGAGCTCCTCGGTGGACGTGGAGCCCGAGGCCGTTGAGGGGCTCGAGCTGCCGGGTGCCGACCTGTCGGGCGAGGAGCTCACCGTGCGGGTCGTGCCGCTCCAGGCGGACGAGTTCACCTGTATGACCTGCTTCCTGGTCCACCACCGCGCGCAGCTCGCGGGCGAGGACAAGAACGGCCGGCCGATCTGCCGGGAGTGCGCGTCCTGACCGGGGCGTAGTGCCCGGGCCGGCCGGGACCCCCGGGTCGCGGCCGGCCCGGGTCCGGCCCGGGGCGGGTCCAGTCCGGGTCCGGCCCGGTTTCGGTCCGGGTCCGGCCCGGTTTCGGTCCGGGTCCGGCCCGGTTTCGGTCCGGGTTCGGCCCGGGGCGGGAGCCTCAGGCCAGGAAGCCCCGCAGCAGCGCGGCCGTCGCGGCGAGGTGTTCCTCGGTGGCGCGGCGGGCGGCGTCGCCGTCTCCGGTGAGGATGGCCCGGACCATGGCGCGGTGCTGTTCGGCGGCGTGCTCGATGTTCCGCTCCAGCATGGGGATGGCGTTGAGGAGGTCGTTGAGGCGCATTCTGGCCTCGGCGATGGCCGCGGCCAGGGTGGGGGAGCCGGTGAGTTCGCCGATGGCGAGGTGGAAGCGCGAGTCGAGCTGGCGGTACTGGTCCGGCGGGGCGTGCTCCAGCTCGTCGAGCCGGCTCTCCAGCCGGGCCCGCTGGTCGGTGGTGAGGGTGCGGCGGGCGGCGGCCTCGGCGGCGCCGGTCTCCAGGACCTGGCGGTAGGTCAGCGCGTCCTCCAGCGCGCCGCCGAGGTCGCGGGCGGCCCGGCGGAGGTCGGCGACGTCGGGCGCGGGCATCCGGTAGGTGACGAAGGTGCCGCCGTAGCGGCCGCGGCGGGGCTCGACGCAGCCGGCCTGCTGGAGGGTGCGCAGCGCCTCGCGCAGGGTCTCCCTGCTGACGCCCAGTCGTGCGGCGAGGTCCCGTTCGGCGGGCAGCCGGTCGCCGTGGCCGAAGACACCGAGCTTGATCGCCTGGAGCAGCCGTTCGACGGTCTCCTCGAAGGCGTTGCCGGTGCGGACCGGGCGGAAGATCGCACCGGCCTGCCAGTCGAGCCGTGCCTGCTCACGTGCTTGGTCCAGGTCCACGCCCGGAATCGTACCTACGGGCGGTCGTCGGACCTCGTTGCGTCCCGTTCTCGGTGTCGGCCCTTGACGCGGCCCCGGCTCAGCCGGAACGATGCTGCTCACCCACCCAATGGTCTGGTTCCAGACCATTGAAGAGCCGTCCGACCGTCGAACCCGCCCGGCCGGGTGGGCCACGCCGTCGTGGCCCTGCCCGCCCCGGCACACCCTCAACCCCCTGGGGTGCCCATGACCGACGCACGCTCACCCGACGCACGACCGACCGGTACCCACTCGACCGACCAGCATTCCCCCACCGTGTTTCCGGAAAGCACCACCCCCGTTTCCGACGACGAACAACGCCTCCGCGAGCTGGGCTACACCCAGGAACTGGCCCGCTCGATGTCCGGCTTCTCCAACTTCGCCGTCTCCTTCTCCATCGTCTCGGTCCTCTCCGGCTGCCTGACCCTCTACGGCACGGGCATGAGGACCGGAGGCCCGGCCCTGATCGTCTGGGGCTGGCCGGTGGTCGGCCTGTTCACCCTCTGCGTCGGGCTCGCCATGGCCGAGATCTGCTCCAGCTACCCCACGGCCGGCGGGCTCTACTACTGGGCCGCCAAGCTGAGCCGCAGCCGGGGCGCCGCCTGGAGCTGGTTCACCGGCTGGTTCAACTTCCTCGGCCAGGTCGCGGTCACCGCCGGCGTCGACTTCGGCGCCGCGTTCTTCACCAACGCCTTCCTCACACTGCGCTTCGGCATCGAGGCCAGCCCCGTGCACACCATCGAGATCTTCGCCGTCATCCTGCTGCTGCACGGCCTGCTCAACACCCGCGGCGTGCGCCTCGTCGCCCTCCTCAACAGCGTGTCCGTGTGGTGGCACCTGGTGGGCGTCGCGGTCATCGTCGGCGCCCTCGCGGTACTCCCCGACCAGCACGCCCCGGCGTCCTTCGTCCTCACCGAGTTCGTCAACGGCACCGGCTTCCGGAACCAGTTCTACGTGGCGATGATCGGCCTGCTGATGGCGCAGTACACCCTCACCGGGTACGACGCCTCCGCGCACATGACCGAGGAGACCCGCGACGCCGCCCGCTCCGGCCCCCGCGGCATCGTCAACGCCATCACCGTCTCCCTGGCGGCGGGCTGGGTCCTGCTGCTCGGCATCACCTTCGCGATCCGCGACTACGACGGCGCGCTCGACAGCGACACCGGCGTCCCGCCCGCCCAGATCTTCATCGACGCGATCGGCTCCGGCGGCGCCCAGTTCCTGCTGCTGGTCGTGATCGGCGCCCAGTTCTTCTGCGGAATGGCCTCCGTCACCGCCAACTCCCGCATGATCTACGCCTTCTCCCGGGACGGCGCGCTGCCCGGCTCCCGGCTGTGGCACCGCATCGACCCGCGCACCCAGACCCCGACCAACGCGGTCTGGCTGGCGACCGGCGGCGCCCTGCTGCTCGGCCTGCCCGCGCTCTGGAACACCACCGCCTACACCGCCGTGACCTCCATCTCCGTCATCGGCCTGTACATCTCCTACGTCATTCCGGTGTACCTGAGGCTGCGCCAGGGCGAGGACTTCACCCCCGGCCCCTGGAACCTGGGACGGTGGAGCCGGCCGATCGGCATCCTCGCGGTCGGCTGGACGGCGGTGATCACCGTGCTGTTCATGCTCCCCACCGCCTCCCCGATCACCGCCGAGAGCTTCAACTACACCCCCGTCGCCGTGGCCGTCGTGGTCGGCTTCGCCGGGGTGTGGTGGCTGGCCTCGGCCCGGCACTGGTTCACCGGACCCCACGTCCACGCCCTGCCGACCGGACCCGACGCGCACGACACCGAACTGGAGGTCCGATGACCAGCCCCCGGCTCACCCTCGACGAGCTGCGCACCCGCGTCGCCGACGGGACCGTCGACACCGTCGTGCTCGCCATGACCGACATGCAGGGCCGGCTCCAGGGCAAGCGCCTGGCCGCCGAGCACTTCCTCGCCGACGTGGTGCCAGGCGCCGCCGAGGGCTGCGGCTACCTGCTCGCCGTCGACATCGACATGAACACCGTCGACGGCTACGAGATCTCCTCCTGGGAGAACGGCTACGGCGACCTGACACTGCGCCCCGACCTCGCCACCCTGCGGACCGTGCCCTGGCACCCCGCCACCGTCATGGTCCAGTGCGACGTCCTCCACCACGACGGCACCCCGGTCGCCGTCTCCCCGCGGCAGATCCTGCAACGCCAGCTGGACCGCCTGGCCGGCCACGGCTGGCACGCCCAGGCCGCCACCGAGCTGGAGTTCATCGTCTTCCGGGACAGCTACGAACAGGCCTGGGACAAGGACTACGCCCGGCTCACCCCGGCCAACCAGTACAACGTGGACTACTCCGTGCTCGGCACCGGCCGGATCGAACCCCTGCTGCGCCGGATCCGCAACGAGATGGCCGGCGCGGGCCTGTCCGTCGAGTCCGCCAAGGGCGAGTGCAACCTCGGCCAGCACGAGATCGCCTTCAAGTACGCCGACGCCCTCACCACCTGCGACAACCACGCCGTCTACAAGACCGGAGCCAAGGAGATCGCCGCCCAGGAGGGCTGCAGCCTCACCTTCATGGCGAAGTACGACGAACGCGAGGGCAACTCCTGCCACATCCACCTCAGCCTGCGCGACGAGCGGGGCGCACCCGTGTTCGCCGGTGACCGGCCGCACGGCTTCTCCCGGACGATGGAGCACTTCCTCGCCGGGCAGCTCGCCTGCCTCGCCGACTTCGCCCTGCTGCTCGCCCCCACCGTCAACTCCTACAAGCGCTACGTGCCCGGCAGCTTCGCACCCACCGCCGTCGCCTGGGGCCGCGACAACCGCACCTGCGCCCTGCGGGTGGTGGGCCACGGGCCGTCGCTGCGGTTCGAGAACCGCGTCCCCGGCGGCGACGTCAACCCCTACCTCGCGGTCGCCGCGCTGATCGCGGCCGGACTGCACGGCATCGACCGGCAGCTCGAACTCGAACCGGAGTTCACCGGCAACGCCTACGCCTCCGACGCCCCCAGGGTGCCCGCCAACCTGCGGGACGCGGTCGACGCCTTCGAGCGCAGCGCCGTCGCCACCGAAGCCTTCGGCAAGGACGTCGTCCGGCACTACACCCACGCCGGACGCACCGAACTCGCCGCCTACGAACGCGCGGTGACCGACTGGGAGCGGCGCCGCGGATTCGAGCGGCTGTGACCGGCGCCGACCCGCGCCGGCCACTGATCGGCATCACCACCTACCAGGACGACGCGTCCTGGTCCGTCTGGCACCAGCGCGCCGCCCTGGTGCCCCAGACCTACGTCGACGCCGTCGTCCGCGCGGGCGGCACCCCGGTCCTGCTGCCGCCCCAGCCCGGCGGGGCCGGACACCTCCTCGACGCCCTGGACGGCCTCGTCCTCGCCGGCGGACCGGACCTCGACCCGGCCAGGTACGGAGCCGTGGCCGACCCGCGCACCGGCCCGCCCCACCACGCCCGCGACGACTGGGAGAGCACCCTGCTGCGCTCCGCGCTGGACCGCGGCCTCCCGCTGCTCGGCGTCTGCCGCGGCATGCAGCTGCTCAACGTCGAACTCGGCGGCACCCTGCGCCAGCACCTGCCCGATGGGAGCCACCAGAAGGTCCCCGCGCAGTTCGTCCGGCACCGGGTCGAGGTGGCCGACGGCAGCCGGCTCGCCACCGTCCTGGGGCCGGACGCCGAGGTCTCCTGCTACCACCACCAGGCCGTCGACCGGCTGGGAACCGGCCTGCGGCCCACCGCCCACGGCGCCGACGGCACCGTCGAGGCACTCGAACTCGACGGCCACCGCTTCGCGCTCGGCGTCCAGTGGCACCCGGAGACCGACCCCGACGACCCGCGCCTGTTCCGAGCCCTGACCGCCCAGGCCCTCACCACCGCCAGCCACCGGGAGACGAGCCCATGACCGAACCGGACCTCTTCGAGGTCGTCAACCCCGCCACCGAGGAGGTGATCACCACCGTCGAACTGGCCGGCCTCGCCGAGACCGACGCCGCCGTGGCCCGCGCCCGGGCCGCCTTCGACACCTGGCGCCGGGTGGCCCCCGCCGACCGGGCCCGGCTGCTGCGGGCCTTCGCCGCCGCCGTCGACGCCGACCGCGAACACCTCGCCGCCCTGGAGGTCGCCAACGCCGGCCACACCATCGGCAACGCGCGCTGGGAGGCCGGCAACGCCCGCGACGTCATCGACTACTACGCCGCCGCCCCGGAACGGCTGTTCGGCCGGCAGATCCCCGTCGCCGGCGGCGTCGACCTCACCTTCCAGGAACCGATCGGCGTGGTCGGCGTCATCGTGCCGTGGAACTTCCCGATGCCGATCGCCGCCTGGGCCCTGGCCCCGGCCCTCGCCGCCGGCAACACCGTCGTCCTCAAACCCGCCGAGCTCACGCCGCTCACCGCGCTGCGCCTCGGCGAACTCGCCCTCGCGGCCGGGATCCCGGACGGCGTGCTGCAGGTCCTGCCCGGCCGGGGCCCGGTCGTCGGACAGCGCTTCGTCACCCACCCGGACGTGCGCAAGGTCGTGTTCACCGGCTCGACCCGGGTCGGCAAGGAGATCATGGCGGGCTGCGCCGCCCAGGTGAAGCCGGTCACCCTCGAACTCGGCGGCAAGAGCGCCAACATCGTGTTCGCCGACGCAGACCTCGCCAAGGCCGCCGCGACCGCGCCCTACGCCGTCTTCGACAACGCCGGCCAGGACTGCTGCGCCCGGTCCAGGATCCTGGTCGAGGCCTCGGTGTTCGAGGACTTCATGGCGCTGCTGGAACCGGCCGTCCGCGGTGTGCGGGTGGGTGACCCGGCCGACGAGAAGACCGAGATGGGCCCGCTGATCTCCGCCGCCCACCGGGCGCGGGTCGCCTCCTACGTGCCGGACGACGCGGCCGTGGCGTTCCGCGGCGCCGCCCCCGACGGGCCCGGCTTCTGGTACCCGCCGACCGTTCTCGCCCCGGTGCGGCACGACGACCGCGCCTTCACCGAGGAGATCTTCGGCCCGGTGGTCGCGGTGGTGCCCTTCCGCGACGAGCAGGACGCCCTGCGCATCGCCAACGCCACCGAGTACGGGCTGTCCGGCTCCGTCTGGACCAGGGACGTCGGACGCGCGCTGCGGGTCGCCCGCGGCGTCGAGGCCGGCAACCTCTCCGTCAACTCGCACTCCTCGGTGCGCTACACCACGCCGTTCGGCGGTTTCAAGCAGTCCGGGCTCGGCCGCGAGCTCGGCCCGGACGCCCTCGACGCCTTCACCCAGACCAAGAACGTCTTCATCTCCACGGAGGAGTGATCAGCATGACCCAGCGACTCGACGGCCGGGTGGCCGTCATCACCGGCGCCGGCAGCGGCATCGGCCTCGCGACCGCCCGCCGGCTCGCCGCCGAGGGGGCCAAGGTGGTCTGCGCGGACCTCGACCCGGAGACCGGCGCCAAGGCGGCCAACGAGGTCGGCGGCCTGTTCGTCCAGGTCGACGTCACCGACGAGGACGCCGTCCGCGACCTCTTCCAGCGGGCCGTGGACGAGTACGGCCGGCTCGACATCGCCTTCAACAACGCGGGCATCTCCCCGCCGGACGACGACTCCATCCTGACCACCGGCCTGGACGCCTGGAAGCGGGTCCAGGAGGTCAACCTCACCAGCGTCTACCTGTGCTGCAAGTACGCGATCCCGCACATGCAGCGGCAGGGCAAGGGCTCGATCATCAACACCGCCTCCTTCGTCGCGGTGATGGGCGCGGCCACCTCGCAGATCTCCTACAGCGCCTCCAAGGGCGGGGTGCTGGCGATGTCCCGCGAGCTGGGCGTGCAGTTCGCCCGCGAGGGGATCCGGGTCAACGCGCTGTGCCCCGGCCCGGTGAACACCCCGCTGCTGCAGGAGCTGTTCGCCAAGGACCCGGAGCGCGCCGCCCGCCGTCTGGTGCACATCCCGCTCGGCCGCTTCGCCGAGCCCGAGGAGATCGCCGCCGCGGTGGCCTTCCTGGCCTCCGACGACTCCTCCTTCATGACCGCCAACACCTTCCTCGTGGACGGCGGCATCTCCGGCGCCTACGTCACCCCGCAGTAGGTCCGGCGCTCCGACGGCCCGGCCGCCCCGCACCGGGGGGCGGCCGGGCCGTCGTCGGCTACGGGACCGGGGTTGTCCGCTCCGGCTCCGCGGGTGCGGGTGAAGGATCAGGTGCGGGCGTGGCTGCGGTGGCGACGGCGGCCCCGGCGTCGAGGGCGCGGGTGTAGCGGCGCAGCAGCAGGACGGCGGTGGTGGCGAGGCCGACCAGCAGCCCGAGCCAGAGTCCGCGGGTCTCGCCCCCGAGCGGGTAGGCGAGCAGCCAGGCGGCGGGCAGGCCGACGGCCCAGTAGCCGATCAGGGTGATGCGGAAGCCGCTGCCGGTGTCGTCGAGCCCGCGCAGCAGTCCGACGCCGATGTTCTGGGCGCAGTCGAAGAACTGCAGCACGGCGACGACGGCCAGGAGTCCGGTCGCGATCCGCAGGCCCTGCTGGTCGGCGGCGGTTCCGGGGTCGAAGAAGGGCCGCAGGACGAGCCGGGGGGCGGTGAGGTAGACGATGCCGACGAGGGTGCTGACGGCGGCTCCGCAGGCCAGCGCGGTGTTCTTGATCCGGCGGGCGGCGGCGCGGTCGCCGAGCGCGAGTTCCCGGCTGACGTTGATGGACGCGGCGTGGGAGAGGCCGACGGCGACCTGGAAGACGATGTAGATCAGCTGGTTGACGGCGGTGTGGGCGGCGAGCGCGGCGGCGCCGAAGCTGCCGGCGAGCAGCGCCGTGACGGAGAAGAAGCCGGCCTCCGAGCCGTAGGTGGCGGCGATCGGGGTGCCGAGGCGGAGCAGGCGGCGCACGGTGGCGGCGTCGGCGCGCCAGAAGTCCAGGGTGAGCAGCGGCGCGAGTCCGGGGTCGCGCCGCGCGGAGGACCGGAGGGCGAGGAAGGAGAGCAGGTGGACGCTGCTGGTGGCGACGCCGACCCCGGTGAGGCCGAGTTCGGGCAGGCCCCAGGTCCCGTGGATGAACACCCAGTCGAGTCCGGCGTTGACGGCGACCGCGGCGACGGTGATGCGCAGCAGGGCCTGCGGGCGGCGCATGCCGACGGTGAACTGGCGGACGGCCTGGAACCAGAGGCAGGGCAGCAGGCCCGGGGCCAGTGCGGCGAGCATGCTCTGGGCGCGTTCGGCGACGGCCGCGTCCTGGCCCAGCCAGGTGGCGGCCTGGCCGACGAGGACCATGAGGACGGCGCCGGCGATCCCGGCGAGTGTCGCCACGGCCATCGCGGCCCGGACCAGGGCGCGGACCTCGTGGCCGTCGTCCGCCCCGGCGGCGGCGGGGCCGGTCGGGGCGGCGGGGCCGGTGCGTTCGCCGCGTTCGGCCCGCGCGGCGGCGGCCGCGACCTGGTTGCCGACGGAGGTGACCAGGCCGACGCCCATGGTCCGCAGTTGGTTGAAGACGACCAGGGCGAGGCCACCGGCCGCCAGGGCCTCGGTGCCGAGCACGCCCATCATGACGGTGTCGGTGGTGGTCAGGGCCACCTGGGCGAGCTGGGTGAGGGCGAGCGGGACGGCGAGCGCGGCGAGTGCGCGGCTGTCGCGGGCGAGGACTGCTGTCTGCTTCACGGTCGGTCCCAGTTCGTGCGGAGTTTGGTCAGCGTCTCGTCGATCGCGGCTTCGGCGGCCGGGTCGAGCAGGTCGCGGGCGGTCATCCAGTCGTCGTTGAAGACGGTGTCCATGTACTTCTCGCCGCCGTCGTTGACGAAGGCGACCATAACGGTGTCGGGCGCCTGCCGGCCCAGTCGGTGCAGGGCTTCGTGGACGACGCCGCCGGCGGAGCCGCCGATGAGCAGCCCGGTGCGGCGGGCGACGACCCGGGCGGTGGCGAAGGCCTCGATGTCGCCGACCTTGACGCCCTCGTCGATGAGGTCGTAGTCGACGAGCAGTCCGATACTGGCGCCCTCGGGGGTGCCGGTGCCGGACTGGTAGTAGTCGTGGGCGGGCGGGCCGAAGGCGATGGAGCCCTTGGGTTCGACGCCGACGACGGTGACGTCCGGGACGCTCCGGCGCAGCTCCCTGGCGGTGCCGCAGAGGCCGCCGCCGGTGCCGACCGCGCCGATCAGCACGTCGACCCGGTGGTCGAGGGCCTGGGCGATCTCGCGGCCGACGGCGTAGTAGCCGACCGCGTTGCTCGGGTTGTTGTGCTGCTCGGTGAAGAAGGTGTTGTCCTTGCCGCGGGCCATCTCCTCGGCGAGCTCCTCGCGTGCGGCGGTGTGGAGCTCCTCGCCGTCGGTGTCGGCGTCGACGTACACCAGCTCGGTGCCCATGGCCTTCATGCCGCGCAGCTTGTCGACGGCGGCGTGGTTGTCGACGACGGCGGTGAAGCGGTAGCCGCGTTCGGCGGCGACCACGGCGAGCCCGAGACCGGTGTTGCCGGAGGTGGACTCGACGATGTGGCCGCCCTCGCGCAGCTCGCCGCGTTCCTCGGCGTCGAGGACCATCTGACGGGCCATCCGGATCTTGGCGCTGCCGGTGGGGTTGAACATCTCCAGTTTGAGCAGCAGGCGGGCGCCGTTGTCGGCCCGGGCGAGCTCGAACAGCGGGGTGCGGCCGATGAGGTCGGAGATCCGGCTGACCACCGGGGGGCGGTGCAGGGCGTCGGTCATGGCGTGGCTCCGTGGGGCGGTGCGGACAGTACGGGTGGTGCGGCGGGTGGTGCGGGTGGCCCGGGACCGCCTCAGCGGTCCAGGCGCCAGCGGTACCGGGAGCCGTCTCCGGGGCGGTCGACGACGACCTTCGGCGGCAGCGGCAGTTCGTGGAACGGGGACTCGTTGGAGTCCATCTGGTAGCCCGCGGTGTTGGGGTAGACGAGCAGGTCGCCGACCCGGGGCCGGGCCGGGAACGGAACCTTGCGCCAGGTCAGCAGGTCGGAGTCGAGGCAGCTGGCCCCGCCGACGCAGGCGGGGTACGGCCCCTCCGCCGTCCCGGCGCCGGGGGCGGGCAGCAACCGCGGTTCGGGCAGGTACTCGCTGTTGAACCACTGCTCGGACAGGCTGAGGCTGGTGCCGTCGACGGTGACGATGCCGTACCCGGCGCGGTCCTTGACGCCCTGGACCCGGAAGACCGAGGAGCCGGCCCGGTCGAGCAGGGCGCGGCCGGGTTCCAGCAGCAGCGTCACCCCGGCCTGCCGCAGCCGTTCGGCGAGGGCGGGCCCGGTGCCACCGGGGCTCCCGGCGAGCACGGCGCGCAGCGCGTCGGCGCCGGCGACGGGGGAGTGGTAGGGGTAGAAGTCGCCGGTGCCGAAGGCCTTGTCGGCGTGGTAGTGCCCGGGGCGCTGCTCGGCGAGGAAGCTCTCCCAGGCGGCGGCGTCGACGTAGTCGACGGCGAAGCCGCCGCCGATGCTGATCCGGTCCGCCGGCAGGCCCAGGGTCCGGGCCTTCAGGCACAGTTCGACCAGCTCCCCGGCGAGGTCGGTGCGCGGCCGGGTGTCGTAGCCGGACAGGTGGAAGCTGAAGCCCTCCATCCGGACCAGGTCGCCCGCGTCGGCGCAGTCCCGCAGCGCCCGGTCGAGCTGTGCCTCGTCGAGGCCGAAGCGGCTGCGGGGCTGGTTCGGCGGGTGGCGGCGCAGCAGGACCCGGGCCGGGCGGCCGGCGCCGAGGTCGAGCAGCCGCCGGAGTTCGTCGGGGGCGTCGACGGCGATCAGCGATCCCTGCCGGACGGCGACGCGCAGCAGGTGCCCGGACTTGGCGGGGCCGGTCACGACGAGGTCCTCGCCGCGCACGCCGTGGCCGAGGGCGTCGCGCAGTTCGCCGAGGGAGGCGACGTCCACGCCGGCGCCGGCCTCGGCGCAGCGTTCGACGAACACGGAGGCCTTGTTGGCCTTCTTCGCGTAGTACACGTGGCCGTCCACACCGGTGTCGGCCAGGGCGGCGCGGAACGCGGCGAGGTTGGCGTCGAAGCGTTCGGGCAGCAGGTAGTGGAACGGGCCGTCGAGGCCGTGGGCGAGTTCGTGGAGCAGGCCGCTCGCGTGCAGGCCGTCGGCCAGCGGGTCGGGGTGGGCGGGCAGGGTGAGCGGGTCTTGGCGGGCGGGCAGGGTCAGCGCCACAGGGCCACCTCGGTCCCGAGCCCCTGGGCGGTCGCGAGCTGGGCGAAGCGGTGGCCCAGCGCGATGTCGGTGACGACGAGTCCGCTGTTGTAGGCGAAGATCCGCTGGTCGGGCGCGGTGCGGGCGGTGGCGGCCCCGGAGATCGCGGCGGGGAGTTCCAGGTCGACGGCCGGGAACTTCCCGTCTGCGTCGGCCATGTCGGTGCCGGTGACGCGCATCTGGGCCTCGCTGGTGGCGATCACCCGGTCCGCTCGGTGCAGGGTGGAGGGGGCGAGACCGTGGCCGACCAGGATCGCCGTCGCGCCGGGCTTGAGCTGCTCGGCCTCGACGGCGGCGGTGGTGTGGCCACCGGCGGTGGCGACGACGAGGTCGGCGTCGCGGGCGGCCGCCGCGAGGTCGGTGACCAGCTCGATCTCGCGGCCGGGGAAGTGCCGGTCGAGTTCGGCGCGGACGGCGGCGATGCCGTCGGGGTGGGTGCCGGACAGCAGGAGGCGCTCCAGCCCGGGGAGGGTGGTGAGCAGGAACGGCAGTGCCAGCCGGCCCTGGGTGCCGGTGCCGATCACCAGCGCGGTGGAGGCGCCGGGCGCGGCGCACTCGCGGGCCAGCAGGGCGGAGACGGCCGGGGTGCGCAGGGAGCCGATCCGCGAGCAGTCCATCATGGCGACCGGCAGGCCGGTGACGTCGTCGTAGATGGTCAGCGTCGTGTAGTAGTGCTGGTTCTCGCGGCTCTCGTGCAGGCCGTGCTTGTACGAGGTCTTGACCGCGACGACGTTGCGGACGCCGTCGCGTCCGAGCATGGCGTAGGAGACGGAGTGGCCGTCGGCGGGTTTGACGGTCAGTTTGCGGGGGTTGTCGGACTGCCCGGCGGCGAGGGTGCGGTAGGCCTGTTCGACGGTGTCGACGACGTCGGCGAGGGTGATGTCCAGGCCGGCGAGGTCACTGGTGGACAGTACGCGCAGGGTGGTGTCGTCGCGGTCCATGGGTGTGGCCTTTCGGAGGGCGGAGGGCGGAGGGCGGAGGGCGGAGGGCGGAGGCGGAGGCGGAAGGGCGGAGGCGTCGCGCCGGCGGTTCAGGAGGCCCAGGCGGTGAGGGCGGCCTGGCCGTAGCCGTGTTCGTCGTGCTCGGCGAGCGGGCGGGTGGGGCGGTCCTCGACCCGGACCGAGGCACGCTTGAGCCAGCGGTCGGTACCGTCGTAGCGGGCCCGGAAGGGGACCCGGCCGTGGACGACGGTGTCGTTGTCGACGACCAGGATGTCGCCGGGCTCCAGGCTGACCGCGACCGAGACCCGGGCCAGCTCCCGGCCGAGGCGCTCGTAGGCCTCCTGCCACACCGGGTCGGTCTCCTCCAGCGGGGTGTAGGCGGGGTCGTAGCGCATGGTCAGGCCCTCGGGGCTGTCGAAGAGGGTGGGCACCGGGGCGGGGCGGCCGCCGAACCGCTGGGCCTGCTCGTAGGCGTCGTCGGGCAGGATCGGCGCGACGGGCCGCTTCAGCAGGTCCAGGTCGGCCGGGTCGAGCCCGGTCAGGCGCACGCTCGCGGCGGTGGTGGCGATGCCGTCGTGGTTGCGCATGCAGCACAGCAGCAGCAGGTGGGCGCGGCCGGGGTGGAAGGCGTCCTCGGTGTGCGGGGTGAGCAGCACGGAGCTGGACGCGCCGGTCTGCTCGCTCTCGTGTCCCGGCGAGGGCACGATGTTGTGCACGAACCGCCCTTCCTGCTGGCCGTCCCAGGCGATGGGGGTGCCCATCAGGGTGGAGACGAGCAGCAGGGCGACGTCCCAGCGGGCGCCGGCGTCGGCGACGGTGGACCAGTGTCCCGGGGTCGGTCCGAGTTCGGTGTCGTCGAGGTCCAGGCCGCGCAGGACGAACAGGCCGTCGGCGGTGTCGACCGGACGCAGCAGGTGGCGCAGCGGCGCGCTCAGCCGGGCGCACTCGGCGGGCAGGTCGGCGAGCAGGGCGGGGCTGGTGGCGGAGCCGTGGCGGGCCAGCAGCTTCGCGGCGGCGGAGGTGAGTTCCGCGGCGGTGACGGGGTCGAGACGGCGTACCGGGGCAGGGCAGGTGGGCACGGCGGACCTTCCGGGGACGGGAGAGAGAAGTGGCGCGGGCATGTGGCATCACCGCGCCGGCGTGGGGCGGCGGCGGGAGCTGCACATGACGTGAGGGGGTGGGTCCGGGGGCGGCTGGAACGGCCGGACGACAGGAAACGTAACAACGACTTCGAGGTAAGGCAAGCCTTACCCGGCTTCTTGTCTACATTTACGTAGACTCAGTTTTCGGCCCCGGCGCGGCCGGCACACGTGCCCAACTGGCCTGCTCAGAAAGCCTGTTGATGCGCCCAGGGGGCACGGTGCGGGGGGTGGTGCGCCCCGTCGGGCGGCTTGCACGCCGTCCTGAACTTAGGTTAGGTAAGCCTAAGCAAGTTGAGCACGACCGGAAACGAGGAACGAACGTGGGCATCACCAGACGACAGCTGCTGTGGGCCGGTGCCGGTGCGGGGGCGGCCGGTGCGCTCGCTGCCTGCAGCAGCGGAAAGAGCGGATCCACGGACGCCGCGCCCTCCGGCGCCGGCTCCCAGCAGCCCCGCCCGGGCGGCACGCTGAAGATCGGCGCGCTCGGCAAGGCCTCCGCCGTCACCCGCGACCCCCACGGCACCCAGGCCAACGAGAGCGACTACCTCATTCTCAGCCTGGTCTTCGACACCCTCGCCGCACCCGGGGTGTCGACCAACACCGCCCCGCGCCTGGCCGCGTCCTGGAAGCCCTCCGACGACCTCCGGACCTGGCGCTTCACCCTCGCCGACGGCGCGACCTTCCACGACGGCACCCCGGTCACCGCCGAGGACGTCGTCTGGTCGCTCAAGCGCCTGCGCAACACCCCCTCCGGCAAGAGCCGCCTGCCCGGCATCCAGCCGGAGAACATCACCGCCGAGGACGCGAAGACCGTCGTCCTGGTCTCCGACTACCCCAACGCCGAGCTGCCGCTGCTCACCCGGCTGACCACCTTCGTCCTGAAGAAGGACACCAAGGACGACGCGATCGCCGACGCCCCCGGCACCGGCCCGTTCAAGCTCGACTGGTACCGCGACGGCAACGCCCGCCTGGTGCGCAACGACAACTGGTACGGCGGCAAGGCCCTCCTGGACGCCGTCGAGGTCCGGCTCTTCGAGAGCCCCCAGGCGATGGCCAACGCCCTGCTCGCCGGACAGATCGACGTCGCCTCCAACGTCGGCGCCGTCGCCGCCCGCACGGCCGAGGCCCGCAAGGACGTGCAGATCGTCCGCCGTCCCAACGACATGGCGATGCCGATCGTGATGCGCACCGCCGACGGCCCGTTCGCCGACCCCCGCGTGCGCGAGGCCCTCAAGCTCGCCGTCGACCGCGACGCCATGGTCAAGCAGGTGCTCTCCGGCTACGGCACCGTCGGCAACGACATCCTCGGCACCGGCGACCCGGCCCTCGCCAAGGACCTGCCGCAGCGCACCCGTGACCTCGCCAGGGCCAAGCAGCTGCTCGCCGACGCCGGGTTCGACACCGCGAAGACCTACGACCTGATCACCACGGAGGACATCGCCGGACTCGCCGAGTCGGCGACCCTGTTCGCCACCCAGGCCCGCGAGGCCGGGGTGAAGATCAACGTGGTGAAGCAGGACTCCAAGATCTTCTGGGACGCCACCTGGCTCAAGGCGCCGCTCTACACCACGTACTGGGGCACCAACGACTCCGTCGTGTTCTTCGCCTCCAAGACGATGCTCTCGGACGCCGGCCAGAACGAGAGCGGCTGGAACGAGCCCTCCTTCGACGAGACCTACCGCCGGGCGATGGGAACCGTCGACGCCACCGAGCGCGGCAAGCTGCTGCACCGCCTCCAGGAGATCGAGTTCGCCGGCTCCGGCTACCTGCTGTGGGGCATGGCCGACGGCATCGACCTCGCCGGCGCGGCCGTTCGCGACCTGCCCCGCCTCCCCGGGTACGGGCGCGTCCAGCTCGAGAAGACCTGGCTGGCGCGTTGACAGCGCTCCGCCCGGCCGGCGTCCACCCGCCGCGCAGCGTCCCGGCCCGCGTCCTCCCCGGCGCGGGCCGGGTCGCCCGGCAGGCCGCCCGGCGGCTGCTGATGCTCCTCGTCCTGCTCGCCACCGTCTTCGCCGCCGTCGAGATCCTGCCGGGCGACGCCGCCGGTGCCACCGCCGACCGGGGCGTCACCGCCGCCGACCTCACCGCCCGCCGCAACGCCATGGGCCTGGACCGGCCGGTGGCGGAGCGGTTCCGGGACTGGATGACCGGCCTGCCCACCGGGGACCTCGGCACCACCGCCCGCGGCCAGCACGTCACCGACGTCCTGGCCGGCCCCTTCCCCAACACCCTCCTGCTCGGCGTGCTCGCCCTCGCCCTCAGCACCGCGGGCGCCCTCGCCCTCGGCGGCTGGGCCGCGCTCCGCCCGGGCGGACGCACCGACCGGGCCGTCGACACCCTGTCCACCGCGGCCTTCGCCCTGCCGGAGTTCGTCGTCTCCGTCGGCCTGCTGCTCCTGCTGTCCCAGTGGACCGGGTGGCTGCCCGCCGTCACCCTCACCGGAGCCGACGGCAGGCCCGAGTCCTGGACGATGATCGTGCTGCCGCTGCTCTCCCTGACCCTGCCCCAGATCGGCTGGAACACCCGGATCGTGCGCGGCGCGCTCGCCGACCAGGCCGCGCTGCCGCACGTGCGGGCCGCGGTCCTGGACGGCCTGCCCCGCCGCCGGATCCTGGTCCACCACATGCTCCCCGGAGCCCTGCCGGCCGTCGCCGTCGGCATCGCCACCTCCACCGGCATGCTGCTGGGCGGCACCGTCGTCGTCGAGACCCTCTTCAACTACCCGGGCATCGGAGCCGTCCTGGCCGGGGCGATCACCGACCGCGACACCCCGCTCGTCGCCGGGGTCGTCGCCGCGGCCGGCGCCACCATCAGCCTCCTCCTGCTGCTCGCCGACCTCGTCCGCACCACCGCCCTCGGGGAGCAGCACCGATGACCTCCGTCCGCCCCGGTCCGACCGGCGCCCCCGCCCCCGCCCCCGCCCGAGCACGCGGCCGCCGGGTCCTCCTGCGCGCCGTGCCCGCACTCCTGCTCGTCGCCCTCGCCCTCGCCGGGCCGCTCCTCGCCCCGCACCCGATCGACACCCCCGTCGCCTTCCCCTACGCCCCGCCCGGGGGCGACGCCCCGCTCGGCGGCGACCAGCTGGGCCGGGACGTCCTCAGCCGCCTCCTCACCGGCGGCGCACCCCTGATCGCCACCGCCCTGGCCGTCGCGCTCGTCGTGACGGCCGTCGCCACCGCCCTCGGCATCGCCGCGGTGCTGCGCCCCGCCCTGGGCCGGTGGATCGAACGCGCCGCCGACCTGACGATCCTGCTGCCCTCCGTCCTCGCCATCATGCTCGTCGCGCTGGCCTGGCCCGGCGGCGGACGCCTCGCCGTCGCGACCGCGGCGACCGTGCTCGGCATCCCCTACGCCGTCCGGATCGTCGCCGCCGCCGCGGCGCCCCTCGCCACCGCCGGTTACGTCGAGGCCGCGGCGGCGGGCGGCGAGAACCTCTGGCACCTGACCGTCCGCGAGGTCCTGCCCAACCTGCGCTCCACCGTGCTGGCACTGTTCGGCCTGCGCTTCGTCGAAGGCGTCTACATCGTCTCCGTCGCCGCCTTCCTCCAGCTCGGACCCCAGCCGCCGGAAGCCGACTGGGCACTGATGATCCGCGAGAACGCCGCCGGACTCACCCTCAACGTCTGGGCCGTCGGCGCACCCTGCCTCGCCATCGGCCTGCTCGCCGTCAGCGTCAACCTCGCCGCCGAGGCCCTCGCCCCCGCCCGCCCCACCCCGGAGACCCCGCTGTGAGCGTCACCACCACCGCCGCCCGCGCCACCGGACTGACCGTCACGCTGCACGGCACCGCGCTGCTCACCGACGCCACCCTCGCCCTCGTCCCGGGCCGGGTCACCGCCGTCACCGGCCCCTCCGGCGCGGGCAAGACCACCCTGCTGCACGCCCTCGTCGGCGCCCTGCCCCTGGACGCGCGGGTCGCCGCGGGGGACCTCACCGTCCTTGGCCACGACATCCTCGCCCTCCCCCCGGCGGAACTGCGCCGACTGCGCCGCCACCGGCTCGCCCTGGTCGGCCAGGACCCCGGCTCCGGCCTCAACCCCCGGATGCGGGTCGGACGGATCATCACCGAGACCGCCGCCGACCGCCGCGCCGCCTCCGTGCCGGAACTGCTCCGGGCGGTCCGCCTGCCGGTCGGCGAAGGGCTCGAGAACCGCCGCCCCGGTTCGCTCTCCGGCGGCCAGCAGCGGCGGGTCGCCCTCGCCCGGGCCCTGGCCCGAAGGCCCGCGATCCTGCTCCTCGACGAACCCACCGCCGGCCTCGACGCCGACCTGCGCGACGACATCGCCGACCTGCTTCGCGACCTCGCCGACCGCGACCGTCTCGCCGTCGTGCTCACCAGCCACGACCCCGACTTCGTGGCGCGCTGCGCCGACGAGGTCCTCGCCCTGCGGCCCTCGCACCTCCCGGTGCCCGCCGCACGGAGGGCGGCCCCGGCGGCGGCCGCCGGACCCGTGGTGAAGCGCGTCACCGGGCCGGTGCTGGAGGTGGCCGCGCTCACCGCCCGGGTGGGGACCGGCCGCGCCGCCCGGGAGGTCCTCACCGCCCTCGACCTCGGGCTGGCCCCCGGCACCCTGACCGGGGTCACCGGCCCGTCGGGCTGCGGCAAGACCACCCTGCTGCGCTGCCTCGCCGGTCTGCACCGCCCCGAGGCCGGTGGGGTGCTGCTCGGCGGCGAAGCGCTCGCCCCCACCTACCGGCGTCGCAGCCGCGAGCAGCGACGGCGCGTGCAGCTGGTGCCGCAGAACCCCCTCGGTGCCCTCAATCCCGCCCGCACCGTCGGTGCCACGCTCGCCCGGCCGCTGAAGCTCCACTTCGCCACGGCCGCGGACCGGTGCGAGGAGCGCGTCGCGGAGCTGCTGACCGCGGTCGGCCTCACCCCCGACCACGCGCACCGTCGTCCGCACGAACTGTCCGGCGGGCAGCGCCAGCGGGTCTCCGTCGCGCGCGCCCTGGCCGCCGAACCGGACGTCCTGCTCTGCGACGAGATCACCTCGGCCCTCGACGCCGGTACGGCCGAGGGGATCATGGCGCTGCTGCGCGGGCTGCGGGACGAGCGGGGCCTGGCGATCGTCCTGGTCAGCCACGACCTTCCGCTGGTCTCCGCGCACGCCGACACCGTTCTCCCGCTCGGCGGCGCGGAGCCGTACCCCGACACGCCACGGGGGCCGGCCGGGGCGCCGGTGCCGGACCGGGCCTGAGCCGGGGTCGCGCTGCGCGGTGCGGCGCGTCGGTTCCCGCCGGGGTGAGCGCCCGCCGGGGTCAGCTCCCGGCGGGGTCGTACGTGGCGGGGGCGTACCCGGCGGAGAGGTACACCCAGGCCGTGGTACCGGAGGCGAGCAGCACCTCGTGGCGGGCGTAGTCGTCGACCTCGTACTCGTCCGCGGCGGCGAGCTCCTCGTCGGTGATCGCGAAGACCGTGCCCCCGACCGCGTCCCCCGCCTCCGTCGACGGGAGTACCAGGGGGTGCCGGTCGGTGCCGCTGGCGGCGATCACCGCGGGGTCGGTGATCTCGATCGTGGTCAGCCGGAAACCGGGCAGGGCGTCGGCCCGTCCCTCCAGCAGCCGGCCGAAACTGCTGAGCTGCACCTGCTCCAACTGCAGCGTGCCGTAGGAGAAGAGACGCTGGGTTGCCGTTCCGGACATGGGTTCGCGACCTCCGGGTCGTGCAGGCGGGGCCTCGATCCTAGAGCCTTCCTCCCGCCGCCACCGGCGGCGGGGTCCGCCCCGGTCGATTCGGAGGGGAACACGATTCACCGGCATCGCATCTGCTGGTCATTTGGAAGAAATGACAAGCATCTGCCAGGTGTTTTACTTATCGGCCCTCGCGGATGCAAGATTCTCCCACGGGGCTGGCGGAGCCGGGGAGAACGGCCCCGGGCCCTCGCGGCACCCGGTCGGGACCGAAGGAGGCCTGGAGTCATGAACGCACGCACCCGGGACGGCAGCGCCGGAGACGTCGACTACGGCGCCATCGGGTCCGGCTACTCCTCCTACCGCCGGCCCGACAGCCGGGTGGCGCAGGTCATCGCCGAGGCCCTCGGCGGCGCGCTGACCGTGCTCAACGTCGGCGCCGGTACCGGTTCCTACGAGAGTGCCGCCCGGGTCGTGACGCCGGTCGAGCCGTCGGCGTCCATGCGGGCCGGCCGCCCCGCCCACCTCGCCCCGGCCGTCGACGCCGTCGCCGGGGACCTGCCGTTCGAGGACGGGGTGTTCGACGCCGCGATGACGCTGTTCAGCGTCCACCAGTGGGAGGACGTCGCGGCGGGCCTGCGCGAGATGCGGCGCGTCACCAAGGGCCCGGTCGTCGTGCTGACCTGCGACCCGCGGCTGGTGCGCGACTTCTGGCTCCACGAGTACGCGCCCGAGGTGCTGGACACCGAGGCCCGCCGCTACCCCCCGATCGAGGCACTGGCCGCCGCCCTGGGCGGCAGCGTCACCGTCCGGCCGGTCCCGATCCCGCTCGACTGCACCGACGGCTTCAACGAGGCGTACTACGGCCGCCCGGAGATGCTGCTCGACCCCGCCGCCCGGCAGGCCTGCTCGGCCTGGAGCTTCGTCGACGACGGCGTGCGCGAACGCTTCGACCGCGGGCTCCGCCGGGATCTCGAGTCCGGCGAGTGGGAACGCCGCTTCGGCCACCTGCGCACCCGGGCCGCCTACGAAGGGTCGCTCGTCCTCGTGCGCGCGACCCCGTGAGCGCGACCCGGACCCCGAACCCGACCCCGTGACACCCGATCTCAGGAACAGGAACGGCACCGTGGGAGAACCCGACCGGATGGACGAGCAGCTGCGCGCCCTGGGGCTCGTCCAGGCGCAGGCCAAGGCCGAACGCCTCTTCGCCGAGGTCGAGACGCGCCGCCTGGTGGCCCCCGGCCGCGGCGAACGCGAGGTCAGCGACCTGGTCCGCGACCTCGCCAACGACATGTTCGGCACCACCAAGCACTGGCACAAGCGCATCGTCCGCTCCGGCCCGCACACGCTGTTCCCCTACCAGGAGAACCCGCCGGACCGGCTCATCGGCGAGGACGACATCGCGTTCGCCGACTTCGGCCCGATCTTCGAGGAGTACGAGGCGGACTTCGGCCGCACCTTCGTCCTCGGCGAGGACCCGCACAAGCACCGCCTGCGGGACGACCTGGCCGCGGTGTTCGACGGCGGCCGTGCGGCCTTCCACGCCGATCCCGACGTGACTGGCCGTCAACTGTACGCGCACGTCGAGCGGCTCGCGGCCGAACGGGGCTGGGCCCTGGGCGGCTGGCACGCGGGCCACCTGGTGGGGGAGTTCCCGCACGAGAGCGTCGACGGCGCCAAGGCCGAGTCCTACATCACCCCGGACAACGAGCACCCGCTGCGCCGCACCGACCGGGCCGGCTGGCGCTGCCACTGGATCCTGGAGGTCCACCTCGTCGACGAGCGGCGCGGTTTCGGCGGCTTCTACGAGCAACTCCTCGACCTCGCCTGAGCTTCGCCTGAGCTCCGGCGGTGCCGGGCCGCCCGGTTCGTCGGGTCCATCCGGTTCGTCCGGATATGATCCGACCATGATCAATCTTGACGCCCGTACGGTGGTCTTCGACATCGACGGCACGCTCTGCTTCGACGGCCGGACGATCGATCAGCGGATCCTCACGGCGATCGACGCCTGCGAACGCGCCGGTCACCGGCTGGTGTTCGCCTCCGCACGGCCCGTCCGTGACGTCCTTCCCGTGCTCGACGGCGCCTTCCCGGCCGCCACCCTGATCGGCGGGAACGGCAGTCTGGTCTCGGTCGGCGGCCGGGTCAGGGCGCGGGCCGCCTTCGAGGCCGGCGCGTTCGGCGCGCTGATGGAGGCGGTCGGGCACTACGGGGCGAGCTACCTCGCGGACGGTCCGTGGGACTACGCCTACACCGGGCCCGAGGACCACCCGATCCGCGGTCGGGTCGACCAGGGCCGGCTGGCCCGGCGGGTCGACCTCGACGAGCTCCCCGAGGTGGTGAAGTTCCTCGTGGTCGGCGCCTCCGACCTGGCGGCCCTCGCCGACGCCGGTCGCCGTCTGGGACTGACCGTCAACCACCACCTCGACGAGGCCATCATCGACTTCGCGCCGGGCTCGACGACGAAGTGGGAGGCCCTGACGTCGATGGGGATCACCGACTACGCCGCCTTCGGCAACGACATCAACGACTTCGACCTGCTGCGCAACGCCGAACGGGCCGTGCGCGTCGGATCCCACCCCGGCCTGGACACCGTCGCCGGGACGACCGTCCCCGCCGACCCGGCGGCCGTCGCGGCCGAGATCTCCCTGCTCGCCGAGGCCGCCCGGGCCGCCGCCGGCACCACCGGCCGCTGAACCCCGCCCGTGCTCTGCCGGGCTACCCGACGCGGGGCGCCTTCCGGCGGCCGAGCAGCCAGCCGATCAGGGCGAGGATTCCGGCGAGCGGGCCCAGGAAGGGCGCGGGCGTGGTGTGGAAGACGGTGCTGCCGAGCACACCGGCCAGCTGCCAGCCGCAGGTGAGCACGGCCGCCAGTGACAACCAGTGCAGGCGGTCGTCCCGCGCCACGGTGAACGGCAGTACCAGCACGGACACGGTCTGCACCAGGTACCCGTACTGGAACCAGCTGAAGTACACGGTGTCCCACCAGGTCACGGCCGGGGGGCCGTCCGTGAACTCCCGGCGGAACTCCAGGAAGGTCGGGTCCGAGAAGCCGGAGGGCCACCACGGCCACACGTAGAGGCCGATCAGCGTGAGCAGCGTCGCGGCGACCGCGAGCCCCACAGGGGCCCCCTTGCCGGGAGGAGCGGGTTCGATCAGCGGCATCATGATCCTGTTCTCTGCGGGCCGGCGTGCTGTGAGTGGTGTTCCCGCGCCCCCGTCCGGGCCCGGACGGGGGCGCGGGTGCGCGAGTGGACCCCGCCGGGGTACCGGACGGTGCGGTCCGCATGCAGGAGGAGGCCGACCAGCGCGCCGGCCGACACCGGCGCGCCGAGCACGGCCGCAGCGCGTCCGGCGAACCCGGTGTGCGAGCGCAGCCACACATCGAGCACCGGCGTCAGGCCGCAGTACGACGCCGCCCGGACGAGGTCACCGTCCACGATCTGCGCCACCCACCGGCTCTCCCGCATGCACCCCAGGATCCCGCCCCGGCCGTACCGCCGGAACGGATCCGACCGGCGGTCACCGAACCGTGACCGCCGCCACCGGGCGCGGCCCCCGATCCGGATCCGCCTGATCCGTTCCGGCGGCGCCTCGGCACCTCAGTACCTCGGCACTCCGGTGCCCAGGCGTGCGGTCCGGGCCGGACCCCGGTGCCCGGACCGCACGCCGCGTGCTGCCGCGCGTCAGGCCGTTCGGCCCGGCGGACGGAAGTTGACGCGTTCGCTGACGACGGGGAAGCCGGCCCTGGTGAAGTTCGCGGCCATGGGGTGGTTGGTTCGGTCGGTGGCTCCGGTGATGGATTCGGCGCCGTGCTCGACCAGGGTGCGGGTGCACTCGGCGAGCAGGTCGTAGGCGTAGCCGCGGCCCCGGTGCCCGGGGAGGACGCCGATGAAGCCGATGGTCGGGCCGGAGGGGTTGTGGGCGGGGACGTGGATGCCGGCGAGTTCGCCGTCGGGGGTCCGCGCCGTCTGCCACCACTCCCGCGGGGAGGGGCACCAGTGGAAGAAGTCCAGCTCCTCCTGGGCGGCCCGGTCGAGGCCGCCCTCCGCGATCGCCTTCAGTGCGTGCGCGTCCAGGGTGGCGGAGTGGATGCGGCGCAGGGCCTCGAAGAAGACACCGTCGTCGGGTTCGGCCTCGAAGCGCAGGCGTCCCGGGCGCTCGGGCAGGCCGCACTCCGGGGTCCAGCGGTACAGGAAGCGCTCGACCAGGAGTTCGTACCCGGCGGCCCGGGCGGCGCTGAAGCGTGCCTCGGCGGCGGAGCGCGGCTCGGCCCGCTCCCGCCAGTCGCCGGGCAGGTTGATCTCGAGTTCGACCTGCCAGGGGGCGGAGCGCAGGAGTTCGGCCCCGGCCTCCTCGTGACCCTCGGCGACGTCGAACCAGTTGATGTTGACGGGCTCCGCGTCCTCCGGGCCGCCCCACCAGGCGCCGCGGGCGACGACCTCGCCGCCGCGCAGGGCGACACGCTTCCAGTCGGGGCGGAACGTGGTGCGTCGGTGGCCCTCGCGGGCGCCCAGGGGGTCGGGGTGTGCGTCGAACAGGTGGGTGTCGCTCGCGGAAAGCGTGCGGATGACCGTACCGGTCATGAATTCCTCCGGGATGCAGGCTGCGTGAGCGCTCCCGGTCAGGACTGACGAAGTACGCCGGGACAGCGGGAGAGGGAGCGCTGGAAAGGTATGGACTGCACGGCACTCGCCTCCTTCCGTTCGTCTCGCGGCGTGGCGCCACCGTACGTGATCGTCCGTCGGTCCGTCCACGGATTTTCCCGGGCCGGCCACCTGGCGGAGGACGGCCCGCGGCGGCACGGACGCGCGAGGTCCCACAACGCATCCCGCCAATGGGTAAATTGGTGATGATTGGGACAAAATCCATGATGTGTGCGTCCACCCGCAGAAGGCCTGACCGCCTTCGGAAAGGGCCCCCATGTACCCCGCTCTCACCCCCGCCGTCCTCGCCGAGCTGCGCCGCCCGAGGCCGTACCCGGCCGTGTCGGTCCTGATGCCCACGCACCGCCGGGAGCCCGACAACGCGCAGGACCCGGTCCGGCTGCGCACCCTCGCGGCCGCGGCGAGGAAGCGGATCGAGGAGGATCCGGAGGTTTCCCGCGCCGTCCGGATCGATGTCCTGGAGCAGCTCGACCGGGCGCTCGCCGAGGTCGACCTGGTGCACGCCGAGGAGGGCCTGGCGATCCTGGTCGCGCCGGGCGAGCACCACGTCTGGTCGCTGGGCCGGACCGCGCCCGCCCGGGTGGTGCTGTCCGACACCTTCCTGACCCGCAACCTGGTGGCCGCCCAGGCGGCCGAGCGGCCGCACTGGGTGCTCGCGCTCGCCGCGGACCGGGTGCTGCTGTGGGGCGGCAACAGCGAGCGGGTGGCGGAGGACACCCGGCACGGCTTCCCGCTGGTGCGCCAGTACGAGAACCCCGACCCGGAGCGGCAGGAGCGGATCGGCGACAAGCCCAGCACCTTCCAGGACGAGGAGACCAAGATCTTCCTGCGGCAGGCGGAGACCGAGCTCGGCAAGGTGCTGGCCGCCGACCCGCGCCCGCTGTACGTGGTCGGCGAGGCGGCGGCCCTCGCCCTGCTGGACGGCGCCGGGCCGATCGTCCGCGGCGCGACCGCGCAGATCCCGCACGGCGGCCTCGCCCAGGCGGACGCCGAGACGGTCCGCAAGGTGGTCGAGCCCGCCGTCCGCGCGCACGCGGACGCCGGGGTCTCCGACGCCCTCGCCCGCCTCGACAAGGCCCGCGGCCGCCAGGCCTTCGCGGCCGGGCTGGACGAGGTCTGGCAGAGCGTCGCCGAGGGGCGGGTCGCCCAGCTGGTGGTGGAGGAGAACTTCCGGCTCACCGTCCGCGACGAGGGCGACCACCTGGTGCCCGCCGAGGCCGAGCAGCCGGGCGCGCGTGAGGACATCGTCGACGAGGTGATCGAGCGCGCCCTGGACACCGGCGCCCAGGTCTCCTTCGTCCCCGACGGCACCCTCTCGGACGCCGGCCGGATCGCCGCCGACCTGCGGTACTGACCCGCCCCCGGCTCCCGACCCCTCCTCGGTCCGTCCGCCGCCGCGCCGGGGAGAGGTCGGGGCCGGGCCGAGGAGAGGTCGGGGGCCGGCCCGGTCGGCCCGCGCGGTCCGCTGCCTCAGGCCGTCGGCCGGGACGCTGTCCCGCCCGCGAGGCTCGCACCGGGCGCCGGAGCGGCATCGGTGCGGGCGGCCTCGGTGCCCCGGGGTGGCGCAGTGGATGCGGCGGCGCCGGGCCCGCGTCCCCGTCGGGCCGTGGCCGCCGCCGTCCCGGTCGCCGTCGCCGCCAGCGCGATCCAGGCGGCGCTGTAGCCGCCGGTGGTGTCCCGCAGCAGGCCGAGGGCGGGCGGGGCGAGGATCACGGCCACCTGGTTGACGGCCATCACGAGCCCGAGCGCGAAGCCGGTCCGGCCGGGCGGGGCGGCCTCGGCCAGGTGCGCGACCCAGGGGCCGTACCAGCCGATCCCGAAGAAGCCCAGCCAGGCGAAGAGCACGGCGGCCGCGAGCGGATGCCCACCGAGCGGGGTCGCCAGGGCCACCAGCGCGGCCGCCGCCGCGAGCATGCTCGCCAGGACCGGCCGGTAGCGGCCCGCGCGACTGCGGTCGCTCCACGCCGCGAGCCCGATCCGCCCGACCGTGCCCGCCATCTGCGCCGCCACCAGGACGGCACCCGCCGCACCAGCCCCGAGGTCGGTCACGTCGTGCAGGTACAGCGCGCCGAGCACGCCGATGCCGCTGTGCACCGAGACCATGGCCGTACCCGACAGCAGCGCCTTCACCGTCGCGGGCTCGCGCAACAGCCGCAGCCGGTCGCCGAGCGGTGCCGTCGCCGGCGCGGCCGGCACCGGCTTCGCCGGGCGCCCCGCGACCGTCCCGGGCGGGCGGCGGTAGAGCACGGTGAACGCCACCGCCCCCGCCAGTGCGACCAGCCCGCCCACCAGCACGGCGACCCGCCACCCGGCCGCGGCGGCGACCAGCGGCAGCACGGCCACCGCGACCGCCCCGCCCAGCGGCAGCCCGGCCTGCCGCACACCCATCGCGAACCCGAGCCGCGAGGGCTCGAACCAGGCCGCCACCGACTTGCTGCCGCCGGGCTGGATCGTGCTGTACCCCGCTCCGACGACCAGCAGCACCACGAGCAGTGACGCGTACCCCTGGGCCAGGCTCCCCGCCAGCAGGCCGACGGCGACGACCCCGGCGCCGATGCCGACCACCCACCGTTCGCCGTACCGGTCCAGCAGCTCGCCCGCCACCAACAGACCTATCAGTGGCACCAGTTGGGAGGCCGAGAGCAGTAGCCCCAGCCGCGTCGTACTGAGGTCGAGCGCATTCTGCAGGGGTACCGCCATCGCCCCGATTCCCTGGACGAAGAAGCAGCAGGCGGCCTGGGTGAAGGTGGCGACCCCGAGGACCGTCCAGCGGTACGGCAGCGGGGACGGCCCGCCCCGGACGTCGGCGTGATGACTCATGCCGATCAGACTGCTGTAATGGTCTTATGCATCTCAACCCTTACGGCGAGGACGCCGTCAACCTGGCCGCCGAGTTGGCGAACGAGCGGCCGAGGAGCGTCGACGAACTGGTGGACCGCTGCCGTGCGGCCGGACTGGTGGTCGAGGGACCGTTCGCGGCCGACGACCTGACACACGTGCACGCGGTGCTGGACGCCTGGGAGGCCGTCGTCGACGCCACCGACGAGCGCGAGCGGGCCGCCGGACTGAACCTGATGCTCGCCGCCGGCACGGCCCACCCCCGGCTCACCGACCACACCGGCGACGGCTGGCACCTGCACTACCGGGACGACGACCTGCCGCTCGGTGCCCTGCTGTTCTCACTGATCGGCGTCGGCACCGCGCTGCACCTGGTGGGCCGCGGCATGCACCGGCTCGGCCGGTGCGCCGTCGCGGAGTGCGACACGATCTTCGCCGACACCACCCGCACCGGCCGGCGCCGCTACTGCTCGCAGCGCTGTGCCAACCGCGACGCCGTCCGCCGCCACCGGGCGAACCACCCGTCCGCCGCCTGACCGCCCGCCCGGGCGCCGCGGACCGGGGGCGCCGTCGCACCCCTGCCCGTCAGGTCGGCACACCCGTGCGGTCCGCGCGCGGGCTCGGCACCGGCTCCCGCTCCGACAGCCGCAGGCGCAGCCGCCGCGGCCGGTAGACGGTGGCGAGCGGGACGGCGCGGACATCGGCGTCCGGCTCCGGGTCCAGCCGCCAGCGGGAGAGCACGGTGGCGAGGACGAGGGCCGCCTCGGTCCGCGCGTACAGGTCGCCCAGGCACTTGCGGGCCCCGGCGCCGAACGCGGTGAACGCCTGGCGGGCGAGCGGCGACTCCTCCTCGGGCAGCCAGCGGTCGGGGCGGAACTCGTCCGGCCGCGGGAACGCCTCCGGATCGCGGGCGACGGCGGCGGGACTGAAGACGAGGGTGGAGCCGACCGGCAGCGGGACGCCGGCCAGCTCGGTGCCGGTGGTGGTCAGACGCGTGAAGAGCCAGCCGGGCGGGTGGAGCCGGAGGGTCTCGGTGACCACCCGGCCGGTCAGGGGGAGGGCGGGGAGGTCCTCCCAGCCCACCGGGCGTCCGCCGAGGACGGTGTCGATCTCCCGGTACAGCTCCTCGGCGACCTCGGGGTGCCGGGACAGCCGGTGGAAGGCCCACACCAGCGTCGCGGCCACGGTCTCGGTGCCCGCCGCCATCACGGTGATCACCTGGTCGTGCACCTCGGCGTCGCTCAACCGGCCGCCGTCCTCGTCCCGGGCCGCGAGCAACGCGCCGAGCAGGTCCGGGGTCGCCCCGGCCGCCGACCCGGGGGCTCCCTCGTACCCGGCGATCAGCCGCTGGGTGACCTCGTGCAGCTGCCGCAGCGCCGCCCGGTAGCGCCGGTTGGCCGGCGTCGGCAGACGGCGCAGCGACCTGGGCAGGAACATCTGCCGGAACAGCCCGTTCAGCACCGTGTCGAAGGCCCGCTCCACGCCCCGGGTCAGTTCCTCGTCGAGCGCGGTCGACCAGAGCGTGCGGGCCACCACCCGCAGCGCCAGCCCGTACAGCTCGGGGAACGCCTCGATCACCTGGCCGTCCTGCCAGCGTGCCGTGGTGGCCTCGATCTCGGCGTGCATCGCCCCGGCGTAGTGCTGCAGCTGCGGGCGGGTGAAGGCGCTCTGCATCAGCCGCCGCTGCCGGCGGTGGTCCCGGTACGGGCAGGTGACCAGGCCGTTGCCGGCGACGTCGCGGGCCCGGTCGTAGAAGACCCCGCCCTTGTCGTAGACCTGGTCGCCGGTCAGCACCCGGCGCAGCAGTTCCGGATGGCACGGCACGTACGCCGTGGACGGGCCGATCCTGATCCGCACCAGGTCGCCGTGGGCGGCCAGCGAGGTCATGAACCGGACCGGGCTGCGCATCATCTGCCAGGCGTGGCCGGCTCCCGGCACCGCTCCGGGGGCCGTCCCGACCACGAACCTCTGCTCCGCCACGCGTTCCTCCTCGTCCCCGGGACCGCACCGCACCCGTTCGGCGGTTTGCCCCGGGTACTGCATCGGCCGATCGGGGCGCGGGGTGAAGCCCGGCGGGTCCGGCGGCCCGGCGGACGCTCGGGACCGGCGGACACCCGGGCCCGGCGGACGCTCAGGACCGTTCGATCAGGACCGTTCGATCAGGCGCGCGACGCCGTCCAGGATGCGTTCCAGTCCGAAGTCGAGCGGGTCGTCGCCCTGGGGGTGGAACGCACCGGCGTCGATGGCCGCGGCGAGGGCCGGGAACCGGTGTCCGTGGCGCTCCAGCACCTCGGCGGCGAGCCGGTTCCACTCCGCCTCGCCCTCCTCGTCCGCGTGCACGAGCTGCTGGGCGAGACTGCGGATGTGGCCGATCACCAGGAGGAAGGTGTCGTGCTGCTGGGCCGGGGTCAGTCCGGTCGGGGCGAGGGCGGCCAGGGCGGCGTCGAGCCAGGCGAGCTGGTTGGGGCCCATCAGCTGGCGCCGCACGGCGGTGGCGGTGAGGATCCACGGATGCCGGCGGTACAGCGCCCAGCACTGGCGGGCCCACTCGGTCAGCTGCTCGCGCCAGCCGGCCGGGTCGCGGACGCTCGCGGGAGGCGTGCCCAGGGCGGAGTCGACCATCAGGTCGACCAGTTCGGCCTTGCCGGGGAAGTACCGGTACAGGGCCATGGTGGTGACGCCCAGCTCGGCCGCGACGCGCTGCATCGAGACGGTGTCCAGGCCCTCGGTGTCGGCGATCCGGATCGCGTCGACGACGATGCGCTCCGCGGTCAGTGAGGGCTTCGGGCCGCGCCGGGGCTGATCCTGTTCCCCCCAGAGTAGCGCCAGGCTCGCCCGGGGGTCGCGCTTCTTCTCCCTGCTCGCCGCCATGTGTGCTTGCTCCTCGCCGGATCCGGTGCCTTCGACGTTGCGTCGACGTCGGCGTTGACGCTCTTTCAGAACTGTGTATAACATAAACTCAATTGCTTACTCGATACACAGTTCAAGGGGTCGCTCATGCTCGCCACCGTTCTCCTCGCCTCCGCCGCCGCCCTCGCCACGCCCGTCGCGGGCGCCCTCGGTCACCGTCGGCTCAAGCAGGCCGCCGGCGCCCGCCTGATGCGGATCGACAGCCCCCGCGGCATCGACGAGCAGGGCTTCGTCCGGATCGGCGGGATCGAGCAGTGGATCTCGGTCCGCGGCGAGGACCGGGGCAACCCGGTCGTGCTGGAGATCCACGGCGGCCCGGGCGCCTCCAATGCGATCCACGGCCCGCGCACCCGCGCCTGGGAGAAGCACTTCACCGTCGTCCGCTGGGACATGCGCGGCACCGGCAAGACCCTCGGCCGCTCCGGCGCCGCGGGCCAGGGCGAGATCGGCTTCGACCGGATGTTCCAGGACGCCGTCGAGGTCACCCGTCACCTCCGGGCCGAGCTCGGGGTCGACCGCGTCGTCCTGCTCGGCAACTCCTTCGGCAGTGTCTTCGGGCTGCGCCTGGCCCGCCGGCACCCCGAGCTCTACTCCGCCTACGTCGGCACCGACCAGAACATCCACGACGCCGGGCGCGACGACACCACCCACCGCGCACTGCTCGCCCGGCTGCGCGGCGCCGGCAAGCACAAAGAACTCGCCGTGATCGAGGCGCTCGGCACCGACACCCGGACGTGGACCGCCGAGCAGTACGGGGCCTACGCGAAGATCGCCGCGAGCAGCGACCCGCTGACCCTCGCCACCATGAAGTCCGTGGTCATGAAGTCGCTCTGGCTCTCCCCGCTGCACTCACTCGGCGACCTCGGCGACCTGGGCAGGGGCATGAAGCTCTCCGCGCGGATCCTGCCCGCCACCGCCGGCTTCGACGACTGGGCCGACGGCACCGCCTTCGACCTCCCGTTCTTCGTCTTCCAAGGGGACCGGGACGTGCTCACCCCCGCCGACCGTGCCAAGCGCTTCTTCGACGACGTGCGGGCTCCGCACAAGGAGTTCGCCCTGATCGAGGACGCCGCGCACTTCGCCTCCTTCCGTCGCCCCGACCGCTTCCTCGAGCTGATGCTGGCCAAGGTGCGGCCCGTGGTCGTGGAGGACCGCGAGCCCGCCGCGAGCTGCTGACACCGCGGCGTACGGACCGTCAGGCCCCGCCGGATCGGCCCTCGGCCGACGCCCGGCGGACGCGGTAGCCCCAGCGCGTGAGCGACCGGACCACGGCCGCGGCGCCGACGGGGTTGGCGCTGTGGACGAGCACCTCGCCGATCCGGAACGGCCGCCCGTCGAAGGCGGCCTGCTCCAGCAGGGTCACCACCGGCATGACGGTGTCGTCGCCGCCGAGATCGTGGTCGAGCCAGAGCTCGTCCACGTAGCGGTCACGATGCTCCTCCAGGAGCCGGACGCCCTCCCGGCTGGTGCGGGCGATCCGGGTCGCTTGGGGGAGCGGCCGCAGGTCGTCCACACCGAGGACGACGGGTCCGGGCGCGGCGGAAATGTCTTTCACCGGATCATTGTGCGGAAGGTAGCGTGACATTCGCACATCAATTTGATCAGTGCATCAGCGTCGGTTCGACGGTTCGACGGGGGAGGGGTCGTGAGCGCGGCAGAAGCTGCCGTCCCGGCACGGGTGACGGCCGAGGAGCGCATCGCCGCGGCGGTGGGCGCGACGATCCCCAACGGGGCGTCGGCACCCGGCGCTCCCGGGCGCCGCAGCCGGACGACGGGTCGCGAACAGGCCGGTGACGTGCGGAAACTACACTGGCCGAGGGCGCGGCCGCCGTGGGGCCGGGAGTGACGGGGGGTCAGCCGGTGTGGTCGACGATGTCCAACGCGGGGATGCCGGCGGCGGAGCGGTTCGAGTGGTTCACCGACACGGTCTCCCGCGGCGTGGTCCCGGTGACGGTCAGCAGCCCGCAGGCCGGCGACTTCGAGGCGGAGGCGGCCTTCCTGGGCCTCGGCCCGGTCGACGTGTCGATCCACACCCACCCGGCGCTGCGTTCGCGCCGGCCGGCGGCCCTGACCCGGCGCAGCGATCCCGAGCAGTACCAGCTGGCCCTGGTCTCCGGTGAGAACCCGATGTGGATCTCCCAGCGCGGCACCGACTCCGGGCCGGCCGGTGGCGACCTGGTGCTCTGGGACACCTCGCGGCCGTTCGAGGCCGGGACGCGCGACGAGCACGGGACCAGCCGCTGCCTCGTCCTGCACATCCCCCGGAAGGAGTTCCCGATCAACCCCGACAAGGCCGACCGTCTGCTCGCCCGGCGGATCCCCGCCCAGCGCGGGACGGGGGCGATCCTGGTCCGCTTCCTCACCTCCCTGGGCGAGCACGCCGCCGAGTGCGGGCCGGAGGAACTGGGGCGGCTGGGCGCGATCGCCCGGGACCTCGCGGCCGTGTGTCTGGCCGAGCACGCCGACGCCTCCCGGGAGGTCGAGGCCGGGGCACGGGCGCGGGCCATGCTCGAGCGGGTCAAGGCGTTCATCGAGCACAACCTCGACGACCCCGCTCTCGCGCCCGGCACGATCGCCGAACGCCACCACATGTCCCTGCGCTCGCTGCACCTGCTCTTCCAGGACGAGGAGGAGAGCGTCAGCAGACTGATCCGCCGTCGCCGCCTCGAACGCTGCCGGGCCGACCTCGCCCGGCCGGAGCTGGCCCACCAGTCGGTGCGGGACCTCGCCGCCCGGTGGGGCTTCGCGAACGCGTCCGCGTTCGGCCGGGCGTTCCGTGAGACGTACGGGCTGACGCCGCGCGACCACCGCCGGCTGAGCGTCACGGGCGCGCTTCCGGAGCGCTGACCGCACCGGGCCGCCGGGGCGGAACCCCGAGCGCGAGAGCGGGTGCCGGTGCCCGGCAGGCGTCGCCCCGGGCCGGTGGTTAGCATGGGACTCGCCGAACCAACGGCAGGAATCCGGGCCCGTCCGACTGCGAACGGCCCGCCCCACAGGTGGTCCGTCGGCACCCGACGGGCGGACGCACCCCGGAGGCACAGTGATGGCCGCTGCTCCCGCCGGCGGATCCTCGCGCTACCTGGTGCTGGCGGCGATGATCTTCGCCGTCGCGATGACCTTCATCGACCAGACCATCGTGTCGATCGCCGTGCCGAACATCCAGTACGAGCTGAAGCTGACCAGTACGGGCGTCCAGTGGGCGGTCAACGCCTATCTGCTCACCCTGGCGGCGTTCTTCGCCTTCGGCGGCCGGCTCGCGGACACCGTCGGCCACCGCAGGATGGTGGTGCTCGGTGTGCTGGTCTTCGCGGGTGCCTCGGCCTGCTGCGGCCTCACGCCCACCGGGAGCCTGGCCGAGGCCTGGCTGATCGCCTTCCGGGCCGTCCAGGGCTTCGGCGGGGCGATCATGTTCCCGGCGGCGCTGGCGATCGTGGTGCAGAACTTCGAACTGCGCGAGCGGGGGCGCGCGCTGGCCCTGTTCTTCGGGATCGCGGGCGGTCTGACCGCGATCGGACCGGTCCTCGGCGGCTATCTGACCGAGTGGACCTGGCGTGCCATCTTCTGGGTGAACCTGCCGGTGGCGGCCGTCGCCCTGGTGCTGGTCGCGATCTCCAAGCCGGTGACGGAGAGCCGTCCGGCGCCGATGGACTACCGGGGCCTGGCCCTGATCGCCGGCGGTGTCGCGCTCAGCGTCTTCGGGTTCCAGCAGTCCCAGGTCTGGGGCTGGTCCGACCCCGCGATCGGGATCTGCATCGCGGCCGGGGTCGCGCTGCTGGTCGTCTTCGTGCTCGTCGAGAAGCGCACCGCGTCGCCGCTGATCCAGGTGGACATCTTCCGCATCCGCGCGTTCTCGGTGCAGAACCTGGTGCTCGGCATCTCGATGCTGGTCTTCGTCCCGGTGTTCTTCTTCTCCAGCGAGTACGCGCAGATCGCGCTGGGCGACTCCGCCTCGGAGGCCGGCGTCTTCCTGCTCTGGTTCTTCATCGGCTTCGTGATCGCCTCGCAGATCGGCGGCCGGATGCTCGACCGGGGCGGCGCCAAACGCCCGGTGGTGATCGGGTGCGTCCTGGCCGCGATCGGGTTCCACCTGTGGGCGGGCGACGTGACCTCGCTGAGCTTCGGCGAGCAGCAGTGGGACGTCGTGCTGGCGGGCGCGGGCATGGGCTTCATGCTCTCGCCCGCCAGCACGGACGCGGTCAACCGGGCTTCGCGGCTGTCCTACGGCGAGGCGACCGGGATCACCCAGACGGTCCGCAACTACGCCGCCGCCCTGGGGCTGGCGGTACTGGGCACCGTCCTGGTCACCGACCTGCGGACCCGGCTGACCGATTCCCTGGTGGCCCAGGGGTTGCCGCGGGAGCAGGCGGAAGCCACGGCCGCCCACCTCTCCCAGGTCCAGACGCAGAGCGGTGGCAGCGGTGGAGCGGCGGACATCCCGCAGTTCTTCCGGGACGACTTCGCCCACGCCACCCAGACGGTCTTCCACTGGATGTCGGCCATCATGGCGGTGGCCGCGCTGGTGGCGATCGTCGGCCTCCGCCGGGGTGTGCAGGCCGAGGTCGCCGCGTCGGACCGGGAGAAGTCCCCGCCGAGCGGTCGCGAGGGCGGAGCCTGAGCCGTGCGTGCCTCCGGCCGCGCGGGCGGGGGCGGCCGGTGGAGGGCCGCCCCCGCCGCGAACGGGAGGTGTGCCGTCAGCCCTGGGGCCGGGCGTCCGTGAACCAGCCGAACAGGTCGGCGACGATGTCCGTGCTGCCGACGTGGTTGTAGACGTCGACCTTGCCGTCCGCGCCGACCGGGGTGGTGACGTGGTTGGGCACGGTCCGGCCGGCCAGCAGGTTGAGGTTGCTGGTGCCGGGGCGCGGCGCGCCGTGCGCGTGCACGGTGAGGTAGCTGTCCTCGGTGGTGTTGGTGGACGTCACGTTCAGGACGGCCGCCCGGGCGCCGGCCGGGATGCCGCCGACGACGGTGGTGCTGTCCGGGCCGGGCTTGGCGAACGGCGTGTCGCGGGTGTCGGTCAGACGCACGGGCACGGTCGGCGTGAACCTGGCCCGGCCGTTCGGGGCGTAGTACCCGAAGACGTCGAGGACGACGTGGGTCGAACCGGCGTTGTTGTACACGTCGACGGTGCCGTCCGGACCGACCGGGACGACGACCTGGTTGGACTTGTCCTTGCCGGGCTCCGGGTTCAGGTTGGAGCTGACGGGCTTGGTCCCGCCGCCCGGGTACACCTTGAGGTGGGTGTCGACGGTGGTCCCGGTGCTGGTGAGGTTGAGCACCACGGAGGTGGCGTCGGCCGGGACACCGCCGACGCCCGCGACCTTCACCGCGCGGGTCTCGGCCGGGCCGAGTGCGGCGCTGTCGCGGGTGTCCACCAGCCGGTTCGGCGACAGCGGGGTGAACAGGTCGCCGCCGTTGGGGCGGTAGAAGCCGACGACGTCGACGATCACCTCGGCGCGACCGGCGTTGAGCACGGTGCTGATCCGCTTGGCGTCGCCGATCGGCACGGTGACGAGGTTGGACGAGGTGCGGCCGGCGGCGACGTTCACGTTCGACGTGGTCGGGCGCGTCTGGCCGGTCGGCCAGACGGTGAGGTGGGTGTCCTCGGTGGCCTCGGTGACGGTCACGTTCAGGACGACCGTGGAGACGTTGCCCGGCACGCCGTTCGCCCCGGGCGCGCTACCGGTCGGCAGCGTGAAGGGCACCTCGCGGCCGCCCGTGAGGTCGAGGTTCGCGTCCTCCCGGGTGTCGGCGAGGCGGTACGGCTGGGTGCGCAGGAACCCGGTCGGGGCGTAGGCGGCCCGGAAGGGGTGGGCGGCGGTGCTGGTGCGGCCGGCGGTGTCGGTGACCGTCACGGTGACGGTGTAGTCGCCCGGGGAGGCGTAGCCGTGGACGACCGGGTCCAGGGTGTTCCGGGTGACGGCGGGGGTTCCGTCGCCGTAGTCCAGTACGACCTTGGCCACCTGCCACGGCGAGGAGGTCGACGAGGGGTCGACGCGCACGCCCAGCGGCGGGGCGTCGGAGGTGTCGAACTGGTCCGGCACGACCTGCTGGACGGTGGCGCGGGCGGTCAGCGGCCCGGGGACGGTGCTCTGCACCTGCACCCCGTACCGGCCGGTGAACGGCTGCCCGCCGCCGGTGTCCACGGTGACGTTGGCCTCGAAGGTGCCCGCCCTGGTGTAGGTGTGCTTGACGGAACGGGAGCCGGAGGTGACCGCGGGGGTGCCGTCGCCGAAGTCGTAGCGGTAGCTCATCACCGAGGTCGGCCAGTGGTAGGCCTCCATGCCGGTGGTCGCGGTCAGCGTGATCTCGGTGCCGTAGGGCGCCCGCTGGTGGTCGGTCGTCAGCTGGGCGGTGGTGATCGGCTCCTGGCGCTCGCTCGCGCCGCGGTCGTGGTAGCCCAGGCCGGTGCCGAGGTTCGGCCGGTCCGGGTCGTCGGCCGGGTGCGCGGCCGGTACGAAGCCCGGCGCGTTCTCGTCGGCGGAGTCGACGACCTCGCTGTTCGCGGCGTTGCCGTCCTGCCAGCGCGGCAGTACGTGGTCGCGGGTACCGGCCCGGCCGTCCGTCGCGGCGGCGAGGGACTCGGGCGTGGCGTGCGCGGTGCCGGCCCAGAGGTACGGGGTGCCGTTGCTGAAGCTCGTCCAGTACGGCGCGACGGTGTTGGAGCCGGCCCGGGTGTCCTTCGCCGACAGTGCGGAGACCACGATCTCCGCGCCCGCCGGGTTCGGGCAGTTGTACGGCGCGGTGGGCGAGAAGTGGTTGCGCACCAGGTTGTTGAACAGGTTGGAGCCGGAGGAGCCGCCGGCCAGCTCGATGCCGGCCGTGCAGCCGTCGGCGACCGTGTTGTTGGTCAGGGTCGTCCCGGGGGAGTCGGTGACCTTGATCCCAAAGGCATTGGTGCGGACCACGGTGACCCGGTCGGAACCGGTGACCTGGATCTCCCGCGCGTGCATCGACTCGACGACGACGTCGTGCACGCCGGACAGCCGCACATCGCCGCCCGTCGCGGCGGTGCCGCCCGCCGCGCCCTTGATGGTGATGGGCCGGCCGGGCTCGCCGGACTTCGTGACCACCGTCCCGGAGTCGAACGAGGACCGGGCGACCTCGACGGTCTGCCCCGGAAGCGCCGCGGCGGCGGCCGCGGTGACGGAGCAGAACGGCTTCGCGGCCGTGCCCGTCGCGGCGTCCGAGCACGCCGGGTCCCAGCCGTCGACCCGCAGCACGCCGGGCGCCTCGCCCGTCGGTCCGGCCGGACCGGCGGTGGCGGCGGAGGCCGTGGCGGCGGGCAGGCCGCCGAGCACGGTGACGATGCCTGCGGCGAGCAGGCCCTTGGCACGATTGGGGCGCACGGTGCGGTCCTCCGTGAGGGAGACGGGAGCCCGACCCGTCGGGCACGGGCCCGGTCGGGACGGAACGGCCGGCGTGGATCGCGGGCGGAGCAATTATGACGAGCGCTCCGACGGCGCCCGCCACCGCCCCCGGTCCTGAAGGTCCGTTCGTACCGCGACCTCCCGGTGGCCCGGCCGGGGCGGGCCGTCACCAGGTGCGGCACGGCCGCGCCGAGGGGCGCGGGGCCGCTGTCCGTCCGGCCGCCGCGGACCGGTCGGGAAGGAGGGTGTGGACGGTCTTGCCGCTGCCTGCGTCGAGCGTCAGGGTGAGGCTGTCGGTGAGGGCGGCGACCAGGAGGAGTCCTCGGCCGTGCACGTTCTCCGAGGACAGCGGAAGGACCGTCGGCGCGGTCCGGCTGGTGTCGCTGACGTCGATGCCGATGCCGTGCCGGTGGGAGGTCAGGGTGAGGCGCCCGGGGCCGTCGGTGTGCTGGACGACGTTCGCGGCGAGCTCGGTGACGACGAGCAGCGCGTCGGCGAGCAGGGCGCGGTCGCCCGGGTGGGTGCGGCGCAGGAAGGCGCGGGTGGTCGAGCGGAGCAGTGCCGCGCACCGGGCGTCGTTGGGGAAGGACAGGCAGACGCTGTCCGGGGCGGGGCGGCGGGTCCGGTCCGGGCGGATCGTCGGGGTCTCGGTCGCGGTGTTCATGGTCGGCGGGTCCTTCGTGTCCCGTCCGTCGGTCGGGGCGGGCGGCGGTGGTGTCGTGCGGGTCGCGGCCCCCGAAGGCGGCGTCGCGATCGGGGGCCGGTGGGGCCGGGCCGGCCGGGGCGGGACTGCCGACCCGGCCGGCGACGGGGTGTCAGTGCCGGCAGTTCCAGTAGCCGTCGTGCCAGACCTTCTCCCAGTGGGCGGGCTGCCAGAGGTTCTTCCAGCCGGCCTCGTGCCAGACCTGGTGCCAGTAGCCGTGGTGCCACTGGTGGTGGCCGTCCCACCAACCGGGCTGCCACTGGTTCTGCCACCAGCCGGAGTGCCAGGCCTTCGACCAGTGCCCGGGGACGAGCTTGTTCTCCCACCAGCCGGGGTGCCAGGTGCACGTGCCATGGCCGTGCTGATGCGTCTGGACGGTCGACGTGGCGACCGCCGGGGCCGCGGAGGCCGAGGTGGCGGTGGTCAGGGCGGCGCCGCCGGCCAGCAGGGCGCCGGCCATGGCGACGGCCAGCGGGCGCCGGATTCGCGTTGCGGGCATGGTTGTACACCTCCTTCCTGAGACGTGGTTGCGAGGTGCGGGGGCCGGCCTGCGGGGACTTCCGGGGCCGGGAAACCTTCCTGCCCCTGATTCGCCGCGGCGGCCGGGGCGGATTGCCCGGTTCCGGATCCGGTACCTGTGCCTGCGCGCCTGCGCCGGCCCCAGTGCCGGTCGTCGGACGGGGCCCGGGCCTCGGGCCCGGCCGCGGGAAGGCCGTCGGGGCGCTGGGCAGGCGCGGGAGAGGGCGGACATGGTGCTGTCCCCGGCCACGGGGAGGACCGGGGACAGCGGTACGGGGGAGATCAGGAGGCGGGCATCAGCACCGTGTCGACGATGTAGACGGTGGCGTTGGCGGTCTGCACGTTCCCGCACAGGACCTTGGCGGCGCCGTTGACCGTGAAGTCGGGAGCGCTGCCGGTGGCGGTGACCTCGTGCGTCTCCAGGGTCTTGTGAGCGCCGGTCAGCGTGCTGGGGGAGAGGCGCTGGGGCACGACGTGGTAGGTGAGGATCCGGGTGAGCTTGTCCTTGTCGGCGAGGACCGCGTCGAGGTCCTTCTTCGGCAGCTTGGCGAAGGCGTCGTCGGTGGGGGCGAAGACGGTGATGTCCTTCGCCGAGTTGAGGGTGTCCACGAGTCCGGCCTTGGTGACGGCGCTGACGAGGGTGGACAGCAGCGGGTTGTGGGAGGCCGCCGTGGCGACCGGGTCGGCGGCCATGCCGGCGAAGGAACCGGCGCCGTCCTTGGGCACGGCGGCACAGGCGGCACCGAACGGCTGCCCGGCCGACGCCTTGTCGGCCGCGGGGTCCGCCATGGGGTCCGCCGCGGGGCTCGCCGGGGCGGTGGCCGCGGCCTTGGCGGACGCACCGCCGGCGGTGTCCGACGCCTTGCCCGCGTCGTCCCCGCCGCAGGCGGTGAGGGAGGCGGCGAGCACGCCCGCGACGAGCAGGGCGGCGAGAGGCGTGCGGTGCTGGATGGCGGTCATGGGATTCTTCTCTTCTCGGACGGTGGTGTCTGGTCGCACGCGGCGGAGGGTCCGCCGCGCTTCGGAACGGGTTGTCGGGGTGGTTCAGAGGACCGTGACGACGGTGCTGTGCCAGCCGGTCGCCCCGGAGGGGAAAGGCGGTCTGCGGGTCTCCTCCTGCACGGCCCCGGTGCCGTCGGTGGCGCGGACCTCCAAGCGGTGGGTGCCGGGAGCGGCCGCCGTCCAGGTGTGGTGCCACTGGCGCCACACGTCGGGGCCCGTGTCGGCCGTGAGCCGGGCTTCCTGCCAGGGCCCGCCGTCGACGCGGACCTCGACGGCGGCGATGCCGCGGTGGGTGGCCCAGGCCGTGCCCGCGACGGTGACCTCCCCGGCCCGGACGCGGGCGAAGGCGGCCGGTACGTCGATCCGGGAGGCGGTGCGCACCTCGCCGGTCCGGTCCCAGCCGCGCCGCACCCAGTAGGGGTCGTGCGCGGCGAAGGTGGTCACCTCCAGGTCGACCAGCCACTTGGTGGCGGAGGTGTAGCCGTAGAGGCCGGGGACCACGCTGCGGCAGGGGAAGCCGTGTGCGACGGGCAGCGGCGCACCGTCCATGGCCACCGCGAGCAGCGCGGCACGACCGTCGAGGACGCATTCCAGCGGTGTGCCGATCGTCATCCCGTCCTCGGAGCGGCCGAGCAACTGGTCGGCGCCCGCGCGGACCCCGGCGCGGCGCAGCAGCGCGGGCAGTGGTGCGCCCAGCCAGCGGGTGGTGCCCGCGTAGGGCCCGCCGACCTCGCCGGAGACGCAGGACAGGGTGTGGTCCAGTTCCTCCAGCGGTTGGGCGAGCAGGTCGGCGAAGGACAGCTCCACGGGGTGGTCGACCATGCCGTGGACGCGCAGCGTCCAGTCGCGCGGGTCGATGCGGGGCAGGGTGAGCGCGGTGTCGACCCGGTAGAAGTCGTCGACGGGGGTCCGGAACGGGGGGAGACCGGGGATCGCCGGGCCTTCCCGGGGTGGTGGCGGCGGAAGCGGCCGGGCCGGCGGCGGGAGCGTGAGCGAGGCGCGGACGGCGGAGACGTCGTTGCGCCGGTCGGCCAGCCGGCGCCCGGCGGCGCCGAGGCCGGCGGACAGGACGACGACGGCGCCCGCGGTCAGCGCCTCGCGACGCCCGGGCCGAGCGGCGGGGACGGGAGGCGGGCCGTCGGCGGCCGCGGCCGGGTCGTCGGTGGCCGCCGCGTTGTCGGCGGCGGGTGCGTGCTGTCGGGGGCCGGGCCCTGCGGGCCGCGCGCCCGACGGGGCCGTCCGCCGTGCCGTGAGGAGGGGCAGCACGGCGGCACAGACCAGGGCCGCCGCGAACGGGGGCAGGGCGTCCCAGGGCCCGGCGTCCGGACGGGCCAGCGCCGCCCACACTCCGAGGCCGCCGAACGCGGCGCAGAACAGGACCCCGGTGGCACGGCGCGCGGCGGCCACCGGGCCCAGGACGGCGGCGGTCACGCCCATGGTGGTGTGGATCCCGGCGATCAGGACCGTCTTGTCCCAGGTGCCGAAGGAGCGCACCGCCCATTCCTTGACCGCGGTGGGCGCCAGGTCGATCGCGGCCGAGCCGATCGCGACCACCGGGGCCGCCTGCGGGTGGACGAACGCCGCGGCGACCTCGCCCGCGGCGAGGCCCGCGCAGACGGCGGCGATCCCGCACGCCATCCTGACGGGCAGCGCTGCGTCCGGCGTCCGGGGCCGGTGACGGGGAGTGGTCGCATCGTTGGTCACGTGCTGCATTCGGCGGACCGGCCGGGTCGGATGGGTGAGCCGTCCGGGTTCACCCGATCGAGTGGCAGAGTCGCCCGGATCCCGCTGAGGGCAATCCGCCGGGCCGCCGGACGCGAATAACGTGCGAGCGAAGAAGGACACCGGAAGAGGGACACCGGTGAAGTCCGGAACCGACACGGTTCCCACGAGTACCCGGGAGGCCGACATGCGGGCCGCATCCGCCCGTCCGGCCGGCGCGTGCCCGCGGCACGTCCGTCCGCCCGTCCGCAGGTGCTGCGGGCACCGGAGGCGGCGGCAGTGAGTTCCGTGGTGTTCCTGCACGGCAGGCCGGAGCCGCCGCCCGACCTCAGGTCGGTGATGGCGCGCGTCTCGAAGGGCGACCACCAGGCGTTCGCGGATCTGTACAACGCGGTCGCCGGGCCGGTCTTCGGCCTGGTGCGACGGGTCCTGCGCGACGAGGCCCAGTCGGAGGAAGTGATGCAGGACGTGATGCTCCAGGTGTGGCGCGGCGCGGCCCACTACGACCCCGCCCGCGGGGACGTGATGCCGTGGGTGATGACCATCGCCCACCGCCGTGCCGTGGACCGGGTCCGGTACTGCCGCGCGGCCGCCGAGCGTGACCGCGCCGCGGTCGCCGGCGCACAGGAGACACCCTTCGACGACGTGGCCGAGCGCGCCGAGACCCACCTCGACCACCAGCAGGTGCGGCGCTGCCTGCGCGGTCTGACCGACCTGCAGCGCGAGTCCGTCCTGTTGGCCTACTACCGGGGCCTCAGCTACCGGGAGGTCGCGGAACGGCTGCACACCCCGTTGGGCACCGTGAAGACCCGCATGCGGGACGCCCTGATCCGGCTGCGCGACTGTCTGGGAGTCGGATCATGACGAGCCCCGCCGACGACAACCTCCACCTCCTCACCGGCGCCTACGCACTGGGAGCCGTCGACGACGCGGACGAACGAGCGGCCTTCGAGGCCCACCTGACCGGCTGTGCCGCCTGCGAGGAGGAGACGGCGGGCTTCGGTGAGGCGCTCGCCCTCCTCGGTGCCGACCGGAGCGTCCCGCCCCCGCCCGAACTGCGCGCCCGGGTCCTGGCCCGCCTTCCGTACGAGCGCCAGGAGCCGCCCGCTCCTCCCGTGCCGCCGTCGCCGCGGGCGGCTGCCCCGCCGGGGCCGGCCCGCCGTCGGACCCCCTCGCGCCGGTGGCCCCGCCTCGCCCTGGCCGCCTCCCTCACCGCGGCCACCACGCTCGGCGCCCTCGCCGTGGAGCAGCACGACCAGGTGCAGCGGGAGCGCGCCACCGCGGAGCAACTGCGCGTCCGGCAGGCGGCCTTCGGTGAACTGCTGACCGCGCCCGACGCCCGGGTGAGCACCACCGCCGGGCCCGGCGGCCACGGGACCGGCACCGTCGTGTGGTCGGCCGGCCGCAACCAGGCCGGTTTCCTCGCCGCCGGGCTTCCCGCCCCGGCGCCGGGGCGCGTCTACGAGCTCTGGCTCGACCGTCAGGGGACCTTCGCGCCGGCCGGCCTGCTGGCGGACGGCGACGGCGCGCTCCTCCTCACCGCACCCCTCGACGGGGCCCGCGCCGTCGGTGTCACCGAGGAGCCGGCCGGAGGATCCGACCGCCCCACCACCCAGCCGGTCATGGCGCTGCCTCTCGGCCGCGCCCGTACCGCCTGAGTGGCGGGGAGGCCGACCGCTCAGCGCAGGCCGGCGAAGAGGTCGTCCTCGGGAAGGGCGGCGCCGGTGGTGTCCTGGACCCGGACGAAGGTCTCCACGCCCATCAGCTCGGTGAACTTCTCCTTGCCCATCTTCAGGAAGAAGATGTTCTCGCCCTGGCTGGCGTGCGCGGCGAGCGCGTCGAACTTCTGGCCGCCGAACCCGGTGGTGTCCACCCAGGTGGTGATCTCCTCGTCGGGGAGGCCGATCTCGGGCATTTCCGGCTCCTCGGCGCCGGGCTCCTCCCAGTCGCCGCCGAGCTCGCGCATGACCTCGCCGAAGCGCGCCATCATCGAGCGCGGTGCCGTCGTCCAGTAGAGCTTCGGCGTCGCGCCGGCCAGCTCCAGCGCCCGCGACGTGATGCGGTTGGCCTGGATGTGGTCGGGGTGGCCGTAGAAGCCGTTCTCGTCGTAGGTCACGACCACGTCGGGCCGGTACGTCCGGATCAGCTCGGCGAGGCGGGCGGCGGCCTCGTCCACCGGCGTCGTCCAGAACGAGCCGGGCGCGTCGTTGGCGGCCCAGCCCATCATCCCGGAGTCCGCGTAGTCGAGCATTTCGAGGTGGTCGACCTTGAGGACCTCGCAGCTCGCCTCGAGCTCCTGACGGCGCATCGCGGCGACGGCGGCCGGGTCGTGGCCCGCCTCCCCGGGCTTGACACCTCCCGGGCCGTCTCCGCAGGCGCCGTCGGTACAGGTGACGAGTACCGTCCGGATGCCCTCGGCCGCGTAGCGGGCGAGCACGCCGCCGGTACCGGTGGCTTCGTCGTCGGGGTGGGCGTGCACGGCCATCAGCGTCAGGGGCCGGTCGGTCATGGGAATCGTCCTTCGGTCTGCCGGGTGTTCGGCCTCAGTGTGCGGCACGGGTCCGACAGCGGGCGGCCGCCGTGCCTCTGATCGACTGTTGGGAACGACGGGGCCGCTGCCCCTATTCCGGTGCACCGCGTCCCCTCGCGGGTAAGCGCCGCGGTGGTGGCGGGGCCCCGTTCCCGCCGGCTCAGCCGGCCGCCCGGCGGAGGCCGTCGAGGACGAGGTCGAGGCCGAACTCGAACTCGTCGCCGTAGCTGTAACCGGGCCGCATGACATGGGCGGTCGCTATCTCCGTGAGGTACGGGTACTCGTCGTCGCCGAGGCCGTCGAGGATGCTGTGCGCGAGTTCGGCGGTCTCCTCGGGGGAGTCGAAGGGCAGCGTCTTCTCCTGCAGCGCGAATCCGTAGACGTAGCTGTCCAGGACCGAGACGGCGTGGGCGGTCAGCGGGAGGGAGAAACCGCTCCGGCGCAGGCAGCCGAGGACGGCGTCGTGGTGGCGCAGCGTGGCCGGTCCCGGGGTGGAGCGGGACTCCATCAGTCCGATCGCCCAGCGGTGGCGGGACAGCGCGAGGCGCATGGAGAGGGCCCGCTGCCGCATCGCCCGGTGCCAGTCGTCACCCGGGGCGGGCAGGTCCACCTCGGCGAAGACCAGGTCGACCATGCCGTCGAGCAGGGCCTCCTTGTTGGCGACGTGGTTGTACAGGGACATCGCCTCGACCCCGAGGGCCTCGCCGAGCCTGCGCATGCTGAGCGTCTCCAGGCCGCGGGTGTCGGCGAGTTCGACGGCGGCCAGCAGCACCCGATGACGGGTGAGCGTCCGGCGCGGTGGCTGCGGCGAGGACGGGGGAGGGTGCGGGGTCACTGTCCGTGGTCACTTTCTGGTGATGCGCCTGGTGCCGTCGACGGCGTTGACGAGCTTACGCCGTAAGTGCTGTACTTACGGCGTAAGTCGCCTGCTTACAGCGTAAGTGGGCGAAGCGAGGAGGCAGGAGCGGTGACCATGAGGACGACCGACGGGACCGGGACGATGACGGCCGTCGTGCAGGAGGGCTACGGCACCGATCCCGAGGCCGTGTTCCGCACGGCGCGGATCCCCCGGCCGTCCGTCGGACCGGGCGAGGTGCTGGTGCGGGTGCTGGCCTCCAGCGTGGACCGGGGGACCTGGCACATGATGGCCGGGCTGCCGTACGCCGTCCGGCCCGTGAGCGGGCTGCGCGGGCCGAAGCTGCCCAACCCCGGCCGCGCCCTCGCCGGTGTGGTCGAGGAGGTCGGCCGTGAGGCGGCCGGGTTCGCGCCCGGCGACGAGGTCTACGGCACGGCCGTCGCGGCCTTCGCCGAGTACGCCGTCACCCGCCCCGACCGGATCGCGCCCAAGCCGGGCGGACTGGGCTTCGAGCAGGCGGCGACGGTCCCCGTGAGCGCGCTCACCGCGCTCCAGGCGGTCCGTGACCGGGCGGAGGTCCGGCCGGGCCAGGAGGTCCTGATCACCGGGGCGGCCGGCGGCGTCGGGACCTTCGCCGTCCAGATCGCCCGCTCCCTCGGCGCCCGGGTCACGGCTGTCGCGAGCACCGCCAAGCTCGACGCGGTACGGGCCCTGGGCGCCGAGCACGTGCTCGACTACACCCGTGACGACTTCCTGGCCGGCCCGCGGCGCTACGACGCCGTCGTGGACATCGCGGGCAACCGGACCCTGCGCGATCTGCGCCGGGCCCTCACGCCCCGGGGCAGGCTCGTCATCACCGGCGGCGAGACGAACGGCCGCTGGCTCGGCGGTACCGACCGTCAGCTGCGCGCGCAGCTGCTGTCCCCGTTCGTCGGCCAGCACCTGGGCACCTTCATCGCCTCGGAACACGCGGACGGCCTGCGCGACCTGACCGCCCTGATCGGGACGGGTGCCGTCACCCCCGTCCTCGCCGGCGTCCACCCCCTGGCCGAGACCGCCGCCGCCGTCCGCCGCCTCCTCGACGGCCGGGTCACGGGAAAGCTGGCCCTCGCCGTCCCCGCACCGTGACGCCGACGCGCCCGCCCGGCTCCGACACGCTCCGACCGGAGCCGGGGCGGCTGCCGCTCCCTGCCCGGTCCCTGCCCGCTCGCTGCTCGCTGTGCCGTCGTCCGCCGTGCTGCCGTGCTGCCGTGCCGCCGTTCCCGCCGTCGACCGGGCGTCCGGCGGCATCGCGGTCGGATCGGCGCCGACGTGCAACCTTTGCGGCCGTACGGGGGTGAGTAGGGCGGAGCGGCGGTCCGGTGGGGCCGCCGCGCGGATCGCGGAGAGGAGCGGTATGACCGCGAGTGCAGTACCCGTACCGGTGGAGGACCGGTCCCGGTCGGTCGCCGGACCGACCGCCGGACCGCCTTCCCGGGCGGCTGCCGGGGAGGGCTCCGGTGTGCGGGAGCTCGGCTTCGAGGGGTTCGCCGCCACGCGCTGGCGGCGGCTGGTGCGTACCGCCTACCTGCTGACGGGGGACCACCACGAGGCCGAGGACGTGGTGCAGGCCACGCTGGCGAAGGTGTTCCGGAGCTGGTCCCGGATCAGCCGGCTGGACGAGCCGGACGCCTATGTGCACCGGGCCCTGGTGAACAACAACCTGACCCGCCACCGGCGGCGCCGGGTCAGGCAGCTGCTCGTGCCCGTCCTGCCCGAGCGGGCGCACAGCGCGGGCGCCGGCCATCGGGACGTCGAGGAGCGCTCGGTGCTGCTCCAGGCGCTGGCGGAACTGCCGCCGCGCCAGCGGGCCGTCGTCGTCCTGCGCTACTGGGAGGACATGAGCGAGCAGCAGGTCGCCGAGGTGCTCGGCTGCTCGGCGGGCAATGTGAAGAGCCAGGCCAGCCGGGGCCTGGCGAAGCTGCGCGGGCATCCGGCGCTGGCCCCGTACGCGGTGGGGACCGGTTCGACGATCGAGGGCACGAGCGGAGACAACAGGTGATGGACACCGAGGACATGGTGCGGGGCGCGCTCCGGGGGGAGGCCGACGGGCTCACCGTGGGGGCCTGGTCGGCCGCGGCCGTGCAGGTCCACGTGCGCCGGCAGCGGCGGGGCCGCCGTTTGGCGCTGGGTGTGTCCGCCGTGGCGGCCGCGCTGGTGGTGGGCGGTACAGGTGTGGTCCTGTCGGCGGGGGACGGGGCCCGGGGGGTGGCGCCGGCGGCGCACCCCCTGCCGGCACCGTCCGGGCCGGCACCCGAGGCCGTGGTCGTGGAGCCGGGCCAGCAGGTGCCGCTGGGCCGTGAGGACTGGTGGATGCAGCTGAAGGACAAGGAGATCTGCATTCACGACCCCGTCGCCTACAAGAACAGCCAGGAGTGCGGCGGGTTCTCCTGGGCGGGAAGCGCGACCGAGATCACCATGCAGTACCTCGGGACGGGCCCGGACTACCAGGAGGGCCTGTACAACCTCGTGTACCGGGGGCCCGGGCGGGTGGCCTCGATGGCGGTCGAGCTGGAGGGTCAGGGGCACTGGGCGACCGTCGCCTCGCTCCCCGGCGACCCGGGTTTCGCCAGCGGCATCTACTGGGGGCCCGCGCTCAAGGACTCCAGCGGTCCGGGCGGCTACCCGCTCGGAGGTGTCCGGCTGGCCGCGTACGACGCCGAGGGAAGGGTACTGGCGAGCACCACGCTGTCGTCCTGAGACGGCATCGGCCACGCCGGGGCACGCGGAGCGGTCCGTGGGTCCCGGCGTGGATCCGTGCGCGCACGGCAGTGCGCTACGGTCGACCGCATGCCGGGCCCGGTCCGGGCCGGTCGGTGCCGGCCCGGCGCACCCGTACCGAGGCGGCGTCGACGATCGCCGACGTCCAGTCCGGTTCACCACAGGCACCCGGCCTGTCCGGAGCGGCCCGGTGCAGGCGGCACCACAGCCCGGCCCTGGTCCAGGCGGAGAAGCGCCGGTGCGCGGTGGCCGGTGAGACCCCGAAGGTCGGTGGCAGCTGCCGCCACGGGCATCCGCTGGTCAGGACGTAGACCACGGCGGCGAACACGGCCCGCTCGTCCAGCGGCGCGGTGCCACCGCCCTGGCGACGCGTCGCGAACGACGGCAACAACGGCGCGACCTGGTCCCACAGGCCGTCGGGGACCAGTCGCAGCGACAGATCAGCGCCCACGGAGTCATGATGCCCGCGGAGCACCCCGATCCCACGTCATTATTGTCATGAACGTTACGAGTATTGGCCGTGTCGGCGTCCCCGTTCGGTGCCGGTCGGGCCCGGGCCCGGGTCCGGTGCCGCTCCCGGGCCGGTGCCGCTCCTGGGCCGGCTCAGCGCCGGTCCAGCCAGCCGGCCGCCTCCGTCGCCCAGTAGGTGAGCACGATGTCGGCGCCCGCGCGGCGGATCCCGGTGAGCGACTCCAGTACCGCGCGCTCCCGGTCGATCCAGCCGTTCGCCGCCGCCGCCTCGAGCATCGCGTACTCGCCGGACACCTGGTAGGCGGCCACCGGCACGTCGGAGAGGTCCTTCACCGCCCGGAGGACGTCCAGGTACGCCGTGGCCGGCTTCACCATGATCATGTCGGCGCCCTCGGCCAGGTCCAGCCGGGCCTCCCGCAGGCCCTCCCGCGCATTGGCCGGATCCTGCTGGTAGGTCCTGCGGTCGCCGACGAGCTGCGAGTCGACCGCCTCCCGGAACGGCCCGTAGAAGGCGGACGCGTACTTCACCGCGTAGGCGAGCACCGCCGCCTCGGCGCGGCCCGCCCGGTCCAGCGCGGCCCGGATCGCGGCCACCTGGCCGTCCATCATGCCGCTCGGCGCGACGACGTGCGCCCCGGCCTCGACCTGCGCCACGGCCATCTCGGCGTAGATCCGCAGCGTGCGGTCGTTGTCCACCGCGCCGTGCTCGTCGAGCACCCCGCAGTGGCCGTGCTCGGTGAACTCGTCGATGCAGACGTCGCCGATGATCACCGTCCCGTCGCCCACCTCGGACCGCACGTCGCGCAGCGCCGTGTTGAGCACGCCGTCCGGATCGAGGCCGCGCGAGCCGTCCGCGTCGTACTCCAGCGGGATCCCGAAGAGGATCACTCCGCCGACTCCGGCCTCCACGGCCTCGACCACCGCCTTGCGCAGGGAATCGCGCGTGTGCTGGACGACACCGGGCATCGAGCCGATCGGAACCGGTTCGGTGGCGCCCTCATTGACGAACAGGGGCAGCACCATGTGGCGCGGCTCCAGAGTGGTCTCGGCGACCAGTCGTCGCAGGGCGGGGGTTCGCCGAAGCCGTCGCGGCCGCTGTTCCGGAAACACCGATGTCCTCCTCGGGGTCGACTGCGGTCCAGCCTACGACCGTCCCGGCCCGCGGCCGGACACCACCACCCGGGTGCCGCAGCGGAGTTCGGCCCTTCGGCCCGGCCCCGCGGAAGCGCCGCCCGGGCCGCCGCGCCATCGGCCCCGCACCCCGCCCGGGGCCGTCCTTCGACCACGACCGGCCAAGTTGTGGAGACCGAGAGCCACTTGGAGCGATCACAAGCTCCGTGCACGTTTTTCCGCCTAGGCTCATTCCCGGACACGAGGGAGTGAATCCGTGCGAACCGAGTTAGCACCCGAGACCGGGACCACCGACAGGCGAGCCGTCCGGCACGCGCTGCTGATAGCGCTGGCGAACGGGATCGGCTATCTGCCCTTCGCCCTGACCATCCCGATCCTGCCCGGCCACGTCACCGGCCGGCTGCACGGCGGCCCGGCCGAGGTCGGCGCGGTCATCAGCGGCTACGCGCTGACCGCGCTGCTCGCCCGCCCGGTGTCGGGCGTGCTGATGAACCGCCTCGGCACCCGGGCCCTGACGATCGGCGGAACGGTGCTGACCGCGCTCGCCACGGTCTGCTACCCGCTCGCCGGCTCGATCACCGAACTCATCGGCCTGCGCATGCTGCTGGGCGTCGGCATGGGTGTGATGCTGGCCGCGGTCGGGGTATGGCCGGTGCAGCTCGTCGCCGAGGACCGGCAGGGCTGGGCGCTGGGTCTGGGCGGCACGGTGAACTACGTGGCCATCGGGCTGGGCGCGCCGCTGGGATCCCTGATCGAGCACCTGGTGGGCACGGCGACCACCTTCGTGATCGCGGGACTGGTCGCCCTGCTCGTCGTCCCCATCGCGCTGTACGTGCCCGAGGTGAGACTCTCCTCGACCTCCGAACGGGCCGGTGCCGAGCAGGGCCGGGCCGCGCTGCTCGGCGTCGTGCTGCCCAGCGTCGCGCTGGTCTTCACCGCGTTCGGCTTCGCGGCGGTCTCCAGCTTCGCGGTCGCGAAGTTCGACGCGCTCGGCGTCGCCGGGGGCGCGGTCGTGGTCACCGCCTACTCCCTGACCGTGGTACTGCTGCGGGTGGCGGGCAGCTGGATCCGCTGGGAGGCCACCCGGCCGGTGGAGCTCGCGGGCCTGTTCCTCGTCGAGGCCCTGGGGGTCGCGCTCCTCGGGACGGCGGACGGCCTCGGCCTGGGCGTGGTCGGCGGCGTGCTCATCGGGGTGGGCATGTGGCAGATCTACCCGATGCTGGGCCTGTTCGTGGTGCGCTCGGTCAGCGAACGCCGGCGCGCCACGGCACTGTCGACCTTCGGCGCCTGCTTCACGGTGGGCCTCGCGGCCGGCAGCGGCTCCCTCGGACTGGTCGCCGGGGCAGCCGGGTACCGGACGATGTTCCTCGTCTGCGCGGCCTGTGTCGGCCTGGGCATGCTGGTGGCCGTGGCGGCGGCCCGGGTGGCGCGGATCGACTGACCCCGCCGGTTCCGGGGCGGTACCGGCGGGGTCGGTCGATGTCGGTGCGGGTCCCGCGCTGCGGGTCAGGTCGGGGCGGCCGGTGGGGTCACCGCCCGGCCTCGACGAGTTGTCGGACGTACGCGACGAAGCCCGCCGCCGTCGAGTGCTCGTAGAGCTGCTTCGGTGACACCCTCGGCAGGTCCCGTTCCCGCATCTCGGCGAGGACCCGGACGACCAGCAGTGAGTTCCCGCCCAGGGTGAAGAAGTTGTCCTGCGGGCCCACCTGGGTGTTCAGGAACTTGCTCCAGATGCTCAGGACGTCGTCGGTGATCCGGTCGGAGGCGGGCGGTCCTCCCTGGGTGTCGGGGCGCCTTCGGGCGCCGGCCGGGGTGTCGGCGGAGCCCTGGCGCGGATCGGGCAGGCCGGAGACGTCCGGCTTCCCGTTGATCGTGAGCGGGATCGCGGCGACCACCGTGATCGTGGTGGGCATCATGTAGTCGGGAAGTTTCGCCCTGGCGTGCGCGAGGACCTCCGCCGGGTCAGCGGGTCGGTCGGGACCAGCGGTCCGGCCCGGGGCAGTGGTCCGGTCCGGCGCCGCGTCCAGGACCACGTAGGCGTCGATCCGGCTGCTCGCCGGGTCGTCCGGATCGTCCCGGTCGACCACGACGGCCGCCGCCGTCACCCGGGGAGCGCCCAGCAGCACGGTCCGGATCTCGTCCAGTTCGATGCGGTGCCCGCGCAGCTTGACCTGGTTGTCCAGCCGGCCGAGGTGGTCGAGGCGGCCGTCCGGGCGCAGCCGTCCCTTGTCGCCGCTGCGGTAGACGCGTTCACCGGTCGCCCCGTCGAGGGCGAACCGCTGCCCGGTCAGCTCCGGCAGGCCGAGGTACCGGTCGGCCACACCCGCGCCGCCGACCCAGATCTCACCCGGGGCGCCGGGCGGCAGCACCCGTCCCCGCTCGTCCCGGACGGACACCGACCAGCCCGGCAGCGGACGGCCGACCGACCGCGATCCCGCCGCGACCTCCTGCGGGGTCACCGTCTGGGCGGTCACGTGCACGGTGGTCTCGGTGATGCCGAACATGTTGACCACCCGGCAGTCGGAGGCCGGGTGCCGGGCGAACCAGGGCGCCAGCATGCGCACGTCGAGCGGTTCGCCGCCGAAGACGACCAGCCGCAGGGCCAGTTCCCGCCGGAGGCGTTGATCGGTGCGGACGAGCTGCGCGAACGCCGACGGTGTCTGGTTCAGCACCGTGACGCCCTGCTCGGCCAGCAGCTCGTAGAACTCCTCGGTGTCGCGGGTGGTCCAGTAGGGCACCACGACGAGGCGTCCGCCGGTGAGCAGGCAACCCCAGATCTCCCAGACGGAGAAGTCGAAGGCACTGGAGTGGAACAGCGTCCAGGTGTCGTCCGGGCCGAGCGCGAAGTCCTCGGCGGTCGCACGCAGCAGCGCCAGCACGTTGCGGTGCGGCACCACCACACCCTTGGGCGTGCCGGTGGAGCCGGAGGTGTAGATCACGTAGGCGGGACCGTCACCCCGATCGCCGCTCGGGTCGGCAGGGTTTCCGCCGGTCGTCGCCCGGTCCGCCCCGAGCTCCGTCAGCGCCGCCGGGGACAGCAGCCGCACCCCGGGAACCGACGGGAAGTCCGCGGCGGCGGTGACCACGACGGGCACCTCCGCGTTCTGCGTGGTGAAGCGCAGTCGCTGCGCCGGGTAGCGGGGATCCATCGGCACGTACGCACAGCCCGCCTTGAGCACGCCGAGCAGGGTGACGACCAGATCGGCGTCCCGTTCCAGGCAGACGCCGATCGGGCTGCCCGGCGCGACGTCCAGTGCGGACAGGCCGGCCGCCACCGCGTCCGCCCGGTCGTTCAGCTGCCGGTAGGTCAGCCGGTCGCCGTCGGCCACCAGGGCCACGGCGTCCGGCCGGGCGGTGGCCACCTGTTCGAAGGCGCGGTCGATCCGCCCCGGGACGGGAACCGTGTCGGCCGCTCCGCCCGCCCGCAGGATCGCGTCGCGTTCGGTGGGCGGCACCAGCTCCAGTTCGGCGATCGGCAGCGTTGCGGGCGCGTGCGCCAACTGGCGGGCCAGATGCGCCGCATGTGCGCAGAACTGCTGCGCGACGGAGGCGTCCACGCTGCCCCGGTCGAACCGGCAGGTCGCGTGGGAGGCGCCCCGGTCCAGTTGGACGGTGAGGGGGAAGGGCGGGACGAGGGCGGCGGTGTAGTCGCCCTCCTCGAAGGCGGGGCCCAGAACGACCCCGACCGCGGGCGGGTCCTGCGGTGCGGTCGGCGTGACGGCCGGGTCCTGCGGTGCGGTCGGCGTGACGGCCGGGTCCTGCTCGAACCGGCGGAGGAACTCCGCGGCGGAGCAGTCCGGGTGCTCCTCCAGCGCGTGCACACGGACGACTTCACCGCTGCCGCTGTCGTCGTCGTGGGTGTCGACGCCGGTGCCGGGCCCGCCATCGAGGTCCAACACACCGAACTCGGTGCGGTCCCCACCGGCGTACCGGCTCAGGGCCAGGGCGATCGCGGGCAGCAGGAGCCGTTCGGCCGGTTCGCCGAGGCCGCCGAGATCGATCCGTGCGCTGCCGACGAATCCTCGCAACTCCGGTTCGCCCGAGCCCCATTCGAGCCCGCGGCGTTGTGCGGGGTCCGGCCGTTCCGCGCCGCCGGGCCGGGGCGGGGCGGCGGGCGGCACACCGGGAAGGACGCCGCCCTCCTCGGCGGCCCGGCCCAGCACCCGCCGGGCGATCCGCCGGAGCGCGGCCGGCGGGACCACCGCGCGGACGGCCACCAGGACCAGGTCGGCCGTCCCGTCGGTGTACCGCAGGGCCACCGCCCGCAGTGGAGGGCCCTCCCGGTGGATCGGCCGCGAGGACTCGGCGCGTCTGCGGTGCTCCGCCGTCGGCTCGTCCGCGTCGCTGGGTACCGGGGTCTGCCAGATCCGGAACGGACCGGGCACCGCTCCGGACAGCAGGTGCTGCGGGTCCGCGCCGGTGGGGAGCCGCAGCACCAGGCTGTGACACCCGGCGGCGGGTTCGTCGATCGTCGATGTCGTCACGGGGGCCTCCTGGTCACCGGGAGTCGTCGGGGGTCGTCGGGAGCAGTCGGGGGTCGTCGGGGAAGCAGTGGTCGTCGGGAAGGCAGCGGTCATCGGGACGTGAAGCCGCCGTCGACGGTCAGCACGCTGCCGGTGACCTGGCGGGAATCGTCCGCGGCGAGCCACAGGGCTGCGCCCGCGATGTCGGACGGCTCGATCAGCGCGTTCATCGGCTGGTCCCGGACGAAGATCTGCTCGTGCTCGGCGACCGGGACCTCCAGGGAACGGGCGATCTCGGCGAGCATCCGGCCCTCCAGCACCGGGTCGTCCCGGACCGACCCGGGGCAGAGCGCGTTCACCCGGACCCGCATCGGGGCGTAGTCGAGGGCCGCGGCCCTGGTCAGCCCGATCAGCCCGTGCTTGGCCGCGACGTAGCTCGCGAAGTGCCGGTACCCGACCGTGCCGGCGGTCGAGGAGATGTTGATGATGCTGCCGGCCCGGCGGTCGACCATCACCGGTGCGACCGCCTTCATCATCCGCCAGGCGCCGGAGAGGTCGACGTCGAGCATGAGCGACCACTCGCGCTCGGTGATGTCGTGGGCGATCTTCCCGGACGGCGAGGCGATCCCGGCGTTGTTGACCAGTACGTCCACGGTGCCGAACCGGTCGAGTGCCCGGTCGACCGCCAGTGCGCACTGCCGGGCGTCCCGTACGTCGACGGCGGCCGTCACGGTCGCGGCGCCCGCGCGCTCGCACAGGGCGGCCGTGTGCTCCAACTGGCCGGTCGATCCCAGCGGATAGGGCACGTCGGGGAGATCCCGGGTGATGTCCAGCAGCAACAGGTCGGCCCCCTCCTCGGCGAACCTGACCGCGCAGGCGCGGCCGAGGCCGCGGGCCGCACCGGTGACGATCACCGTCCTGCCGGTCAGCCTCACCTCGTGCTCGCGGCCGTCAGGCGCAGCAGCCGTTCCGGATCGTCCACCAAGTACATGTGACCGCCCGGGAGTTCACGGTAGGAGAACGGACCGGTCGTGGTCCCGGCCCACTGTTCCGCCTGCGCCCGGGAGACGAGCCCGTCCTGCTCGCCGCGCAGGGCGGTGACCGGCACGGAGAGCGGATCGGTGCGGGTGGGCCGGTAGTTCTCGTGCAGCTCGACGTCGGCGCGGAGGATCGGGAGCAGGACCTCGACGAGTTCGGGGTCGTCGAAGGCCGCGTGCCGGTAGCCGGCGAAGCGCTGCACCCCGGCGATGAACTCCTCGTCGGCCAGGCCGGTGGCCCGCTCGGTCCGCCCGTCCTGCGGCCCCGGCGATCCACTGACGAACAGGTGGCGCAGCCCGGGGTGACCGATCCGCTCGAGTTCCCCGGCGATCTCGTAGGCGAGCACCGCGCCGAGGCTGTGGCCGAACAGCGCGAGCTCCGCCCCCTCGCCGGCGTCGGCCAGGATCCTCGGTGTCAGCTCGGCGACGGCGTCGGCGACCTTGGCGAACGGGTCGTCCAGGAATCGTTCCTCGCGCCCCGGCAGCTGGACCGGAAGCAGCCTGACACCCGGTATTTCGAGCTTTTCCCATTCCCGGAAGAAACCGGCGCCACTGCCCGCGAAAGGCAGGCAGGCGAGAACCGTCGATTGTGCACTCATGGGGCCTCATCCTTCTTCGTCATGCACGAAGTTTCCTGATAACCAAGTCCCGGTGCCGCTCGGCAGCGTAACCCACGGACGGCTCCACCGACCACGATCCGTCGGTGCGGGTGGCCGATGGTCGACGGCGGCTGTCGGTCCGTGGCACCGGTCGGGGGGTTCGCCGAACGGACTGCCGGTCCGGCGCCACCGGCACTCGGGCTACCCAACACCCGGCCCCCCGCAAACCTCGGCTCTCGTCGGTGCGTTGGCCCGGGCCGCCGCTCGGTGGAGTGTCGACGAACCGCCCCCCGTGCCGTCCGACCCGGCCTTCGCGCGGCCCGCTCCTTCCGTTCGGGAGGTACGCGTCCGGAGGACCGTGTCTCACGTGGTGCCCGGTCCTCCGCCGCCCACCGCCCGGCGGGGAATGCGGAGCGGCCGGTCGAATGGGCCCCGCCGTTGCTCCGGTCCGCCGTCGAGTTCATGCTCCGGAGATGCCACATGAGACATTGTCAAATGCGTGATGGGACGGCGGACAAACGGTGACGGAGCTTGTTCCGGCCGGAGCCGGCGTGCTTAGACTTGCGGATATGGTGGATCACCACGGAGTGCGTCGGGAAAGCTTCCAGGGTTTACGGGATTTATCGGACCGGGTGGTGTGATGACTTCTTCGCGCTGGGCGATATTCACTGATCATGAAAACGGGCGCGGGCGGGGAGTGGGGCGATGAGCATCCACGAACCGCCGGTCACCCGGACCGAGCGGATACTCGCCGAGATCTGGTGCGAGGTGCTCGAACTCGACGAGGTCGGTGTGCTCGACAACTTCTTCGAGGTCGGCGGGTACTCGATGCTCATGCAACTGGTGCGGGCGCAGATCGCGGAACGCACGGGTGTCCGGCCGACCTTGCCCGAACTGTTCATCCACTCCACGATCCGGTCGTGCGCCGCCTTCCTCGACGGATCGCCTGCGGAGGGATCGGCCGCGGGCAGCTCGGCGAAGGACGGTGCGGGGAAGGGCGGTGCGGCCACCGCCGGTACGACCGATCGGTGGGACAACGGCCCGTCAACCGATGGCAGTTCGGACCGCGACACGGCCCGGGAGGCGGTCCGCGACACGGACATCGCCGTCATCGGGCTCGCCTGCCGCTTCCCGGACGCGGTCGACGTCGACCGGTTCTGGGACAACCTCGTGTCCGGCGTGGACAGCATCAGCCGCTTCCCCCCGAAGAGCATCCCCGGCCCCGGCGGAGGCAAGCGCGAGTACGTGCCCGCACGTGGCCTGCTGCGGGAGCCGGAATGGTTCGACGCCGGCTACTTCGGCTACACCCCGCGCGAGGCCCTGCTCACCGATCCCCAGCACCGGGTCCTGCTGGAGTGCGCGGTCGAGGCGATCGAGGGCGCCGGCTACGACCCGGACCGGTTCCCGGGCCTGATCGGCGTCTACGCCGGGTGCAGCCTCTCCTCCTACACGGAGACCCTGCGGGCCGCACAGCGGGAGGACCGGTCGATCACCACCTGGGACATTCTGATGGGCACCACCGGCGACTACCTGGCCAGTCGCATCGCCTACAAGCTGGGGCTGCGCGGGCCGACCGCCAACGTTCAGGCGGCGTGCGCCACTTCGCTGTACGCGGTGCATTTCGCCGCGCGTGCCCTGCTCGCCGGGGAGTGCGATCTCGCGCTGGCGGGCGGCAGTTCGGTGCGGCTGCCGGCCGAGCTGGACAACTACCGGGTCGGCGGGATCACCTCGCCGTCCGGCGTCTGCAGCCCGTTCGACACCGCCGCGGACGGGGTGGTCGGCGGTCAGGGGTGCGGCATCACCGTGCTGAAGCGGCTGGCCGAGGCCGTCGCCGACGGCGACCACATCCATGCCGTGCTGCGTGGTTCCGCGGTGAACAACGACGGCAGGGACCGTGCGGGGTTCACCGCGCCGGGAGTCCGGGGTCAGGTCGAGGTGGTCCGGGCGGCCCAGCGGGCCGCGGGCGTCACCCCCTCGTCCGTCACCTACGTCGAGGCGCACGGCACCGGCACCCGGGTCGGGGACCCGATCGAGGTCGCCGGGCTGAACCAGGCGTTCGACGACGGGCAGCCCCGCGAGGAGCCGTGCCTGCTCGGCTCGGTGAAGGGCAACATCGGGCACCTCGACGCCGCCGCCGGTATCGCCGGGTTCGTCAAGACGGTGCTCGCCGTGGAACGCGGGACGGTCCCGCCCAGCCTGCACTACTCCGTGCCCAATCCGGACATCGACTTCGCGGCGGGCCCGTTCGTCGTGGCCACCGAGCCCACCCCGTGGGCGCCCGCCGGGCAGCCGCGGCGGGCCGGTCTCACGGCCCGCGGTCTCGGCGGCAACAACGCGCACATCGTGCTGGAGCAGCCGCCCGCACCACCGCCGCGCGCGAAGACCGGGGACCACCAGGTGCTGGTGCTGTCCGCGCACACCCCGGCCGCCCTGGACGAGCTGACGGCCCGGCTCGCCGGCCGGCTGGCCGACCGCCCGGACCTCGAACTGCGGGACGTGGCCTGGACCTTGCAGGTCGGCAGACGGCTGCACGGGTACCGCCGGTTCGCCGTGGTGCGCGACCGGCAGGACGCCCTGCGGGTGCTCCTCGGGGGCGCCCCGGAACGCCTGGTCGGCGGTGAACACGCCAGGGACGGGCGGGCCGTGGCGCTGCTGGTGCCGCGGCAGGCCGATGCCGAGGCGGTGCGGCACTGGCAGGCCCTCGGTCTCCACCCGGACCTCACGCTGGGGCCGGACACGGACGATGCCGCGATCGGGTCCGCGCTGGACACCCCGGGCCGGGTGTTCCTGGACCTCGGCGTCCCGGGCGCGGCCGCACGGCTGCGGGAGCACCCGCGGTGGACGCCGGACCACCTCGTCGTCACGGTCACCGACCCGCTGGCGGCGCTCGGTGAGCTGTGGCTCGCCGGGCTGCCCGTCGACTGGGCCGCGGCCCGCACGGGGCCGGTGCGGCGGGTGCCCCTGCCCGGCTACCCGTTCCAGCGGCAGCCCTACCTGCTGGAGGCGGAGCCCACCGGTCAGCCGTCCCCGTCCGTTCCCGAGGCCGGGCCGAACACCGAGCGGACGGTGTCGATGCTGTTCACCGAGATGCTCGGCCTGCCGGAGGTCGACCCGGAGGACAGTTTCTTCGACCTCGGCGGGGACTCGCTGGTGGCGAACGAGCTGGTGGGAAGGCTCGAACTGCTGCTGCCGGTACGGCTGGAGGCGCGGGCGATGTACGACGCGCCGTCGGTGCGGGAGTTCACCGCCCTGGTCGAGGAGCAGCTGCGCGGCGCGGCGGTGCGCGGTGACTGAGATCCGGGTGATCGAACGCCCCGCGCCGGCCACCGCCGTCGCCACCCTGTACTGCTTCCCGCACGCGGGCGGCGCGGCGGGGGAGTACGCGCGCTGGGCGGCGTACACGCCCGGCCTGCGCCTGGTGGCCGTCCAGCCGCCGGGCCGGGCGCACAACCTCGGCGCACTGGCGTTCACCGCGATGCCGGAGCTCGTCCGGGAGGTCCTCGCCAAGGTGCGGTTCACCCCGCCGTTCGCCCTGTTCGGCCACAGCCTCGGCGCGCTCGTCGCGTTCGAGGTGGCCAGGGCCCTGGGCACCGGGCCGACCCGGCTGTTCGTCTCCTCCTGTCCGCCGCCGCCGCTGTCCGTGTCGGACCCGCCGCTGCACCGGCTGGACGATCCCGGGCTGCACGCCGAGATCGAACGGCGCTGGGGACCGCTGCCGGCCGGCACTGGAGCCGACCGGGACCTGCTGGCCGCCGCGCTGGCCTGCTACCGCGCGGACCTCCAGGTGCTGGAGACCTACGAGCACGTGCCCGGCCCCCGGCTGCGGTGCCCCGTCACCGCCCTGGCCGGTGCGGGGGAGTCGGAGGGAGCGGAGTGGACGGCCGGCTGGCGGGACCTCACCGACGGGGCCTTCGCCGCGCACGAGCGGCCGGGAGGCCACTTCCACACCCGGGACGACCTCGACGGGCTCGGCCGGCTGCTCGGCGACACGGTGCGTGCCGACCTGATCCGGGCCGAGCGCGGTACGAGCAGGTGAGAGCGGCGGGGCCGTGCCGGCGGGGGCTGCCGCCCGCCGGCACGGCCCCGCGCGGCTGGTCGACAGGGACTCGGCTGCGGGACGACGACACCATGGAGGCAGAGCTGTGCACCGGAGCATCACCAGGACCTACCTCAAGCACTACGCGAACGTCCACCGGCGAGCCGCCGGGCTGATGCCGCTGACCGGCGCGCAGCGGAGGTTCCACCACACCAGGTCCGCCGATCCGCACGAGCGGGTCAGGATCCTGCCGGTCTTCCTGGAGTTCCCGCCCGGCCTGCTGGAGGCCGCCCGACTGGAGCGGGCCGTCCGGTCGGTCCTGCGGCGGCATCCGGCCCTGCGCGGGGCGGTGGACACGCTCGACGGAGTGCCGGTGCTGCGGATCGGTCCGGTCCCCGAGGGGCCGCTCGTGCGGGAGACCGCGGCCCCGGACGCCGACACCGCCGCGTGGGCGGCGCTGGACGACCGGACCGCCGGGCACGGACCGATCCGGGTGGTCCTGGCCAGGGACGAGCGGAGGGACCTGCTCGCGATCGGGTTCGACCACCTGGTCTGCGACGGCGAGTCCACCGGCCTGGTGCTGGACGGGCTGATGTCCGCCTACCGGAGCGGGGAGGAGGTGCCGGAGTCCGCGGTGGACGCCGAGCTCTCCCGCTACCGGGAGGCGGTGGAAAGGCAGTTGGAGCGCGAGCACGAGGCCAGCGGGCCGGAGGCGCTGGCGCACTGGACCGCCCGGCTGAGCGACGCCGGGCCCGGCCGGTGGGGCACGGGGCCGGGCGAACGCGGCGGGCAGGCCACGGCCTGGCGACGCTTCGCACTGCCGGGACCGGCCACCGACCGGCCGTTCCCCGCACTGCTGGCCGCCTGCCACACCGCGTTGGCCCGGACACCGGGCACCGCGCCGGTCGCCTACACCTGGGGGAGCCCCGAGGGGGCGGGAGTGGTCGGCTGTTTCATCAACACGGTGCTGGCCAACCCGCAGGGCGAGGACGTCCGGGAGAGCTGGTGGGAGGACCTCGAATTCGTCGACACCCCGTTCGACGAGGTCGTTCGCGCCGCCAGGGCGAGCCGCGCGCCGTGGACCGGCCACCTCGACCTCGTGCTGACCCTGATCGACCTCACCCGCCGCCCGGCACCGGTACTGGACGGCGCGCCCGGCCGGTTCAGGTACCCGCCGGGCCGCCGGACGGAGGACCCGGTGATCGTCACCGCCGTCCACGAAGGGACCGGACTGTCCCTGCGCGTCGACCACGACCCCCTGATCGTGCCCGGCGCCGACGCGACCGCGATCGCCGACGCGCTCGGCGCGTCCTTCACGGACACCGGCCGTGTCGCGGGCTGAGCCCGCCGCCCGCTCGGTGCTGATCAGCCTCGACGGGCGGTCACCGGCGCTGGAACTGCCCGAGGGGGACAGCGTGCGGTTCGGGTGGCGGGCCGGGGAGATCACCGTCGGCACCGACCGGGCGCTGACCGCGGGCCGGATCGACGCGTTCGGCGACTACTGGCTGATGTCGAACTGCGGCGCGGCGGGCACCTATTGCGTGGAGAACCTGGAGGGGGCGGGGGAGTACGTGAAGGTGCGGGCCGGCCGGGCCCGGGTGCCGATCCCCTTCGAGCTGAGCCGGGTGACGCTGACCGTGGGGGCCGGGAGCAACAGCTTCACCGTCTTCGCCCCGGAGCACGGGGCCACCGTCCAGCCGGACGGCGGCGCGCTTCCGTTGCTGCTCGACGAGCAGAGCCGGTACTTCCAGGTACTGGTCTGCCTGTGCGAACCGCGGCTGCGGGACTGCGGCGCGGCGGCGGTGCCGACACCGGCGCAGGTCTCGGCCCGGCTGTCCGCCGCCGGCGTGCCGCTCGGGCGCTCGGCGGTCAACTACCACATCGACTACCTGGTGAAGAAGCTCGGGAGCGCGCCCCCGCGCGGGATGACCCGGGCGTGGAAGCGGGACACGGTGGTGACGCTGGCGCTGAAGTTCGACCTGGTGCGCCCGGAGCATCTCCGCCTCATTCCCGGGCGGGCGCCGGGACGGGGTGCTCGTCGTTCCGAGGAAGGCGGCGGGCCGGCCGACCTTACGGTGCTCCAGGTCTGACGGTGCGGCCTCCGACCGCGCCTGCTCACCGGCCCCCGGCGGCGACGATCCGCGTGACCTCCGCGGTGAACTCACCCAGGGTGGTCCGCTCGAACATGATCCGCGGGGGTACGCGGTGACCGAGCTCCTTGCGGATCCGGCCGACCGCCTGGACCGCGAGCAGCGAATGCCCGCCGCGTTCGAAGAAGTCGTCCTCCTCCCGCAGTTCGATCCCGCCGAGGAGTTGGGACCACACGCGGCGGACCACCTCCCGCACGGGGTCGCCGTCCCCGGAGGGTGCCGGGCTGTCCGTGCCGCGTGCGGTGCTGTCCGTGTCGCGTGCGGTGCCGTCGGTGCCGCGTGCGGTGCCGTTCGTGCCGTCCACCGTCTTCGTGACGTGCGCGGCGCGCAGGGCGCGCAGGGCCGCGAGATCGACCTTCCCCCGCTCGGTCACCGGCAGCCGGTCCACGAACACGATCGCGTTCGGGACCATGTGGCCCGGCAGCCGACCCCGCAGGTGCGCGTGGATCCCGTCCGCCGAGCGCCGGTCCGGCGCGGCCACCACGAACCCGGCGAGCGCGTGACCCTCGGGCAGGACCGCGCAGTCCCGGACGTCGGGATGCGCGCGCAGGGCGGACACCACCTCCCCGATCTCGACCCGGTGTCCGTTGACCTGGACCTGGTCGTCGTTCCGGCCGAGGAACTCCAGCGCGCCCGTGGGCACCGTCCGGACCCGGTCACCGGACCGGAAGACCCGCCCGAGGCCCGGCAGCCGGACGAAACGCCGCTCCGTGAGCGCGGCATCGCCGAGGTAGCCGCGCGCCACACAGGCACCGCCGATCAGCAGCTCCCCGTCCGGCGACACGTGCAGCTCCGCCCCGGTGACTCCCCGGCCGATCGGCACGTCCGGCCCGGTGTCGGCCTCGGCGTCGAACTCGTGGTAACTGACCGCCACGGCCGCCTCGGTAGGACCGTAGCGGTTGAACAGCCGCACCCCGGGCAGCAGTTCGACGATCCGGCGGGCCACCGGGGTCGGCAGCCGGTCCCCGCCGCTGATCAGGTACCGCAGGCCGGTGGCCTTCCGGAACTCCGGTTCGTCGAGCAGCAACGACAGCATCGCCGGGGGGAGCCGGACCGCGGTGATCCGGTGCTCGACGAGCGCGGTGGCGATGGCCGGCGGGTCCTGATGATCGCCCTCGCCGAGCGAGACCACCGTGGCGCCCGCGGCGAGCGGCCAGAAGAAGTCGGTGAGCGAGGCGTCGAAGGTGTAGGGCGTCACCTGCAGCACCCGGTCGCCGACTCCGAGCGGCAACTGCTCGGCGAGCCATCGCAGGTGCGGGGCGAGGTTGCGGTGCTCGACCACCACACCTTTGGGAGCGCCGGACGACCCGGAGGTGTAGAGGACGTAGGCGGGGTCGCCCGGGGCGGCGACGGTCGTCGGTCCGACCTCCCGTGCCCCGTTCTCGTGCCGGTGCCGGTGCCGGTCCTGGTCCTGGTCGTCGTTCACGCCGAGCGTGCGGAGGCTGCTGTGCCCGAACCGGGCCGCGGTCGCGTCGTGCACCAGCACCGCGGCCGGTGCGCAGTCCGTGAGGATCCGCGCCAGCCGCGGAGCCGGTTCCTGCAGGCCGAGCGGTACGAACGCCGCACCCGCGCGCAGGACACCGAGTACGGCGACCGCCATGTCGGCCCCGCGCTCCAGGAACAGCGCGACCCGAGTGCCGGGTCCGGCTCCCGCGTCGACCAGACGCCTCGCGAGCCGGCCGGACCGCTCGGCCAACTCCCGCCCGCTCAGCGGCTGTCCGGCACGGTCGAGCCACGCCGTGGCTGTCGGCGGCGCGCCGTCGAGAGCCCGGGCGTGCAACAGGTCGTGGTCCGACATCCTCGTCCCCCCGCGGTCGGGTCGCTCACAGAGGTTCGATCCGATCACGGCTCCGGGGCCGCGTCATCCTGTCGAACGTCAGGGGTGGTCGACTGCCGGCCAGGTATCGTTCAGCCGCTGTCGCGCCCCGGTCGGGGCGGTAGCCTGGCCGAAGGACGGGCAGCCGCCCCGCGCGACCGCATCGGCCCGCACCGCGGCCGGGATTCCCGTACGGGCCGCGTGCGGCGGAGGACCGGTCGCCGGACGCGCCGGTGAACGGACGGATCACCCGCACAGGTCTCTCACACCGCGAGACGAGGGGACGCCACCCATGGACTCCGTGCCGAACACTCCGCCCGGCCAACTGCGCCGGATGGCCGCCGTGTGGGAACAGGTGCTGAAGAAGGGCGGGATCGGGCCCGAGGACTCGTTCTTCACGCTGGGCGGGCAGTCCGTGACGGCCGGTGCCCTGGTGCGCGCGGCAGGGGAGCGGTTCGGGGTGCGGATCCCGGTCCGGACACTGTTCGAGCACTCCCGGCTGGGCGAGTTCACCGACCACGTCGTGGGCCTGGCACTGCCCACGGCGCCGTCCCCGGACGCCGTCCCCCCGGACGCCCTCCCCCGGACGCCGTCCCCACGGACGCCCTCTCAACGGACAGTGTCCCCCCGGACACCGTCTCCACGGACGTTCCGCTGGAGATGACCGCGTTCCAACGACGGATCTGGCTGGCCGAACAGATCGATCCCGGCGTCCGCAACCACGTGCCGCTCGCCTGGTCGGTGGCGGGCCGACTGGACCCCGACCGGCTGCGCGCCGCGCTCGGACGGCTGGTGGCCGAGCACGAGATCCTGCGCACCCGGTTCGTCGAGGAGGACGGCGGGTGGTCCGTGCGGCTGTGCGAACCCTGGCAACCGCCGCTGGAACTGCTCGACCTCGGCGAAGCCCCGGACGACACCGCCGACCACGGCTCCGACGACACCTGCGACATCCCCGACGGCGTGACGGAATGGCTGGAAGCCGCCCTGCGCCGGCCGTTCGACCTGGAGTCCGGACAACTGCTGCGCGCCGCCCTGGGCGAGTCCGGCGACGGCCGGCAGGTACTGCTGCTCTGCGTGCACCACATGGTGATCGACGGGGAGTCGATACCCGTCCTGCTCGCCGAACTCGACCGCTGCTGCGCGACCCCGGACCGGCCGCGACCGGTCGTCCAGTACCGCGAATTCGCCGCCCACCAACGGGAACAACGGGACAGTGCCGCCTGGCACACCGACCTGGCGTACTGGGAGTCCGCGCTGAAGGGCGCGTCCGCGGACACGCCACTGCCCGCGCCGGACCGGCCCGAGCCGAACGGATCGTTCCGGCTGCCCCTGCCCGCGGGGCTGCTGGGCACGCTGCGCGCGGTGCAGTCCGCGCACGGCGTCAGCTGGTTCATGGTGGCCGCCACCGCGCTGGCGGTGTCCCTGCACCGGTGGACCGGCCTCGACGACGTCACCTTCGGATCCCCGACGGCGAACCGCGACCACCACCGGTTCGCCGGACTGTTCGGCCCGAGCCTGAACACCGCGGTGCTGCGCTCCGGCGTGACGGCGGACAGCACCGTGCTGGACGTGCTGCTGCGGATGCGCGGCGAGGCGCTGGGCGCGCTGGAGCACCAGGCCGTCGAGTTCGACGACGTGCTCCATCACCTGAAGCCCGCCCGCCGGTTCGGGCACACCCCGTATGTGAACGTCACGCTGAACATGAACCTGCTGGACGACCATGTCGCGGTCGTGGACGGGGCGCGGCTGACACCGCTACTGATCGACGAACTGCGCAGCGACTACGCCAAGTTCGGCCTGACGGTGACCATGGTGCAACTGGCGGGCCGGTTGATCGGCCTGGCGTCCCACCGCGGGGACCAACTCGGCGCCGACGCCGTCCGGGACGTGACCGACCGGTTCGCGGATCTGCTGGCCCGGCTCCCCGAGGCCCTGGACGAACCGGTCCTGCCGCGGCACTGAGCCGACGTGGCGACGGGGGCGGACGGCATCAGCTGCGCCACCCGTCCCCGCCGCGACGACCGCTCAGTGCTGGCCGGGCAGTTCCGTGATGGGGTGCCCGGAGACCTCGTGCGGCTGGTACGGCTCCTCCAGGAAGTCGATCTCGTCGGCGTCGAGTTCCACGTCCAGCGAGTCGATGGCGTCCTGGAGATGGCTCATCCTCGTGGCGCCGACGATGGGGGAGGTGACCGCCGGCTTGGCGAGCAGCCACGCCAGTGCGAGCTGCGCCATCGGAATTCCACGTTTCGCGGCCAATTGGCCGAGCCGGTCGACGATCTCGCGATCGTTGTCCCGGTAGAGGATTTTTCCGAATTCGTCGGTCTCGCTCCGGACACTGACACTGTCCCATTTCCGGGCGAGCCGGCCCCTGGCCAGCGGACTCCAGGGAATGACGCCGACACCCTGGTCCTCGCAGAGCGGCAGCATTTCCCGCTCCTCCTCGCGGTAGATCAGGTTGTAGTGGTTCTGCATGGTACTGAAACGCGTCCAGCCGTTTCGCTCGGCGGTGTACTGGGCTTTGGCGAACTGCCAGGCCCACATCGAGGACGCGCCGATGTGCAGCGCCTTTCCCGCCTTCACCACGTCGTGCAGGGCCTCCATCGTGACCTCGATCGGCGTCACCGGGTCCCAACGGTGGATCTGGTAGAGGTCGACGTGGTCGGTGCCGAGCCTGCGCAGACTGTTGTCGATCTCGGTCATGATCGCCTTGCGGGACAGCCCCACCCCGTTCGGCCCGGGCCGGGTCCGGCCGTTGACCTTGCTCGTCAGCACGATCTCGTCACGACGGCCGTACTCGCGCAGAATCTGACCGACGATCCGCTCGCTGCTCCCGGCGGAGTAGACGTTCGCGGTGTCCACGAAGTTCACCCCGGATTCCAGGGCGTGCAGCATCATGGGCCGGGCGTGTTCGAGGTCCAGGGTCCAGCCGTGGACGCCTTTGCCGGGTGTTCCGAAACTCAGGGCCCCCAGGCAGATCCGCGACACGTCCATACCGGTAGAGCCCAGCTTGACGTACTTCAAGATGTTCCTCCTACGACGGGATCAGTGGCGGAACGAACAACACTTCATGGTGGCAAGGCCGAAGACTTCCCCGCAAGAGTCCGGCCGACGATGGCCGACAATCCCACCGCATTTCCCGCGGAGCCGTCCGGAACCGCGAAACCGCTCCGCCCCGTTTCCCTCCGTTCCCTCCCATCCCTTCACAATGAATTCGGGATATCGCCATGGGAAGGCGCCGCTGCCGCGCGCGCCTCCGTGCGCGTTCGAGTGCCGGCGTCAGGCGCCGAGCACGGCCAGGGACAGGCGCCCGGCACGCTCCAGATCGGCATCGTCGCCGAAGAGCTGGTAGCGGGTGCTGGCGGCGCGCAGGTAGGCGTCGATCCGGAAGGCGTCGTCGGCCGGGAAGCGACTGCCGGCGGCGGACAGTTCGGACTCCAGCAGGTGCAGCCACTCGCGGACGAGGTCGCGGACGGCGTCGGCGACCGGGCCTTCGCGGCGGCCGTACTCGACCGAGGTCGTGGTGATGAAACACCCGCCGGGGAAGACGCCGTCGCGCTGGTAGGCGACCCAGTTGTCGAGCAGGGCGCGGAGCCGGGGCCGCCCCGGGGCGGCGGGCCACGACGGCTCGACGACGTGCCGCCGGTACAGTACGCGGGCCTCGGTGACGGCGGCGAGCTGGATGGCCTCCCGGTTGGCGAAGACCGTGAGGATGCCGCTCTTGCTGTGCCCGGTGCGGGCGGCGAGCGTGCCGACGGTGAGGGCGTCCAGCCCGTACACGGTCGCGGACAGGGCTGCCTGCAGCGCGACTTCGTGCCGGGTCCGGTCGCCTCGGGCGCGGCGGCCGTCGGGGCGGCGGCCGTCGGCGCGCGGCGCGGGGGAGTCGGGGGTGTCCGGTGTCATCCGCCGATGGTATGCGACTGATCGGTCGTGTAGTGTGCCCGCAATGAGTACGACCGGTCGGTCGCACAGTGGGGGTGCGGATCATGGTTGTCGACGGTGGTGCCGGGCTGGACGGCTTCGCGGAACGCGTGCTCACGCTGTCCGGGTGCGAGAAGACCGTTTATGTGGCGGGGGACGGTCCTGCGGTGGTCGTGATGCCGGAAATGCCGGGCATCAGCCCCGACGTGCTGCGCTTCGCCGGGTGGGTGCGCGATGCGGGATTCACCGTCTACCTGCCCTCGCTCTTCGGCGTCGACGGGGCGCACCTCACCGTCGAGCTGGCCGAGCCGATCGTCCAACGTGCTTGTGTCAGCGCGGAGTTCAGGGCGTTCGCGGGCGGCGGAACGAGCCCGGTGGCGGTGTGGCTGCGCGCGCTGGCCAGGACCGCGCACGACGAGTGCGGCGGACCGGGCGTCGGCGCGGTCGGGATGTGCTTCACCGGCAACTTCGCGCTGAGCATGACGCTGGAACCGGCCGTCGTAGCCCCGGTCCTCGGTCAGCCGTCGTTGCCGCTGGACGACCCGGCCGCCCTGGAACTGTCGCCCGAGGACGCGGCCGCGATCCGCGAGCGGTTCGAGCGCGACGGACTCACCGCCCTCGGTCTGCGCTTCGACACCGACAAGTGGTGCACCGGCCGGCGCTTCGCCGCCTACACCCAGCTGCTCGGCGACCGCTTCGACGGCCGCGTTCTCCCCGGCGAGTCCGCGAACCCCGAGCCACCGCCCTTCTTCCGCGACGTGGTCCGAACGCCTCACAGCGTGCTCACCGCACACCTCGTCGACGAGGAGGGCCACCCCACCGTTCGGGCCCGCGACGAAGTCCTCGCCTTCCTGCGCACCCGTCTGCTGCCCGACCGCACCACCGCCTGACGGGCCGCGCCGCGGCTCGACCACGACGGCCCGTCGGCCTGCGAGCCACCTTCGACCAGGCCGGCATGCTCCCCGAGCAGCTGTGGTCCGACCGGGTCCTCGACGAGGCCCGACACACCGCCGACCCCGTCCACCTCGTCCGCGTCTTCGGTATCCATACCCACACCGCGGTCAGGTGCGTCCACGCCGCCCACCGTGAAAAGGCACCCCCGAAGATCCGCTGAGCAGACGAACCACCCACGCAGCAGAGGGCCGGCCGACGACCGCTCGATCGGGGCGGTGTCCAGGAACCGCCAACAATGCCGAGGACATGTACGGCGGCAACCTGTCATGCCTGGTTGATCTGCTTCCGCCTGAGGTAGTACCAGAGTTCGGAGGTCCGGTGGTCGTGCTCCGAGAACACGTCGAGCGGTCCGACCCGCTCGTACGCCTCCTCGGTCCGCGGGTGGTCGCGGCAGGCCAGCGCCCAGGCCGCCTCCAGGAGCACATCCTTGTCCTCCTCGTCGAGGAGCGCCAGGAAGGCGTCCAGGACGGGGGCACTCCGGTCGGCGTAGCCGGAGAGGGACTCTGCGGCGCAGCGCCGCACCCGGAGAGTCTCGTCGCGAACCAGTACGAGCAGGGCGTCCCGGACCGCCGGATCGAGTTGCTTGTCAGGAGTGAACTGCTGGCCGAACGCCAGGGCGACGGAGGCCCGGACCTCGGGCTCGGGATCGTGGACGAGGCCGAGCAGCGCCGATGCGGCCGCGTCGCTGCGGGCGGCCCGCTCCCGGCTCGCGCAGAACACGGCCTCGGTGCGTACGCTCGGATCGGGGTGGCCGATGTACCGCAGGCCGATGGCCTCCTGATCCGAATGCTTGTGGCCGGTGTAGATGTCCAGGACGGCGGCGAGGACCTGCCCGTCGGGCTCCTCCTGCGCCCAGGACGCCAGGAAGTCGGCATCCTGAGCGACGTCCGGTGCGCGGTCCACCGTCGCCAAAAAGCTCCGGAACCGGATGACATGCGCGAGGAAGCGGCGGTATACGGGATCGGGGTGCTGCCGCAGCAAGGCGAGCTCGGACCAAATGCGTGGGCCGCGACGCCGGCCCAGGTAGTAGGCAGCTGCGAACCAGTTGCTGTCCCCGTCCTGCGCGTGCGGGACAGCGCGTGCCATCACTTCACCGAGAGGCGGGAACAGACCGAACGCCCACTCGAGGTGGGTGAGGATGGCCCCGTGGCCGTCCCGCACGGTGCGCCCGCCGAGGGAGAACTCGTCGATCCTGTCACCGTCAGGATCGTCGACCTGACGCTTGACCGCCGGTTCCACGGCTCCGGTGCGCCTGCGCAGTTCTTCGAGCGCCCCCGTCTCGTGCCAGTGCCGGGCCAGGTCCAGCAGTTCCCGCCGGGAAGCCTCGGGCAGGCGAAGCCGAGGTTCGTTTCCGAGCACTGCGGAGACCAGCGTGGGGGAGCCGGTGTCGACCGCCCGCAGCAAGGGGGTGCTGCCGTCCGGCAGCTCGCGGTCCTGGTCTGCACCCCCGTCGACCAGAACCTTGGCGGTGAGGTGATCGAACCTGGCCACAGCGGCGCAGAGCAAAGGCAGTCCGTCAGGGCCCAAGGTGTCCGGCGCTGCCCCCTGTTCCAGGCAGGTCCGCACCGCATCGGTGTCCCCGGCGGTCACGGCACTGACCAGCCGGCCAGCCAGGTCCAACGACGAATCCGTCAACGGCTCCCCCTGGTGGTGTGTTCGAAGTGAGCAACTTACCCGACGCAACGAGTAGGCACCGAGGCATATTCGCCGGCGACGTGGCGCTCGGCCGACCGGGAGGGAAGGACGGACCTCGTGGAACCCGTTCGCCGGTCCCCACCTGTGCGGCCCCAGCGTGCGAGTCTCGGCTGACGGCCAGCCAAGAATCTGCGAACCTGCGCGCCTCCGTCCGCGACCTGCTCGCCGACCTCGGCATCCGGGCCGCCGCGTGACCGCCGATGGTCGGCCGGTGCGGGTGACGGAGATGCGGCCCGAACACACCGAGCAGGTCCTGGAGATCTATCGGTTCGGCATCGACGGCGGTGACGCGACCTTCGAGGAGGTTGCTCCGAGCTGGGAGGCCTTCGACGCCGCCCGCCTCGCCGAGCACCGCCGGGTCGCCGTCGACCCGGCGGGCCGGGTGCTCGGCTGGGCCGCCGTCAGCCCGGTCTCCGACCGGCGCGTGTACGCCGGAGTCGTCGAGCACTCCGTCTATGTCCGTCCCGACGCCCACGGCCGGTGCGTCGGGACTCTCCTGCTGGACGCGCTGATCGCCTCCACCGAACAGGCGGGGATCTGGACGATCCAGTCCGGGATCTTCCCCGAGAACACCGCCAGCCTCGCTCTCCACCGACGGGCCGGTTTCAGGGTGGTCGGAACCCGCGAGCGCATCGGCCGGCACCGGGCGCGCTGGCGCGATGTCGTTCTCCTCAAACGCCGAAGCCCCACTGTGGATTGACCCGGCGGCCCTGCTGCGCTCCGCCTCGTGGGTGCGCAGCTGCTTCTCCGGGGCTGATCCCCGCCCGGCGCTTCCCCCCCGGAACGCCCGCCGCCACGGCCGAACACTCCGGATGGTCCCGGTTTCGGCCGGCGGCCGAACCATCATCACCGACGCCCCCGGTCCGCGCGGAGAACTTCTTGGATTCACGGCTCCGCGGCTGCCCGGAACGGCGCCTCCAGGGCCCCACGAGGAGCCGCTGCGGCCCCGCCGCGGCAGCCTGAATCCGTTCCGCCCGACCGCTCCCGACGGCCCGCCAGAAGCCCGTTCAAGGCTTCGCCGCACCGGCCCTGACCTGGTGTTCTCCTGGAAATCTCCTAGGCTGGGGGAGCACTGCAGGACACTTCGGAGGGGGCATCATGAGCGAGGAACGGAATCCGTACGACGCCAGCAGGATCGTCGTTCTGGAGGGCCTGGAGGCCGTCCGGAAGCGGCCCGGGATGTACCTCGGATCGGTCGGTGAACGCGGGCTGCACCAGCTGGTGTTCGAGGCCGCCGAGTCCGCCCTGAACGAGATTCTCGGCGGCACCGCCGGCCGGGTCGGGATCACCCTCACCGCCGACGGCGGTGTCCGTGTCGCGGACGACGGCGGGGGCCACCCGGTCCGGGACGCGGGCCGCGGCGGCGGCCGGGCGTTGGAGGACCGCTTGACGGTGCTCAGCGGCGGCGCGCCGCGCGACGGCCGGCGCTCGCTCTCGGGCGGATTCTCCGGAATGGGACTGGTGGTCGTCAACGCACTGTCGAGCCGCCTGACGGCGGAGACACGGCGCGACGCCACCCGCCGGACGCTGGAGTACGCGCGGGGTGTGCGGGTCGCGGTGCCCGACCGCACCGGCCCGGCCGACGGCAGCGGGACCGTGATCACCTTCTGGCCCGACGCCGAGATCTTCGAGACACTGACGTTCTCGTTCGACACACTGGCCGACCACTTCCGCGAACTGGCCTTCCTGAACCGCGACTTCGACATCACCCTGACCGACGACCGCGACCCCGGGGCACCCAGGACCGACCGCTTCCGCTTCCCGGGCGGAGCAAGGGACTGGATCGCGCAGCGCAGCACCGTGCCCCACCCGGACGTGCTCGGCTTCGAGCGCGAGTGCGCCGGGATGGAGGGGACCGTCGAAGTCGCCCTGTGCTGGGGCGACTCCGGCGACGAGCGGGTCGCCTGCTACGCCAACAGCAGGCCCACCCCCGGCGGCGGCACCCACGAACTCGGCTTCCGCGACGGCCTGGCGGCCGCGCTCACCGCCTGGGCCCGGGAGGAGCAGCGACTCACCCCCGCCGACCCCGACCTCGGCCCCACCCGGCTCGGCGCGGGCCTGACGGCCGTCGTGTCGGTCAAGCTCGACCACCCCGAGTTCGAGGGGGCCGTCCGCGACCGCCTCGGCAACGCGCCCGTCCGTACCTGCGTCGCCGAGGCCGTCCAGGAGCACCTGACCACCTGGCTCCGCGCCGACCCGGTCCGGGCGGCGGCCGTGCTCGCCCGCATCCCGGTGACCAGCCGCGACTGACAGCGGCAGGTGGGACACCGCTGGAGCCCGGGCCGGAGTCGACTCCGGCCCGGGCTCCCGGTTGCTGCGCCCGTCGTCGTGCGCCCCCGCGGTCGCCCCGAGAACCAGGTCGCCGAGGGGCCGGTGACAGGGCATGATGCGCACCGTGCAGACGGCAGAGCAACATCGGGCGCGGTTCACGCTGGTCGGGAGCGGCGGGGGTCCTCCCTGGGGCACCTGTGCCGAAGCGGACGGTTTGTTCGGCCGGCCGCAGTACAGGAGGTACGAGCTGTTCGGCTGGGCCCCGGAGGACAGTGGGTTGCGCGGCTGGGCCGGCCGCCGCGTGTGGTTGGTGCCGGACGACGAGGTGCTCGATCCCTGGCTGCTGGAGGACGCCCGGACACTCGACCACGACCTGGGCCCGGGTGGCCTGCTGGTCAGCGGGCTGGACGACCGCGAGGGCCCGCCCGAGGGCCACCGGGGCCGCGTCCGCCTCCACGACGGGCGCCGATGGCTGGGGGCCTGCCACGAGTTCACCCGGGTCCTGCCGGCCCGGCAGCCGACGGTCCCGCTGGTGCTCAGAGGGCTTGCGCCGGGCGGAGGGCTCCGCGCGCGCCTCGCCCGGGGCACGCGATCCGCACGGGACCTGGAGTACGCCGTCCTGGAGATCCGGGACGACCGGGGAGAGCTGCTCACCGACCTGTCGATGAGGGCCAGGATCGCCGCTTGGCAGCCGTCCTGCCGCGGGACGGGTCTGATCGACCTGGAACTCGACGGGGGCCTCGGCACACCCGTCCCCGCCCACGCCCGGCCCGTCTGGGAACGGTGGTTCGCCGGACCGCCGGACGCTCCCGGGGCATGGGCCCGCCTCGACACCTGCCGTCGTGACGTCTGGCTCGGCCTCGCCCGGGACCGGGCCTGCCGACGCACCCACCGCGATCGGTCGGCCGGTCGTACCTACGAACTCGACGGCCGCCACATCACCGACCGGCCCGGCCTCTTCCTGGCCCTCGGCGAGGCGGTGAACGGACCGGGCGGGTACTTCGGCGGGTGCCTGGACGGTCTCGTCGACTGCCTGCGCGGGAACTACGGTTGCACTGCTCCCGCGACCCTGATCTGGCGGGATGCCGACATCGCCCGTACACACCTGTCCCACACCCTCGGAGCCGACGGCCGGTCCCGCGACCTGTTCGCCGCCGTCCTCGGCGTCCTCGCCGAGGCCGGCGTCCAGGTCACGCTCCGGTAGCGCCGGTCCGCCCGCCGCACCTACGGATCCGGCCGCCGGATCCCGCCACCTGACGCGGCCGGTGGGTGGCGTCCCCCGGCGGTTCCGGTTACCGCAGCAGGAAGTCGTGGACGGCCTGTCGGCCGGCCGGGTTCTCGGCCCGGTTCTGGACCGAGTGCGCCGCGCCCGGGACGATCACGATCTGCGGACGGTGCGTCAGTTCGGCCTGCTCGTAGAGCAATTCGTACGGCGTGGAGAGGTCCCGGTCGCCGCCGAGCAGCAGGACCGGCACGTCCGGCAGACGCTGGTGCTGGGGCGGCGCCGGCGGCACCTGCTGGCGCGGCCAGTGCAGGCAGACCAGCATGCTGCCGAGCCCGGTGGCGGTCGCGGCGTCGTACGGCCAGGTCTGCTCGGCCGTCAGCCGTCGCCGGGTGTGTTCCAGTGCCGCCGGGCGGCCCGCGACGGGGGTGTCGGTGGTGCCCCAGGGGAAGCGGGAATCGGCGCACAGGGCTGCGGCGTGCAGTCCCTGGCTGAGTTCCCCGGCCGGGGCGGTGTCGACCTGCCGGTGGACGAACTCGAAGAACTCCTGGAGCTTTTCGGGTCGCCCGGCGGCGGCCTCGTGCAGGATCTCCGGGACCCCGCCGTAGTCCGGGTCGACGAACTCGTAGCCGGTGAGGGCTCCGAGGAGCCGTGCCCCGTTGTCGTAGCGCCGGACGGTGGCGGCGAGGTCGGCGGCCGGGTCGGTGGTGCAGCCGGTGGCCCGGCAGGCGGCGCGCAGTACCCGGGCGGTGGCGGGCAGTGCCGCCAGGTCGAGCGGGTCGAAGCCCTGCTGCGGCACCACCGAGTCGAGCACCAGCCTCGCCACCCGCGCCGGGTGCGCGAGCGCGTACCGTTCGGCGACGAAGCTGCCGTAGGAGACGCCGTCCAGGGTCAGGCGCCTGGCGCCGAGGGCGCGGCGGAGCAGGTCGATGTCGGCGACGGTGTCCGCCGTGCTGTAGTGGCGGGCGTCCGGGCCGAGGGCGGCGGCGCAGTCGGCGACGGACTGCCGGCGCGGGACGGCGAGGTCGGAGGACCCCATGTCCTCCTGGAGGCCCGGGCACTGCAGCGCTCCATGGCCGGTGCCGCGCTGGTCGAACATCACCAGGCGGTAGTCCTCGAGGACGGGTTCCAGCCTGGCCGCCATCCGCTCGATCATCGGGATGCCGGGTTGGCCGGGGCCGCCGGTGAGGAACAGCAGGTCGCCCCTGGGCGCCGCGCTGTTGCCGGTCATGGCCACCCGGAGGCCGAGGGTGCCGGGCGTGGCGCCGCTGTGGTCGAACGGGACGGTGAGGGTCCCGCAGAGGAACCGGGGGGCCTGTGGGCAGGGTGCCTGCCCGGTGATCCCGCCCCCGCCCGCACCGCCGCCGGGCAGCGCGGCCGCGGCGGCGAACCCGGCCGAAGGACCGGTCAGGGTGCTCCCGGTGAGCACCGCCACGGCGCCCAACAGGGCGGCGACGCGCCCCCGGATGCTCGTCATGCTCGTCCTTCCGGCTTCCGATCGTGCCGGACCCGTGCTGACCCGGCGACGGAAGCAGCCTGCCCCCGCGGACGCCCCGACGGCCCCCGACCGGCGCACGACGCGACCGGGAACCGCCCACCGGAACCCGAACGGCCGCAGGAACCGGACACCACCGTCAAGGAGTCGTTGTCGAGCGGCCGCCGGCCGCCGGGAGGAGTTGGACGACACCGACCCAGGGGGAGTCGCCCGTCTTCTGGAACGCGCGGACTCTCCACCGCCCTGCGGACAGCGGAACGGTGGCCTGGTCCGGCCGGCCCCTGCCGTCGGGGTAGGGGACGTCGAGGTCCTTGCCGGCCTCGGCCGCGTCCATGAGGACCGCCGGACCGTCCGTCTCCCAGAGACCGCACTCCTCCCACGCCGTCGCCGGGTCACTCAGCGCGGCCTCGGCGGCGGCGATCGGTTCGGCGTCGGAGTCGGCGGCGAGCCGGCGCACGAAAGCCCTCGGTCCGGGCAGGAAGCAGGTGCCGGCCGGCTCGTCGCCCAGCACCAGTGCGCAGGCGCTGTCGTGGCCGCGCAGGCCGATCACCCCGGCGAGGTCGTCGACCTCGCAGGCCCGGTCGTAGTCGTCGGGTCGGCTGCCGTCGCCGACGATCCTGCCGTCCTCGGTGCTCCCGCTCCAGTACCGCAGCGCGGACACCGGGACGACGACCAGTGGACCACCCATGGATGGCACCCAGGCAGGCCCGGGGGCTGCGAGGACGGCATGTCGTTCGGTACTCATGCACGCAGCGTGCCACCGACCAGTGACAAGCAAGGAACGCGGGCGGGTTCGGCCGGGGCGGCGGGCAACGGCCGGGACCGGGCCCGGCCGGGAGGGCGGGCGCTGTGTTACGTTCCGGGACAAGGGGGCGACATGGACGGGACGTCGGGGGCAGCACGCGAGGAACTCGACCGGCTGGGCCGGTCGCTGCGTGACCAGATGGTCGTACTGATCACCGGACTGACCGTCCGTGTGCACCTGCGCCGGTTGTCCGTCGGCGAGCCGAAGGTCGCCGACGAGAGGGATCCGTCGCGCTACCACTGTTCGGCGATGTACCAGGGTGATCGTCCGGCGAGGAGCACGGCTGCCGGGACGGCCTCCCGTGCGGTCGATCTGCTTCGCGCGGCGGGCTGGGAGGTCGCGGTGTCGGAGGAGGACGACGACGGGCGGCTGTGGACGGTGGTCGCCGCCCACCGGGACGGCAGCACCGTCCGGGTCCTGACGAGCGACGACACACCCGCCGTGGTGTTCCGGGGGTGGACACCGGCTCTGGTGCTGCGCCCGTCGCAGCCGGCCGGGAGCCCGGAGCCGGAGCCGGAGCGGACGCCGGGGACCGTCACACCCGGCTATGTGCTGTGTTACGAGTGCGACGGCCTGGGGCGCTGCCCGGGGTGCGGCGGCCGAGGATGGGTTCCGCGCACGTCCGACGGGTCCGACCGCAGGAAGCGGTGCGGGGAATGCGCCACGAGGAGGGTCTGCCCGATCTGCCGGGGGGCTGGCCAGTTGGCGGTCCACGATCTGTCGACGTACCAGCGCGGCTACTACCCGGACCTGGCGCAGGACTGACCGAGGCCGTGCGGACAGCCCCGGGCCGGGCCGGAGTGGTGTCGGCCCGGCCCGGCGGATCACCCGCGCAGCGAGGCGACGGCCTGCTCGATGCGCCGCTGCCGCGTCTCCGGCTTCTTCGCGCTCTCGACGGCGCGCACGTGCTCGCGCTTCCGGTTGAACGAGAGGCGGTCGTACGCGGCGCGCGCGGCCGGGTCGGCGGCTAGGGCCCGGGCGAAGTCCGCGGGTTCGTCGACGACGCGGGGTTCGGTGTCGAGCTGGACGTCGACCTCGACCTCCTCGCCGATCTCGACCTCGGCGGCCTGCCGGTTGGCATTGCTGAGGCCGAGCAGGTGGCGCCCGCGCAGGATGGCGACGCGGCTCCGCCAGGAATGCCCGTTGACGGTGATCGTCACCGGCGGCCGCGCGCCGCCGCCGAGTGCCGCCACCACCTCGGGCGGGACCTCCAGTCCCCGCATGGGCTCGGGCGGTTCGACGAGGGTGCGGAACTTCACGGGGTGCTCCTTGACGGTCGGTCGGCGCGGCCGGTGTCGGCCACGGACCACAGCTTCTCGCGTCCGCCGCGGGGACACATCCGTAGTGACCACGGAGAGCACTGCGGAGAGCGCCACGGAGCCGCTCACGGAGGCCGACCGTCACCGGGCGGGCCCGGTCCCGCGTCCCAGGTCCCGCGTCCCAGGCCCCGTGTTCCAGGTCCCGTGTTCCAGGCCCCGTGTTCTAGGTCTTGAGATAAGGCTTCAGGGTCGGGCTCCAGGACTTCTCCATCTGCCGGAACTCGCCCGGGCACCGGTCCGCCCGGTCTTGCGGCAGGACGCCGTCGGGGTTGCGCTCGGTCTGGACGACCGGGGCGTACCGGTCGGGGTCCGAGCCGTAGAGCCAGCACACCCAGTTGAAGTAGCGCTGGGCATTCAGCGAGTGCTCGTCCGCGTAGGCCTTCAGCGGCTCCTCACCCTTCGCGGCCGCGTCCGCCAGCGCGGCGTAGGCCGTGATGGTGCTCAGCGCGTATCCGACGTGGCGCTCGTCGCCGGAGGCGAGCAGCAGGGCGGACAGCTGGTCCGCCGCGTCCTCCTCCTTGCCCACGACCGGCAGGTCGTACAGGCTCACCAGCGCGTGGCCGAGTTCGTGGAGGACTGCCTCGTTGGTCACGCCGACGAGGTCCTGGTCGAGCTGCGCCGAGCGTTCCTGGGCGGTTCCCTCGGTCTGCTGCTCGGCGAGCAGGGGCGCGAGCGCCTCGAGGTACTCGTAGCAGAAGGTGATGTCCCGGGCCTGCGGGTCCCAGAACGCGTTGGCCTCCCCGCAACTGGCGGCGTGCAGCGGGATGTCCCGGGGCAGCACGACCCGTTCCGAGGCGTAGGCCGCGATGTCCTCGAGGACCGCGTTCTGCGAGAGGAAGGCCTGCATGTTCTCGTCCTCGGGTGTCAGACCCGCCTCGTAGGAGGGGACGAGCACACCCTCCTCGGCGGGCTCCGCGACCCGCTCGACCGGTGCGCGCGCCCCGGTCGTGGCCCCGGCCCCGACCGGAGTCCCGAGCAGCCCCACCAGCGCGAACGGCACCGCCGCCGCCCACCGTAACCGGCCCCCGCTCCTCCAGCTCACGACGACCACCTCGCCGGCTCGATCCACCGCTCCCCTTCAGCATGCGCCCACCCCCGCACCGCCTGCATCCGCTGCGGAGGGGGCGCGCCGGCGGCGGGGCGGGGCGACTCCGCCGGACCGGCTTCCCGCCGGAGGCCCATGTCCGGGGCCCCATGTCCGGGGCCCACCTTCGGAGCGCGTCACGAGGCGGGCCCGTCACGAGGCCCGTCGGGGGCCGTCAGGGAGTGAGCGCGCGGAGCAGCAGCAGGCCCTCGGCGGAGGGGCTCCCCGGTGCGGCCTGGTAGACCACGAGCTGCTGGTCCGGGGCGCTGTTGACCGTCAGCGTCTCGTAGTGCAGGTCGAGGTCGCCGATCCGGGGATGGTGCAGCAGCTTGCTCCCGCCGGTCTTTCCGTGCACCTCGTGGCGGGCCCACAGCCGGCCGAACTCGGGGCTCTTCAAGGAGAGTTCGCCGACGAGTTCGATGAGGAGGCGGTCCTCGCGGTCACGGCCCGCGGCGGAGCGCAGGGCGGCGACGGCGTCGTGGGCGGCCCGGTCCCAGTCGCGGTGGAAGGTGCGGGCGGCCGGGTCGAGGAAGGTCATCCGGACCAGGTTGTCCACCGGGGCGAAGGCCGTGTACAGCGCGGCCGCCGGCGGGTTGAGGGCGAGGACGTCGAGGGCCGGCCCGACGACCAGGGCGGGGGTGTCCAGGCTGTCCAGGAGGTGCCGCAGCGCGGGCGAGGGCCGCCCGGGGGCCCGGTGGCGCGGCCGGTGGGCCGGGCGCGGGGCAGCGAGGCGGAGCAGGTGCGCGGCGGCGTGCTCGTCCAGGCGGAGGGCCCGGGCCACCGCGTTCAGCAACTGGGCGGAGGGGGTGCGTTCGCGGCCCTGTTCCAGCCGGGTGTAGTAGTCGGTGCTCACCCCGGCCAGCACGGCGACCTCCTCGCGGCGCAGTCCGGGTACCCGCCGGTGGCCGACGCGGGGGATGCCCACCTGGTCCGGCGTGAGGTGTTCCCGGCGGGCCCGCAGGTACTCGCCGAGGGGGTTGTCGTGCTGCCCGGCCCGCCCCGCACCCTGCGCGCCGCCGTCCCGGGGCCGGTCGTCCCGGGGCCGGTCGTCCCGGGGGCCGCCGTCCCGCCGTCCGTCGGGGCGTTCGAGCGGCTGCGCTGGTCCGTCGGTGTGCATGCGGTCGAGGCTACGGGGCGGCCGGGGCGGTGCGAAGCCCCGAGCGGGGGTGGGCCGCACCCAGGAACACTGCGGCCTGGAGGCGGCGGCGACCCGCTGCCAGCGTGGAGGGCATGAGCAATGACCTGCACCGTCCCACCGACACCGCCCGGCCCGCCCTGCTCGACGTGTTGCGCCGCACCGACCGCGACCCCGGGCGGCGCATCCTGTTCACCGGTGCCACCGTCGTCACCATGGACCCCGCCCTCGGCACCCTGGCCACGGGTGACCTGCTGGTGGCCGGCAGCACCGTCGCCGCCGTCGGCCCCGACCTGCGGACCCGCGGCGACGCCGCGGACGCGGTGGTGGTCGACGCCACCGGCACGATCCTGGTCCCCGGGTTCGTCGACACCCACCGCCACGCCTGGCAGGGCCAGCTGCGCCGGACCGTCCCCGACGTCGACGACCTGGCGGGCTACGTGGGCACCACGCTGGCCCGGTACGCGCCCGTCTACCGCCCCGAGGACATGTACGTGGGGACCAGACTCGCCGCCCTCGGTGCCGTGGACGCGGGCATCACCACGATGCTCGACTTCTCGCACAACTCCCGGACGGCCGCCCACTCCGACGCGGCCGTGCAGGCGCTGCTGGACACCGGGATCCGCGGGATCCACGCGGCGATGGGGCCGCACTTCGGGGACTGGGACCGGCAGTGGCCGGCCGACCTCGGCCGACTGGCCGACCGCTTCGGCGGCGGGCTGGTGACCTTCCGTCTGGCGGCCCTCGCGACGGCGGAGATCGCCGGACCCGACCTGGCCTTCGGGCCCGGGCTGGCCCGGGTCGCCGCCGAACTGGGCATCGGCGTCAGCGTGGACGCGGTGTTCGGCGAGGCCTCCTCGGCGGCTGTGCTCGACTGGGAGCGCGAGGGCCTGCTCGGCGAACGGCTGACCCTGATCCACGCCACCGGGCTGACCGGTGAGGCGTGGCGGGCGATCGGGGCGAGCGGCACCCGGGTGTCGCTCGCCCCGACCTCCGAGGCCCAGATCGGACTGGAGGACGCCGTCCCGGCGGTGGACGAGGCACTGGCGGCGGGCGTCCGGCCCGGCCTGAGCATCGACGTCGAAGTGGCGCTGGCGAGTGACATGTTCACCCAGATGCGGGCGCTGCACGCGATCCAGCGGATGCGCGCCGTCCATGCCGTCCACGGTGCCCGGGCCGTACCCGGTGCCCGGGCGGTGGGCGCCGTCCCGGCCGTACCCGGGGCGGACGGTCCGCCGGAGCGCATCACCACCGCCGACGTCCTGGACTTCGCCACCCGCCAGGGCGCCGCCACCGTCGGTCTCGGTACGACGACCGGCACGCTCACCCCGGGCAAGCAGGCCGATCTGCTGATGATCACCGCCGACGAGATCAACAACCTCCCCCTGAACGATCCGATCGGCACCGTCGTCCTCGGCGCGGACGCCCGCAACATCGACACGGTCCTGATCGCGGGACGCGTCCGCAAGTGGGCCGGGCGCCTGCTGGACGTCGACCTCCCGGCCCTCCGGGCGGAGGCCGCGGCCTCCCGCGACCACGTCCACCGGGCGGCGGCGGGCGGCGGGCGACAGCCTCGGTGACTGTCCGCGCGTGAACGGGGCACCCGCTGCTGGGACGGACCGGGAGCCGTCGTGGCGGTGGCCGGAGTCGTCCGCACGCCCCCGGAACGTGCGCGGCGGGCCACTCGCGGCTCGCGGATCGGCCGACCGCGGCCCCGTCGCCCGCAGCAGTGGGACGTCGTGCCGGCGGGCGCGGACGGAGAGGAGCGACGCCATGACATTCCAGCACCCGGCGCGCAAGGGCCCCGACGGCGAGCGCGGGCGGTTCGAGCGGTTGGCCGAACTGGCGTCGAACTTCACCGGTTCCCCGGTGTTCGCGGTGTTCTGCGTGGGCCTGGTGATGTTGTTCGTCGCGGTGCACCTGGCGGGGTTGTCGGCCGAGTGGCAGATCCTGGTGGGCGACTCGATGGCGGCGGTGGCCCTGTTGCTGCTGGCGATGCTGAAGAACGCCGAACGGCGGGCGGAGCACGCGATCCAGCGCAAGCTGGACGCGATCGCGCGGGCGCTGCTCGAACAGCAGGAGGGCGAGTGCGGTCGGGCGCACGAGGACCTGAAGGCGGCTGTCCGGATGGAGGAGCGGCTCTGACCGCCCGTGCTCCCCGCCTCCGCCGACCGCCTGCGCTCCCTGCCTCAGCCCCGCCCCCGCCCCGCCCCCGCCCTGCCTCGGGACACCGGCTCAGTCCGGGGGCTCGGCGAGGCCGTGCCGGGCGCGGTCCGACCGGCCGCGGTCGGGGTCCGGGTCGGGCTCCGGGGCCGGCGGCTCCGGCGGGACGGGCCGGCCGGGCGGGGCCGGCGGGTCGGGTGTCACGGGCGGCCGGCCCGGCTCCGGCGGCGCCGGCGGGACGGGCGTGGGCATCGGGACGAGGTCGGGGTCCGGCGGGACGGGGACGGTGCCCATGGGCGCGGATCTCCTGTCGGTCGGTGACGGGGGGACGGGCGACGGGTACGGGTTCGGGCCCGGTCGACCCGGAGGGGTCGACGGCGCGGCGCGGGTGGTCGGTCCGGGATCTTCCATGCTCCCCGAATATCCCCGATCCGGAGATGCAAACCGGTTGATCCCTGGGCAATGGACCCGAAACCCACCATCGTCGAAACCCGGAGTCGCCGAAACGGGCAATCGCCGAAACCGGCAGTCGCCGACACCCGTGATCGCCGACCGGTACCCCGCGTCAGCCGGGCCGACGGTGCCGGGGTGACGTCGGCCCGGCCCCCTCGACGGGGCTCCCCGGTGCGCCGGCCGCCGGTGCGCCGTCCGGGTGCTCGCCGGCGGCGGGCCGTTGCAGCGCCCGGCCGACCACGCTCCCGCCGTAGACGGTGAACCCGACCCCGATCAGCCATGCCTGCACGACCAGGACCGTGCCGACGGTGCCGTAGGAGACGGCGTTGGACACCAGCAGCGGCGCGAAGACCAGCCGGGAGAACAGCCGCAGCCCGGCCAGGGCCGCCATCGTGGCGACCGCCCCGGGCAGCAGACTGCGCCACGGCGCCCGGGGACCGAGCAGCAGGCGCGGCAGCCACCAGAACAGCAGGACGCCGCCGATCACGGTGGTGGCGATGCGCAGGGCGGGCTGCGCGTCGGTGCCGTGCCCGGGCACGCCGCTCCAGGCCGCGAGCACCAGGTAGGCGGTCACGGCGGCCAGGGCCACGGCCTGCCGCCACACGCCGTGCCACGGCCCCGCCGGAAGACCCCAGATCCGCTCGTAGGCGGACTGCATCGCGCCGGTGAGGGAGACGCCGAACACGGCCAGCGCGGCGAGGCCGAGACCGGTGGTGGTGCTGAGGATCTGCCCGCGCGAGCCGAACAGCGCGCCGACGGACCGGCTGCCTCGGGCCGTGAGCCCGAGACCGTCGGTGATCCACTGGGCGATGCCGTCGCCCCGGGCGGGGGAGGCCGCCGCGATCACCATGAGCAGCGGGACCAGGGTGACGAAGAAGAGGGCGGCGAAGGCCAGCGAGCGCTGCATCAGCTCGATCTCGCGGCCCTGCCGCCACACGCGTCGGCCTGCGGCCGCCAGCCGGTGCCCGGCCGCGGGTACGGCGGTGCTCGTCACAGTGCCACCTCCGTCGGGGGTCGTCCGCGCGTCTGCCCGGCCGCGGCAAGGGCATGCCCGGATCAGCGGACCGGGATCGGCAGGACGAGCTCGTGGTGGTGGCCGAGGAACGGAACCGCGGGGTCAGAGCCGCACGGCCAGGGGCCCCGCGTCGATCTCGGCCCAGACGCTCTTGCCCCGCTCGTGCGGCACCGCGCCCCACCGGTCGGAAGCCTGCTGCACGATGTACAGGCCGTGCCCGCCGGGCAGGCCGGGCACGTGCGGGCGCCGCGGTGCGGGCAGGGCCGGGGACGTGTCGCTGACCTCGATCCGCAGCCGCGCGGGGGAGAGGTCGAGGACGAGTTCGAGCGGGCCGTCGGTGTGGAGCACGGCGTTCGCGGTGAGCTCGGCGACCAGCAGCACGACGTCACCGGCGTCGGGCCACGCCCAGTCGGTGAGCGCGGCGAGGGTGAACTCCCTGGCCCGCGCGACGGGTTTGGGCTGCCCGGCGAAGGGCATCCGGCGGCGCTGGTGCCCGCCGGCCGGCAGTACCGACCCGACGGACCCGACCGTGTCGGTGCGCTTCTCGTCCAGGGTCTCCCGGCGAGTGTTCATGAACGGGTGCCCCTTCGGTTCGGCGCTCTTCGCCGGTCTGCTTCCCGCCCGGCTCCGGTTCATGCACGGGTGCCCCGGACGTGCCAACGCCACCCGGCCGTCACGCGCGTTCACCGGGGTACGGCGAGCGCGTCACCGACCGTCGGGTGGAGCTGGAACACCGTGTCGGCACCGGTGAGTTCCAGCAGCCGCAGCACGGTGGGGGAGGCGGCCGCGAGGCGCAGCTCGGCGCCCGCCGCGGTGGCGCTCATTCTGGCCTTGAGCAGCAGGTTGAGGCCCGAGGAGTCGCAGAAGCCGACCTGTCCGAGGTCGACCACGAGGATCCGCGGACCGGTCCGGAGCGCCTCGTCGAGGGCCTGCTCGGCCGGGGGGAGGGTCTCGATGTCGAGGTCGCCCACGAGGACGCACACGGCGGTACGGTCGTCGACCGGTTGCGGCCGGGCGGTGGTACCGGTCGCGGTGGCGGCCGCCCCCTGGGCGGCCGCTGGGTCGTTCTGGGTTGGCATGGTCGTCCCCTCCACGGATCTCCTCACGACCTTACGCGTACGGGCGGTCAGGCCGAAACGGCGGCCGCCGGGCACGGGTGGTGTCCGGCGGCCGGGTGCTGCGGCCCGCTCAGCCGCCGTCGAGGCCGCGGCGCAGCTGCTGGAGCGTGCGGCTGAGCAGGCGTGACACGTGCATCTGGGACAGGCCGAGCTGTGCGCCGATCTGGGACTGCGTCATGTCCTGGGTGAACCGCATGGACAGGATCAGGCGATCGCGTTCGGGCAGCGCGGCCACCAGCGGTTCGAGGGACACCAGGTCCTCGACCAGGTCGAGCCGTCGGTCGTGCTCGCCGAGGCGGTCCGCGAGCGGGCCGGTGCCCTCGTCGTCGCGGCCGCCGACCAGGTCGATGGAGTCGGTGCTGTGCGCGTTGGCGGCGGTGAGGCCCTCGACGACCTCCTCCTGCGACAGCGACAGGTGCTCGGCGAGTTCGGCGACGGTCGGGGCCCGGTCGAGGCGCTGGGAGAGCTTCTCCTGGGCCCTGGCGAGGGTGATGCGCAGTTCCTGCAGCCGCCGCGGCACGTGGACGGCCCAGGTGGTGTCGCGGAAGTGGCGGCGTATCTCGCCCAGGATGGTGGGGACGGCGAAGGTGGTGAACTCCACGCCGTGGTCGGGGTCGAAGCGGTCGATCGCCTTGATCAGGCCGACCGAGCCGACCTGGAGCAGGTCGTCCGTGCTCTCGCGGTGCGAGCCGAAGCGGCGGATCACGAACCGGACCAGCGAGAGGTTCACCTCGACCAGGGTGGAGCGCACGTAGGAGTACTCGCGGGTGCCCTCCTCCAGGGTCGCGAGCCGCGCCAGGAGCACCCGAGTGAGTTCCCGGGCGTCGGCCGGTGCGACCTCCCGGGGGTCCTCGACGTCGGCCAGCTCCGGGAGGGCCGGCCGCGTCGGGGCGGGTACGGCGGCGGTCCCCGGCCCGGGTGCGGGGGCGACCGTCCGTCCGTGCGCGGCGGTGGCCCCCCGCCCGGGTGCGGCGGCAAGTGCCGGGCCGGTCAGGTGCTCGGGCGTGGCAAGGAGGATGTCGTCACTGGTCGTGGCCATGCCGGTCCTTTCCCTCGGTGGTGCGGTCCGTCCCCCCGCTACCCGCTCCTGCGGAGGGCATGCCTGATTCCCATGTGAATGCTTCGTGAAGGAACGGTTGGGATTGTGCGGGTCGACCCCGGAATCTCACTCCTCCGGCGCGCCGGTCGCCCGGTCGACCGCGATGCCGACCAGACAGGTGTCGTCGTCGGTGTCCGCGCTGCTGTAGCGCAGCAGGTGGTCCAGGTGGCTCGCCAGCGAGTCGGGGGTGCCGTCCTCAGCATGGGACGTCTTCTCGCTCAGCGACATCAGGCTGTCCAGCGAAGCCTGGACGGACTCGTCGCGGCGTTCGATGAGACCGTCGGTGAACATCACCAGCGTGTCGCCGGCCTCGAGGTCGAGGTGCGACTCCTCGTAGTCGGCGTGGTCGAGCGCGCCGAGCAGGATCCCGCCCGGCTGCGGCAGCGCGCTGGCCCGGCCCGCGCGCAGCAGCACCGGCGGCAGGTGGCCGGCCCGGGCCCAGCGCAGCCGCCGCGTCCCGGGGTGGTACAGCGCGCAGACGGCGGTGGCCGTCACGTTGTCGGTGAGGTGGTGGGTGACGCTGTTGAGCCAGGTCAGCAACTGGGCCGGACCGGCGCCGGTGGCGGCTAGGCCGCGCAGGGCGTTGCGCAGGGCGACCATGCCGGTCGCGGCCTCGATGCCGTGCCCGGCGACGTCGCCGACGCACAGCAGGATCTCGCCGGACGGCAGAGCGAGGGTGTCGTACCAGTCCCCGCCGACCAGGTGGTCCTTCTCCGCGGGCCGGTAGCGCACGGCGACCTGGAGGTCGTGCAGGGTGAGCGGTCCGCGGGCGGGCGGCATGATGGCGTGCTGCAGCTGGAGGGCGAGGCGGCTGCGTTCGGCGGCCTGCTGCTCGCTGTGCGCCAGCTGGTCGCGGGTGGCGGCGAGGGCGACCTCGGTCCAGTGCTGCGCGGAGACGTCCTGGTAGGCGCCGCGCACGGTGGTGAGCGCCGCGTTCTCGTCGTGCACCGGCTCGGCGACGACGCGGATGTGGCGCGCCACGCCGTCGGAGCGCTGGAGCCGGAAGGCGGTGGCGGCCGGCCGCCGGTGGTGCAGCAGGGTGCGCAGGAACCGGCCGATCGCCGGGCGGTCGTCGGGATGCGCGTGCTCGGCGAGCCGGTCCAGGGCGATCGGCCGGGCGCTGGGAGGCAGGCCGTGCAGCTCGAACAGGGTCTCGTTCCAGGCGATCTGGCCGGTCTGGACGTTCTCCTCGAAGCCGCCGATCCGTCCCAGGCGCTGCGCGTGCTGGAGGAGCCGGGCCACCCTCGGCGTGCCGTCGTCGAGCCGCCAGATCACCACGATGTGCCGGCCGTGCCGGCTGATGCTGACCTGGGCCCGGGCGAGCAGCGGGATGCCGTCGACGGTGGCGGCCAGGCGCATGTCCGTGGCGCGGAACGGCTCGCCGGTCGCGAAGACGTGCTCGACCTTCTCGGCCAGGCCCCCGGCCTCGGCGGCCAGCGGATAGGCCTCCAGCAGGCGCGCGCCGGCGACCGCGCTGTTCGGCCGGCCGGCGAAGTCGACGAACGCGGGGTTGACGTGCCGGACCGCGAACTCCAGGGGCAGTTCGGCGCGGCCGGGTGCGAGCCGGAGGATCAGGCAGGGGTCGAGGACGCCGTCGGTGAGCCGCTGGAGGTCGTCGAACTCGTGGTCGGTGCGCTTGGAACCGGCGGAATCGGTCCAGGTCTCCAGGGTGGTGGCGCAGAGTTCCGCCAGCGCCTCGAACTGGCGCTGGAGCGACTGGGACCGCGGGGGCAGGTCGGCGGGCCAGCAGATCTCCAGCACGCCGATCAGCCGTCCGCCGGTCCCGGCGGGAACCGCGATGCGCCCGCCGGTGTACTCGTGCTGGCCGATGGTCGGCAGTGCCGCGTGCACGAGGGTGGGGTGGACGACCGTTTCCCGTTCGTCGAGCGCCCGCCGGGCCGGGGTGGACACGCCGGGCGGGACGTAGCGCCAGCGGCGGGCCTCGGCCTCGCCGAAGCCCGCGCTGCCTTCCAGGGTCAGCGACTGGTCGGGGTGGGCGGCCCAGATCGCGACGGCGACGGCGCCCAGCGGGCGCAGCGCGGTCGCGAGCATCGAGCGGGCCACCGACTCGCTGTCACCGGCGGCCAGGCTGTGCGCCTCGGCGGCGCGCAGGCGCACCGCGGCCTCCTCGGAACGGCCCACCGACGGACGCTCCGCCGAGGAACCCTCCGCCGAGGAACCCTCCGCCGAGGAAGGGTCCCCGGAGGTACGGCCCCCGGAGGCACGCTCCCCGGAGCCACGGTCCACGGAGGAGGTGACGAACTCGCGCGCGATGGCGGAGATCCGGTCGGCCGCGACCTCGTTGACCAGTTCGGCGGCGAGCTCCAGCACGGGCACACCGGCCTGTTCGGCGAGCGCGGTGAGCTGGCCGGCCGCCTCCGTCGGGCCGCACCGCAGCCGTTCGACCAGGACGCCGGCGGCCATCTCCACCAGGGAGCGGCCGGCGGCGTCGGCCCGGGCCCGGGCGAGCTCCGCGCGGAGGTTCTCCACCGTGGCGGCGAGGCGGGTGACGGCGGTGGCGGCCGGGCGGGCGTCGGCGGGCCGGGCGTCCGCGTGGTCGCGCTGCGGTCCGACGGTGGGGGTTCCGGCGCGGGGCAAGGGCCCCGCCCCGGGGGCCCCGCGGTCCGCGGGCGGGTCGTCGGGCCGGTGCGCCCCCGGGGCGTGGGGTTGCCGCGTCCCCGGGTCGTCGGGTTGCTGCGCCCCCGGATCGTGGGGCCGGTCCGCGGACGGGTCGTGGGGTTGCTGCACGGGCGGGTCGTGGGGTTGCTGCACTGCGGCCTCCTGGCGGATCGGGTGCGGGTCAGCTCTGTCCGGGGTTCAGTGCCCGGGCGGTCAGCTGGTCCCTGATCCGGCCGATCAGGTCGGCGGCGTCGACCGGTTTGGTGATGTAGTCGCTGGCTCCGGCGGCGAGGCTCTTCTCCCGGTCGCCGAGCATGGCCTTGGCGGTGACGGCGATGATGGGCAGCCGCTCGTGCTCGGGCATCGCGCGGATCGCGGCGGTGGCGGTGTAGCCGTCCATCTCGGGCATCATGACGTCCATCAGGATGACGTCGATCGCGGCGTGGGTGGCCAGGGCGTCCAGCGCGGCGCGCCCGTTCTCGGCCTGCAGCACGTTCATCCCGTGCAGCTCGAGGATCCCGGTGATCGCGTAGAGGTTGCGGTCGTCGTCGTCCACGACCAGCGCGGTGCGGCCCGCGAGGCTCGGGTCGGCGTCGGGGTCCCAGGCCGGTGCGGTCCGGGCCGTGCGCGGGCGGATGTCCTCGGGCCGCTCGGCGGTCATGTGCAGGGCGACCCGTTCGCGCAGCTCGTCGAGGCTGGAGAGGATCTCCAGCGGCCGGGCCGCCCCCCGGGTGAGCAGGTCGTCGTCGGTGGCGACGACACGGCTGCGGTGGGCGAGCACGGGGACGGACTGCAGGGCCGGGTCGCCGTCCATGTCCCGCAGCAGCGCGAGCGCGGCGCCGTCGGCCAGGTCGAGGTCGAGGACCAGGCAGTGGCAGGGCCCGTCGGCCAGCGTGGCGGCGGCCTCGTGGATGCCGACCGCGGTGACGATCTCCACCTCGCGGCCGTCGGTGCGGGGCAGGCCGGCGAGGGCGTTCTCGGCGACGAGGCCGAGCAGCCCGTTGGCGCGGGCCTCGACGACCAGCAGGCGGCGGGCCGGCAGCGGCACCGCGGGGCCGTCGGCGCGCGGCGGAGCGCCGACGGGCTCGACCGCCGTGGCGGTCGCCGTCGCGGGCTCGGACAGGTCGGGCCGGGTGGTGGGCAGGTAGAGGGTGAAGGTGCTGCCCTGGCCGAGGGTGCTCTCGACGGTGATCGCGCCGCCGAGCAGGTAGGCGATCTCGCGGCTGATCGACAGGCCCAGCCCGGTGCCGCCGTACTTGCGGCTGGTGGTGCCGTCGGCCTGCTGGAAGGCGCCGAACACCGTCTCCAGGTGCTGCGGGGCGATGCCGATGCCGGTGTCGGTGACCCGGAAGGCGACCACCGGGCCGTCCCGGCGCACGCCGTCGGGGAGCTCCGCCTCGGCGGCGGGCTCGATGCGCAGGTCGACTCCGCCCTGCGTGGTGAACTTGACGGCGTTCGAGAGCAGGTTGCGCAGCACCTGGCGCAGCCGGTAGTCGTCGGTGCGCAGCTCCCCGGGCACGCCGTCGCCGCTGCGCACGGTGAAGGCCAGGCTCTTCTGGCCGGTCATCGGGCGGAACGTCACCTCGACGTACTCGACCAGGGTGGCCAGCGGCACGGTCTCGATGTTGAGGTCCATCTTGCCGGCCTCGACCTTGGAGAGGTCGAGGATGTCGTTGATGAGCTGGAGCAGGTCGGAGCCGGCGGAGTGGATGATGCCCGCGTACTCGACCTGTTTGGCGGTGAGGTTCCGGGTGGGGTTCTGGGCGAGCAGCTGGGCGAGGATGAGCAGGCTGTTGAGCGGGGTGCGCAGTTCGTGGCTCATGTTGGCCAGGAACTCCGACTTGTACTTCGAGGCGACGGACAACTGGTGGGCCCGGTCCTCGAGTTCCTGGCGGGCCTGCTCGATCTCCAGGTTCTTCGCCTCAATGTCGCTCTTCTGCGCCTCCAGCAGCTCCGCCTTCTCCTCCAGCTCGGCGTTGGAGACCTGCAGTTCCTCCTGGCGGGCCTGCAACTCCTCGGAGCGGGCCTGGAGTTCGGCGGTGAGCCGCTGGGACTCGCCGAGCAGCTCGTCGGTGCGGGCGTTGGCGACGATGGTGTTGACGTTGACGCCGATGGTCTCCATCAGCTGGCCGAGGAAGTCCCGGTGCACCGTGGTGAACGGCTGGACGGCCGCGAGCTCGATCACACCGAGGACCTGGTCCTCGACGATGATCGGCAGCACCATCAGGGCCAGCGCGTCGGTGCGGCCCAGACCGGAGGTGGCGGACAGGTAGCCGGGCGGCAGCTGGTCGACCACGATGGCGCGGCGACTGCGGGCGGACTGGCCGACGAAGGACTCGCCGAGCCGGAACGGGCCGGGCCGGGACGAGTCGCCGGGGAAGGCGTAGGAGGCGACCAGGCGCAGCACCGTCCCGCTGTCGGTCTCCTCGGCGAGGTAGAAGGCGCCGCACTGCGCGGAGACCAGCGGAGTGAGCTCGTCCATGATGGACTCGGCGACGACGCCCAGGTCCCGCCGGCCCTGCATCAGGGCCGAGAAGCGGGCGAGGTTGGTCTTGAGCCAGTCCTGGTCCTCGTTGGCGCGGGTGGTCTCGCGCAGCGACTCGACCATGAAGTTGATGTTGTCCTTGAGGTCGGCGACCTCGCCGGAGGCGTCGACGGTGATCGAGCGGGTGAGGTCGCCGGCGGTCACGGCGTTGGTGACCTCGGCGATGGCGCGGACCTGGCGGGTGAGGTTGCCGGCGAGCTCGTTGACGTTCTCGGTCAGGCGCTTCCAGGTGCCGGACACGCCCTCCACCTCGGCCTGACCGCCGAGCCGCCCCTCGCTGCCGACCTCGCGGGCCACCCGGGTCACCTCGGCGGCGAACGAGCTCAGCTGGTCGACCATGGTGTTGATCGTGGTCTTGAGCTCGAGGATCTCGCCGCGCGCGTCGACGTCGATCTTGCGGGTGAGGTCGCCGTTGGCGACGGCGGTGGTGACCTGGGCGATGTTGCGGACCTGGCTGGTCAGGTTGTGCGCCATGAAGTTGACGTTGTCGGTCAGGTCCTTCCACGTCCCGGCGACGTTCGGGACCCGGGCCTGCCCGCCGAGCGTCCCCTCGGTGCCCACCTCGCGGGCGACCCGGGTGACCTCGTCGGCGAACACCGACAGGGTGTCCACCATCGTGTTGATCGCGTCGGCCAGCGCCGCGACCTCGCCCTTGGCCTCGACGGTGATCTTCCGGGAGAGGTCGCCGCGGGCCACCGCGGTCGCCACGTCCGACATCGAGCGGACCTGGCCGGTCAGGTTGGAGGCCATCACGTTGACGTTGTCGGTGAGGTCCTTCCAGGTGCCGGACACGCCCCGGACGGTGGCCTGGCCGCCGAGGTTGCCCTCGGTGCCGACGTCCCGCGCCACCCGGGTCACCTCGTCCGCGAACGCGGACAGCTGGTCGACCATCGTGTTGATGGTCTCCTTCAGCTCCAGGATCTCGCCGCGCGCGTCCACCCGGATCTTCTGCGTCAGATCGCCCTGGGCGACCGCGGTGGTCACCGAGGCGATGGACCGGACCTGCGCGGTCAGGTTGTCGGCCATCACGTTGACGGACTCGGTGAGGTCGCGCCAGGTGCCGGAGACGTCGCGGACGTCGGCCTGTCCGCCGAGCCGCCCCTCGGTGCCGACCTCGCGGGCGACCCGGGTCACCTCGCCCGCGAACGAGCTCAGCTGGTCGACCATGGTGTTGATGGTGTTCTTGAGTTCGAGGATCTCGCCGCGCGCGTCGACGGTGATCTTCTGCGAGAGGTCGCCGTCGGCCACCGCGGTGGCGACCTGGGCGATCGCCCGGACCTGGCCGGTCAGGTTGCCGGCCATGAAGTTCACCGAGTCGGTGAGGTCGCGCCACGTCCCGGAGACGCCCTTCACATCGGCCTGGCCGCCGAGGATGCCCTCGGTGCCGACCTCGCGGGCGACCCGGGTCACCTCGCCCGCGAAGCTGCCCAGCTGGTCGACCATGGTGTTGACGGTGTTCTTGAGCTCGAGGATCTCGCCGCGCGCGTCGACGGTGATCTTCTGCGAGAGGTCGCCCTTCGCGACGGCGGTGGCGACCTGGGCGATGTCCCGGACCTGGGTGGTGAGGTTGCCGGCCATCGCGTTGACCGAGTCGGTGAGGTCGGCCCAGGTCCCGGAGACGGCGGGCACCTGCGCCTGACCGCCGAGCCGCCCCTCGGTGCCCACCTCCCGGGCCACCCGGGTCACTTCGGACGTGAAGCGGGACAACTGGTCGACCATGCCGTTGAACACGGTCGCGATCTCGCCGAGCAGGCCGTCCGCGTCGTCCGGCAGCCTGGTCCCGAAGTCGCCGTCGCGCACCGCCGTCAGACCGGCGAGCAGGAGCCGCAGTTCCGGCACGCCGACCTGGGTGGCGGAAGGATTCGCGCTCCCGCGCGAACCGTTGGGCGTTGCTGAGCCAGCCATCGAACGTCGCCTCTCTAGAGCCCAGCCCGGCGCCGGGGCACGGAGGCCGACCGACAACACGGGCACGTACCGCCTGGGAGGCTACCCCAGCCGCTGCCGGAACCGGAAAGCCCGGCACCGACCCGTTCGTACGCCTTGACAGCGGCGCTTCGTGCGCCACGGGCGCCGGGGGCGGTCCTGGAGGGGGCCGCCACGGGCTCGGCGGACGCTTCCGCGCCCGCCGGACGCCTTCCCGGTCGGAAGCCGTGTGCCCCGGAACGACCGGGCTCAACGGCCGAGGCGATCCAGGCCCGGGAAGCGGGCCGGCCCGTGAAGCCGGGTGATCCAGGTCATGCAGGTGATCCGGCAGGACGGTGCATGACCCGGCGGAACCGGGGCACCCGGGTCGTGAACCATTCCCACAGCGTGAGGAGTCCGTACCGTGCTCGGTCTGATCCTGGTCCTGCTGCTAGTCCTCCTCCTCTTCGGGCTCGGCTTCGCCGTGAAGGTCCTGTGGTGGATCGGCGTGGTCGTGTTCGCCGTCTGGCTGCTCGGCTTCCTCGCCCGGGGTACCACCTCCACCGGCAGCCGGGGCCGGTGGTACCGCTGGTAGCCGCCGCGCCCCGCGCCACCGGTGCCCGTCGGCCGCAGTGGCCGACGGGCACCGGCGCGTCCGGGCCCCGGACCCGCCGGACCCCCCGGACCCGCCGGACGCGCCGGACCCGCCGGGTTCGGTGGGGCCGCGGGCGACGGGGGGCACCGCTTTTCGGCCGCTTCCCGCCGGTGCTCGAACCCGTGCTCCGGGCAGGGGGTCAGGAGACCACGGCCGGTGCCAGTGCGGCCCGGGCGAGCAGGACGGGGTCGCCGGTGCCGTCGGCGGGGACGGTCCACAGGTCGGTGCCGTCGTCGCCGGGGAGGGCGTAGGCGAGGGTGCGGTCGTCCAGCCAGAGGGCCTGGTCGTCGAGGGTGCGCCGTTCGGCGGTCGGGGTCTCGGCCATGGTGGCGAGGTCGAGGACGTAGAGCTGCCAGGGGGCGTCCTCGGGGAGGCCGGGGACGCGCTTCTTGTAGGCGATGCGGGTGCCGTCGGGCGAGAGGGAGGGGCACTCGACGTTGCCGTGCAGGGTGGTGAGGGTGTGCGAGACGGTGTCCCCGGCGGCCAGCCAGGTGCGGCCGCCGGTGGCGAGGGTGACGTGGAAGTGGCGGTCGTCGGTGAAGGTGACGCCCCAGAGGTTGGTGTCGGCGGCGCGGTGGGGGCGGCCGTCCAGGGTGACCGCGTAGGTCTCCAGGTTCTCCTGGAGGGTCCAGGTGCGGGTGTCCAGGACGGAGGTGCGGGTGGAGAAGTCGGTGCCCGCGTAGGAGTCTCCGCCGACGAAGACCGTCCAGGCGATCAGGTGGCCGGACGGGGAGACCCGGGCCCGGGTCGGGATGCCGGCCAGGTCGTAGCGGCGCACCTCCTTCAGGTCGGCGTCGAGCACGACGGCCCGGTAGCTGTCGCCGAGCAGGCCGTGCTCCGCCCGGAGGCAGATGCCGGTGCCGGCGGCGGCGTGGAAGCGCAGGCAGGCGGGGGCGGCGACGGTCCGCGCGGCAGCGGGGTCGGCGGTGCGGACGAGGTCGGTGAGGGGGACGGTGGCGAGGTGGTCGCGCTGGTCGCCCCAGAGCATGGAGCGGAAGACCAGGTGCGGCCCGCCGCTCTGCGGCCCGAGGGTGACGGCGCCGGCCCTGACGGGCGGGCCGTCCCGGCCCGCGCGGTGGGCGGCGTCCTGGGCCCGGTCGCCGGAGTGCAGCACGGTCAGGACCGCGGCCGCGAGCAGGACGGCGGCGGCGGTGAGCAGCACGAGCATTCGCTGGCGGAGTGTCATGAGAATTCTGCCTCGCGGTGGTCGGGGGACGGACGGCCGGGTACCGGGCGCAGCAGGGTGACGGCCGCCGCGACGGCGGTGGTGAGGGCGGCGGTCATGACGGCGAGGGCGGCGGTGTCGCCCCAGCGGCTCCAGAGCGCGCCGACGGCGAAGGAGCAGGCGAAGCGTCCGACGGCCTGGCCGGTGCCGACCAGGGCCAGTCCGGCGCCCTGCCGGTGCTCGGGGACGGAGCCTGCGGCGACGGCGGCCAGCACACCGTCGGTCGCGGCGTAGAAGACCCCGTGCAGCAGCAGGACCGCACCGGCCGCCGCCGTCGCGGTGACCGCCGTCGCCGACACGTCGGTGCCGGGCCGGGCGAGCAGGAGTCCGTAGGCCGCCAGCAGGGCGGCGTGCCCGAGCAGGAACATCCGTCGGCGCCCGATCCGGTCGGCGAGCACGCCGAACGGGACGGCCAGCGTCAGATAGACGGCGGCCGTGCCCAGCGGCAGCAGCGGGAACCAGGCGAGCGGCAGTTCGAGCCGCCGCTGGAGCAGCAGGTAGAGGAAGGAGTCGCTGACGGTGGCGAGTCCGAGCAGGGCCGCGCAGGCGGTGGTCCGGCGCAGGGCCGGCAGCCGCAGCAGTCCGCGTGCCCGCGGTCGGGCCGCCGGCGCCGCGGCCGGGCGCAGCCCGCGGCCGGGGACGAGCAGGACCAGGACCAGCACGCCGAGCGCCGCGACGTAGGAGCTGACGGTGAAGACGGCGTGGTAGCCGCCGGGGGCGCCGCGCAGGACGAGGAAGGCGAGCAGGGGTCCGGCGAGCGCTCCCGCGGTGTCCATCGCGCGGTGCACGCCGAAGGCGCGGCCGCGCCGTTCGGGCGGGGTGGCGAGGGAGATCATGGCGTCCCGGGGTGCGGTCCGCAGGCCCTTGCCGACCCGGTCGACCGCCAGCACCAGGCCGATCAGCGGGGCGGTGCGCACCAGCAGGAGGGCCGGGCGGCAGAGCGCGGAGAGACCGTAGCCGAGGGTGGCGACGGTCTTGTGCCGTCCGCCGGCCCGGTCGCCGAGGAGGCCGCCGAGCAGCCGCAGGGTGGCGGAGGCGCCGTTGAACACGCCGTCCAGCACGCCGAATCCGAGCGGGGAGACGCCGAGCGCGGTGACCAGGTAGAGCGGGAGGACGGCGGTGACCATCTCGGAGGAGACGTCGGTGATCAGGCTGACCGTGCCGAGGGCCAGCACGGTGGGGGCGATCCGGGTGACGGTGGTCCGCGCGGGCCGCCCCGGCGCGAGGGCCGGGGCGGCGTCGGCGGACGGGCGCGCGTGGCGGCGGCTGTCCGCGAGGTACACGTCAGTTCCAGATGCCGGTGATGTCGCCGACCTCGGCGGCCTTGCCGGCGTGGGCGGTGAGCCCGGCGAGGTCCTCCAGGGTGCGGAGGAGGTGGTAGTGGTTGTACTTGGTGGTGGGCGCGCTCCCGGCCTTGACGGGCTGCCCGTAGAGCACGGTGGGGATCTGGTTGCCGCTGTTGCGGTCGTCCTCGTCGTAGGTGACCACGAGCAGGCTGTTGTGGGTCCTGGCCCAGTCGGCGTACGCGGCGAGGTTGTTCTTGATCCAGCCGTCACCGGTGCCCACGCTGCAGTCGTGCATGTCGTTGCAGAGGTTGGGGACGACGAAGGAGACGGTGGGCAGTGCGGTGAAGTCGGTGGGGAACTGGGCGAAAGTGTGGCCCGACTTCGCCGGCACGTTCTTGAAGGCGAACCAGGGGTTGTGCTTCTGGGCGTACTTGCCGCTCTTGCAGGTGGTGGAGCCCTCGCTGGGGAGGGACTCGTTGTAGCTGCCCCAGGTCCGGCCGGCCGCGATCAGCTCCGAGCCCAGGTTGGCGGCGGACATCGATCCGACCGAGTAGCAGCCGTCGCCGGTGATGCCCTGGGTGCCGCCGGAGAAGAGGGCGAAGTAGTTGGGCTGGCTGGGGTGGGTGATGCCGTACGAGGCCTTCAGTACGGCGCCGCCCTTGGCGAGGGAGTTGATGTAGGGGGCGCTGCTGCTGTCGATGATCTGCTTGAAGGCGTGGTTCTCCATCACGACGACCACGACGTGGTCCGGGCGCGGGAAGGCGGGCGCGGCCGAGGCGCGGCCGGAGCCGGTGGTGGCGAGGGCGGTGGCGAGGGTGGCCGTCAGGGCCGCGGAGAGCGCGAGGGTCTTCCTCGCGCCGAGGGGGGTTCCGCCGGACATGCTGATCTCCTGGGTGAGGGTGAGGGTGAGGGTGAGGGGGTGAGGCTGGGGGTGGGGGTGGGGGCGCCGTACGGCCGCGCGGGTGGGGCCGGACTGCCGCACGGTCGTGTCGGCGGCGCACGCTGGCGGCGGGGCTCGACCGTCACGGGGTCGGGTTGTCGCCCAGCGGGCGGACGTACAGCAGACGGTTGGGCGTGTTGCTGCCGGCCTTGCCGATCCTGTCGGCGGTGGCGGCCCGGACCAGTGCCTCCTGCACCTGCGCGGGGGTGGCCCCCGGGTGCGCGGAGAGGTAGAGCGCGGCGGCGCCCGTGACGTGCGGTGCGGCCATCGAGGTGCCGGTCAGCGTGTGGGTGGCCGTGTCACCGGTGTGCCAGGCCGAGACGATGCCGGTCCCGGGGGCGAACAGATCGGTGCAGGGGCCCCAGTCGGAGTCCGAGCGGCGTTGGTCGTCGGAGGTGGAGTTGTTCACCACCACTGCCTCCGCGATGTCGCCGGGCGAGTTCTTGCAGGCGTCCGTGTTGCCGTTGCCCGAGGAGACCACCCAGGTGACGCCGGAGGCTATCGAGGCGCGGATCGCCTTGTCCTCGGCGGAGCTGACCCCGCCGTTGATGCTCATGTTGACCACGGCCGGCTTGACGGCGTTCCTGGTGATCCAGTCGGCGGCGGAGATGATCGAGGAGGTGGGTATGGAGTCGTTGCACGGGGTGACCCGGACGGAGACCAGCCGCACACCCTTGGCGACGCCGGTGTCCTTGCCGCCGACCGTTCCCGCGACGTGGGTGCCGTGGCCGAGGCAGTCCGCGCCGTTGCGGCCGTCACCGACCAGGTCCACGCCGATCCGCGCCCGGCCGCCGAACTGGGTGTGCGTGGTGCGCAGTCCGCTGTCGACCAGGTAGACGGTGACGTCGGTGCCGTTGTTGGGTGCGGTGTAGGTACCGTCCAGCGGAAGGGTTCGCTGGTCGACCCGGTCGAGACCCCAACTCGCCGTGGACGAGAGGGTGTTCGTCGCTCCGACGGAGGTGTGGTGGATCCCGTCCTGTTCGACCGAGGCGACGACCGGGTCCGCCGCGACCCGTTGGGCCTGAGTGGCCGTGAGCTCGGCGGCGTACCCGCGCAGCGCGGTGTCGAAGACGGCGTGGACGGTGCCGCCGTGGACGTGCGTCAGGCGGTCCGCGACGGCGGCGGGGGCGGCCGGGCCGTCGCGCAGCACCACCACGTAGCGTCCGGCCAACGGCTCCTGCGCAGAGCGGACTCGGGGTACGGACGACGGGGCGGCGGCGACCGTCGCGGCGAGGGCGGCGGTGGCCGCGGTGAGGACGAGGGCGCGGCGGACTGCGCGGTGCTCGGGCACGTGGGGCTCCTGGTGGGTGCGTCGGGGGCCACCAGGAGTACCGTCCGGGAGCGGGCCGTGGGCGCCACCCGCCGCCACTGGCGCAGCCTCGCCACCGCAGCTGTCCGCGATCGGCCGGTCGATCCACCCGTTGATCGGCCGGTGGATCCGTCCGTCGACCGGCCGTTCAGATCCATCCGTTGCGTGCCGCGTGCAACGCCATCTGGAAGCGGGTGACCGACCCCGCACGGGAGTTGAGCTGCTCCAACTGGCGCGAGAGGGTGCGGCGGCTGATGCCGAGCAGTTCGGCGATGGTCTCGTCGGTGACCCCGGTGGCCAGCAGTTCGACGATCCGCCGCTGGACCGTGCTGAGCGCCGGGGGCACCCGGTCCCCCAGGTGCATCGGCAGAGCGGCCCGCCAGGAGGTCTCGAACAGGCCGGTCAGCGCGGAGAGCAGGCTGGAGGGGTGCACCAGCAGCAGCGAGTCGTTCGCCTCGGCCTCGACGAAGGACATCGAGACGATCGCCAGCCGCCGGTCGAACACGGTCAGCTTGACCGGCACGGTGGGCAGGATCCGGGCCTGCTCGCCCGCCGCGATGGAGGGCTGGATGTTCACGGCGTAGTAGGCGGCGTGCTGGACGGCGGATCTGGCGTAGACGACCCGGTACTCCACCCCCCTGCGGAGGTTCTCGATCTCGATCGGATTGGCGGCGCCGTGGGTGTGGTACGGCGGTGAGTCGAAGCGCAGCACCTCCCGCTCGGCCGCCGCCTCGATGGTCTCGATCGCCTCGACGATGGAGTCCCCGGTGACCACCTCCACCAGGTCGTCCGTGCGCTGCGTACCGGCCGAACGCCGCCACCCGCGGTAGGCGTTGACCGCCGCCTGCTGCGCCGCACGGACCTCGGCGGCCCGGCTGTGCGCCAGGTACTCCAGGGCCACGGTGGGTTCCACCGGTACGTGCCGCCGCCGGTCGGTGGTGGCGACGGTGACCAGTCCCAGCCGCCGCAGCCGCGCCAGCTCGGGCCCGAGCTCCTCCGGCCCGGTTCCTTCCACCCCGGTCTCCTCGGCCCCGGTTGCCTCCGCCTCCCCGCGGCGGCCCCCGGGACCGGAGGCCAGCAGCGCCTCGTACAGCTCCGCCTCACGGCGTGTCAGGCCGAGCCGGCACAGGTGCGCCGGCAGATCCTCGTCCTCCATGCGTGTTCCTCCCGTGACGGGCGGCCCGGGCACCTACCGCCACCGGCCGCGTCCCGGGATGGTGGCACGACCCGGGGGCGCCTTCCAGGCGGGCGGTGTGGCGGATGCCCGCCGACGCCGTTGGCGAGTGATCGCCACCACGTCCGGCCGGTCGGCGGTAGACCAGGGGCGGCGGCCGTCCGCCCCCGCCTTCCGCCCCGCTCTGCCCGTCCACCCGCCTGCCCTGTTGGAGCCCCCTTGATCAGCGTGTTCGACCTCTTCCGCGTCGGCATCGGACCGTCCAGCTCACACACCGTCGGCCCGATGCGCGCCGCCCGGCACTTCGTCCAGGAACTCGACCGGAAGGACCTGCTGGTGCGGCTGGCGGCCGTCCGGACCGAACTCTTCGGCTCGCTCGCCGCCACCTGCACCGGCCACGGCACAGACCGGGCCGTCCTGCTCGGCCTGGCCGGGGAGGAACCCGCGACGGTGGACATCACCACCGCCGAGGAGCGCTTCCGCCGGATGGAGGCCGAGGGCCGGGTCCGGCTGCCGGGCGGCCCGACCGTCCGCCACAGCCTGGTCCTGCACCCGGAGCGTTCACTGCCCGCCCACCCCAACGCCCTGACCTTCACCGCACTCGGCCGCCGCGGTGCCGTCCTGGCCGAGCGCACCGCCTACTCGGTCGGCGGCGGCTTCCTGCTCGGCGAGGCGGGGGAGGACCCCGCCGGCGGCACCGGCCCGGCCGACGCCCCGGCACCCTTCTCCGACGCCGAGGAGCTGCTCCGCCTCGCCGGGGACGGCCGGATCAGCGACGTCGTGCTGGCCAACGAGACCGCCCGTCGCCCCGAGGCCGAGGTCCGTGCCCACCTGCTCCAGGTCTGGGCGGTCATGCGCGGCTGTGTCGAACGCGGCCACCGCACCGGGGGCACCCTGCCCGGCGGCCTCGACGTCCCCCGTCGTGCCCCGGCCCTGCACCGGCGTCTGGTCCGCGCCGACGGCCGCCCCGCCGACCCGCTGCGCGCGCTGGACCTGGTCGCGCTCGACGCCCTGGCCGTCAACGAGGAGAACGCCGCCGGTGGCCGCGTGGTCACCGCCCCCACCAACGGCGCCGCCGGCATCGTTCCCGCCGTCCTGCACCACTACCACCGGTCCACCCCCGGCGCCGACGAGGAGGGCACCGTCCGCTTCCTGCTCACCGCCGCCGCCATCGGCAGCCTGGTCAAGCGCAACGCCTCCATCTCCGGCGCGGAGGTGGGCTGCCAGGGCGAGGTCGGCACCGCGGCCGCCATGGCCGCCGCCGGCCTCACCGAGGTCCTGGGCGGCACCCCCGGCCAGGTCGAGAACGCCGCCGAGATCGCCCTGGAACACCACCTCGGCCTCACCTGCGACCCGGTGGCCGGCCTGGTCCAGATCCCCTGCATCGAGCGCAACGCCATCGGCAGCGTCAAGGCCGTCACCGCCTCCCGCCTGGCCCTCAACGGCGACGGTCGGCACCTCGTCCCGCTCGACGCGGTCATCCGCACCCTGCGCGACACCGGCGCCGACATGAAGTCCACGTACAAGGAGACCTCGCGCGGCGGCCTCGCCCTCCACGTACCGCGCTGCTGACGACCCATCAACCTTTCGCTCTGTGGGAGGGGCTCGTAGAGCTCCCGCTCACGTCGCGCCGCGGCTCTCCGTCCGGGCCCCTCGCACCACCGTCATCGTCAGCCCCACCGTCACCAGCGCCTCGGCCCAGTAGAACGCCGCGTAGTCCAGCAGCGAGCCGATCGGCGGGCTGCCGGGCGCGGCGTTGCGCATCCCGATCAGGGCGAACAGGGTGGCCGCCATCCAGCCCAGGGCGGGCCACACCAGACCGCGCCGCTGCCGGGTGATCAGCCATGCCGCTGCGAGTACGGACAGGCCCAGCGCCCACATCGCCGCCATCATGAACCAGGCCAGGATGAACGTGCTGCGCGACCGGCTCACCCGCTCGGTCACCGCGACGGCGCCCCGGTCCTCCTCCTGATCGCTCTGTCGCACGGTGAAGAACGGGTCGGTTCCTCGCAGCGCGAGCACCACGGGCACGTCCCGGCCGCCGGCGCTGGCCTGGAAGCCGATCAGGGCGTGGTAGCGGTCGAACGGGTAGTCCGAGATCCGTCCGTCGGTGAGGGCGAAGGACACCGTGGTGGTCCCGATCCGCCGGCCCTCCGGGTAGCGGAGCACGGCCTGCTCCAGCGAGGTCGTCTCCAGCACCAGCTCCTGGGTCGGGGCCAGCGGGTCGTCGGCCACCGCGAGCGCGCCCTGCGGTTCGACCAGGATCTTGGCCGTCAACGCCTCCCCGGCCGCGTCCACCCGCTGCAGGGTGACACCCACCAGCAGGTAGTCGGCGGCCCCGGCCGAACCCACCACCTGCACGTGCTCGCGGCTGGACCGTTCGTTCCAGTAGAGCACCAGGCCCGCTGCGCACAGCGCCGCGATCACGCTCAGCACGACCACCGGCCGCCAGAGCGGCACCCGGCCCCACACCGGTGAGGGAGCGGGGGCGGGCGGCGCACCGGCGGATCCGGGTCCGCGCCGGATCCGCACCCGCTGCCGGACCCGCTGTCGCATCCGGATCGCGGACCGCTCGGACGGAGGAGGCATACGGATCGGTCTCGCCTTCGGAGGGAACAACGCCGTCCCGCCCACTGTCCCCGCCGGCGCCTCGAACCGACGGTGCACCTCGCCCCGGCCGGAGCCCTTTCACCCAGGCGGATCCGTCCGCGACTCCGGCGACCCGGGTCGGGACGTTGGGCCCGCCGAGAGGCAGAGGCGCTCCCTGGGGACCTTCGCGTCCGTCAGTCCCGGTACTCGCAGAGGTAGGCGGTCTCGACCGCACTCCTGACCTGGAACCTGCTGTCGGCGGGGACATCGAACCGGTCACCGGCCTTGAAGGTCTCCCACTCCTCGGAGCCGGGCAGCCTGACGGTCAGCGCGCCGCTGACCACGTGCATGATCTCCCGCTTGGCGGTGCCGAACTCGTAGTCGCCGGGCGCCATGACGCCGACGGTCGCCGGACCTTCCTCCGCACTGAAGGCGATCGACTTGACCGCGCCGTCGAAGTACTCGTTGACCTTGAACATCGGCATCCTCTCGGGAGACGAACGGAGGAGGGACGCCCCGCCCGTCGCGGGGGCCGGCCCTCGGTGGGGGAAGGCTACGCCAGCCTCCACCGTCCCTTCCCGCAGGTCCAAGGGGTGATCAAGTCGATCGGTCGTCCGTCCCCGCATCGATTGCCGCGCGGACTCCCGCACGAGCCCCGCGGTGGGCGCCCGTGGCCGGTTTCAGGAGCGCGAGGCAGACGAACGGGGCACGGATCGCTACGCTGGGCGACCATGTTCATACCCGCCTCCGCGATGAGGCGTGTACGCCTCGTCGCCGCACTGACGTTGTTCCTCACTCTGATGGGCTTCGGCCGGCAGGCCTTCGCCGTGGCCGATCCCCCCGCGCCCCGCTTCACCATGAGCGTCGACCGTACGACGGTCGCACCCGGACAGGCCGCGAACGTGACCGTGACGTTCACCAACCGCGAGTCCGGCCCGGTGAACTTCCTCTACGCGACCGTGACCCCGGACTTCTTCGTCCCGGCGGGCTCCGGGGTGGCCCCGTACGCGTTCACCGGGTGTACCGCGGCCAGCTGGTGCGGACCGAACCAGTTCGGGTTCAGCTACAACCTGACCGCACCGCAGGCACCCGTGGCGCCCGGCGAGAGCCGCACGGTGACGGTCTCCTTCCGGTTCGCTCCTGACGCGGACTGCGCCTGGGTCACGAAGGTGGGCTTCTACCTGTCCTACGTCTACTACGAGTACGACCAGGGCATCCACGACTCCCTGCCGCCCATCGCCGCCACCTCCTCCCTCGTGACCCTGGTCTGCCCGGCCGTGCCGTAGCACCGCCCGGCCCGCCCGATTCCGGGCCTTCCCGCCTCGCGCCCTGTCGGGGTTGCTCGCCGAGGTCACCGTCCGGTCGAGGCAGCGCGGGCGCCGGGTTCGGTCCCGCTCATCCGAGGCGGGCGAGTGCGGTGCGGGCGAGCGGGGCCTGGAGGGGGTGGAAGGCCGGGTCGGTGGCGAGGGCTTCGGTGAGGTGGGTTCGGGCGTCGTCGTCCCGGCCGAGGGCGTGCTCGATGGTGCCGAGGTGGTACAGGAACAGGGCGTTGTGCCAGCCGTGCTCCTGGGCCCGCCGGGCGAGGGCGAGGGCTTCGGAGTCGGCGCCGGTCCGGTGCAGGGCCCAGGCGAGGGCGTCGGCGACGAGGACGTTCCGGCGGCGGGACCATTCGGCTCGGAGCAGGCGGACGGCTTCGGTCGGGTCGCCGTGGTCGGCCTGGAACTGGCCGAGGGTGAGGTCGTCGACGACGCCGTTGGCGGCGGCGAGCCGCTGTTCGGCGGCCAGCAACCGGTACTGCTCGCGGGCCTGTTCCGGATGCCCGAGGGATTCGTGGAGTTCGCCGAGCTCGAGCAGGTACTGGGGGAGCGGGACGCGGGCGACGGCGGCGGTGTAGTCGCGCAGGGCCTCGTCGTTGCGGCCGAGGGCGGCTTCGGCGCGGGCCCGGCCGGCGAGGGCGGGGGTGTGGTCGGGGTCGGCGAGCAGGGCCTGCCGGTAGCCGGTGAGGGCGTCGTCGGCGCGGCCGGAGTTCCGGTCGAGTTCGGCGATCTGGTACTGGCAGAAGGCCTTGTCGGCGGGGTCGTAGGCACCGTCGAGGGCCTGCCGGAGCGCGGCCCGGGCGTCGTCGGTGCGGCCGTGCTGTTCGAGGTCGTAGGCGGCGCGGGTGAAGGAGGCGGTGCCGGGGCGGCGGTCCAGGAGTTGCTGCACGGCCTCGGTGGCACCCGTGTCGTCGCCGAGCTGGGTACGGGCGTCGGCGAGCACGGCGTAGGCGGGCCAGTGCGCGGGCGAGGCGGCGACGGCCTGCTCGGCGAACTCGCGGGCCCGGTCGAAGAGGTGGCGGGCGTTGGCGAGCGCGCCCAGGCCGGTGAGAGCGTCGGCGTTCGACTGCGGGGCCAGGGCCAGGGAGCGTTGCAGGGCCTCGTCCGCCTTGGGGTAGTAGGACGGGTCGGCGGTGAGGCGTGCCTGTTCGACGTACTCGGCACCCAGGCGGGCCCACCCGGCCGCGTCGGAGGGCAGTAGTCGCAGCCGCTGCTGGTCGGCGGTGATCGCCCGGGTCAGTGAACTGCCGGGGGCGGAGCGGTCGCCCGGGGGCCGGGCGGTGGCAGCAGTCGGGAGAGGGGTCCCGGGGCGGGGGCGGTCCAGCGCCCCGAACGCGGCCAGGCCGCCGCAGAGCGCGATGGTGGTGAGCAGCAGGGGCAGGCGGCGCATGGGGTCCTTCAACGGGTGGGGGCCGGGCGGGTGGCCGACGGTGTCGTCGGCCACCCGCCCGGCGGTGTGGGTCAGTGGGACTGGTTGACGGCCTTGTCGTACGGCAGCGCGAGATAGGGGAAGGCGGTGCCGAAGGGCTTGTCGGCGCTGTTGACCTTGTCGCCGGCGGCGAGGGCGCCGATCAGGTGGCCCGGGGTGGCGCCCTCCATGACCTGGAGGGCGATGTCGACGACGTCGTCGGTGAGGCGGCGGCCGTTGGGGAAGCCCTGGAAGTCGCCGTTGAGGACGCCGAGCCGGTCGGGCTTCGCGCTGACCGGGGTGGACATGTTCAGCCGCAGCTCCTCGGCGGGGACGAAGCGCTTCGGGTCGATGTCCCGGTTCATCAGCTGGGAGTTGAGGTCGACGGCGAGGGGGCCGTTGGCGGCCTTGGCGATCCCGGTCAGGAAGATCTCCTGGAGGTCGGTGCGCGGGGTGGCCGGGGCCGGGAGGCCGTAGATCGCCTGGACCAGCTGCGGCACCTCGGGGTTCAGCACCTTGGCGACCACGGCGGGCTGGTTGTGGTCCTCGGACGGCGGCAGGGAGTTGAAGGCGTCCTTCAGTCCGGCGGGCAGGACGACCTCGTTGACGAGCGGGTTGCCGAGACGGGAGACCTGGACGAACTTGCCGGTCGGCGCGGCCTTGCCGGGGCTGAGCCCGAGGGTCTGCTTCTCGGTGCTGGACCACACCCCGATCACGGGGTTGCGGCGGGCGTCGCCCTTGTAGGCGAGCCGGCTCTTGGGCACCTGGATGGACAGGGAGTTGACGTTGTACCCGGCCAGGGTGTTCTGGCCGACCTCGGAGAGGTTCGCCCCGTACAGGAGGTCGAAGACCCGCAGGTCGAGGAAGAACGGGTCCGCCGCCTGGGTGGCCACCGTCTGTCCTCCCCCGGGCAGTTGGACGGTCGCCTGCTGCCGCAGCTGCCCGTACTTCGGCATCGAGGCGCGGCCGGTGTCGGACGGCGCCGCGGTGCCGTGCTCGACCAGGGTCACCGGGTCGCAGTCGGGGCGCAGCTCCTGGAGCGTGTAGTACTGGCGGAACAGCAGGGTGGGGTCGGTGAGGTTGTTCACGACACCGTTGTTGTAGAGGAAGGTGTTGGTGCCGCGCCGGTCCTCGGTGTGGAAGGTCCAGCGGTAGGTGAGGTCGGGCTTGCCGGTGCCCTGGGAGTCGATGTTGATGTCGTAGTGCGCGCCGTCGGCCCAGGGGTAGAAGTTCGGCCCTCCGTTGGGCTCCTGGAACGGCAGCCAGTTGGCGACCAGGGTGACCGTGTCCTGGTTGTCGGGACTGGTGAAGGCGTAGAGATCGGTGTTGTCCACCTGCGGGTCGGCGGCGATGAGCGGCGCCTCGCGGTGGCTGGAGGCGGTGCTGACGCCGGCGCCGGACCCGAGGATCGCGGTACTGGCGAGCGCGAGGCTCATGGTGGTGAGGATCGCCGCGGTGCGGGCGGTGGAGCGTCTGGTGGCAGGGCGGATCGTGACGTTCATGCGGGTGGGGTGCTCGTTCCTGTGAAGGGGACGGTGGCCGCTCCGGGCCGGATGCGGCGGCGGAGCGGGGGATCCGGCCGGGCAGCCGCACTCGGCACTGTGGACCGGATCCCGTCGGGGCTTCGTCAGTGGTGCGGGCGCGGTTCGGTCGCCTCACCCCGATGGGTCAGCGATGTCACTCGCCCAGGCGAAAAACCCACTGATGCAAGGCAGTTGATGCATAGAGGCAGTATTTGCGAATGAATTGCAACAAGGGTCCGTAGTGCGGGATTCGCCGAGGGGGGAGGAGCTCGGCCACCGGGTCTGGGGAGCCCGCGCCGCCGAAGTGCGCGGGGAGGATCGAATGTTCGACCTGTGGGAACCGGTGTCCGGGCGCGATGCTCCGTGCGGGTGGTCCTGCGGACAGTCCGGGACGGTGACCGCTCCGAGGGCCGGGCAGCCCCGAACGTGATGTGGGCCCTCGCGGCCCCTTCCCTCTTCCTGCCGGGCCGGGCCTCGTCACGGCAGCCGGCCCCTTCCCCCCGGAGGCCCAGTGTGGCGGTCCCACGATCTCTCGCCCGGACAGGTGCGGCGGTGTCAGGTGCGTTGTGCCTGCTCGTCCTCGTTGCACCCGCCGCCGACGCCCACCCGCTCGGGAACTTCTCCCTCAACCACTACCTGGGCTTCACCGTTCACCCCGACGGCATCGAGCTCCTGGTCGTCACCGACGCCGCCGAGATTCCCACCCTCCAGGAGCAGCCGAAGGTCGACCGCGACGGTGACGGCACCGTCGACGACGCCGAGCGCACCGCCTGGGCGTCCGAGCAGTGCGACCGGACCGCACGGGAGATCCGGGCGACGACCGACCTTGCGACCGAAGCACTGATCTGGCGGACGGACTCCGCGCGGTTCCAGTACGAGGACGGCTCCGCGGGCTTGCGCACCAGCCGCCTGGAGTGCGTGCTGCGGGCCGAACTGCACCTCCCGGCCGACGGCACCACCGTGCGGGTCGACGGAGGGAGCGACCCGAGCCGGGTCGGCTGGAACGAGATCACCGTCCGGGGCGACGGGGCGACGGTCCGGTCGGCCGACGTGCCGGGCCGATCGGTCTCCAACGAGCTGCGGGACTATCCCCGCGACCTGCTCGACAGCCCCAGCGGCGTCACCCGCGCGCAGTTCCGGGTGGGCCCCGGCGGCACGGCGGCACCCGCCCAGGGGGCGGCCGAGCGGGCGGCGGGCTCCGGGCCGACGGCCTGGCTGAGCGGTCTCGACGCCCGCCTCACCGAGCTCGGCGCCGCCCGGCGGCTGACCCTTCCCCTCGGCCTGCTGGCCGTCCTGCTGTCGGTCGTCCTGGGCGCGGGGCACGCCCTGCTGCCCGGACACGGCAAGACCGTGATGGCCGCCTACCTCGCGGGCCGCCGCGGCCGTACCCGCGACGCCGTCACCGTCGGCGCGACCGTCACGGCCACCCACACCGCCGGCGTGCTCGTCGTCGGCCTGTGCCTGACGGCGTTCTCCTCGCTCGCCGGCGACGTGCTGCTCGGCTGGCTGGGGGTGGGGAGCGGCGTCCTGGTCGCCTTCGTCGGGGCGGGCCTGCTGCGCGACGCGCTCCGGCGCCCGGGCGGTGGGCGGGCGCCGGAGCATCACCGGCACCCGCATGCGGAGGCGGACAGTGAACCCCTCAGGGAACTCGCGCACGTGTCCGCGTCCCCCGCGCCGGTCGGGCGCCACGGGCAGCCGCACGGCCACGGCCACGGTCACGGCCACGGTCACGGCCACGACCACGACCACAGCCACGGTCACGAGTACAGCCATGTCCACGGCCACGACCACGCCGCGCATTCGCACCACGAGCACGACCTGCACGGCCACTCGCACCACCATGGTCACTCGCACGACGACGACCAACCGCACCACCACGGCCACCGACACGGCTTGTTCGGCGGCGGCCACCATCACCACCACGGTCCCGCGGCACCCGGCCGGCGAAGCCTCGTCGGCCTCGGCATCGCCGGCGGCCTGGTCCCCAGCCCGTCCGCCCTGGTGGTCCTGCTGGGTGCCGTCGCCCTCGGCCGGACCCTCTTCGGCGCGGCCCTGGTACTCGCCTACGGCCTGGGCATGGCCGCCACCCTGACCGCCGTCGGCCTGCTGCTGGTCCGCCTCGGCGACCGGATCACGGGCGTGGCGGACGGCCCCGTCGTCGGCCGGCTCCGCCGCATCGCCCCGTACAGTGCCCTGCTGACCGCGCTGCTCATCCTGACCGTGGGGGTGGGGCTGGTCGTCCGCAGCTTCCCCTCGACCCTGTGAACGCCCGTCCCCGCCGGAGGCCGAACACCGTGACCACCCGCCGCGCGCACCTGCTGTGCCTGGTCCTCCTCGCCGTCGTGCCGCTGACGGCCTGCGGAGGCGAGCCGGACGGAAGCTTCGACGCCCAGCCGGGCACACCGTCCCCGTCCTGCCTCCAGCACCAGAGCCGGGAGCCCGGCACCGACTACACGGGAAGGGAGAGCTCCGACCCACGGGCGGTGCTGGAGATGATGCGCTTCTACACGGCCAACGGGACCACGGCGTACTGCGACGGCAAGCCGCCGACCGACACCGACCGCCGCTGGACCCAGCTGTATGCCGAGCTCGGCGGCGACAGCAGCCGTGTTTCGCCGCCGAAGTAGGACCTGACACGCCGCCGCCCCGCACGTCGACCCCGTCGCGCGCCCGCAGCACCACGAGGCGCTCCGCACGGGGGCCGATCGGTGCTGCGGAAGGACACGTGGGGGCGGGACCTGGATCCCGCCCCCGCACTCGCGCACCGTTCCACAGCGTCGGCCGCCCACCCGTCGAAGATCGCCCCAGCATTGCGGCAGAGGGCGCCGACGTGCCACTCTGGCACGCGCTCGTCGGGACGAGTGGCTGGTCAACGGGGTGGAATGCATGGAACTGCGGGACATCGAGATCTTCCTGACGCTGGCCGAGGAACTGCACTTCGGGCGGACAGCCCAACGGCTGTACGTGTCGACCGCACGGGTCAGCCAGGCGATCAAGCAGCAGGAGCGCAGCATCGGCGCGGAGCTGTTCCGGCGTGACAGCCGCAACGTGCGGCTGACGCCCGCCGGGGAGCAGCTGCGGAAGGACCTGGTTCCGATCCACCGGGGCCTCAAGGAGAGTGTCGAGCGGGCCCGGCTGGCCGCCCAGGGCAAGACCGACCTGTTGCGGATCGGCATGATCCCCGCCAATGCCCACGAGCTGCGCCCGTACTGGGAGACCTTCCGCACCCGCCACCCCCAGTGGGGGCTCAAGTTGCGGCACGCGCCCTTCGTCGAGCCCTTTGCCGGGCTGCGCCGGGGGGACGTCGACATCCTGGTCTCCTGGCTGCCCGTCCTGGAACCCGACCTGGTCACAGGCCCGAGGATGTTCGCGGAGACCAGGGTGCTCGCGGTGTCCCTCGACCACGAGCTGGCCGGGCGCTCCTCGGTGAGTGTGGAGATGCTCGGCGACTTCCGCACCCCGTTCGGCGAGGACCTCCCCGACTACTGGGCCGACAGCTACACGCCGCCGCACACCCCCAAGGGCCGGGTGATCGAGCGGGGACCGGCGGTCGACACCATCGACGACATCTTCACTCTCGTCAGCGTCGGCGAGGTCGTGAACACCTTCCCGGTCCATGTGAGCCGCTACTGGGCCCGCCCGGACATCGAGTGGCTGCCCATCCACGACATGGGCGCACTGGACTACGGATTGGTGTGGCGCGGCGAATCGGAGAACGAACTCGTCCGGGCCTTCGCGCAGGTCGTCCGCGACCTCGGCACGCTCTGAGGCCGACGGGACGCCGCTCCGACGGCGCGGCGATCAGGCGAACAGCTCGACGAGCACTCGTCCGGTCCAGTCGCGGACGCAGGTGAGCGGCGGGGTGTCGACGGTGGAGCCGGAGTCGATGAAGTACTCCTGGCCGTCCGCGACGATGACAGCGTGGTCCAGCTCGTCGTCGGTGAGCTCGGTGAAGCCGAAACCGAGGCCCAGGCCGAGACCGGAGCCGGCGCCCCGGCCGGGGCCGAGGCCGAAACCCGGACCGAAGCCGAAGCCGAAACCGAAGCCGTATCCCATGGCCACGCCCATGGTGGGGCCGGACCCGGAGCCGTCCAGTGCGGCCCGGCACACCGTGCGGCGGTCCGGGGCCTCCTCGACCCGTCCGGTGGCGGTGAAGTACACCACCCGCGCGGCCTCGTCGACGCGCAGGATCCGCCGCACGTCCCACGGCCCGGAGGTTACCTGCCCGAGCGGCGCGCCGGTGTGCAGGTCGTACCGGTACAGGTGGCCCCGGCCGTCCCGCCGCGAGTACCAGAGCACCTCGTCGGTCAGTACCCGTACGACGGGCGGCTCGTGCGGCTGCGGGTTGGGCGGGTCGACCCGGGTGTCGCCGGTCTCGCCGGTCTCTTCGCCGGGATCGACGGTCTCGCTGAGCACGGTGGTGACCTCGCCGGTGGCCGGGTCCAGCCGGTGCAAGGAGAGAGTCCGTGGGTCGCGGGCGTGGGCGAGGTAGTACACCGCCGAGCCGTCCTCGGCCCACCACGCCCACTCGGTGGTGATCGGCGGCAGCTGCGGCTCGGCCTGCGCGCGGACCGCTGCGCCGGTGCGGACGTCCAGGACGAGGAGTTCGGCCCGGGGTTCGGTCCCGCCCCCCGCGCAGGCGTGCCCTCTGGCGTGAACGGCGGGCGCACCGTCGTCGCCGGGCCGTGCCTCCACCGGGTGGGCCTGCCGGACGCCGCACCGGTCGATCCGGTGCGTCAGCACCCGCGTCGAGTCGGGAGACCAGGCCACCGCGGGCGGCAGACCCGGCAGGCCGACCCGGTGCGGCAGGGTGGCGTCGGCGGTGCCGGCCGGGTCGGTGCCGTACTGGTACTCCGGCCCGCCGTCGGTGGTCAGCGCCCACTCGCGGCCGTCGGGCACCGAGCGTGCCCACAGGTCGTGTCCTCGCCGGGCCACCGTGACCTTCCCGTCGGGGGACAGCGCCTCCAGCGGGTCGCCCGGCGGTGTGAACTCGGCGGGCTCGCAGGTGTAGTCGTCGAGGCGGCAGCGCCAGTACCCACCGACGGCGGCGAACTCCACGGCGTTCCCGTTCGGTCTGACGGCCGTGAGCGGCAGCGCCTCGGGGCTGATCGGCCGCGCGGAGGCGGTGGCCAGTGCGGCGGCGAGCCGGGCGTGGTCGAAGGCCGGCTCGCACGTGCCCGCGGCCGGGTCGACCAGGACGAACCGGCGGCCGTGGTCGTGGCGGTCGCGGTCGCGGTCGCGGTCGCCGTCCAGCGCGTACCAGAACCGTGAGCCGCCGTCGATCCACAGCGGCCGGACCTGGTCGTGGACGACGGGTTCGCCGGGGGTGCCGGACTTCTGCACGGTGCTCTCCTGTGGTTTAAGATTTCTTCAATCAGAAACGCTACGTTGCCTTCGTGATATGAGCAACCATATGGTTCCTCATGATCGCATTAAGGTAGGCAAATGCGCGTTGATCGTTGCAGTGGGCCGGAATTCATTGCAACGACGAGAAGTCCGGCGTTGCATTGAACGAGAAGTAGGCGCTGGGTTCGGTCTCTCGGGGAACACGCAGGGGCGGCTATGCCGGGAAGCAGGCTCACTCAGCAGGAACGGCGGCTGATCGCACCGGGGCTGGCCGACGGCCTCGCGTACGCCGGGATCGCCAGGGGCCTCGACCGCCCGACCTCGATCGTCACCCGTGAGGTGATGCGCAACGGTGGCCCCACCGGCTACCGCGCCGACCGGGCCCACCGCGCCACCGAACGCCGGACCCGCCGCGCGGGCAGGACGGCGGTCACGAGGACGTCGGCGAGGGTCTCCTCGTACGCCCGGAGCGCTTCGAGGTCACGGCCGCAGGCGGGCGGGTGCGGCTGCGGCCCCCGGGGCGCGACCCTGCCCCTGGCGGTCGCCCTTCTCGACACCCAGGGCCTTGTCCGCCGGGAACGCGGCGAACGCCGCCGCGAGCGCTGAACCGTCGACGACGACGTCCGGTACCGGACGATGACGGCGGCCGCCGGCGGATCAGCGGCCGGCGGGTGGAATCCACTCCGTCAGCCGGACCACGACGCCGTTGGGATCGGTGAGCTCCAGCAGCAGTTCGCCCCACGGCTCGCGGCGCAGCGGGACGGTGAGGTTGGCGCCCGCCCGCCGAAGCCGCTCGTACTCGGCGGCGATGCCGGTCACGGCGAACGACACCAGCGCACCGACCGCCCGCGGCCCGGGCGGCAGTTCGAGGTCCCGCTGCCGTAACAGCACGTCCGGGGCGGCATCGTCCCGGACGAGGACCACGGACTCCTCGTCCGCCAGCACCTCCCGGTAGCCGAGGTGCGTCGTGAAGAACCGGCTGGAGGAACCCGGATCGGTGATGCTCAGCACCACCGTGGAAGCGACGACATTCATCGCGGTCTGTACCCCCCGACTGTGTGAACGGGCATGTCTGTACTGCTCCTTCGGCTGTCCGTGCTGCGAACGGACCAAGCATCCCGTCGTGCCGACGGCAGGAACAACGGCCGAAACCGCAACGATCGTTAACCCAGCGGTTGACGAACCCGCGACCGGGTACGGCCCGCGAGCAGCCGCGGCCCGGAGCGGCCCCCGGCCCGGACCTCCTCGCGGGACACCTCGCCGCGGCGGCCCGCCGGGAGGTCCTGGCGGCCGTTCGCGGGGTATCGACCGTGCGGAGCGGCCGCGTGCGGATCGGTCGGTCCGGGCCGAATAGCCGCCACGACGGAAAGGACTCGCTGACCGATGAGTGCCGACTTCACCAGCGCGGATGCGATCATCACCACCCCCGCGGGCGAGATCCTGCTCCAGCTGAGGGACGACCTGCCCGACATCCGCTGGCCGGCCCACTGGGTCGTGCCCGGGGGCCACGCGGAGGCCGGGGAGACACCGTACGAGACCGCCCGGAGGGAACTCCGCGAGGAGACCGGACTGGACGTCGAGGCCCTGTTGCCCTTCGACCCCGTCCGGGCGGAGGGGGACACCGGCACCGCCCGCTACTTCCACGCGATCGTGGACGTCGACCCCACCCGGCTCGTCCTCGGCGAAGGCCAGGAACTGCGCCTGGTGCCGATCCCCGAGGTGCAGGCCATGAAGGTCCCGCCGAGCCTCAAGGACTACGTCCGGCAGCTGGAGGGCCATCTCCGGGTCGGGAAGCCCTGGGTGTGGGCGCAGATCGACCGCATCCACACTCGGCTGGCCGACCGCTGCTCGGTCTCCGGCGGGTCCGCCGTCGAGAGTGGGCTCCGTCTGCTGGCGGACGCCTGCGCGCAGGCGAGCGCGCTGGTGGCCGACGATCCGGACCCGGTGCGGACGGGAGAGCTCCGGACCAGGCTGTGCGAGGCGATCGTGGCCGGCATGGTCGCGCTGCGCGCGACGACCCCGGACGCGGCCACGGTCCTGTCGGACCACCTCGTCGAACGGGAACCGTCCGGCGGCGATCGCCGATAGCGGCCCGGGCCCCGGGGAACACGCACCGGGCGTCCCGGGGCGCACCCACCCGGACCCAGGGCGGTGTTGCCGGTCCGTCGCCGTGTGCCGTTGCGAGGTGTTGCGGGGCGCGCAACGGTTCCCGGCCCGGAGAGGATGCTTGCGGCCCGGTGTTCCGGCCGGGAGGTCGGACCCGCGGCGCGTGGCTGGGCGGGTCCTCGATGTCGGAGGTCCGGATGCGGCGTTCGCTGCTGTCCATGAGATCGGCGCTGATCCTGCTGTCCGCGGTGCTCACCGGGATCGGCGCGGGGGTGCTGATGCGGCTCGCCGGGTCGCACGCCGCCGAGTGCGTCCTGTACGGGGCGGGGGCGTTCGGTCTCGCGGTGCCGTTCCTCGATCGTCTGGTCGCCGTCGAGGCCGAGGAACTTCCTGGAACACCGTCATGAACGGCCTCGGTGACGCAAGCATGGAGCAGCCGCCGGGGAGGGCGGCACGAGGTGGCCGGCCGCCGGGAGGCGGCCGGGCCGAAGGGGTGGGGATGAGCGGCCTTCAACCGCTGAGCGACAATCTGAACAGCGAGTGCCGGGCCCTGGCCCAGGCCCTGCGGGAGCTGTTCGCCGAGCTGGCGGTCTCGGTCCGCCGCTGCGCGGCACGGTGCTACGTGGATGCGGGCACGCTCTCCCGCTACCTGGCGGGCACCCGCGTCCCGCCGGCCGACTTCGTGGACGACTTCCTGCGCCACATCGAGGATGTCCGCGGGACCCGCGTCGAGCAGGCGGCACGGGAGCGCCTGCGGGTGCTGCGCATCGCGGCAGTGCGCACCAATGCCTCGATCGGCCAGGCCGTGCAGCAGCTGGAGGGGCAGCTGGAGGCCGCGGACCGGGAGGTCCGGCGCACCAGCGTCCGGGAGGAGGAGCTCGACCACGCCCTGGACGGCTGCCGCCACGCGATCGACGACCTGGACGAGCGGTTGACGGAGCTGGAGCAGCCGAGCGGGTCCGTCCGCCGGCCGGAGCCGCTCGACGCGGACCGCGAGGCGATCCTGGAGGAGCGCAACGTGCTCGCCCTCCACGTTGCCCGGCTCAGCACGGAGCTGGAGCGGACACGCCGGCGAGCGGCGTTCGCCGAGGCTCGCTGCGAGTTGCTGGAGCGCCAGCTGGAGGTGGTCGAGCGGCACCGGGGCGCCGTCCTGCCCGAGCCCGAACTCGTCCGCCTGGTCGACCCGTTGGAAGCCCCCGCGCTGGTCGCGGGCTTCCGGCCGAAGGTGCTCCTGGTCGATGACCAGCGCCCCAACCTCATGGCCCTCGAAGCCGTGCTCGACACCCACGGTCATGAGGTGGTCTCCGTCGCCTCGGGTCGGGAGGCGCTCAAGGCGCTGCTGGAGTCCGACGACTTCGCGGTGATCATCCTCGATGTCCAGATGCCCGGGATGGACGGCTACGAGACCGCCGCCCACATCAAGCGCCGCGCCCGCACCCGCGACATCCCGATCATCTTCCTCACCGCCGTCGGCAACGACCCCGAGTACTCGATGCGGGGCTACGCCGCCGGCGCTGTCGACTTCATCGTCAAACCCTTCGACCCCTGGGCCCTGCGCGCCAAGGTCGCGGTGTTCGTGGAGATCTGCCTGGAGCGACGCGAGCACGCGCTCGGCCGCGACTGACCCCACCGGGCGACCCGGCTCCGCCCCGTGACCCAAGTCACAGTCGAGGTCTTCCTGTTCGCACCGGCTCCGCCCGGCGCTAGGGTGAAAGGGCATGGGGGAATCAACAGCCGACCGTCGTCGGTTCTGTCGCCCGGTCCGCCCCGGAGCCCGATTCCCGTCTTCCCGCCTTGTGAATTCCCTGTCTGTTCAGTCGTGTTCGTCCGACATGGGGGCCTCATGAGCCTGGAGAATGCACGCGAGTTTCCGAACGATCCGAACGATCCGAATGACGGGGCCGATCCGGCCTACCCCGTTGCCCACGAAGGCCCGAACGGCGTCGCAGAGCGATTCTGGGCGGAGCACCTCGCGGGTGCGCCCGCCCGGTCGGGCCTGCCGGGCCTCTTCGGGGCCGCGGGTGGACCGAGCGGCGCCGGTCGGCCGGGTGGCACGGCTGGAACGGCTGGAACGGCTGGGACGGGTGGGACGGGCGACACCGGGACAGTGCCGTTCGCCCTGTCCGCGCCGCTGCTGGACGGTATCGCCAAGCTGGCCGCCACCGAGGGCTGCCGCCCGTTCGACGTCCTGGTCACCCTGGTGCAGGTCCTGTTGCACCGCTGCCGCGCGCAGGACGACGTGGTGATCGCCGTGCCTCGCACCGGTGGCCGCGGCGGGACGCTCCCGCTGCGCGCCGTTCTCGCCCCCGGTGCCACCTTCCTCGATCAACTGCGTTCCACCGCCGACACCCTGAGGCAGGCGGAGCGGCACCAGGACGTGCCGCCGGTCCGGCTCCTGGCGCTGGCCGGGTTCTCCGGTGGTGCCGGGTCGCCGTCGCCCTGCCAGGTGCTGGTGGGCCGTCCGGGCGAGCCACGGTCGGAGGATGTCGGGGACGAGCTCCGCCACGACCTCGAACTGCACCTCGAGCCCGCCCCGGCCGGGGCGCTGCGCTACCGGCTCGACCGCCACGACCGGGAGACGGTCGTCGCGGCCGGACTGCGGCTCGGCCGGCTCGCCGAGGCGGCCCTCGCCGATCCCGGCCGCCCGGTCGGCCGGCTGGAGCTGCTGCCCGAGACCGAGCGCGCGCGACTGCTCGGCTTCAACGAGACCTCCGTCGACTACGGCGAGCCGCGCCGGCTGCACGAGTACATCCTCGACCGGGCCCGGCGCACCCCCACGGCGGTCGCGGTCGCCGACGCCGCAGAGGAGATCGACTACGCCGAACTCGTCGCCAGGGCAGGGGCCCTGGCGGAGCGGCTGCGCGCGAACGGGGTCGGGCCGGACGTGCCGGTGGCCGTCTGCGCCCAGCGGTCGGTCGCCCTGGTGGTGGCCCTGCTCGGCGTGCTGCTGGCGGACGGCGCCTACCTGCCGCTGGACTGCGAGCATCCGGCGGCGCGGATCCGCGGCATCCTGGACGAGGCCCGCCCGGCGGTGGTGCTCGCGGACGAGTCGTTCGCCCCGCTGTTCGCCGGTACCGGCTCCGTGCTGCTGCCGCTCGACGGGGGCGCCCCGCCCACCGACCCGCCCCCGCCCCCGACTCCGGCGCCCGCGCGCGAACCCTCGGACGCCGACCTGGCCTACATCATCTACACCTCCGGCTCGACCGGGCGCCCCAAGGGCGTGGCGATCCCGCACCGCGGCATCGTCAACCGGCTGCTCTGGATGCAGGACCGGTACCGGCTGACCCCGGACGACGTGGTGCTCCAGAAAACGCCGTACACCTTCGACGTGTCGGTCTGGGAGTTCTTCTGGCCGCTGCTGGCCGGCGCCCGGCTGGTGATGGCGCGGCCGGACGGGCACCGGGACCCGGCATACCTGGCCGAGGTGATGGCGGAACAGGGGGTCACCACCGCCCACTTCGTGCCGTCGATGCTGGCGGTCTTCGCGGAGGAACCGGGGGTCGCGCGGTGCACGGCGCTGCGCCGGGTGGTGTGCAGCGGTGAGGCGCTGACCTCGGCCGTCGTACGCCGCTTCCGGGAGCGCAGCCGGGCCGAGGTGCACAACCTGTACGGTCCGACCGAGGCGTCGGTCGACGTCACGCACTGGACCTGCCGCGACGACGACCCCGAGGGCGGGGTCCCGATCGGCGTGCCGATCGCCAACACCACGGCCCACGTCCTGGACGACGCGCGCGAGCCGGTGCCGATCGGCACGCCGGGCGAGCTGTACCTGGGGGGAGTGGGGCTGGCCCGGGGCTACGTCGGCCGACCGGACCTCACCGCCGAGCGGTTCGTGCCGGACCCCTTCGGCGCCGGGCCGGACGCGCGGCTGTACCGCACGGGTGACCTGGTGCGGTGGACGGCCGGTGGGCGGCTGGAGTTCCTCGGTCGCCTCGACCACCAGGTCAAGCTGCGTGGTCTGCGGATCGAGCCGGGCGAGATCGAGGCGGTGCTGTGCGGTCACCCGGCGGTGTCGGAGGCGGTGGTGCTGCTGCGCGAGGACCTGGGCGCGGTCCCGGTCCTGGTGGCCTACCTGGTGACCGCGGACGGGCAGGAGCCGGCCGGCCTGACGGCGCACCTGGCGGAGGCGCTGCCCCGCTACATGCTGCCGGGGCGCACGGTGGTGCTGGCGGCCATGCCGCTGACCCGGAACGGGAAGCTGGACCGGGCGGCACTGCCGAAGCCGCCGGCGCGGCGCCGGAGGTGACGCGGCGCAGGACGTGAAACAGGTCGGGCGGGTCGGTCCGGGAACACGATGTTCCCGGACCGACCCGCCCGATTGCTGTTTCTGCCGGTAGAGCGGTCCGCGGTGCCCGCCACCGCAGTGCCCGCCACGGCAGTGCCCGCCACCGCAGCGCCCGCTACCGCGACCGTGCGTACGACCGCCGCTCGGCGCGGTTCCCCGCGCGCCCGGCCGCCGCCCCGGCCAGGTGCCGTTCGACCTCCGCGGCCCGCGGGTGCGCGATGTCGGTCAGGATCGAGTGCGCCCCGCGCCAGGCCCGCACCGCCTGTTCGGGCCGGCCGAGCCGCGAGTACGAGGTTCCCAGCCCGTCCAGCACCACCGCCTCGGCGTAGCGGTCGCCGGCCCGTCGGTACAGCAGCAGGGCCTGGCGCCGGTAGCCGACGGCCTCGGCGTCGCGGTCCAGCAGTTGGTGGAGCTCGCCCAGCCCGGCCAGCGCCTGCGCCTGCCCGTGCTCGTCGTCGAGGCCCCGGAAGGCCGCCAGCGCGTCGCGGTCGTGCGCGACGGCCTCGTCGAACCGCTCCAGTGCCCGGTAGGAGCGGGCCAGGTTGACCAGGCAGGTGGCCGCGCCGAGCCGGTTGCCCAGCTCGGCGAAGATCACCCGGGCCTGCCGCCAGCACCGGACGGCCTCCTGGGGCCGGTCCAGCCGGTCGAGGGCGCTGCCCAGGCTGAGCAGCGCGGCGGCCTCGCCGTCCCGGTCCCGGTTGGCCCGGTGCAGTTCCAGGGCGCGCTCGTGGTGCCGGAGGGCCTCCTGGAACCGGCGGGTGAGCGCGTGGCAGTCGCCGAGCTCCGTGAGCACCCGGGCGGCGAGTGCCGGGTCCGCCTCCGGACTGACCGTGGCCTGGGTGGTGCGCAGCACCGCCAGCAGGCTCGACGCCGGGCCGCGGGTGTGCAGGTACCAGCTGAGCGAGAGCGCGAGCGCGGCGACCAGCGGTCCCAGGCCCTGTTCGGCCGCGCGGGCTAGCACCGCAGTGAGGTTGGCGCGCTCCGCGTCCAGCCAGGCCAGCGTCCGGTCGTGGTCCGGGAAGCGCAGGGCCGGCAGCACCGGCGGGGGCAGCGGCGGGGCGTAGCGGGGGCGGACCGCCGACGAGCGGGCGCGCAGCAGTTCGTCCGCCGCGCGGGCGGTGTGGCAGTACCACACCGTCAGCCGGTAGAGGGCCAGGCGGTCGGCGGCCCCGCCCTCCGCGAGTTCGGCGGCGAAGGCGTGCAGCAGGTCGTGCAGGCGGTACCGGGCCGGCGTGTCCTGGATCAACAGGTTCTCGTCGACCAGCAGTTCCAGCGTCTCGCGTGCGGCCGCGGGGTCGACGCCGGCCAGCGTGGCGATCGCCGGCGCGGTGTACTCGCGTCCCGGATGGACGGCCAGCAGCCGGAAGACCCGCCGGGCCTCCTCGGGCAGCCGACGGTAGGAGAGGTCGAGGCTGGCGCGCAGCGAGCGGCCGCCGGTGGTCAGGGCAGTGATGCCGCCGGGTCTCAGGTAGTCGACGAGGTCCGCGAGCCGCCAGGCCGGGCGGGCCCGCAGGCGTGCCGCGGCGAGCACCAGCGCCAGCGGCAGGTGCCCGCAGGCGTGGACGACCTGGGCCGCGGCTCCGGGGGAGTCGGCGACCCGCTCGGCACCGGCGACCGCGTCCAGGAGCCGCAGCGCCTCGGCGGGGGGCAGGGTGGTGAGCGGCAGGGAGCGGGCGCCGTCCAGTCCGGCCAGACTGCGCCGGCTGGTGATCAGCACCAGGCAGCCGGGGTCGGCCGGGATCAGCGGGCGGACCTGGTGCGCGTCGGCAGCGTCGTCGAGCAGCAGCAGTGCTTCGCGGCCGTGCAGACGGTCGCGGAACAGGGCGGCGCGCGCGTCGAGGCCCTCGGGCATCAGCGAGCGGTCCACACCGAGGGCGTGCAGCAGGCCCGCCAGGACGTCGGAGGGGTCGGCGGGTGGCCGGTCCGGATCGAAGCCGCGCAGGTTCACGTACAGCTGCAGGGTGCCGAACCGGCCGGCCCGGACCAGCTCGTGCGCCGCGTGCACGGCCAGCTGGGTCTTGCCCACCCCGGCCATGCCCTCGATCGAGGTGACCAGCACGGTGGCCGAGACCCCGGCCGGTCCGGCGGCCGGGGCCGCCAGCAGGGTCCGCAGCTCCTCCGCGCGTCCGCTGAAGAAGGGCAGGTCGGCCGGGAGTTGGCGGAGCACGGTGACCGGTTCCGCCGGGAGCCGGGGCGGCACGGTGTCCGGCCCGGCCGGCGCCGGGTGCTCTCGCCGGAGCTCGGCGCCGGTCCCGTCCGGCTCCGGGACGGGGCCCGCCGGCAGGCCGGCGCGGTCCGGCTCGGGCCCGGTCCGCCGGTTCCGGTCGGGCGGCGCCGTCCGCTCCGAACTGCTCTGCAGAGTCGATGAGTTGCCGCCGGAACGCAGGACCCGCTGGTGGGCGGCCGCGATCCGGGCGCCCGGTTCGATGCCGAGGTCGCGGGCGAGCGCGGTGCGCAGCCGCCGGTAGACGGCCAGTGCCTCGGCCCGGCGGCCGGCGACCGCGAGGGCCTCGATCAGCAGCGCGTGCACGCCTTCCTGGTGCGGCTCCTCCGCGGCGAGGCGGGTGAGCAGCAGCACGGATTCGGCCGCGCGGCCCAGTTCCAGACCGGCCCGGGCGGCCAACTCGGTGACCTCCACCCGGGACTGGGTCCAGCCCGGTGTTTCGTCCCGGTGCAGCCGGTCGCAGTTCACGTCGGCCAGGGGCGTGCCGCGCCACAGGCCCAGGGCCGCGGAGGCCGCCGTCCAGACGGCGGGCCAGTCGCTCGACCGCGCGGCGTCGCGGGCCGATTCGCAGTGCTCGCCGAAGAGCAGGGTGTCGAGTTCGGTCCGCGCCCCCACCTCGATCCGGTACCCGGGACCGGTGGTCACCACCCGGTCCGATCCTTCGCCCAACAGGCGCCGCAGGCGCAGCACATGGCTGCGCAGGGTGGCCGGCGCGGCGGGCGGCTCGTTGCTCCACACGATGTCGGTGAGCTCGTCGACGCTGACCGTCCGGTTGGGACGGCACAGGAGCGCCGCGAGCAGGACTCTCACCCGCGACGGCAGCGCGACGGTGGCGCTGTCGACACGGACTTCGACGGGGCCGAGCACCCCGAAAAAGACGCTGGTTTCTGTCATTTCTTCCCCCGAAAGGCCGGTGGCCGCTGGGAAATTGAACCTATGTGAACGGTCAGCGTCAAGGGTCGTTGATCCGTGTCGAAACCCCGGCCACGCGAATTCAACAGGTCTTGCACAGCCATTCCATCGGCCTTGCACAGCCCTGTCGGAGGCTCCTCCCGTGGCGATGGCCAGCGGGGCGGGACCGCTCGGCCGTCCCCACCCGTCCGACCAACCACGAAGCGACTCATGGAAGGGGTGTCCCCTTTGCTGGATTTGGAGTTGATAGCCGGGCGATTGCAGGCGATCGCGGACTTCATGCGCCGGGGAAAGGTGAACCGTCGCTGGGTGGGCTCGCTGCCGGAACAGGTGGCGGCCCTGGCCGGGGAGTGGGAACTCGACATCGGGGAGGTGGTCGGCGTCGACTTCTCGTCGGCCGTGACCTCCGTGCTGGTCTCCTGCACCGGGCCGATGGGCGAGGCCGAGCTGAAGCTCGCGCCGGACGCCTACGCCCTCGCCGAGGAAGTGGCGATGCTGCGGCAGTTCGCCCCCGGCGGCCGGGTGCCCGAGGTGCACGGGAGCAGCCGGGGCGCGGCGCTGCTGGAGGCGGTCCGGCCCGGCACTCCGGTCGAGGACCTGCCGCGGCCGCCGTCCCCCGCCGACTACGCGCGGTTCCTGGACGACCTGCACACGGTCGGCGACCCGGCGAGCGCGCCCCGGCAGGCCGCCGACTGGCTCGGCATGATGCTCGGCTGGGCCGAGCAGGGCGGTGCCGAGCTGGCGGAGGCGAGGCGGATCGCCGACCGGCTGCTGGCCACCGAACCCGAACGGGTGCTTCTCCACGGTGATCTGCACCTGGGCAATGTGCTCACCTCGGACCGCCGGGGCCTGGTGGCCCGGAGTCCGATCGCCTGCGTCGGCGAACGGTGCTTCGACGCGGCCGACTACGTGCTGGAGGGCGCGGACCTCGCGGACATGGTGGACCGCCGCGACGGCCTGGCGGCGGCCGCCGGACTCGACGCCGAGCGGCTGGACGGCTGGGCCAGGGTGCTGGCCCCGCTCGGGGCGGCGCGCGCACCGCAGCCGGAGCGGGTCGCCACGCTCCTCGCGTACGGACGGGGTGAGTACTGAGGTGCCCGGGTCCGTGGACAACACCACCGGCCTGCTCGGCCGGCTGATCCCCGCCGACGCGCTGCGCCGGCGACTGCTCGCGATCCGGTTCGCCGAGGCGACCGGCAAGGGCGTCTTCCTCTCCGGCAGCATCGTCTACTTCACCCTGCACGTCGGGCTGACCGCCGCCGAGGTGGGCATCGGTCTGTCGCTGGCGGGCTTCGCCGGACTGCTCTCCTCGGTGCTCTTCGGCATGATCGCCGACCGGATGCGCAAACGCACGCTGCTGTTCCTGCTGTTCGCGGCCGTCGCGGCCGGCTTCGGGCTGTACTCCGCGGTGGACGACGCGGTCCAGTTCTACGTCCTGGTGACCCTGGTCGGCTTCCTGGACTACGGGATCGGACCGACCGAGAACGCGCTGCTGGCCACCGTGATCCCGGAGGGCGAGCGGGTCCGGCTCAACGCGACCATGCGTACGGTGTTCAACGTCGGCTTCAGCGCGGGCATCGGCATCGCCGCCGCGGCCGCGCTGAGCACCCGGCTGCTGGTGCTGATCCCCGCGGTCGCGGCGGTGCTGCTCGGTCTCGCGGCGCTGCTGGTGACCCGCCTGCCGGAGGGGCCGCCCGGTGACCCGGAACAGCGGCCCCGGCCCTTCGGCGCCGTGCGCGACCTGCGATTCCTCGGCGTGGTCGGACTGTCGACCGTGCTCGCCTCGCACATCAGCCTGCTCATGGTGGTGCTGCCGCTGTGGGCCCTGGAGCGCGCCGCCGTCCGGCCGTTCCTGGTGCCGCTGCTCCTGGTGGTCAACACCGTCTTCGTCATCCTCTTCCAGGTGCGGGCGAGCAAGGGCGCCGAGACGGTCGCGGGCGCCGCGGCGACGGCCCGCCGGGCCGGGCTGTGGATCGCGGCGGGCTGCGCCGCCGCCTCGGTCACCGCCCTGTGGCACCAGACCGCGGCGGCCACCGCGGCGATCGTCGTGACCGCCCTGATGCTGTCCGTGGCCGAGGTCATGCAGTCCGCCTCGGCCTGGGGCCTCGCCTTCGGGCTGGCACCCAAGCACGCCGAGGGCGAGTACCTCGGCGCGTTCGACCTGCACGTGGCGACCCAGAACATCGCCGGGCCGGCGCTCTTCTCCGGCCTGGTCATCTCGGCAGGCTTCTGGGGCTGGATCGCGATCGCCGGGCTGATGCTCGCCGCGGCCGCGCTGATCGGGCCCGCCGCGCGGCGCAGCGCCGACGCGAGGGCGGGCAGCGCCCGCCCGGAGGCCGTCATGGACACCGGAGGGGCGGTATGACCGACAGCGGCAGGGCATCGTTCACGCGGGAGCGCAGCGGCAGGGCATCGTTCACGCAGGAGCGCTTCTACTTCCTCAACGAGCTGCAACCGGGCAACCCCGCCTACGTGGTGGCGTTCGCGCTGCGCATGACCGGTGCGCTGGACCACGACCGGCTGGCCGCGGCGGTCCGCGCGGTCACTGCCCGGCACGCGGTGCTGCGCACCGGGTTCGCCGTGCGGGACGGCGAGTTGACTCAGCTGGTGCACGACACGGCGGAGCCCGACGTCACCGCCGTCACCCACCCGCCGGCCGACCGGCCGGCCCAGGACCGCCACCTGCGCGACCTGGTGGCCGCCGAGGCCGCCGTGCCGTTCGCGCTGGCCGACGGCCGGGTGCTGCGGGCCCGGATCGTCTCCTGGGGGACCGGCCGGCACGCGCTGGTGGTGCTGGTGCACCACATCGCCTGCGACGGATGGGCGGTCGGACTGCTGCTCGACGACATCGCGGCGCAGTACAACGGCCGGTCGGCGCCCGCGCCGGGCGCCTCCTACCTGGACTACGCCGAGGCCCAGCGCACGCTGTGGGAGAAGCACACCAGGCGTCTGGAGCACTGGCGCGAACTGCTCGCAGGCGCTCCGAAGCTCGCCCTGCACACCGACCGGCCCCGGCCCGGTGTGCTCACCCACCGCGGTGCGGTGCTGCGCCGTCCGGTCGATCCGGAGCTGGTCCAGCGGCTGACCGACTGGGCCAAGGAGCACGGGGTCACGCTGTTCGCGGTGGCGCTCGCCGCCTACGCCAGGGTGCTGTCCCGGCACGCCCGCCAGCCGGAGGTGGTGATCGGGGTCCCGGTCGCCAACCGGCTGGACGAGGCGGAGGAGCAGTTGGTCGGCTGCCTGGTCAACACGCTGCCGGTGCGGGTCGACCTGAGCGGCGAGCCCGGCTTCGCCGACCTGGTCACCCGGACCTGGCGGACGGCGCTGACCGCGCTCGGCGACCAGGACGTGCCGTTCGAGCGGATCGTCCAGGCGGTCGGCGAGGAGCGCCAGCTCAGCCACGCCCCGGTCTTCCAGACCATGCTGACGGTGCAGAACTTCACCTTCACCGTGCCGGACTTCACCGGGCTGACGGTGTCCGAGGTCGACGTCGAGATCGAGGCGGCCCGGTTCGACCTCGGACTGACTCTGGACGTCTCCACCCGCTCGCCGTTCCTGCGCGCCGACTTCAGCACCGAGCTGTTCGACGCGGCGACCGTCGAGGGGCTGGTGGCGCACTTCCACGCGCTGCTGGAGTCCCTGGTCGACGACCCGGACGGCGAGCCCGTGATGGTGGACGCCCGGGAGCACCGGCTGCTCGTCGAGGGCTGGAACCCGCCGGTCCAGCCGTCATCGGTCCGGCCGTCGCCGGTCCGGAGGTCGGTGGTCCGGCGGTCACCGGGCGACAGCCCGTCCGAGCGCCGCCCGTCCGAGTCCCCGTCCGAGCCCCACGCGTCCGAACACCGCCCGTCCGTGCTCCGGCTGTTCTGCGAGCACGCCGCCGCCGCGCCGCAGGACGTGGCGCTGGTGCACCGGGGACGGACGACCGACTACCGGGAACTCGACGAGTGGTCCGGCCGGATCGCCGCCGCGCTGCGCCGGGCCGGCGTGCGCACCGGGACCCGGGTCGGACTGCTGCTCGGCCGCTCCCCGGCGATGCTCGCGGCGATCCTCGGCACGTGGAAGGCCGGCGGCGCCTACGTGCCGCTCGACCCCGCGCACCCGCGCCGCCGTCTGGAACACATCCTGGACAGCTCCGGACCGGCCGTCGTCCTGATGGAGGAGGAGACCGCCGACCTCGCCCGGCAGCTCACGGAGGGCCGCGACACGGTCCGGCTGGACGCCCACCGCGCGGACGGCGCCGACCTTGCCGACCGCGCCGACGGTGCGCCGGAGCACGCTGTCCGGTGGCCCGAACCCTCGGACGTCGCGTACGTGATGTACACCTCCGGATCCACCGGGGTGCCCAAGGGCGTGATGGTCCGCCACCGCGGCCTGGACGCCCTGTTCGGCCCGCGCCCGTGCGGCCTGGACACCGACGGCGGCGACAGCTGGCTGGCCGCCCACAACTTCTCCTTCGACGTGTCGGTCCTGGAGATCCTCGGCGCCCTGACCACCGGCAGCCGACTGGTCATCGCCGACCAGGAGGACGTGCTCGACCCCGAGCGGCTGGCCCGGCTGATCCACGCGCAACGCGTCACGGTGGTCAACCTCACGCCCAGCCTGCTCTACCGGGTACTGCCGCCGTTCTTCGACACCCTGGACGGCGACGGCTCCCCGGACGGCGGCCGCTCCCCGGTCCGCTACGTGGTCCTGGTCGGCGAGGCGCTGAGCTGGTCCCGGCTGGCCGGACTGGTCGACCCGCGGCGGCTGCCCGCCGTCTTCGTCAACATGTACGGGGTCACCGAGGCCACCGTCGTCAACACCGTGATCGAGGTGCCCGCCGCCGAACTGGGCCGGGTGCGGGAGGGCAGCATCGGTGTGCCGCTGCCGGCGAACCGCTGCTACGTGCTCGACGAGAACCGCCGGCCCACCGGCGTCAACGTGCCCGGTGAGCTGTACCTCGCCGGCGAGCTGGTCGCCGCCGGCTACATCGGCGAGCCGGAGCTCACCGCCGCCCGGTTCGGCGAGGACCCGTACGCCCCCGGCGAGCTCTACCGGACCGGGGACATCGTCCGCTGGGCGCCCGACGGCCGGCTGGTGTACATCGGCCGCGAGGACACCCAGGTCAAGGTACGCGGCCACCGGGTCGAACTCGCGGACGTCGAGGCGGCGTTCCTGCGCCGCCCGGGCGTGCGCCAGTGCGTGGCCGTGGTCGAGGCCGAGGAACTGATCGCCTTCGTCTGCGCCGACCCCGGGGCGGGCGACGAGCGCGAACTGCGCTCCCTGGTCCGCGACGAACTGCCCGGCTACATGGTGCCGTCCCGGATCCTGCCGGTCGAGCGCGTCCCGCTCAACGCCAACGGCAAGGTCGACCGGCGGCGCCTGCTCGCCGAGCACGCCACCGCCGCCGCCACTCCGGCGCGCCGCACCGCCCCGCCGGCCACGGGCGACGGACCGGCGAACGGCGACTCGCTCACCGCGCGGATCCGCGCGATCTGGGCCGACGTGCTGCGCCGGCCCGACCTCGAACCGAACGACAACTTCTTCGACGTGGGCGGCAGCAGCTTCGCGCTGATCACCGTACGGGAGCGGATGGCGCAGACCGGGCTGGACCTCTCGGTCACCGACCTGTTCCGGCACGGCACGGTCGCCGCCTGCGCCGCGCACTTCCGGCAGGCGCGGACCGCCGTGCCCGCCGACGACCGGACCGCGCTGCGCAAGCACGGCCGCGACGAACTCGCCCGACGGCGCCGACTCACCAGGGGGCCCGAGCATGTCTGACCGAACAGGGGGCACGAGCATGTCCGACGAACAGGGGCAGGACCGGATCGCGATCATCGGCATGGGGATCAGGCTCCCCGGCGCCGGACGCGACCTCGACCGCTACTGGCACGACATCGAGAACGGCGTCGAGTCGATCTCCTTCTTCACGCGCGAGCAACTCCTCGGCTGGGGCGTCCCGGAGGAGGTCGCCGACAACCCGAACTTCATCCCGGCCCGCGCCGTCCTGGACGACTACGACCACTTCGACCACCGGCTGTTCGGCTACTCGCCGCAGGACGCCGTCCTGATGGACCCGCAGCAGCGGATCCTGCTCGAATGCGCCTGGGGCGCGCTGGAGCACGCGGGCTACCCGCCGATCGGCGCGGACGGCAACCGCACGGCCGTGTACGTCGGCACCGGGATGAACGTCTACCTGCTCGACATCCTGTGGCCGAACGTCCGCGCGGTGAAATCGGCCGGCGGACTGGGAGTGCTCACCTCCAGCGACAAGGACTACGCCGCCACCAGGATCGCCTACAAGCTCAACCTCCAGGGCGCGGCCTTCTCCGTGCAGACCGCGTGCTCCACGTCGCTGGTCGCCATCCACCTCGCGGTGCAGAGCCTGCTCACCTACGAGGCCGACATGGTGCTCGCCGGCGCCGCCTCCTCCGGCCCGCCCACCCGGCGCGGCCACTTCTACGCCCCCGGCGGCACCTTCTCCCGCGACGGCCACTGCCGCACCTTCGACGTGGCCGCCGACGGCACCGCGGACGCCGACGGCGGCGGCGTGCTGGTGCTCAAGCGCCTGGAGGACGCGATCCGGGACGGCGACACCGTGCACGCGGTGATCGCCGGAACCGCCGCCGTCAACGACGGCGCCCGCAAGGCCGGGTTCACCGCGCCCGGGGTCGAGGGCCAGGCCACCACCATCCGCACTGCGCTCGCGGCGGGCGGTATCGACCCCGACACCATCGGGCTGATCGAGACCCACGGCACCGCCACCCCGCTCGGCGACCCGATCGAACTCGCCGCGCTGCGCTCGGTGTTCGGCACCGACCGGGGCGACCGTCCGAAGGCCGCCCTGGGCGCCCTCAAGTCCATCATGGGCCACCTGGACACCGCCGCCGGGGTCGCCGCCGTGATCAAGACCGTGCTCGCGCTGAAGCACCGCACCATCCCGCCGGTGGGCCTGTTCACCGCGCCCAACCCGGCCCTCGAACTGGAGAAGTCGGTCTTCTGGGTGCCCGCCACCGCGACCGAGTGGCCGGCCGTCGACGGCGTGCGGCGGGCCGGCGTCAGCTCCTTCGGCATCGGCGGCACCAACACCCACATCGTTCTGGAGGAGGCCCCGCCGGTCACCCCCCGCAGGCCCCGCCGCCCGGCCAGCGAACTGCTGCTGGTCTCGGCCAGGACGGAGGAGGCGGCCACCGCGAGCCTGGCCCGGGTCGACGCCTTCCTCGCCGACCTGCCGCCGGCCGAACTCGGCGACGTCGCCTACACCTTGCGCACCGGAAGGACCGAGCTCCCCTGGCGCGGCTTCACCGTCCGGATGCCGGAGGAGGACCTCAAGCCGCTGCTGCCGGTGCGCCGCACCGACCCGCGGGCCGCCGAACGCGGCGTCGGCTACCACCTCACCGGCGGCGGCCGACTGCCCGGCTGCGGGCACTGCTACCACATCGACCCCGACTTCCGCCGGATCATCGACCAGGGCTACGCCGCGCTGCGCCCGCTGGGCGAGGACGCCGACCCGGCGACCAAGGAGCGGGTGGGCCGGTTCGCCGTCGCGATGGCCTGGACCGACGCCCTGGACCGCCGCGGCATCCGCCCGGTCGCCCTGGCCGGCAACGGCCCCGGCGCGGTCGCGGCCGCCTGCACCGCCGGGGTGTTCGACCTCGCGACCGGCATCGAACTGGCCCTCGGGCGGCGGCCGTCCGACTGGCGACCGGCCGCACCCACCGCCCGGCTGTACTCCCCGGTCGACGGCGCGCCGGTCACCGCGGCGCAGGCCGCCGACGCCGACTACTGGGCGAGCCGGTTCGACGAGCCCGGCGACGGCACGTTCGCCCCGCCGGCCGTGGACCCCGAGCCCGCCACCTGGCTGGAGGTCGGCACCCAGGTCTTCCCGCACATGGGCGTCGAACTGCCCGAGATGAGCAGCGCCTACGACCGGATGCTGGCCGCCGTCGGCCTGCTCTGGCAGCTGGGGATCGGTGGCCCCTGGAACGAGGAGGGGGACCGCGGCCGCCGCCGGGTCCCCGCCCCCGGCTACCCGTTCGCCCCCACCCGGCACTACCTGGAGATCCCCGCCACCGCGAAGGAGAGGCACCTGTGATGAACCCTCGGACCGAACAGGACTGGATCGCCGAGTTCGAGCAGCTCTGGATGGAGGTCCTCGGCGTCGACGAGGTCCACGAGCACGACGACTTCTTCGACCTCGGCGGCCACTCGCTGAGCGCCCTGCGGCTGAGCACCCTGATCCGCCAGGAGCTCAACCGCCCCGTCGACCTCGCCGACGTGCTGCACAACCCCCGCTACGGCGACCTGCTGGCCGTGGCCGGCCGGGACGAGCCGGAGCCGGCGGGGACCGAGGGCGGTCGGGCATGACCGTCGCCCCCGGGCGCGCGGCCGACTGGCTGCCACTGGTCGCGGAGGTACTCGGGCTGTCGGCCGACGAGGCCGACACCCGGTACCGGGCCGAGTCGTTCACGGCCCTGGGCGGATCCTCGCTCCAGGCGATCGCACTCGGCGCCCACGGCCAGCGGCGGCTGGCCCGCGACGTCGCGGTCGCCGGGCTGCTCGGCCCGGACCCGCTGGCCGCCGTGCTGGCCGGCGCCCGGGACTTCGTACCGAGCGCCCCGCCGCCCCTAGACCCGGCCGCCGCCCCGCAGCCGCGCGCGCTCCTGCCCGGGCAGCGGGCCATGCTCGCGGCCCACCTGGCCGGCCAGGACCAGCCCTACCGGCTGCTCTTCACCCTGCGGCCGCCGGAGCCGCTCGACCTCGGGCGCACCCGGGCCGCGCTGCGGGCCCTCACGGCGCGGCACGAATCGCTGCGCACGATGTTCACGGGCTCCACCGGTGAGCCGATTGCCTCCGGGGCCCCGAGGACCGTGCGCCGGGTCGTGCTGCCCGCCTCCCACGAGCCGCGGCTGCTGCACCAGACCCTGCCCGCCGGGACCGACGCGGTGCGCACCGTGCACGAGCTGTACGCCGCGCGTGCCGGGGAACTGCTGCGCCCCTTCGACCGGCCGCCCGTGGTGTTCGTCCGCACCCTCGCCGGGACCGAGACGCTGCTCTCGGTGCTGGTGCACCACGCGCTGGCCGACGGCTGGAGCATCGGTGTGCTGTGGCGCGACTTCGCCCGGCTGTACGAGGACGGACCGGACGCGCTGCCCGGGCCCGGACCGTCGCCGGACTGGACCGGCACCCGGCTGGCCGCCCGGGAGGCCTCCGGCGACCTGGCGGTGGCCGTGGCCGGGGTGAGGCGGCGGCTGGACGGCGCCCCGCTGGTGGCGACGCTGCCCGGCGGGCCGGACCCGGCCGGTGCCGACGGTACGGGTGGTGCCGCTGGTACGGGCGGCACCGACGGTGCCGGCGCCCGGCTGGTGTTCGAGCTGCCGGAACAGGTGGGCGAGGGCGTGGACCGGTTGGCGCGGCGCTGCCGGACCACGGTCACCTCGGTGCTGCTCGCGGCGTGGTCGCTGGCCGCGGCCCGCCGGATCGGCACCGGCGACCTGGTCCTCGGCGTGGCGGCCGCGGGCCGCTCCGAGGCCGGCATGGAGGACGTGGTCGGGCTCTGCACCCGGATCGTCCCGGTCCGCTGCCGGATCGACGACACCCGGACGGTCGCCGAGCACGTGCGGGCCACCGCCGGTGCGCTCGCCGACGCGCTCGCGGACGCCGACCTGCCGTTCGACCGCGTGGTGACCGGCCTGGACGGCACCGTCGACGGGACCCGTAACCCGGTGGCGCAGCTGGGCTTCGCCGCCCACCACGACCTGGTCCCCGACTCCTTCGGGACCGCGGGCGGCACCTGGCGGGTGTACGAGGGCCACTGCGCGGGATCGGCCTTCGACGCCCTGCTGTACGTGCAGTCCTGGTCGCCGCGGCCCAGGCTCGCCGTCGAGTACGCGACCTCGGCGCAGAGTGCGGCGGACGTCGGCGAGCTGGCCGAGTCGCTGCAGGCCGTGCTGGCGGATCTGGCGGGGCACGCAGGGGGAGCGGGGGACTGGGGGGACGCGGCCGAGCCGCAGACCCCCGTCGGACGGATCGCCGGGCTCTCCGCCGGCCAACTGGCGCGGCTGCGGGAACTCGGCCTGGGCACGGACTCCACGACCGGCGACGACCTGTGGGGCCGGTTCGAGCGGCGGGTGCGGGAGCGTCCCGACGCGACGGCGCTGCTCGATCCCGACGCGGGCCACACGCTGACCTACCGGCAACTGCACGCGTACGCCCTCGACCAGGCCGGGCTGCTGCACGGGTGCGGGGTCCGCGCCGGTGACCGGGTGGTGCTGGAGCTGCCGAGGTCGGCGGCGGAGGCGGTGGCCGTTCTCGGCGCCCTGCGCCTGGGCGCCGCCTGGGTGGCGGTGGACCCGGCCGCCCCGGCGGCCGGACGCGCCGCGATCGCGGTCGCGGTCGCGGCCGCCGCCCGGATCGGCGGGGCGGCGGACGACCCGGCCTTCGCCGGCGTCCCCCGGTGCCCGCAGGCCGGGCCCGGCCGCCCGCAGGCCGGTCCCGGCCGGGTGCTCCCGGCGGGGCTGCCCGCCGGAGCGGGTGCCGCACTCCCGGCGCACCGGCCGGAGCCCGCCCGGGCGGCCTACGTCTCGTTCACGTCGGGAACCACCGGCGTCCCCAAGGGTGTGGTGGTCCCGCACCGCGCGGTGCTGCGCCTGGTGGACGACGAGGACCTGTTCGCGCCCCTGGTCCCGTCCGCGTCCTCCGACGCCGGCCCTCCCTCCGACGCGGGCCCTGCCTCCGGAGCGGGCCCTGCCTCCGACGGGGAGCGTTCGGCCGACGCGGAGCGTTCCGCCGCCGACGGGCCGCGAACGTCGATGCTGCGGCTGTCCCCGCTGGCCTTCGACGCCTCCACCCTGGAGCTGCTGGTGCCGCTGGCGAGCGGGGCGACCGTGGTCGTCCACCCGCCCGTGGAGCCCACACCCGACAGCCTGGCGCGCTTCCTTCCCGCCGCCGGCGTGACCCACGCCTGGTTGACGGCCGGCCTGTTCCACCTGGTGGCCGACCACCGGCCGGACGCGCTGCGCGGGCTGCGCCAGGTGTTCACCGGCGGCGGGGTGGTCTCACCGGCGCACGTCCGGCGGGTCCTCGAGCAGTCGCCCGGACTGCGGGTCACCAACGGCTACGGGCCCACCGAGAACACCACGTTCACCACGGTGTGCCACGTCGAGGGTGTGTCCGAGGTGTCCGACCCGTTCCCGATCGGCCGCCCGGTGCACGGTACCGGCGTGCGGATCACCGGCCCGGACGGGCGGCCGGTGCCACCCGGGGCGGTGGGTGAGCTGCGGGCCACCGGCGCGGGACTGGCCGACGGCTACCTGGGCGATCCGGAGCGCACCGCGCAGTCGTTCAACGAGCCGGCCGGCGAGCGCGAGTACCGCACCGGCGACCTGGCCCGCTGGGGCGCGGACGGGCGGCTGCTCTTCCTGGGCCGCGTCGACCGGCAGCTGAAGGTCGCCGGGCACCGGATCGAACCGGTCGCCGTCGAGCGGCGGATCAAGGAGCAGGACGGGGTGCTGGACGCCGTCGTGCTGCTGGCCGGTGAGCGGCTCTGCGCGGCGGTCAAGGCCGATGCGGGTGTCCTGGACCGGGTGCGGGCGGCTGTCGAGCCGGTGCTCGCGCCCTACGAGCGCCCGCAGCGCTGGCAGGCGGTGCCGCGGTTCCCGCTGGACCGCAACGGCAAGGTCGACCTGCGGGCCCTCGGTGCGCTGTTCGACCCCGTGCCCGCGCCTGTGCCTGTGCCCGCGGTCGCTGTGCCCGCTGCGGCCGCTGTTCCCGCTGCTCCCGAGCCCGCCGCCCCCGGGCCGGACCGGGGCGGTGCGGAGTCGGCAGTCGGTGCGGCGTCGGTCGCCGAACCGGTCGCATCGGTCGCACCGGTCGCACCGGTCGACCTGGCCACCGACGACGCCGAGGAGCTGATCCGTGACGTCTGGACCGAGGTGCTCGGGACCGACGACTTCGACTTCGACGAGGCCTTCTTCGACGTCGGCGGCGACTCGCTCACCCTCGCCATGGTCCGGACCCGCCTGGAACAGCGATTGGGCGCGCGACCAATATCTCTGGCGGAGCTGTACCGGTACCCCACCGTCCAGGCCCTTGCCCAGCATCTGCGCACGACATGACGAAACGACATCACGACGAAACGACGAATCGACGGGGGTGATGAGATGAGCGACGAGCTGAACGACCGAATGAACGACAAGCCGAACGACCGGGCGAGCGACGGGCCGGGCCACGACATCGCGATCGTCGGAATGGCCGGCCGCTTCCCGGGCGCCGCCGACCTCGACGAGTACTGGAACGGTCTGCTCGCCGGGCGGGTGGCGGTCGCCCGGCTGTCCCGCGAGGAACTGCGGGCGGCCGGAGTGCCCGCCGCCGACCTGGCCGACCCGGCCTACGTGCCGGCCCGCGGCCTGCTCGCCTGTCCGGAGCTGTTCGACGCCGAGTTCTTCGGCATCCCGCCGCGGGAGGCCGACCTGATGGACCCGCAGCACCGACTGCTGCTCGAGACCGCCTGGGAGGCGCTGGAGAGCGGTGGACTGATCACCGACCGGCCGGCGGGCCGGGTCGGCGTGTTCGCGGGCTCCGGATTCAACTACTACCTGCAGCAGCAGGTCCTGGCCGACCCGGAACTCCTGGCCGAGCAGGGACTGCTGTCCGTGGTGCTCGCCAACGAGAAGGACCACCTCGCGGCCCGGATCGCCTACCGGCTGGGCCTGAACGGACCCGCGATCGGCGTCCAGACCGCCTGCTCCACCTCGCTGGTCGCCGTGCACCTGGCCTGCCAGAGCCTGCGCACCGGGGACTCGGACCTCGCCCTGGCCGGCGGCGTCGACCTGGAGTTCCCGCAGCAGGCCGGCTACCGCTACGAGCCCAAGGGCATCATGTCGCCCGACGGCGCCTGCCGCCCGTTCGACGCCGCCGCCAACGGCACCGTGCCGGGCAGCGGCGTCGGCATGGTCGTCCTCAAGCGGGCCGCGGACGCGGTCCGCGACGGCGACCGGGTCCACGCGCTGATCTCCGGCTCGGCCGTCAACAACGACGGTGCGGCGAAGGTCGGTTACACCGCCCCCGGGGCGGGCGGCCAGGTCGACGTGCTCACCCGCGCCTACGCGGCCGCCGGCGTCCACCCGTCGACGATCGGCTACCTGGAGGCGCACGGCACCGCCACCGAGGTCGGCGACGCCATCGAACTGTCCGCGCTGCGCGAGGTGTTCGGCGACGGACGGGGCACCTGCTCGCTCGGCTCGGTCAAGGCGAACATCGGACACCTGTCGGCCGCCGCCGGCGTGGCCGGCCTCATCAAGGCCGTCCTCGCCCTGCGCCACCGGCGGATCCCGCCGCTCGCCGGCCTCGACCGGCCCAGGGCCGAACTGGACGACCCGGCATCGCCGTTCACCGTCGACAGGGTCGCCCGGGAGTGGACCGCCCCGGCCGGCCGACCGCGCCGGGCCGCCGTCAGCTCCTTCGGCCTCGGCGGGACCAACGTCCACGTCGTGCTCACCGAGGCACCCGCCGACCCGGCGCCGCCCACCCCGACCGCCCCGGACGTCGTCCTGGTCTCCGCCCCCACCGAACCGGCCCTGCGGAGCGCCGCCGAACGCCTCGCCCGCCACCTCGCCGACCACCCCGGCCTCCCGCTGCCCGACGTCGCCCTGACCACGCAGCAGCACCGCCGGCACTTCGCCCACCGGATCGCCGTCGCCGCCCCGGACGCGGTGAGCGCGGCCCGCGCCCTGACCGGCGCACCCGTGCGCACCGCGCTGCGCCGGCCCGAGGTGGTCTTCCTGCTCCCCGGCCAGGGCGCCGAAGCACCCGGCATGGCGGAATGGGCCTACCGCCGCTACCCGTCCTTCGCCGCCGACATCGACCGCGGCAACGAACTCGCCCGGCACCTCCTCGGCGTGGACCTGCGCGACCTGCTGGTCGGCCGCGACCCGCAGGGCCTGATCCACCGCACCGACCTCACCCAGCCCGCCCTGGTGCTGCACGAGTACGCGCTGGGCCGGCTGCTCGGCTCCTTCGGGGTCCGGCCCGCCGCCCTGCTCGGGCACTCGGTGGGGGAGTACGCGGCGGCGTGCCTGGCCGGCGAACTCGAGCTGGCCGACACGCTGCGCCTGGTCGCCGAGCGGGGCGCGCTGATGCGGCGGGCCCCCGAGGGCGGCATGGTCGTGGTCCTCGCCGCGCCGGACGTAGTGCGCGGACAACTCGCCGGACCGGACCGGCTCGACATCGCCGCGGTGAACGCGCCGGAGGTGGTCGTGGTGTCCGGCCCGCCCGACGCGCTCACCCGGCTGCGCGCCCGGCTGGACACCGCGGGCATCCAGCACCGGGTCCTGCCCACCGAGCGGGCCTTCCACTCCCGGATGATGGCCGGGGCCGCCGCCGCGCTGGACACGGTGGCCGCGACGGTCGAGGCCAAGCCGGGCGGGATCGACGTGATCAGCACCGTCAGCGGTCGGCTCCTGCCTGCCGGCGGCCTCCGGCCCGCCGGCTACTGGGCGGAGCAGCTGCGCAGCCCCGTGCGCTACCAGGACGCGGTGGTCACGGCGGCGGCCCGAAGCCGGGCGGTGCTCGTCGAGGTGGGCCCGGGCAGCGGCCTGATCGGCAGCGCCCGGCAGATCCCCGAGGCCCGGCGGACGCCCGTGGTGGCACTGCAGCCGCGCCGCGCCGACCTGCTGAGCGGCCTCGGCGCGCTGTGGGCCGCGGGCGTCGAACTGGACTGGACGGCGGTGCGCGCGGGGACCCCGGCGGTCCGGGCACCCCTGCCCGCCCGCCCCTTCGCCGCCGCCCGCCACTGGCTGGACACACCGGTGGCCCCGGCCGCCCCGGCGCCGGAGTCAGCGACCGGCCCGGTCCCGGTCCCGGCCCCGGACCCCGATCCTGTCCCGACTGCGACCGAGGAGGACCCGACCGTGCAACAGATCGCGGAGATCTGGCGCTCACTGCTCGGGGTGCCGACCGTCGGGCCCGACTCCGACTTCTTCACGCTCGGCGGGGAGTCGCTGCTCTTCATCCGCATGATCGCCCAGGTCCAGCGCAGGTTCGGCGTCCCGGTCCGGATCGCCGAGCTGGCCGAAGCACCGACCCCGAGGGCGATCGCCGCCCACGTGATCGGCGGGTGACCCGGTCGGTCCCGGTGTGCGCCCCACCGCACACCGGGACGTCGGCCGCCGGTCGCCCGGGACGCGCTCCGCCGCACACCGGGACGGCCTCCGCCTCCGATGGATAAATCATCGACATATGTAAATCAATGATCTATGGTTCCCGCATGGCAGACCGTCAGCTGCAGGAACCGGCGAGGCTCGTACTCACCGCACTGGCCGACGAGCCCCGGCACGGCTACGCGATCCTCCAGGAAGTCCTGGCGATCACCGAAGGCCGCACCAGGATGCTCACCGGCACCCTCTACACGGCCCTGGACCGCCTGCTCCAACAGGGCCTCGTCCGGATCGCCCACGAGGAGGTCGTGGCCGGCCGACTGCGCCGCAGCTTCGAGCTGACCGAGCAGGGCCGGGCCACCCTGACCGAGGAGACCCAACGGCTGCGCGCCGGCGTGGCCGAGGCCGAACGCCGGCTCGCCCTCGGCGGCCTCCGGCCCACGCTGCGCACGAACTGGGGAACGGCATGACCGACGAGCGCACCGCCCTTCCCGCCCTGCTGCGGCGTCTTCCCCTCGACAGCCTCTACCCGGCGGCGTACCGAGCCGCGCACGGCGAGGAGATCAACGCCGTTCTCGCCGACGCCGTCCAGCACGCCGGCCCCCGCACCGCCCTGCGCGAGTGGGCCGCCCTCGCCGCACACGCCGTGCGACTGCGCACCCGGCTCGGCTCGAGCGATCCCGCCGGCCGGATCCTCGCCGGTGCCGCGCCGCCCCTGCTGGCCGGCGGCGCCGCCCTGAGCCTGCTTCACCTGCTGTTCGGCACCCTTCCCGCCGGTCCCGACGCGCACTGGGAGGCGGGCGCCGCGCAGAGCGCGCCGTGGATTCTCGGCCTGCTGTTTGCCACCCTCGGCCGCTGGGCCCCGGCCCGGGCCATGCTCCTGGTGGCGGCTCTTCTCCCGCCGATCACGGCGTCCGTCGGAACTCCCGAACTGCCCGGCCTCTGGACCGTCACGGCTCTCCTGGTGCTGATCGCACCGCCCGACGCCGTCGACCTCTCCCGGCGGGGCCGTTCCTGGGCGATCGGCTCCGCCGCAGCCGTCGCCCTGCCGCTGAGCGGCCTGACCGCCCTGTGGCTCGACTTCCGGCCAGAGGACTACCCCCACCTCGTCCTCCCGCCCCTCCAGCAGGCCCTGCTCGACCTCTCCCCGGTCTGGGCGGCCCTTGTCCTGGGCCTCGCGCACCTCCTGCGCCTCGCCAGGCCGAACGCCGACCCCCTGCACGCGGGCGGCATCGCGCTCGCCGTCCTGCCCTGGACGCTCACGATCGCCCCACCCCTCCACACCAGCACCTCGACCGGCACACTCGACCTGCTGCTCCGCAACGTCGGCATGGTCCTCGCCTTCCTGGCCGCCACCACCGCCATCGCCCTCGCCATCCTGCGTCGCCGCACCCGGCACCCCCACCCCACCGAACCGGCCCGACCACGAGCATCCGGCCCCACGGCGTAGCCACGAGGCAGCGGCGCCACGGCCCCTGGGCCCGCCTGTGGGTGACCACCCACAACAGGCGGGGCCCGGGGGCGCCAGCCCAGGACACGGGGCGGTACGGTGACCGTTCGAATCGCGCCACCCGCAGAGGAGTTCGCCATGGTCCACCAGGCCGTCACCCGCCTGGCCGCTCTGCTCGGGGAGCCGGGCGGCCAGGGCGACACCGTGGACTGGGAGGAGCTGGCACGGACCACGGGCCTGCGTCTGCCCGCCGACTACCGCGACTTCGTCACGCTCTACGGGGGTGGCGAACTGGACGATTACCTCGGCGTCAGCACGCCGCCGGTGGCCGGCTCGCCGTACGGCAGCCTCCTTGACGCACTGGACTTCGATCCGAGGGAGGAGCCGGTGGCCCTTGCCGGTACGAACCCGGAGGACCTGGAGAAGAGGCGACTTCTCCGCTTCGCGAGCAGCGCCAACGGTGACGTGGTCTTCTGGCTCTGCGAGGCCCGGGATCCGGACAGTTGGGACATCGTGGTCTTCAAGCGCCAGGCCCGCTACGGAGAGGAGCGCTGGATCCGGTTCGATCTGGGCTTCGGCGAGTTTCTCCTTGCCACCCTGTCCGGTACGCTGCCCGGCCCGTTCAGCGACGGAGGCTTTGCCGAGCCCCCGCACTCCTACCGCAGCTGGCGCCAACTGGTTTGACTCGCGGTGTTGTTCGTGTCGAGCCGCCGGTCGCCCGACTGCATCGCGGGTCGATGGAAGCCCCTCGCCACTGACGACCTGCCGGCGTCGGCGCGGCCCCGGGCGCGGATCAGAACGCCTCGAAGCTCGGCTCGACCGGTCGTCCGGTCTCGCCGCGCTCCCGCAGTTCGTCCAGGTCTTCCGGCTCCAGGAACTCCCGGGCGGCCGGGTCGATCCCGTGCTGCGGTTCCACGTAGCGCAGGCTCTCGACGAAGGCGAGGACGAAGTCGGTGAACGTCCCGTCGAAGACCTCCGGGTCGCCCCCGTTGATGTTCGTGACGATCTTCCAGCGATCCGGGTCCGGGTCGCACGGCCAGAAGAAGTGCTCGTCGCCGCCGTAGTCGTACCCCCAGGAGATCAGGCCGCCCGGTGCGGGGTGGAACCGGAAGGGGTAATCGGCCGGGTCGCGTCGCCACGACCGACCGAACGACTCGTGGATCCCGCGCATCCGGTCCAGCAGGGGGCTGGACCCGCGGGGATGGAACACCACGAGCTCCCCGCAGACCAATCCGGTGCCGTAGGCGTCGAGGAAGGCCTTGAACTCCCCGGGCAGCGCTGAGCCGACATAGTCCTCGACCTCGGCCCAGTCGTTGGCGGCCACCGCTCGGCCCGGCGGCGGGCCGAACAGTCGCACCAGGTCGTCCAGGCCAGCCATCTACCCCACCCGCTTGATCTTGGCTTGTCGGCGGCAGAGCCTGTCAGGCTCGGCCGCAGGGCGCAAGCGGAGCGGGACCGGTACCCCTGCCCGCTACGGGCGTACCTGCGTCAACCGCACAGCCGTCGTCGGGCCAGGCCCAGCGTGACCTCGGTGGTGTCGCTCCAGGAGCAGACCTCCAGCGAGGAGAGGTAGCCGCCCTCGGCGAAGACCAGGACCTCGCCGGGACAATCACCGTTCTTCAGCAGGATCTGGGCATCGGCGACGATCACGTCGGGCGTCGGCGGTGCCGGCCGGACCGTGGCGGTGTCGAGGTCGAAACAGGCTGTGCCGCAGCCGCACGTGCAGCGCCCGCTGACACTCAGGTGGGGTATCTGGGCGCGGAGTGCCACGCGGACCGGATCGTCGCCGTCGAGGAGGACACCGAGGACATCGGCCACGTCGGAAGGAAGGCCATCGGTCATGGCCGCACCATATCCGAACTGTGGTCTTCTCATCCTGGTGGAACAGGGATACGGGGGCCGGGCTTTCGCGCTTGGGGGTGTGGCGCCGCCGAACTCCGCGACAGGCCCGGTGCGTTGCAGGCGGTAGTGCCGCTCCGGCGCGACTGCCCGCGCGGCAGGTCGGTGGCCACCCGGCGTCCGAGTCCGCCTGCTCCTGGCAGGCGGGGCTGCGTCGAGGCAGAATGATCGCCATGACGACTTGAAGAGCACCCGCGGGCCGGAAGTCCTGGCGCAAGCGAGGTGACGGCTGGTCGGTCCTCGACGGCGTCCGCCGGCTCTGCGCCGTTTGCCACGAGCCGGTCCGGTCCTACGTGTACCGCCTCCGCCCGCCCGAATCCTCCGGCTTCGAGCGTTGCGTCGCTCTCGCCTGGTGCTCGGGATGCCGGATCTGGTCGAGCAGCACGGTCCACGTTCCGCGCGGTCAGGTCCTGGTCGACGCCCTGGCATCGCTGCCCGCCGCCGACCGCGACCTGCTGCACCGGAAGGAGGCCGTGATGGTCGACCGCCTCGACGGTCGGGGCGTCGGTCAGCGGTGAGGTGCGCAGTGACCTCTGACGGTACTGCGACTCGGGACCCAGGTATTGACCTGCGCTTCCCGCTCCGCTGACGACGGGCCCGGACGGCCGGGGTGGTGACAACGGCCGCCGGCCCCACACTCCGACGGAGCTTGGGCGGTTCCGTGCGGGGAAGTGGTCATCCGGTGGGCCGGACGGCGTCCTTGGGCACCCTCTCGTACGCCTCCAGAACTCACACAGGATGTCCTCGACCTGCCACGCCTTCCAGGTGCGGAGGGCATCGGGGAGTTGCTCATGCAGCAGCCACTCGATCCTGGGGCGGTCCACAATATTCTCCTTCCACGTCCGACCCTGCCGACGGCCCCGGCCGATCGTACTTTCGAGCTGTTGACCGGCACGGCCCCCGGTGGCGGTACGGACCCGGGGCCGGCAGGTCCGGCACCGTCCATCGTCGGACTCGCCGACGGACATCGGGGTCCGCGATGCCCTCGCGGAGACGAAGCGCGCGCCGACCGTGGCCGGTCGGCGTGTCAAGCGTGTACTCGCGGCGGACGCCCGCCGAGACCTGCTCCCGAGATCTCGCTCGAGAATGTCAGTGGTTCGTGCAAGTGTTCTCCCTGCTCACCCCACTTGACCGGAGATCTCTGTGACGATCCGCCGTACCACCCTGATTGCCGCTGCCACGGTGCTCGCCCTGTCCGCCGTGGCCGCCTGCAACGACGACACGTCCGCCCCGTCGGCTGCGGGCGGCCCCGTCGCGCAGAGCGCGAACGCGAGCGGCACTCCGAGTGCAACCACGCCGACCGCGACGCCGACGCCGACCGCGACGCCGACCGCGACGCCCACGCCCACCGCGACCCCGACGCCCACCGCGACCCCGAGTCCCGCGGGTGCGCCGGTCGACGCCTCCGGTGCGTTCGACCCGGCGGTGGCCCTGGCGAACCCCGACCGGACGCCCTATGCCGCGACGCTGAACATGAAGACGACCGCGACCGCGAACGGTCAGGGAACCGTGATGACCGCGACCGGCCGGACCAACGTCAACACGCCGGGCCACGAGGGCCGGACCGAGACGAGGATGACACTCGGCGGCAGCGACGAACCCATTCTCTGGATGGAGTCGGTCAACACCGGCAACGGCATCTTCATGCGCGACAAGACCAAGCCGGGCAGCACCTGGGGCCCGACCGGCGACAGCGAGGACGCCACGGACGACAACGGTGCGGGCCTCTACGCCAAGGCCCTCGTCGACGCCGGCCCAGCCGCCCGCAAGGGGATGGAGCAGAAGAGTGGGGTCCCGGCCTTCCACCTCGGGGCCCGCCTGACGGCTGCCCAGATCAAGGCCATCGACCCCGAGGAACACCGGAACATGACCGAGAAGGGCGTCGCCGCGAAGGACTACGACGTCTGGATCGACCGGGCCGGCCGTATCGTGGCCCAGACGCAGTCCATGAAGATACCCAAGGACGGCACCACCGTCACGAGCGTCATCACCGTGACGTACAGCGACTTCGGGCCCCGCGAGACCTTCACCGTGCCGACCACCGGAGCCAGCTGACCCGGCACCCGCGCCGGCCGTGACCCGCGCCGGCCGTGACCCGGCCCGGCGGAGCCCGACTTCCGTCGTTCTCGCGATGGATTCACGGGCAACGTGACCGAAGGACGGACCGCCCGGGCAACGGAACGTCGAACCGGACCTCCCCACCGGTCCGGAAGTGTGCGGGCCCGCACACTTCCGGACCGGTGGATGTCAGCCTGCCGAGTGTCGGCGTTCGGCCCCGTCGGGCGGCCCCGTCAGCTTGACCGCCGGGCCCGCGCAGGTGCCGCCGGTGCGCCCACACGGGTGAATTCCTGTCACCACCGGGTGAGCCGGGCGTGCTTCGGGGGCGGTCGGAGGAGTTGGCTGGGGCCCACTCCTCGGGAAGGTTCGTTGTATGCGGTGTGCGCCCCGGCACTGGCACTCCGTGGTCCGGTGTGCCGTGACGGCGCTGCTGGGCGCCGCACTGGTCCTGCTGGGCGGGGCGGATGCCGCCGAGGCCCGGCCGTGGGTGGCCGGTGCGCACTGCGTCACTGTCCAGGAGGCTCCGGTCGGGGGAGCGGATCCGCTGCCGCTGGTCGCCCCGAGCACCGACGAGTGCCCCGAACCCGCCGAGCGTCGTCGGAGCCACGGGACCGTCCCGGTGCACTCCGGTGCCCACCGCGCGGGACCGGCGTGCGTGGCGGGGTGCGGGCAGCCGCCGCTGCCTCCGGGTGAGGCGTACGCGGGGCACGATCCTGCCCGGACCGCCTCGCCCACGACCAGGTGTTCCGGACGGACCGGGACCGAGGCCATCGGTGCACGAGGTGTGGTCCTGCGCTGCTGAGAGGGCCCGCCGGGCGACTTCGGCTCCACGCGCCGCGCGACACGGCGGTGCGGGGCCCGGCCCGGCTTCCTGCGTCCCCTCTTTCATGCCGTACCGCAGGAGATCCACCATGCCCTTCGACGTCTTCTCCGCCATCGGCGCCATCGTGCGCGCCGAAGCCACCCGGACCACCGAGCACGGTCCGTCGCACCCGTCCGACCTGTCCCACCCGTCGGGCGAGGGCGCTGCCGCCCACCCCGCCGAACTGCGGACGGCCGAGAACCCGGACCTGGAGGCGCTACAGGGGCCCGCCGCCGAACCCGTCCCCCAGGCCGGAGCCCTGCCCCCGGCTGCGCCCCTGCAGCCCGGTCTGACCGCCTGAACACCCTCGGGGTCGGGCGGGCCGGGCTCTCGCGGCCCGCCCGACCCCGAGGTGTCCGGCCGGACGGGGAGAGGTCGGGCGTGCTTCACCGGGCGGCGGGCCTTCGGAGCGCTCGGGTCCGTCACTCCGGTTCGCCGACGGCGCGGCGGAGGTGGTGGTACTGCCACCGGTAGCCCGGTTCCAGGTCGGGGACGGCGGCGCGGACGCACCACAGGACGTCCGAGATCTCCGGGGCGTTCAAGGCGGGGTCCAGGTCGCCGAGCCGGCGGAGCAGCAGCGGATCGGCGGTCAGCAGCAGGTCCAGGGCCGCCTCGTCGTGCTGTTGCCGGCGGTGCAGCAGCCGGACGCGCAGCGCTCCGCAGAGGACGGCGTCGAGGCGGCGGTTCCAACCGGCGGTGTCGATCCGGTCGAGCAGCCCCAGTGCACCGCTGTCGTCGCCGGCTCGATCGAGGCGGCGGGCGAGCACATGGCGCGCGCCGAGGTCGCCGTCGTCGACGGCCTGCCGCAGTTCGTCGTCCGCGCGGTCCGGGCCGGCGAGCGCGTCGTAGTGGGCGGCGAGCGCGGTCCACATGCCCTGGGTCGACTCCTCCCAACCGGACGCGCGCTTGTCCTCCCAGCGCTCGTTGTGGATGAGCTCGCGGCAGACGGGCTCCATCGCCGGCAGCCGATGGAGCGCCATCAGGGCGGCGGTGACCTGTCCGCAGGGCGGTGGAGCGATCTCGCCGTGGCGGCGGACCAGTCCGATGGCCCGTTCGGTGTCCTCGGTGCGCCCGGTGTCGAGGAGCAGCCGGATCAGCCGGTTGACGGGGCGTCGGGGCGCGGTGCCGATGAGCCGGTGGAGCAGCCGCTGTGCCTGGGCGGGACCGTCGGGCCGGTGGAGGAGCGTCTCGGCCAGTACCGGGCCGAGCGACGACTCGCCCGCCTCGAAGGCGTGGTGTGCGACGGCCTCGGCCTCCGGCCACCGACCGAGCCGGACGTGTGCCAGGACGTGGTAGCCGAGTTCGAGCTGGGGCCACGGCACGATCGTCGGGAAGGGCCGGCAGCGGTCCAGCAGTTCGTGCCACCGGCCGGCCCGGCGGAAGTACTCCAGGACCGGCAGGTCGTGGCCGGTGCGTCGGGCTTCCTGCTCTGCCTCGGCCTCGGTGAAGTCGCGGGCGGCCGGCCCCGGATGCAACTCGTGGAACATCGCGGCCAGGTACCGGTCGAGCTGTTCGGTGGGCCGTGGGTCGAGGTGTTCGGGGACATTCCCGAACTCCCGTGCGAGTGCGGGAGAGAAGTCCTCGCCGTCGCTGGGGACCGGTGGCAGCGCGGGCGCGGCGATGCGGCGGGCGATCGCGCGCCGCCGCTCCAGGACGTCGGCGACGCCCGCGGCCCCGTCGGCCAGCGCTTGGTGCAGCAGTGGTTCGAGTTCGTCGCGCCGGCCGTGGGAGGAGAGGAAGAACAGCAGGTGGCTCCAGCCGTACAGGGACCGGCCGTGGTCCCACTCGGCCGCCGACCGAACGAGGCGCTCCCTCTCGGAGACGAACGGGTCCTGGGCGTCGAGCCGGCCCTCGGCATGCTCCGTCGCGGGCCGCCGGTGCGCCGGCTGGGACAGCGAGGCGATCCGTCGGCGCCACCACTGCCACGACGACGAGCCGTTGGGGGAGGTGTTGCGCAGCACGACGGCCGGGAAGGGGAGGGTGAGCCGCTGCCCGCGATCGCTCCAGCGGAGCCGTTTCACGGCCCGTAGCTCGGCATTCAGCGTGTGCCGGGCCGGGCCGTTCGAGTTCCGCTCGAGGAGCAGACGTTCCAGGTCGGTCCAGCGCGCGCACGCCGTCAGGGCCGCGAAGAGGCCGGCCGGCTCGCGGCGGGGCCCGGTGACGTCGGTGTCCGCGATCCAGCGGTCGAGGACCTCGTCGTACCGGCCGCAGTCGACCAGGTACGCGTTCAGGTCGTCCCGCCATCCGCTCGACCGTTCCGCCCGCCGCAGGACGGCCTCCGCCGGGGAAGCCTCACCCCGGTCCAGGTGGAGCCGGCCGAGCCGCCGCGCCGCGTCGGCGGCGACGTCGGCCACCTCGCTGTCCAGTGCCTTGCCCAGGGCGGCCTCCGCGGCGCTGCCGGCGAGCGCGTTCAGGGCCCGCTCGCCCAGGGTGAGCGCCGTCTCGGGGTCGGCCGCGGGGACCAGGGCGTGCCAGACCGCCTCCGGGACGGCCCGGCCGTGCTGGGCCTGGGCGTCGTCGACCAGGTAGTCGAACGCGCTCAGCGCGCGGCGGTCGTCGACGGAGGGGATCAGCAGTCGGCTGTAGCCGCGCCGGCGACGCGTCGACCAGGCGACGGCGGTGTCGAAGGACTCGGCCGTGACGTCGCCACGCAGTTCGGCGGGCACGTACTGGGGCACGAGCCCGCGCAGCAGCTCGACGGGGACCGGGCGGTTCCATCCGGCGCGGACGCAGTCGACGGCGGCGTGGACGAGCGCGGCGCCGACGAACTGACCGTCCGCGTCGCCGGTGTGCGCCGCCAGCAGGTCCCGAAGCTCCGGTCCGGCGGCGAGGAGTTCGGCGAGGCCGAACCGGTTCGTCCCGGGAAGGGCGGTGGCGATGCGCGGGTCACCGTCGAGTCGCCCGGCGCGTCCGAGCTCGGCCGCCGTGAACAGCCGTTCCAGCACCACGGTGCGGGCGCGGCCCAGCAGGTCCTGGACCATCGGGAGGTCGCCCGCGGTGGCGACCGCGCGCTGCTGACCGTCGTGCGGTCCGGCCTCCTCGCCGTCGCCGCGCAGGGCGGCCCGCTCGCTGGACCTGATCGTGGCCAGGAGGACCGGGCGGCCCGGGTGGGCGAGCAGCCGGTCGAAGGCGTGCACGTGCGCGCCGCCCGGGCCGAGGTGCAGTTGGAGGTCGCTGAGCCACACCACGGTGCGGGACAGGTCGAACCGGGGATCGGCGAGCGGCGCGAGGTCCGCGGAGACGACGGGGATCAGCAGCTGCCAGCCCGGCAGGCAGCTCCACATGGCCTCCGCCGCCGCCCGGGACTTGCCGGCCGCGGACGGCCCCTGGAGGAGCACGAGTCCGCCGTGGTCGCGCGCACGGCCGAGCTCCGCGCGCAGCTCGAGGTCGCGGTCGCGCTCGACGTAGCTGGGCAGTTCGGGATCCAGGACCACGTCGCCGCGGTACCCGCGCACGGGCGGTGCGGGGTGGATGCGCAGCAGGGCACGGTCCCGGACCGATCCGACCGACGGCAGGTCGCCGTCGGCCCCGAGGTGCGCGCGACCCCGCAGCAGCAGATGCCGCCGGGCCAGTTCGGCCGCCGACCGGTGGGTGCCGGTGACCTCGCGGCGTGCGGCGGCCTGCCGGTCGGCCTCCGCGGTCCGCGCCCGGTTCTGCTGGTCGGCGGCCTGCGCCCGGGAACGCATCGTCTCCCACGACCGGTCCGGTGCGATGCCGCAGGCCGTCAGGAGCTTGCCCAGGGTGCCGGTCGTCGGAGCCCGTACGCCCCGCAGCACTTCGCCGACCACCGTCTCGCCGAGTCCGGAGGCGGCGGCGAGCCCGGAGTTGGTCGGGAACCCCGCCGCCTCCGCGACCTCGCGCAGCCGCAGCGCCAGCTCGCGCACCGCCGCAGGTGCGGCCGGGTCGACCGCGCGGCGTCGTCGTGGCATCGAGACCCCCGATTCCCCGTGCGGAGAATCCGGTTCCCCGCGTGGACCACCCGTGATTCTCCGCGCATTCCCCGCTCCGTGCCAAGCGGACCGGACGGGGAACGTCCGCGCGGCGAGGCTCCTTTCACGGCCGGACGTTCCTGCCGCGGAAGGGAAGCGAAGATGACCGTCCTCTCCGGACTCGCCCACGACCTGAGTGTGCTCCAGCCCGTGCTCACCCTCCTCCAGATCACCGTCGGCACGGCCAATGTCGTCCTGAGGCTCGTCGCTCTGCGGCGCACGCGGCGCGAGCAGGACTGACCCCCGCTCGGGCGGGCCGGCCCGGGGGCACCCCTCCGCAGGGGCGGGGTGCCCCACCCGGGTGAGTCGTGACCGCCTCCGCGGCCCCGCCCAAGTCGTCCGACGAGGACCCGGCATGACGATTCGTCGGATCCGGGCACGTCATCGGGGCTCCGGTCCGGCGTGCCCGGTTTCGGCAAAGAGAAGGTAAAGGAAAAGTGGTCTGAACCTCTTGACTGGTTGGTCTGGACCTTTCTAGTCTCGCCGGAGCACCCTGCGGCGGACGTCGCGCAGTGTGCGGTCACGGACTCCCCCACCCCTGTCCGCCCCCACGTCGAGGAGCCCCCTCTTGCTGACTCGTTCCGTCCTGCCCACAAAGAGGTTGAGGGCCGCCGCAGCCGGCCTGACCGCGCTCGCCCTGCCGCTGGTCGCCGTCGTCGGCCTGTCCACCCCCGCCCAGGCCGCCGCCGCGGCCACCGCCACCTTCGCGAAGGGCTCCGACTGGGGCTCCGGGTTCGACGGCAAGTGGACGGTGAAGAACACCGGTACCACCACGCTCACGTCCTGGACGATCGAGTGGGACTTCCCCGCCGGCACGAGCGTCGCCTCCGCCTGGGACGCCACGGTCACCAGCACCGGCAACCACTGGACCGCCAAGGACAAGGGCTGGAACGGCACCCTCGCCCCCGGTGCCACCGTGACCTTCGGCTTCAACGGCGCGGGCCCCGGCGCGCCCAGCGGCTGCAAGCTCAACGGCGCCTCCTGCGACGGCACCGACCTGCCCGGCAACCAGGCGCCCTCCGCGCCCGGCACCCCGGTCGGCTCCGACATCACCGACACCTCGCTGAAGGTGTCGTGGACCGCCGCCACCGACGACACCGGCGTCAAGAACTACGACGTCCTGCGCAACGGCACCAAGGTCGCCACGGTGACCGGCCTCACCTACAGCGACAGCAACCTCACCGCGGGCACCAGCTACACCTACACCGTCGTCGCCCGCGACACCGCCGACCTGACCGGCCCCGCCAGTGCTCCCGGCACCGTGCGCACCACCGGCGGCGACATCGTCACCGGCGACCAGGTCAAGCTCGGGTACTTCACCAACTGGGGCGTCTACGGCCGCAACTACCACGTGAAGAACCTGGTCACCTCCGGCTCCGCCGCGAAGATCACCCACATCAACTACGCCTTCGGCAACGTCCAGAACGGCAAGTGCACCATCGGCGACGCCTACGCCGACTACGAGCGCGCCTACACCGCCGACCAGTCCGTCGACGGCGTCGCCGACACCTGGGACCAGCCGCTGCGCGGCAGCTTCAACCAGCTGCGCGAACTCAAGCGCCTCTACCCGCACATCAAGGTGATCTGGTCCTTCGGCGGCTGGACCTGGTCCGGCGGCTTCGGCCAGGCCGTGCAGAACCCGGCCGCGTTCGCCAAGTCCTGCCACGACCTGGTCGAGGACCCGCGCTGGGCCGACGTCTTCGACGGCATCGACCTCGACTGGGAGTACCCGAACGCCTGCGGCCTGACCTGCGACACCAGCGGCGCCGACTCGTTCAAGAAGATGGTCCAGGCGATGCGCACCGAGTTCGGCCGCGACCTGGTCACGGTGGCGGTCTCCGCCGACGCCTCGCAGGGCGGCAACATCGACAAGGCCGACTACGCGGCCGGTGCGCCGTACCTCGACTGGATCAACGTCATGACGTACGACTTCTTCGGCGCCTGGGCGGCGAAGGGCCCGACCGCCCCGCACTCCCCGCTCACCGCCTACGACGGCATCCCGAAGGCCGGCTTCAACTCGGCCGATGCCATCGCCAAGTACCGGTCGATCGGCGTGCCCGCCTCCAAGCTGCTGCTGGGCATCGGCTTCTACGGCCGCGGCTGGACCGGCGTGACCCAGTCCGCCCCGGGCGGCACGGCCACCGGCGCGGCGGCCGGCACCTACGAGACCGGCATCGAGGACTACAAGGTCCTCAAGAACACCTGCCCCGCCACCGGCACGGTCGCCGGCACCGCCTACGCCCACTGCGGTACCAACTGGTGGAGCTACGACACCCCGGCGACCATCACCGCCAAGATGGCCTGGGCCAAGGCGCAGAACCTGCGCGGCGCCTTCTTCTGGGAGTTCAGCGGTGACACCGCCAACGGCGAGCTGGTGAACGCGATCCACACCGGCCTCAAGTAGCAGTCGCCGCACCACCTTTACTGCCGGTACCACTACCGGTCGCAGCGGCCCGCCGTCCCCGGCGGGCCGCTGTCGGCGTTTCGTGTCGCTGTCGGGTTCTCGTGCCGCGGGGGAGTCGGGCCGGAACCGGGCCGGAGCCGCCCGCACGTGGCTCGAGCGTGCGCGGGGGTGGTGAAGGGTAGAACGCGCGCCTGCTGCGCGCCTGTTGGGCGGGTACGGCGTGGCAGGTTCCACTCATCCACCGGCACGGCGGTGCGCCGGCGCACCCCGTCCGGCGGCCCGGCACGCACGTTCGCCCAGGTCGGGGCCGCGATGGGGGCAACGGCCGGTCCCGGTGCGAGCGACGCCGCCCCGCGCCTCCGGGCAGGCGCACTGGTCCCGCCCGCCACTTCCGTCCCGCCCGGCACGGGGAATTCCGGGTGGACATGGCCGACACGGAGTCGGTTCGGCGGAACGGCAATTGACCGTTCCTTTCTCCGGCGGGATGCTGATCGGGCACGATGCAAAACGCGAAGGTTGTTCCGTGCAGTGTCGATTCAGTATTCGATTCAGTATTCGATTCGTGCGAGGAGAATCCATGATCTCGAAGATCTCGAAGGCGAAGAAGCTCATGAGCGCCGCGGCCGCCACGTTCGCCGCCGCGGCCGCTTTCACCGTGGCCGTGCCGAACAACGCGTTCGCCATCGACCACGTCGAGTGCCGGGGAGGCGAGAACTTCCTGAAGATCTGGTCCCACAGCGGGGGCCGGGACAGTGTGGACTGCTACGCGAACGCCGGCCGGACCGACTTCGGGAACTGGTGGGTCGACCGGATCTCCACCGGTAACAACGACCTCATCTACTACGACGCCAATGGCGACTCGGTGAGGATCAACCGGTGGACGGACATCACGTTCCCGAACCGCCCGCCGCAGGTGAAGTCCATCGAGATCCTGTGACGGGCACCGGGCCGAACGCGTAGCCGAACGCGTGGCCCCGCAGTCTGTCCGGCTGTTCGACCGTGAGGGCGGTCGAACGGCCGGACGGGGAAATGTGCCGCGCCCCACGCGCCCGGAGCGCGAGGTGTCGCCACCGGGCCGCCGTGCTCAGCGCACCACGAGGACCCGGCGCCCGCGGGTGTGGCCGGCGCGGCTGTCGATGTGGGCCGACGCCGCTTCGGCGAGCGGGTACGACTTCTCGACGGGGATGTGGAGCTTTCCTCGTGAGATGAGGTCCACGGCCGTGGTGAGTGCCTCCGGCACGCTCCCGGCCGTGCCCGAGAACCGGACGCCGTGATCGGGTGCACCGAGATCGGCGATGGAGACCACCTTCCGTGCGTCGCCCGTGAGTTCGACGAGTTCGGGGACCACGCCCGAGCCGGCCAGGTCGAGGGCGGCGTCGACCCGGCCGAGCCCGCGCACCCGGTCGGGCCAGCCCTCGCCGTAGGTCGTGGCGAGGGCGCCCAGGCTCCGCAGGTAGTCCTGGTTGTGGGCTCCGGCCGTGCCGATGACGCGGATGCCGCGGTCGCGGGCGATCTGCAGGACGGCCGAGCCGACGCCGCCCGCCGCGCCACTGACCAGCAGGGTCTGCCCCGGGCGGACGCCCACCTCGGCCAGGATCCGCAGTGCGGTCTCGACCACCGAGGGGTAGCCGGCGGCCTCCTCGAAGGTGAGGCCTGCGGGCATGGCGGTCCAGGCCGTCAGGACGGCGAACTCGGCGTAGGTGTCGATGCCTTCGCCGAACACGTGGTCCCCGACCTGTGTTCCGCGGACGCCCTCCCCGACCGCGTCGACGACCCCGGCGGCGTCCAGGCCCAGTCCCGAGGGCAGTCGGGTGGGGTGGGCGCCGAGGATCTGGCCTTCGCGGATCCGCCAGTCGACGGGGTTCACGCCTGCGGCGCGGACGGCGATGCGTATCCGGCCGGGCCCCGGGCGGGGCTCGTCGGTGTCGAGGAGGTGCAGGACGTCGGGGCCGCCGAACTCGGCAAAGACCATCTTCTTCATGCGGACGACCGTAGCACTAACCGTTAGTGTTTTGTAGTTGTGAGGATTTTGCACCTGATAGCGTGGATGGATGACCGAGAGCACCGGGTCGACCGGGTTGACCGGGCGCCGCGAACGCAAGAAGGCCGCCACCCGTCAGAAGATCGCCGACACCGCACTGCGGCTGTTCCTCGAACGCGGCTACGACGCGGTGGGAATCCGTGACGTGGCCGCCGAGGCCGACGTCGCCGTCACCACCGTCTTCGCCCACTTCGCCTCGAAGGAGGCCCTGGTCTTCGAACAGGACCAGGACTTCGAGCAGCGACTCGTCCACGCGGTCGCCGGCCGGGCCCCGGACGAGGCGCTCGTTCCCGCGCTCCACCGCGAGATCCGGGCCCTGGTGCACCACTGCACCGCCGACGGCGCCGCACCGGTCTGGCACCTGATCGACACCTCGCCCGACCTGCGGCAGTACGAGGCGACCATGAGGCTGCGCCACGCGGAGTCGCTGGCCGCCGCCATCGCCGCAGGTGACGCCGTCACCGAGGGAACCGGGCCGCGGTACAGCACCACGGCCTGCCGGACGATCGCACGATTCGCGGTCGACGCCTTCACCCTGGCCCGGGAGGCGGCCGATCCGGACGCGGCGCTCGAGGAGATCTTCCGGATGGTCGAGGCCGCCTGGAACGCCGCGGGCGCCGATGGGCACCCCGCCACCCCGGCGGGCGGCTGACCTCCTCCCGCAGGCCTCGTCCCGCAGGCCACCTCCCGCAAGCCCGCCGCGCGTCCGCGACCGGTGTCCGACCGAGGTGGTTTGCGACGGCGGATCGGGGTGACAAGAGGGTGCGGTGGGCGAGTGCGACGTCCGGACGGCGGACATCCCCCCTTCGCCGTCCGGACTCGTCCACCACGCTCAGAGCCCGGTCACCGTGACGACAGCGCACCGGTGGCCGGGCGCCCGCCGGACCCGTTGGACCGGCCGTCCGCCGGGCGGGACCGGGCCCGGCGAAAGACCTTCCGGCGCCGCTGTCACATCCGGCCCGACCGCCCCCTCCTCTACCTCGCCCCCGTCGCAATCACTCTCGGCCTCGGCCTGGCCGCCTGACCGGCGAACGCTATCGTGCGTCCATGGCCGGCTCCGCGCAGCGTCCGCTGCTGTTCCTCGACGTCGACGGACCTCTGATCCCGTTCGGCGCGGCACCCGACACGTATCGGAGCTTCGCGACGGGGCCCGACGAACTCGGTGACGACGCGAATCCGCTCCTCGGCAGGATCGATCCCGCGCACGGACCCCGCCTGTTGGCGCTCCCGTGCGACCTCGTGTGGGCCACGACATGGATGGCCGACGCGAACGACTGCATCGCTCCCCGCATCGGCCTTCCCCGCCTCGCGGTGGTCGTCTGGCCGGAGCCGTCCGCCGTCGACCCGCAGGACGAGTGGCACGGACTGCACTGGAAGACCCGCACCCTTGTCTCCCGGGCCGAGGGGCGCCCGTTCGCCTGGGTCGACGACGAGGTGACCGACACCGATCGGGCGTGGGTCGTCGCCCACCACCCGGGACCCGCCCTGCTCCATCGCGTCGACCCCCGCGTCGGTCTGACCGACGCCGACTACGCGGTCCTCGACTCGTGGCTGCACCGGCAGGTCGGCGGGGACTCCAGTTGAGCACCGATCGGGAACCGGGGGCGGCAGGCCGTCCCACGCCCGCCGCCGGCCCGCCCAGAGGCCGCCGATCCCGAACTCCGGTGCGGCGTAGGGGTTCATCAGCGCAGCCGGGGGTGGTTGGCCTCGCGCACCCGGGCCAGCAGCCGGGCGCGGCGTACCCTGTCCCCGTCCGACAGCGGCTCTTCCGTCCAGTCCTCCGGCGCCAGGACCGGCCGGGGCCCGGACGTCTCCCTCGCGGGCCACGGGTGGGTGGGCCGCCACGCGAGCGGATCCACCGGCCTCACCAACTCCTCGGCGGTGCAGTCCGGGGCCGCCGGGGCCGCGTCCTGGTCACTCACCGGCCACCTCCGACGCCACGCACTCCCCGTCCTCGAGGTGCCGGGCACGGTTGCGCGCGAGCATGCGCCCGATCGTCGGGTTCACGGCCTTCGGGTACTGGGCCTGGGCCCGGTCGAAGAACGCGCACCCCGGACACTGGTCGGCGTCCGGCGGCACGACGTGCGGGCGGGCAGCGATCTCGCGAAGACTCACCGCATGCCCCTGTCCGGACACACGTCCCTGCCGCAGGAACAGGGCGGCCACTCCCGCAGGATGGCGACCCGGTTCGGGACGTGGGGTCGCAGCAGCTCGAACTTTGTGGGGCCGGTCACGGCCTTGTGGTACATGCGCTCGGGGTTGCGTCGCGCCATCGGTCTGTCCTCCTTCGCCGAGGCGGTGGGGGTGCGTGATAGACCGTAGGAGTTTCAGCCAGACGCTCTCCAGGAAGTTGCACACAGTTGCACACCCGTCACCCGAGAGAGTCAATCGCCTCCGTGATCAGCGTACGAGCGGCGGCACCGTGCACGGCGTCGTTGGCCAGTTCCGCGAACCGGCCGACGTACATGGCTACTTCGGAAGGCTGCGTGATCTGGAGGTATCCGGAGACGAGTTCGATGTTGGCCTGTGCCGAGTCGTAGAGCGAGAACGCTTCGACGTGCATCGAGTGGCGCAGGTAGCCCCTCGGAACGATCCCCAGGCTCACGTTCGCCATGGCCGCGACTTCGATGAGGTGAGTGAGTTGGCCGGCGGCTACCTCCGCACCACCGAGACCGTGGTGCAGGCATGCCTCTTCGATGATGAAGGCGAAGGTCTTCCCGTGGTCTCTCAGGATCTCCTGACGCTCCATACGTACCTGCACGGCCTCCTCCACGTCGTCCACGGCAACTCGACGACGTTGGGTGGCCTGGAGTACCGAGCGGGTGTAGTCACGGGTCTGCAGGAGCCCGTGCAGGATGCCCGGTGTGTACGCCCGGAACCGTGTGGTCCGCTCGTACAACGGCAGGACCATCTCCTGGGCGCGCTTGAGTCCACTCCGCTCCATGCGGCGCCACTCGGTGAACATGGTCTCCACCGAGCGAAGGGAAGCCACCAGATCCTCGGCGCGGTCGGCTGCTCCGCAGGCCCGACACCAATCCCTGATGTCCTGCTCGGACGGTGCGGTGATCGCGTTCTCGATGCGGGAGCATTTCGACTTGCTCCAACCGCATGCGAGGGCGAGAGCAGGCCCGGTGAGCCCGGAGTCCTTCCGGATCTCCTTGAGCCGTTCGGCCAGAGCCTTCCGGGCCTGCTGGACGCTCGATGAACGGGAGGTTCGCATCTGGTCCTGCTACTTGAGCACGTAGTCCTTGTGCGGAGTCGCCCTGTGCCACACGGTCTCGAACGCGCTCTTCACGAGCCGAACGACGTCAGGCTCGGCGGTCCACTCCCGGTCCACCACGTCCCCGTCGCCCGAGAAGAAGGTGAACATGATCTTGGAGTCGTCGAACATCCACAGGTCACTCCCAGGAAGGGCGATGTCTGCTGCTGACCGGCGCGGAAGCCAGCGAACCTGCTCGCCGACGGCCACGTTCAGGAATGTCACGTGGTGCTCGTACCGGATGTACTCCGTGACCGGCTCGGAGACGATGCGAGCCCGACGCATGACCACGCCACGGCCAATCGCCTCGCCGGCGAAGTCGGTCCAGTGCTGGAACCACTCCGGCCGTTCGTCCGGGCGATAGCGCAGACCCTCCCGATAGCGCTGGAACTGCGGATCGTTCGGAGTGTAGTTGTCGCGCATCTCCAGGTGCACGGCAGAGAACTTGGCCTCGGCCATGGCCGAGGCAATCGGGTTGGCCACGCTACTCCCTCTTGTCCTCTTGAGCGGCCAGCCGTGCGGCGAGGTCCACGACGAACTTGATCATTTCTTCCGGAAGGCGGATCACGGTCTCGTGGTCGGGCACATCGGTCGAGTGCCCAGGGATCGAACCGACCTCCTTGCAGCGGCTCAAGTCCTCGTCGCTGGCCTTGTAGGACTGGATGAGCAAGTCGCCGTTCTCCGGGTCGCGCCAGATGGTCGGCGAGTCAACCTCTGGCGTGTCGGAGATGATCCCGATGAACTGTAGAGGCTCCATGATGCTCCCTGGGGCTCTGGTTCTGTGCAGTTGCACAACCGGTTGGCTCATCCTGGCGCGTCCGCGACGTGCCTGTCAGGCGTTTCAGTCCTGCCGGACTGCCATTTCGGCCGCGCAGCATCCGGCGAGAGCCCAGGTAGCTGCGCAGACAGAGGCGACGGACAGTGTCCGGGGTGGAGCCTGTGGTCTGCGGTCCGACCCGACAGCAGTGGCGGGAGTGGGAGTGGGATTGTCCGTTCTCCGGGATCTCGTACATGTCCTGCGCCCAAAGCCTGCTGAGCAGCGGGGCAAAATCTGGAACTTCGCAGCCGTCCACAAGTCAGAAGTCGTGCCTCGTGTCTGCCTGACAACGTGTCAATCCCTCACACTTTTCCGAGTGTCGCGGACGCCGTCGGCACGGACATCAGGAGGACTCATGAGGGTGGTGGAGCACCGGGCCAGGGCACGGACGGCGCCGGCCCGGCGTGGCACGGCCCTGCGGGTCCTCGCGCTCGCGCTGGCCGGCGCGGGCGTGGTGGGCGTGACCGCCCCGGCGGCCGGTGCCCTCGGTACCGAGCGGGCCGGGTGGACCGGGGCCGCGTCCGTCGGCGAGGCGCGGCCCGGGACCGACCCGGAGGCGGCCGGTGGCGGTCCGCACCGGGGTGACGTGGACGCCCGGGCCCTGAACGAGGCGTTGGCGGGCGTGGTCGGCATCGGTGGGGCATCCAGCTCCCTCGCCCGGGTGACCGAGAACGGGCGCACCGTGTGGAAGGGCGCGGAGGGCGTGGGTGACTTCCCGACCGGCGCCGCGCCGTCGCCGAACGGCCGGTTCCGGATCGCCAGCGTGACCAAGACCTTCGTGGCGACGGTCGTCCTCCAACTGGTCGGTGAGGGGCGGTTCGGGCTGGACGACAGTGTGGAGAGCCTGTTGCCGGGTGCCGTCCCGGGCGGCGCTTCCGTCACCGTGCGCCAACTGCTCGACCACACCAGCGGGCTGTTCGACTACACCGAGGATCCCGCCGTCGGCCTCGACCACGAGACCTGGCTCCGCGAGGGGCGTTGGCGGAGCTGGACGCCTCGGCAACTCCTCGCGGTGGCCAACAGCCACCCGCCGTACTTCCCGCCCGGCACCGGCTGGCACTACGCGAACACCAACTACCTGCTGGCCGGCCTGATCGTCGCCCGTGTCACCGGCCACGACTGGCGCCGGGAGGTGGAGCACCGGATCATCGACCGGCTGGGGCTGACCGGGACGTCGATGCCGGTCCACGCGACGGCGATCCCCGGTCCGCACGCGCACACCTACCTCGATCTGCCCGGCGGACCGGTGGACGTCTCCGAGATGGAGCCGAGCGAGATGGACGCGGCGGGTGCCGGGATCTCGACCACCGCGGACCTCGCCACCTTCCTCCGGGCCCTGCTCGGTGGGCGGCTGCTCCCCGCTCCGCTGCTCACCGAGATGCTGACGGTCGCCCCGGCCAGCGGCGGTGCCCAGTACGGCCTGGGGATCCACCGGTTGAGCACGCCCTGCGGCGACGTCTGGGGCAACAACGGCACTACTGGCCGCGGGCACAACAGCGCCCTCTACGGGACCCCGGACGGCCGTCGGCTGGTGGCGGTCTCGACCAACGGCTACCGCAGCACCGGCCAGGGCTGGCAGACCTCGCAGAGGCTGCTGGCCACCGCCTTCTGCGGCCGGCAGTCCGCAACCGCGCCGGACGCCGCGTCCACCGACTGAGCACCCACCTCTGCCGCTCGGCCGGACACCGGACCGGCCGAGCGGCAGGGGGGCGGGTGGTCGGGATCCGCTCCTGACGGGCAGCCAGGTGGTCTCGTACGGTGGATCGGTCGACCGGACCGTCCTCCGGTTCGAGCTGCTGGTGGTCGACGATGCGTACGGGGTTGTCGTGGTTCCGCGCGTACGTGTCGGTCGGGTCCGGGAACCGGGCGACCTTCTGGCTCGGTCCACGTCTCCTGGCGGCGGTGATGTGGCGAGAGCCCAGGCCCGGGGTGACCGACCGGGCGTCGGCGCCGCCCCGACCCGCAGGGGTCAGTGGGCGGCGGTGAGGATGCCCAGCAGGCGGGTCACCTCGGTGGCCACGGTGTCGCGGGCCGGGCCGAGGTAGGTGCGCGGGTCGGCGGTGTCGGGGGCCGCCCGCAGGCGGTCGGACACGGTGCGGGTGAAGAGCCGGTTGAGGTGGGTGGAGATGTTGATCTTCGTCATGCCGGCGGCGACGGCCTTGGCGAGGCCGGCGTCGCCGACGCCCGAGGAGCCGTGCAGGACGAGCGGCACGTCGAGAGCGCCGCGCAGTCGGGCTATCAGATCGAGGTCCAGGACGGCGTCACGGGTGCGCATCGCGTGGGAGCTGCCGACGGCCACGGCCAGGGCGTCGACGCCGGTGGCCGCGGTGAACGCGCGCGCCTCGTCGGGGTCGGTGCGGACGCCCGGTGCGTGGGCGCCGTCCTTGCCGCCGATCTCGCCGAGTTCGGCCTCGATCCAGACGCCGGCCCGGTGGCAGTGCTCGGCGATCTGCCGGGTGGCGGACACGTTGGCGTCGTAGTCGAGCCGGGACGCGTCGAACATGACGGAGGTGAAGCCCAGCTCGACGGCCTCGTGGACGAGTTCGGGGGTTTCCGCGTGGTCGAGGTGGACGGCCACCGGCACCGCCGCCGTCCGGGCGAGCGAGAGGGAGGCGAGGGCGATCGGGGCGAGCGCACCGTGGTAGCGGACGGTGTTCTCGCTGATCTGGAGGACGACGGGGCGGCCGGCCCGTTCCGCCCCGGTGACGATGGCCTCGGCGTGTTCGATCTGCACGACGTTGAACGCCCCGACGCCGTGGGCGCCGGTGCGGGCGGGGCCGACGATGTCGCCGGTGGGTGTCAGAGGCATGAGGGTTCTCCGAGGCGGTACGGGCGAGGGCGGTGGGAGCGGTGCCGGTGGTACGGGCGGGCGTTCACGCGGTGGCGGGGCCGAGGATCACGGAGCGGGTCAGGTTGCGGGGGCGGTCCGGGTCGTAGCCGCGGGCCTCGGCGAGCAGCACGGCGAGCCGCTGGACGAGGATCAGGTCCGCGAGCGGGTCGAGCGAGCCGGGCTCGGACCCCGAGGCCTGCCGGAAGAGCCCGCCGACCCGGGCGACGTCGTCGGCGAGGCCCTGCGGGGCGGGGCCGAACAGCCAGGCGACCCGGCCGGGGCCGGTGATGCTGATCGGGCCGTGGCGGTACTCCATGGCGGGATAGGCCTCGGTCCAGGCGCCGGCGGCCTCGCGCATCTTCAGGCCGGCTTCGAGGGCGAGGCCGTACGTCCACCCCGTGCCGAGGAAGGTGAACTGCTCGGCGCCGGTCAGTTCGGGAGGCAGGGGGGTGTCGAGGGCCGGTGCGGCGTCCCGGACGGCTTCGGCCACCGGGCGCACCCCGGCCGGCCGGGCGCCCTCGGCCTCCAGATGGGCGCGCAGCAGGACGAGCGCGGTGGTGGCGAACCGGGTCTGGACGACGGATTCCTCGTCGGCGAAGTCGAGCACGACGGCGTGGTCGGCGGCCGTCATCACGGGGGTCGCCGGGTCGGCGGTGATCGCGGTGGTGGGGACGGTGCCGCGGAGCTCCGCCAGCAGGTCGACGACCTCGGTGGTGGTGCCGGAGCGGGTCAGGGCCACGACACGGTCGTAGCCGCGGCCGAGGGGGAACTCGGAGGCCGCGAAGGCGTCGGTCTCGCCGTGGCCGCCGCTCTCGCGCAGCCGGGCGTAGGCGTGGGCCATGAACCAGGAGGTGCCGCAGCCGACCACGGCGACCCGCTCACCGCGGCGCGGCAGCGCGCCGGTGTACGAGCCGGCGGAGCGGGCCGCTCGCGCCCAGGTCGCGGGCTGCGAGGCGATCTCGACCGAGGTGCGGGAGGTTTCGAAGGCGGTCACGCGGATTCCTTGCCGTGAGAGGGCGGAGGGGGAGGCAATGAGGTTGAAGGTGGTGCCCGGTTGCTCAGCATGCTGTTTCACGAGCACGCTTACTGTCAAGAACTGCTCGTAATTTGCCTCTATCAATCACAATCGAGCAACTGTGGCGCGCGCGAAGTCACCGCTCCGGGACCGCCGGGGCCGCCGGGGTCGTCAGGACCGCCGGGACCGCCTCGACGACGACCCGGGGGAGCAGCCGCCGGAACACGGCGGAGTCGACCTCGCCGGCGACCGGGCAGGGGACGGCGGCGGCCGACAGGGCCACCGCCGTGCGGAGGATCTCCGGCCAGGCCGAGCCCGCCGCCAGCCCGGCGGCGACCGCGGCCACGCAGGCATCGCCGGCGCCGGTCGGATTTCCGGCCAGCCGTTCGGGCGGCGCGCCCCGCCAGGTGCCGTCCGGGGTGACGGCGTGCAGACCCTCGGCGCCGGCCGAGGCCACCACCGCGCGGGCGCCCAGGGACCGCAGCGCGGCGCCCGCGCGGGCCGGGTCCGTGAGCCCGGTCGCCGCGGCGATCTCCTCGGCGTTGGGCTTGACCACGTCGGGCCCGGCCGCGAGAGCCCTGAGCAGGTCCGGGCCGCTGGTGTCGAGCACCGTGAGCGCACCGGCCGCCGCCGCCGTGCGGACGAGCTGCGCGTAGGCGTCCGCCGGGAGACCCGGCGGGGTGCTGCCGCTGAGGACCACCACGCGTGCCGTCGCGGCCAGGGCGGCGTAGCGCCGGTGGAAGAGCTGCCACTCGGCCGCGGTCACCGTGGGCCCGCGCCCGTTGAACACGGTGGCGTCGCCGTCCGCGCGCGAGACGACGGCGAGGGTCCGGCGCGACTCACCGGCCACCTCGACGAACTCGCCGCGGATCCGGGTGCTGCGCAGGCCGTCGAGGATCCGGCGGCCGGTGGCCCCGCCCACCAGGCCGGTGGCCACCGGGTCGTGGCCGAGGCCGCCGAGCACCCGGGCGACGTTGATCCCCTTGCCGCCTGCCCGTTCCTGCTCGCCGTCGACGCGGTGGGAGGTCCGGGGCCGGAGGCTGTCGACGGTCCAGGTGACGTCGAGCGCGGCGTTGAGGGTGACGGTGAGGATCATCGGCCCGGGACCCCCGCCGGGCCGTCGGCCCCTGCCCGGTCGTCGGCCCCCGTCCGGTCGTCGGCCACGGGACGCCCGGTGGGGGAGCCGGCGGCCACCGGAGCGCCCTCGGCCACGGGGAGCCCTGCCGCCCGCCACGCCGCGAGGCCCGCGCCGAGACAGGCCGCCCGGTCGCCGAGCGCGGCCCGCACCACGACCGGACGGCGCTGGAAGGTCAGACGCTCCGCCAGTGCGCCCCGCACGGGGTCGAGCAGGAGCCGGTCCGCCTCGGCGAGACCGCCGCCGAGCACGATCAGTTCCGGTGCGAGCAGGGTGGTGGCGGTGGCCAGTGCCTCCGCCAGTGCGGTCGCGGCCCGGTGCCAGACCGCGCCTGCCACGGGGTCGCCCTGCGCGGTGAGGGCGGCCACGTCGGCGGCGCCGGACACGGGCCGCCCGGTGCGCGCGGTGTAGGCGGACGCCACGGCGGCGGCGGAGGCCACCGTCTCCAGGCAGCCGGAGCCGCCGCAGGCGCACGTCCCCTCCCCGGACGCGACGGGGATGTGGCCGATCTCGCCCGCGTACCCGCCGGCCAGGACCGGTCGGCCGTCGCAGACGAGGGCCGCGGCGATGCCGGTGCCGATGGCGACGAACAGGACGTCGTCCGCCCCGCGCGCGGCCCCCATCGCGCATTCGGCGACGCCGCCCGCGCGGACGTCGTGGGCCAGGGTGACGGGCAGTCCGGTCCGTTCCTCCAGCAGGGCGGCCAGCGGGAGGTCGCTCCAGCCGAGGTTCACCGACCGGACGGCGCGCCGGCGGGCGTCGTCGACGATGCCGGGGACGGCCACTCCCGTGTGCCGCACCGGCAGGCCGGACCCGGCGGCGGAGCGGTTGAGGTCGAGCAGGGTGTCGGCGACGGCGTCGAGGACGGCGGAGGGCCCGTCGGTGCGCGGGGTGGGCCGGTGCACGGTGTGCAGCGGACGCATGCCGTGGTCGAGAACGGCGCCCTTCATCCCGGTGCCGCCGACGTCGAGCGCGATCACGCAACCCGGCCGGCGGCCGTCGGTGGAGGGTTCGGCCGGGGTCGGTGAGGTGTTGCTGATCAAGGGCATCGAACCATCCTGGATGATCGAAGATGCGCGCTGATGGCGCCAAAGCTGCGAAAACGTTCACAATGGATGAGCGCAGTATCGAGGCCGAAGGCCTGTCGAGTCCAGAGCCCGGCCACCGAATGTCCGGTGACGTGCGCGGCTCGCCCGGGCCACGCATGGCCCGGCGGTGCGGCGATACGATCAACTCCGCGCACACGTCCCGGGGCGGCGGACCGGCCGCCAGGGGCGGCCGAACCGGATCCCGCAGGGGCGCGGCGCGGTGCCGGAGTTCCGTTCGAAGAAGGGTCGCGCGCATGTCCAAGCAGGAGCGGTGGAGCAAGCTGCTCGAACTCCTCGCGGTCGACGGCAAGCTCGACGTCGACGAGGCGGCCGTCTCGGTGGCGGTGTCCCCGGCGACCATCCGGCGCGACCTCGACGAGCTGGCCGAGCAGCGGCTGCTGGTCCGCACGCGCGGCGGGGCGATCGCGCACGGCGTCTCCTACGAGCTCCCGATGCGCTACAAGTCCTCGCGGCGGGTGTCGGACAAGCAGCGCATCGCGACCGCCGTGGCCGAACTGCTGGGCGAGGGGGACGTGGTCGGGCTCAACGGCGGCACCACCACCACCGAGGTGGCGCGGGCACTGGTGCTCCGGGCCGGCGGGGGCCCCGCGGAGCGGGGCGAGGCGGCCTCCCGGCCGGTCTACACCGTCGTCACCAACTCCCTGAACATCGCCGGTGAACTCGCGGTCCGCCCGCAGTTCAAGCTGGTGGTGACCGGTGGCGTGGCGCGGCCCCAGACCTACGAACTGGTCGGGCCGCTGACGGAGGGCGTGCTGAACCAGGTGGTCCTCGACGTCGCCGTGCTGGGTGTGGACGGCGTCGACCCGAGACTAGGTGTGATGACGCACCACGAGGACGAGGCCGGCATCAGCCGGCTGCTCGCGGAGCGGGCCCGGAAGGTGATCCTCGCGACGGACTCGTCGAAGATCGGCAGACGCGCCTTCGCCCGGATCTGCGGGCTGGACCGGATCGACGTGCTGGTCACGGATTCCGGTCTGACGCCCGACATGGCGGCGCGGTTCACCGAGGCGGGGATCGAGGTCGTCGCGGTCTGACCCTCCGTCGCCCCGCGCCGCCGACGGTTCGAGGCGCTCCGCCACCCTGAGTCGTTCGCGCGAACAACAGCGGTGGACGTGCCGGCACCGACGGTCGGAGGCAGGGGCGGGCCGACCCGTTGGTAGCCTGCACCACCGTGATGCGCTCATGGATCCTGTCATTGCTCTTCGCGCTCAGCGGCTCGGCGGTCGCGGCCGGGACGGCCCGCTCGGGGAACCCCGGCGCGGCCGCCGGCGTCCTGGTGGCGTTCCTGGCGCTCGCGGGCGTGAACTCGCCCTTGATCTTTCCGGCGTCGGTCGGCGCGGAGGAGGCGCAGCGCCGCAGCGCGGCCGACGGCCGGCCGGTGATCTACTGGCGGCCGGGCTGCAAGTACTGCATCCGGCTGCGCGTCCGCCTGGGCCGCAGTGCCCGCCGGTTGCACTGGGTCAACATCTGGAGCGACCCGGCGGGCGCCGCGGCAGCTCGGGCGGCCAACGACGGCAACGAGACCGTGCCGACCGTCGTCGTGGCAGGCCGTCCCCGCACCAACCCCGATGCCGAATGGGTGCGCGAACAGCTCTCCCGCACGATGTGATGAGGCACGGTCGGGTCCTGTGGACCGGCCCGGCAGTCCCATGACCGGTCGATCAGGCGAGCGACCTGCGGTATCGGACGTACTCGTTCTGCCGCCGGAACCCCACACTCTCGTAGAGGTCGTAGGACCGGTGCGGATTTGCCGTGCCCGTGAACAGCCGGGCGGTCGTTGCACCCTGCTCGCGAAGGCTCCGCAGCCCGTCCAGCAGCAGCGCCCGGCCGATTCCGAGGCGTCGGTGGTCCGCCCGGACACTCAGCTCTTCCACCTCGCCCACCGTGGGGTCGTGACGACGGACGGAGCAGAGCGCGACACCGACCATGTCCTGCCCGTTCCAGGCGGCCCGCCAGCATGCCGGGTCGGCGGTGTCGACGAAGTCCTGGAAAGGCCATCCCTGGGCAAAGTCGGTGTCCGCGTACGAGTCGACGACCGTCTTCCAGGCCGCACGGTAGTGGCTCGTCCCGATCGGCCCGGTCCGTATCCCGGCCAGCAGTCCGCCGCCCGGCTCGGGCACCTGCCGCAGATCGCCCAGCTCCAGCTCGACCAGGCTGAAGACACGTCGATAGCCGGATGCGCGAAGAAGTGCCGTGGCGTCCGGCTCGGAGACCGTGGCGTTCGCACCCATCACTGCCGTCCGCGCCGTTCCGTGCAGTTCGACGAGCCGGCGGATCCGTTCCTCGGCCCAGCGGAGCATGGCCGAGCCGATGCCCTGACCGCGATGCTCGGGCAGAAGGTGACCTCGGTGCAGGTACAGCCAGGTACCGTCCCGCTCCTGCCACCACCGGATCGTCGAGTAGCCGACGACGACCCCGTCGAGCAGCACCAGGACCTGGTTCTCGGACGGCTCCTCCAGTCCGGCGGAGGCTTCGGCGATCTCGGCCGCCGTGGGGAGCCCTTCCAGCACCGAACGGGCATCGACCCGATCCCGCTCGGCGCAACCCAGCCGCACCGCGGCCATGGCGGCGTGGTCCTCGCCGCCTCGGTACGGCCGGAGCCCGAAGCCGGCCGGAAGGTCCTGTCCCGCCCCGCCGTCCGACATGACCCGATGCTCTCGGACTTCGAGGCGGGTCCGCCACCCTGTTTCGCGTCACGGTCGACCGCGTGGTCCACGTGACCACGGTGCCGTGCGGGCCGGATCGCGGCCCGGCCGCGGCGCGGTTTCCGTACGGGACAGAACGTCCTTGTGCCTGCTTCGTGAATGGGCATGGACCTGCCATCGATCGTCTGCGACGCTTCTTCTGCTACTCCGGTTCCTCTGTCCTCTCGATCAGAAGGAGCACAGACCGTGGCACGGATCTCCCGCAGGACCTCTGTCGCCGTAGCGGCGGCAGCCGTGATCGGCGGTGCGCTGCTCTCCGCGCCCGCCGCCTCGGCCACCGACCGGGCCGCCCGGGCGGGGCTCGGCTCGTTCCTGCAGAACACCAACAGCGGCAAGTGCCTCAGCCCGGCCGGTGGCGGCGGTGCCAACAACACGCCCACCGTCATCTACAACTGCGACTCCGACCCGTCCCGCCAGTGGTACCTGGTCAACAAGGGCAACAACCTCTGGCAGGTGCTCAACATCAACAGCGGCAAATGTCTGAGCCCGGCCGGCGGCGCGGGCGGCAACAACACCTCCACCGTCATCTACCTCTGCGACGACGACCCGTCGCGGCTGTGGTACTTCAGCGGCAGCTACCTGGTGAACCACAGCAGCGGCAAGTGCCTGAGTCCGGCCGGCGGGGCCGGTACGAACAACACGCCCACCGTCATCTTCAACTGCGACTCGGACCCGTCCCGCGCCTGGCGTTCGGCGTCCTGATTCCGGCCGTCGAAGGCCCGGTCGGGCCGCGGACGCGCGCCCACCGGCGGACCGGCGCTCACTGAGCGCACCGCGGGGTCGGCACCCGAACGGGTGTCGGCCCCGTGCCGCGGTGGCGGCGGTGCCCGGGTGTCGTCGCCCCGCCGTGAACGGCGACGGCCGCGGTGCCGGGCGGTGCCGAGCGGTGCCGCCCGGGGCGGGTCCGGCGGGCTGCTGGGCCGCACCCGGTCCGCCTCTTGCCTCGTCTATCGAAATTCGATAGATTCCCATCGCAACTCGATGGATGGGTGGATCATGGGCAAGCTGACAGTGCGCGCGCTGCGCGCCGTGCTCGTAGTGGTGCTGACCGGCACCGTGTTCGTACAGGCCATGATGGTGTGGGCCCTGGTCAGCGGGAACGATCCGGAGGACGGGACGCTCCCGTTGACGGCGCTGCGCGTGGTGACGGTCCTGGGCATCGGGGCGGCGCAGGTCGCCCTGGTCTGTGTCTGGCGACTGGTGGCGATGGTGCGGCGCGGAACCGTGTTCTCCCACGCGGCCTTCCGCTACGTGGACGGCATCATCGGCGCGATTGTCGCGGCCGCTCTCGTGTGGTTCTCGGTCACGGCCCTGAACGCGCCGGGCCAGCGGGACGACCCCGGCGTCACCCTCATCATGGGCGGGATCGGCCTCGCGATCCTGGGTGTCGCGCTCATCGTGCTCGTGCTGCGGATGCTGCTCGCCCAGGCCGTCGCCCGTGACGTCGAAGCGACCAGGATGCAGGCCGAGTTGAACGAGGTGATCTGATGCCGATCGCGGTCGACATCGACGTGATGCTGGCCCGGCGGAAGATGTCCGTGGGTGAACTCGCGGACCGCATAGGGATCACGCCCGCCAACCTGGCGGTGCTCAAGAACGGCCGCGCCAAGGCGGTGCGATTCTCGACGCTCGCCGCCCTCTGCGAGGTGCTCGACTGCCAGCCGGGCGACCTGCTCCGCTGGGAGGACGACGGGGGCGAGGAGGGCGAGCGACCCGAACAGGCGGAGGGGTCCGAACGGACGGAGGGGCCCGAACGGGCGGAGGAGCCCGCGCGGCCCGAGGGCGGCTGAGCGACGCCGGTTCGACGGGGCGGCCGATGCCCAGGTGGCCCCGTATGCAGAATGACCGGTCCCCGCGCGACAACAGCGCGCGGGGACCGGTCATTTGCGTACTGGTGCGCTGCGCGGACTGTGCAGGATCGCTGCACGCCTCGCACAGTCCGGCTCGCCGGGCGCGGGCTAGATTCGATCCCTGTTGCAGACGACGGCTGTTCCTGATGAAAGGCATGTCATGCGCAAGCCAATAGTGTTCCTGGCGACGGCCCTCCTGGCGGCGGGTTTCCACGCGGCCACGGCTCCGCAGGCCTCGGCGGAAGGCGGTCCCTTCTGGGGCGAGCTCTTCACGCCGGTCGGCCCCGGCACCTGGTACCCCGCGAAGTGCGCCACTCCCAAGGGCAACAGCACGGCGAACGGGACCATCATCACCCTGTGGAACTGCACGGGCGACGAGCTCCAGAAGTGGGACCACGACGGCCACCAGATCTTCCACAAGGCGAGCGGGAAGTGCCTGACGCCGCAGGGCGACGCCTACGGCGTCAACGGCGCGGTGCTCACCCTGTGGCCGTGCGGGGACTACCGCAACACCCCCAGCCAGAACTTCTGGTCCTCGGACTGGTCCATGCACACCAGGTACTCGGACAAGTGCCTGACCAACAAGGGCGGTTCGTCCGGCAACGGCACCTACCTGACCCTGTGGACCTGTGCCGCGGACTTCCCGCCGGAGCAGCACTGGCAGATGCGGTACTGACGGACGGCACCCCGGCGGGCGGGCACCGGACCGGCCTCCGGCCCGGCGGTCCGTCCACCGGGGACCTGCCGGCCGCACCGGATGTGCGGACCGGCCGAGCGGACACCCGCCCCGGCGGGGCACCGGACCTTCAACGTCCCGCCCCGCCGCGGCGAGTGGACCCGGCTGTGCCCGGGTGGGCACAGCCCCCGAACGACGAGATACGGGGACTTCTCTCTTGCGATCCATCCGACGGGCATGCCTGCCGGCCGCCGCGGCGGCCGCCTGCGCGGCCCTGACCGCGGGCCTGCTCCAAGCCCCTCCCGCGACCGCCGCACCGGCCCCCTCCGCCGGGGCCGTGCCGCCACCCGCCGCCTCCTTACGCGTGGACAGTCCGGACCAGACCCTGGGAAAGGAGTGGAAGGCCTCCGAGGACCGTGCGGTGACCGGCGCGGCCGACGCCGAGGCGTTCAAGATACTCGTCGCCGACGAGGCGGCGGCGTACGAATGGAAGACGGTCGCCGCGCTCGCGGAGCCCGGGATGCCGGCCGATTCCTGGATCGGCAACCAGTGCGTCATGGACGACTCGCACGTGGCCGCCGTGTACGCCCCGCGCGCCTTCACGAACAAGCCCGACCTGATGCAGGGCGGCGCGTTCACGGCGATCGTCAACACCAGGACGGGCGAGGTGACGAAGCTGCCGTTCACCGCCACGCTCGCCTACTTCGACCCCGCCTGCAACACCACCACGCACACGGCCGCCTTCACCCAGTACCGCGACATGAACGACGCGGCGCAGGTCAAGACCCAGGTCGTCACCGTCGACACGGCGGGCACCGTCGTCACCAGGACGGGCGAGCTGCGGGGGCAGGTGTCGTCGGCGGTGCCGGTGAAGGACGGTGTGGTGGCCGGTCTGGGCCGCGATCTCGTCCGGATCGACGGCAACGGCACGATCAGCCGGCTCGCCGCGGGCGACAGCATCCCCTTCGACATCCGCCCCATGGCGGACGACCGCGTCGGCTTCGTGGACCGCAAGGACTCGGGGACCGCGCGGGCGAAGGTGTACGGCGGCAGCGGCGACGAGCCGCTCACGGTCGCCACCGGGAACCCCGGAGAGCTGGAGCTGGTGTCCGGCGCGCAGGGGCGCGTCTTCCTCACCGGCCGTCCCCGGACCGTCGACGTGGAGGGGAGCGGAGTCACCCGCCTCGACGCGCCGGCGGGCACCGAGGTCTCCTCCGAGGGCCACCTCGCCGTCGCCCCCGTCCTCACCCCCGGTGTCCGCGCCGGACTGACGCGGATCAAGGCGGCGGGGAAGGGCTTCGACGGGGCGGCCGCCCCCGAGGCGGGTGCCCCCGACCCCTCGGGGACACGTCCCGGGACCCCGGCCCCGGTCGACGGCACCACGACGGTCACCTCGACCGTCACGGCGACGGGCAAGGAGGTCCGGCAGCGGGTCGCCCCGGCGCAGCCGAGCCCCGCCGACGATCCGTCCCCCGCCCTGACCGGCGACGCCGAACCGCGGACGACGCCCCCCGCGGCCGCGGCCGCGGGCGCGCCCGACTCCCACGACCCCCGCGACACCGACCGCTGGTGCTCGGTCTCCCGCAACGACATGGGTGTGCAGGCGCTGCAGCCGACGCCCAACCAGGTCGAGTGGGCGGTGGACATGGCCGTCCGCGGCGAGTTGCGCAGCAACTGGATCCGGCAGGGCGACTACCGGGGCCAGGCCGGGCTGCTCACGATCGACCCGCAGGGGCTGTTCCCCCGCCCGGAGCTGAAGGGCGGCGGACGGATCCCCGCCAATGTGCTGCTCGGCATCCTGGCGCAGGAGTCCAACCTGTGGCAGGCCGAGTCCGGCGCGATCCCCGGCCAGACGGGCAGCCCGCTGGCAGCCGTGGACGGGTACTACGGCCACAGCGCGAAGGACACGCTGCTCGGCTACTGGCGCATCAACTGGGACAAGTCCGACTGCGGTTACGGCGTCGGCCAGGTCACCGACGGCATGCGGCTGAAGGGGCACGAGAAGCCCGGCGAGACGAGCCTCGAGCCGGCGCTGCAGAAGGCGATCGCCGTCGACTACGCCACCAACATCGCCGCCTCCATGAAGATCCTCGCCGACAAGTGGAACGAGGTGCACGCCGACGGGCAGCGGATCACGGTCAACAACGACGACCCGTCCCGTCCGGAGAACTGGTTCACGGCGGCCTGGAACTACAACCTCGGCTTCAACCCGAAGTCGGAGGCCGGCCGGAACGGCGGCGCCTGGGGCCTGGGCTGGTACAACAACCCCGCCAACCCGATGTACAAGAAGGGTGCCTGGGACCACCCGTTCATGGATGTGAGCCTCAACCCGAACAACATCCGGGACGCGGCGACCCCGCAGTACTGGCCGTACCAGATGAAGGTGATGGGCTGGTCCGCCTGGTCCATCGACGCCGGCTTCTCCTACGGCACCGACGGACGCCAGGACTGGAAGGGCGAATCGGGCTTCAACTCGGCCGGCTTCAACCCCGCCTGGTGGGCCACCCCCGCCGACCGCTCCCGGGTCAGCCCGCCGATCGGGACCTTCTGCAACACGATGAACAACTGCAACCCCGCCAGCCCGGTGGACTGCCCGGACGAGGCCTGCTACCGCCAGTTCTGGTGGAACCAGGAGAACGCGACCTGGAAGCCCGACTGCAGTCAGACCTGCGGGCACGAGAACATCAAGTACCAGACCCTGCGGGCCGAGCCGGGCCGCGGCTACCGGCTGAAGAACGGCACTCCGGTGTGCGCCGGCGCCCCGGCGGGCTCCGACGTCGTCACCTCGGTCCCCGCCGGCACGCCGACCTGGTCGGCCTGCGGAGCGGCCGCCTCGACGGGCACGTTCCAGTTCACCTTCCACGCCGACATGGACCAGCACTACGAGGCGAAGGCCGATCTGCACTCGATCGGGGGCGGTCACGGCGGCCACTTCTGGTACACCCACACCCGTGACGAGGACCACTACGGCGGCGACGGCAACCGGATGACGATCGTGGGCGAGTGGACGGCGGGCAAGTCGTACGACCTCGCCGCCGTCTACGCCTACGTCCCCGACACCGGGGCGCAGACCAAGGACGCGAAGTACGTCATCAGCGGCGCGGTCGGCGGTCCGTACGAGCGGTACGTCGACCAGAACGCGAACAACGGCCAGTGGGTGTCCCTGGGCGCGTACAGGTTCGGTTCCACGCCGAAGGTGACACTGACGAACTACTCGAAGGCGGGCACCGCCGACCGCGACATCGCGTGGAACTCAGTGGCCTTCAAGCCGATCAGGGGCACCTTCGTCCAGCGTTCGCTGACCGCGGCCGCGGTGTTCGACCCGAACCAGGAGCTGAACTCCAACTGGCCGGTGTCGACGGAGATCAACTCGCCCGTGCGGTCCATGAAGGCCCTCTACGACTGGGGGCTGGGCCTGGCCGACCAGGGGCCGCTGTGGAACAACCCGGACGGGGCCGACGCCCACGGTCTGACCTCCGAGGCGCGGTGCCCGACGGCGCAGGCCGTCGGCGAGTGCACGGGGCAGCAGACGTGGGACGTGGCCGACCAGTGGGCGAAGGACATCAGGGCCGGCGGCTGGGCCCCGCGCGCGGACGGTTCCGCCCCCGCGATGTCGATCCCGGTCTGGATGGCGATGTCCAACCTGCGTCCTGATGTCTCCAGGCCCGCTTCCCAGGCCTTCAGCGACCCGAACAGCTACAAGATCAAGTCCGAGGTGAGCGTGACGTTCGTGGTCGGCGAGGACGGGAAGATCGTCGACGGCAGCGCCGGGTCGAACTACCGGGCCCGGGTCGGCAACGCCCACCTGCCCCACTTCGTCACCAGGATCATGAAGACGATCGAGGCGGACTACGGGATCGCGGCACCGGACATCGACTACACCACGCAGGACGCGCTGGAGTACGGCAACGTCCAGATCTCCCACCCTTACACCGACGGTGACACCCCGGGGCAGGCGTACTTCCCGCACTTCCGCGGGGCACGGGTGGACGACGCCAAGCAGTGCGTCGACTTCCGCGCCGTCGGCGGCGGTGTGCACGGCTACCGCGCCATGATCGGCCACAAGTCGGTCAACGACAACGTCAAGGCGTGGGTGGACAAGGTCGACGCGAGCCTGAGGACCAACCACGCGGTGAAGCGGTTCGCCGGCGACGTCTACGCGATGTTCTTCAAGAACACCGGATCCTGGAACAACAACATGGGCGGCTCCATGATCGGCAACGCGCCCCCGATCTGGCAGGACATCGCCGCGGCCTTCTGCGCCGACGGGTCCGTGAAGCCGACGCACTACCAGCGCAACGGCGACGCGACCCCGTCCAACGGGATCGTCTTCCAGTCCTACATGCCCGACCTGTACCTCTACGTCGACGACCGGCTGACCGACAACCTCGGCCGCCCGTCGAACCAGCGGATCAGCGGCGGGGACTGGAGGAACTTCTCCAACTTCCCCGCCACCGCCCCCAACGGCAACGCCTACGGTTCCTGCTCGGCCGCCACCCGCGGCAGCGGCGGCAACCCGTGGGCGGTCGACGCCCCGGCTCCGGTCATCGGCGACGGCCCGGGGAACCGGCCGAACAAGGTGGTGCACTGCGACGACGCGGCCAACGAGTTCACCAGCAATCTCACCCGGTGACCGTGTGCGCCGTCGCGTGATGCCGTGACACGACGCGAGGAGAGGGGGAGGCCCGCCACGGGCCTCCCCCTCTCCTCGCGTCGGAGGGACCGGTGGCGTGCGGGTCCTGGCGGTCAGAGGCGCAGGACGATCAGGGCGGTGTCGTCGGTCAGACCGGCCGGGGGGACGAGGTCGGTCAGGAGCGCGTCGGCGAGGGTCTCGGGGTCGGCACGGCGGTGGCGGGAGAGGGAGCGGGCGAGCCGGTCGAGCCCGGTGTCGATGTCCTCGCGCCGGCGTTCGACCAGCCCGTCGGTGTAGAGGACGAGGACGGAGCCCTCGGTGAAGCCGGTCCGGGCCTGGGGGCGCGGGACGTGTTCCGGGCGGGCGCCGAGCGGGGGATCGGTGGCGCGGTCGAGGAAGGCCACGGTTCCGTCGGGGTCGCACAGGGCGGGCGGCGGGTGGCCCGCGCTGCTGTAGGTGAGGGTGTGCCCGGTCCAGTCGACGAAGACCGACACGGCGGTGGCGCTCTCCGCACCGTCGACGAAGCGGGCGTACAGGCCCAGCACGTCCAGGGCGGTGGCGGGACCGCCGGCGACCCGGGAGGCCGCGGACAGGGCGCTGCGCAACTGGCCCATCACACCGGCGGCGCGCAGTCCGTGGCCGACGACGTCGCCGACCGCCAGCGCGACGGTGGTGCGGGCCGTGCCGGGCAGGTCGGCCAGGTCAGCAAGGTCGTACCAGTCGCCGCAGACGTTCAGGGCCCCGGCGGCGGGCCGGTAGCGCACGGCCGCCCGGTGGTGGCCGAGCGGGCGCGGCGCGGGGAGCATCGCTTCCTGGAGGTGGAGGGCGACCTCGCGTTCGCGGGCGTGGGCGTCGCGAAGGCGTTCGTTGATCTCCTGCAGCTCCTGGGCACGCGTGTACAGCTCGGCCTCCAGGGCTCGGGCGCGGTCGCCGTCGTGGGAGCCGCGGGCCGTGATGAGGTCCGTGACCTCCTCGACACGGTGCAGCAGCAGTGCCACCGTGCCGTCCGGGGCGAGCACGGGCGCGTTCACGGGGCTCCAGTGCCGCTCGTGCCACACGCCGGGGCGCTCGGGGTCCTCGACGTCGTAGCGCTGCAGGGCCATGGTGTCGCGCTCACCGGTGGCCATGACCCGCTCGAGCGAGGCGTGCAGGTTGCGCACACCGTTCGCCGAGGGGTCGTTGGGGTTGTCGGGGAAGACGTCGAACAGGTAGCGGCCGATGAGCTGCTCGCGGGTGCGTCCGGACACGGCCAGGAAGGCGTCGTTGACGTCCGCGTACACCAGGCCGCGGGTCAGCAGCGCGGCCGGACCCGGCAGCGCCTGGAAGACGGCCTGGTAGTCGATGACGGGTCCGTTCACGATCCACCTGCCCGTGCGGGGGGTCCTTCCACCATAGGAGCGGGCCGCCCGCACGGCACGCTCCAGGGGGCGCGGGGTGCGGGGGCGAGGGCGCGGGAACGTGCGTCCTGGCGGCTGCGGCGTCGGTCGTGGGCCTGCACGTCGTCCGGACCGCCGCGCGGCCGCGCGGCAGCCGTGAGGAATGCCGCGCGGTCGCGCCGGTCAGGGCCCGATGACGTTGATCGTACGGTTGATCGAGGACACCGGCACGAGGATCTTCCTCATACCGAGCAGCCCGGAGTCGCTGCTTCCCGTGGTCCAGCACCGGTCGAACGCCCGGTCCGGCGTCCGGGTGAGGAATTCACCGCCCCGGCTCAGACGGCGGACGGCGGACCGCGGTCGGCCGGGGAGGAACCCCCTAGGGGGCGCGAAGGCCCCTTCCCGGAGGGGGCAGGTCCACCGCTGAGTGGACGTCAGTTCCTGTGCCTGCGACCTACCGTCGCCGGTATGAGACGACTTCGCGCCACCGTCGGCGCGGCAGCCCTGCTGCTTGCGCTGCCCCTGTCCGTCGCCGCCGCCGGCCCGGCCCCGGCCGCACCGCCGCCGACAGGAAACGCCGCTGCCTCCTCCGCCACCCCCGCGTTCGGTGCCGCCCCCGCGTTCGGTGCCGCCGCATCCGGCGGCCCCGCCACGACGAGCGACCCGGCCGCCGTCCGCATCGAACTCCCGCGCCCGACCGGACCGTACGCGGTCGGACGGGAGATCCTGCACCTGGTGGACCAGGACCGTCCGGACCCGTGGGTGCCCTCCGCCGGTCCGCGCCGGTTGATGGTGTCGATGTACTACCCCGCCCACGCCGGCACGGGCGGCCCGGCCCCCTACATGACCGCCGCGGCGGCCCGCGCGATGATGGACACCCGGCTGCCGGGCAACACCCTCCCGACCGAGGTCCTCGCCGGTGTCCGGACCTGGTCGGCGACCGGCGCCCGTCCACAGGGCGGCCACTACCCGCTGGTGGTGCTGTCACCCGGCTTCATCGACGCGCGGACGGTCGTCACCGGCCTCGCCGAGGATCTGGCCAGCCGCGGTTACGTCGTCGCGCTGGTCGACCACACCTACGAGAACACCGGCACCACCTTCCCGGACGGGCGGACGCTGCCCTGTGTGATGTGCGGCGTTCCCAAGGACTGGTCGAAGGTGGACGAGAGCCGGGCGAAGGACGTCTCGTTCGTCATCGACCGACTGACCGGCCGCACTCACCCGGCGTGGCGCTACGCCCGGATGATCGACCGCGACCGGATCGGCATGGCCGGTCACTCCGCCGGTGGCGCGGCCGCCGTCCCGGCCCTGCTCACCGACTGCCGGATCCGGGCCGGGGTGAACCTGGACGGCACCATGGACGTCCTGGTCCCCGCCACCGGGATCGGCGGCAAGCCGTTCCTGATGATCGGACACTCGCTGGACGGCGAGGCCGAGGACGAGAGCTGGGAGAAGAGCTGGCCCCGCCTCGACGGCTGGAAGCGTTGGCTGACCGTCGAGGGCACCGACCACCACAGCTTCACCGACTTCCCGGTGCTCATCGACGGACTGGGCCTGCCTCCGCAGCCCGGCACCACCATCGCGAGCGGGCGCGCCGTCGATCTCACCCGCCGGTACGTCGCCGCCTTCTTCGACCTGCAGCTGAAGGGCGTCCGGCAGCCGCTGCTCGACGGACCGAACGCGGCCGACCCGGAGGTGGGGTTCCACCCCTGACCTCCGGTCCGCGAACATGTCGGTCCGAGCGGCCGGCGTCACGATCCGCGGGCGTGCTCGTGCTCGTGCTCGTGCCGATCGCGGACGGTGATCCGCGGTCCTGATCGCACGACGGGGCGGGGTCGGCCCGGGAGCCCAAGGGTTCTCGGTGCCGGCCCCGCCCCTTTTCTGCTCCGGTTCACGGTGCTGACGCCGCGGCACTGCCGGGGACGGTGGGACCCCGGTGGTCCCAGCCCGGGGAGCGGACCTCCAGGCTGACGTCCGGGCTGCGCACCTCCACCCCGCAGGTGCGGCAGGTCCAGGCCGCGTCCAACGGGTGGCCGGGGCTGTCCGGGTCGTGCGGGTCGTCCGGGTCGTCCGGGCCGTGCGCGTCGTGCGCGTCGTCCGGGCCACCCGGGTCGTGCCGGTGCTCCGGGTGGCCCGTGTGCTCCGAGCGCCCCGGGTGGTGGTGCAGCACCACGGGCGGCTCGGGCGACAGCCAGCGGTCGCCCCAGGCGAGCAGGGCCTGGGTGAGCGGGGCGAGGTCCCGGCCGGCCTCGGTGAGGTGGTACTCGTAGCGCGGCGGACGCTCGCTGTAGGCGCGGCGTTCGACCACGCCGGCTTCCTCCAGGGCGCGCAGCCGGGCGGTGAGCCGGTCGCGCGGGGCGCCGGTGTTGCGGGCGATCCGGTCGAACCGGTGATTGCCGTAGAAGAGCTCGCGCACGGCGAGCAGCGCCCACTTCTCGCCGAGGACCTGCAGCGCGGCCGCGATGGAGCAGGGACGGCCCGGCAGGGCGGTGGTGGCGGGGCGGTCGGCCGGTGTGCGGGCATCGGTGTGCGGGGTCACTCCACCAGCCTGCCACAGTGGGTTGCGTATTCAAACTCACTGCCGCTAGCGTTCCGGGCCATGAAGTCAGTTGGAATATCAAACCCAGTGGCTGGGCCGACCGTGCCGACCCTGCCGGCCGACCGGGACCGCCCCCACCGCCGCGCCGTGTTCCTGGTGCTCGCCGCCGCGGTCTTCGTCTCGAACCTCGACCTGTTCATCGTCAACGTCGCCGTCCCGGCGATGCAGCAGCACTTCCACGGCAGCAGCCTGGCCACCCTGTCCTGGGTGCTGAACGGCTACGCCATCGTCTTCGCCGCACTGCTGGTCCCCGCCGGACGGCTGGCCGACCGCATCGGCCACCGGACGGTGTTCCTCGCCGGCCTGGCCGTCTTCACCGCCGCCTCCGCACTCTGCGCACTCGCCCCGACCGTCGGCTGGCTCGACGCCGCCCGGGTCCTCCAGGCGGCGGGCGCCGCCGCGCTGATGCCGACCTCACTGGCCCTGCTGCTCGACGCCACACCCGCGGCCGAGCGCCCCGGCGCCATCCGGGCCTGGGCCTCGATCGGCGGGATCGCCGCCGGCCTCGGCCCGGTGCTCGGCGGACTGCTGGTCGAGGCCGACTGGCGGTGGGTGTTCATCGCCAACGTCCCGGTCGGCATCGCCGCCGTCGCCGTCGGCACCCGGGTACTGCCCCGGCTGCGCGCCGAGCGGAACGGGCCGCTGCCGGACCTCTTCGGTGCCGTCCTGCTCACCGCCGCGATCGCCACCCTCACCGTGTCCCTGGTCAAGGCCGACGAGTGGGGCTGGCTCTCGGTCCGGGTCCTGGGCAGCCTGCTCGCTAGCGTCCTGCTGACCGCCTGGTTCCTGCGCCGCTCCGCGCGGCACCACGCCCCGATCGTCGAACTGCCGCTGCTGCGCGTGCCGGTCTTCGCCGCCGCCAACACCTCGGCCCTGCTGTTCACCCTCGCCTTCGCCGGCATGCTGCTGACCTCGGTCCTGTGGTGCCAGCAGGCCTGGGAGTACTCGGCGCTGCGGACCGGACTCGCCATCGCCCCCGGGCCGCTGCTGGTGCCCCCGGTCGCCCTGGGCAGCGCCGTACTGGTGCGCCGGCTCGGCCCCGGCCGGGTCGCCGCGCTCGGCACCCTGCTCTTCGCCGCCGGCATCGGCTGGTGGACCGCCGTCGTCGGACTCCGGCCCGGCTACGCCACCGAACTGCTGCCCGGACTGCTGCTCACCGGCCTGGGCGTGGGACTGACCCTGCCCACCCTGATCGGGTCCGCCGCCGCGGCGCTGCCGCCCACCCGTTTCGCCACCGGCTCGGCGATCACCACGATGGCCCGGCAGATCGGCGCGGTGGTGGGCGTGGCGCTGACGGTCGGCCTGATCGGCACCCCGCACGGGCCGCAGGCCGTGCTGGACGGCTTCCGGCGCGGCTGGACGCTGGTGATCGCGGCAGCGCTGCTGGCGTGCGCGGCGGCCCTGGTGCTCGCGGCCGTCCAGCGCCGTGCGGCGGATCGGCGGTAGCGGACCCCCGTCGGTGACCGTGACCTGCGTCTTCAGGAAACGTTCAGCCTGCCTCCGCCATGCTGGCCGCGCCCCCGGGCCACCCGGGAGCGCGAGCGCCGCGCAGCCGGGGGCAGGCAGCCCGTTCCGGGGCCGTCGCCCGGGGCTCCTCCTCCGAGCGGAACGGGAAGACACGATGCGAAGCGAACAGCGGGCATGCGCGGCGGGTGTCCGGTGATCAGCTGGTTCCACGCGGCCGTACTCGGCCTGGTCCAGGGGCTCACGGAGTTCCTCCCGGTCTCCTCCAGCGCCCATCTGCGAGTCTTCTCCGCGCTCCTGGGCTGGGACGACCCGGGCGCCGCCTTCACCGCGGTCACCCAACTCGGCACCGAGTCCGCGGTCCTGATCTACTTCCGCAAGGACATCGCCGCGATCGCTTCCACCTGGATCCGCTCACTGTGGACGCCCGCACTGCGCCGGGACCCGAACGCGCGGACGGGCTGGTTCGTGATCGTCGGCACGCTGCCGATCGCGGTGCTGGGCAAGCTGTTCCAGGACACGATCGAGACCCAGCTGCGGGACCTGCGCATCATCGGTACCACGCTGATCGTCTTCGGCCTGGTCCTGGCGGCCGCGGACCGCAGCAGGGCCGTCCGCAGTGCCCGGCAGATCGACTCGCTGACCTTCCCGCACGCGCTGGTCTACGGCGCCGCCCAGTCACTGGCGCTGATCCCGGGCGTCTCACGGTCGGGCGGCACGATCAGCGCGGGCCTGTTCCTCGGCTACAGCCGGGAGGCCGCGGCCCGGTACTCCTTCCTGCTGGCGATCCCGGCCGTGCTCGCCTCCGGCACGCTCGAACTGTTCAAGATCGGCGAGGGCCCGGCGCCCGCCTGGGGGCCGACCGTCCTCGCCACCCTGATCGCCTTCGCCGTCGGCTACGCGGCGATCGCCTGGTTCCTGAAGTACATCTCGCACCACAGCTTCCTGCCGTTCGTGATCTACCGGATCGCTCTCGGCATCCTGATCATCGCCCTGGTCACCGCCGGCGTGCTCGCCCCGACCGCCGGCACGGTCCACTGACCCGCCGGTCACGGCGGGGTCGCCGCCCTCGCCGCCGCCGTGGTCCGTCCGGACGGACCACGGCGGCGGTGGACGGTGGTCCCGAGGAACCCCGCCGCACTGTTGCGACGGGGTCCGGTCGGCAGGCATCGAGGAGACACCATCAGACGGCGCCGAACTCCCCATTGCGCACCGCACTGAGGAACGACGAGAACTCCGCAGCCGGGAAGACGAGGGAGGGGCCTTCGGGGTCCTTCGAGTCACGGATCGGCACGATGCCGGCCGAGGTCGCCAGATTTGCTGCAACCTCCACGCAGTTGCCGCCGTTGCTGCTGTACGACGACTTGAACCACTCAGGTTCGCTCACGGCAGGTCCTTCCGTAGATGGCTGATCAGAGCCACAGACTCCACCGGTGAAAGGGCTGCGACCTGTAGCTGATAGTAGGCCGTCAGAATCGGCACCACGGAGTCACTGTCCCGTTCGAGGTGCCCCTGCTGCGACGACTCGGCGTAGGACATCAGCGACCTGTTCGGCAGCGTGAGAATGTTCACCGGCAGGTCGAAGGCACGGTTCTCGCCTATGGCGTAGGGCGCAACTTGCAGGACTGTGTGCGGAAGCGCTGAAAGTTCGGCCAGCAGCTCCAACTGCGCAGCCATGACAGTCGGTCCACCGACAGTCCGACGGATACAGCTCTCGTCCATCACGACGTGCACAAGGGGTGGCGGGTCCCGACGCAGCCGAAGCTGACGGGCCGCGAGGTAGTCCACTCGCTTCTCGGCCTGGTCCTGCGTGACGCTCCCCCGACGCACGGCCCCGGCCGCAATTGCTTCCGCATACTCCTGCGTCTGGAGCAGGCCGGGCACGATCCCGAGATCGAACAAGCGCAGTTCGACGGCCTTCGCCTCCTGGGCCACGTACTCGGCGAACCCTTCCAGCAGTGGAGAGTTCTTGACGTCGTGGGTCTTGCGGGCGAAGACGCCGTCCGTTCCGAAGGCCTTGTCAAGTTTCTTCGAAAAACGTGGAGTTGGCGGCCTCCGATTGGTTTCCACCGCGGAGAAGTGCGACGAGGAGTACCCGGACAGTGAGATCGAACCGAACGAGATCGAAGGCGAGTTGATAGAGCGGAGCCACGGCTTCGACGAGTGGCACGGCCTGAGTGCGGCAGACCTTCCGTCGTTGGGAAGGGTTCGACAACAATGATCGACTCGCAGGAGGGTACCCCCGCCCCCGGTGAGCCCGACCTCAGCGGTCAGAGCAACGAGCAGTCCGACGACGCCGACGTGCACGACCGTGCCGCCGTCGGGCGCTTCGAGAGCTTCTAGCCCTCCTCGGCCTCGTTCCGTGCGATGCCCGCGTAGGAATGGGGCACCCCCACCTCACCCGAGGAGTCGTCAATGGAGCGGGCCTGCCGGCTCGGCGTCCAAGTTCTCGTCCTGGACCAGAGCGGCACGTCCGTACTGCTGACCTGCTCTCCCGCTTCACCGAGCCGTACATCGAACGTCGTGTCCGGCGGCCGTCGCGGCTGCGACCCTCGGACACCGGTTTCCGCTGCTCTACCGAGACGAGCCGGTCAATGCGGCGTAGTCCGTCGGTCTGCCCGGCCCGGTCGGTCGCACCATCCCCAGCGCCCGTCCGACCGGGCGTCGCCGTGTGACGGCACCCGGTCGGCGCGGGTTCCGGCCGCCGTTGTCCCGGCGGGCCGTTCGTCACCGATGAGAGAGGACGCACACGCCATGCGAACCAAGATCGCGGGACACACCTCGGAGAACTGCCCCGGGGGCGGGGAGCACTCGTACCAGATGTGGAGTGGCAAGATGCGTTGCGTCAAGTGCGGTCAGACACAGGGCTGATCATGTAATTCGGGGAGGGGTCCCGTTGGGTCCCCTCCCCTCACGGAGAGGGGTCTCGCGTGCCGGATCCGCACGCCGGCTGGGAAGAACTGCCGCAACAGGTGCGGCGGGCGGTGGAGGAGCAGTTCGGTGCGGTGCTGTCCACGCGGACGGTGCCGGAGGGGATCACCTGCCGGACGGCGCTGGTGCTCTCGACCGAGACGCGGACCCTGTTCCTCAAGGGGGTGCCCGTCTCCGATCGGGAGGGCGTGACGGCGCAGCGCACCGAGGTGCGGGTGAACGGGGCGGTGCGGGCGGTGGGGCCGGCGGTGTGCTGGGAGGCTGCTGCGGGCGGTTGGCACCTGGTCGTGTTCGACCACCTGGACGGTCGGCACGCCGATTTCGCGCCCGGAACGGCGGACGCCGGTGTCGTTGCCGATGTCCTGGAGCGTGCTCGGCTGTGCACGGCACCTGTCGGCGCGCGGATCCCGCCGTTGGTCGAGCGCTACCGCGCGGTGCTCGGCCCGGGGGACGCCGAACTGCTCTGCGGCTCGGCGCTGTTGCACACGGACACCAACCCGCACAACATCGTGGTCACCGCGAGTGGTGGTCACCTCGTGGACTGGGCGATGCCGGCGGTCGGCCCCGCCTGGGTGGATGCCGCGCAGACCGCTGTCCGGCTGATGGGGTTCGGCTGGCAGCCGAGGGATGCTCTCGGCTGGCTCACTGCGTTCTCCGCGTGGTCTCAAGCCTCTCCGTTGGCCCGCTCCGTGTTCGTGCGTGTGGTGACCAGCGATGCCACAGCCCGGTTCGGTCGGTACGCCGACGACGAGAACACGCGCTTCCGCGCACTCCTGGCAACCGTCTGACGCCGATGGGCGGAGCCAAGGGTTCATCGGCTCCGTGCGGATCACGAAGCTGCTTTGTGCCGGGAGCAGGTGACCACCGGAGCGTCGGTCCGGAGGTGGGCGCCCGCTTCGCGGGTCGTCCTGCATTCGGCTGTCGTTCGGGAGGGGTGGAAGGGACGGTGTGGCCCAGGCATCGCGGCAGCACCACCCCATTCGAGTGATCGTTTGCATTAATGTCCCGTGCCTCCGCTGCCGGGCCCGGCAGCTCTCCCATAACGCCCGCTTCAACAACCAGGCGTCCGCGCTGATGCTGAACTGACCGCAGGGACCTGCGCCAGCCCGTCGCCGGTCCGAGCCTCGGTCGGACCGGCGACGCGGCTCCCCCAGCCGGACCGGTCAGAGGAATTCGACGAAGAGCGGGCCTCCGTTGACGGGGAAGCTCTTCGTCGTGCAGGGGTCCATCGAGCCGAACACGACGTGGCACCCGTGGGCGCGGAACAGGAAGACGGGGGTGTCCGTATCCCCATGGACAGGAGTCCGCTGCAGCGGGCTCGTAGTCCGCTGGCCTCGTGGGTGAAGAGGCGCTGGACGAGAATGGCGGCGTCGCCTTCGTCGGTGGCGAGGATCCAGGTCGCGGTGGCTTCGAGGCGGACCGGCGGCGTTGCCGGGCCGGGCGCTCTCAGCTGTCCGGGAGGTCGAGGGTGGCGAGGGCTCCGCCGTCGGGGGCGTTCGTGAAGGTCAGGCGGGCGTTGAGGACCGCCGCCTGCCCGGTGGCGATGGTGAGGCCGAGGCCGTGGCCCTGGCCGCGTTCGGCGGCGCCGGTGCGGAAGCGCTGCGGTCCGTCGGCGAGGAGGGCGTCCGGGAAACCCGGTCCGTGGTCCCGCACGGTGATCCGGCTGCCGGTGACGGTGACCTCGACGGGGCCGGAGCCGTGCCGGTGGGCGTTGGCGACGAGGTTGGTGAGGATCCGCTCCACGCGGCGCGGGTCGGTGCGGACGGTGGCGGGCGTCGTCAGCCGGAGCCGGACCTCGCCGTCGCCCCTCCTGCTCACCTCGTCGACGAGATCCCCCAGCGGGACTTCGTCGAGTCGGGCGCTCTCGGCGCCGGCGTCGAGGCGGGAGACCTCCAGCAGGTCCTCCACCAGGCCGCGCAGGGTGCGGACCTGGGTGCGGACCAACTCGGTGGCCTCGTCGCCCTCGGGCAGCAGCCCGGCGGCCGTGACCAGGCCCATCAGCGGGGTGCGGAGTTCGTGGGCGACGTCGGCGGTGAAGCGCTTCTCCGTGGCGAGCCGGCCCTGCAGCGTGGTGGCCATCTCGTCCACGGCGGTGGACATCTCGGTGATCTCGTCCCGGGCGCGGCCCCGGCGGCCGATCCGGGCGTCGAGGTCGCCGTCCGCGATCCGGCGTGCGGTCCGGGACCCGTGGCGCAGGCGCCGGTTCATCCGCTCCGTCGCCAGCACGGTGACGGGGACGACCACGGCCAGGGCGGCGAGGGCGGCCTTGACGATGCTGCGGTCCAGCAGTTGGAGACTGCGCACGGTGGCGCTCATGTCGGTCCGGACGGTGAGCACCCGGCCGTCGTCGACCTGGACAGCCGCCCACATCCAGTACCAGTTCGGTGCTTTGACGTCGTACCAGAGGGCGTACTCGCCCGGAACCTTCGTGTCCTCGACGGCCCGGGCCAGTGGCTGGGGAAGACCGGCCGGGGACTCGAAGGAGGCGTAGTCGGGGCGGCGGCCGGTGCGAGAGAACTCCTGCTTGGCGGTGGTCAGCTGAAGGATCGCCTGATCGCGGCCGGTCCGCTCGCCGCGCTCCGCGGTCGCCCGGTGGACGAGCAGGCCGATCACCAGGGCGACCGCACCGCAGGCGACTGCGACCAGGGCGGTGATCTTCCAGCGCAGGGAGCGCGGGTCCAGGAGGCGGGGGCCGACGCGTCGTGCGGTCATCGCGTCAGCCCCGCAGGAGCTTGTAGCCGAAGCCGCGGACGGTCTCGATGCGGTCGGCGCCGATCTTCTTGCGCAGCCGGACCACGCACAGGTCGACCACCCGGGTGTCGCCCTCCCAGCCGTAGTCCCACACCTCGCGCAGCAGGTGGCGGCGGTCCAGGACCGTGCCGGGGTTCTCCGCGAAGACCAGCAGCAGGCGCAGTTCGGTGGGCGTGAGGGCGACGGCACGGCCGTCCAGACTGACGTCCAGGCCGCGCGGGTCGATGGTCAGGCCGCCGAAGGTGAGCAGGTCCGGCACGTTCCCGGTGGGGGAGGGCCGGTCGCGGCCGCCCGGCTCGCCCGCCGCGATCCGCTCGTCCCGCACCGGCTCGTCCCGCACCGGCTCCTCCCGTACGGGCGCCTCCTGCGCGGGAGCGGCTCGCCCGGCCTCCGCCCGTCCGGCGTCCGCCCGCCCGGGGCCCGCGGCCGGGTGGTCGCGGAAGGTGGCGCGGCGCAGCAGGGAGCGGATGCGGGCGACGAGGACGGGGATGTCGACGGGCTTGACCACGTAGTCGTCGGCACCCGCCTCCAGGCCGGACACGACGTCGAGGGCGTCGCCGCGGGCGGACATCATCAGGATGGGGGTGAGGGTCTCGTCGCGGACCCGCCGGCACAGGCTGATGCCGTCGAGGCCGGGCAGCATCACGTCGAGGATCAGGACGTCGTGGGAGCCGGCCCGGACGGCGTCCAGGCCGTCGAGCCCGTCGCCGGTGACGTCGACCCGGTAGCCGTAGCGCTCCAGGGCGAGCTGGACCGAGCGGCGGATGACCGCGTCGTCCTCGACGAGGAGCACGCTGACCGCGTCGGGTACTCGGGTGGCGGACAAGAGCTCTCCGATGTCATGGCCTGGGGGTCGGGTCATCATTTGAGCACGTCCGGGGCCGGTCCTCGGTGTCGGGGGGCTGCTGCGGGGCGCCGGCCACCGGGGCGGGGCGGGCGGGCAAGCCGGTCACAGCCGCAGGGACGCCGCGACCGGGAGGTGGTCGCTGCCGGTGTCCGGCAGGGTCCACGCGGAGCGCGGGGTGACGCCCTTGACCAGGATCTGGTCGATGCGCACCACCGGGAACGGAGCGGGCCAGGTGAAGCCGAAGCCGTCACCGGCCTCCTGCTGGGCCGAGCGCAGCGGCCCGGTGAGCGTGCGCAGCGCGGAGTCGTCGAAGGAGCCGTTGAGGTCGCCCAGGACGACGACCCTCGGCAGCGGTTCGCTCCGCACGGCCGCGGCGAGCTTGGCCGCCGCTTCGTTGCGGGCGAAGGTGGTGAACCCCACGTCCAGGCGCACCCGGACCGAGGCGAGGTGCGCCGTGTAGAGGGCGACGGGGCCCTTGGGCGTGAGCACGGTGGCGCGCAGGGCCCGGGTCCACGGCATGATCTCCACCGTCTCCACCCCCTGGAGCGGGTACTTGCTCCAGAGTCCGATGCCGCCGTGCACCTCGGAGTAGGGGTAGGTGGCGGCCAGCTCGCGCCGGTAGGTCTCCTGCGCCCGGCTCGCCAGTTCCTCCACCGCCACGACGTCGGCTCCCGAGGCGGCCAGGGCGAGTGCCGTCCGGCGCGGGTCGGGGTTGTCCTCGTTCACGTTGTGGCTGACGACGACGAGGTCCCCGCCGCCCGCGCGCTTGTCGACCAGGGAGGGTGCGAACAGCACGCTCCAGACCAGGGCGGGCAGCAGGACGGCCACGGCTGCCAGGGCGGAGCGCCGCAGTGCCGCGAGGAGCAGCAGCAGCGCGATGCCCAGGCCCGACCAGGGCAGCACGGTCTGCCAGAGGCTGCCGAGGTTGAACGGGTCGTTCGGCAGCCAGGGGCTCACGACCAGCAGGGCGGCGAGGGCGACGGCGGCGCCCGCGATCAGCCGCCCGCGCTGCCCTGCGGCACGGCGGGTCGGACGGCTGACGACGCGGTGGAGGCAACGGTGGAGGTAGCTGTGGAGACGGCGGTGGAGACGGCGGTGGACGACCGTCCGGTGGCGGGGCCGGTGCCGGCCGTCCTCGCCGGGTCCGGGGATCGGCGCGGCGGTGTCCGCAGCCGGGGGCGTCGTGGGCGCGGCGCCGGTGTGCGTGCTCGTGCTCATGACCACTCCTGCTGACCGCCGTCGAGCGCCGGCAGGACGGCGGGCAGCTTCTGCCGCAGGGCGTCGACGAGTCGACCGCTGCGCTCCAGGGCGGCCCGCAGGCCGTCGGAGGGGGTGGTGCCGGCGCGCTGGCCGAGCACCACGCCGTAGACGAGCCGGCGCCCCGAGCCGCTCCTGCCGTCGGCGACCTCCAGCGCCCACATCAGGTTCCCGCCGGCCGAGGTGGTCGAACCGGTCTTCAGGCCCACCACCCCGGGCAGGTCGAGCAGTTTGTTGGTGTTGCGCAGCGGTGCGGCGCGGCCCGGGAGCTCGGTGTCGCGCAGGGCCACGGTGGCCCGCAGCGCGGGCTCCTTCATCGCCTCGCGGGCCAGTTTGAGCTGGTCGGCGGCGGTGGACACGGTGCTGGCCTCGAGGCCGCTGGCCCCGGTGTAGGTGGTGCCGCTCATCCCCAGCCGGGCGGCCTCCGCGTTCATCCGGGACACGAACGCCTCCTCGCTGCCCGCGTCCCACCGGGCCAGCAGCCGGGCCACGTTGTTGGCGGAGGGCAGCAGCATCACCTCCAGCAGCTTGCGCTGGCTCAGGCGCTGCCCGGCGGTGACGGGGGCGGTGGACTCGTCCACCGAACCCGCCTCCGCGGCGGCCTGCGCGTCGACCGTGATCGTCGGTCCGTCCTCGCCGTCCTTGAGCGGGTGGTCCCTGAGCACGACGTACGCCGTCATCACCTTGGTGACGCTCGCGATCGGCACCGGCTGCTGCGGTCCCTGGACGCCGAGCACGCCGACCTTGGCCGCCGCGACCGCCGACTGTCCTTCCTCCGGCCACGGGAGACCGAGGGCGGCGATCGCCTCGGGCGCCGGCAGCACCGGCGCCGCGTTGACGCGAGTGGCGGCGGCGGCGACCGTGTCCCCGTCGTGCCGGGTGGCCAGGGTGGCACCGCCGGCTCCGGCGAGCACGACGAGGGCCAGGATCCCCAGCGTCCTGCGGCGGAGCGGGGGGAGCCGACCGGGCCCGGTACGCCGGTCCCGGTCCTGCTCGCGGTCGTGGTCCTGCTCGCGGTAAAGGCCTCCGTCGCCGTCCCGGCCCGGGTTTCGGTCCTGGTCTCGGTCTTCGGACTGGATGGTGACTGACACGGTGGCGGCCTCCCGGACTCCGAGGGACAAGGTCCCGGGGCGGTCGCCTCCGGGTGTGCCTACAGGCTCCGCGACCGGCACTTCGGCCCGGTCGTGGCGCGGCTTCCGCTGTCGCGCAGTCGTGTATCAGCTGTGTACCGGCCGGCCGGCCCCGGTCGTGGCCGATCGTCCGGCGCCGGTCGTCGACGGTCGTCGCCCGTCGCCGGTCGCCGGTCGCCGGTCGCCCGTCGCCCGGCCCCGGTCGCCGCCGCCGGGGAAGCCGTCGACCGTCGACCCCCGACCGCCGACCGTCCTTGACCGGACGCTGACCGAACGATCACGCCGGACGCGGACCGACGGTCGAGCACGCGTGTTCTTCGGACAACTCCGTTCAACCCCGGCCCGGTCCGCAGATGCGAGGCGCCGGGTCGATTGTCTGGTCCCGAGCAGGCCCCGAGGTCCGGACCGACGGTCGGTCCGGCCCCGGAGGCGGGAGGACGGAAGCCCCATGGTCGGCATCGACGGCAGTGGCCGCGCGGATGCGCACGACGACGCCCCGGTCCCCGAGGCCCGCCAGGGACCTCCCGAGCCGACCGCCGGGGCCGAGGTCGGCGGCCTCGCGGCGGACACCTCCCTCCCCGACGACCTGGTGGCCCTGCTGGTGATGTACGGCGAGGCGTACTGGGAGTACGCGCGCCTGCACCTCGGTGACGCCGACGCCGCCGACGCCCTGGTCGACGACGTCTTCGCGGACCTCGCGGCCCACTGGGACGTCGTCCTGCGGCAGGAGAACGTGGAGGAGTTCTGCTGGGGTGTGCTGCGGGCGACGATCGACGACACGCTGGTGCTGCGTGCCCGGCCGTCGGCCTTCACCTCCGCCGCGTTCGCCTTCGCGATGGCCGACGCCAGGGAGGCGTTCCAGGCACTGGAGAGCGGGATCGGCCTGTTCGCGGCGATCGGCGGACTGCCGGAGCGGCAGCACGACGTGGTCGTGCTGACCTATGTGCTCGGCCACCCGGTCGTGACCGCCGCACGGGTCATGGGGATCACCAGGAGCGGGGTGTACAGCCTGCGCCGCGACGCCCGCCGCCGGCTCGCCTCGGCGCTGGGCCTGGACGAACAGGGCGCCGAGAACGCGGAAGAGCAGTGATCGACATCCACCGTGCCGTCGTGGCGCGGTCCGAGGCCGCCCCCGGGGCCACGGAGCCGGGCGCTCCGGCCTGGTCGCCGCTGGCGGAGGTGCGGCTGCCGGAGCCCGTGACCAGGAGCCGGGCCTCCGTCTGGCTCGACGGGGCGCCGGCCAGGATCGCCGCCCGCCTGGCGGGCCGTACGGCGGAGCGCCCCTCACCGTCGGCGGCGGTCCGTCTGGACTGCGGCCGGTTCGAGCTGCTGGCCCTGTGCCACCTCGTGGTCGAGGACGCCCGGGCGGCGGAGTGGATCGCGGCACTGGCGGACACACCGGCGATCGACCCGCGCGGGGCGCTCGTCCTCGGCGCCCTGTGCCACCTGGCGGTCCACGAAGGCGACGGCGAGGACGGCGCGACCACGCGCCGGGCACTGGCGGACGGGCCGCGCACCTGGTGGCAGCTCGCCGCCGGAGCGGGCTGCTTCCAGGCCGCCCACGCCCTCGCCTGCCTCGCCGCCGGCCGGGGCGACCGGCGGGAGGCCGGGCACTGGCAGGACCAGGCCCGCCGACTGGCCGGGCGGCAGGACGTCCGCTCGGCGGCCCTGGCCGCCTTCGAGGGGGTCCGGCCCAGCCACGGACTGTGCGCCGGTGTCCGGGACGCCCTGGCGGCGCTTCCCACCAGCCGAGACCCGGACTTCGGACGCACCCCCGCGATCGCCCCCGGCCCGCTCGCCGCGGCGCTCCGTCGGCACCGGACCGCCGACTGCTGCCGGCCCACGCCGCCGCCGTGACCCGGACCGCGGACGGACACGCGCCGGACCGGGGCGACGCCGGTGACCTGAACGGCCCGGGCCGCCCCCTCCCGAACGACCACGGGCCCGGCCCGCAGGAGTGCGGACCGGGCCCGGGCGGTGGTGCGCCCCACGCCCCGCGCCCCGGAGCGTCCGGAGCGTCGAGCGTCGCGGTACGGGTCTAGGAAGCGCTCTCCCCGGGGCGGGCCCTGCTCATCTTCGCCGCCCTGGCCTGCGCCCAGCGCAGCAGCAGCACCGCGACCACCACCGCCATCAGGGCGGCCTTGCCGACCTGCACGACCGCCCCGCCGCGCAGCGCCGAGGAGAACATCGGCGTCAGCGCCGCCACGCCCACGGCGGGCCCGGCCGCGTACCAGGCGGCGAACAGCGCCGGGCCGGGACCGCCGCCGGTGCCCTGGGTCGGGGAGAACAGCAGGTCCTTGCGCAGCACCCCGCGGCAGGCGTTCACCAGTCCCGCCGCGACCAGGGCCGGGGCTGCGGCCGGTGCGAGCCAGGCCGCCGGGCCCGTGCCCGCCGCCAGCAGCGCCCCCGTGCAGGCCAGCCCCAGCAGGACCCCGGCCAGCGTCGGAACGACGGCATGGCGCAGCATCAGGGAGGCGAACGGATACGGCGACCAGGAGGCCCGCCGGACGTCGTCCGTCTCGATCCGGGCCGGCTCCAGCAGCTGCGCGACGGCCAGGTAGCCGAAGATCAGCGCGACGGCGGTGGCCAGCCAGGACAGACCGCCCGTCGCGCCGTGCGCGAGGACGGCGCAGAGCAGCGCGGGCACGGTCAGCACCGCCGCGCGGCCCAGCCGGGCGGGGGAGCGGAGCAGGGCGAGGGTGTCCCGCCACGGCACCACCAGCCAGGCCCGCCGGGGCGCGGGCAGCCGGAGCCGGCGTTGCCGGGCGCTGCCGTTGGCGCTGTTCACCGCCAGCCGCGCGCTGCGCAGCTCGACCGTCCGGAGCGCGGCCAGCACCCCGGCGGCGGTCCTGGCCCGCTCCCGCAGCCGGGCCAGCGGCACCGTCGCGGCGGCCCGGTCGGCGAGCACCAGGGCGGCACCGGTCGACACCAGCAGCAGTGCGGCGGCCACCCAGCCGCCCGCCACGGCGGCCGGGGTCGGCGCCAGCGCGGCGATCGCGGCCCAGCCCCAGGGCCCCGACCACAGTTCGACCAGTTCCAGCCAGCGCACCGGGTGACCGGCGACGGCCAGCGCGCTCTGCCCCGCCAGCGCCATGATCAGCAGCGTCAGACCCGGAGTGAGCCGGCGCACCCAGCGGGCGGCGCGGTCGCTGCGCTCCACCACCAGCGCTGCGCAGGTGGCCAGGAGCGGCACGCAGAGGCCCCCGAGCAGGCACCAGCCGAGCGCGGCCGGCAGTCCGGTCCGGACCGTGAGCCCGAGCGCGACCATGCCGCCGACCGCCGCCACCAGACCGGGGAACGCGGCCACGGCGCAGGACAGCCAGAACCACGGCCGGAGCACCGGGCGGGGCCGGACGGGGTGGATCAGCAGCCAGTCGGCCGCCGCCCGGGGTGGCACCACCGGGCCGCGCCACAGGCCGTCCCGGACCAGCAGCAGGAAGGTGACCAGTCCGATCGCGGTGATACCGGAGGGCATCGCGGCGAGCAGATCGGCGCCGTGGCCGGTGTAGTCGGCGCCCATGGACGCCTGCAGGAACAGGCCGAGGCTGGGCACGCCGCCCCAGATGATCAGGACGAGGATCACGCAGTAGACGGCGAAGCCGACCGACTTGGCGCGGTTGCGCCGGTGGGGGGCGCGCAGGGCGCGGAGCAGGGCGAGAGTTTCGTCGGTCCAGTCGTCGATCGAGTCGTCGTCGATCGGGTCGTCGTCGGAATCGGTGTCGGTCTCGTCACCGACCGTCGAGCCGCTGTCCGTCCCGTCCTCCTCCGTCCGGTCCTCTCCGGTCCGCTCGTCGTCGGTCCCGGCTGCTGCTTCCGGGGCAGGAACGGCGGTCACCGGGTACCCGCCGATCCGGCGGCGGTGCGGGCCGCGAGATCCGCCGCCAGCACCTTGCGGGTGGCGCCCTGCCTGAGGATCCTGCCGTCCTCCAGCACCACCACCCGGTCGGCCACGTCCAGGGCCAGGTCGGTGTGGTGGGTGACCAGCAGCACCGCGACGCCGTCGGCCAGCTCGGCCTTCAGCAGGTCGGCGAGGGCGCGGCGGGCGTCCGGGTCGAGCCGCTGCTCGGGCTCGTCCAGCAGCAGCAGATCGCGCGGGCGCACCAGCGCGCAGGCCAGCAGCAGCGCCTGCATCTGCCCGGAGGAGAGCGCGGAGGGCAGCGCGTCGGCCCGCTCCGTGAGCATCCGGTCCTCCAGCACGTGGGCGACCCAGTCGGGCGCGTCCGCGACCCCGTGCGCGACCGCGACCAGCAGCAGGTGCTCGCGGACGGTCAGGTCGGGGTAGCAGGCGACGGTGTCGCCGACCACCGCGACCCTGGCCCGGACCCGGGGGTCGTTCTCGTCCATCGGGATGCCGTCGAAGACCACGGTGCCCTTGCTGGGAGCGTCCCGTCCGGCCGCGACCCTGAGCAGGGTCGACTTGCCCGATCCGTTGTGTCCGAGCAGCGCCACGCACTCTCCGGCGGCCAGCGACAGGCTCACGGGGTGCAGCACCTCCCGCTCGCCGTAGGAGCGGCTGACGCCGGTGAGCTGCAGCAGGGGCCTGCGGGCTGCGGGGCGTGGTTCGGCGGCGTTCTTGGCCATGGGGGAGGGAACCTCTCAACGCGGTGTCCGGCCACAGTACCGATCCGCCGTCGGCCACCCGGGCGAGGGTGACGGCCGCCGACCCGCGACCGCGTCCCACCGGCCCGTGCGCCACCGGGTCCACCCCGGGAGGACGGGCCCTGCCTGCGGCGTAGGATCGAGCCCATGTGTGCAGCAGTTCTCGCGCCTCCCGTCCGCTGAGGCGGGTCGCGATCGACACCAGCGCGTAGCCGGGCGGCAGGCCACAGTCCACAGGCCGCCGTGACGCGCCGACCGGTTGTGCCCGCGGACGCGACCACGACCACCTGCTCCGTCTGGAGATTCCTTCCGTGTCGAGAACTGCTGTCTCAACAACCCCTGCCCCCGTGACGGCGCCGAGCTCCGTGCGCCGCGGTCTGGCCTGCCTCGCGTTCGCGGGCGTGACCTGGGGCACCACCGGGGCCGCCGTGGACATCGTCTACCGGTCCAGCGACTTCGGGCCCATGGCCGTCTCGTTCTGGCGCTTCCTGACCGGCGTCGCACTGCTGCTCGCGGCGCGCGCCCTTCGCCGGCCCCGCAGGGCGCCGCGGGCACCGCGGGCACCGAGGCCGATGGGCCGGCGCATGCTGCTGTTCACGGGCACCGGCATCGGTCTGGCGGTCTTCCAGACCGCCTACTTCGCCGCGGTGCGGGACACCGGGCTGGCCGTGGGCACCATCGTCGCCCTGGGGGCGGCCCCCCTGTTCACCGCCGGCGGCGGTCGCCTGTTCCTGGGCGAGCGGGTGGGACGCGGCGGCCTGCTGGCCGTCGGTGGAGCCCTGGCCGGTCTGGCGATCCTGGTCCTGGGCAACCGGGCGGGTGTCGTCCACCCCGTCGGGGTGGGGGCGGCGCTGCTGTCCGCCGCCGGATACGCCGTCTCCACCGTCCTGGGACGCTGGACCGGACGGCACGGCGGGGGAGAGGACCCGTACGCCCTCACGGTGGGGGCGTTCGCCGTCGGCACCGCCGTGATGCTGCCGTTCGCCCGGGGCGAGGGCCTCCTGCCGCACGCCGCCCGCCCCGGCCAGGTCGTCCTGCTGATGCTCTACGTCGCCGTCGTCACGACGGCTCTCGCCTACCCGCTGTACTTCGCCGGAGCGGGCGCCGTCCGGGCGGCCACGGCATCGGTGGTGATGCTGATCGAGCCGGTCAGCGCGGCGGCACTCGCCGTCCTGCTCCTCGGCGAGCGGCTCACCGCAGCGACGGTCGTCGGCACACTGCTGATGCTCGCGGCCATCGCGGGCCTCGCCCTCGCCGAGTCCCGACTCCACGCGACGGACTGACGGAGCAACGAGGCCGGCCGGGTTGTCCGCCAGCCCGGCCGGCCTCCTTCGGACGGATGGCCGAACGGGCTTCACCCCGACGCAGAAGTCCCGTTCAGACACCCCAGGGGAGGCCTGTGGAGGGGTTGAGGCCCTGTTCGACGAGGTGGTCGTGTTCGCGCCAGTGCATGAAGTCCAACGTTTCCGCGGCAGTGGTGCACCAAGCTCGCAGGTAGTCGGCGAACCCGCCTCCGTGGACGGTGAACGGGCCGCCGTCCTCCTGGAGTTCGGCGATGGGCCAGGCGTCACTGTCCTCGCCTGTCATCAGCCAGAACAAGTGGGCACAGTCCTCGGTGAAACCCCACCGGATCAGCATGTCGGCACTTACGCCGGCGGGCAGCAAGTGGGAGAAGTGCTCGGGGGCCTGTTCCCAGAAGAGTTCGGTCATGCCGACCACATTGTTGCCTCCTGATGCGCTGTACGGTGCGGCAATCAGCAGCGAGTCCCCGCCGATCGAGCCGGCTCCGTAGGTCTCCATGAAGGCGATGTAGTCCGAGGGCAGCCGTATCCCGAGCCGCCGTTCGGCTTCCGCCGCTCCGGCCACGTCAAGAGGGGCTCCTTCGCTGCTTCGTCTGCATGGCGCGAGCACGCCCAACAGCGCGCGCACGCCGGGATGGCTGGACACGGATCCTCCGGTTGTTCGGTGTGCCGACCACTCTAGGAGCCCCGTCCGACAGCGAGGACGGAGCCGGAACGGGTGGGTCCGGATGGGGGCCGGTGGGCACGAAGCGGGCAACCCCCGAATCGGGTGCCCGTGGTGACGTCCGCGGTCCGTCGGCCGTCGACGTGCCCCTGTGCACGATCTGGAAGTCGCTGATCCGCAGGTGCAGCGGTGGACGGTGGGGCAGGAAGGCCCCGATGACGGTACGGAACATGACGTGTTGCGGTGAACACACGTCACATGTCGTAGTGCTCACCGTCCTCGCCCTGGACCCGGGCATTCAGCGCCTTCGCCAAGCGGCACATGGTTGAGACCATGGCATCCGTCGGGTTCTTGGCTTTGATCTGCCCCGCTCTCCACCACAAGGGCTCGCCGGACGACTCCCCGTTCCGCAGTGGTACAAGCTCGGCGACCCTCTCCGGGCAGCCTTCCGGCAGCGGGACCGCCACAATTCCGGAGTCTGCGGCGACTGCCGCTTCCCACTCCGCCGCGCCGATGTCCTCGCCCTCTTCGTCCCACAGGTTCTCACGCCGCGTGATGTACAGGTCGTAGCCCACGGCAGTACACGATAGACGCACGCGGAGCAAGCTGTCGGGCCGGCTTCGCAACTCGGTGCGGCCTCCGTTCCGGCACCTACGAGTCGAGCTCCGGCAGGCGCTCACCGGGTGCGGCCGGACGGCCTTCGGAGAGCCAGAACATGTAGTCGCGAAGGTAGTCCCCAAGACCGTGTTCGATGTGGGCGAGGTACGCCCGTGCCCCAGTAGCGGCGTCCCGGAACGCTCGGTTCTCGGACGTCGCCCACTCGCCCCGTCCCACTCGCAGGGCCCACTCCCGTGCTCTTCCGCGCTCTCTCCACCAGTCCCGGACCAGTTCCGGGGTCCAGTGACGGTCGCCGTCCCCTCCGTAGGCGCCGAAAGGGTCGCACTCCCCGGCGCAGGTCAACTCGTGCACGCCGGCGGCCTCGACCGGCTGACGGTAGACGAACTCGGTGCAGTACTCGTCCTCGTACGCGACGTGCTCCGGCGCGCACTGCCTGCCGGTGAGGCAGTTGTCGGTGCCGGCCGTGTAGAAGGGGCCCGGGACGTTCCGCCAGTCCCGGTTCTCCCAGCCGTCGGGCGCGGGCTCGGACCAGTCGTGCCGCACGATGCCGTGCTGCCACAGCGGGTGGGGTGTGCCTATGAGGAGGCGGACAGCAGGTATCGGATCCCAGTAACTCATGATCCGCAGGATGTCAGATCCTCGGTATGCGGGGCCGCCTCGGCGCGGTCCGTCCCTGCGACTCCTCCGGCCCTGCTCCGGTGAGTTCGGCAGGTCGGCCGACAGGAAGGGGCGAGCAGCGCGAGCAGTGCGCCGGGGCGGTCACGGCGTCAGCCGGGTGTCGGCGTGCACTGGCGGGCCGCGGTGGCGAGGCGGGCGGCGGCTTCGACGAGGTCGGCGGGTTCGGCCGCGGCGGCGAAGCCGAGACGCAGATGGGCGGCGGGTGGTTCGGCCGGGAAGTGGCGCCCGCCCGGGTCGACGGTCACCCGGTGCGCCGCCGCGGCGTCCGCGACGGCCGCCTCCGTGAGGCCGGGGGGAAGCCGGAGCCACAGGTGCAGGCCGCCTTCCGGCAGCTGCGAGAGCGTCCAGTCGGGCACTTCGCGGGCGAGGGCATCGGCGAGGACGGCGCAGCGGTGCCGCAGTGCTGCGGCCAGGCCGCGCAGGTGGCGGTCCCAGGCGGGGGTGCTGAGCAGTTCGACCGCGGCCTCCTGGAGGGGGCGGGCGATGAAGAAGTCGTCGACCCGTCGCATCCCGAGCAGGCGCCGCACGACCGGGCCCCGGGCGACGACGGCGCCGATCCGCAGGCTGGGCGAGGCCGGCTTGGTCAGCGAGGTGAGGTGGACGACGGTGCCGTCGCGGTCGTCGGCGACCAGCGGGCGCGGCGCCGGACGGCCGTGGCCCAGGTTCCGGGCGAAGTCGTCCTCGATCAGGAAGGCTCCGGCGGCGCGTGCCACGTCGACGATCCGAGGGCGCCGCTCGGGGGAGAGGACGGTGCCGGTGGGGTTGTGGAAGGTGGGCTGGCAGTAGAGCAGCCGGGCGCCGGTCATGGCGAAGGCGTCGGCGAGCAGATCGGGGCGCAGGCCCTGGTCGTCCATCGGCACGGGCACCGGCCGCAGTCCGGCGGCGCGGGCGGCGGCGAGTGCGCCGGGGTACGTCGGTGACTCGACCAGGACCGGGGCCCCGGGGGCCGCGAGGGCGCGGAACAGCATGGACAGCGCTCCCTGCCCGCCCCCGGTCACCAGAACGTCCTCGGGGCCGACGTCGCCGCCCGCCTGACGGGCGAAGACCGTGCGCAGGGTCGACAGACCGGCCGCCGGGGCGCGGTGCCAGGCGTCCGGGCGGCGGGCGGCCCGGGCGAGGGCGCCGCCGAGCAGCCGGGTGGGCTGGAGGTCCTCGTGCAGGTAGCCGCCGGACAGGGCGACGGTGCCGGCCGCCGGCGCGGCGGACCGCTCGTCGGAGGGGTCCGGAAGGGGCTGGCGGCCGGCCAGGGCGACCGCCTGCCAGGAGGTGTCCGGTTCGCCGCCGGCGGTCCGCGGACGGCGGGCGGCGACGTAGGTCCCGCTCCCCGGCCGGGTGACGACCGCTCCCTCGGCCGACAGGAGCGCGATGGCCCGGGAGACGGTGACCGGTCCGACCCCGTGACGTGCGATCAGATCGCGGCTGCTGGGCAGGCGGTCGCCCGGGGCGAGCCGGGTGATCTCGTTCCGGAGGATCGCCACGAGGGCCTCGGTACTGCTACCGTTATTCATGAGGAATGAGAATAGCGCTTTCAACCACGGTGCGGAACCGCTCCTGGACCTCACCGCCATCCGGGCCGACACCCCCGGTTGTGAGGCCGTGATCCACTTCAACAACGCCGGTGCCGGGCTGATGCCGCGTCCGGTGCTCGGGGCGATGCTCGACCACCTCCGACTGGAGGCGACCATCGGCGGGTACGAGGCGTCCGCCGCCCGGGCCGCAGAGGTCGAGGACTTCCACGCCTCGCTCGCCGAGCTCCTGGGCACCCGCCCGGGCAACATCGCCTTCGCCGCGAGCGCCACCCACGCCTACACCAAGGCCCTCTCCGCGATCGACTTCCGCCCCGGGGACGTCATCCTCACCACCCGCAACGACTTCGTCTCCAACCAGATCGCCTTCCTCTCCCTGCGCAGGCGCCACGGTGTCCGCATCGTGCACGCCCCCGACCTCCCGGACGGCGGCGGCGTCGACGTCGACGCCATGGCCGTGCTGATGCGCGCCCACCGCCCGCGCCTGGTCGCCGTCACGCACGTGCCCACCAACTCCGGCCTGGTGCAGCCGGTCGCCGAGGTCGGCCGGCACTGCCGCGAACTCGACCTGCTGTACCTGGTCGACGCCTGCCAGTCGGTCGGGCAGTATCCCGTCGACGTCGACCGGATCGGCTGCGACCTGCTCACCGCCACCTGCCGGAAGTTCCTGCGCGGGCCCCGCGGTTCGGGCTTCCTCTACGTCTCCGACCGGGCCCTCGCCGCCGGGTACGAGCCGCTGCACATCGACATGCACGGCGCACGCTGGGTCGCCCCCGGCCACTACCGTCCGGTCGCCACCGCGGCCCGGTTCGAGGAGTGGGAGTTCCCCTACGCCACCGTGCTCGGCTGCGCCGCCGCCGTCCGCTACGCGCTGCGGGTCGGCCTCGAACCGATCGCCCGGCGCACCCCGGCCCTGGCCGGACGGTTGCGCGAGCAGCTCGCGGCGGTGCCCGGCCTCCGCACCCTGGACGGCGGGCCGGACCCGGCCGCGCTGGTGACGTTCGCGATCGAGGGGTGGGAGGCCGAGCCGTTCAAGGAAGCACTGGACGCCCGCGGTATCAACTCCGCGCTCAGCTACCGGGAGTTCGCACAGTTCGACTTCGCCGACAAGGAGGTGTCGTGGTGCCTGCGGTTGTCGCCGCACTACTACAACACCGAGGACGAGGTCGACACGGTGGCGGGCGCGGTCGCAGAGCTCGCCGGGAGCGTCCGATGATCCGGACCTCGACCGTGCCGGTCGCCACGGACAGCACGGACGCCACGGACGCCACGGCCACCACAGACACCGCGGACGCCACGGACACCGCGGCCGCACCGCGCCGGAGCCTCTGGCACAACGCCGACTTCTCGCGGTTCTGGGTGGGAGAGACACTCTCCCTGCTCGGCACCCAGGTGACCGGCCTCGCGCTGCCGCTGACCGCCATCGGCGCGTTCGGCGCGACCGACGAACAGGTCGGGCTGCTGCGCTTCCTGCAACTGGCCCCCTACCTCGGGCTCGCACTGGTGATCGGCGTCTGGGCGGACCGGTACCGGAGGCGGCCGGTCATGCTCGGCGCGAACCTGGTCAGACTGGTCCTGCTCGCCCTGATACCGGTGCTGTACTGGTGCGACGCGCTCGACCTGCCCCTGCTGATGGCGATCGCCTGCACGGTCGGCATCGCGTCGGTGGTGTTCGACGTCAGCTGGATGTCGTACGTGCCGGTACTGGTCAAGAGCCCTGAGTACTACGTCGAGGCCAGTGCCCGGCTGAGCACCAGTTCCTCCGCCGCCGACATCGCCGGGCCCGGGCTCGGGGGCGTCCTGGTGTCGGCGGTGGGCGCGCCGGTGGCCCTGCTCGCCAACGCCTGCTCCTACGCGGTGTCCGTCGTCTCGCTGCTGCTGATCCGTACCACCGAGCCGCGCCCGGAACCGGTCGCCGAGCGGCACCTGTGGCGCGAACTCAGGGACGGCATGGGCTGGGTGATGCGCGACGGCGTGCTCCGGTCGCTCGCGCTGATCGGATTCTGCTGCAACTTCTCCATGGTCACGGTGTGGACGATGTTCCTGCTCTACGGCAACCACGACCTCCACCTCGGCTCGGAGACGATCGGCGCGGTCTTCGCGACCGCCTCCGTCGGCGGCCTGATCGGCGCGCTGATCTCGCGGAAGGTGATCGACCGGTTCCCGCTCGGCAAGGTCTACCTGGTTGCCCAGTCCGTACTGCTGCTCGGACCCTCGCTCGTCCCCACCGCCACCGGGCCGCGACCGGTGATGATCGGGATGTTCGTCCTGTCCTTCTTCGCCACCTACCTGGGCCTCGGCGTGGCCGGTGTCGTCATCGTCGGCCTGCGCCAGGCGATGACGCCGCAGTCGATGATGGGCAGGATGACCGCCGCGTTCCGGACCCTGCTGTTCGGCGGCGGCTCCCTGGGAGGCCTGTCCGCCGGCCTGCTCACCGGCCAACTCGGGGCCCGAGGAGCCCTGACCGTTGCCGCGGCCGGTTCCGCCGCCGTCGTCATCGGCCTCGTGCTCTCGCCGGTCCGCCGCCTCAGGACCCTGCCGTCCGCCCCCGACCGGGAGGCACCGGCGCGCTGAGCGAACGACGCCGGGCCTGCTCGGAGGTCAGTCGGTGTCGCCGCGGCGCTCGGCCAGCAGCGCGTTCAGCCGTTCCACCTCACGGTCCACCAGGACGTGCTTGTCGTCGATGTAGGGGAGGTGGATCTTGCGGCCGTCGGCGCGGAACGCGTAGGTGAGGAACTTGGGTGCGCCCTTGGCGTGCGCGTTCGGGTTGGCGGCCTTGGCGAAGCGGGCGATCTCGGCCCAGCGCAGCTTCCGGCGGCGCACGATCCCGCGGACGGTGATCCCTTCGGCGGTGAGCAGCGTGCCGGCGCGGGCGGCGCCGACGATCACCAGCAGGCAGAAGCCGATCACCAGCAGGGAACCGATCGCCTTGGTGGACGGGGCGAACTCCTTGTCCTTCCAGATCGGCAGCAGCGCCCCGAAGGACAGCAGCAGGATGGTGAACGCGAGCCCCCCGACCCGGTTCGACGCCACCCGGTACTCGTGCGGAACTCTCAGTCCAATGTCGCTCATCCGCCCCAACTCCCGGTCGTCCCCGCCGGTCCGCCGTTCTGGTCGGCGGCCGGTCGGACTCGCAGTGTAGGGGCGGGAGTTGATTGCCGACAGGCCATCGGCGGACAGCCGGTGTCCCGGCCGAACAGGTGTACCCGCACACGCTGTCCGGCCGGGACACCGGCGCGCCGGCGCGCCACCCGCAGACTCGAGGCGCCGAGGCGCCCGCAGACCCGCGGGCGCCCGCAGGGTGCTCAGGAGGCGATCAGGAGGTGATCAGCTCCAGGTGGGGCCGGAAGGCGGCGTTCTCCCTGCTGTTCAGGTTGACCGCCAGCCCGACCGCGCCGAGCGGCTGCCAGACCGCGAGGGTCACCGTGCCGCCGGTGGCGACGGCGGCGGTGACGTCCAGGCCGACCCAGTCCGCGGCGGTGGAGATCCGGCCGGTGCCGAGCGCCGTGGTGGGGGCGGGGGACCGGTTCCAGGTCACCGCGGTCTCCGTCCAGCCGCCCCCGGTGGTGGCGAAGGCCTGGAGCGAGGTCTCGGTGCCGCCGGAGTCGGCCACCGCCCCGCGCACCCAGAGCACCGCCCGGCGGACCGTCCCGCCCACGCTCGAGGTGTCGAAGCCCAGCAGCGCCCGCCGGCTGAAGCCGCTGCCGCTGGAGTCGGTGTTCTTCACGGTGAGCGTGGTCGCCGTCCCGTAGTTGGTGTCGCCGTACGAGCCGTCCCGGACGTAGGCGTCCTGGGTCGGCGCCAGCCGGGTCGCGGTGGCCGGTGCGGGCGCGGTGCCGGTGGTGCGCAGGGTCACGGTACGGCTCGCGCCCTGGGTGCCGCCCAGCTCGACCAGCAGGGTCACCGAGTCGCCGGTGGTGAGGACGGTGACGCCCGGGGCGGGATCGGCCGTCCGGTAGCCCGGCCGGGCGACGGTGACCTGGACGGTGGAGGCGGTGCGCCCCGGGTCCGCCACGGTGACGGTCATGGTGTCGCTCGACTCGCGGACCAGGACGGAGGCGGGTGCCGACACGGTGACCGGACCGGTGGTGCCGGCGGCGAAGAAGTTGGCGGCGGTGACGCCGGAGGCGCTGTCGGTGATCGCCTGCACGGAGGCGGAGTTGGCCAGGACGGTGACGGTCGGCGCGGTCGAGCGGGCCGCCGCCGCCGTGGCGTCCGCGCCCGGCATCAGCAGGTAGGAGTAGCCGGCGGCGGCCGGGTCGGTGCCGTGGTCGAACCAGAGCGTCAGGTAGCGGCGGGTCAGCGTCTCGCCGGTGCCGCCGGTGTTGATGTCGTGCCAGCTGCCGGTGCGGGCCTCGCGCAGCGCGTCGACCGTCGCGCCGCCGGGGAAGAGGTAGGCGCCGAATCCGGCGATCGCCGCCCAGCGGGCCCCGGTGAAGCGCCGGGACCAGCCGAGGGTGGTCGGCTGCGCCGTGCCGTCCACGGTGAGGGCGTGCTGGCCGGTCTGGCCGAGGTTGCGGTTGTCGACCACGGTCTCCACCGGCACGCCGTCCGCGCAGGTGATCCCCGCGCCCAGGCAGACGATCGAATCGTCGAGTACGAACCAGGACTTGACGCCGCTCAGCGTCGAGGAGAGGCCGCGCACGGCCTGCCCGGCGGCCGCGTAGGTGCCGTCGCAGGCGCCGCCCGCCCAGGTGTTGTCCGGGCGGGCCGCTCCCCAGGTGCCGCCCGCCGCGTCCGCCAGGGGCTTGGTGGAGACGGTGGTCCCCGGCAGCCGGTACGGGTTCACGGTCGGCCAGAAGGCGTCCGAGTACTGGCCGTTGCCGAAGGTCGAACCCCACCACGCGAGCAGGCCGTTGTTGGTGTGCCAGCCGCGCAGGTTCTCGCCGTTGCCGGTCTCGTAGAAGGTGGTGCGGGCCGAGCACATGGCCAGCGAGGCCGCCCAGCCGGGCCGGCGGACGACCGCCCGGTCCATCGCGAAGAGCCGTGCGCCGACCGGCTCGGCGGCCGGTCCGGTGCCGGAGTCGTTCACCAGCGCCTGGGCGCGGGCGAGTTCGGGGACGTCCACGGCGGCGTTGGTGAGGTACGGGCGGTAGGTGTCGCGGGTGATCCAGCCCTTGACCGCCGCCCGCCACGCCGCCGACTGCGCGGCCGGCGCCGCACCGGAGTCGGCGAGCCGCAGGATGTGCCCGATGATCGTGTGTCCGCGACCGTGGTCGTCCTGCTGCAGGTGCAGCGGGTCGCCGCTCTGCAGTCCCCGGCTGGGCGCCCGGCCGCTCACCGAGTCCATCACCAGGCCGTTGTAGAGGAACGGTGCGAACGCGGAGTCCACCGCGTCGAACACGGTCTGCCGCTGCGGGTCGGTCACGGCCCAGGTGGAGCCGGCGAGCAGCCCGAACAGCTTGCTCAGCCCGCCGAGCAGCACCTCGCCGTACGAGCCGGTGTACGGCACCCAGGTGTGCTGCACGAACGAGCCGTCCGGGTAGAGGCCGTCGCCGGTGAGCACGTACGGGAAGACGGGGGAGAGCGCGGAGGAGGCCAGGGCCAGCTTGGGGGAGTTCCGGCCGATCACCCCGCGCAGCGCGAGCACGCGGCAGAGGTCGACCCGGTTCGCGCCGGTGGAGGTGCCGGTGTAGGCGGCCACCTTCGAGTCGGGGACCGAGTGGTCCACGGCCGCGCAGTAGTCGGCGATCCGGGTGGGGCCGAGCAGCGGGTGGACCAGGACGCAGATGTCGAGCAGGGCCTGCGGGCTGCCGATCTGCCAGTCCCACCAGTTGTTGTAGTTGCTCGTGGTGGGGGTGTAGGCGATCGCGTGCAGGTGGTCGAGGCCGGTGGTGACGGCGGTGGCGAGCGCCGGGTCCGCGGTCGAGCCGGTGCCCGGCTGGGCCCAGGCCAGCGCCATGGTGCGCAGCCGCAGGTAGCTGGCGGTGATGTTGCCGGAGACGGTGCCGAGCGGCAGGTCCGGCCAGAGGGAGCCGCCTGTCGGTGCCATCGCCGCCTGCTGGGTGCGGGCGCGGTCGCCGAGGGCGGTGAGGGCGGAGCTGAACGGCTGGGCGGCCGGATCGAAGCCGGTGCCGGTCAGCAGCGCCCGCCAGCGCAGGCGCAGCTCGTCGTACGGGTCGGCGGCCCGGGCCGTCGGCACACCGAGGGCGGACCAGGTGCCTGCGGCGGCCAGGGCGACGGCGGATGCCTGGAGCAGCCGTCGACGGGAGAGCGGGAGGCGGGTGCGGGTGGGGACGTGCGTGGGAAGGGCGGGGACGTGCGCGGGACGGGTGGGGGAGAGCGGGAGGCGGGTGGCGGAGTGCGGCTCGGGGATCAAGAGGGCTCCTTGCCGGGTGCGACGGTGCGACGTTGCGCCGGTGCGACCGTGGGACGGCGCAACCGTGCGGCATGCCGGGTGCGACGTTGCGGCGCACGGCCGCCGGAGCGCCGTGGGGGTCGGCGCGGCAGCACCCGGGCGGCGCCGCACGCACCGGGCGGGAGTGACGGTAAGCGCTTTCCGGTACGGGCGTCAACGGATGGTGCAGACCGCCCCCTCACCCGTCACCGGGAACGCCGGGATCGTGGCCCGCAGCGGCAGCCGCAGCCGCAGCGGTCCGGGCGGTCCGCAGGAGGCGGACGGCCGTGGTCCCCAGGAGCAGGGCCGCGGTGAGTACGGCGAGCGCGGTGTACAGCCGTGCGGTGCCCAGCCCGTCCGCGGTGGCCACCCGCACGCCGCTGAAGCTGCCGACCGCCTCGCCGAGCCCGGTCGCGAGGGCGGCGAGGGAGAAGTGGGCGGCACGGTGGCGTGCGGAGCCGGCCGAGCCGACGAGGACATCGAGCGCGGGCATCAGCAGCATCTCGGCGAAGGTGACCAGGACGACCCCGGCGAACAGCCATGCCACGGTCCGTCCCGCGCCGAGGCAGGCGAAGGCCGCGGCGAAGCACCCGAAACCGACGGCGCACAGGGTCGTCGGCCGCACGCCCAGGCGGCCGGCGAGCAGGGTCACCGGCAGTTGCAGGGCGATGATCAGGACGCCGTTGACGAGGAACACGGTGCCCAGGGATCCCCCTGCGCCGAGCACCTCCTTCGCATACAGCGGAAGTGTCGCGAAGAGCTGGGTGTACAGGACGAAACCGAGGGCGGTGAGCGCGAGCGGCATTCTCGGCCCCGGTTCCCGCAGCAGGGCCTTCCACCGCGTCCGCCCGGCACCGACGGCTGCCCCCGCAGCTTCCCCGGGCGGGCCCGCCAGCATGACGAGGCCGAGCGCCACCACGTGGACGCAGGCCGCGGCTGCGCAGAAGGCGGCGGTGCCGAAGCGCTGCTGGAGGGCGACGCCGCCCAGCGGGCCCAGCGCCATGCCGAGGTTGACGGCGACGGCCTGGGAGGCGAAGCCCCTTGCCCGACGCCGGTCCGGGGCGGCGGCGGCGATCAGCTTCAGGGCCATGGCGTTCATGCCGAACCCCAGTCCGAGCACCGGGAGGACGGCCGCCAGGACGACGGCGCTGCCGCCGGTCGCGGCGAGAGCGCCGAACGCGAGCGCGCCGAGGCCCAGCGCGGCGGTGATCGCGGTGCGCGGGCGGAGCCTGCCCAGGGCGGGCCCCGCCAGGATCCGCATCAGGCGCAGGCTGACGACCGCCTCGGTGACCAGGGCCGCCACCGTGCCGGCGCCGTGGTGCCGCTGGGTGAGGTGCAGCGGCAGCACGGTGAGCAGGGCCCAGACGGCGCAGCAGGCCAGTGTCCACTGGGCGAGCAGGGCGGCCCCGGCCGCCGCGCTCCCGGCCCCGGGCGCCGCCCTCCCCGCCCCGGCCGCCGCGCTCCCGGCCCCGGGCGGGGCGGCGGGGTCGGCGGCGGCCGCTGTGCCACCTGCCGTGGCGCCTGCGGCGTCAGCGGGCATGGGCGGCGGGCGCGCTCTGGCTCGGGCCGTGGCTCTCGCCGTGCTCCGGCTCCTGGCCCGGTTCGGCGAAGGCGGGCGCGGCGGCCTGCGCCGCCTGCCGGAGGACCTCGTGCACGGCGGAGTGGCTCGCGCGGCGGGCGATGACGGAGCCGAGGACGCAGCTCATGTAGTCCTCGGGCGGCAGCGCCACGCGGGTGCCGACGGCCTGGTCGAGGGCCACGTGCTCGACTCCGGGAAGCTCGAGGACGGTGTTGAGCCCGGTGAACCCGGTGAAGGTGCCGGCGCGGGGGCTGATGAGCTGGCGGGAGCCCGCGTGGAGCGCGCCGCGCCGCTCGAGGTCGGGCGCGTTGCCCGTGGCGACGGCGATCGCGGCGGCGTAGAAGTCGATCCCGGTGGCGAGGGGGATCAGGTGGGAGGTGATGTACCCGCCGCCGATCCGGCCCGCGATCTCCAGGAGCCGGGCGGTTCCGTCGGGCAGCAGCCGGCATTCCAGGTGGAAGGCGCAGTCGCGCATCCCGGCGGCGCGTACGGTCCGCGCGGCCAGTTCCTCGACGGCGTCCTGCTGTCCCCGGTCGAGGGCTGTCGGATGGATCTGCAGGTATTCGACGGAGTAGGGGGCCGCGACCCACTTGTCGGTGATGCCGACGATGCGGATCTCGTCGCCGACGACGAGCCCCTCGACGCTGTGCTCCGTCCCGCCGAGCAACTCCTCGTAGATGAGCTCGCCGGGCCTGGCCCGGAAGATCGGGTCGCGCTCCGGACGGGTGAAGCTCCGCAGCAGCCCGTACTCGGTGGCCAGGTCGTCCGGTCCGTGGACGCGGTGGATGCCGCGGCTGCCGGAGGCGCCGGTGGGCTTGAGGACGGCGGGGTAGCCGACGTGGGCCGCGGCGCGGCCCAGGGACTCCTCGTCGTGGACGAGCGCGTAGCGGGGCATGAGGTCCGGGCGGCCGGCGGCGGCGAGGGCCTCGCGGGTGAGGAACTTGTTCCGTACGGTGCGGGCGGCCGCGGGCGGAAGGCCGGGCAGGCCGAGTTCAGTGGTGAGTCCGGCGACGAATTCGACGTCGCGGTCGCCCCAGGTGAGGACGCCCCGGACGTCGTGGCGCCGCACCAGCTCGAGCGCGGCCTCGCGTGCGGCGGCGGTGTCGAAGGTGTCCACGATGCGGGTCTCGGCGACGAGTTCACCGGCGAACGGCGGCTGACGGTCCGCCAGGACGAGGACCTCGAACCCGAGTCGGTGGGCGGCCAGGGCGGTGGCGTTGACCTCCAGGGGGGACCTGCGGGTGTTGACGAACAGGACGGACGGCATGCGTACTCCGGGCGGGTCTGGTGGGCGTGGGCGTGGGCGGCACGGCACGTGGGTGGACGGGGCGCGGGCGGGACAGGGAGCGGTCAGGCGGTGCGGCGGGTCAGCGCCCGGACCTCGGCCGCGTCGACGGGAGCGAAGCGGGGCAGCGAACCGGGGGCGGGGTCGGGGAGGTGGAGCGTGTCCGAGGACAGCAGCCGGCCGGCCGCCGCGAGTGACGGTGTGTCGGGCAGCCGCAGTCGCTCCTGGACCAGGCCGGCCCAGCGGGGCATGAGGGGGGCGGCGAGGGCCGCCAGGACGGCGAGGACGCGGGTGGCGCCCGTCGCCTCGACGGCGTCGGGGGCCAGGGCCAGCCAGTCGTCCACCGCGGCGGCGGCCTGGGCGAGGTCACCGGTGCGCAGCGCCTCGCGGTGCCGGGCCGCGGTGTCCTCGAAGAGGCGATGGACGGAGGCCGGGGCGCTCGCGGCGCGGGTGTGCGGGGCCGGGGTGCCGGCCTCGCACGCGTCGAGCAGTCGTGAGAGCCGTCCGGCCAGGGTCTGCGTGATGTCGTCGGCGAAGACCTCCGGGGAGAAGTCGGTGGGCTTCTCCCCGGGGCTGAGCCGGGCGAGGTGGAAGCGGAGCGCGTCGGTGTCCAGCCCGGCCGCCACGTAGTCCAGCACCCGGACGACGTGGTTGCGGCTGGTGGAGAACTTCTGCCCGTCGAGGGTCATGAACCGGTTGAAGCGGTACTCGTCCGGGGCGCACGGCAGCCCGGTGGCTTCCTGGACGGCGAGTTGCATCAGCAGGGGGAGCGCTCCGTCCATGCCGAAGCACAGGGTGAAGCGCGGCCGGTGCGGCCCGCCCGCGAGCAGGGGGTTGTCGGGCAGACCGTGCGCCCGGGCGTGCTCCCGGCCGGCCAGCAGGAACATCGCGGTGGTGCCGAGGGCGTAGGTCGAGTGGACCTGCCGGGGGGCCAGGGGAGCGGGGGTGGTCCAGGGGACGCCCCAGCCGAGCGGGTGCGACAGCCGCCAGCGGGGTCCGTTGAGTTCGAGGTAGCCGCGAACGAGGTCCAGGTAGTCGCCGGGGACGCGCCGTTCGCGTGCCATGGCGAGGAGGGCCGCTGGGTCCAGGCGCAGGAACGCCGAGGCGGTGTCGGTCGCGGTGACGCGCTCGCGCGGGTGGCGGGGGCGGGGTTCGCGCACGTCGGTGGGCTGGAACCACATGCCGCACGCCTCGCAGGTGTATCCGGCCACCTCCTCCCCGCATGCGGGACAGCGTCCGGCGAGCCAGCAGGCGACGAGTTCCTCACCCGTGCCGGCGTCGGACAGCAGGCGTTCGCGGTGGACCTCGATCCGGCCGCGTTCGGCGAGGCGTTCGGCGAGGGTGTGGTGCCAGCCGCGGTGGTCCGCCTCCGCCGTTTCGTCGTGGACGTCGAGGAGGACGTCGGGCCGGCAGTGGGTCGCGGTCAGTGCCGCCTCGATGCGGGCGTGGTAGTCGCGGGCGGTGGCCTCGGGGGTGCGGCCCTCCCGGCGGGCGGCGTCCAGGACGTAGGACTCCCGGCCGTCGGTGGCCGAGACGGTGGTGACGCGGTGGCCCTCCGCACGCAGGTGGCGGGCGAGCGCGTCGGCGGCCAGGAAGGGGCCGCCGAGGTGTCCGAGGTGGAGTTCACCGTTGGGGGTGGGCAGGGCGGCCAGAATCAGGTGATCGGTCATGCGCGGTCCGTACGTCGGTCGGGCGGAAGGGACGGAGGTGCGGGCGGAGGGGGAGGAGGCGGGGGCGGGGCTCCGCGTCGTTCACGGTGTCGTTCACGGCGTCGTTCACGGGGCGAGGAGTTCGAGCACCCGGTCCGCGATGCCCCAGCACAGGCGGGCACCGGCGCCGGACGCGGCCGAGGCCCGTGCGACGCCCGGGGCCGGGAGGTCGGTGAGCGGCGTGCGGTCGGGGGTGTAGCCGTCGACGCCCGCCCGTCCCGCATGCGCCGCCGCCAGCAGCCCCGGCAGCCGGCGGCCCAGGACGGCGAGCCCCTCGTCGAGGGTGTGCGGGCCGAAGGTGTCGGGGCCGCCGTCGGCCGTGACGTCCCACTGCTCGCTGCGGAAGCTCACCCACGCTCCACCCGCTGCGGGGGCGCGCCCGGAAGCCCCGCCGCTACCGCCGGGGGCGGGCAGGAGGAACAGGTCGTCGTCGGGGAAGCAGACCATCGGCGCGCCGGCGGGCAGCTCCCGGTCGATGCGCAGCGCCGCCATCCGCTTGGTGCGCCACGGGGTCTGCTCGCCCCGGTCGGTCCGCGTCCCGGACCCGATCGTCGGACTGGGCCACGGGCCGGTCGCCAGTGCGGACCTGCGCGCGGTGACGCTCGATCCGTCGGACAGCAGCAGCCGTTGCGGGCCGGGACGCGCGGTGTCGATCCGTGTCACGCGGGCGCCGGCGCCGGTGCGCAGGTGGCCGCCCGCGTCGACGACCGCGCCGATCAGGGCGGCGGCCGCGGCGGCGGTGTCGACGACCGCGATGCCGCCGTGGACGGTCGCGAGGCCGTCGCCGGGTCGCAGGAGCAGTTCGCCGCAGGCGTCCCGGGCGGCCCGCACCGTCCCGGGGGAGGCGGGTCCCATGGTGGCCCCCACCGTGCATCGGGCGAGCCGTTCCAGGGTGGGGGCGCCGGCGACCACGAGGACGGGCACGCGGCGCAGGTGCGGGCGGACGAGCGCGTGCAGGCGCGGGTCGTGGAACCTGGCCGTGCCGCGCTCCAGCAGGGCCCGCTGGCCCGGTGTGGCGGCCCAGGGGGCGAGCACGCCAAGCGAGCGCTCGGTGGCGGTGTTCCTCGCCCCCTGGTCGAGCACGAGGATGCGGCTGCCGGGGCGGTCGGTGAGTGCGCCGAAGGCGATGGCCGCGCCGACGATCCCCGCGCCGACGACCGCCAGGTCCGCCGCCTCGCCGCTCGCGCGGGCGGGTGCTGCGGGCCCGGGGGGTGTCATGGCTGTCCGCCGAGCCTCGCCACGATCTCCGTACGCCGCATCCGGCCCGCCCGGTGCTCGTCCCGCAGCACCTGCACCTCGGCCAGGTACCGTTCGCCGGGTGCGTCGCCCAGCTGAGCGCGCAGCGCGGGCAGTCGGCGGGCGAGCGCCGCGTACAGGCGCTCCACGCACTGGGCGTCCGGTTCGGTGAGGTCCCGCACCTCGATCTCGAAGCCGGCTGCGAGCAGTGCCGTCTCCCAGTTCGGGTGCGGTGCGAACAGCCCTTCCTGCAAGGTCAGTTCGACGTCGTACGGGGTCTGGGGGCGCAGGATGCGGCTGATCACGACGACCACCGCGGGCCGCTCGCCGCGCAGCAGGGTCCGCCAGTTCCCGACGGTGGTGGCGGGGTCGGACCAGTACCCGGAGCCGATCGCGAGCACGGCGTCGAAGGAGCCGGGCGGAAGGGCCGGGTCTCCCATGTCGCCGACGGCGTAGCTGACGCGGGCGGCCTCCGGGCGGCCCGCCAGGCGGGTGCGTGCGACGCGTACCGCGGCCGGGCTGGCGTCCAGGCCCACCGCCGTGCAGCCGGTGCGGGCGGAGAGCGCGGCGGTGAGGCCGCCGGTACCGCAGCCGGCGTCCAGGACCCGTGTGTGCGGGTTCCAGCCGAGGCGGGCGGCCAGGTCTTCCAGGTAGCGCGGGGTGGCGCCGCTGAACTGGCCCGCGAACTGGTCGCCGAGGGTTTCGGCGTAGGCCTCGTCGATGGCGGGGACCTCCTGGTACGAGTCCCATTCCTCGGCGATCCGCGCCACGGTGGCGGCGGGCGGTGTGCTGGTCATCGGGGGTCCTTGTGGTCGGGGGCGTCCGCGGTGCGGACGGCGTCGTGCGGGGCGGTGTCGTGCGGGGCGGCGTCGTACCGGGCCGCTTCGTCCCCGTCCGCCCGCCGGGGGGCGGTGTGCACTTTCAGGCCCGCGAGCAGCGCCTCGACGCCGTCCGCCGCGGCCCGGGCGCTGTCGGCGCCCAGGCAGACGGTTCCGGCCCGGTCGGCGGAGGACCGCGGGGGAGCGACGACGTTCCCGGGCGTCACCGCCAGCTCGGCGTGGATGAGCCGCTGGTCGGCCGAGAGCGCGTCCCAGCCCTCCACGGCGGTGACGAGACCCGGCTCGGGCAGGACGAAGCGGACGGCCGCGCCGCGTGCCGGGCGGGTGGGCAGCGTGACCGGGAGTCCGAGCAGGTCGTCGTGGAGGCCGCCGAGGAGCTCGAACCCGGGGTGGGACCACTCGACCATCGCGTGGAGCCAGTCCCCGCCCGGCCGCACGTGCACCTCGCCGAGGACCGGGCCCTCGGCGGTGAGCCAGCATTCGACGTGGAAGATCCCGTACCTCAGCCCGAGGGCCTCCAGGGCCTGGGTGGCCTCGAGGGCGATGTCCCGGTGGCGTCCGTCGGGGAGTTCGACGGGTGTGACGTGTCCGGCCTCGACGAAGGTGCCGGGGGCGAGGATCTTGCGGGTGACGGCCAGCGCGTGGGGGATGCCACCGGTGAAGAGGCCCTCCACGCTGTACTCGGGGCCGGTCACGAACTCCTCGACGAGCACCGGGCCGGGGCCCGCGCCGGCCCGCGCCCGCTCGAAGGCCCGGGCCGCCCCGTCCGGCGCGTCCACCCGTACGACGCCCTCGCTGCCCGCCGCGTCGCGCGGCTTGACCACCACGGGGCCGCCGTGGCGGGTGAGGAAGTCCGCGACGTCCTGCGGGGTCGAGCACAGGGCGGTGGCGGGCTGGCGGAAGCCGAGATCGCGCAGCGCGCGCCGGCACAGGTCCTTGGTGCGTACGGTGCGGACGAGTTCGGGCCGGTTGCCGGACAGCCGGAGTGCGGCGGCCACCTCCGCGACCGCGACGACGGAGTACTCGCGGAAGCCCGTCACCGCGTCCACCGGGTGGTGCGCCCGTCGGGCCAGCGCCCACCGCACGCAGGCCATGGGGTCGGTGTGGTCGAGGACGTGGGTCTCGTCCGCGAGCGCGGCGTACTCGGGGGCGGCGGCGAGGGCGGCGGCGGTGTCGGTGACGACGACGCGGCTGCCGCGGGCCTTGAACTGCGTCAGCGCGCGCAGGCTCAGGTCGCGGCCGTGCCCGGCGTCGGCGGGTGCGGCCCCGCCCAGGACCAGGACGGTGTTCACGCCGACCACCACACGGAGAAGACGGTCAGCGCGGTGGTTCCGGTGTTGCGCACGCGGTGCGGGCGCCGTCCGGCGAAGTGGAAGCAGTCGCCGGTGGCCACCGGACGGGTGGCTCCGCCGTACTCCACGTGTCCCTGGCCGGCCGCGACGAACCAGGTCTCCAGCACGTCGTGGACGTCGGGGTCGGTCACGGCGCCGGGCGGCAGGACGAACACCGAGGAGGAGAACGGGGCCGGGATGCCGGTCAGATCGTGCTCGCGCAGCACGATACCGTCCGGCCCGGGGACCGGCGCGAGGCAGCCCACGGGGCCGCCGGGGTGGGCGGGTACGTCAGACACGGGCGGTCCTCTCCTGGGGGCTGGTGGTGTGCGGGGCCGGCGCGGGGGACCAGGTGACGGTGCTGCTGTCCCGGTCCGTGCGGTAGAGGGCGCGCCCGGCGACGGCGTTCGCGATCACGGCGTTGCGCCAGGCCATCAGGCTGAGGTTGGCGTCGGCCACGCCGTGGGTGTGGCCGGCGGCGCCCTGGACGAAGATCCGGCAGCCGGGCGGGCCGTCGAGCTGGACGGAGTAGTCCGCCCGGACGCGGAAGGCGCCGTCCTCGTCGAGCGGGATCAGCTCGCGCAGGGGCTCCAGGTAGGCGGGGGTGTGGTTGCGGTACCCGGTCGCCAGGACGACGACGTCCACGTGTTCGCGGTGGACGCTGTCGGTGTCGATGTCCCGGGTGACGACGTCGATCGGTGCGTCGTCGGCCCCGCCGTCGACGGCGAGCAGCTCCTGCCCCGGGCTCAGGCGGTAGGCGCACTGTCCGGGCCGCAGGGCGTCGAGGCGGTAGAGCTGCGCGTGGATCGCGTCGAGGAGGTCCGCCGACACGCCGTCGCTCGTCAGGCGCTGCGTGCGCAGCAGGTCGGCGCGGCGTTTCGCGGAAAGGCGCGTGAAGTGCCGTACGTAGCCGGGGAAGTACCACTCGTTGCTGAAGGCGGAGTCGTCCAGCGGCAGGAAGCCGTCGCGCCGGGTCGACCACACGAGGAAGGAGGGCAGCACGTCCTTGTCGCCGAGGAGCCAGTGCACGATCTCGGCGCCGGACTGGCCTCCGCCGATGACGGCCACACGCTTGCCGAGGGTCTCGGGGCGCCGGTGCATGATCTCGGCGGCGTGCAGGACGCGTGCCCCGCGGGCGGTGACGCAGCGCGGCACGTGCGGTCGGCGGCCGCTGCCGAGGACGAGGTTGCGGGTCCTCGTGACGGTGCCGGTGGCGTCGTGGACGCTGAACCCGTTCTCCTCGGCGCGGACTTCGGTGATCTCGGTGCCGAAGGTGAGCTGGGGCATCAGGTCGGCGGCCCAGCGGTAGTACTGCTCGAACTCCTCGCGCGGTGTTCCGCTCCGCGAGGCGATCAAGTGCCGGTAGAGGCGGCCCTGTTCGGCGAGGAAGTTGAGGAAGGAGAAGCGGGAGGTCGGATCGACGAGGGTGACCAGGTCCTTCAGCGGCGGCACCTGGAGGGCCGCCGCCGGGAGCATCGCCCCGTCGTGCCAGGCGAAGCGGCTCCTTCGTTCGAAGAACCTTGCGGTGAGGGCGGGTTGGGGATCGAGGAGGGCGGACAGCCCCAGATTGGCGGGCCCGATGCCGATGCCGACGAGGTCGGGCCCGGCCGCGCGGCCGTCCTTCATTGTTCCGGTCATGACAGCCGCTACCCCCGCGACCGTTTCGTGATCGTGCGCATACTTGCCGGTTCCCCCTGGTGACTACGGTTTCCGGGCCGCGATCGTCCGTGTGCAACTCGCGGCGTGGGGACAGTCAACAGAGATCGACCACGCCGCCGCCCCCGCCGAACCGGAGCACTTCGCGCTCGTCTTCAGGCACAACGGCGCATTGACGACTGCCGGACGTCGCGCCCGCCCGTGGCTCCGTGCTTACGGCCAGGATCGGCTCCGGGCAGGGCGAGTTGTCGTCCCGTCAGGCCGCCCCGGTGCGCCCCCGAAGTCCTCCGGGAGGGCGGCCCCGGGTCCGCAGGTCCGGCAAGGCACGGGGAGCACGAAGCGGCAGCGCCGTTCCCGATCTCCTCCTCCGACCTCCCCCGGAACGCGCCGCCGTCCCGGTCGAAGGCGCCCGTCGGGGTGCGGTACGGGCGGGGGAGGACCAGGATGGAGGTTCGAGCGAGTTGTCCAGGAGGTGTGCGATGGATGGAGACCCGGGATCCGGTCCGGAGCAGGGGACCCAGCGGTCGGTCCAGCTGTTCACGGGGTCGGAGCGGCCGTTCGACGCGGAGGACCTGGTGATGGCCAGTGGCCGTGAGCCGACTCCCGAGCGCCTGGAGCGGGCGCGGCTGCTGATCGAGAAGGAGGGCGCGCGGGCCCTGGAGCGCTACCTCCCCTGAAAGCGCTGCCTCCCCCGAATTCGGGGAGCGGTCGGGCGGGCGCCCCGGGCAGGCGCCGGCCCGGACCGGTGCCGACCCCCCCCGGACGGCGCAACCATCACATGATCGACTCGTTGGACCGTCCGCCACGACAGCACCGACGAATCCGGGGAGGGCCCGTTGGCAGGACGGACGATGGACCTGGCGGCGCCCGCCCGGGGGGCCGCCGCCCGCCCGCTGCTCCAGGCCGAGGCGGCCCTGGTGCGCCACTACCGCAGGCTGGTCCGGCTCGCGTACCTCGTGCTGCCCGCCGACCGGGACCGGCACAGCCGCGTCATCGCCGCCCACGCGGCCGCCCAGCGTGCCCTGCCCTCCCGCTGGACGCGCCGGGCCGACCCGGCTCCGGCCGACGAGGACCCCGTGTACGCCGCACTGCGCCTGCGGGTGCTGCGCGACGTGCTGCGCCCCCGCCCCGCCCGCCGGCCGCTGGCGCCCCGGGTCTGGGGCCTGCGGCTGTTCACCCCGCACGGTGGTGAGCAGGACACCGCGCTGGAGCAGGCGCTCGCGGCGCTCGACGCGCCGGCCCGGGCCGCGTTCGCGCTCCGCGCCCTGGAGGACCTCTCCGTCGCGGAGGCCGCCGAGGTCCTGCGGCACGCCGGGGTCGGGCAGGTCCAACGGGCGCTCGACGCGGCGGCCGGTGCCGGTGCGGGGACGGCGCCGGACCTGTCGGTCTTCGACCTGTCCGCCGTCGACCTGTCCGCCTTCGACCCGTGCGCCGTCCGGGTCCAGCCCGCCGACCTGCTGCGTCGCCGCCGGGCGCTGACCGCCGGGTTGTTGGCCGGTGCGCTGGGCCTGACCGCCGCGGCCGTCGCGCTCGTCGGCACCGGCCCGACCGCGACGACCTCCTCCTCCACCACCACCAGGCCGGCGCCTCCACCACCCGTCGACGCCGGGGCCGTTCCGGCGGGACTGGTCCGGGCGCCCGCGGACCTCTGGCAGCACACGGCGCGGGTCGACTTCACCGCCTGGCCGGCCCGCGGCGACCGCACCGACGACGCCGCGCTGCTCGGCCGCGCGCTGACCGCCTGGGAGCGCCCCGGCCCGCGGACCCGCGCCGAACCGGGCACCGACACCGCGCCGCCGCTCGCCGCGCCCCGGCTGCTCTACGCCGGCACGGTGGACGGCGCCGCCGTGGTCCTGCTGTACGACGGGCAGCGGCTGGCCCGCTACACCGACGGGCCCGGCGGCGGCCTCGACCTCGCGCGCGCCGACGACTCGGACGTGACGACGGCCGGAGCGGTGGTGCTGCACCGTCAGGGCGACTCCGTGCGCTACCTGCTGGCCCCCTGGGTGGAGACCGCCGAGACCCGCCGGATCGACCGGCCCGACACCGCCGCCCGCCCCCTCGAGCATCCCGGGGGCCTCACCCCGGCGGCACCGGGCGGCGCGCCGACGGACTGCCGGGGAGCCACCGTGCTCCAGCTCCGCTCCTCCTCCCTCATCGCGGAGAAGCACGCCTTCCTGCTGGCCGACCTCGGTGGGCTCGTCCCGGCCCACCTCACCTACACGCCGCCCCCGGACCGGAGCCAGCCGGCGCGCGCGCCGCGCGAGGCGACCGGCCCGGACGCGCTGCAGGCCTGGGCCCGGGCGGGCTGCGCGGCCCCGGACGGCACGCCCGGTGTCAAGCAGCTCAACCTGTGGGCGTTCGCGGTGCAGCCGCTGCCGCAGAACGCGGGCTCGGCGTCCTGGGTCTGCCTGCGCGCCGACCGCTGGACGGGCGAGGGCAGCGCCGCCACCGCCGTCCTGCTGCCCGCCGCCCCGGGGCCGCAGCGTACCGGCGGCGGTCCGGGCCGGTCGTGCAGCCGGTTCGAGCAGGACACCATGGGCTGGACCTGGTGGCGTTCCCCGCAGGGCACCGAGTTCCTGTTGGCGGCGGGCAGCCGGCGGGTCGCCCGGCTCACCGCCAAGGGCCCGGACTGGTCGGTCGACCGGCCGGTACCGGACCACACCCTGGCCGTGGAACGCCCGGCCCGGGGCAGCGTCCAGGTGGGGGGCGTACTGGACGGCGGAACCCGGATCAGCCCGCAGTAGGGGGACGGCGGGGACGGCGGGGACACGGCAGTGCCGGTGTGGCGGGCGTGCCGGGATCGACCTCGTGGGAAATTACAAGCCTATTGTATGAATTGGAAATATCCGGGTCGCGGGTCTGGCCATATCCGGCTGCCCGGGAATAACCTCTAGCGCGAGAGTCGCAGTCGTCCGGCGGTGACGGATCGAGCCCCGCCCACGGACTCTCCTCCGCAGATCGTTCCCATGCCCGTCACTTCGTGGCGGCCCCCATGCGCGCGGAACGGACCAGGTCAGGGAGACCCTGCCCCTCGGCCCTGCCGCGGCATGCCCGACCGACAGCACGGACCAAGAATCAAATGAGGCGACATGAGCAGTCAATTCGACGGCCTGGCGCAGATGTACGAGGACATGTTCGCCCTGCCGTGGCGGAAGGACCTGGAATCCCACAGCGTACTGGCGGCCCTGGGCCGCGTCCGAGGTGAACGCGTTCTGGACATCGGGTGCGGTACCGGCCTCTATTCGCGCCTGCTGAAGGCGCAGGGGGCGGACCTGGTGATGGGTCAGGACGTCTCGGAAGGCATGCTCTCCTACGCGAGAGCACAGGAACCCGCGGACCGGCGGGGTATCGAGTACGTCCGCACCCTGCCGTCCGCCCTCGAGGGGACCTTCGACGCCGCGCTCGGCGTCTACGTCCTGCCCTACGCCGAACAGTACGCGGAACTGGTGGAGTTGTGCGGCCTGGCGGCGCGGGCGCTGAAGCCCGGCGGCCGGTTCGTCACCCTGCCGGTCAACCCCGACTACGACGGCGGGCGCGAGTACTACCGGCGTTACGGGCTTCGACTGTTCGACGCCGAGCCGCGGTTCGACGCCTCGAAGGTGACCCTGGAGCTGGAGTTCGGTCCCTACCAGGAGACGATCACGGCCCGGTACTGGAGCCGGCGGGCGCTCGAGCGCGCGCTGACCGAGGTGGGCTTCACCGACATCGGCTGGCCCCCGTTCCGGGTCTCGGACCAGGGGATGCGCGAGCACGGCGCGAGCTTCTGGGAGCCGTACCTGCGCTCGCCGCACGCTTCGCTGATCACGTGCGTCAAGGGCCCGTCCACCCCCGGTACGGCCGCCCGCGACACGTCCGTTCCTCGCCCGTCCACCCCGTGAACGCGCTCCGCACGTCGACCGCGGGGGCGATCGCCACCCGGGTCCTCCCCGATGCCCACGGCATCGACGCCGCCGCCTGGGAGCGCCTGGTCGGGGCCGACAACTTCTACGGCAGCCACCGTTGGGTGCGTTCCACCCACCTGGCCTCCGGCGCGGATCCGGTCGTCACGGCCTCCGTCTCCGGCGACCTGCTCGGCGTGCTGCCGACCTGGCCCGGCGAGGGCGGCGAGGACGCGATGTTCTCCCTGTCCGGCATCCTGCCCGGCAGTCTGCCGGGTACGGTCGCCGGCCGCGGCGAGCACCTCTGGCTCGGCACCCGGCGCGCGGTCTGCAACGAACTGGTGTGCGTCCGCGGACCGCAGCGGCGCCCTGTCCTGAGGGCACTCCTCAACCGCGCGCTGGACCTCGCCGCCGACCGGGGCGCCGACGGAGTCGTGATGCCCTACCTCGCCGGCGCCGACGCCCTGGAGCTGGCGGCCGCCCACCCGCGCGCCCGCGCCCTGCTGCACTCGGCCGACACGTACCTGCCCGTACCGCCCGGCGGCGCCGGCGAGCTGACGGCCCGCGCCGACCAGCACAGCCGCACCCGGCGCAGGAGCGAGATGCGCGCCTTCCAGCGCACCGGAACGGTCATCAAGACCGTCCGGCCGACCGAGGACATCGTCGCCCGCATCGCGTACCTGATTGCCCAGAACCGTGCCCGGCACGGCGGTTCCGGAGGGCCGCAGGTGGTGCTCGACGCCCTGAACGCCCAGCGCGCCACCGGTCTGCTCGACGACGCCGTGGCGTTCCTGGGCCTGCGCGGGACCGAGCTGGTGGCCGCCACCGTTTGCTACGAGCACGGGGACCGGCTGTACGCCCGCTACTTCGGCTACGACTACGCGCGGACCGCGCCCACGAACGAGTACTTCCTGCTGACCTACCACGCACCGCTCGACTACGCCGCGGAGTGCGGCTTCCGGCGCTACCGGACGGCGATCTCCGCGTGGGACGTCAAGGTGCGCCGCGGTGCCCGCCTCACCCCGCTCGCCGCCGTGGTCCTCCCGGTGCACGGTGCCGTCTGCACTCCCGCCCGTCAGCGCGAGCACAACATCGCCGCCGCCGGTCGCTGGCGGGAGCTGGCCCGGACCCACCCCCTGGCCATGGGGCCGGAGTGGGCCTGCTGGGACTCACCGCTGCCCTGAACCGGGAACCCTGAACCGGGAACCCTGAACCGGGAATCCCGACCCGACAATCCCGACCCGAGGATCCCGATCGAGGGAAGGAAACGACCATGCTCCACCTCCACTACCGGCTCGAGCTGACGGAGGCCGCCGAGGCGGACCCGGCCGGGTTCTGGGCCTGGGCCGCCGAACGCGAGAAGTGGTTCTACGAAGGACTCGACACCGTGCTGGCCACCCGCTGGTACGTGCGGACCGTCGGCACCCATGTGCACGCCCTCGAACACCTCGTCACCTTCGCCGACGAGGCCGCCTGGGGCACCTACCGCCGACAGGTCTCCGCCCGCGGCCGCGACCGCGCCTGGGAGCAGCGCCGCACCGAGCAGAGCCACTGGTGGCGGCTCGCCGAGGCCGCCCTGCTCAACGACCCGCCGGTGGCGATGGGCAGCGGCCCCACCCCGCCGAGTCGGTGACCGCCGTGAGCACCGTGACCACCGGTTCCGAGTACGCCGACCACGTCGCCCGCAGCACGCACCTGCTGGACCACGGACGCTTCACCACCCTCGCCACCGTCGGCGAGGACGGTCCCTGGGCCTCCACCGTGAACTTCGTCGCCCTCCGCGACCCGCTCCGTCTCCTCTACTACTCCCTCCACCGGTCCCGCCACTCCCGCAACATCGACGCGCGGCCCGACATCGCCGGCTCGGTCCACCTGCTCGGCACCCCCGGATTCGGACTGGACGGCGCCCAGTTCACCGGCCGCTGCGAGGCGGTGCCGGCCGCCGAGGTCCCGTGGCACCGACAGGTGTACTACGAGCTGAACCATCCCGACCCGGAGGTCCGCGCGGCCTGGCTCCTCCCGGAGCCGGAGTTCACCGGTGACGGGCCGCGCCGCTTCTACGTGGTGCACGTGCGCCGGTGGTGGCTTCTGGACATCGACCGCTGGCTGGCCGACAAGCACGACACCCGCGTCGAGGTCGACCTCGCCCGACTCGCCACCGCGGCCCGCCCGTGACCACGCCGCGTCACCGGCGCCCACGAGCGGACCGTGGGCACCGTCGAGGTCCCGGGGCGCGGCGCGACCCTGACGGACAGTCGTAAGGGGGGCGGACGGGAGTAGACTCCCCTCGCTCGACACGCGTACGAACCATCGAGGGGTTGGGCATGACCTCTTTCGGGCGGACCCTGCGGCTGCTGCGCCGCCGCGCGGGCATCTCCCAGCCGGCCCTGGCGGCGACGGTGTTCGTGTCCCAGCCGACGATCAGCCGCTTCGAGTCGGGTGCCCGGACGCCGGATCCGGCACTGGCCCGCCTGCTCGACGAGGCGGTCGGCGCCGGTGGCGCACTGGCGGGTCTGCTCCCGGCCGACGAGGACCGGGCGGAGTTCCAGGCCCGCAGGCCGGGGCTGGTGGACCGGCAGACGGTCCTCGACATGGAGTCGGGCCTCCTGCGGCTGCGGGTGCTGGAGGACGCGACCTCCTCGGCGGGCGTCATGCCCATGGTCGCCGCGCGGGCCGAGATGTCCCTCCGGACGGCCGACGACGCGCCGTACGCCCTGCGGGCCGCGGCGATCGGGGTGGCCGCCATGGGCGTCACCTACCTCGGCTGGTGCCACGTCCTGGCCGGGCGCTACGAAGCGGCGGCGCAGTTGCTCGACCGGGCGGTGGCCTGCGCCTACGAGTCGCAGGATCCCGAGCGCCTGGAGCGCACCATGAGCTACCGGGGCGTCCTGGAGCTGGTGTGGGGGAACCCTGCCGCCGCGGCCTGCATGTTCGCCGCGTCCCGTCACGACACCCGCACCCACCCGGTGCTGCGGGCCTACGACACCGGACAGCACGCGCGGGCACTCGCCCACGCGGGGGAGGCCAGGGCGGCCGACCGGCTGCTGCTGGAGGCCGACCGGCTGGCCGAGGGCGTCGACCACGCCGACGTGCCGGAGGGCGCCTACTGGTACACCCCGGGATGGCTGGCCCTCCAGCGGGGCGTCGCGATGCTCGCCCAGGGCCGCCCGGCCCGGGCGCGGCACGAGATCGAACAGGGTTACGCCGCCATGCCGGTGGAGCATCAGCAGGCGCACTGGGCACGGCAGTGGATCGAGGCGGTCAGCGTCGACGGGGCACCGTCCGATCTGGTGCTGCCCCGGCACCGGCGCGGCAAGGACGGCGTGGGCGGTGCGTCCGGCGCGTCCGGGCGCGGGACGGAGGCTCGGACCGGCGGGCGGACCGGCGGGCGGACCGGCGCTTCCTGACCGCGGAAGCGACCGGTCGGCCCGCCCGGCACCCGGCACCCGGTGCCCGGTGCCCGGTCGGTGCCGGGACCTACCGGCGCCAGTACGGGGGCCTGGCGCCGTAGACGGGGCCGGTCGTGGCGCCGTCGCGGACGAGGACGACGAACTGCTGCGCCCAGGGCTGCGCCGCGCAGGCGGCCTGCAGCGCCGCGAAGGAACGGTCGTCCAGGTGGCGCGAGTTGACGCACACGCCGGCCGCCTGGCGGGTCTTTCTCTGGATTCCGTCGATGACGCTCTGGGCGCTCTGCCGTTCCGGAGTGTAGACGTCGAGGGTGCCCAACTGCTCGGCGTCCGGGTCCCGCGCCCATTTCGACGCGAGCACCGGGATGCCGTCGGGGCCCGCGGGGCCGATGTCGTGGGCGGCGATGTTCTTGTAGACGACGATGTCCGAGGTGGCGCCCCCGCTCCCGCCGCTCGGCCGCCGCAGGACGACGAAGCGTCGCTCGGCCGTGTCGGGGATGTCGGGCGCGACGGCCAGGGCCGCGGCCCTCTCGTCGGCGTTCGGTGCGGCGTCGTGGGTCATGACTGTCATCGCCATGGTGGTGTCTCCGTTTCGTCGGGGTGGGGGTCGGCGGAAGCCGGTGCTGGGGGGGCCGGTGGGGGTCGGATCGGAGTCGGGAGGGAGGGGCCGGACAGGCCGGCCGCGGGCCGTTGTCGGCGGCGCCGGGCCGGGCCTGTCCGTCGCACGGGTCGCGTCGTGCCCGGGCGGTCCGGTTACGCGCCCCGGACCGTCGAGGCGTCCACGTAGGCGACGTGGACACTCCAGTTGGTACCGCGGTCGTACTTGCCTTCGACGTACACGGCGGCCACGGTGTCGAGCAGGACGGTGTCGACCTCCTTGGCCCAGAACCCGTCGGAGCCGTCGGTCCAGTGGGCGACGACCTCCCACCCGATCACCACGTACGCGCCGCGGGAGTCGAAGGTGAAGGTGTGGCTCCGGTGACCGACCCCGGAGCCCTGGTGGTAGCTGTCGTCCCAGGTGTGCACGGTCAGGCCGAGGTCCGCCGGGGCGCTCTGGTAGCCGTAGTTCCACGTGCCGAGGCCGTTGCCGGCGTTCTGGTGACGGTCCTTGCCGGGCTCGGTGGCGGCCGCCTCCCGGACGTCCAGGAAGAAGTCCAGGACCTTGGCGTCCGTGAGGTACTGGCGTCGCTCGGTCTCGTCGGTGGCCAGCTCGCCCTGGTGGGAGGTGATGCCCGACTCCAGCCGGTGGTACCGGTCCTTGAGGAGCGGCGCCGGAGCCGACAGGTAGCGGGAACTGACGTCCCAGTACAGCGCGTACAGCTGCCGGAGTTCGTCGAACACGTCCGGGGGCACGTCGACCGTCAGCGGGTAGTCGGGGTCGATGTAGCTGTAGTGCCGCAGCAGCGCCTCGATGTAGTGCTCGTCGCTGGTGTTGTTCTTGAACCCGTCCAGGGCCGCCACGATCTGGCTCGGGTCCAGCGCACCGCTCGGCGGCGCCCAGCCCGGTGTGTACCCCTCGGCGAAGACCGCGCAGGTGGTGGTGACGTGATGGTCGGCGGCGGCCTTCGAGAACGTGATCGCCCCGCTGCTCTCGAACACCTTGTCCATGGACGCACCGATGGCATTCTTGAAGGCCGTCATGTCCTCCTCGGACTCGGCCTCGCAGACGTAGGTCGCCACGAAGCGTGCGCCACGGCGTCCGCCGGCGACGAAGTAGTCGCCGTACTGCTCGCGGAAGCGGTCCCGGTCGTGGATCCGCTGCTCGGCGTCCTCGGTGAGCCGGTAGCCCCCGGCGGGCGCGGCGTCGTAGTCGTCGAGCTGCATCTCGTACTCCGCGACCAGGGTCGTGGACTTCGCGGAGTACTTGACGGTCGCCAGGTATTCCGTGGAGCCGGTGACGGTGACGCCCTGGATGTTGTACTTGCCGCGCGCGGACGTGTCGACCTGCTTCTCGAGGGTGCTGTCGTCCGTGACGAGCCGGAACGACGAATTGCTGCTCCGGCTCGTGGGCTTGTCCACGGTGTAGGGCTCGACGGCGGTGTTCTTGGTCTTTCCGGTGACGGCGTCGATACCGTCGCCGCGGCCCATCAGGTAGTCCGCCTCCCACGGGATTCCGGCGATCGAGGCGTCGAGCGTCGTGCCGCCGCCTTCCCGGACGTCACGGTCGCCGGCTCCGCTCCTTTCGGCCGACTCGTCCACGGTCTTGGTCCCGCTGCTCATGGGGTACCGCCTTTCGATTTCGCGATGATTCGGCCAGGAAACATGGCGGGGTTCCATCGACTGGAATTCCGACGGGAATGCGGGGCTCCGCCGGAATTTCCGGGGTTCCGTTTCCGTGCTCTCCCGGCCGCTGATTTCACTGTAGGCACGGGCTTCGGAAACGGCGGCCCGGGAGGGGCGGAATACTATTCCGTTTTCCATTCCCCGAAGAGGGCGGGGAATCGGGCCCGTGGGATTCCGGGTGCCGGTCGGGCGCGGGACGGGGTGCGGCCGGAGCGGTGGCCGTGTGTGGTTCCGCCCGTCCGTGTCTCGGTCCGACCGCGGTTCCGCCCCTCCGTGGTGCCGCCCGTCCGTGCTTCCGCTCGACCGCGGTGGTGCCCGACCGGATGCGTGGTCCCGGGGGAGCGGCGATCCGCGGCAACCCGCTGGCTCGAACCGTCACTCCGTGTTTTGATCCGATCACCTTCGGTCACATGATGTGATCGCGTCCGTGCTCGGTTCGAAAGGAGCGAGGATGCTCCTCCTGACGCGGCCCCAGGTCAGCGCGCCTGCGGACCCGTTCCGGTCGGCCGCGCCCGCACCTCGACGACAGGGACGAGCCGCAGCCCCGCCACCTCGAGGAGGCCCCCGGCCCCGCCCCGCCGGCACGGACCCCGTCCCCGCCCGAGAGAAAGTGATCCGTTCCCATGGTCCAGAACAGCCGTCCGTCCCCGCGGCGCCCGCTCGTCGTCGCCACCGTCGGCCTCGTGCTGGCGGTCAGCGGTCCGACGCCCGTCCTCGCCCAGGGTGTCCCCGGCCCGGCTCACCCGGTGTCGGCCGCGGAGCCCCGGGCGGTGCGGGCGGACTGCCCGCCCGTGCCGTTGTGGGCGAACACCGGGGGAGCGACCAGGACCCTCATCGAGTACGACTCCACCGGCGCCGTCCTCTTCACCGCGCCGCTCGCCCGCGACTACGGCGACATCGCGTTCAGCCCCGACGGCTCCAAGCTCTACGGCGCCAGCTTCCCCGACGAACCGTCGCTCTACACGATCGACCCGGCGACCGGTGCCGAGACCGCGACCGTGGCGGTGACCGGCCCGCTCGCGACCGTGACGGCCGTCAACGGGCTGACCGCCGCGGCGAACGGCATGCTGATCGTCGGGGCGTTCACCACCGGCCAGATCTTCCTGCTCGACCCGGCCACCGGTGTCAGCACCCTGGCCCCCTACGCGTTCCCCGCAGGGGTCGTCTCGGCGGGCGACTTCCTCACCCTCGCCGACGGCGACATCCTCGCCTTCGGCAACCCGGCCGGCGCCGTGTTCGGTGACCCCTCGCCGGTGTTCCGGATCCACCCGGACAACACCGTCACCCAGATCGGCACCGCCCCGCAGACCTTCGGCGCCGCGCAGTCGGGCGGCAGCGTCTACGCGTTCGCCTCCGACGGGACGATCAACCGGCTCAACAGCGTCCCGACCGCCGCCTCGACGGACCCGCTGCCGGTGACGGCCGTCGTCGCCACCGGTGCCGGCTTCTACGGAGCCACCGCCCCCCAGGACTCCGGTACCTGCGCCACACCCACGTACACCGTCGCCAAGGGTGCCTCCCCCTCGGGCCCGGTCGACGAGGGCGGCACGATCACGTACACGGTGAACGTCACCAACACCGGCACCGTCCCCGCGAACGCCGACTTCACCGACGACCTGGGCGCCGTCCTGGACGACGCCACCCTGGTGCCCGGCTCCGTCACCGCGACCACCGGCAGCGCCTCCGTGACCGGCAGCACCCTCACCTACACCGGCGTCCTCAGCCCCGGCGGCACCGCGACCGTCACCTACCGGGTCACGGTGAACACCCCGGACACCGGCGACCGGGCGCTGACGAACAGCGCGACCCCCACCGGCCAGGGCGGCACCTGCGCCACCGCGGGCGGCTGCACCACCACCGTCCCGGTCAACGCCCCGACCCGCGGCGTCACCGTCGTGAAGTCCGCCGGCGAGCCGGCCTTCACCGGGCCCGGGCAGGTCCTGCACTACAGCTACGTGGTGACGAACACCGGCTCCCAGCCGCTGACGAACGTCGCCGTCACCGACCAGGGGCCCGGCACACCGACCGTGACCTGTCCCGTCACGGTCCTCGCCGCGGGCGCCTCGACCACCTGCACCGCCACCTACACCACCACCGACGCCGACGTGGCCGACCGGAAGGTCGTCAACACCGCGACCGCCACCGGCACCGCGCCGGGTGGTGGCACGGTGACCGGCCCGAGCAACCCGGTCACCGTGCCCTACGCCGGTCTGAAGGTCGAGAAGCGGGCGCAGGAAACCGCGTTCTCCGCCGCCGGACAGACGATCCACTACACCTTCACGGTCACCAACACCGGCGCCGCGCCCGTCACGAACCTGCACGTCGACGACATCGGCCCCGGCACACCGCAGGTGACGTGTCCCGTAGCGGTCCTCGCTGCGGGCGCCTCCACCACCTGCACCGCCGAGTACACCACCACGACCGACGACCTCAGGGCGGGCCGGATCACCGACCGGGCGACCGTCACCGGCAGCGGCCCCGGTGGCACCCCCGTGACCGCCACCAGCAACACCGTGACCGTCCCCTCGTGCCGGCCCTGCGAGGACCACGACCACGGCCACGGTCACGACGACTGCGACGACGACCACCCGGGCGGCGGCCACGGACACCACCCCGGACACCCCGGGTACGGCGACGCCGCGTGGACGCCCGGTGACGGCGGCGACCAGGCCTCCGTCCAGCCGGCCGAGCACACGAACGGTCGCGTGAGCGCCGACGGCCTGCCCGCCACCCTCGCTGCCACGGGCGCCGACACCACCCCCGCCGCCGCCCTCGCGGGGGCCTCCTGTTCCCCCTGGGGTTCGGCACCCTGCTGACCCTCCGCGGCAGGGCCCGCAGGGCGGGGGGCAAGTAGCAGTCCGAGGCGTCCGGGCGGGATGCGCCGGGGCGGTCCGGGGCCCCGGTCCCGGACCGCCCCGCGCGGCCCGGGCCGCCGCTCCCCCCCGGTCGGCCGGCATCCGCCCGCCGCCGGACACCCGGTGCCGAGGCGCCCGGCCGACCGGTCCGGGGGAGTGGGGGCAGCCCGGGACCGGACCGACGGGCGCGCCGGTCCGGGTGCCGTGGCGGCGGGCCATTGGCGTGGAAGGGGTGGGAGGAGGCAGGGTGTCACCATGTCCGAACGCCGCGACCGTCGTCGTCTTCACGCACGAGCCCGATCCCTCGGGGTGTCCATCGAGCAGGCCGTCCGTCGGCCGGCTCGTCCCCGCCGCGGGCGGCCGGTGGTCGAGCCGGAGTGGCCGCGCACCGCGCTGCCGGACCGGGACGAGGCCCCTCCGGTCCTCGTCCGGGCGGTGCCTGCGGCGGCGCCGGTGTGCTGCACGGTCTCGCGCGAGCGGCAGGTCACGGACGGCGGGACCGTGTTCGTGCTGACCCGCCACGCGGCAGACTGTCCGGTCTGGTCCGCACGCTGACCGCAGGGCCGCGCTGACACCCCCGCACCGACTCTCCCGCACCGACACGCCCCGCCCGGATCCCCGCCCCGCCCGGATCCCCGCTACGCCCCTGGGGGCAGGGCGAGCGTCGGCAGGTGGTCGGCGGTCAGGACGGCGACGAGCTCCCGGCGGTTGCGCACGCCCGTCTTGTGGAGGATCGCCGTGACGTGCTGCTGGACCGTGGGCACCGTCAGATGGAGCAGCGCGGCGATGTCCTTGGTGCTGCTGCCGCGCAGCGCGTGCAGGGCGACCTGGCGTTCGCGCGGGGACAGGCCGTGCGCGAGGATCGCGACCGGCAGGCGGTGCAGGGGCGAGGCCGGCGAGATGACGACGGCGACGTCGCCGCGCCCGCCGTCCAGCGGGGACGCGTGCAGCGCGAACCACTGGCCGTCCGGGGTGCACATCCGCACCTCCGAGGTGCCGGTGTCGTGTGCGGCCCGGCAGGCGACGGTGAGGAAGCAGGTGGGAACGGCGCAGACGTGGGCGATGGGTTCGGCCAGCCGCCGGATCAGCTCGCGGGTTCCCGCGTCGGCGGAGCGAAGCCGCCCCCGCGCGTCCAGGATCGCGACGGTCGGCGGCCCGCTCTGCCCGGACGGGTCGGTGCTCTGCCCGGACGGCTCGGAACGTGCCCGGCGCAGCGTCCTCAGGTGGGCGTCGCGCAGGGCGGCGCCGACGGGCGTGATGATGCGTTCGGCCAGCCGCACCTCGGCCGGACCGAAGCGGCCGCGCCGGTGTTCGCGCATGAAGGCGGCACTGGCCCAGCGGCCGCCACCGACGTCGAAGTTGATGCGCAGTTCGTCCCCGTAGCCGCACGGCCGGAGCAGTTCCCGGTAGCGGATGCTGCTCTCGGGGCGGCCGTCGGTGGCGCGGTCGAGGGTCTGCACGCGGTGCCCGGCGGCGCGGATGGCGGCGAAGTTGGTGCTGTCGTCGCCGAACATCTCCAGGTGCACGGCCTGTTCGAACCGGCCGGGGTCGAGCCCGTCGGCGACCGTGGAGGTGGGGAAGCCGGTGAGCGGGTCGGTGCCGTGCCAGCAGCCGCCGTCGAACCCGAGCGGGCCTGCCAGCAGGGTGTGGAGACCGCGGAACAGCTCGCCGGTGGACGGTCGGCAGGCCGACAACTCCGCTATGGCTCCCAGGACTTCCCGCTCGATGTCGCGTCGATTGGCCACGGACGAAATCCTACGGAAGCCGCGGCGTTGTCCGCCAGGGTGCCGGGTTCGGCCACCGTCCGGGACGGTCCTCCGGGCCGCGTCCGGACCGCCTTCGAGCCGCTCCGGGCCGATCGGGCGATCTGCTGCCCGGCCGCCGCTCCAGGTGCCGGGCGCGGGACACCCCCCGAGAAAACTCGGATACCGGCGGTCCCGGCGCATCGACAAGGATGCGTACGCACTTGCAGTCCGTACACGCCTGTGCGCGAGGCGTGCGCGCGCAGCGCATGCCTCTTCCCAAGCTTCCGTGACGCTGGAGGAGCTCAGATGACCACCACCCGCAGGACGCGCCGACGCGCCCTCGCCGCCTCGGCCACCACCGCCGTCGCGGTGGGCCTGCTGAGCTTCGGCGCCGCCCCCGCGGCCCATGCCGACACTCTCCCGACCTTCTGCAACCCCACCGTGGACCGCGCCACCACCGAGCCCTTCAACGTGCAGATCACCCCTCTCGTCACCGACTTCCTGATCTACAACGTCGCCGCCGGGACCACCGGGCAGCACACCGACACCCTGAACCGGATCAGCTCGGTGACCACCACCGTCGACAACAGGACCGAGATCACCGCCACCGCCAGCGCCCTGTTCGCCAAGGTCGAGGTCAAGGTCGGTTTCTCGGTCCAGAAGGTCACCTCCAGCACCACCAGCACCACCGTCAGCGACACCTGGAACCTCAACGCTCCCGGTCGCTACGGCCTCTACCGCGGTACCCGGGTCGTCACCGGCCAGTACGTCAACCGCGTCTGCGCCCAGACCGGCGCCACCACCGGCCTCTGGGTCACCACCTCGCCGAGCCCCGGCACCTTCACCACCTACGAGGCTCCGGAGGTCGGCTCCGTGGGCTGCGCACCCGCCCAGCCGGCCGGCACCGTGCGCCGGGCCGCCCAGCTCCTGATCAGCAGCTGCTGACCGCGCCCACCCACCCGACGACGACGGAGGACACCGTGACGAACCGCCCGCGCCGCACCACCCGCCGGGGCACCGCACTGCGCGCCCTCGGCGCCGCCGCCCTCGCCTCCCTGGCGGGCCTCACCCTGCTCGCCGCCCCCGCCTCGGCCACGCCCCAGGGCCTGGCCTCCAGCGACTGGCACGGCTACGTCTGCGACGACGGCTACTACCGGATCAGGACGCCGTTCAACCAGCTCGTGGAGCGCAACATGTCCAGCCTCTGGGGGCAGGCGATCCAGAACCCCGACTCCGGCGGCTACCACCAGCAGTGGAAGGTGTGCCACTACAACTCCGACAACCAGTCCTTCATCATTCGCAGCCGCCGCCACGAAGGCGAGTGCCTGGGCATCTGGAAGCAGAACCCGCAGGACGGCGCCACCGGGGGCGAGGGCGCCAACTTCAACGTGTTCGACTGCGAGGGATGGATCTACGGCAACCAGATCTTCCACTTCCTCTACCCCAACCCCGCCAACAGCAACCAGGTGGTCCTCCAGATCGGCCACAGCCGTTTCTTCGCGGCCCTCGGCGAGCCGAGCAGCAGCGCCGGCACGGCCGTGGCCCAGTTCTCCGACCGGATGACCGTGTTCACCTTCGAGCACCTCGTCTGACACCACGCCAACCTGTCCCGGGGGGAGGGCCCGTCCGCACCGCCGGACGGGCCCTCCCCGGGCGCACGCGACGCCGCCGGTCGCCACTCGGAGGCGCCGGGCGGCCTCGGTCGGTCCCGTGCGCTCGATCAGTCGACCGGCGGCACCACGGGGGCCAGCAGCGCCAGTGCGGTGAGTCCCACGGAGGCGGCCAGGGCCTGGCACGAGGGTCCGAAACCGGGGATCGCGATCGGGTCCTTCTTCTGCGCCCAGAGTCCCTGCACGGCGATCCAGGCCGCGTCCCGCGCGGCCTCCATGCTGAAGCTCGCGAGCAGGTGCTTCAGTGCCTCGGCGTCCGCGGTGGCGAGCTTGGGCAGCTCGGGCTCGAAGGAGGCCCGAACCTCCGCCTCCACCTGTGAGAGCAGCTGGTTGACCTTCTGGTAGTCGGCGTGCACGGGCGGGGTGTTGGGCTTGGTGTGCCGTTCCTCGCAGGTGAGGATCACGGCGAGGGCCAGGTCGTGGCCGATGTGTGCGGTCATGCCGGCGAAGGCGAACTGGATGGGCCAGATCGCGTCGCCCCGGTGCCGCGCGTCGACGAGGGGCTGCCAGGCGGGGTTCACCGGACGCCCGGCCTTGGCCGCGTCGACGTTGCGGAGGAACAGGCCCGCGAAGATCACGTCCATCCGCTCGATGAACGCGGAATCCTGGAAGAATCCGTCGGTGAGCTTGGCGCCCACCAGTTCGGTGACTCTGAGGTACATGCGGTTGAAGGCGGCGACGCCGTCCCGGGCGTCCAGTTCCGCGTCCAGTTGCTTCATCCGCTGGATCGCACCGTCGACGCTGTCGGGGAGTTGGCCGATCGGAGCGGGGGCGGGTTCGGTGCCCATGGGTGACCTCCTGGAGCGAGGGGACGTCGCACGGCGACTACCGTACGTGACTGGCTTGAGCGTACAGCGACATAGTGCGCAAGACGTGAACGAACCAATCCGGCGCGTCGCCCACCCGCGCCCACCCGCACCCGTCCTCGCCCAAGTGCCCCGTGTCGCGGTGCGGGGCGCTTCGCCCGTGCGCTCACTATGTACACGACCGGCCTTCGGTGCGGCCCCGGGCGAGGGCGCCCGGCCCCGCACCGCCCGGGTACCCGCCGACCGCGAACGAGGGACACCGAACATCCATGGCCATCCGCCGCTCCTCCGCCCGCCTCGCCGTCTCCGTCCTGCTGCTCGCGGCCGCCGCCGGGCCGCTCGGCCCCGCGGCCCGCGCCGACGACAGCGATCCGAACGCCCCCGAAGGCACGGTCGTACTGGAGAGCCTGACCTACCAGGCGCCCGACCTCGTCACCGCCGAGATCTCCTACAGCTGCGAACCCGACACCGCGCACTCGCTGTTCGTCGGCTTCGAGCAGGAGCTGGACTTCGAGGAGGAGGCCGCCGGAAGCGCGGAGATCGAGGACATCACCTGCGACGACACCACCTACACCGTCACGGTCGACGTCCCCGCCGTCGAGGGCGGCGCGGACTTCGAGGAGCCCCTCGCCGGACAGGTCGTCATCGCCCTGACCGGGGACGATCTGCCGGTCGTCGAGGACGCGTTCGACGTCGACCCGTCCGAGCGCCCGCGCTCCCTGGGCCGGAAGGACAAGAAGTTCCGCTGGAAGAAGGCGACCGTCCCGTATGTCGTCAACTCCAAGCTCGGCAAGGACCAGAAGGCCGACGTCAAGGCCGCCATCGACCACTGGCAGCAGAACACCCCCGTCAAGTTCGTCGTCCGGACCGCCGCGAACGCCAGGAGCTACCCGGACTACGTGGAGTTCCAGCCCAGCAAGGACGGCGGCTGCAATTCCGAGGTCGGCCGCGTCGGCGGACGACAGACCGTCAACATCGTCGACGACGCCTCGTGCGACGCCGTCGAGCTCGTCCACGAGATCGGACACGCGGTCGGCCTCTACCACGAGCAGGAGCGCCCCGACCGGGACACGTACGTCAAGGTCTCGTTCGAGAACATCGAGCCGGCCGACAAGCACAACTTCCAGATCCAGAAGGGCGAGAGCACCTTCGGCACGGCCTACGACTACGCCTCGATCATGCACTACGGGCCGAAGTCGTACTCCAAGAACGGCAAGGACACCATCACCCCGAAGCAGAAGCTCCCCGCCGGGGTCGTCCTGGGCGAGGCCACGGAGCTGTCCGCAGGAGACATCGCCGCCGTCAAGGCCATGTACAAGTGACCCGGGCGCGGTGCGGGTCGGCACTGCCGTCGCGGCTGCTCCGCCGTCCGCCTGCCTGCCCGCCCGCTCGCCCGTCCATCCGGACGGGCGAGCGGGCGGGCCGGTGTCCGCGCCGGCGCCGTGTCAGTCGGCGGCGGGGTCGTTGCCCGCACTGCTGAGCAGTCTGTTGACGAGCAGTTCGGGGTAGCCGCTGGCCGGCGGGTCGATGCCGAAGATCGCCCGCAGGTAGAACGGCGCGACGAGCTGGTCGAGGATCTGTTCCAGGGGTGGCGGGTTCTCGCCCCGGGCCGTGGCCCGCCGGCGGATCTGTTCGATGGAGTCCATCCGTCGTCGGAAGTGCTGCGCCCGCTCGTCCTGGTCCTGGGGGTGGCTCGGCATGGACAGGATGACGGCGCGCACGAGGGCGCGACCTTCGGGCGTGCGGATGCTCGCGGCGCTGGTCTCGGCCCAGGCGAGGAGGTCGCCGCGCAGGCTGCCGGTGTCGCCGAGGGGCGAGTCGCGTTCGAGGCGGGTGGTGACCACGTCCGCCAGGAGGGTGTCCAGGCTGCCCCAGCGCCGGTAGACGCTGGTGTGGTTGACGCCGGCGCGTTGTGCGATCGCGGGGATGTTGAGGTCTTCGCCCTCCGGGTCGCAGAGCAGGTCGACGACCGCCTGGTGGACGGCGGCGCGGACCTGTTCGGGGCTCCGGCGGAGGCGTGCGGTCGGTTGTTTCGTAGTCACCCCCACATCGTAAGCACAGATGTTTGCTTCAAGCACTCGGAGGGGCTACTGTTCTCGTCGTAAGCACAGATCAGTGCTTAACGGCATCGAGGAGCGAACGATGAAGCAGCTGCTGTTCCCGAACAACATCCAGTTCTGGTACGAGACCCTGCGCTCGATGAGCCACATCGCCTACGGCGGCGCCGACTTCGGGGAGGTCGTCTCGACCGGCGAGCGCATCGTCGAGGGCGACTACGCCAGCTGGTACACCGAGTGGACGGCCACCGCCGACCGGGTGTCCGGCCAGGCCGAGAAGGCACTGGCCGCCGGTCACCGGGTGAGTGCCCGGGACGGGTTCCTGCGGGCCTCGAACTACTACCGGTCGGCCGAGTTCTTCCTGCACGGCCACCCCTGCGACCCGCGCCACGACCACGCCTACGACCGCAGTGTGGAGTGCTTCCGGGCGGCGGCCGCGCTGTTCACCCCGATCATCGAGCCGGTCGAGATCCCCTACGAGGGCACCACCCTCCCCGGCTACCTGTACCGCGTCGACGACTCCGGGACGCCGCGCCCGACGCTGATCATGCACAACGGCTTCGACGGCACCGCGGAGGAACTGCACTTCTTCGGGGCGATGGCCGGAGTCGAACGCGGCTACACCGTGCTGGTCTTCGACGGCCCCGGCATGCCCGGGCCGCGCCACCACCAGGGCATGGTCTTCCGCCCCGACTGGGAGAACGTCATCACCCCGGTGGTGGACTTCGCCGAGACCCTCCCGGACGTCGACAACAGCCGGATCGCGTTGGTCGGGATCAGCATGGGCGGCATCCTCGCCCCCAGGGCCGCCGCGTTCGAGCACCGGCTGGCCGCGCTGGTCGCCGTCGACGGCCTCTACGACCTCGGCCAGACCTCGGTGCGCAACATCCCCGGCACCCGCGAGGAGGCCGAGCGGCTCCTGCGCGCGCAGTCCGCCGCCGAGCTCGACGCCGCCTTCGAACAGATCATGGGCAAGGATCCGATCGCCCGCTGGGCGATCAACCACGGCATGTACGTCATGGGCGTCGACACCCCGCGGGCGTTCAACGCCTCGTACCTCGACTACACCCTCGCCGGCGGCATCGCCGAGCGGATCCAGTGCCCGACACTGGTCTGCGACGCCGAGGAGGACATGTTCTTCAAGGGGCAGCCCGAGCAGCTCTACGACCACCTCACCTGCCCCAGGACCCTCATGGTCTTCACCACCGAGGAGGGCGCCGGCGCCCACTGCCACCCCGGCGCCATGCGCCTGACCCAGGCCCGGATCTACGACTGGCTCGACGACACCCTCAAGGTGAGCGCCTGAGGAGCCGACGGCCCGCCCCGGTGCCGCCGCCGCTACCGGGCCCCGTCGGCCGAGCGCACCCCACGGTCACGGCGGGCCCCACCGTCACGGCGGACGGCGCCGTGACGGTGGGGTCCGGAGGGTACTGTCACGGAGCCTTGGTGTCGGGGATGCGGACGCCCTCGCCGAGGCAGTCGCGGAACTCGTACCACGGGGCCGGGCCGCTCCAGCGCAGGGCGAGGGCGGCGGTACCGGCGTCGGCGAACCGGCAGCCGTCGTAGAGCACCTTGCCGGCGGTGGTCGCGGTGGCCGTCGTCACCTGGTGGGAGCCGAGCAGCGCGCAGTCCTGGTAGCGGATCATCGGCCCGCGCGAGGGGTTGACGGCGTTGAAGCGGTAGACGTGCGGGACGGCGTCGGTGGCGAAGGCCTTGAAGGAGTTCGCGGTGTCGTCGCAGGAGACGAAGGTGATGGTGCCCTTGTACCAGGCCGAGTCGATCACCTTGTGGTCCTTGCCGCGGACCTCGAAGCGGATGCCCTGCGCGTACAGCCGCATCACCGAGTCGTTGCGCGGGCTGTTGGCGTTGAGCTTGAAGAAGGTGCCGGTCGAGCTCTCGTCCACGAGGATGTACGAGCCGCCGATGAAGTTCATCGACCCGCCGCGCTCGTTGCGCACGAAGACGCCGGACTGGAACTCGACCTTGCAGTCACGGAACCAGTAGTTGAGGAACTGGTCCTGCTGGTTCTCGGTCGGCTTGCCGCCCATCACCAGGAAGGCGTCGGCGTAGGAACCGCTGATCTGACAGTGGTCCCAGCCCATCTCGCTGTTGAGGTTGGACGTCCCGGCCGGCCCGTCCAGGACGATGCCGTTCTTCCAGGTGCCGTGCCACTCGACATCGGTGTACCAGGTGTCCTGGACGCCCTTGCCCACACCGGAGATCGCGAGGTTGAAGGTGGCGGTGGCGTCGCGGCTCTCGAAGGTCAGGCCGCTGAGCCGGATGTTCTTGTAGCGGCCGTCGTTGGTCCACAGGACCGTGTCCGGGGCGGTCGGCGCGTAGACGATGCGCGAGATCCGCTTGCCGTACCCGCTGATGGAGATGCCGTCGATCACGCCCGGGTTGTCGGTGCCGTGGGTGATGGGCAGCAGCGAGTCGGGCTGGGTCAGCAGGTACGTGCCCGGCGGGACGAGCAGCACCTTCTTGGGGGTGTAGCCGGTCTTGGGCGCGCCGCCGAGCAGTTCCAGGGCGGCCCTGCGGAACGCGTCGTCGCTCGGCGTGCGGCCGGTCGCGTCGGCGCCCTTGGCGACGACGTCGACCACGTAGTCCGCCGGGCCGGCGGTGACCGCCGCGGGCGCCGCCGAGGCGGCCCGGCCGCCGAGGGCGATGCTGCCCGCGAGCGCCCCCGCCCCGGTCATGCCGGCGAGCAGCGCCCGGCGGCCGGGCCGGCGGGCGCTCTGGTCGGCACCGTCGTCGTGCGTGCCGTCTGCTGCGTACGTGGTCATCGGTACCCCCGGTGGGAAGAGATCGGATCGCTCCCCGCGACCGAGCAGATGTCGATCATGGTGAGCCGGCCCGATCCTCCGTCATGCCCGCCCTCCGCCGCAAGGCTCGACGGGGACGGGGACGGGGACCGCTGTGTCGCCCCGGCCGTGTGGGCTCCGCGCGATGCCGCCGTGTTGGGCGCCCTGCACTTTCTTGCGGAGCAAGACAGTTCCTGACTATCTTGTACCGCATGACAAAGGAGGCGTCCGCCCACGACCAGCGGCGCAGCCAGCTCCTGCGCGGCGTGCTGGATCTGTGCCTGCTCGCGCTGATCGCGGAAAGACCGCGCTACGGCTTCGAGTTCGCGCAGGGCCTGGCCGAGGGCGGGCTGGAGCTGGTGAGCGACGGCAGCATCTATCCGCTCCTGGCTCGGATGGAGCGCGCGGGCCTCATCGCCGCGTTCCGCGCTCCGTCCCCGAGCGGGGGAGCCCCCCGCAAGTACTACCGGCTGACCGAGGCCGGCCACGCGGAACTCTCCGCCGGCCGGTCGGACTGGCGCGCCTTCGCCGGCCACGTCGGCCGGATCCTCGACGACACCGACTCCAAGGGGGACGACACATGACGACCGAGCGGGTGCTCGCGGCCTGCCGCAGCAACTGGGAATACCGCGGAATCGACGAGGTATCCGTACGGGAGATGCTCGACGAGCTCGAAGCGCACCTGCAGGACGCCGCAGCCGCCGGGCGGAGCGCCCAGGACGTCGTGGGCAAGGACGTCAGGACCTTCGCCGCCGCCTGGGCCAGGGCACGCGCCCCGCTCTCCCGCCGGGCGCTGCGGATGGCGGGCTCGGTGTCCTACGTTCTCGGCGTCCTCCTGCTGTTCGCCCACCTGATCGGGCGCAGCACCGAGCTGGACGTCACCGCGGACCGGATCGTGTACTGGGCCGTCCTCGCGGCGGTCACCGTGTTCTGGCAACTGCGCCGGGGCCGTCTCGGTCTGCGCCGCAGCTGGGGTGTCGCGCTGCTCGCCGGACTGCCAGCCCTCCTCCTCACCCGCCACTTCGTCGGCGACCAGCCGCTGCTCACCCTGCCGCTGTGGGTCGCGCCGCTCCTGCTGCTGCCCGGTCTGCCGTTCATCCTGGCGGACATCCGGGCCAAGAGGGCCAAGTCCCCCGTCGGGCACTGATCCGTTTCCTGCGGCCCGCCTCGCGAACGATTCGGGACTCGACATCGCCCACGTGAACAGCTTCAGAGGCTGAGGAACAGGCCGAGTCCCCATCGGTCACCGTCGGTCCCGCGTGCAGCTGCCGGATCAGTGCGGTGGTGGTGGCGGCGGTGGCGAGGCCCTGGCTCAGCCCGATCAGTGTCTGTGCGAGGACGACGCCGGAGCGGCTGTGGTCGGAGTGGCAGCGTCTGCACGGAGAGTCGGCGCTGCCGACTTCCTGCTCCCGCTCGGCCCGCGGTTCAGCGGTGCGGGCGGCGTTGAACCCGGCGATCGCCGCGCACCCGCGGGCTTCGGGAGTGTAGGAACGGTTCTGCTCGGCGTGCCGGAGGCGGCGTGCGCGTTGCGCGGGAAGTCGACGGGGCCGACTTCCCGCGCGGTGGGGGTGGTTGTGGTGTGCGGGTGCGGGCTGTCGGCCGTGGGTGAGTAGGGGGTCGGGCGGGATGTGCGGGAAGTCGAGCGGGTGGACTTTCTGTGCGGAGGCGGGGCCGTTCGTCGGGTGTGGGGGTGGGGCTGTCTTGGCGGGGTGGGGCGAGGGTGCGGCGTAGGAAGTCGGACGGGTCGACTTCCTGTGCGGGATCGGCTTGGGGTATGGCGATCGCCGGCGCAGGTGCTCCGGGGCTGCAGGAACGCTTCTGCTCGAAGTGCCGAGGGTCACGCGTATGGCGCGTGGGGTGCGTGAGAAGTCGGGTGGCTCGACTTTTGGTTTCCGGGCGGAGGAGAAAGGTTTCTGCTTCGCGGCATGTTGCGTGGGAAGTCGGAGGTGTCGACTTCCTGCGCCTGGTGGTGGGTCGTCGCTGGGGTGGGGGAGAGGCCGGCCCGGCGAGGGGGTGAGGGTGGGAGGAGGAAGTCGACGGGGCCGACTTCCTGTGCGGAGGCGGGGCCGTTGAGGGGTTGGGGCGCTTCCGGCCGGTGCGGGGCGAGGGTGCGGCGCAGGAAGTCGGACGGGTCGACTCCCTGCGCGGGATAGGCCCGGGGCACGGTGTTGCAGGAACGCTGCTGCTCGAAGCGCCAAAGGCTGGCGCGCGGGTGCGCGGGAAGTCGACGTGGTCGACTTCCCGCGCGGTGGGGAGGTGCTGCTGGTGTGCGGTGCCGGCCCGGGGGCGGGGCGCGTGGGAAGTCGGGTGGGTCGACTTAGGTGTCCGGGTGCAGGAGAAAGGGTGTGCCGGCTGGGTGGTCTCAGGCGGGCGGACGGCGCGGGCCGGTGAGGAACTCGGCGAGTGCGCGGACGCCGAAACCGGTGGCGCCGGGGACCCGTTCGGCGTCCGTCCCGTCGGAGAGGGCGGTGCCCTGGATGTCCAGGTGGGCCCAGGGGATGCCGGGCGGGACGAACTCGCGGAGGAAGTGGCCGGCGAGCAGTGCGGTGCCGTGCCGGGTGCCGAGGGTGTAGTTGACCATGTCCGCTACCCGGGAACGGAGCTGGGGCCGGTAGGCGTCGGGGAGTGGCAGTGGCCAGAGCGGCTCTCCGGCCCGGGTCCCGGCGGCGCGCAGGCGGTCCAGCAGGGCGTCGTCGGTGCCCATGAGCGCGGCGACCCGGCGGCCCAGCGCGACCGCGGCGGCGTCGGTGAGGGTGGCGATGTCGATGATCGCGTGCGGTCCGGTCTCGCCGGCCAGGACGAGCGCGTCGGCCATGATCAGCCGTCCCTCGGCGTCGGCGTGGCAGATCTCCACGGTGGTGCCGTTGCGCATCACCAGGACGTCGCCGATCCGGATCGGGTCGGCGTTGGGCATGTTCTCGGTGAGCGGCAGCCAGGCGTCCACCGCGACCCGGCAGTCCAGTGCGCCGAGGACGGACATCGCGCCGAGGACGGCGGCCGCTCCGGCCATGTCGGCCTTCATCCCGGTCAGGTGGGCGTTGGGCTTCAGGGACAGTCCGCCGGCGTCGAAGGTGACGCCCTTGCCGACCAGCGCGATCCGTTCGGTCTCGTCGCTCCGGTGCTCGGGCCGGTAGGAGAGCTTGACCAGCCGGGGCGGCACCAGGGAGCCCCGGCTGACCCCGAGCAGTCCGCCGAGCCGCTCGTCGGCGATCCGCCGACCGTCCCAGACCTCGCACTCCAGCCCGGTCGCCGCGGCGACCGCGACCGAGCGGTCGGCGAACGCCGACGGCGTGAGGGCCTCGCCCGGTTCGTTGACCAGGTCCCGTGCCAGCAGCACGGCCTCGCCCAGCCGACGGCCCTCGGACAGACCGCGGGCGGTGTCCGGTGTCTCGGCGACGAGGAGTTCGACGAGCTGGTCGGGGGAGGGGCTCGCGTCGCTGAGGTACCGGGTGAAGCGGTATCCGCCGAGCAGGTAGCCCTCGACCAGTGGCCGCAGGTCCGGGCCCGGCGGGTGGACGGCCAGTCGCCGGTAGGCGCGGACGGCCCGGGCCAGTTCGGCCGCGGCGGCCCGGATCGCGTCCCGGGTCGCGTCCCCGTCCGTCCGGGCGGCCCGCGGTCCGACACCCAGCAGCACGGTCACGGGGGTGCCGGGCAACTGCAGCACCTGGCCCACCTCGCCGCCGAATCCGGTACCGGCGAGGAAGGCGGTGGACAGTCCGGGGGGCGGCTCACCGGCCCACACCGGCCGTACGACCGCCTCGGTCCCGGGGCCGGGCTCCGGGCGCAGCGACCAGGTGACGCTCACCCCCGCGCCTTCCGGGCGGCACGCCGGGCCGCTCCCCAGGACTCCAGGTCGGCGAGGTACCCGCGGGCCAGCTCGGCCATGCCACCGGCGGTGTCGGTGTCGTCGGCCGCCGCGCCGACCGTGCCCCCGCCTTCGGCGACCGCAGCCCAGCCGCGCGCCGCGGAGATCGCGTACGGGTCCAGCCGGAGGGCCTGGACGTAGCAGTCCTCGGCCAGGACCGGTTGTCCGGCCCGCCGGAAGCACTCGGCCGCGGACGCGTACCCGAACGCGGTGGAGACCGGCCCGAGCCGGGCGGTCCGCAGGAAGCTGTCGGCCGCCTCCCGGGGACGCTCGCGCCGCAGCAGGCCCTCCGCCGCCTCGATGTGCGTCTTCGGCTCGTACGGGTCCAGGGCGAGCGCCTCCGCGACCAGGAGGTCGCCGCGTTCGTCCTCGCCGAACGCGTAGCACTCCTTGGACCGGCTCTCCACGCAGGCCCGCAGGTTCTCCCGCTTGAGGAACTCCTGGTAGGCCCCGTCGGCGGGTACCGCCCGGGCCAGCTCCTCGGCGCGGTCCATGTCGCGCGCCAGCCACTCCCGGTCCCTGGCCATGAACGGGACGAAGCTGACGCTGCGGTAGAACCGGCTCTCCAGCATCGCTTTCTCGAACGCCGGGCGGTCCGGGTCCGCCAACAGCTCCTCCAGCGCCCGCGCGCCGATCTCCCGCCAGCGCGTCGCCTCCTCGAGCGAACGCGTCTCGCGGGCGTGGAACACCACCGCCACCACGGCGATGACGAACCGCAGGTGGGTCGGGCAGGCGGGATTGTCCGCGATGGCGAAGGAGGTCTCCGGTGCGGCCACCGTGCCGCCGACCGAGGAGACGTACCGCACCAGGTCGCGCCAGTGGTGCAGCCGCAGTTCGGCGGGGGTGCGGAGCCCCTCGGCCGGGACGGCCGGGACGAGTTCCAGGACCAGCTTGATGAAGCCGAGGCGGTACAGCACCATGGCGATCTGCTGTTGGCGTTCGGTGTCGCAGTCGTCGAAGTCGTCCAGCCATGCGCAGAGTCGGTTCCAACGCGGGGTGCGCAGCGGCTCGGGCAGGTCGGCGGGGTGGTCGACGGCGAACTCGGTCAGCCCGGACTCGCGGATCAGGTTTCCCCGGAAGGCGGGCGGCATGAGGCGCTGCCAGTTGACGTCCTCCCGCGCGGCTCCGTGTCCGTCCCTGTGTTCCTCCCCGTGCCCGTCACCGCGCCCGTCCCCACGCCCGTCCCCACGCCCGTCACCGCGTTCGGCGAACTCGTAGGCGAGACTGGGAAGTCGGGCGTACAGTCCGGGGGACTCGGACTCGCCCAGGTTGAAGTACGCGGCGTACATCCGGTAGTGCCAGTTGTTGGCGTAGGGCCGCTCCGGGTCCCGGACGGCGGCGCGCTCGGTCAGTTCGGCCAGGGGCAGGTCGCCGTCGTCACGGCAGGCGGCCAGCAGCGCGTCCCGGGTGGCGCCGGCCCGCGGTGCGGCGCGGAAGGCCCGTTCGTTCAGCACCCGGGCGAACTCGCCGTGTCCGAGGTGGCGGGCGCGTTCGGCGGCGCGCAGCAGCGCGAAGGCGGTGCCGAACGGGCCGAGCCGGGCGGCGTGCAGATAGCCGGCCAGGGCCTGCTCGTGCTCCCCGGCGCGCTCGTGGGCCTGTGCCGCCTGCATCCGGATCTTCACGTCCCACGGATCGAGGGCCAGGCCCTCCTCGACGGCGGCGCGTTCGGCCTCGGCGTCGCCCGCCCGCACCACGATCTCCAGGTGCCGGTCCAGCAGCCGTCGGCGGGTCTCCAGCAGGACCAGTTCGTCGTCACGGTCGGGTGCGGTCAGTTCGGCGATGCCCGCCCGGACGTCGGCCAGCAGCGCCCGGGCGCCGCCGAAGTCCCGCTGCCGCTCGGCGTACATCACCTCGCGCAGCGCCAGCCGGGCGCTCAGGACGCCGTGGGTGAAGGGGGCGAGCTCGCCCGCGATCTCCTTGAGCAGCTCCCGGGCGCGGCCGAGGAAGAACGGCGCGGCGGAGTCGTCCCCGGCGTGCCGCGCGAGCAGATAGCCCCAGGCGGCCACCGCCTGGACGTGCGCGACGGTGGGTGCGGGGTGGTCGGCCAGGACCCGGTAGGCCGCGGTGGTCCGCCCGGACAGGCCCTCGGAGCCGAACAGGGTGGCCGCGCGGGCGGACTGGAGCCCGGCCGCCACCTGGTCCCGGCAGGCGTCCGGGTCGAGGTCCTCCGGGACGACCCGCAGCACCGCGGCGGGGAGGCAGACCGCGACCAACCAGTGCGCGAGCCCGGCCCGGTCCACCCCGTCCAGCTCCGGGTGCCGCCGGAAGGCCGCGCTCATCCGCCGCCAGGCGGGCGAGGCCAGCTCGTCGGGCAGATCGGTCGGCAGCGCCGCCCGGTAGGCGGTCAGCCGGGACTCCTGCACCAGCAGCCGGCGGTAGCTCGCGGGCATCGTCATGCCGAACCGCAGCGCGCCCGGGGAGGGGTTCTCGAAACGTCGGGCGGCCAGGATCGCGGACCGTGCCTGGACGGCGGTGGCCGGCGACTCGGCGCCGTCGAAGTACGGGCGGTGCACCTCGAAGGTGAGCCAACTCGGCGCGTTGACACCGACGATTCCGTGACTGAATTCCCAGCGGTTCACGCGGCACATTCCTCTGCTCTGCGGACGATGCTTCCGGGCGATCGGCGACATGCCCCGCGGTGCAATCCGGGTGTTCCGGAATTGACATCGCGGGGCATGCGTGGATTACCGGTGTCAGACGCCGCCGTCGTCGATCAGGCAGGTCCAGCAGTCCGCCGCACCAGTGCTGATCTCGACCTCGTCCTCCAGGGACTCCCAGGTCTCGTACGCCATTTCACAACCCCTCTCTTTTCCGGGCCGGTCCTGATATCCGGGCCGGCGAAGCGGTCGATCGATATTCTTCGGGAACCGGAACAGCACCGTCAAGGCTTGTGCACGGCAAGCTCCGAGAGGATCTCCGCCACTTCCTCGTCGGTGGTCCAGAAATGCGGGGAGACCCGGACCAGGCCGTCCGGAACGGAAACGTGTATTCCGGCCGACGACAGTCTCCGGACGATCTCGGCGCCTTCCGTCCGGCGGCTGGTGAAGCACACCAGGCCCGAGTTCCCGGCACCGCCCGAGCTCCCGTCACCGCCCGGGTGCCCGTCGTCGTTCGGGTGCCCGGCGCCGTCCGGGGGGAGCGCCAGGTCGTAGCCGAGCTCGGCGATCCCGGTGCGCAGCCGGTCGGCCAGGCCGCGTACCCGCTCGGCGACCGCGGCGATGCCGGTCTCCTCCAGCTCGGCCAGCGCGGCGGCGAGTCCCGCCGTGCCGACCAGGTCGTACATCCCGCCCTCGACCCGGGCGGCCTCGGCGCGTTCGGGCAGGTCGTAGCGCAGGTGGCCCGGCCCCTTCGTCACCTCGGCGGCGCCCACGTGGCCGAACCAGCCGGTGGGGGTGCTGCGCAGCAGTTCCAGCCGGTCGGCGCGGCAGTAGAACACCCCGGTGCCCGGTGGTCCGCAGAGCCACTTGTGGGCGCCCGCCGCCAGGAAGTCCACCGGGGTGTCGGCCACCGACAACGGCAGCGCGCCGAGGCTCTGCACCGCGTCCACGCACACCAGCGCCCCGGCCTCGGCGGCCAGCGCGCAGATCCGGTCGAGGTCGTTGCGGAAGCCGGTGGCGAAGTTGACGTGGCTCACCGCCACGAGACGGGTGGCCGGTCCGATGGCCGCCGCCACGTCCTCGATCCGGTGGCCGCCGTCGCGCATCGGCACCCAGACCGGCTCGACGCCGTGACGGCGCAGCCGCAGCCACGGCCGGACGTTGGCCGGGAAGTCCCGGTCGAACAGCACGATCCGGTCGCCCGGGCGCCAGTCCAGGCCGTCGGCCACCAGATGGATGCCGGTCGAGGTGTTGGGGACGAGGGCGACCTCCGCGGGCGTGCAGCCGAGCAGCCGGGCGAGCGACCGCCGGGCGGCGGCGCGGGCGCCGAAGAGCGGCCCGAGGGCGGCGCTGCCGTACGGAAGCACCTCGTCGACGGCGGTGCGCATCGCGGCGACGGCGGCGGGCCGGAGCCGGCCGAACCCGGCGTAGTCGAGGTACGCGCCACCGGTGGGGGAGCCGTCCGGTCGGCCCGGCCCGTCCGCTCGGTGCGGCCTGTCCGCTCGGTGGGGCCTGTCCGCTCGGTGCGGCCCGCTCACGAGACCGCCCCGGCGGAGCGCAGCGCCCGGGTGGCGGTGACCGCCATCCAGCCGGCCACCAGCAGCGGCACGCCGTGCAGCAGCAGCACCCACGGCGCCACCCGGTCCGGCCGCAGCACCAGGCTCGTGACGAGCAGTCCGGACATGAAGCCCGCGTTGACCGTGATCTGGGACAGCCCGAACACCCCGCCCCTGCGCCCGTCGGGCAGCCGCTGCAGCGACTGCTTGTAGGTGATCTCGCTCAGCGCGTCGCCCAGTCCGGCCCCGGCCGCCGCCAGCAGCCGCGGCCACCAGCCGTCCAGCCAGAAGACGCCGATGAAGCCCAGCGACATCACGATCGTGGCCAGGCAGTACACCGGGGCCGGTGCGCGTTCGACGAGGCGCTTGGCCAGGGGCCGCAGCACGAAGCCGGCCACCAGCAGCCCGGCCGCCCAACTGCCCCACACCGCACCGGAGACCACGGCCGGCTGGCTCGGGTGCAGCTCGGTGCCCAGCAGCGGCAGTCCGACGTGCTGGGAGGAACTGCCGAAGGCGTCCAGTCCGCGCAGCACGACCAGCCCGGCCAGGCCGGAGGTCACCAGCAGCGGCCAGGCGCCGGAGCGGTCCCGGTCCCCGGCGGCCCGGCCGCCCGGGTCCCGCATCCGCAGGCGCAGCGCCAGCAGGACCGCCGCCGAGAGCGCGTAGCTGCCCGCGTCCAGGGCGAACACCCAGCGGTACCCGGCCACGGGGACCAGGACCGTGGCGAGGCCCATGCCGACCATGAACGCCACCCCCCTGAGTCCGGCCAGCGCGCTGTTCACCGACGCGGTGCGCGGTCCGGCCATGACGGGGGTGGCGGCGGAGAGCGTGGCCTCGAAGACCGACCGCCCGGTGCCGACCACCATCACCGCCGGGTACAGCCACCAGTTCTGCGCGCCCGTCGGCAGGGCGGCCAGCAGGGCCAGCGTGAGCGCCCGGACGAGGTCGGCGCCGATCATCATCCGGCGGCGGTCCCAGCGGTCCCCGAAGCGGTGCCCCAGCCGACCGCCCGCGATCGCGCCGGCGTACAGCGCCACGCTGACCAGCCCGGTGTGCAGGGCCGATCGGCTGTGTTCCCAGACGAAGACGGACAGGCAGATGAAGTCGAGCGCGTAGCCGATGTCCGAGATCGTCTTGGCGGTCAGCAGGACCGCGAGCTGACGGCGACTCGCCGAGGCGGCCCGCCCTGCCGTGCCGGTGCCGACGACCACGGCGCCCATGAGGCTCAACTCCCCGGTTGTGTGAGGGCTGTCATGATTCCCTCACCAACTCCCCACGTGCAAGAGGTCGTTCCGTACGAACGTCCGCGCGTGCGGCGGGGGCGTTCCCGTCGTCGGGCCACCGGTGTGCGGACCGCTCGCGCCCCACGGCCCGGCGGTCATCGACCTGCCGCACCGACCGGGCCGGCGTGCCCGGTGGACCACCACGGCAGGAGCTGGACGACGCCCCAGGCGATCTCGAGGGTGAGGAACGGCCACAGGATCCGCGGGGCGCCGTGGGCCAGCGCATAGGCCATCCACGACGAGAACAGGACGCGCGCGATCCCGTCCAGCAGTCCGTGCAACGGCAGCGCCCGCAGGATGCGCAGGGCCGCCCAGACGGTGACGACGGAGCCCATCAGGTTGGCGAACAGGGTCTGCCACGTGTCGGGCGCGGGCAGCGGGCCCAGTCCGAGGTGCTCGCCCAGGGAGGAGAGCGCGTGGTGCACCAGCGTGTAGGTCCACGGCGTCGCGAATCCGGCGGTGACGGCGAGGTCGTACCAGGCGCTCGCGCGCACGACGCGGAGATACGCGGGGCGCGCGGGGGTGAGGGGGCGGCTCATGACGGGGCTCCGGTCGGTCGGGGTCGGTGGAGCCTCACGCTAAACAGTGGAGTACGGTCCAGGGTCAAGTCCACTGTCCGGAGGGGGTCTGGCACATGCGCATCGGAGAGCTGGCCGCGCGGACGGGGCTGAGCAGGGACACCGTCCGGTTCTACGAGAAGGTCGGCCTGGTCGAGTCCCGGCGTTCGGCCAACGGCTACCGCGACTTCCCGCCCGGAGCGGTGGAGTGGCTGCACTACGTGCGCACCGCGCAGACGCTCGGGTTCTCCCTGGCGGAGATCGCACGCACCGGCGAGGAACTGCGCGGAGCACCGGACACCGCCGAAGCGCTGTCCGCCCTGTTCGAGGAGAAGATCCGCGTCGTGGACGCCCGCATGGCCGAACTCGCCGCCCTGCGCAACGACCTCGCCGAACGCGTCGGCACCGGCTGCCCGTTGGCGGCGGCCGGCCGATGACGACGAGCGGGCGGGCCCCGGTCCCGGCGGCCTGTGCCAGAGCTGCTGCTGCGCCGCGCCCGACCAGGGTTGACGGCATGGAAGAGGCACAGGTGAGCGGGCCGGGCGGGTGGTGGTCGCGGCTCAGGCACTGGGCAGGGGTTCGCCGACCAGCCGATCCCTTCTCGCACGAACGGGCGCTGCGAGAGGCCGCCGCGCGGATGCGTGAGCGCCTTCTCCGCTACCCGGTGGACGGAGAGTGGCAGGACCTGGCGTACTGGGATCCACTGCCTACCGCCCGGGAGATGACCGACTCGGTGGGTGACGGCCGCTGGGAGGAGCGCAGTTGGCTGAACGTTCCGGGACCGTTCTACGCCGGCGCGACCGACACCGGCCTGAACGGCCCGTACTACCTTCCCGAGCACGTGCTCTCCAGCGACGAGCACTACGAGTTCGTCCACCGTCAGCCCGCCGACCCGCGCGAGGTGGCGGGCCTGGTGGAGATCGCCGATGGTGAGCCGGCGGGTGGCTACGCGTGGGACGGGGACCAGCACTGGACCCCGCAGGCGGTACGGACCTGGTGGGCAGGCCGGGCCGAGATCCGTGCGTGGATCACGGCGGAGCTGGACGACGACCGCAACGAGCCGGAAGCGCTGCGGCGGTACGCCGCCTACCTCGACGACGGGCTGGAGGCCTATCTGCGCGGCTACCTGTTCTGGCTGACCGAGGGGCGGGAGCCGCGCGTCGGAGAGGCGCTGCCGGACCTCTGACGCGCGGCCTGCCGGCCGCGAGCGCGGGCGGGGCGAGAGCAGCCGGCGGAGGCGTGCCGCGCGGCCGGGCAGTTGGCCCCGGCGCTGTCCACGCCGAGCTACAGCACGGCAATGCATGAGCTCAGATCGGCGGTCAGGAAGATCAGGTGCGTGTCTTCAGTGACATCCACTCGGCCCAGGACGACGGGGGTACGTCCCGCACGCCGAAGGCCCGGCAGCCCCTGTTCGAAGTCTTTGCAGGTGACGGTGCCGTCCTCGGCCATGCATTGGGCTCGCCATGTCCAGATGCTGAGGAGTTGGTTGGCGGGCGCTGTCGGTTCGGCCCAGACCCGGAAGGAAGCTCCGGCTCGCAAGGCGAGGGAAGCGTGGCCGGCGCCAGTGGTCCCATGTCGTTCGAGGGCAGCAATCAGGTCTTCGCGATCCACGACGTGCAGTATGGCCTGCCGTGGGCACCCGTAGTCGGACCGGTTCCAGGGAGACGACGAGCGGATCGGACCAGATCATCCGAGACGGGACACCTGGTCAAACCATCTCCAGGTGGGTCGAGCGGTGTCCTCTGCCAACTGATCTTGACCGTTTGGCAAGTGAGCCTGACGGCCGCCGGGTTCCCGTCATGTGCCCCTGAGCTGTGTCCTGCCGTGCCCGGCCGGTCCGTGGGCCCGTGGTGGGGGATTCTCGGGTGCGGTGGTGGGCACGGTCGGGCTAGCGTGGCGGCTTTGCGATTGCGGGAGGGGTGCGTGGTGCTGGTCATGCCGGGGAGGCGGACGTCGACGATGGAGCTGCTGGCCGTCGAGGCGGCCGCCCGGGGGATGTCGGTCGGGTGGGCGGAGGAGTCGGGCCTGGCGGGCCCCGCGTACTGGTACGGCGGGCCGGTGGCGGGCGCGCGGTTGGCGGGCCGGCTCGGGTTCGCGCTGCTGGAGCCGACGGACGGGTGGCTCGCCGAGCTGCCGGAGGAGTTCACCGGCCGTGAGGTCCGGTCGGGGACCGTCGCGGACGCCTGGGCGATCGACCGGCCGACGTTCGTCAAGCCGCCCCGTGACAAGTCCTTTCCGGCCGACGTCTACACCGACGGCTCCCACCTGCCGGCCGGACTGGACCCGGCGACACCGGTACTGCTGTCCGACGTGGTGACCTTCGCGGCCGAGTACCGGCTGTTCCTGCTGGACGGGCGGATCGCCGCCGCGAGCCGGTACGCGGTGTTCGGCCGGCTCGACCCCCGCCCGCTCGGTGCGGACCGGGCGGACCGGGCCGTCGCCGCGGAGCTGGCCGAGTTCGTCGACCGGCTCGGCGCCGCGGCCGGGCACACGCTGCCGAGCGCCGTCGTCGTGGACGTCGGGCAACTGCTCGACCCGTACCGCCCGGGCCACCGCTGGGCCGTGGTGGAGGCCAACATGGCGTGGTTCTCGCACGCCTACGCGGCGGACCCGGCGCGGGTCCTGGACGTGGTCCTGCGGGCGGCGGGGCCGCGCGAGCAGCTGCGGGCGCGGGATTCGGCCTTCGAACGGCAGTGAGAAGCACCGTTCCCGGTTGTGGGTTGTCTGTGGAACGTCGCGGGCGGTCACTTCGCCGAGGGGCCGGCCCTGCGCGGTACTTCCCGACCTCCGCAGTGGCGTGGGCGGACGGAAACATCCCTGTAGAGAAGTCAGAAGTCAGAAGTCAGAAGTCAGAAGTCAGAAGTCAGTGGGCAGTTGGCAGAGAGCAGAGAGCGATGGGTGTGGCCGAGAGTTGGTCGCGTGTGATGAGTCTCCTTCGGGAGCACGCGCCGGCCGATCACGCGGAACTGCCAGGGCCCGCTACGGAGCAGATGCTCGCGGCGGCCGAGGAACGGATGGGGATCTCCCTGCACGGGGACCTGCGGACCTGGCTGTTGCAGAACAATCCGGATCTGCCGGAGGAGGACGTCGACGACGACGCGATGTGCTGCGGCTTCGACGGGTTCCCCGACGAGGGAAGCTTCTTCCTGGGCATTCGGGCCATGGAGAGGCTCTACGCGAGCCGTTCCACGTCCTGCGGATTCGACCCTCCGGACCAGCCGGACGATCCGTTCTGGCGCAACGAGTGGATCCCGTTCCTGTCGGACCAGGACGGCTGGACGGGAAAGTTCGTCGATGTGCGGGACGGACGCGTCGGCCGCTGGTTCGTGAGCGGCCCCACGGTCACGGGCGAGTACGCATCGATGGCGCACTATTTCGACTCCGTGGCGGAGACGCTGACGAGGATCGCCGATGGAAGCTCCCCGGTCTGTCGGTTCACCGAAGGTCGACTTGCCTGGTCGTGAGACGGTGTCCAACCCGAGGACGGCTGCGACGAGGACGGTCGTCCGGTCGGGACTGCAGCTGGCTCGGCGGAAGATCTGCCAGGCCTTCAGGCGTGCGATGCTTCGTTCGACCGGTGCTCGTGCCGCTGACAGGTCTCGGTTGATTGTCTGCTGGGTTGCGGTGAGGTCCTGGCCGGGAGGCCGTCTGACGGGAGCGGTCACCCAGGGGCCGGCTCCGAGCAGGCGCGGTCGGCGAGCACGGAGACGCCCCGGCGTTCCCAGGTCCGCAGGATACGGTGGGTGCGGGCTGCGGTCAGGTCGTGGGCGCGGCCGGGCAGCGCGGTGAGATCCGCAGCAGCTCACGTGTGGTTGATCGTTGCCAGTCCTTTGGAGGCACTGGGACACTGCCAGTATGGATCTTGACGTTTCGCCGCAGGCCCGAGCACAACGCCCAGTACCTGCGGTGTCCCTGCCGGAGCGGGTCGGCAGGGACGGTGAAGGGCTGCTGCTGGAGGAGTTCAACCAGGCAGTGCGTCGGCCTGATGAATTCGGCGGTCTGTCGGTGGTGGCGCGTCTTCTCGACCGGCTCGCGGCAAGCGAGCGGCGGACCACGGGTTCGGTCTGGATTCCCGATAAGAATGCCCGGCTGGCCCCATCGGCGATGCTGAGGGGCGCTTTCCCCGACTCCGATGTCTGTGTGATCGCCTCGCAGTACGGTGAGGACGCACACCGCCGAGGCTGGCTCCGGCTCGATCGCAGTCTGACGCCCGCCGAGCATGCCGTGGTGGTCGACAGGGCTGTGGCTTGGTCGGAGTCCGACCGCTCTCTGGGCGACATCCTGGCCGAATTCGGTCCGCCGTCGGTCACGTTCGGTCCACCTGACCCGCATCGCGCCAAGACCCTCAGTTATGCCACCGACGATGCCATGGCTCCTGTCGTCGCTTTTCACCTCGGTTCGGCGCGGGTCGATTCGGACCCGGGTGCGGGAGATCCGGAATCGACAGGAGCGGTCCTGCTCGCGGTGCGGGTCCACGACGATTTTTTCGACGGGTGGGAACTCACACCGTCCGGCCTGGGCCGCTTCCACTGAAAGGCGGCGCGGAAGACCCAGCCGAAGCCCATCTCCGGCGGTAGTAGCTGCGACTCTGTGCGACGAAGATGGTCAGGTCAGGGTCGGTAGGCTCGTGAAGAGTCGGTAGCAGATCCCGCACCCCGTAGCAGCTGAGGTGGTGGCGACGGTGATGCCGTCGCCACCACCTCCTGCTGCCGATCGTCGAAAGGAATCCCGGAGTGGGTCGCCCGGAGCTTGTGGACGTCATCAGGGAAGTGGCCGGATTCGGTGTCTGGCGGGGAAGCGGGAACATCGACGAGGAGGCGCTGGAGAACATCGAGTACTTCTCCGCCCCGCCCGGGGAGCAGGGCGACGACGACCGGGAGGCGCTGGCCGCGGCGCTGACGGGAACGATGGAAGCCTGGCTCCGGGATGCCGCGACCGATGGGACGGGGCGGCCCGGTGTCGTCTATCTGTGGCACGACGATCAGGCGGCGCAGCTGCGGCTGTCCTTCGTCTCGGCCGGGCGGGACGGAATTCCCTTCGGGGTGCCGTTGGTGTTCGTCGATGGGCCGCAGGAGATTCTGAACGACTTCCTGATCGGCGCGCACCGCGCTTCCGGTGCCCCCTTGAAGGTCTTCGCGCGTGAGCTGGCGGCAGCTGCTTGAAGCGCGGTGGTCACGCTCTTTCCGCACCGGCCGCCCCCCACAGCGTCAGGCGTCCGGCAGCCCCGCGTAGGCCCGCATCGCCGGAGGGTCCCGAGGAAGGGCCCACGACCTCAGGATCTCCAGGAAGTTGCCCCATTGCCAGGTGGACGCGTCGAGGTCGGCCAGCACCCGGATCAGCCGTTGCTGCCGCTCGTCGAGCGCGGTGAAGGCGGGCAGGGGTGTCGGGCGGGTCGGGAACGCCAGGGACAGCGCCGCCGCAGTGACGGCGAAGGCCGAGATACCCGAGGACCTGGCGAGCCCGTCGGTCACGGCGTCCAGGGTCTCCCCCGGGTGCGTGGAGGAGAGCTGGGTGAGGGAGAGGGCGGCGTAGCCGCGCAGGTCGCCGTCGTGGAAGTCCAGGAGCGGGGGCCCGGGCTCCGGGGGAGCGGCCTCGGCCGCCGCCAGCTCGGCCAGCACCGCCGCGGTCGGCACGCCGTCGTCCGTCGGGCCGTCGCCGGCCGGGCCGTCGCCCGACGCGCCGTCCAGGGTGCCCAGCCGCGCCAGCGCGACGGCCGCCGCCCAGCGGGGCAGGCGTCCGGCGGCCCCCAGGAACGGCCGCAGCCGGGGGACCAGTCCGGGGCCGCCGAGCAGCCCGGCCGCCACCAGCGCCGAGGCCGTCACGGCGGCCGCCGGCTGCTCGTCGCCGAGGCCCGCCACCCCGCCGGCCCGGTCGACGGCGTCGTCCAGCAGGGCCAGCAACCGCGGCAGCGTGCGGGCGGCCTCCTCGGGGAACCAGGCCAGCAGGTACGCGGTGGTGGCCCGGACCTCGGCGTCCTCGTCCTCCAGCAGCACCGACAGGGCGGGGAGCTCGGCCCGGACGGCGTCGTAGGCGGCCAGCTCGGAGTCCATCGACCCCAGGTGGTCCTCGACGTCGAAGAGCGAGCGCCGGAACTCCCGGACCCGCCGCTCGCCCTCGTCCGGTGCCGCCGCGACCCAGGCGTCCATCTCGGCCAGTACCGCCGCCGGGTCCTGCGCCGCGAACTCGGCCCGCTCGTGGCGCATCCGGGCGATGTCGATGCCGTCCGGCAGGTGCGCCTCGTCGTAGCCGATGGCCAGCGACGCCAGCAGCCGGACCACGTCGGCCCGCCCGTTCCGTATGCTCCGCCCGCTCCGCCCGTCCCGACCGGGATCCGTGGCGAGCCGGGCCAGGAACGGCACGGCCGCCGCCGAGGCGGGGTAGCGGCTGCCCTGGTGGAAGATGTTGCCGTACAGGGCGTGCAGCGCCCGGCGGCGCTCCGTCTCCTCCGGTCCGCCGAGGGCGCGCAGCAGTGCCGGAACGTCGTCCGCGTCGCCGTAGGCGTGCTCCAGGCCCGCCCAGTCGATCGCGTCCAGGCCGGCCAGGGGGTCGGTGGTCTCGCTCGTCATGCCCGGCACTCTGCCACGCCCCACCGACAACGCCCCCGGGAGCACCGGCCGGGCTCTGACGGCCCGTCCCCGCCCGGCAGGAGAGGACCGTGGGCACCCCGGTGACCAGGCCCCGCGGAGCCGCCCCGCTCACCCGGACGGCGGAGCCCGATCGCGGTCCCCCCGGGCCTGCGGCGAGGCTGTCGGCATGACCGTCGACACCGAGACCCCGCCGTCCGCCCCGCCGGTGCTGGACGCCCGGCAGCGGAACGTCGTCTTCGCCACCATCGTGCTCGGCATGCTGCTGGCCGCACTGGACCAGACCATCGTCGGCACCGCGCTGCCCACCATCGTGGCGGACCTCGGCGGGGCCGCGCACATGTCCTGGGTGGTCACGTCCTACCTGCTCGCCGAGACGGTGGCCACCGTACTGGCCGGGAAGTTCGGCGACCTCTACGGGCGCAAGCTGCTGTTCCAGGTCTCCGCGATCGTGTTCATCACCGGCTCGTTCTTCTGCGGCCTGGCGACCAACATGACGCTGCTGATCGCCTGGCGCGCCCTGCAGGGCATCGGCGCGGGCGGTCTGATGGTGACCGCGATGGCCCTGATCGCCGACGTGATCCCGCTGCGCGAACGGGGCAAGTACCAGGGCGCCATCGGCGCGGTGTTCGGCGTGGCGACGGTGATCGGACCGCTGCTCGGCGGGCTGTTCACCGACCACCTGTCCTGGCGCTGGGCCTTCTACGTCAATGTGCCGATCGCCGTCGCGGTGGTGATCGCCGCGGCCCGGACCATCCCCGCGGTGCGGGCGGCGGTCCGGCCGGTCGTCGACTACCTCGGCATCGCCCTCGTCGCGATCGGCGCCAGCGCGCTGATCCTGGCGACCAGCTGGGGCGGCAACGAGTACGCCTGGGGCTCGGGCGTGATCGTCGGCCTCTTCCTCGGCGGGGCGGTGGCCCTCGGCCTGTTCTGCTGGGTGGAGACCCGGGCCGTCCAGCCGATGCTGCCGATGCGGCTGTTCCGCAACCCGGTGTTCGCGGTCTGCTCCGTGCTCAGCTTCATCGTCGGCTTCGCGATGCTCGGCGCGCTGACGTTCCTGCCGACCTTCCTGCAGTACGTCGACGGGGACTCCGCGACCGTCTCCGGCGTCCGGATGCTGCCGATGGTGATCGGCCTGCTGCTGGCCTCGGTCGCGAGCGGCAACATCGTCAGCAAGACCGGGAAGTACCGGCTCTTCCCGATCGCCGGGACCCTGGTGATGGCGCTGGGCCTCTACCTGCTGTCGCGCCTGGAACCCGGCACCGGCACCGTGCTCGCCTCCTGCTACATGTTCGTGCTGGGTGTCGGCATCGGGCTGAGCATGCAGGTGCTGACCATCGCGGTGCAGAACACGGTCGACTACGCGGACCTCGGCACCGCGACCTCCGGGGTGACCTTCTTCCGCACCATCGGCAGCTCCTTCGGCACCGCCGTGTTCGGGACGATCTATGCCAACAGTCTCCGGACCGAGCTGGCCGGGGGAGTGGCCGAGTCCGCCGCCTCGACGGGCGCCGACCCGGCGGCGCTCGCCCGGGCGGCCGGGAGTCCGCAGGGCCTGCACGGCCTGCCCGCCGAGCAGGCGGCACCGATCGTGCAGGGCTACGCGGACGCCCTGCACACCGTGTTCCTGTGGACGGTGCCGGTGGCGCTGCTCGGGTTCGTCGTCTCGCTGTTCCTCAAGCAGGTGCAGCTGCGGGACACCGCCCGGGCGGGCTCCACGGACCTCGGCGAGGGATTCGCCCAGCCGACCGGCGGCGACTCGGACCAGCTCCTGGAGTCGGCGGTGGGCCGGATCGTGCGCGGAGCCGACCTCGACACGGTCCGTTCGATCGTGGCCGACGCGGACACAAGGGTCGACCTCGCCGGTGCCTGGGCGCTGATGGAGGTCGCCGGCCACACCAAGGCGGTCGGCCGGGCGTCACTGGAGCTGGTCGCCGCCCGCAAGCGGGTCCCGCCCGAGGTCCTGGAGCCGGTGTTCGACCGGATGGCCGACGAGGGTCACCTCACCCGTGACGGCGACCGGCTGGCCCTCACCACCACCGGCACGCACGAGGTGCGCGCGCTCGCCCGCGCCTGGTCCGACTGGCTCAACGCCCGCCTGGAGTCCGACGCCGGACGGCCTCGCAGTCCGCAGCTGCGGACTGCGGCGGAGACGATCGCCTGGCGGCTGCTGGTCGAGGACCTCGCCAACGGTCTGCCCGCGCACGTCCGGGCGAAGGCCGGGGCGGGGGTGCGGGAGGCACGCTGAGCGCTCCCGGCGCACCAGGCACATCCAGCACGCCCGGCACGCCCGGCGCACCGGGCGTACCAGGCACACCCGGCACACCTGGCGTACCAGGCACACAGCTGACCCGGGCGAGCGAGCCGTACCCACCCTCGCCCGGGCCCGCTCCACAGCGTCCTGACCGGTACGCCCGGCCGTGTCCGGCCGGGTCCGGCGCGCTGCCCCCGCTCCGTCGTCGGCCCGGCCTTGCCCATTTTCAGCGGGCGGCCACGACCGGGCGGACGCGCAGCGCCCAGGCCGCGGCGGGGGCGGCGCAGAGTGCGGCGAGCAGCAGCGCGCCGGCCGTCACCACGCCCACCTCGTGCCAGGGCAGGACGAGCGGGGCGGGCACCCGCAGCACCGCCAGGGCGTCGTACAGGGAGGCGAGCTGGACGGCGGCCGCGGCGCAGCCGAGGACGGCGCCGACCGCCGTCACCAGGACCGACTCGGCGGTCACCAGGCGCACGACCTGGGCGCGGGTGGCGCCGGCGAGGCGGAGCAGGGCGAGTTCGCGGCGCCGGTCGGCGGTGGCCATGAACAGGGTGTTGGCGAGCGCGATGCCGGTGTACAGGACCGCCAGGCCCAGCACGAGGACGGTGCGCAGCCAGGTGGTCCGCGGCGACGGTCCGGCGGCGAGCCACTGCTCGCGGGTGTGAACGGCGGCGCCGTACGGCAGGGCGGCGGAGCGGACGGCGGCCACCCGGTCGCTGCCGCCGTCCGGGCCGAGCACGACGTCGACGCGGTCGACCCGGGAGCCCGGGGCGTTGGCGGCGGTCACGTACAGACCGTTGTCGCCGAGCCCGTCCCGCAGCACGGCGGCCACCCGCAGGGTCGTGCGGCTGCCGTCGGCGCGGACCACCGGCACCGGTTCCCCGACCCGGTGGTGGCCCCACTCGGCCGGAAGGACGAGGGACTCGTCGTCGAGTGCGGCCGTCGAGCCGGCCAGCACGGGCAGCCGGGCCAGGGACGCGAGCCCGGCCGGACCGGTGACCGCGCGGGCCTCGGACCGGACCGTCACGCCGTCCGGTTCGACGAGCGCGAGGGTGGTCGGCGCCGTGGCGCAGAGGGCGCCCACGCCGGGAACGGCCCGCAGCGCGGCGAGCAGCGGGCCCGCGGAGCCGTCGGCCGGGACGACGACCAGGTCGGCGCCGGTCCGGGCCCCCGCCTCGGCGGACCGGGCGGCGCCGACCGCCGCCGGCGCGCCCGCCAGAGACCCGGTCAGCGCCACGGCGACCACCACCGGCGCGGCCACCGCGCCCGTCCGGCGCAGCGCCGCGGCGGCAGCGGCGGGCACCAGGCGGCTGACCGGCCGGGCGGATCCGCCGCCCCGGCGCGGCAGTGCGCGGGCGGCCAGGCGGAGCAATGGCGGGGCGAGGAGCGGCGAGAGCAGGCCGCACGCGCAGATCAGCCACATCGGCCGGGTGGTGAACGTCTTGCGGTGCAGCAGGTCGACGGGGTCGGTGGCGAGCGCGGCGACCGTCAGGGCGAGGAAGGCGAGCAGCAGCCCGAGGCCGGTCAGGAGACGGCCGGCGGTCAGCACACCGGTGTCGAGGTCGGCCGTGCGCAGGGCGTCCAGCGGGCCGGTCCGCCCGGCCCGACGGGCCGCGACGGCGACCCCGGCGACGGCGACCAGCAGGCCGGTGGCGAAGGCGGCGGGAAGCGGCCACACGGCGGGGACGAGGGCGAGACCGGGCGGCGCCAGGCCGGCCCCGGACAGCCACCGCAGGAGTGCGGGAGCGGCGAGGCGCCCGAGCGCGCAGCCGCTCGCGCAGGCGACGGCGCCGAGCACCAGCGCCTCGGCGAGCACCGTGCGCCGCACCTGGCCGCGGGTCGCGCCGGCCAGGCGGAGCAGTCCGAGCTCGCGACGGCGCTGGGCGACGGCGTAGGAGTAGGTGGAGGCGACGACGAACGCCGACACGAACGCGCTCACCCCGCCCGCGGTGCCGAGCACGGCGACCAGGGAGACGAGGTCCTCCCCACCGGGGGCGCCGGCCGACGCGGCGGCGAGGCCGAGTAGCACGGCGGCGGTCGTCGCCACCCCGAGGGCCAGGGCGAGAAAGGCGCCGAGCAGGGAGACCGGGCGGGCCTTCAGGGATTTCAGCGCGATCCGCAGCATTCTCATGGCGCCCAGCCAAGCGCCGCCCCCCGGGATGGCGCAGCGGGCCTGGGGCCACTTCGCAGGGTGGGGCAGGCCCTACCGACGGGCCGCGCCGCGCCCTCTAGGGTGGGCGGACGCCGGGACGGCGCGTGGGGGAGGAGAGACGTGACGGACGACAGAGGTCGGTGGGGCGCGGTGACGCGGCCGGGGTTCCTGCGTTCGGCGGCGCCCTGGCGGGCGGCCGGGTACCTCCTGGCGACCGGACTGACCGGGCTGCTGCTCTGCGCCGGGCTGCTGGTGTCGGTGGCGGCCGGCGGCGTGCTGGCGGCCCTGCTGGTCGGGCTGCCGCTGCTGGCCGCCCTCGCCCTGGTCGGGCTGCCCGTCGCGGCCTGGGAACGGCGCCTCGCCCGGTTCCTGCACGGCGCACCGGTACCGGACCCGCACCGCGTCCCCGACCGTCCGGGCCTCGCGGCCTGGCTGCGGCTGCGTTACCGGGAGCGGGCCACCTGGCGCGAGCTCGGCTTCACCGCGCTCGCCGCGTTCGTGCTCTGGCCGCTCGACCTGGCCGTGGCCTTGTGCGCCCTCGCCCTCCCCGGGTACCTGCTGGCGGCCCTCCCGCTGCTGCTCCTGGACGGCGAACAGGTCAACGTCCTCAAGGTCTGGCAGGTCCACTCCCCTTGGGCGGCGGGCCTGTTCGGGCTGGCCGGGCTCGCCCTCGCACCACTGCTCGCGTACCCGGTGGCGCTGCTGGCCGCCGCCCGGGCGGCGCTCGTCCGGGCGCTGCTGGGGCCGGACGGCCGGGAACACCGGATCGGTGAACTCGTCCGCTCCCGCGCCCGGTTGGTGGACGCCTTCGAGGCCGAGCGGCGCCGGATCGAACGCGATCTGCACGACGGCGCCCAACAGCGCCTGGTCGCCCTGCGGATGACGCTCGGCCTGGCCCGGCTGGACGCGCCGCCGGACGGCCCGCTGGCGGCCCGGCTCGCCGAGGCGCACCGCGAGGCGGGTGACGTGCTCGCCGAACTGCGCGAACTGATCAACGGCATCCATCCGCAGGTGCTCACCGACCGAGGCCTGCCGGAGGCGTGCGCGGACGCCGCCGACCGGTCACCCGTCCCGGCGACCACCCGCTTCGCGCTGCCGGCCCGCCTCCCGGCGCCCGTCGAGTCGGCCGGGTATTTCGCCGTCACCGAGGCACTCGCCAACGTCGCCAAACACAGCGGGGCGAGCACCACGACCGTCGACGGCCGGTGGGCGCGGGGCCGGTTGACCATCGAGGTGACCGACGACGGCCGCGGCGGCGCCGACCCCGGGCGCGGCACCGGACTGACCGGTCTGGCCGACCGGATGGCGGTCGTGCACGGCACACTGACCGTGAGCAGTCCGCCGGGCGGACCGACCACCGTGAGGGTGGAGATCCCCTGCACCCCGACCGGGACGGGGGCGCGACGATGAGCCTGAGCATCGTGCTCGCCGAGGACGGAGTCCTGCTGCGCGAGGGGCTGATCGGCCTGCTCGCCCGGTTCGGGCACCGGGTGGTGGCGGCCGTCGGCGACGCCCCGGCGCTGCACGCGGCGGTCGAGGAGCACCGGCCGGACCTCGTGCTCACCGACGTCCGGATGCCGCCCGGCCAGAGCGACGAGGGCCTGCGCGCGGCCGTCGCCCTGCGCGAGCGGCACCCCGGCCTGCCGGTCCTGGTGCTCAGCCAGTACGTGCAGTGCTCCTACGCGGCCGAGCTGCTGGACTCCGGGGACGGCTCCGGCGTGGGCTACCTGCTGAAGGACCGGATCGGTCAGGTCGAGGAGTTCGCGGCGGCGGTCGCCCAGGTCGCGGCCGGCGGGACGGTGGTCGACCCGGAGGTGGTCCGCCAACTGCTGCGCCGCCGCCGGGACCCGCTGGAGCGGCTGACCCCGCGCGAGCGGGAGGTGCTGGCACTGATGGCCGAGGGCCGCTCGAACGCGGCGATCTGCCGGGAGCTGGTGGTGTCCGACGCCGCCGTGGGCAAGCACATCGGCAACATCCTGATGAAGCTGGACCTGCCCCCGGCCGCGGAAACGCACCGCCGCGTGCTGGCGGTGCTGGAGTTCCTGCGTGCCTGAGCCTGTTCCTCAACATCGGGCTTGCTCCGGTCCGACGCGAGGATGAAGCCGCCTCGATGAGTTCGAAGCGAACGGTCAGACCGGGTCCGGGGGACCGGGAACAACCTGGCGGTGCTCCTGGCGGCAGGGGCGAGCACGGCGCAGGGGCGGCTCCTGCCACACACCTGCGACTTTCCGTTGTTGGGCGATCGGTCCGCCCCGGTGCGGACACTCCGCTGTCCACCACCGACGATGACGCCCCCTGGAGCCACTCCCGACCGCCACCGGCGCCCACGCCGTCGAGAGATGAACCTGTGCGCCATTCGGAGTACCGCCGCGGGCGCTCGACGGGCGCCGCCACGCCAGGCCGATTGGATGAATACGAACCACCCTGGTTCGCCCTCGACACCAAGGAGCAGCGATGTCCGTGTCCACGATGCGTCGGCGCGTCGCCACCACCTGTCTCGTGCTGGTTGTGGGCTTCGTCCCGCTGGCGAGCGCGACCACCAGCGCCCACGCCGCCACCACCCCTCGCGCCGCCACCCCTCGCGCCGCCACGCCTCCCTGCCCGAACAACCCGCTGGAGGGGCTCCTCCTCTCCCTCATCCCGATCGGCGGATTGGTGAGCGATATTCCCTGCATCGGCTGACAGGGATTCCGCCCCAGGAAGGGGGCCGATGCCGCTTGGTGGCGAGCGTCGATCCCTCCTTCGAACACGAAATCAACGTGTTAATGATCTGCAAGCCCTTAGCCAGATTTTCGAGGGAATCACCGCCGGCAATGTGCCGCACGTGATCACTCGTACCGGTGCTGGTCGCACACGGAGGCGGGCCGGAACAATTCGCCGGACCGCCCGGGCGCAGGACAGTGCGAGGGTGCCGACGGCCGGTGTCAATTCCGTCGAATCACGCCCGGGGTATTCCTTCCGGCGAATTCGGAACGGATCGTACGACCGGGCACTTCGACCGCGGCCCGCCGAAATGGCCTACGAGTGCCGGCCCCGCCGTCACGGCGGGGCCGGCCGCCCCTCGGTGGGCGGACGGGCTACGGCGTGGACGTCACTTGCCGCACCAGCCCGGGCCCTTGCCCCACCAGTCGCCGGAGTTGTAGTCCCGGCCGCCGTAGTAGATGCACTGCCCGGGTGCGTAGAGGTAGGCCGTGGCGTAGTAGCTGAGGCTTCGGTACTCTTCCTGCCTCCCGCTGCCGTCGCCGTAGGTCAGGTAGGCGCCGGTCAGTGATGGAGTGCCGATCTTGGAGTTCTTGATGGTGGCGACGCAGTTCTTGCCGGTCGCGCTGCTGTAGGTCAGGTAGACCGTCGAGGTGCCGCCCGGCAGGTTGAACGAGTCCTTCGTGACGTAGCTCGCCCCGCAGGCGGTCTGCGGGGTGTAGGCGGTGACGGCCGCATCGGCGGTCGCGGAGACCGCGAACAGCACCGAACCGGCCGCGACGGCGAGGGCCGCCGTGCGCGCGTAATTCCTACCGAACATCCTGGACTCCTTCGTGCGGCTCGTACTCCTGGAAAACCGACGTGCCAGACCATGACAACAGTCGGACCCCGCAATCACCGGTCGGCGTTCGCGCGATGTCCGGAACCGGGTCGAGGACGGCCCGATTCCGCCCCGGAATTGTCGGCGAATACCGGAAGCGGAACCGGAACCGCCCGACCCGGCATTCTCTCGATTTCCGGGAATCGCCGAGGATTTCCGAAATGCCTGCCGCGGGCGCGGCTCTGCGAGGGGGCGACGAAATCCTCGGCGCGGGCCCGGCCGACCGCGAGGGCGCCGGGCGGTCCGTCAGCCCCGGCCGTTCCGCCCGTCGTTGCCGATCAGTGCCATGACCGGGCGGTTCTCACCGGCCGAAAAGCCGTCGCAGGCCGCGGCGTTCGGGCTTGCCCTGCGGGGCGGACGGGCCCGGGCGAGCGGCCACGGCGGGGCCGGGGGCCGGCTCGGCCAGGAGGTCCACCACGGCGGTCAGAAAGCCGGACAGATCGGGCGCCGGGCCGGGGCCCAGGTTGAGGTGGCTGCCGTCCGCCCACTCCCCGAGCACCGTGTACGGCTTCCCGGTGAACGGGTTCAGCGCCAGTTCCAGGGTGAGGTACCGGCAGTGGTCGGCGCCGCCCGGCTGGACGACGGCGGTGTAGTACGCCTCTGCGGGCGCGGCGGGCCGTGGCAGGACGACCACCAGCAGCCGGTGCCGGCCCAGCGTGATCAGGTCCGCCCTCAGGCCGCCGCCCGGCAGCCGGTCCGCTGCGGGGAGCCGCTCGCCGAAGCCGTTCCAGAGGGAGAGCAGCGCGGGGCCGAACCCCTGTTCCGGTTCGCTGTCGAGCATCTTCGGCCCGAGGTCCCGGGCGAGGTCGGCGAGCACCTTGTGCGCGAAGCGGTAGTGGTGCGGCCGTGGGTCGTTGTCCACGATGCCCATGCGCGGAAGTATGCCGATCACACCGGTGTCGGGGGAATCACCTTTCTCCGCCGCCCCGTCCCGTCGGCACCGGCCCTGAAAGCCTCGCAACGCCCGTCGGCGACGGAACTCCCGCTCGGCCTCGTGGCCGCCCGCCCGGTCGTTCCGGGACAGGCGGCCACGGCGCCGACGGTCTCTCAACCGCGTTGCTGTGCAGAGGAGGTCACGCGTCTCTCGGCGACTCCCCGCCTCCCCGCGCGCAGGAGGCGGGACGACACCCGTGGCCGTACCGTGCGGCGGGTCAGTACGTGTCGTTGTCGATGATCGAGCTGGCGTAGATGCTGAAGCAGGGGAAGGGGTACGCCTCCTCCGTCTCCTCGGTAAGGGCTTCGAGCTGCTGAAGGGCGAGGATCTCGGTCATGGAAGGTTGCCTCCGCTTTCCTGTGGGTGGGTGGGATCCAGGGTGAACCAGTCGTCACCCGGGCCGTGCAGGGCTCGGTGCAGTGCCAGCAGGATCCCGGCGCTGCCGCCGGCCACGTCGGCGCTGAACCGGAGCGAGCCCGGGCCGAGCCAGCGGACGTCCTCGCCGTGCGGCACGGCGTACTTGAGGAGCCCGGTGGCCAGCCGGAGCGCGTCCCGGCGGTCGGCGTCGTCCTGGGTGAAGTCGGCGTGCGCGGCCAGCAGATGGACCAGTCCGCCGTAGCCGTCGTGCAGGCCGGCCTGGACCGCGCTGACCTTGCGCACGTCGGCGAGGACGCGGGGCAGGGCGGTGGCGGAGCGCTCGTCGGCGGTGGCGGCGTAGCGCAGCAGGACGGTCCCGATTCCGGCCGACCCGGTGGCCAGGTACGGCATGACGCGCCGGTTCACCGCGTTGTCGGCGAAGGAGAGGGACCCGTCGGGCAGTTCCACCGCGCGGTCCAGCTCCTCGTGGAGCAGTAGGCGTCCGGCCGCCCGGTAGCGCGGTTGCCCTGTCCCGTCGGTGAGGTGGTGGAGGAAGAGCGCGAGCCCGGAGCGGCCGTGGAACAGTCCGCGGGCGTCGTGGGCGCCGAGCGTCGGCCCCAGGTCCGCGCCGAGCGCGAGGATCGCGTCGCCGGCGGCGGCAGCCCGCTCCAGATGACGAGGGTCCCGGGTCTGCCGGTGCAGGGCCAGCCACGCCAGGCCGACCCCGGCCCGCCCGCCGGCCAGCGTGGCCGTGCCGGCCGTCAGCGGATGGCGGTCGGCCGCGCGCAGCAGGTCGACCGCCTCGTCGAGGTGCCCGGTGCGGGCCAGCGTCCGCCCGACGCCGGCCGAGCCGACCGCCAGTCCGGGCGGCAGCGCGTGCGCGGTCGTGAGCGCGTCGTGGCGCAGGCGTTCGCGGACCTCCTCCGGGACCGGGACGCCGGCCCGGAGCAGGGCGTGCACCACGCCCGCCGTTCCGTACGCCAGGCACACCGTGTTGGTGCGGAACGCCTGCGGCGACGGGGGAAAGGCCCAGTCGGGGCGGTCGGTGTCGGCCAGGGCGAGCAGGCCCGAGGCCGTCCGCTCGGCGAGCCGGGTCAGGCATCCCACCGGATCCGCGTCCACCTCCCCGGGGTCGGGCAGTGCCGACGGCCGGGCCGCGCCGGGGCGTCGGAAGGCGGTGGCGCGGCGCCACAGGTCGTCCGGCACCGGTGCCCGCGCCGCCAGATCGCGCCGCAGCAGGGCGAAGTTCGCCGGTGTCAGCTGGGGCGCGTTGTGGAAGGGTGCCAGCAGGGTGAGCGCGAGGGCCGCCATGCCGTAGCGGTCGGCGAGCACGGGGTCGTCGGGGTGCTCGGCGGCCACGCCCGGGGGCGGCGCGAAGCCCGGTGTGCCCATCCGGGCGGGCCGGGCGTCCAGCGCGGTCGCGGACTCGAAGTCGACGAGCCTGGCCCCGCCGTCGGGGGTGACGATGACGTTCCCGGGGCTGACGTCGCCGAACCGCAGCCCCAGCGCGTGCAGCCGGTCCAGGGCCGCGTCCAGCGATGCGAGGATGCGGCGGCACTCGGCGTGGTACCGGTCGAAGTCCGCGGCCGGCCGGTCGGCCAGCAGGACGGGCGAGGAGCGGTTGATCCACCGCACCAGCGGGAGTCCGTCGACGTGCTCCATGACGAGGAAGTCGTGTTCCCACTCCGTGAACCGCTCCAGCGGTTCCGGGCACACGCCGGCGGCCGCCGCGTGCACGGCGGTCAGGGTCTCGTACTCCCGGCGCAACCGCTCCCGCGCGCTCGCGCCGTCCCAGGTGTAGCCGTTGTGCGGGCGCGCCTCCTTGATCAGCACCAGCCGCCCGGTGCGGGTCTCGCGCGCCTGGTAGGCGCCACCGGCGTTGCTCGGCTGCAGGACCTTGACGATCTCGTAGTCACGGATGCGGATCGGTCCCCGGTGCGGGGCCGGCTCCCGGTCCACGAAGGGGTCGCCGACACCCTCGGGCAGCACGAAGTACGGCAGCCGAAGGTCCGGCACGTCGTGCCCGTGGCCGTCGGCCACCAGCGGCTGCGCGGTGCCGTCGGGCAGCATCCGGCTGCGGCCGGCGAACGCGCCGTAGCGGTAGTGGACCGTCCGGGAGTCCCGGTAGCGGCGGTCACTGAGCACGTAGGCGCCCTCCTCGCCGTCCAGGGCCTCGGCGAGGAGGACGAGGAGCCGTTCGGCGCCCGCCGTGTCCGGTGGGTACACGGTGCAGAACTTGCCCGCCTGCGAGCGCGCGCCGTGTTTGTGGTGCAGCGCGAGGAAGAAGAAGCGCGCCGACACGTGCTTGAACGCCGCCTCCTGGGCGAAGCAGGTGTCCGCCACCACGTCGAGGACGTGCTGCGCCCGTTCCGGGCGCGCGGACACGTGGATCTTCCAGCCCTGCCCGGCACGGCGTACCCCGGGTCCGCTCCACGCCGTCCAGATGTCCCGCTCGCTCGCGCGCCAGCCGTCGGCGGTCCGGACGGGCGCGAAGCGCGGACCGGGGTCGGCCATCGTGGCGAGCGGCGCGTAGAACTGCTCGTCGGCGAGGGCGTCGGACAGTGCGTCGAACAAGGGGCCTCCTCCACAGGGTCGTTCGCCCGCCCGGGCCGCCGGGCCTGCTCCCTCCCGGTACCCGGCTCCGGTCTCAGCGGATGGGCGGGTCGGGGCGCCGCCGTCCGTGGCCGTGAACCGTCCGACGGGCTTCCCGGAGCCGTTCGCACGCGCCGGAACGGCCGCCGCCCCGACACACCGGGATGCTGGACGGGGCGGGTTCGACAGCGGTTCGGCCGCGGTATGGGAACGCTTGTCCGGCGCGGCCCGGCGTCCGTCGCGGTCCCGTGTCGGCCGTGGCTCCGTGTCGGCCGGCGGTCCCGTCTGCGCGTCAGCAGGGCGGTGGCAACGGCCGTCCGGCGCAGGCCCCGGAGCCGCTCCGAGGAACCGGCCGGGAGGTGGCCGGACCGTGGAGCCACCGCCCGGGCGCGCTCGCCGTCCTCTACGTCGAGCGGACCGAGGCCGCGCGCACCGCGGCCCGTAGGAGCGGCCGCCGTCGCGGCGCGGGCCGCCGTCCGCCGTCCGGCCCCGCGCCCGACGTCTGCGCCGGGTGCGACGATCGCGCTCCTGCCAGTCCCGAGGGCCGCGACCGACCTGGCGGCCCGTTCGCGTTCCGACCGGGTAGGTCGCGTCCCCCCGTGCCGGACCGGCCGTCAGAGGCCGCCGAGGTTCAGCAGGCGGTCGGGGGAGCCGGAGGACACGGTGAGGACGTTCTTGGTGGACTGCTCGATGAGCCAGCGCTTGACCTCGTCGGCATTCGCGCCGGGATGCGCCTCCTTGTAGAGGGCAGCGACGGCTGCGACGTGGGGGCTGGCCATCGAGGTGCCGCTCATGGAAACGGATCCGCCACCGAGGCCGGCGGAGCGAATGTCGACGCCGGGGGCCTGGAGGGTCAGGCAGGGGCCGGTGTTGCTGGTGTCGGCCTGGTGGTCGGAGGCGTCGGTGGCGCCGACGGTGACGGCGCGTGCGGCGCTCGCGGGCGAGATGCCGCAGGCGTCGCGGGCGTCGTTGCCGGCCGCAACGACGGGGAGGGTGCCCAGTTGCGCGATCCGGTCGACGGCGCGGTTGAGTGCGGGGGACGCGTCCTCGCCGAAGGAGAGGTTGAGGACCGCCGGTTGCTTCGCCTCGCGGGCCACCCAGTCCAGGCCTGCCAGGCCCTGCGAGGTGGTGCCGTCGCCGCCGCAGTCCAGTACGCGTACCGACACCACGGTGGCCAGGCGGGCGATGCCGTAGGTCTGGCCGGCGACGGTGCCGGCGACGTGGGTGCCGTGGCCGTTGCAGTCCTGGCCGCCCTGTCCGTCGCCGATGGCGTCGAAGCCGGGGACGGCGCGGCCGGGGAAGAACTCGCGGTGGTTGAGGTCGATGCCGGTGTCGGCGACGTAGACGTTGACGTAGGCGCCGCTGCCGTAGACCTTGAAGTAGCCGTCGAGGGGGAGGCGTCGCTGGTCGATGCGGTCCTGGCCCCAGGTCCGGGCGGGGTAGCCGGGAAAGTCCCGCCGGGCGGAGCCGGGGGCGGAAACGGAGCCGGAGGCGGAGGCAGAAGCGGAGGCCGAGGCGAACGTGGAGCCGCCGACCCTGATGACGGCGTCCTGTTCGACGGCCTCGACCCCTGGCAGGGCGCGGACGGACCGCAGTTGAAGGGGGTTCAGCTCGGCGGAGAAGCCGTTGAGCGCGGTGGTGAACGTACGGCCGGCACTGATCCCGGGCACCGCCCTGAGCACGGACGCAGGGTCGATGTTCTCCTGCAAGGTGACGATGTACCGGCCGGGGACGGCGGCGGACACCGTGTGCAGCGGAGCCGGGGCGCTCCGACCCGACGTTCCCGGCCGGGCGACCACGGCCCCGGCGTCGGCCGGAACGCCGAGAAGCGTGGCGAACAGCAGCAGTGCGATCCAGAAGCGGCGGAGGGACGAGTGCAAGACGGGCTCCTGTCGGACGGGACGATCCCTGCAGGACACTCTTCGGTTGCGAACGGACCTGACTTGAGCGCGCTCCCGCCGACGGGACCGTGGTTCGTCGGACTGTCGGTGTGCGGACCGCCGGCCCTGCAGGAGCGGAGGTTCGGCACTTTCCCCCGGTGCGGTGGTCAGCTCCGCGCGCTGCCCGGCGGACGGCGTCGGGTTCACCCGCCGGTGCGGGGAGTCGCACCGATGCGCACCGAACCACGAGGCGGGTACCGGGTGGGGTGCGACACCGAGGGCACCGGATCACGCTGGTTCTGTGAGCATGTCCGCACGCTGGGTGAAAGGGACGAGTGCCATGTCCAAGCGGGACGACTACGCCGAGTTCCGTGCCGGGATCGACCGGCAGTCCTCCGAGAAGGAGCAGCGGGAGCGGGAGGAGTACGGCAGGCAGGTCCGTGAAGCCGAGGCCCAGGCAGACCCGAACGCACCCGCCACGGCCGTCGCGGTGGAGGGCGACGTCCAGATCGATCCCGAAGCGTGGAAGCTCGCGGGTGGCGCAGGAGGCGGGAGCCAGGACGGGTGAGGCGTCGAGGGGTGGCTGACAATTGATCTTGTGGCAGGCCGGGACGGGTTGACGGGCGGGGAGCGGGAGAAGCCGAGGAAGGCCGCCCGGTGGGACGAGTGCGTGGCCCGGTGGACCGCACCGCGATCACCGGCCGCCGTGGCGGGCGCCCCGGCGGCCGGTGCCGGAACCCTCGCCGACGGTGTGCTCGGTCCGGTCGGCGGCCCGGCGTCGATGTCGGGGAGATGAACCGCCGCGCGTCCACGGAGGAGCCGTCGGTGAGCATCGTCCGGTCCGTGAGGTACCCGAAGTCGGGCTGGTCGATTCCGAACATTCGCTGGATCGTCTCGCTGGTGGCGCCGATCTTGAAGCCGACGAGCGCCGCGCCGTCGGCCGTCTCCCGGGCCCGCAGCTCGGCCTGCACAGCGTGGGCGTCCCGGACCGTGAGTTCCGGGAGGGCAGATGCGGTGCGCCGCACTCGTCCGTTCACGCGACCCGATGCGCTCAGCCGAGGGGCAGTTGGAGGACGGCCTCCTCGCCGCTGGTGGAGGTGACGGTGATTCTGCTGTCCTGCTGCCCGGTGAAGGCGTAGAGCTGGTCGCGACTGTTGACGACCAGGACGAGGCGGTGGCCGTCGGCGAGGTCGTAGGCGGTGGGCTGGAGTGCCCAGTGGACGGTGCGCTCGGTGCCGGGGGTCAGGTCGGTGGCGGTGAAGGGCTCGTGGGTGACGATCCGGGCGGTGCCGTCCGGGGCGGCGTCGAAGAGGTAGGCGACGAGGGTCGCGGCGTCGCCGGCCTCGACGCGGACGGTGAGCCGGAGGGTGGCGGTGCCGCGGATGCGGCGGCCGCCGGAGAGTTCGGGGGTGGACCAGACCAGCAGCCGGTCGCGCTCGAAACCGGCCGGGTCGTAGGGCTTGGGGGTGCCGGACCACTCCTTCTGGCCGGTCTTCATGATGTCGTCCATGGCGGTGGCGGTGGTCTCGTGGCCGACGGTGAAGGGCCGGCTCCATTCCGTGGCGGGCTTGTCGGACAGGGTGCCGTCGGTGTCGGTGTCGGTGCCGCTCAGGTACCAGGCCTCGGTGGCGGTGGTGGCCGATGCCCAGGAGGGGAGCGGTTCGCGCCGGGCCGGCACGGTGATCCGCCGGCCGATGGGAGTGGGGACGGTCTCGTAGGTGAACATGACCTGGCTGCTGACCACCGGCCAGTCGGCGACCTCGGGGGCCTCGCCGAGCAGGTGGTGGTCGAGCCAGGCGTAGGCCTCGAACATCGGGGCCAGCAGGCCGGGGAAGGGAATGCCAGTCACCACGCCGGTGATGCCGGCGCCTTCCGGGGCGCCGTGGTCGCCGATCCACAGGCTCAGGTGCTTCGGAACGGTGAGCCTCTCGAACACGTCGATGGCCTCGCGCGCGGGGAAGAGGCTCTCGTGCCACGTGTTGGAGTAGAAGGTCGGCACGCCACGGGCGTTGGTGGCGTCGAGGTAGGTCTCCGGGGAGCGGACCGTGCCCCAGGCCACCACGTCGTCCATGTTCCGCCCGGCGAGGAAGTCCTGGAGGATGCGCCAGGTCTCCTCGTCGAACTTCTCCGCCTCCTGGCCCTCCTCGGCCCCGGTGAAGCCGATCAGCAGCTCTGCGGCCTTCTCGTGCCGGGTCCCGTGGTCGTAGAGGCTGGTGGCGAGGTTGCCCCAGGTGCTGAGCGCCGCGACGGTGGCGACCCGGTCCCCCGGGTCGTGCGCGGCGACCAGCTGGCTGATCCCGGATCCGTAGGACAGGCCCATGAACCCGATCTTTCCCGGGGCGAACTGCTCCTGGGCGTGGTCGATCATCTTCGACCCGTCCGACCAGTCGTCCGGCCCGGCGACGCCGATGAACCCGTCGGAGGAGTAGAACTTGCCCGGCTGGCCCATGCCCCGCGGCGTGTACGCCAGCACGTGGTAGCCGCGCGCGGCCAGTGAGAGGTAGCCGACCATGAACGGCAGCCAGCCGTAGGGGTTCCAGCCGGCGGGAACGATCACCACCGGCCGGGGTTCGGCGGAGTTCTGCCGGATCTCGAACACGGACAGGTCGGTGCCCTCCGCGACGCGAACGCGCCGCACGGCGGTCGCGGCGCGGCCGCGGACACCGCCCACGAGCTCCCGCAGCTCCTCAGGGAGCTCGGCGGCCGCGGCGGTGCCCTGGAGGGCGGCGAGCAGCGCCTGCGCGACGGCGAGCACCGCCGGGTTGATGTCGAGACCGGCGCCGCGCCAGATGCCGTTGGCGGCGATGTCGGCGAGTGTCGCGTCGGTGACCGACGGGATCGGCTCTCCGTCATGTGTTGTCATACGAACTGTCCTTTGCTGGTAAGGCAGGGACGCCCCGGAGGGCGCTGTACAGGCGGATCATGGACCAGGGTGTCGGCATCGAAACGGCGGGACGGGCGGACCTACCCGAACGGGTGGAGTTCCGGCCGCCGCGCGGCAGTGGCCGCCACGCCGGGGGCGGGGTGGTCGGTGGGGGTGATCTCCGCGGCCGGCCCACCGGGTGTGCGCCGTTCGGGCCCCACCGGGTGACCGGGGGCCGGGGTGGTCGTCGACCCGGGGGACTGACCCGGGGGACTGACCCGGGGAACTGACCCGGGGAACGGATCCGGGGAACCCGGGGGCCGCGGCACGCCTGGCGGCCGCCTTCGCCGACCCGTCCGTCGGCGCGGTGGCCGGCAACACCAAGGTCGCCAACCGCACCGGGCTGCTGCCGTTGCGGCAGCACCTCGAATACGTCATGAGCTTCGGCCTGGGGCGGGTTCTCCAGGAGGGGGGTCAGCTGTTCGCCGCGTCCGCGGGGCCGACCGCGGTGGCCCGCCCCACTGCTGAGGGACGAGGTCAACTGCCCGGCCGGTGATGAGGGGCAGCCGCGCTCGCCGGTGCTCGACGGCGCCGCGGGGTCGTGTCGCGGTGCGGCCGGCGGCCGTACGTGGCGACCGCTCCGGCCGCCCCGGTCTCCTGCCCCGGTGCCGGGTGTCCGTCCCCGGTTGTGCCCCGCGAGCGGGCCGGCTTCGGCGCGAGCCTCCGGGAGGCGTCGGCTCCGGTGAGCAGCGCGAACGTCCGGTGAATCCACGACGGCACTGCGGGGCCGAGGGGTGTGGCGGGAACGGGGGGCGGTGGATCGGCCACGGATTGGCTGCAAACCGTGCATACAGCGATGCGGAAGGGGATCTACCGTTCTCCGCCGAGGGGGCCGCTTCCAGCTGCCCTCTCGAGTTCGGGGACCGGATTCCGCACCACTCGATCTGCCCTACGGAGGAGAACTCGACATGTCCGTGAAGAAGACAGCATCCCGCCTCGCCCTCATCGGCGCGACCGTCACGCTCGCGTTCGGCGGCCTGGGCGGCCAGGCCAACGCCAGCGTCGAGAACATCGACAGCTGGGGCTCGTACACCTGCGCTTCCAAGGGCGGTTACTACTGCCTCTGGTACGGCCCCAACCGCGGCGGCGGCGTTTGGAGCAGCAACGTCGTCGCCACCCCCACCATCAGCGGGAACTTCAGCGACGGCAACCCCGTCCGGAACAACGCCGCCTCCGCCGAGAACGCGAGCGCCTGCGACGTCGGCATCTGGGTGTACCCCAACTACATGGGCGACGAGAACTGGCTGAGTCCCAACCGGGGCGGCAACCTCACGCCGTGGCTCAGGAACAACGAGGCGTCGATGGCCCTGGACGACGCCACGCGCGCGTTCTGCCCCACCGTCTGACGATCCGCCCGTGAACCAGGGCCTGCCCGTCGGTACGAACACCGGCGGGCAGGCCGTCCCGCGAACCCGAAGGAGAACGGTCGTGACTGGCGCAGCGAGACTCCGCCGAGGGCGGCTCCTGGCACCGGCGCTGCTCGCTCTGGCGGTGGCCGGCTGCTCCGCGGGGCAGGTCGCGCCGACGTCCGCCCGGGTGCCGCCGTCCGTCCCGGTGCCTCCGCCCGCTGCGGTGGCGACTCCCGTGCCCGAACCCTCGCAGGTCGCCGGACTCCGGCTCCCGATCGCGGACTACATGCTGACGCCCCAGCAGTCGGCCGAGCTGAAGTGGCTGAACACCAAAAAGGCCGCTCTCTGCATGAAGGAGTACGGCTTCGACCTGCCGATCGCGCCCGGTCCGGTCGTCTCGGCCTCCGACTCCCTCCTGTTCCGTCGCTACGGCCTGGTCGATCCGGAGAGCGTCGGCACCTGGGGCTACCACCTGCCCAGACGTGACACCGCGACTCCGAGGGCCACGCTCTCCCCGGCGGAGAACGCCCTGTTGCTCGGCCGGGACGCCACGGGCAAGCCGGTGACCAGGTCGAACGGCCGGGCGGTGCCCGCCGGAGGCTGCCAGGGCAGGGCGAACACCGAACTCCGGTCGCTGCAGCCCGGCGGACAGGGCACCGGCGGAGGCGCGTCCCAACTCGCGGCGCAGACCAAGTCCGAGAGCTTCTCCCGCTCGATGGCCGATCCGCGGGTGAAGGAGGTCTTCGGACGCTGGTCGGAGTGCCTGCGCGCCGACGGATTCAGCGCGGCGAACCCGGTCGAGGCCGGGGCGGACCTGCCGTCCGTGAAGCAGCCGGAGCCGGACGCCGCGGAGATCCGCATGGCGCAGACCGATGTGGAGTGCAAGGCACGCACCGACCTGATCGGGATCTGGTTCGCCGTCGAATCCGACTACCAGAAGGCCGCGATCGCCCAGCAGCCCCAGGCGTTCGCTGCACTCAAGGCCGAGCGCGACGCGCAGGCCGCCGAACTCGCGCGGCAGATCGCCGCACTGCCCGGCGGCTGAGCGCCGTGACGCTCCCGCTCCTCCGTCGTCGGGCGTTCCCGTGAGCCGGCGGCCCGGTTCTTCGGAGCGGGATCCCCGGACGGTTTCAGCGCGGCAGGACGAACACGGAGCTGCCGGGTTCCCGCAGGGCGGCCGGGTGCTGCGGTGACGCGGGGGGCGGATCGGCGCGTCCGGGAGGAGCAACGAGGAGCTCTCTCCGGCGGGGGTCGGGGAGACCGAGGTCCCGGCTCGTGCCCTGCCGGTACCGGCCGGTGCGGCGGTACCACTGGTTGTCGCCGGCCATCCAGTCCCGCAGCGCGGCGAGGTACGCGGTGTGCTCGCCGCCGAGCTCCCGTCCGGCGACCCGGGTGAACTCCTGGACCCGCGCCTCGAAGAGCCGGTAGGTCACGTCCACCGCCTGTTGCAGGCTTCCGCCGAGCAGATGGTGGAACGTGTGGACGGCGTTGCAGACCTCCCGCTCCTCGTCGATCTCCTTGCGGTAGGAGTGGATGTCGTTGCGCAGGCCGACGGTGTCGGCGAAGGCGGCCTCCAGGCGTCGCAGAGCCGGGGTCGTGGCGGGGCGGGTGCCGGTGAGGCCGATGGACAGGTCCGTGCCGGCGCTGGCCCGCCGGAACTCCAGGTAGTGGACCGGGTCGGGGACGCGGCCGTGCATCGCCGCGTCGAGTTCCTCCAGGTTGGCCGCCACGAAGTCGGACACGTACCCGGCGAACCGTTCGCGGTGGCCGGCGGTCATCGTGGGAGCGGTGTGGGCCCACAGGTCCGTGAGGGCGTGCTCGACCTGGTTGGCCGGCGGCGGCACCGGTTCGCCGCGCAGGGGCATGAACGACGGCAGCCGTTCGACGAACGCCCGCGCTCCGGCGGGGTCGCGGGGCAGTTTGTAGGCCGTGACGAAGTAGTCGTCCAGGGCGAGCAGGCACACGTCCCACCGGGCGATCGTCGTCAGCCGGTCGGCGGGGGCGTCCGGGTGCGTGAGGGCGGCGAACAGCGGCCAGTCGTCGCTGTCGAAGCTTTGCTCGGTCCAGACGGCCGGTCCGGGCGGAAGCAGTACCGGCGCGAGCAGTGCGACCGAGCGGGCCCAGTCCTTGGCCTCCCGTCGCGCCTGCTCCAGGTGCGGGTTGGTGCGGGCGGGCCAGGGCAGGCCGAAGGGCGGCAGGCGGAAAGGGTACCCGGGCGTGGTCGGGCCCGGGAGGTCGGCGCGGTTGTGCCGTTCGGGGGGATCCTGGTGCGGTGCGCGTGGGCTCACCAACCGCACGGCCGAGGTGCCCGGCCCGGTGGGTCCGGTCGGCAGGACGCCGTGACGGCCCTGGCCCGCGACGTGCCGGCGCCGGATCTCGGCGTCACCGGCCAGCCAGTCCCGCAGCCCCTGGTCGGGCCGGCCGCGCTCGAACTCCGCCAGGCGCGCCGCCCGCAGCCGCCGGCCGACCGGGACCGCCCGGGACCTGGAGCACCGGAGCAGGCGGGCGAGGGCGCCGAGCGCGTCCGGTCGAACGCTCGGATGGGCCAGGTCCTCCGACAGTGCGGACACGTCCGCGAACGCGTTCGTCACCGGGGAGGAGGCGAACTGACGGCTCGTTCGCTCCACCAGCAGGGCCGCCCAGTGGCGGAACGGGCGCCGGGCCCGGAGGTGGGCCATCAGGTCGGCCTCCACGAGCTCGACGGGTGCCGCTCCCGGATCCCGGAGTTCGGCCACGCGTTCGGCGAAGCGCCGGGACCAGTCGTCGGGACTCCGGGCCACGGTCCTGGCCCACAGGCTGCACCGGGCATGGTTCCGGACGGCGTCCGGGGTGTGCGCCGGTTGGCCGGCCCAGGTGTACCAGGCGGCGAGCAACGCCAGTTCGGCAGCCGGAACATCGGGGTGGCACCACGCGGCCCGCTCCAGGCCGTCGGCGGGCGTCAGCCCGTGCGCGGACGTCCAGCGTCGGTGCTCCGTGCGGACGGATTCGGCCCGGGGATTGCGCCGTGCCGGGGCCGACGGGCACGGAGGTGACGGTGGGGACGGCTCGATCCGGGGGAAGGAGGGCTCTGCAAGGTCTCGCATGCCCCCCGCCTACCCATCGGCCGCAGACGGTCTTGGCTCGACGTCCCGCGGAGGCCCGCGCGTGGAGGCGCGGCAGGGGCGCCCACCGCGCAATGCGCGCGCCGTCGGGCGACCGGCGGCAGAGAGGGCTCGAGGGGAGCCTCGGCCCCCGTCCGCCGGCCGGGGGTCCTCCGTGGCGACCGCAGGGAGTGTCAACGGCCGTCAACGGCCGTCAACGGCCGTCAACGGCCGTCAACGGCCGTCACTGGCCGTCAACGGTCGGGTTCGGGCTCGCCCCCCCTGAGCTCGTCGTGCGGACGGGGCGCGGGGGGAGTCGGGACCGGAGGCGCCACCGGCGTCGGGCCGAAGGCGTCGGCCAGGCTGGTCAGGACGGAGCCGGACCAGCCGCCGTCCCCGAACACGCCGGCCGGCAGGGCGAGCAGGCCGTACTCGCGCCGGAGAGTCTCTGCGGCCATCTCGACCGGGAAGAAGTAGTTGCCGGGACACGTCCGGCTCGGCATGGGGATCGCCGCCAGCACCTCGTCCGGCAACCGTGCGAACAACCGCTCGGCGCGTGCCGCCAGTTCGTCGACGACCTGCCGGGGCGTGTCGCCGTGCACGGTCAGCAGGTGGTCGGCGAGCCTCAGCTGCGCCGGCGTCGGCGGGTCCGCCCGGAAGGCCTCGGCCAGGTCGGCCTCCGCGGGACCCAGCAGGACGACGCCGAACGTGCGCGGCCACAGCCATCCCTTGGTGACCGAGTGCAGCAGGACCGCGCGGTCGGTGTCCAGCAGACGTTGCGTACCGGGAGCGAACGGCGCACCCAGGTCGTAGACGGTGTCGATCAGCAGTCGGCGGTGCGGCGACTCCTCCAGCCAGGCGATCACGGCGGTGACCTCCGCATCGGACAGGTACCGGCCGAGCGGCTTGCTGGGGTTGGTGAGCAGCAGGTACTCGGGCCGGTCGCCCGCCGGGGACCTCGGCAGGGCCGGCGCGGGCAGCGTCGGGTAGGACCCGGGCACCAGGCCGGCGGCGCGGGCCAGCTCGAAGTAGACCGGGTACACGTCGCCGGGCAACCACAGCCGTGCCCGCACGGCGTGCAGCTGCTGGAACACCACACCGAGCCCGTGGCGGACCCCTCGGCAGACCATGGCGCGGCGGGACCACTCCTGCGGCAGTTCGAACCTCCGCAGCCAGGCCCGGGCGAGATCGCAGCGGTGCACCCTGCCCGTGCCGGTCGGCGGTTCCGGCCGCACGGGGGCGAGCGCCCGGTACACGTTCGTCTCGGCGGCGTCCACGAGCGAGGGTGAAGCACCGAGCTGCCGCTGCCGGAATGCCTGGAACTCGTCGAACCTCATACCGCTGCGCCCTCCGCCACGATCTCGCTGGCCCGGTCCTCGAGGGAGGCGTAGCAGCGTCCGTCGGCCATGACGTTCCAGCTGCGCGCGATCCCGTTGGTGCGTTCCCAGAGCAGACTGGGCTCGGTGTAGGCGGCGATCCGCATCGGTCGGCCGTCCCAGGTGCCGCGGAAGACCGGCGCGCCCCAGGGCAGGCGGCTCGCCGCTTCGAAACCGTGCTGCGCGGCGAACCGGGTGACGACGGACAGCGAGACCTGGTGTTCCCGGCTCCAGACGTTGGCGGAGCGCTCGAAGTAGAGCGATTCGGTGCTGGTGGAGACGTAGAGCTCCTTGAAGCAGACCTCCTCGACACCGAGGGCGGCGGCCCACGAGAGGTAGTCGGCGACGCCGCTCGCGTCGGCCACGCCGCCGCGCTGGAGCACGCAGATCAGCCTCGTCCGCAGCCCCGGCCAGCGGTCGCGCTCCAGGCGCCAGGTGTCGATCACGGAGCCCACGGGCGTGCGGAGTGCCATCAGCCGCTCGCTGACGGCGTCGTCCTGATGGTGCCTGGAGACCGCCAGCACGCTCAGGCCCGCGTCGCCCAGGGCCGCCAGCCGGTCGGCCCGGTCGGCGTGCCGGCCCTTCGCCAGGGTGTGCGCGTTGGTGATCAGGACGACCTTCGGGAAGGCCGCCGAGCAGGCGGACACCAGCCGCAGCTGCTGTTCGAACGGTATGAGCGTGGGCTCCCCGCCGCCCGTGATCACGGCCCGTTCGGCGCCCGCCGCGCGGGCGCGCTCCAGCCAGTGGCCGACCGCGCCCCACGGGACCCGGGCCGGCGGCTGGTCGCTGGAGATCGAGGCCGCGGAGAAGCAGAACGAGCAGCGGGCCTGGCAGGCGGAGGCGACCGGCAGGACCGAGACCGAGCGGGGTCGCAGGTCGGCGTAGCCGCGCCGGGCCGATGCCTGCAGGTGCAGGGAGGCCGCCATGGCGTCCTCGACGGTCGTCGGGTGCAGCGCGTACTCGTCGTCCGCCCGGCCGAGCTCGTGGACGGCCGACAGCCGGATGCGGTCCTCGTGCAGTTCCGTGCCGAGACCGGTCGACACGTTGGGTACCAGCCGTTCCGGGTCCACCGTGGTCTCCAGGACCAGCAACCGGTCACCCGGAACGGCCAGACGTTCCAGCAGGCGTCGTGCCTTGCCGATGCCGATGCCCAGCTCCGCGCGGGTCAGCAGATGGAACCGGTCGGGAAAGGTGCTCTCCGGGATCCCCGCCTTGCCGTAGGCGAATGCGTACTTGTCGAAGCCCTTCGCGAAGTTCGACAGCACGATGACGTGGAAGCGCTGCTCGCTGCTGTTCATCCGGTCATCATGCACGAACGGGTTCCCGCTGATCGTCGCCGCCCCGGGGCCCGGGAGCGGTGCCCGGCGGCACGGGACCGGGTGGTCCCGAAGTAGCAGGCCCGCAGCGGTATTTCGGCGGGGGTGGCCGGTACCGGCGGTGGACGTGCCCGGCCGTCGCGGGCGCCTACGCTCGCCCCGACGGCTCGCCGAGAACCCCGGGGGAGAGATTGTGATCCGCGCCGCCAGGTCGGCCGCCGCTGTGGCGGCGGTTGCCATGACCCTCCTCACCGCGTCGGCCGCACCGGCCCTCGGCGCCGCTGCACCGACCGCCGCCGCGACCACCGCCGATCCGCCGGCCGCCGCGACCGCCGATCCGCTCGCCACCCTCCGCGGCCAACAACCGCCCTGGCACCCCTGCGCGAGCGGCCCGGACGACGCCGACGGCGCCGACCTCGACGCCGCCGGCGCCCGCTGCACCGGGATCACCGTCCCCCTCGACTACCGCCACCCCGGCGGACGCACGCTGAGCATCGCCGTCTCCCGGCTGCCCGCCACCGACCCCGCCCACCGGCTGGGCACCCTGTTCTACAACCCCGGCGGCCCCGGCGTCCCCGCCCGCGCGCTCTCCCTCGCGCTGCGCCGGGCGGCGCCCGACCTCGGCGCTCGCTACGACATCGTCGCCATGGACCCGCGCTTCGTCGGCGCCAGCAGCCCCCTCGACTGCGGCTGGCCGACGTCCGGCCCGGGCGCGGCCGGCCCCGACCGCCTCGGCTTCGACCGCTCCGCCGAGATCGCCAAGGACCTCGCGGCCCGCTGCGCCCCGTACCGGTCCCTGCTGCCGCACGCCTCCACCCGCAACACCGCCCGGGACCTGGACCTGGTGCGCGCCGTGCTCGGCGAGCCGACGATCGCCTACCTCGGTTCGTCCTACGGGAGTTACCTCGGTGAGGTCTACCTCCAGCTGTTCCCCGACCGGCTGGGGCGGGCGGTGTTCGACGCCGCCATGGACCCGGACCGCTTCGGCCCCGACCTGACGGCCACCCAGGGCCCGGCGATGGCGGCCGCGCTCACCGCCTGGGCCGCCTGGGCGGCCGGCCACGACGACCGCCACCACCTGGGGACGACCACCGCCGAGGTCCTGGCCTCGGTCGAGCGGGTGCGCCTGGCCGCCGAACGCGCCCCGCTCGCGGTGGGAGCCCACCGCGTCGACGCGCGGGCGCTGCCGCAGGTGCTGTGGACGGTGTCGGGCGGCGACGACGCCAACGCCTACGAGGAGTTCTCCGCCCTGGCACGCGTCCTGCTCGACGCCGCCGAGGGCCGGCCCGCCCGGCCGACCGAGTTGCTGGAGGCGGTGCTGACCGGCCTGGCGTCGCCCGACACCGGGGGCTCCGCGGCCGTGCAGACCGCGATCATGTGCGCGGACCGCGCCGTGCCGCGCGACCCGCTCGGCTACTACCGCGACATCGAGGCCCACCGCGCCGACGAGCCCCTGTTCGGCCCGCTCACCCGCAACCTCACCCCCTGCACCTTCTGGCCCGCCGGACCCGCCGAGGCGCCCACCCGGGTGCGCAACGCCGTTCCGGTGCTGCTGGTCGGTGCCGACGGAGACCCGGCCGCCACCTACCCCGGCCAGCTCTCCGCCCACCGCGCCCTGACCGGTTCCCGGCTGGTGACCCTGCGCGGGGCGTTCCGCCACACCGTCTACGCGGGCATGTTCGCCCCCCGGGACGCCTGCATGGACGCGGCCGTCGACCGCTACCTCCTCGACGGCGTCATGCCCGCCCAGGACACCGACTGCCCCGCACCGCGCCCGTAGGACGTGCGCGGGGCCTGAGTCCCGCGGGGGCTGCGACGTCGGGTACGTCACCCCCGGGCCTGTCCCTGTCGGCCGGTACGCGGGGAATCGCGTAGCGCGACCGGGCACACGCTGACGGTTGCGGCCGGCCACCGGGGGGCGTGGCCGCGTCCTCGAACACGATGGCCGCGGCGAGGAGTCGCGGGCGACGATCCCTGCGGTGTGTCCGGCGGGCCTGGTCGGGCAGCAGGGGACAGGAGTCAGGAGTGAGAACCGGGGTCGACCCCCCGGTCGCTGGGGATCGCGGGGAAGCCGTCGACGTACATCGCCGGGCTGAACTGTCCACCACCCGCAGCCCGACCCGCCGTCCGCCGGGTCCTGGACCTGCCACCCGGCCGTACGGACCGCGCTGGCACGACCCCGGCTGCGTTGGCCGCGGGACGCGTTCGTTCCGACACCGCGGCGGCGCCGTGCACGGCCACCTGCGCGAGACGAAGGCTGCGAGCACCCAGGACCGGCCTGCCACCCGGGCGGCGTTCCTGTCCACGGCGACAAATCCCGCCGCGTACGTGTTGTGCCGCGCTCCATGGCGAGCCCGTCGGCGCGGGGCGAGGCTGGAAGCAGTGTCCATCGAGCGGTGAGGAGGCCCGAGGACACGACCCGGCCCGGGGCAGCGACAGCCGTGCCGCCCCCTCCCGAAGGGTCACCGACGCCACCGCGTCGCCGGTCTCCACGACCGCTCGACCTCCCACGCCCGCCGTCCCGTCGACGGCCCGTACGGGTCGGCCTCACCGCCGGGCGGTCGTCCCCCCGACACCCTCGTCGGGGCGGACGGCCGCCCTGTCCTCCGCACCACCGGCCGTCCACGACGGCACGAACCAGGAGCGAACACCATGCCCGTCGACCCCGCCATCGCCGTCATGCTCGAACAGATCAACGCCCTGGCCGCCGTTTCCGTCCGCGAGGCCGATCCCGAGTTCCTGCGCGAGGCCGACCGCCGGCTGCGCACGCTGGGGCCCGCGCCGGCGCCGATCGAGGTCGGGTCCGTCCAGGACACCGTCGTGGCCGGACCCGCCGGCGACATCCCGGTGCGGGTCTACCGGCCCGCCGGTGCCGGCCTCCACCCCACGGTCGCCTACTTCCACGGCGGCGGCTGGACCATCGGCGACCTGGACAGCCACGACCTCGTCACCCGCCGGCTCTGCCGCGACGTCGAGGCCGTGGTGGTCGCCGTGCACTACCGCCGTGCTCCGGAGGACCCGTTCCCGGCCGCCTACGACGACTGCCTGACCGTCGCCACCCATGTCGCCGACCACATCGACGCGTACGGCGGCGACCGCGACCGGCTCGCCGTCGCCGGCGACAGTGCCGGTGCCAACCTGGCCGCGGTCGTCGCGCTGGCCTTCCGCGACCAGCACCGCCCCCTTGCCGCCCAGCTGCTCGCCTACCCGGCCACCGACTTCGAGGGCTCCTATCCCTCCCGCGCCGAGTACGGCGAGGGTTACCTGCTGACCCTGGAGGCGCTCGACGACTTCAAGCACCTCTATGCCGGGGACGACCCCGCCGCACGCTCCGACAGTCGCCTCTCCCCGCTGCGCGCCGCGAGCCACCGGGGCCTGGCCCCCGCCGTGCTCGGCGTCGGTCAGTACGACCCGCTGCGCGACGAGGTGATGGCCTACGCCGAGGCCCTGCGCGCGGCCGGTGTCGAGGTCTTCGCCCGCGTCTACGACGGCCTGACCCACACCTTCCTCGGCCTGTTCGCGCTCTCCCCGGCCGCGGACGCCGCGGACGCGGAGCTGTTCGCCCAGCTCAAGCAGCGCCTCGCCGTGTGACCTGCGCCCACTGCCCGGACCCGGCCGCACACGCCCCGGAAGGGTCTTCGGCCGTGCAGCGCCCCCGGCCGCCCTGCGTGCGGGATCCGAGCGGCCTCGCCGTGGGACCGCGCCCTGCGCGGTACGACGATCATCGTGCTCGCGATCCCGGCCGTCCACCGTCCCGGAGGGGGCAGGCGGGATCCCGGTGGCCGTGGCCGGTGCAGGCGGCGGCGACGACGGCGAGCGCAGTGGACCGGTTCGCGAGCGGGCCGCCCGGCTCGTGGACGTACTGCGCCCTCGCCTCGGCCGCGCCCGGGGTGGCTCGTCGGACCCTCCGGGCCCGGTGCCGAAAGAGGGTGGTTTGCGGTGGCGGATCGGGGTGAGAAGAGGGTGCGGTGGGCGAGCGGTCCGGAGGGCGGACACCCCCTCTTCGCCGTCCGGTCCGGCCCACCGCGTTCGGAGCCCGGCCGCCGTGACGACAGCGCACCGGTGGCCGGGCGTGCCGGCGACCTGGCGTCCCGGCGACCCCGCTGCCCGGGGCCGCCGGCACGTCGGGTCAGGCGGCCGGCTGCGGCTCCTTCGCGGCGAAGCGGGCCGCGACGGCCCGGATGTGGCAGTAGTAGGCGGCCGGGTCCTCGGCGTAGCGCCAGGGCAGTGCGTCGACGTAACCGTCGACGAGCCGGAACTGGGCCAGGGCCTCGGCCGGCCGGTCCGTCATGGTGTAGCACCAGCCGAGCAGGTGGCGGATCTCTGCGGCCCGGGGGTGCCCGGCCGGGGCGGCGTCCACGGCGCGGCGGGCCGCGTCCACGGCCGACCGCGCGTACGGGGTGGACCAGTAGGCGCCCTCGTTGTCGTCGGGCTCGTGCTCGAAGAGCGCGACCAGGCGCATGCCCGCGAGCAGGCTGCCCTCGGGGGCGTCGGTGGCGGCGCGGTCGGCGAAGGCGTTGGCCTCCTCCTCGGAGCCGTGCCACTTGGCGGACCAGTACTGCACGGCGGCGTAGTGCGCCGGGTACAGGTGCGGGTCACGGGCGGTCAGCCCGGCCCAGACCCGGTCGAACTCGGCCGGCGGGTAGTTGAGGCCGAGGGCGATCCAGAGCTCGGTGGTCCACGGCAGCGGGTCCTGCGGGGCGATCTCCTGTGCCTCGCGGGCGGCGGTCCGGGCCTCGGTGAGCAGCCGGTGGAAGCCTGCGGCCCGCTCGTCGCTGGTGTCCTCGGCGTACGCCGCGCCGCGCAGGCGCCAGGCGAGCTTCACCAGGGCCTCGGCGTGGACGACGGCGGCGTCCCGGTCCCCGGGCCGTTCGGCCCGCCAGGCCCGGAGCCAGTCGTCCTGCTCGGCGCCCGCGTCGGCCAGTTCCTCGACGAAGCGGTAGCGCCGGTCCGCGTCGGGCCCGGCCGCGGCGAGCTGTTCGGCACAGGCGCGCCAGTCGCCGCGGTCGGCGGCGGCGCGCAGGGCGTCGAGTTCGGGGGCGGCGCAGGCCCGCTCGGTGTTCTGCTGCTCCTCGGGCAGCAGGCCGTACTCGGTGACGACGCGCTCGTGCCAGGAGTCGATTTCGGCCTGTTTGCGGGCGGTGTAGCGGTTGAGCGCCCAGGTGAGGAGCTTGAGTGCGCCGACGGAGACGACGCTGACGAGGATGACGACGACGGGGACTGGCATGGTGAACCTTGTGGATCGTGGATTTCGGAAGGGGCGGGGTCGGAGGCCGGGTCAGGGGCCGGTGCGGCGCCCGATCAGGGGACGGTGACGGTCGCCGGGGCGGCGGGGAGTCCGGCCTCGGTGAGCACGGCGCGGAGGGCGGTGGTGTCCGGGGTGTCGGCGCAGGCCGCGTCGAGGGCGGTGGTGAGCCGCTCGCCCAGGCCGTCGGGCAGCCGCAGCCGGGCCGGTCCGGACCAGGACAGCTCCCAGCCGGTCAGCCCGGCGTCGACCAGGGCGAGCACGGTGAGTCCGGAGAGGGCGCCGCGCAGGACCGGGCGGGCCAGTTCACGGGCGGCCCGGCCGGTCGCCGCACGGGCCTCCGGACCGAGCGGCAGCCGCTCGACGAGTTCCTGGGCGCGTCCGGCGTCGATGGCGTCCAGCGCGGCGCCGACGGTGGGCGCCAGACCGAGGGCGGCCAGCGCGTCGCGCAGCGGGCGGGTGGACTCGCGGCAGTCGGCGAGCAGCGAGCGGTGCACCAGCGCAGGCCAGTCGACGCGCTCCTTGCGGGCGGCCTCGGGGACCAGGCTGACGACCTCCAGCGCGGCGAGGACCTGCTCGGCGTCGTGCAGCAGGCCGAGGGCGGGGGCGGTGCTGCTGGCACCGCGGCCGTCGTCGGGCAGGGCCTCGACGGCGGCGACCCGGAGTTCGATCGGCGGGTGCGAGTCGTAGGGGTCGGGCTCGCTCCCGGGCAGTTCGAGGGCCATGGCGTCGAGTTCGGCGCGGCGCTCGGGGTCGGTGAGCAGGTGGGCGAGGCCGCCGTAGAACTGCCCGGCGGGCGGCAGGAGACCGGCCTCCCAGCCGAGGGTGGCGTAGTGGCCGAGGTAGAAGTCCTGGGCCGCGTCGAGTGCGGGGATCCGGCGCAGCGCGGAGGCGGTGGCGTCGCGTCCGGAGAGCCTGGCGGCGACCAGGTCGGCGGCGTACTCCTGGCGGCGGCCGACCGCCTCGGAGACCCGGAAGTAGAGCTTGCCGTACTGGGTGAAGAGCTTGGCGAGCACCCGGTCGACGCCGCCGGTGGCCTCCTCGGCGGAGACCTTGCGGCCCTGGGCGAGCCGCTTGTCGGCCTTGGCCTGGAGCTTGGCGGCCTCCTTGGCCTGGTGGGCGTCGGCACGCTCGTGCAGACCGCCGACGGTGCGCAGGAGGGCTGTGCGGCCGGCCAGGGTCAGCCCGGCCAGGCGGACGTCCTGGTTGCTGTAGTGCCCGAACTCGTGCGCCAGGACGGCCTCCAGCTCCGCCTCGGTGAGGCCGAGCAGCAGGGGGACGCCGATCACCAGGTGGCGCTTGCCGGGCACCAGGCCGAGGAACCTGGTCTCCTCCCGGACGCCCGCGTTGACCTCAGGGACGAGTCGGATCTCGGCCGGACCGCGGATGCCGGTGCGCTCGGAGATCCGGTCGACCGCGGCCCACAGCCGGGGCTGTTCCTCGCGGGTGACCGGCAGTCCGGGCAGCTCGCGGTCGTCCTGGCGGTTGCGGGTGAGGAAGACGACCCGGACGACCGGGTAGGCGATGACGGCGCTGACGGCCCAGATCTTCAGCAGGGCCGGGCGCAGCTCGCCGGAGGCCAGGTAGAGGCTGACGTCGAGGGCGACCAGTGCGGCGACGATGCCGAGGGCGAGCAGGTAGAAGCCGGCGAGCATGGCGACTGCCGTCAGGGCCCTGACGGAGGTGCTCATGCCGGAGGAGGTCATGCCGGAGGAGGGCCTGCCGACGGCAGGCTGGGACGCGCCCATGCGGGTTCCTTCGTCGGGGAGCGCGCCACGGGACGGTGGCGGCGCGGGAGGGATCTGGTGCTGAACGTGTGTTCGGCAGGTGAGCATGGTAGCTGCCGGGACTGACGTTCTCCCACCCGTTTCCTGTCCGTGACCTGCGGTTTCCTGACGCCGGCGCACCTGCCCGCTCGGGCTCGGGCCCCGGCTCCGGTTCCGGGTCCGGTTCCGGCTCAGGCCCCGGGGAGGATACGGCGCGTCTCGTAGGCCCACATCGCGATCTCGACCCGGTTGCGGGCGCCGAGCTTGGCCATCAGGCTGGCCAGATGCGTCTTCACCGTGCTGAGGCTGATGCGCAGCGCGTCGGCGATCTCGGTGTTGGTCAGCCCGCGGGCGACGGCGAGCAGCACCTGCTCCTCGCGGGCGGTGACGGGGGAGACCGGCTGGGCCGCGGGCCGGCCGGCGGGCAGGTCCGCGAACGCCCGGAGCAGCCGGACGGTGACGCTGGGCGCGATGAGCGCCTCACCGTCGGACGCCGACCGTACGGCCTGCGCGAGGAGGTCCGGTCCGGTGTCCTTGAGGAGGAAGCCGCGGGCACCGGCCCGCAGTGCGCCGTAGACGTACTCGTCGAGGTCGAAGGTGGTGATGACGACCACGGCCAGCGGGTTGACGATACCCGGACCGGCGATCAGCCGGGTGGCCTCGAGCCCGTCGAGCGCGGGCATGCGGATGTCGAACAGGCAGACGTCGGGGCGCAGTTCGCGGGCCAGCCGGACCGCCTCGCGTCCGTCGGCCGCCTCGCCGACCACCTCGATGCCGGGCTGGGCGTTGAGTATGATCCGCAGCCCGGTGCGGATGATCGTCTGGTCGTCAGCGACGAGGACGCGAATGGGCACCGCGCTCGCTCCTCGCGCTCGGCAGTTCGGCCTCGACGTGCCAGCCCCGGTCGGTCCCCGGGCCGGCCCGTAGCGTGCCGCCGAGCAGGGTCGCGCGCTCCCGCAGTCCGGTGAGTCCGTACCCGTCACGGCCCCGGCCGGTGCGCCTGCCGTCGTCGCGCACGCTCACCCGTACGGTGTGCCCTTGCGCGGCGACCCGGACGACGAGCTCGGTCGCGTCGACCGCGTGGCGCAGCGTGTTGGTCACCGACTCCTGCACGATCCGGTAGACGGCCGCGTCCACGGCCGGTGGCAGCGCGTCGAGTTCACCGTCGAGCCCGAGGTCGACCCTGAGGCGGCCACCCGGTGTGCGCACCAGGCGTTCCAGGTCGGTGACCCCGGCAGGGGGCGCCAGCTCGGCGCCGACCCCGCGGTCGCGCAGCGCGGCGACCATGGCGCGCATCTCCTCGAGCGTGCGCGCCCCTTCCTCCTCGACCCCCTCCAGGGCCGCGACCGCGGCGGACGGGTCGGTGCCCGCGAGCACCCGGCCCGCCTGGGCGATGATCACCATGGCCGACACGTGGTGGGCCACCGTGTCGTGCAGTTCCCGGGCGAGCCGCTCGCGCTCGCGGGAGCGCACCTGCTCCGACTGCCGCTCGCGCGCGGTCACCCGGAACCGCACGGCGGACCCGACCGCGCCGGGCAGCAGAAGGAAGACGAAGCCCATGATCCTCTCGGCGACCGGCGCCGGGTCCGCGAGGACACACAGCGAGCCGACCGCGAGGGTCACCGCGCCGCCCAGCACGATCTCGCGTCCCGATCCCCACCGGGGCAGCGCGTACACCAGCACCAGCACGACGGCGCCGGTGTTCAGGCCGACGGGCTCGCCCCGTGCGGCGACGAGCGAGGCCACCGGAAGCAGGGCCACCGAGCCGAACGCCAGCGTCACCACCGTCAGCGGGTGGGTCCGGCGCCACAGGGACAGCAGGCACAGCCAGACGGCGACCGCCACCGCCACCGGCCGCCACACGACGTCCTCGCGCAGCACGGCCTCGAGCGCCACAGCGGCGAGGCTCGCGGCAAGCAGCGCCCAGTCCCGCCGCACCCGGGCGGGAGGGTCGGGCGGCCGGGGTTCGGTCCACAGGGTTCGCAGGTCGTCTCGGAGCACGGTTCCCAGCCTAGGGACCGCGGCGCGCGGCGCATCGGCCGAAAGGACGGGTCGTCACCCCGACCCGGGGCCGACGGAACCGCGGCCCGCGGGCCGATGCCTCGGAGCGCCGTGGCGACGAACCTCGGCATCGTCGGCCCACAAGGACGGCCGACGACGTGGTTGGAGGACCCGATGCTCTCGAAAGCCCTGTTGCGCCTGGGCACAAGCGCCGCCCGCCGTCCCTGGCGGGTGATCGCGGCATGGCTGGCCGTCGCCGCGCTCGCCGTGCTCGCCGCCGTCGCCCTCGGCGGGCGGACCGCGGACTCGATGACCGCGCCGGGGCTGGACTCCCAGCGGGCCGCGGAACTGATCGAGCGGGCCGGCACCGGCCAGGAGGGCATGACCGCCCAGGTGGTCGTCACCCCCCTCGCGGACGGTGCGACGTTCCTCGACGACGTCGGCGCGCGTTCCGCTCTGACCCGGCTGCGGGCCGAGGTGACGCGGCTGCCGCACGTGCTCGGCGCGAGCGACCCGGTGGGAGCCCTCGACGCGGGCGGGGACACCGCCGTGCGCGGCGGCCTCGTCTCGGCCGACGGGCGGACCGCGGTCGTCCGGGTGCAGTACCCCGACCAGAGCCGGCTGTCCGCCGAGGACCTCGACGCCCTGGTCGGCCTCGGTGACCGGCTGCGCGCCGAACTGCCCCTGCGCGTCGAGATGGGCGGCAACCTCTTCTACGCGTTCTCCGCCCCCGACGGCGGTGCGAGCGAACTGATCGGCCTTCTCGCCGCGGCCACGATCCTGTTCCTGGCGTTCGGTTCGCTCGTCGCGGCCGCGCTGCCGATCGGCATGGCGGTGTTCGGGCTGACCGTCGGGGTCGCCACGATGACGGTCCTGGCGGGGGTGACGGACGTCCCCGCCTTCGCACCGGTCCTGGGCAGCATGGTCGGGCTCGGGGTGGGCATCGACTACGCGCTGTTCGTGCTCGCCAGGCACCGTGAGTACCTGGCGCGCGGGCTCGACCCGCGCGAGGCGGCCGGACGGGCGGTGGCCACGGCGGGGCGGCCCGTGGTCTTCGCCGGCGGCACCGTCGTCGTGTCGATCCTCGGCATGGCGGTCGCGAACGTGCCGTTCATGACCGTGGGCGGCGTGGCCGTCTCGATCGTCGTGCTGACCATGGTGCTGGCGTCGGTGACGCTGCTGCCGGCCTTCCTCGGCGCGGCCGGCCCGCGGCTGGGCCGGGCCGGCCGGATCGCCGGGGCGCTTGGGGCGATTCGACCGGGCCCCTCCGGCCGACGGCGGTACGCCGGGACGGGCGTCGCCCCCGCCGCCGGGTGGCGGCGCTGGATCGCGCACGTCGCCCGGTACCCCGTGCCCTACGCGGTCGGCGCGGCGGGCCTGCTGCTGACGGCGACGCTGCCCGTGCTCGCCCTGCGCGTCGGCCTGCCCGACGACGGGTCCCTGCCCCCGAGCCGCACCGAGCGCCGCGCGTACGACCTCGTGGCCGAGGGCTTCGGCCCGGGCACCAACGGACCCCTCGTCGTCGCCGCGGACCCCGCCGGTGATCCGGCCGTGCTGGACCGCCTCACCGCGACGCTCGCGGCCGATCCGGGCATCGCCTCCGTCGCGCCGACGCACGTCGACCCGGCCACCGGCATCGCGACCCTCGTGGTGTTCCCGACCACCGGCCCGCAGGAGAGGGCCACGGCCGACACCATCGCCCGGCTGCGCACCGAGGTGCTGCCCACGGCGATCGGGCCCGGCCCGGCCAGGGCCCATGTCGGCGGCGCCGCCGCGAGCCTGTCCGACGTGGGCCGGCGCACCAGTGAACGCCTGCCGGTGTTCGTCGCCGCCGTGCTGGCGATGTCGTTCCTGCTGCTGATGCTGGTCTTCCGCTCGGTCCTCGTCCCGCTCAAGGCCGTCCTGCTGAACCTGCTGAGCATCGGCGCGGCCTACGGCGTCATGGTCGCGGTGTTCCAGTGGGGTTGGGGAGGCGCGCTCATCGGGCTGGAAGCGACGGTTCCGATCGTCTCGTTCATCCCGATGTTCCTCTTCGCCATCCTGTTTGGCCTGTCGATGGACTACGAGGTGTTCCTCCTCTCCCGGGTGCGCGAGGAGTACCTGGGCACCGGCGACAACGGCAAGGCGGTCGTCGAGGGCGTCTCGGGTACCGCCCGCACCATCACCTCGGCCGCCCTCATCATGGTGGCGGTGTTCCTGTCCTTCGCCGTCACCGACGACCCCTCCACCAAGATGTTCGGGCTCGGCCTGGCCACCGCGATCCTCGTCGACGCCACGCTCGTCCGCATGGTGCTGGTCCCGGCGACCATGACCCTCCTCGGCCGCGCCAACTGGTGGCTGCCGAGGTGGCTGGACCGGACCCTTCCCGGCGGCGGGGCCGGCATGGGTGCCGGTGCCGCCCCGGCCGCCACCGGCGGCGCCGCCGTGCAATCGCCCAGCGGGGCCGCGCGCCCGCGTCCGGCCGACCGCTGACCCGACGTCCTGGTCTCCCTCGAGTGCTCGCGGGCCCTCGGCCCACTGCCCGAGGGCGGTTGAGCCCCGCCACCGGCCGTCGTCGGGGGCGGCTGTCCCGGGCCTGGCGAGGTGGTGCGTTTCGGGGTGGGGGCAGGAGATCTTACGGCCCATAAGCCGAAGAATAGCTCTCGCTCCCCGGGGGTGGGCCGAAGATTTTGTTGTTTCGTCAGCTCGCTGCGGTCCTGACGAGCACCGGGACGGGTCGATGTCCCGGATCGGCGGGGCGCTGATGCCCGCACGGCACGAGGCAGCCGTTCCTGTCGAAGACCTTGGAGGCGTCGGCCGAGTTCACCCGTACCTTGGTGCCCCGAGCACGGACGGCGACACTGGCTCCCGGGAAACCGAGCGGTCGGGCCTGCGGCAATCCGGCAGTGGGTTGCCGGAGAGCCGCCGGGGCCCGTCGTGGCAGGGCTTGCGCACGACAGCCCGGCTGCAGGATTCTCGGGATGCCGTGCCCGCTCGGGGACGGCACGCCGACTGTCCTGGTCGCCCCGACCTGGGTTCGACGTCGCGGTGTACGAGACCGTTCCAACCGGCATCCCGGCCGGGAGGCGGTGGTGGTGCCGCCCGACGAGTACGGCGGCCCGGCCCTTCGGGGCCGGGCGGCGCTACGGTGGTCCGCATGGCCCGTTTCGTGCTGAACCGCCGCTCGCCGCTGCCTCCGGCCGACTGCTGGGAGCGGCTGACCGCCTGGCCCCGGCACGGGGAGCGGGTGCCGTTCACCCGGGTCGGTGTCGCCCGCGGTACCGGCCGGGAGGTCGGTGACCTCGTCCTCGCGCGCACCTCCCTCGGGCCGCTGGGCTTCGACGACCCGATGGAGATCGTCGAGCTGGTACCGCCCGGACCGGGCCGCGACGGGCTCTGCCGGCTCGCCAAACGCGGCCGCCCGGTGCGCGGCGGGGCCGTGCTGCGGGTCCGTGCTGCGGGCGGCGGCAGTGCGGTTTCCTGGTCGGAGGAGCTGCGGATCACCGGGCTGCCCGGCTTTACCGACCCGTTCGTCGCGTCCGCCGCCCGGTTGGTCTTCGGGCGGGTGCTCGACCGGTTGTTGGAGCCGTAGCCCCGGCTGCGAGCCGTGCCCGGACCGGGATCCCGCTCCGGGCACGCCCGTAGGGTCAGCCGCCGGTGCGGTCCGGGTGGTGCCACTCCACCAGCACGATCGTGGCGTCGTCGCGCGGCCGGTGCGAGGGCGCAGCGGTGCCCCCGGCGGCCCTGGACCGGGCCGCGCCCGCGGATCAGTCGGGGTCGCGGGCCAGCCAGGCGCCGACGGTGGGCAGTGCCTCGGATCCGCTGCCGGCGGCGACGGACGCGGCGAGGTCGGCGATCGTGACGGCGGCCAGTGAGGCGCGCCAGGCCGCGTCGGCGGCGCCCATCACCCGGGCGATGGGGCACGGCCCGGTGCACTGCTCGGGCGGGGTGCCCAGTGGGCCGCGTTGGCGGATCTCGGTGCAGACGAAGGCGGGGTCCGCCCCGTCGACGGCCTGCACCACGTCCAGCACGGATATCCCGGCGGGTTCCCGGGTGAGGACGTAGCCGCCGGTCTTGCCCTGCACCGAGTGCACCAGGCCCGCGCGGGACAGGGCCTGGAGCTGTTTGGCCAGGTAGCTGGGCGACACGTCGTGCAGCGCGGCCAGCCGGGCGGCCGGCACCGGCTCCGCGGCCGCGGTCAGCACCACGCAGCAGTGCAGCGCCCACTCCACGCCACCCGACAGCTTCATTCCGCCTCCCTCTGGCTCGCGTTTGACTCGGACAAAGGATATCCGAGTAGTATCTCGGATAGAACTTGTCCGAGTTTTGGTCGGGCGGTCGCGCCCGGCCGGTGAAGGAAGGCACTCCCATGAAGATCACCGTCATCGGTACCGGCCTGATCGGATCCCAGCTCGCCGCCGAACTCGCCGCCCGGGGCCACGAGGTGACGACCGCCTCGCTCTCCTCCGGCGTCGACCTGCTGACCGGATCCGGTCTCGACGGGGCGCTCGCCGGCGCGGAGGTGGCCGTCAACGTCACCAACTCGCCCACCTTCGACGAGCAGTCGATCGCGTTCTTCCGCACCACGGTCGGCAACCTGCTGGCCGCGGGCGAGCGGGCCGGCGTGCGCCACCAGGTCGCGCTCTCCATCGTCGGCGTCGACCTGGTCCCGGACCTCGCCTACTACCGCGCCAAGACGCTCCAGGAGGAGCTGCTGCGCGGCGGCCCGACGCCCTGGTCGATCGTGCGCGCCACCCAGTTCTTCGAGTTCGTCGAACCGACGATGTCCTGGACCTCGGACGAGGACGCCGTGCGCCTGCCCGCGACGCCGATCCAGCCGATCGCCAGCGCCGACGTCGTCACCGCGCTCGCCGACGTGGCCACCGGGGCGCCGCTCGGCGGCACCCTGGACGTCGCGGGCCCCGACCGGTTCACGCTCGACGAGATCGGCCGCCTCACCCTGGCCGCCCGCGGCGACCGCCGCCCCGTGCTCGTCGACGACCGGGCGGGCCTGTTCGCCGCCGTCCCCGGCGACGTGCTCACACCGGGTGCCGGTGCCCGGCTGGCCCCCACCCGCTACCGGGACTGGCTGGCGGCGACGGCCGGCTGACCGCCGGCCGCCGCACAACCGGGGTCCGCCGCACCCGGGCGGTCCGCTCCGCCGTCAGCCGGTCCGGTCCTCCACCAGGACGACGTCCAGCCGCCGCGGGCCGTGCACGCCCTCCACCCGGTCGAGCTCGATGTCGCTGGTCGCGGACGGCCCCGAGATCCAGGTCTGCGGGCGGGCGGGGTCGAGCCGGGGCAGCGCGCGCGGCAGCGAGGCCACCACCTGGTCGGCGCGCACCACGCAGATGTGGTGGTCCGGTACGAGAGTGAGCACGCGCCGGCCCTGGGCGGCCCCCGCGTCCAGCACGATGGTGCCGGTCTCAGCGACGGCCAGGGCGCAGCCGGTGAGCGCGCTGTCGACCCGGTCCAGCTGCGCCGCCGTGAGGTCGGCGCCGTCGGTGACCAGTCGCACGTCCTCGACGGCGGCCAGCCACGTCGCGGGCAGATCGGCCGGGACGGCCAGCGAGCCGGCGCCCCGCTCCGCCAGCAGCCGGGCGATCAGCTCCGGCAGTTCGCGGTCGGTGGAGCGGTGGACGACCGCCCGGTACTCGGCGAGGTTCTCGGCGAGCACGGCGATCAGGGTGGCCGGATCCTCCGCCAGGTGGGACACGAGGTAGTCGCGCCGTACCTCGTCGTCGGGGTCCGCGTCCGCCGCCCCGGCCGGTCGGTCGGCGAGCGCGGTACGGATCCTGGCGAGCACCTGCTCGCGGGAGTCGCTCATTCGGGATCGTTCCCCTCCGTGCGGTTCTCGTTCTCTGTGGGGTTCTCGACCGTGCGCTTCGCGGCCGTGCCGTCCCCGCCCGCCCGGTCGGCCTTCCACCAGTCGCGGAAGGTCCGGTCGGGCAGCTCGGGCAGATCCCGGGTGTCGCTCCAGGCCTTGGCCGGACCGGGCAGCGGCAGTCGGCGCGGGTGCAGCCGGCGGGTCCTCGCGGCGGTCCGGGCGGCCGCCCCGTAGGCCGCCGGGTGGTCCAGCAGCCAGGTCGCGGCCTTGATCACGGCGCGTTCGGCGCGGTGGCCGCCGGCCTTCTCCGCGACCTGCTCGCGCAGGTGGACCAGGACCTCGGGGATGTCGATGGCGACCGGGCACACCTCGTAGCAGGCCCCGCAGAGCGAGGAGGCGTACGGCAGCGAGGCGTCCACCTCGCTCCGCAGTCCCCGCAGCTGGGGGGTGAGGATGGCGCCGATGGGTCCCGGGTACGGCGAGCCGTAGGCGTGTCCGCCCGCCCGCTCGTACACCGGGCAGACGTTGAGGCAGGCCGAGCAGCGGATGCACCGCAGCGCCTGCCGGCCGACCTCGTCGGCCAGGGTCTCGGTGCGGCCGTTGTCCAGCAGCACGAGGTGGAACTCGCGCGGGCCGTCGCCCTCGGTGGTGCCGGTCCAGATCGAGGTGTAGGGGTTCATCCGCTCGGCCGTGGAGGAGCGCGGCAGCAGTTGCAGGAACACCTCCAGGTCGCGCCAGGTCGGGACCACCTTCTCGATGCCGACCACCGAGATCAGCGTCTCGGGCAGGGTCAGACACATCCGGCCGTTGCCCTCGGACTCGACGACCACCAGGCTTCCGGTCTCCGCGACGAGGAAGTTGGCCCCGGACACGGCGACCTTGGCCCGGAGGAACTTCTCCCGCAGGTGGAGGCGGGCGGCCTCGGCCAGTTCGGCGGGGGAGTCGGACAGCCCGTCGGGCGCGGGCCGCCCCCAACGGCCCATCGCCTCCCGGAAGATGTCGCGGATCTCGCCCCGGTTGCGGTGGATCGCCGGGACCAGGATGTGCGAGGGCAGGTCGTCGCCCAGCTGCACGATGAGTTCGGCCAGGTCCGTCTCGTACGCGGTGATGCCCTCGGCGGCCAGGGCCTCGTTGAGGCCGATCTCCTGGGTGGCCATCGACTTGACCTTGACGACCTCGCGCTCGCCCTTGGCCTTCACCAGTCCGGCCACGATCCGGTTGGCCTCGGCGGCGTCCGCCGCCCAGTGGACGGTGCCGCCGGCCGCGGTGACGGCCGCCTCCGCCCGGAGCAGGTAGTGGTCCAGCCGGTGCAGCGTCCGGTCCTTGATCTCCTTGCCGGCCTGGCGCAGCTGTGCCCAGTCGGAGAGCTCGGTGACCGCCTTGGCGCGCTTGTCGCGGATCGTGCGGGTGGCGCGGGTGAGGTTGGCGCGCAGGCGGGTGTCCCGGGTGCTGACGGCCGCGGCCTTCGGGAAGGCGGGCATGCCGAGGTAGGTGCCGCTCATGCCGCCGTCTCCTTCTCGGTGCTGGCCAGGATCTCGGCCAGGTGGACCGTGCGCAGCGGGGCGTCCTGCCGCCGGAGCGTGCCGCCGAGGTGCATCAGGCAGGAGTTGTCCGCGCCGCAGAGCACCTCGGCCCCGGTGGAGAGCGCGTTGCGCACCTTGTCCGCGCCCATCGCGGCGGAGACGGCCGGGTTCTTGACCGAGAAAGTGCCGCCGAAGCCGCAGCACTCCTCCGCGCCCGGCAGCTCCACCAGGGTCAGCCCCTTCACGGCGCGCAGCAGGGCCTGCGGGCGGTCGTCGAGCCCGAGCATCCGCAGGCCGTGGCAGGACGGGTGGTAGGTGACGGTGTGCGGGTAGTACGCGCCGACGTCGGTGACGCGCAGGACGTCGACCAGGAACTCGGTCAGCTCGTACACCTTCGGGGCGAGCGTCGCGGCGGCGTCGGCCAGTCCGCCGCCGCGGCCCTCGGCGCGGGCGGCGGCGCCGATCCGCGGGTAGTTGTCACGGATCATCGCCGCACAGGAGCCGGACGGGGTGACCACGTAGTCGTGGTCGGCGAACGCGGTGGCGGTGCGCCGGACCAGGGGCTCGGTCTCGCGTCGGTAGCCGGTGTTGAACTGCGGCTGGCCGCAGCAGGTCTGGGCGGCGGGGAAGTCGACCTCGACGCCGAGGCGCTCCAGCAGGCTCACCACCGCCCGCCCGGTTTCCGGGTACACCGCGTCGTTGACGCAGGTGACGAAGAGGGCAACACGCATCGCGGCTCCAAGGGCGGCGGTTCTGGGCTTTGGTCTGACCATAGATGGTGGGGAAGGGCGATGTACAGAACCGCCCGGCATATGGTCAGACCAAGGTCGGGGATCGGGCTACGATGACCCCGGATCGTTCGGAGGAGGGCACATGGCGGAAACGGCGGGCTGGGAACCGGTCCCGCGCACACGCACGTACGAGCTGGTGCTCGCCCGCATCGAGGAGCAGATCCTCGCCGGGAAGCTGCGCGTGGGCGACCGCCTGCCCCCGGAGCGGGAGCTGGTCGAGCTCCTCGGGGTCAGCCGGGCCGCCATCCGTGAGGCCCTGCGCGTGCTGGAGGCCCAGGGAGCCGTCCGCTCCCGGGTCGGCACCGGGCCGGACTCCGGCACCGTGATCGCCGCCGTCCCGGGCGAGGGCCTCAGCCAGCTCCTGCGCCTGCACCTCGCCCTGGCCAACTTCCCGCTCGCCGACGTCTTCGAGCTCCGGGCGAGCCTGGAGCGCTCCAGCGCCCGCCTCGCGGCCGCCTGCGCCGGTGCCGACGACCTCGCCCGCCTGCGCGAGCCGCTGCTCCGCATGGACGAGCCGGGTGTCGAGCTCGAACGGTTCAACGAGCACGACACCGCCTTCCACGTCGCACTCGCCGAAGCGGCGGGCAACCGGCTGGTCGCCGACCTCACCGTGGCCGTCCGCAACGCCGTGCGGCACACCATCCTCGCCGCCTCCCGCCGGCTGCCGGACTGGGAGGCCGAGGCGGCGAAGCTGCGTGCCGAGCACCACGCCATCTACGAGGCCGTCGCCGCCGGGGACGCGGAGCGGGCCGGCGACCTGGTCGAGGCGCACGTCCGCGCCTTCCACCGAGTGATCGCCGCCTCGGAGCCCGACCCGGCGGGGTGACGGACCGTCGCCCGGGCTCGAGGCCCTCTCCCGGTCGGGCCGCCCTCGCGGTGCCGGACCCGCGTGCTGCCACGATCCTCGGCCGAAGGGTCGACCGGGGACGGTGCGCGTCGTCCGCGTGGTCGTCGGCGTGGCCGGGCCCGTGCTCGAGCTCGAGGGGCATTCCGGTCCGCTCCCGGCCCCGGCTATGGTGGCGGGCATGACGTACCGCGTGCAGTTCACCGTCGAGGCCAAGGCGACCATTGACGCCCTGCCCGCCGAGCGTCGCGACCTTCTGGAGCGCGCCCTGGGCGTGCTCGCCCGCGACCCGTACCACAAGACCGCGACGGCACCCATCGGCCCCGACGAGCACCTGCGCAAGGCCTACGCCGCCCCCGGCGTCGTGGTGGAGTTCATGGTCGCCGACCACGTCCTGGTCGTCGTCGTCCTCCAGATCTTCGACGAGCTCCAGTACCTGATCGACGAAACCGACGCCCGCTGATTTCCCTCGTCGGTCCTCGCGCAGGCGGGCGGTCAGAAACTCCCGCCGTCCCTCAGAGCGGGCCGAAGCGCCGCCCGGTCGCCGCGGTCGGCGGCTGGAGTCCCGGCGAGCCCGGGAAGAGCCGAACCGTGCGCGCCACTCTCCGTGAGGGGCGGCCGGGGTCCGCCGGTGCGGTTGTGCGGCGCGGCCGGGCGTGGCGGGGGCGGTAGAGGGTGCGGTCGCTGCGCACTACGGCCGCCTGCGGGCGGCCACGGCGTTGCGGGAGGCAGGGAGCGGTGGTGGTCAGGATCACCGCGACGGCGGGCGGGACGAGCAACTGGACCAGGGCCATGGCTGTCGGTGCCTTCCAGGTGGAGGTGGACGTCTGCCGCGTGCCCGGCCGGGCCTGGACCGTGCCCGCGACTGCGGGTGCGCCGCCTGGTGCCGTGGTGCTCGGCGGTCGGTGACGACGAGTCCCTTTCGGGCGTGGTCGCACGACGGGCCTCCTACGGCCTCTCCTCACGGTCCGGCCGGCCGGACCCGCCCGGTGCGGCGATCACCGTCGACGGCGGGGCGTGCTTCCGGCGTCCGGCCGTTCCTGGCCGGGTGCGTCGTCGTGCTGGTCGGTGTTCCGCGGTTTCCGGGGCGGTGTACTCGTGCGGGACGCTTCGGTGGTGGCGTCGTAGGTCTCGCGGACCACGACGTCCTGGTCGTCCGCCGTGCCGGGGCCCGGTTTGCGGGGCGCCCGCGCGGCGCGGTCCCCGAACGAGCGGTCGCCCGATTCGCGGCGCCGGACGCGTTCGGCCGCCGTGGCCGGGGCTTCTCGGCTCTTGTTCGGTCCGCTGCTGCTCATCCGGGTCTTTTTCCCCGCGCCGGTTCATGGGGCGGCGCGGGCCCTGGTACTGCGGGCGGTCGTCTCGCGGGCTTTCTGGCGTCGGTCGCGGGTCATGGTGGAGCGGCGGGGGATGTCGGGGTCGCCGGCGTGCTCGTACAGCGCGGCCGTGGTGAGCTCGGACAGTTGCCGCTTGCCGCTTGCTGTTGAGGCGGGGCCCGGGGCCGGGGTGCTGGGCCGCGCGGCCGGCTACCTGCCGTGGTGGGCGACGGGGCGGAGGAGGGCGAGCCGTTCGTCCTCGCCGAGGCCGCCCCAGACGCCGTACCGCTCGCGCACGGCGAGCGAGTGGTCGAGGCACCGCTGGCGGACCGGACACCCGGCACAGATCCGTTTGGCCGCCGCCTCCCGTTCGTCGTGCGCCCGGCCGCGCTCGCCGGACGGGTGGAAGAACAGGGTCTCGTCCTCCTCCCGGCAGGCCGCACTCGACTGCCAGTCCCACTCGTGATCGACAGGTCCTGGAAGGCGCTCTGTCACTGTCACGAACATGTTCCTCTCACGGTCGTGGCTGCTACGGACCGGCCGAACCGGCTGTGGCGCCCGCGCCGGGCCCGACCGGTCGCGCTACCAGCGGCCGCGGGCCCCGGTTGTCGGGTGCCACGAGGCCTGCGTTCTTCTCGTCGACCTCGCCCTCGGGACGGGACAGGTCCTCGGCTTCGCGGTGGGCACGCTCACGGCCGGACTCGTTCACCGGGCTGCTCTTCCGTTTCGGTGACGGTGGGCGACTCGGCCCGGAGCCATGGCGGAAGGTCGTCGTGCCGGCGCCGCACGGCCCACCGTCCGAGCCCCACGACCGCGCCCACCGCCACGAGCAGTCCCACGGCCGCGCCCGCCCGGCCGCCGCGGCGACGGGACGCGGGTGGCGTCGGGTGGAGGCGGCGCCGAGCCAGCCGACCACCGCGGCGCGCCGCTTCGCCGACCGCGTCGCTGGAGCGCTCGGCCACGCCGGACACCGCGTGCGCTGCCTGCCGGCCTGCGGTGCGGGTGTGTTCGACGCCGGACGTCAGCGCCGCCAGCGCGGGCGCGGCGGCGTGCTCCGCCGCGCGGGTCGCCCGCGCGACTCCCGCGCCGGCGCCGTGCGCCGTGGCAGAGACAGCATGCCTCACGCCCGCCTTGGTCTCGTCCATGCCCATGGGTGCCCTCCTGCTCGGTCGTCTGCCTTCTCGCGCTCGCGTGTGCCCGGAAGGCCGGACATCATGTGGGCTTTTTTGCCGTGGCACGCGCCGGGTTCCGGTGATTCCCGTTCCCGGCACCTCGACCCGGGCACCGCGACTCGGGCCCCGTGACTCGGGTGCCTCGACTCGGATGCCTCGACGGGACCGAGCGGGATGTCCGATCGGATCGCAGCGGGCAACTCCCGGACCGTGTCACCCACGGGTGCCGGCGGTTCGGCGTCAGAGGTTCCGCAGGGCGGGCAGCAGAGCCGATTCGGCCCAGTCGAGGAAGGGCGGCTGCGCGTCGCCGCCGATCTGGACCAGGGCGACCTCGGTGAACCCCGCCTCGGCACAGGCGCGCACCGCCTCGACGAAAGCGTCCACGTCGTCGCCGCAGGGGATGGACCGCGCGACGTCGTCGGGACGGACGAACCGGCGCGCGGCGTCGAAGGCGGCCGGGCCGGGAAGTTCGGCGTTGACCTTCCAGCCGCCGCCGAACCGACCGACGCCATCCGGTGGCCGGACGAGGAGGAAACGCCTTACGCTCTCCCGTTCCACCCCTTGGCGATGGGAGAGGACGCGCTGCGCGCGCTCTGCGGCTTCGTCGTGGAGGCCGTCCGGATCCCGATGACGTGGACGTGGATGCCATCGAGCTGCACGGTTTCCTGGTGACGGATCCGAACGGGCCGGATCCCGCGGCGAGGGAGGCGGCACTCCGGGCAGCCGTGGCGCGCACGGGGCCCACCACGCGTCCTCGTCCTCGGTGACGCGAAGCTCGACCGCCTGGACCTCGGTCTGGTCGGAGTGCCAAAGCTGCGTGCAACGCACCGAACATGTCGCGGAGGTCGGTGGCGTCGACGGGATCGATCTCCATCTGCAGGTGACACGCATCGTCGTCACTGGGGGGGCAGACGCACCGAGAAGGCGAACCCGCGCCCGACCGGTTCGGTGTTCACCACCAGCGGGTTGTTGCGATCGGAGTCACCGCCGATGAGAACGAGGAGCCCCACGGGGACCGCAGATCGGACAGCATCCGCGCGGGAGGTCCGCGACCTCGGCCCTGGTGAGGTGGGCGGTGAAGTCGGCCGACAGGGACGAGCACCGGTCGGCGGTGACCCGCCAGCTGTCCTCACCGGCCCGGGCCGGCTCCAGTCACGCTCCACCGCTGCCGAGGCGTATCCGCGGTGCCTCCATCGTCATGTCCTCCGGTTCTCCGATCCGTCAAGCCCGATCGGGCTGCCCGCCCACGCCGTACCGCCAGAGGGCGAACAGCCGGTGGTCGTGCTCGGAGAAGGCATCGACCGGTCCGACGCGCTCGTAGGCCTGCTCGGCCCGCGGGTCGCCACGACGGGCGAGCGCGAAGGCTGCCTCCAGGCGCAGGTCCTCGTTGTCGTCGTCGAGGAGGGCGAGGAAGGCGTTCAGTACAGGGGTGGTCCGGTCGTCGGAGAGGGCGAGCGACTCGGCGGCGTTGCGGCGTACTCGGAGGGCGTCGTCCGCGAGCAGCAGGAGCAGGGCGTCCCGGATCGCCGGGGCGAGTGGGTTGTCGGGAGCGAACCGTGGAGCGAACACCTGGGCCACGGTGGCCCGGACGTCAGGATCGGGATCGCGAACCATGTCGAGCAGTGCGGATTCGGCCGCCGCACTGCGTGCGGTCCGCTCCCGGCTCAGGCAGAACGCCGCCTCGCGGCGCACGCGCGGGTCCGGATGGTCCGCGTGCCGCAGCCCGATGGCTTCCTGCCCCGGATGATCGCTGTTGTTGTAGGCGCCCAGGACGTCGGCCAGCACGTGCCCGTCGGGTTCGTCCCGGGCCCAGGACGCCAGGAAGTCGGCATCGCCGACGACGTCCGATGCGCGGTCGACCGGCACCGACGTGCCCCGGTGCCACAGAACCGAGGCCAGGAAACGGCGGTGTTTCGGGTCCGGATGGCGACGCAGAGCGGTGAGCTCGGACCAGATGCGTGGTCCCCGACGCCGGCCCAGACAGTAGCTGGCGAAGTACCAGTTGCTGTCTCCGTCCTCCGCATGGGGGACGGCGCGTGCCATCACCTCGGAAAGGGGCGGCAGCAGGCCGAATCGCCACTCCAGGTAGGTGAGGACTGCCCCGTGTCCGGCCCGCGCGGTGAGCCCGCCGAGGGAGATCTCGTCGATCGCGCCGTCGTCGTGGGTGTCGTCCATCCGGAGTGTGACGGCGGCCCCGGCGGCTCCGGTCCGGCGGCGCAGCTCCTCGACCACGCCGATCTCGTACCAGTGCCGGGCCAGGCCGAGCAGTTGTCGTCGGGAAGCCTCGGGCACACGGAGCCGAGGGGCATCTCCGAGTACCGCGGCGACCAGTGCGGGAGAGCCGGTGTCGACCGCCCGCAGGAGGGGAGTACTGCCGTCCGCGAGCTCACGGTCCGGGTCGGCGCCCCCCTCGACCAGAATCTCTGCGGTGAGGTGGTCGAACCCGGCCGCCGCGGTGCAGAGCAGGGGCAGGCCGTCGGGGCCCAAGGTGTCCGGCGCCGCGCCCTGCTCCAGACAGGACCGCACGGTGGCGGCGTCCCTTGAAACCACGGCACTGACCAACCGGTCGGTGAGGTCCGGCGATGGCGCTGTCAAGACTCCCCCTGATGATGTGTTCGAAGGGATCAACCTACCCGGAACAAGGAGACGACGCCGAGGCCGCCCGATGGCGACGAAGTCCGTGACCAGGTGCCGGCCGGCCGGAGCCGGCTCGTCGGCCACCCCCGCGTCGGCCCGCACGCGCGCGGCCTCAGATCCACCCTTCCTCCCAGGCACGGCGTGCCGCTTCGTGGCGGGTACGGACGGCCAGCTTGGTGATGGCGGCGGAGAGGTAGTTGCGGACGGTGCCGGGTGCGAGGTGGTGCTGTTCGGCGAAAGCGCCGATGGCCTGGCCGTGGTGGACGGCGCGCAGGACGTCGAGTTCGCGCGGGGTCAGCGGGCAGGGGGTCTCGGTGAGGGCGTGGGTGGCGAGGCGGCGGTCGATGTAGCGGCCGCCGGTGTGGATGTCCCGCAGGATGGCGGCCAGTTCGGCGGCGGGAGTGGTTTTGGGGACGAAGCCCTGGACACCCGCCGCCAGGGCGCGACGCAGCACGCCGGGACGGGCGTGGCGGGTGACGATGACGGTGCGGACCGGGTGGTGCCTGGTGATGGCCTGGGCTGCGGAGATGCCGTCGAGGTGGGGCATCTCCAGGTCGAGAAGGGCGATGTCGACCGGGTGACGGGCGGCGGCTTCGACGGCCGCGCGGCCGTCCGGGGCCTGGGCGGTGACGGTCAGGTCGGGTTCGAGATCGAGGAGTGCGGCGAGGGCGCCGCGGACGAGGTCCTCGTCGTCGGCGAGCAGGATGCGGATCACGCAGGGGTCTCCCGGGAGGCGTGGCCGGCCAGTTCGAACTGGCCGCCGGGGTGGGTGGCGATGCGGATGCACCCGCCGATGGCGTGGAAGCGTTCCTGCAGTCCGGCCAGGCCGCTGCCGGGCTCCGCGGTGCGCGCCGGTGCGCCGTCGTTGCGCAGCAGGAGGCGCGCCCGGCCGGGGGAGGCGGTGACGGTGATACGGCAGTGGCGGGCCCGGCTGTGGCGCAGGATGTTGGTGACGCCCTCGCGGACCAGGGCGGCGAAGGCCGGCTGGAGCTGGTGCGGGATGTGTGCGGCGTCGCCGTCGACGGTGGTGCGGATCCCGGCGGCCTCCAGGACGGCTGCGGCGTTGGCGAGTTCGGTGCTCAGGCTGGCGCGCCGGTAGCCGTGGACCACGGCCCTGGACTCTTCCAGCGCGGCGCGGGCCAGGTCGGTGATCTCCCTGACCTGTGCACGGGCCTCCTGGTCACTGCGGCCGATCAGCCGTTCGGCGAGTTCGCCCTTGAGCGTGATGACCTGGAGCCGGTGGCCCTGGAGGTCGTGCAGATCGGCGGCGAACCGCATCCGCTCCTCCGCCACGGCCAGGGTGGCCGTGGTCCCGCGGACGTGTTCGGCCTCCAGCACCGCCCGCCACAGCCGGGCCAGCACCGACTCCACTCCGGTGATGAACAGCACCATCGCCGCGCCGGTCACCGCCGGGACCCCGGGAAGCAGGTCGGGGTGGGCCTGGCGCCACTGCGCCACCGTCTCACCCAGGACCGCGCAGACCAGTGCTACCGCCGCCAGCAGCCGCCAGCGCGCCTGCGGGGGCAGGGACAGGGCCAGCGCCGCCGCCATCGCCCCGGGCACCATGGCCCAGTCGATCGCGGTGTACGGGCGGTCCGCCATGTCGCCCCAGACGGCGATCGCCGCGGCCAGCAGCAGGACGTTCCACCACCCGCCGACGACGGCCGAGCCGTCCAGTGGGCCCCGGCCCCCGAGGCCACCGGGCACCGCCCGGCGGATCAACCGGGTGTGCTGGACGGCGACGGCGACGACCACCGGAGCGGTCAGCGCCCGGCGCGCGGGGCTCAGGTTGAACACGACGTCGTTCGCGGCCAGCAGCAGCCACAGGGGCCCCAGCGCGAGCAGCGTCCAGGAGGTCAGGCGGCCCAGTCTCCCCAGCTCGAGTCTCCCCGGCTCGAGCGTCCCGGACCCCGGAGGTGAGGTGATCATGTCCGGCCAGCCTAGAGTCCGCCGTCCGCTGTTGTCTGTGGCCGAACCAGCCAAAAGGCCATGACAACTGTCATCGGTCGGCCATGACACCGCCCGCCCGGCCGATGGCATCCGCCACTACCGGCGACCCGTGCCCCACGACAAGACTCTCCCTCGTCCGGACCGCTGCGGCATCGCGGTCCCGGCCCGTACTCGTACTCGTACCGGCAGCCGTACACCGGCAGCCGGCCGCCGGCCGACGCGCTTCCCCGCCCGGCGGTCCGTCACCCCACCGATCCTTCAAGGAGACAGTCATGCGCTCGACCCTCAGGCGCCTCGGGCTCGCCCTGGCGCTCGCCGTGACCGGTCTGGGCCTGGTGCCCGGCGGCGCGTCCGCCGACACGCCCGCGACCGTCCTGTTCAACCAGTACTCGGAGCGCTGTCCGGACGGGCATGCCGAGTCCCAGGACATGCACCCCTGCGCACCGTCCGACAACCCCGGCATGTGGGTGATCAAGCCCGTCGCCGGCTACCCGGAGCGGTACACGATCACCATCCCCACTCCCGACGGCGACCGCTGTCTCACGCAGTTCGACGGTGTGGTGGGCTCCGGCTGTCGGGTGGGTGCCACCAGCCAGCAGTGGGAGATCACCCCGTTCCAGGCGGAGCCGCCGCTCTACGGCCTGCTCGGCGTGCGGCTGAAGAACGTGTCGACCTCGGACTGCCTGGACAACTCGAAGAAGACCTTCGGCGGCTGGAAGCTGGTCATGCGCGGCTGCGACTACGGCAGCTACCAGCAGTGGAACATCTACAGCACCGCCTACCAGGCCCTGTTCGCGGGTCGGCACGCCGGCATGACCTGGGCCAACCTGGAGCAGCGCGCCGACAACGTGGTGCACGTCGGCTACGACAACTCCACCAACAGCAACCCGTACAACGGTGACACCCCGTCGAGTGCCGTGCTGCCCCTGCTGTGCCTCAAGCAGGACGGTCGTCCCGCCCCCGCCGGTGTCCCGACGAGCGGCTTCCACAGCTGGGCCGGCGGTGAGGTGAAGGCCACCGCGCCGCTGCCCGGCAGCCAGCTCACCAGCCGGGCTGCCGCCGACCAGAAGTGCGCCGGTGCCTTCGGCGCCGGTTTCCGGATGGCCGAGTTCCACGACGCCTCCGGTTGGGGCCTGTGGGCCAACGGCACCCTGCCCACCAACACCCGCTTCTGGACCGCCATCAACGACCAGCCCGCCAACCCCTGGAGCTGACCGCCGGACCCTCCGGGCGGGCGCCGTCCCCGGCGCCCGCCCGCAGTCATCGGTGCGGCCGATCGGGTCCCGATTCGGTGTGTCCGATCGGGCTCCGACCGATGTGGGGGACCGGCAGCTCGCGGTCGGGGGAGGTGGCGGCGCCGGCCGGGCCGGCAGCCTCAACCCGTTGTCGCAGGTCATGGCCAAGGTGATGCGACCCGTCCCGACACTCGGCTCGGGCGGCGTCAGCAACGCGGGACAGAAGCACAGTTCGTCATGAGTACGTGTCACCGCACCACAGGCCCGGCGGACCGCGTCGTAAATATTTTCGAGAATGTCAGCGGTTCGTGCAAGTGTTCTCCCTGATCATCCCATCTGACGGAGAACTCGTGAAGATCCGCCGTACCACCCTGACCGCCGCCGCCACGCTGGTGGCCCTGTCCGCCGTGGCCGCCTGCAACGACGGCGTCGACGCCAAGTCCGCTCCGCCGGCCGTCAGTGCCCCGGCCACTGCCAGTCCCGCCGTGAACGCGAGCGCGAGCGCGAGTGCTTCTCCGAGCCCGTCCGGGACGACGGAGGCCCCGACTCCGACTGCGACGCCCACCGCGACCGCCACGCCGACGCCGCCCCCCACGCCGACTGCCACTGGCGCGCCGGTCGACGCCACCGGTGCGTTCGACCCCGCGGTGGCGCTGGCCAACGCGGACCGGACGCCGTACGCCGCTACCGAGACCATGAAGACGACCGCGTCGGCGGACGGCCAGGGCTCCGTGATCACTGCCACCGGCCGGGTGAACTTCAACACCCCGTCCCGTGAGGGCCGGACCGAGACGAAGATGACGATCACCGGCAGCGACGAGCCGATGTTCTGGCTGGAGGTGGTCAACACCGGCAGCGCCGTCTTCATGCGGGACAAGAGCAAGCCGGGCGGCGCCTGGAGCCCGTCGACCACCGCGGACGACACCCGGTCGGACACCATCGGCGACTACGTCAAGGCACTCGTCGACGCCGGCCCGGCAGCCCGCAAGGGGATGGAGCAGAAGAACGGCGTCCCGGCCTACCACCTCGGCGCCCGCATGACCGCCGCCCAGATGAAGACCATCGATCCCAAGGAGTACCAGAAGCTGGTGGACAAGGGCGTCAGCGGGAAGCAGATCGACGTCTGGATCGACCGGGCCGGGCGTGTCCTGGCGCAGACGCAGTCCATGAAGATCCCCAAGGACGGCACGACCGTCAGCACGGTGATCACGGTGGCCTACACCGACTTCGGCCCTCGCGAGACCTTCCCCGCGCCCACCACCGCCGCCGCGAGCTGACCGGCAGCACCCCGCCGCGCCGCCCGCGCCGCCCGCCCGCGCATCCGGGCGGGCGGCCGGCCCGGCCGCGCCCGGCCCCGTCGCACCGGCTGACGCCGCCGCCGCTACGACGTCAACTCCCGGATCCCTGCCCCGGCACGGAGTGCCGGGGCCTACGAACGGCACCTGGGCACCCGGGCACCTCGCCGAAGCCGGGCGAGCCGGTGCACGGCGACGTCGGGGTCTTCGGGCGACGGCTACGGGCACCCTGTCCCGGCCGGTGTGCGGTCGATATGCTCGCGGTGGAACATCCGTCCGGGTTCGGGGGAGCCACTGGTGAGTGTTCAGGGTGAGGGACCACCGGAAGCGGAGCCGCCCAGCACGCCGCCCAGCACGCCTCCGGCGCCGCCGGAAGCTGCGCCGCCGGAACCCGCGCCACCGGAACCCGCGCCACCGGGTGCTCCGCCGTCCGCCCCCGCCGCACCGGGCAGCGGCAAGCAGGTCCTGATCGGCGTTCTGGTCGGGGTGCTGCTGCTGATCGTCGGGGTCCCCGTCGGGTTGCTGACCACGGTGTGGCAGGACGACCTGGGCAAGGACGACCCGCAGTTCTCCGCCCGCTACGCATTGGGCACCGTCGGCAATCCGACGGTTGTGCCCCAGGCGATGAGCGCACCGGACATCCCGGCCGAAGCGGGGACCGAGTGCGTGGGCAGTCGGCGCTGGGCGCACGAGCACGGCGGGACGGACATCGGTACCTCGGCGATCGATCTCCAGCTGGTCGGCGCGAAGGACCGGACCGTGGCGATCCGCAACATCCGGGCCGAACGCATCGGAGCCCCTCGGCCACCGCAGAACGGCACCGTGCTCGGCTGCGTCTCGCAGGGCATCGGGGAAGTGGGGAAGCTCGGGCTCGACCTCGACTCGGCGGCGCCCGTCGCACTGGTCGGCTACGCCGAAGGGGAGATGTCCTACACGCCGTACTTCCGCGACAGGTTCCACTACCTCGAGAACCAGAAGCCGGAGGTCTTCAGTGTGACGACGCTGGCCTCCGAGCACAGCTACGACTACGTCATCAAGGTCGACGGGTCCGTCGACGGCGAGGACCGGACCTGGACGTTGACCGCCGAGGGCGGCAAGCCCTTCCAGATCTCCGGGGTGCGCGATGAGCGCTCCACCATGCTCACCTTCGGGCTGCCGACACCACGGACCGACTACCGGAGCGGAGCGCTCCTCGGCGCATCCCGGTGCACCAACGTCTGTCTCGACGACGACCACCAGCAGGTGAAGCAGCCGCCGGGAATCACCTACCCACCGCCCGCTTCGCCTTCCGCTCCCCGGCGACCGCAGGCGAAGACCCCGCCGCTGACGGTGGCGCCCCGCGACCCCGAGTCGGTGGCGCTGGCCTGGGCCGTGACCTCCTACAGCTTTGACCACAGTGAGACAGAGGCCGACGTCACCGCGCGCTCGGCCCGCTACCTGACCGCCCAGCTGCGGGAGAAGCGGCAGCTCTACGCATCGACTTCGCTCACCGGAGGCAGCCCGCAACTCCAGGACCTCCGGGCCCATCACGGCTGGTCCGAGGTGTTCGCCGCGGACGTGATGCTGGAGAAGACCGATGACACCGACTCACCGCCGCCGCTGACCCGTCAGAAGGTCAGCCTGGGGGTCCGCCTCCAGTACGACTTCATGGACGAGAAGGGCTGGAGCGCCGCAGGCGGCGCGACGGCGAAGCCGCTGCTCGCGGAGTACCGGGTGACGATGGAACGCCAGGGAGACGGCACCTATCTGGTGGATGCGTACTACGAGGTCGACAGGTCCAGCGGCGGCTGACCGGTCGACCCGGGCTGCCCCACCGGCCCTCGGCCGGCCGCGCATCCGGAGAGTCACTCGCAAGTCACGCCTGCGAACCGGTCGTTCGATTTCCCGGGTGTCCATTGAACGGTTCGGTTCGGGGTGTTCGGGGTGTTCGGCGGTCCGGCGGGCCCGAGCACGCGGCCGGTCCACCCTGCGCGGTGGCGTCGGGCTCAGGTCACCGGGTCCGGGTTGACACGTTTCTTCGTATCGAGAATATTAGATGCGTCCCGGGAGGTCCGGTCCGGCTCGCGAAAGGGGTGTGCGGTGGATCCGCTGGCCGTTCACAAGGCGCTCGCCAATCCCGCGCGGGCGGAGTTCCTGCGCTGGCTGAAGACGCCGGAGCGCTACTGGGACGAGGAGTACTACCTCGAGCGCGGTGTCGGTTTCCACATCGGTGTGTGCGTGACGGAGATCCGGGAGCGTTCCGGGCTGGCCCAGTCGGTGGTCTCCGGCTACCTGCAGATCCTGCGGGACGCCGGGCTGCTGGTCTCGGAGCGGGTCGGCAAGTGGACGTTCTACCGGCGCAACGAGGAGACGATCGCCGCATTCGCGGCGTACGTGCGCGACGAGCTCTGACTCCTCCGTTCCCGGGTCGGCGCGGGGGAGGGGTGTGCCCTCTTCGCGCGATAATCCATCTAACTATCTAGATTTGTAGCTCGGTCTGGTGGGGTGGCGGCGCAGCCGTGCCCGCGCACGGCCGGGCCGCGGAAGGCAGTCATGGCAAAGACCGGTCCTGTTGTCCTGACCCTCTCCCTGGGGGTGTTCGGGATCATCACCACGGAGATGGGCGTCGTCGGCGTCCTGCCCCGGATATCCGAGGAACTCGGCGTGACGGCGGCCGAGGCCGGCTGGCTGGTCGGGGTGTTCGCCCTGGTGGTCGCCGTGGCGGGCCCGTTCGCGACGCTGCTGGCCTCCGGGGTGCGGCGCAAGAGTGTGCTGGCGGCCGCGCTCGCGGTGTTCGCCGCCTCCAACGCCGTCTACGCGCTCACCGACAGCTTCCCGGTGATGCTCGTGTTCCGGATCGTGCCGGCGCTCTTCCATCCGGTGTTCTTCGCGGTGGCGCTGACCGCCGCCACCAGGCTCGTGCCACCGGAGAAGGCCACCCGGGCCGCCACCACCGTCTTCGCCGGGGTGACGCTGGGCTTCGCCTTCGGTGTTCCGATCACCTCCTACCTGGCCGAACACCTCTCCCTCGCCGCCGCGTTCTGGTTCGGCGCCGGCGCCAACCTGCTCGCCCTGCTCGGGATCCTGGCCCTCTTCCCGTCCGCACCCGCGGAGCAACGACTCTCCTACGGCGACCAGTTGAGCATCCTCAACCGCCCCCGCCTGTGGCTCTCCCTGGCGGCCGTGGTGCTCGTCTTCGCGGCGATGTTCTCCGTCTACGGCTACTTCGCCGAATACCTGGAACGCGTCACCCACCTGGGCGGATCGACCACCGGTGCGCTGCTGATGGCCTTCGGCACCGTGATGGTCCTCGGCAACCTCGTCTTCGGCCGGCTCCTGGAACGCAACCCCGTCCGGACCGTGACCGCCTTCCCCGTCCTCTACGCGCTGCTCTACGCCCTCCTCCACACCGTCGGCCCGTGGGCCGTCCCGACGGTCCTCGCCGTGCTCCTCTGGGGAGCGGTCCACTCGGGAGGCCTTGTCGTCAGCCAGACCTGGCTGGCCCGCGACGCCCAGGACGCGCCGGAGTTCGGCAACAGCCTCTTCATCTCCTTCTCCAACCTCGGCATCACCATCGGCAGCGCCGCCGGCGGCCTGGTGGTCGCGACCGCCGGAACCCGCCAACTCCCCTGGGCGGGAGCGGGGTTCGCACTGGCCGCACTGGCCTCAGTGCTGCTGCGCCGCCGACTGGGGCCCGAGGCGCCGGGCGAGGGAGCGGCGGACCGGGCGGAGGGGCGCCTCCCCGTGCGGTCCTGACGCGGGGGCGGCGGAGGTTCCGCGAATCGGCCGGCAGGCCCGCGCGCGAGCAATCCGTTCTGTCCCTCGTCGACCCTCGGGACGTGTGACCACGAACCCGGTCGAGCTGGACGAGGCGCTTTCCCCGGTTCGCCCTGCCGGGCGAGTTCCTCGGGGCTGCGGCGCGGTCGCCGGCACCCGCGCCTGCGCCGGTCCGCTGCCCGTAGGACAGCGGACCGGCGAACGTCATGACCTGGTGGTTCCGAGTGCGAACGACGCTCGTTCCCGCCATTTCGTGCCGTCGTGCACCATGAGCTCGACCGACGAGATGCGAGAAGTGAATGGGAGCCTGGGGGTGAGGTCGGCCTCGATCTCCTCCAGAACGGCTTCTTCCTGACCGTGAGCGACGGTCAGGTGCGGCATGACGTCGGTGAACCGGCCCTCGTACGGCGGGGCCTCGGGCCAGCGGTCAGCGATCGCGCCCGTGAGCCGCCGCAGTTGCGTGTCGGGGTCCGGGGCGAGATACAGCACCTCCGGGAACCGCCCGCATCTCTCGAACCGCAGGTCGAAGGCCGGGGGGCCGCCGAGAATGTCTGCGAGGACGGAGTGGATGTGTGCATCCGTTCTACTCCCGTCGAGGAACGGGAAGAGCACGGTGACATGCGCCGGAACCCCGGCCCGGGCCGAGGGATCGAACCGTTCGCGCCAACCGCCGACCACCGGCTCCGCCTCGGGGATCCGGACGACGAGTCCCGTTCGGCCCGTCCGAAACGTATCGGTGCTGTCATCTGCCATGACGCAGCATGGTGCCATCTGAGCGGCCCCAGAGCGTCCGAATTCTTGCCGGGGTGAGTCGGGGCGAGATGGGTCCGGGGCAGCTCGAGTTCGTCGTTCAAGGGTTGGGGCTGCCGCCTCGGTTTGGTTGTTCGACTGCTCGCGGGCGGAGTACGAGGTTTTCCACCTGGCATGTTCGCGGCTGGAAAATCCCAGGTCAAAGCCCTGGTCACGGTCGATTCCCGGGTCTAGGCTTCCCGGCACGGCGGCCCACCACAGGGCCGCCGGCCAGATCAGCCGTGCCGTGCCTCCGGCGCTGCTGGCCCCCACGGCCGGGTCCCGCGGATCACCCCCCTACGTCCCCGGGACCCGGTCCCTGCACTCGTTCCCCTCCCCGCCCGCGTTCTCACTGCCGACGTTCGGCACGGCGCCGCAACATCAGCCGGCGGTCTCGGACGGCGACGCGGGGGCATCAGGCAGATGGGAGAACAGTCGCGGAAGCGGTAAGGCGTCGTACAGGGGTGAACGGCATGGCTTCCTCGGGCCCGGAACGGAGGCGGTCCGCGGCAGCCGGCGCAGCCGGGCGCGGACGGCCGATGAGCCCGCCGGCCGGGTCCGGCGTATGCGACAGCCCACCCTGCAGCCGTCTGGCGCGGGAGGGCGGGGGGACGCGCACCGGGAGCCCGTCGGCCCCGGCTGGTACCGCCGTCGGCCCGGTACTGCCGCCCGACGACGGACGGTCAACAGGTTTCCGGCGCCGGCGGGTGGTAGCGGCGGGAGAGCAGCGGCGACGCGCGGTGACCCCGGGCGATCAGGGTGTGAGCGGAGGCGACGGGGTCCGACGAGCCGTCGGCAGTGCGGCGGGTGAGGAGGTAGAGCAGCAGGTCCACCCGGTCGTCCTGGCTGCGGACGGTGATGTGCTGGAGCCCGTCGCCGGGCCGGGCGTGGGCCCACAGGATGCCGACGACCTCGCTCGCTTCCCCAGGCGGTAGCTCACCGCAGTCCTTGCGCCGCAGGCTGGCGTAGACGACGTCCAACGGAGGATCAGCCCCAGCCGAGGCTGTTGCCGGTGCCGGGCACGGTGCCGGCGGGAGCGCCGGGGACGGGAGCGTCGGCACCGAGGGTGACGGAGGCGGCGGGGGTGAGGACGGTGGGAGCCGCGAACAGGGCGGTGAGGGCGAGGGTGGTGACCGCGACGGCCTTGGCCAGGGAAGTGCGCATGTCGGTGATTCTCCTGAACAACGTGATCGGATGGGAGAGTTCCGGTTCGACGTCCCGCGGTTGACGCTCGTTCCGGTTCGCCGTCCGGTCGGTTTCTCCGGCGGCGATCACCAGCTTGGCCCGTCCTGCGGCCTGCCGGAAGGCGCGTCCGCCGGCGCGATCCGGACTGTCCGACATCAGACAGATGATACATGTGCATGCCAATTATCCGGGCGGGCCGGGCCCCTCGGGGAGACGGCGACCTCGGTCCACCCCTGCGACCGCACGGCACGAGAGCGGGCGCAGCCCTCCTCCCGACCACGTGCGAACCTCCTGACCTGGGAAGACGGTCAGGGCCCCTGTTATTGTGCGCCCATGTCAACGATCAAGCAGTTCCAGGTGACCTTCGACTGCGCGGAGCCGGTGAGCCTCGCCGCCTTCTGGTGCGAGGTGCTGGGGTACGTCCTGCCGACGGTGCCGGAGGGCTTCGCCACGTGGGAGGAGTGCTTCCGCTCGCTGCCGCCCGAGGACGCGGTCTACTTCGCGTGCACCGATCCCTCGGGCGTGGCCCCGCGCCTGCTCTTCCAGCGGGTTCCCGAAGGCAAGGTCGTCAAGAACCGGGTGCATCTCGATGTGCGGGCCGGCGTCGGGCTCGTGGGTGACGAGCGCCTGGCCGCGCTCGAGGCCGAATGCGCGCGGCTGACGGTGCTCGGCGCGAAGCACGTGCTGACGCAGCGCGCCGACGGCGTCAACGAGTCGTGCATCACGATGCAGGACATCGAGGGCAACGAGTTCTGCCTCGCCTGATTTCTCCTCCGCGACTGCGAGGCGGGGGGAGAACGGGGCTCACGGTGCCGGAGCACAGCGGCTGCACGTCCGGTAGGAGCGCCCGCCCTTGGGCCCGGTGCGCTCGGCCGTCCAGGCGCGGGCCTCGGCCACGGTCATCGCGCTCCAGCGGGGATAGTCGCGGGACTCCTCCAGCGGGGAGCGGTAGCCGAGGTGCTCGGGCCTGTGCGCGTGGCGGCGCAGCTCGGAGGTGTAGGTCGCACCGGCCGGCCGGGCGTAGTTCTTCGGCATCTCCCGCCGGACCACGGAGCAGCCGACCTCGTGCAGGCCTCTGCTGCCGGCGATGAAGGGGTACTTCTCCGGCTCGGTGTACCGGGCCCACCGGATGTCGGCGACGTCCAGCGCGCTGTCGAACCCGCTGCGGTGCGTCCGGCACACGGGGCAGTCGAGCGGGTCCCGCAGGCAGCGGTCCTTCAGCGTGTCCTCGTCCTCGTACAGGTGGGCCTCGAAGGGGATGTACAGCTCGCGAGCGGCGCGCAGGAGCAGTTCCCTGGCCTGTCCGGGGTCAGCCCGGCCGTCCTCGACCAGATGGAGGAGGTCCAGGACGGCCGGTAGTTCGATCCGGTAGCCCCACCCCTCGAGCAATTCGCGCCGCCGCTCCGGCGGAAAGGGTGTTTCGAGACCGAACAGGACGGCCGGGAGTGATGCCCCGGTGCCCAGGTTGACGTCGACCCGGCCGTCGCCCCGGAGGACGATGCCCGGTTCGACGCTCTGGTGCGGTACCGCGGCCGCCGCCTGAGCGTCGCCCCGCGGTCCGGCTTCCCACAGAGCGGGGTTGCCGCTGCGCCGCCGAGTGGTCTTCCTCCTGCTGCCCATGATGTCGTCCTGCACGTTGTGGCGGCCGTCGTTGTGGCGCCGGCCGGCCGGGAGGGTGGGAATCGCTGCGGCGGATCGTACTGTCGCGGACGGTGCTCGAGGCGACGTCACGCATCGGCCGGCGCCGGCGCCGGTGTGCGGGCGGCCACCTGCCGGTCAGGAGGGTGCGCGCCGACGGCAGATCCGGTCGTGGTCCAGGATGGCGATCAGGGCGGCCTCCAGGCGGGAGCGCACACCGAGCTTGTCGAAGAGGCTCGAGACGTGCTTCTTGACGGTGCGTTCGGTGATGCCCAGGCGAAGCGCGATGGAGACGTTGCCCAGTCCGGACGCCAGGAGCAGCAGGACGGAGGTCTCCCGTTCGGTGAGCGCGGACAGGTCGCGCGGCGGCGGCGGTGCCGGCGGTCCGGACTGTTCGCACAGGCAGGTGGTGGTTGTCGAAGGCCGGGGTCGGCTCATCGGTTCGGTGGTCCGTTCATGGGTTCGGTGGTCCGTTTCATCGGGGCGCGCGCCCGTCCGCGCATGCCCGGCGGACGGGGGAGCGCCGGGCTGCTGTGCGAGCGCAGGGCTGCTGTGGGAGCGAAGCGGCCACGACACCGGAATTCGTCCTGCGGCTGTCGTGTCCCGGTACGTCATCGTAGGCGGAGTCCGGGCGCCGGAACCGGGATCGGGCGGCGGGATCCCACCCGTCGTCCGGCCGGTCTTTCCCACCGGGTGGCGGCCCCCGAGGTGACTGGCCGCATCGGACCTGAAGGACGGCTGTCCGCGCGCCGGTCCGACGGCGAGCGGTGGCGGGCCGTGCGTCCGGGGGTGCGGTGTCCGGTGGTCGAGTACTCAGACAGGGAACCGGTCGGCGGTGTTGTCGCTCAGGTGGTCGAGGGCGGCACGGACGAGGGGCTCGTGCTGGTACGGGTTCAGGCGGTCGCGGTACGCGGTGGTCAGGCCGGGGGAGAGGTGTCCGGTGAGGGCGATGGCCCTGTGGACGGTCCAGCAGGCGAGGTCGATCTCGTTCAGCGCGAGGTAGGTGTCGACCCCGGAGAGAAGCCGACGGGCGGTGAGGGGTGAGGGAGGTGTGGGGCGGGGCTCGGCGAGGGAGTCCGTGAGGGCGTCGAAGTAGCTCCTGGCCCGGTGGGGTCGGCCGAGGAAGAACCAGGCGGCGGCCCCCGCGCCGGCCAGGTGGTGGTCGTCGACGTTGATGTCGAAGGGGCCGCCGACTTCCTCGTTCTCGCTGGGGGCTGTGCGTGCTTCGGCGGCCAGGTCCAGCGACCGCGCGAAGGCGTCCGTCAGACCGAGTCGCGCATGGGCGAGGGCCTCCTTGACGTACAGAGAGGCCGAGGTGTGCGGCGACGGCCGCGGGTAAGTGGCGCGGGCGGCGCGGAGGAGCGCCAGGGCGTCCGCGGGATCACCGACGAGGAGATGGCGCATGGACAGTTGATCCATGGCGGCCGAGACGTACTCCGGGTCCGCCGCCGCGGCGGCCGTGCGCAGCGCGGTGAGGCTGTGCCGTTCTGCTCGGGTCTCCTCGCCGAGCGCGCTGCTGAGCCAGGCGCAAGTGAGGGAGATCCGGGTGGCGAGCCGCAGGAGGCGTTGGCCGGTCGGGTGGTCGTATCCGGTCCTGGTCAGCAGGTGGACGATCATCCGGAACTCGGCGTGCGCCGATCCGTACAGCGCCGCGGGCGGTACGAGAGTGCCGCTCTCGTGTTGTTCGAGGGCCTCGGTCCGCGCCTCCGCCCAGTCCAGGTAGTCGTCGGGCAGCCCAGGTCCGTCACGGGCGGGCCACGGTTGCGGGCGGGCCAGGCGCGCCCGCACGGCCCGCAGCTGGCGGGCGAGCGCCGGGCCGCCCACGACGAGAGTCGGAGTGGCGTGGGCCTCGGGCAGGCCGATGGCGTTGTGGACGGTCTCGACGGCACCTTCGTTTGTGTACGGTATTTCCAGCCAGTCGGCGTCCCCGGTGGCGATGCGCAGCCAGGCGGGCCAGCCGAGCCGGTACACCTCTCTCGGCTCGATGCCGTGGATGTGGGCGATGGCGAGCTGGGCGGTGTGCTCGGGGACGGTACGGCCCGATTCCCAGCGCGACACCTTCTCCCTCCTGGCGGCCATGTGCCCGTAGCCGAGCTTGCTGTGGGTCTGGGCGACCAGCCGCGCGTAGTCGGGATGGGACAGACCTGCCGTTGCCCTGAGCCGGGCGAGTGGATGAGTCATCTGTGCAACCTGGAGGGTCGTCGGGAACAGGAGCACCGGAGGTCTGCCGCACGTCGGCGGGGATCCTGGACACACCGCTTCACCTGTATCAGTACGCGAGGCCCCTGCCCGGGCAGTCCATGGGCTGCCGGTACGGCGGGAGAGGATCGAACACGTCGTCCGTCCGGCGTGCGACCTGTTTCCCTGCTGGGGGTGCGCCGGCTTCGTCGATGGAGTCGACCACTGTGCCTCTACCGCTGAATTTTACCGTCGGCCGGGTGTTCCCCGGCTGCGCCAAGGGTCGCTCGGGGCGACTGTGGCCCCGTGGCGGGGCACGATCCGCCGATCGGCGGTGGAACTGCCGGCCGCTCGGCGGCGGCTTGCCGTCGGACGGCGGACTGCGGACGCCCGGCGCCCTACGCGCCCTACGCGCCCGACGTGCCCGACGTGCCCGACGTGCCCGACGTGCCCGACGCCGGACGGTGCCGGACGAGTCCGGTCACTTCCGGTAGTCGGGCAGGGCGACGTGCACGCGGTAGCCGCCGTCGGGCGCGGGGCCGCTGGTCAGGGCGCCGTCGAGGTTCTCGGCACGCTCCCGCAGCCCGATCAGGCCGTGCCGGGAGCTGGGCAGTTGGAGGCCCGGTCGGGTCGGCGCGGTGTTCACCACGCTCACCTCCAGGCCCGGGCCGGACCGGTGGATCTCGACCACGGCGCTCGCGCCGGGGGCGTGCTTGCGGATGTTGGTGAGGGCCTCCTGGACGATCCGGTAGACGGTGCGTTGCACCGCGGCGCTTGCGTCGGCGGGCACCTCGCCGACCAGCCTGGCATCGAGACCGCTGCCCGCCACCAGCTCCGCGAGCTGTTCCGCGGTGGGCTGGGGGGTGATCTCGGAGTTTCGGCCGCCCGAGGCCCGCAGCAGGGTGACCATGTGCCGCAGCTCGTCCAGGGTGGTGACGCTCAGCTTCCGGATCGTCCGGGCCGCCTCCTCGGTGTCGGCATTGTCCGCACCGACCTGCAGGGCACCGGCGCGCACGGCGATCAGGCTGACCTGGTGCGACACCACGTCGTGCATCTCCCGTGCCAGCTGCGCCCTCTCCCGCCCCAGCACGGCCTGGGCGTGCAGTTCGCGCCGGTGTTCCTGGGCCTCGTGCAGGTCGGCCATGCTCCGGGTGAGGCCCGCGCGAATCGCTAGCAGTCGGCCCACGGCGACGGCCGCGAAGGCGGCCATGGCCGGAGGGGGCACCCTCCAGAGGTGCTCCGGTCCGACGACGGAGTGGTGCGAAACCGTCTCGGGCAGTGCCCAGAACTGGCAGGACATCGCCACCCCCAGGTACAGCAGCGCGCCCACCACACCCCGGCGCAGCGACCCCTCCGCGACGGTCGACAGTGCCACCAGCACGGTCGGTGCGTCGTAGCGTTCCGCCACGGCCATGTACACGAGGGAGAGCACGAACACCGGGACCGGGAAGCGCCGGCGCAGGAACAGCAGGAGCGCGACTGCCGAGCCCGTTACCACGAGTGTCTGGTCCAGCTCCGCGAACGACAGGTGCGGGTCGAGCTCATGGCGCTTGGTGGCGAGGGCGTGTATCCACGAGGTTGCCGCCGCGATCGCCACCAGGAGGGCGTCCACCGCCCACCGGGGCACCGTCCGCCGGACACGCGCCGTCCCCGGACGCACGGAATTCACTTGACCCCGTTGTCGACGAGCAGCCCGGCGCGCTGGGCCCAGAGGGCGGCCTGGACGCGGTTGTCGACCGCGAGCTTGGCGAGCAGCGAGCTGACGTGGTCCTTGACGGTGCCGGTACTCAGGTGCATGTGCCGTCCGATCTCGGCGTTGGTCAGCCCCTGGGCCAGCAGCGTCACGACCTCGCGTTCGCGACGGTTCAGCGCGGTGCCGCGCGCGGAGTCGAATTCCGGCTCGTGCTGGCGGCTGAGGTATCCGCCGACCACGACGGGGGCGATCCTCCGGTCCAGTACCACGGCACCCCCGATCAGCGACCTGACGAGGGGAGGGAGGTCGTCCGGGTCGGTGTCCTTGAGGATGTAGCCCGAAGCGCCCGAGCCCAGGGCCTGCGCGATGTACTCGTCGGAGTCGAAGGTGGTGAGCATGGCCACCACGGGCGGTGCGGGCAGCGCGAGCAACTGCTCCAGGAGGGCCAGTCCGTTGACGTCGGGCATCCGTACATCCAGCAGGACCAGGTCCGGGGAGTGCTCCGTGAACGCCGCCAGTGCCTGCCCGCCGGGCACCGCGGCGACCACCTCGATGTCCTCGGCGCCGTTGAGGATCAGGCTGAAGCCCGAACGGACGAGTGCCTCGTCGTCGACCACCACTACCCGGATCATGCTCGGTTCCCGCCCTCTGCTCTCGATCGTCGGGCCGGTCCACCGTGCCACGTCTGTTCGTCCGCGGCCGTCGCGCACCTCGCGCCGGCCGGAACCAAGGTAACCGGCCGAATCGCGTGCGAAGCACCCCGAGAGCGCGGGACAAGGGGCAGCATCCTGCTCCCTCCTGAGGGGGTGGTGCAGGTCGAAATGCCCGTTCTCCCTTGGGGCTGGGGAGCCCGGCCAGGAGGAAGGCGGGCACTCACGGCACCGGGAACCCGGAAACGCTTCCGAGGAGGAGGCACGTGGGAGGCACGTGGTGGACACCGGCCGCACGGGCCCTGTTCGCCGTGGTCCCGGACGACGGACTCCGCGACCTGTCGGCCACCGACCAGTGCAGTCGACGCCAGTGACGTGAGCGGATTCCCGACTGCCGCCCTCCTCGCCGCCTGCGTCGCGCGCCCGCACAGATCAACGGTCTCCTCGATGAGCGGTGTGTGCTGCTGTGCGCCAACTCCGACCGGCTCGCGCCCGGCTACTTCCGCAGCGACGCCACGACGCGTTGACCCCGCCGACCCCGTCCGCCCGCCCCGAGTCCGCGGCGGACCTCGTCGTGACCTCAGGGCAGGCCACCAACAGGTGAGCCACCCGGCGGGTCCGGTACGCAGGTCACTGCCGGAGTAATGAACCTCCTCACGCACGGCGGAAAGCCGGTTGGCCCAGCCGGAGAAGGCTGGGCCAACCGGACCATCAATGGCGCCGAATTTTACGCACGGAGGACGGCAGCACCGCAAGGCCGCCCAGGACAAGACCCGAGCCCAGGAGGAAGATCCATGGGGACTTCTCAGCCCCGGAGTCCAGGTAGCCCAGACCTGATGCGATCAGGATGGCCGCGAAGACGGCACCGCCAATGCCGGACCAGAACCGCCGATTGATCGGTTTCGACACCGTTGCTCCTAGATGTTTCGAGTCGGCAGCTGATGGCGGATTCGTTAGCGGAGCCGCTCGGGGCGCTCAGGAGTTCCCGTTCCTGGGTGCCCCACTCTCAATTCGGCCGGACGAACGAGTGGAACTCGGGTATTGCTGGGCCTGGAAATAGTTGATCGGAATTCTTCCGATTTACCTTCAGTTTGTTTACGGTTGACCAGTCGGCCCTGCGAGTGCAGGCCGACGGCGGTCGGTGCAACGTTTCCCTGCCTGCTCACCCCTGTTGTTCGCCCGTTGTTCGGCGGGCAAGAAAAACCCTAGATCAGGTGCTGATGATCCATCAGATGATCTGAGCATCATTTGAGGTAGTCACGCCCCAAGGCACCCGTTCTGCCTCCTCGGCTGTACTGGCGGAACGCTCGTGAGGCCTGTCGGGGTGTAGCTGGGCGTGGGGTAACGCCTGGGCTGAGGTGTTGGTTCCTGGGTGCGCGCGAGGGGCGGCCGGCGCGTCTGCGGTGGGGCGCAGGGTCGGCCGAGGGCGTGCTGACCGGCGCCGTCCGGGTCGGCTGCCCCCTTCTGTCGAGGGTGGCGTGCTGGTGGGTCCGTACGATCGCGGGTCGACGGAGGCCGGCCGGTCGAGGTCGCCGGCCGCGTCTTCTCCGCCCGGATGCCCGGAATATCCGGGCATCCGGGAGTTCATGGCGACGCACCGGGGCGGAAATGATCGCCGATCGCCTGGTCCTCTTCGAGGGTGGAAGCCAGAGCCCAGGCTCCACCCGGGCGGCCCTTCGTTGTCGACGCGATGCGCGTCCCCCCGTAGGGATCCTGAGGTGTCCGGACCGTCGTCAGGAGTCCTGGGCGCGGGCGCGGTGGGCGGCGGACTTGACGCGGCTCTGGCAGGCCGTGGAGCAGAACCGGCGGGTGCCGTTGCGGGAGACGTCTACGTAGGCGCGGTCGCAGGCGGGTGCGGAGCACATGCCGAGGCGGGCGGCGAAGTGGCTGCCGAGGGCGGCGGCGAGGCCGAGGGTGAGGCGGGCGGCCCAGTCGGAGGCTTCGTCGCCGGCGGTGCTGCGGTGGTAGAGGTGCCAGGGCTCGTCGCGGTGGCGTTCCAGGACGGGGAACGGGCGCAGTTGTGCCAGCAGGGTGTTGGCGGCCGCGACCGCTCCGTCCTGGTCGTCGGCCGCGAGGTGTTCGAAGACGGCGCGCAGCCCTGGGGCGAGGGCTGCCAGGCGGGTCGCGTCGGCGGTGCCGAGGGGGGTGGCGTGGCGGTCGGCCGCGTGCAGGAGGGCGTTGGTGCGCTCGGTCAGTTCGGCTTCCGGCGGGGGCTGGTAGGGACGGGTGCGGGACAGGCCCGGGGTCGCGAGGTTCACCAGGTCGGCGGCGCCCTGCACCATCGCGGTGTTGTGACTGTCGAAATCCACTTGACCGGTCACGCATCCCTTCGTCATAGTCATGACTGTCGAAAACAGAAACGACAGTAACGGAGTTCCGTGTCCGCCGCCACCGCCACCCCGCCCCGGGGCCGTTCGCGCCCCTCCACCTGGTCCCGCACGTCCGCCACCGGACGCGCGCTGCTCACCACCGTCCTGACCACCGGCGTCACCACCTTCATGTTCCTGCCCCTGCTCGCCCTGCACCTGAGTGCCACCGGCACCCCGGTGGGGCGGGTCGGGCTCCTGATCGGGCTGCTCTCGCTGTGCGGGCAGGGCTTCTCGGTGCTGTCCGGCCACCTCGTCGACCGCGTCGGTGCGCGGACCACCACCACCGCCGGCTTCGCCTGCCGCATCGTCGGCTACCTGCTGATATCCGCCGGGGGAGCGGCCCTGGTGCCGGGCATCGCGGCCGTCGGCATCGGCGGGTCACTGCTGGTGCTGTCCGTCAAGACCCGCTTGGTCATCGAGGCGGCGGCGCACGACGACACCCGCGGCATGCTCGCCCTGCGCTCGACCTTCGGCAACGTCGGCGTGGTCCTCGGGCCGGTCCTCGGGGCGGTCGCCTACCCGCTCGGCTTCGACGCGATCCTCGCTGCGGCCGTCCTGTCCCACCTCGGCCTCGGCTTCCACCTGACCTTCCTCGCCAAGGACGAGGCCGCGCAGGCACCGGCGGACCTCGCCTTCGCTCCCGCCGCCCCGGAACGGAAGCCGGACCCCGGACACACCGCCACCGCCCCCGGCCGGCGTGGACCGGCCGTCCTCTTCCTCGCCGCCGTCGCCTACTGGGCCCTCTACAGCCAGCTCAACGCGGTGATCCCGCTCACCGCCAGGGCCCTGACCGGCACCACCGTCGCCATCACGGTGGTCTTCACCCTCAACGGCGCCCTCGTCCTGCTGTTCCAGTACACGCTGCTACGCCGCTTCCTCGGACACCTGCCGCCCCGCACCCTGCTCACCGCCGGGTTCGCGGCCTTCGCCGTGGCCTACCTCGTCCTGCTGCCGCAGGCCGGCTGGCTGTCACTGCTGCTGTTCACCGTGCCCGCCACCCTCGCCGAGATGCTGATCGGACCGAGCCTCGACGAACTGGCCGTCACCACGGCCCCGCCCCGCCGGACCGGCCGTGCCCTGGGCCTGCTCGGCCTCGCGGGCGCGATCGGCTCGCCCCTGGGCGCGGGACTCGGCACCCACCTGCTCCAGAGCCTGCACGGCGGCCCCGCTGTCTGGCTCACCGTCACCACGGCCGCCGCCCTGGCCGCGGCCGCCTGCCTCCTGCTGCCCCGCCCCGCCCGCTGACCGCCGCGGGCCGTTGCGTGCTCGGTGTGCCCGCCAGTGCCGTTCCCGGTGCCGTTCTCGGTGCTGCGGCCGGTGTTGCGGCCGGGGTTGTGGCAGGGGTTCTCCCGGGCCGGGCCGGTGATTGTGACGCCCACGAGAACACCCGTGACGCGCACGTGAAGAGGTGCGCCCGTGCGCTCGCGGTGCGCCGCCCTGCGGCCGGGATTCCGGTGATCTGCTGTTCCTCGGCACCCGAGCACCCGAAGCGTCCGACGCGGGCACGTGCACGTCCTCCGTGCCCGCGTGATTCCTCATTGCCGTACGGAGGCCCCACCATGAAGAATTCCCTGACAGCTGCCGCGCTCGCGGCATTCACCGCGACGCTCCTCGCGACCACGGCAGCGGCTGCGGCTGCGGCCGCCGCCGTCCCCGGGACCGTGTCCGGCGACGGCGGCAACCGCATCGCCGTCCTCAGGGGCAACGGCACCGCCCTGGTGAAGGAGGGCGGTCTCGGCGCCCAGTGGACCAACGAGGCCGACGGCGTCAAGCAGACCGTCGTCGCGGGCAACCGCATCGGCGTCCTCAAGGACGACGGGTCGGTGCTCGTGAAGCAGGGCGGCCTCGGCGACCAGTGGGTCCTCGTTGCCGACAACGTCAAGCAGCTCGCGCTGTCCGGCGACCGCGTCGGCATCGTCAAGGGCGACGGTGTCGCCTATGTGAAGGAGGGTGCGCTCACCTCCCAGTGGACCCTGGAGGCCGACAACGTCAAGTCCCTCCAGCTCTCCGGTGCCCGGATCGGCGTGGTCAGGGGCAACGGTACGGCCCTGGTCAAGGAGGGCGGTCTCGGTGCCCAGTGGACCAACGAGGCGGACAACACCGTCCAGCTCGCGCTGTCCGGCAGCCGCATCGGCATCCTCAAGGGCGACGGCGTCGCCTATGTGAAGGAGGGTGCGCTCGCGTCCCAGTGGACCCTGGAGGCGGACAACACCGTCCAGTTGGAGCTCTCGCGCGACCGCATCGGTGTGCTGAGGGGTGACGGCACCGCGCTCGTGAAGGAGGGCGGTCTCGGTGCCCAGTGGACCAACGAGGCGGACAACACCGTCCAGCTCGCGCTGTCCGGCAGCCGCATCGGCATCCTCAAGGCCGGCGGTGTCGCCTACGTCAAGGAGGGCGCCCTTACCTCCCAGTGGACCCTGGAGGCCGACAACGTCACCGAGCTCGCCCTCTCCTGACCGCCTGCTGCCCCCGGCTGTGGGCGGATCGGGGACGGTGAACGGCACAGGGGCGACCGGACCGGGGGGCCGGGCGGCGGGCGACCGCCGACCGGCCCCCCGTGCTGTCGGCGCGGGGCTCCGCCGTCCGTCCCGTCCGTCGTCCGGACACACCGCCGTGCCGCACCGACCGGCCCCCGTCGCGGCGCCTGCTCCGACCGGCTCACCGCCTACAATCACCCTCGCGGACACACCGCACGCGCAGGCGGGCCCCCGGTCGGCCGCGTCCCGACCTCGCAGGTCAGAACGCCTGGCGCCCCTGACCGCCCTCACCTGGAGCCGAGATGTCCGAAGTCCCCGCGATCACCGTCCGCGACCTCGTCGCTGCCGACGAGAAGGACTGGCGCCGGCTGTGGGCCGGATACCTCGAGTTCTACGGGTCCACCGTGCCCGCGGAGGCCACCGACTCCACCTGGCGGAGGCTCCTCGATCCGCACCAGCCACTGCTGGGACGTGTCGCCGAGCACGACGGCACCGTGATCGGCATCACCAACAGCGTGCTGCACCACAGCACATGGCTCACCGGCCAGGTCTGTTACCTGGAGGACCTCTTCGTGGACCCCGCCCACCGCGGGCTGGGCGCGGGCCGCCTGCTGCTCCAGGACCTCTTCGACCTCGCCGCCGTCCGTGGTTGGGCACGCGTCCACTGGCTCACCGCCCACGACAACCCGGCCCGCCGCCTCTACGACACCTTCGTCCCGGCCGACCACTACGTCCACTACGAGCGGGACCTGCCCACCGGGCCGACCCCGGCCGACCGGCCCTGACCCGGGCCCAGGGCCGTTCCGGCGGCGAGCCGAGCGGGAGGCCGACCACGGCCGTGCCCGCCGAGTCCAGGGCCGCGACCTCACCCAGGCTCCGGGGAACGGGTGCCGGGCGCTCCGCTACGGACGGCTGCGGTCGGGCGTTCACGACCGGGTGCGGCCGGGCAGGAGGTTCGGGACGCCGTAGGCCCGCACGCCGGTTCGACGTGCGGTGCCGGGGAACTCGCCGAGGGGACACCGAACGACATGCACGACATGCGCTTATCGGGACGTACGGCCGGAAGAGTCCGTGAACGAAGGGGGTCGACCGCCTCCGCCTGGCGCGGGAGCGTGCTGACTCTGCTGGTCTCGCTGGCCCTGGTGCTCGGCACGGTCACCGGATCCGCCTCCGCGCAGGGCGCCGGGACGCGGGATTCCGCCGCCGCAGCCGCCGCCTTGTGCGGCACGCACGCCACGTCCTTCTCCACCCCCGGGGAGGAGGGAGCGCCCATGACGGCGCGCCTGGGCTGTGCCAAGGACGCGGGCGGTCTGCGCGCGCTCGCGGCGAACGACGACGACCTGGTGCTGGCCTTCGACTTCCCCGCCGCCGGGCGCCGTCAGCAGGCACGTGACCTCACCGCGGCGGTGGTCGCCGAGACCCGGGCCGACCAGGACGCCGGGATGTCGCTGGGTGCGGCGTTCACCCAGCGTGCCCGGGAGCACGGTGTCGGGATCTATCCGACGCAGCAGGGCAGCGCCGAATTCCGGGGCACCGTGCACGCCGTGGACGACAGCCTCGTGGTGGTCACCCCGATGGATGTCATCGGCTTCGAGGAGACCTGGTGGCAGAAGTTCATCGCCAGCGGGGTCGGGGTCGCCGTCAGCATCCTGGTCGGGGCCGGGTGCCTGGTCACCTTCGGGCCCGGCGCGCCGGCGGCCGCTCCGGTGTGCGGCGCGGTCTCCGGCGCCCTCGGCTCCCTCACCACCGAGATCCTGAACGCGGCCTTCGACGGCAAGTCGGTCGCCGACGGCACCGTCTGGGCGGACGCCGTGGCCGCCTCGGTCTGGCCGGCGGTGGCCGGAGCGTTCGGCGGGGCCCTGCTGAACTGGGCGGCGAGCAGCGGTCCCACCGCCATCGCCGAGCTGCAGACGGCCCTGCGCAACTTCGGGACGAAGCTCGGGAACCTCGGCAACACCCTCGGCTTCATGGCGAACGCCCTGAACCCCTTCGCGCCGCGCCTGCTGGACTCGCTGCGGCGCCTCCAGCGGGGTGTCGGCAACAGCTCCGTGCCGCTGCGGGTCCTGGTGGTGGGGGATTCCATGACCCAGGGCATGGAGGGCGACTGGACCTGGCGGTACCGGCTCTGGGAGTGGTTCAGGAACCAGCACGTCGCCGTCGACTTCGTCGGCCCGTACCGGGGGACCAAGCAGCCGGACGCGCCGAACGGTCCGCCCGGCCCGCCGCCGCTGCAGGGCGAGATCGAGAACCCCTCGGCCGTGCCTCCGCCCGTCGACGGCGCGTACGCCCAGGGTGTTCCGGCCGGCTTCGACAGCGACCACTTCGCCGTGTGGGGGCGTCAGGCGGCCCAGGACAAGGACCTGATCGGGCCCGTGGTCGCGCAGTACCGGCCCGACCTCGTCCTCTTCGGCATCGGCTTCAACGACATGGGGTGGCTCGTCAGCGATGCCCCCGGCACGCTGGAGAGCGTGAAGGCGATGGTCGACCGGGCGCGCGCGGCCAAGCCCGACCTCCGTTTCGCCGTGGCGAACGTCCCGATGCGGCCCCTGATCGAGGGCCGGCAGGACCTGATCGTCAAGACCCGGCAGTACAACACCCTGCTGGCGAAAGCGATCCCGAGCTGGAGCACGCCCGCCTCCCCGGTCGAGCCGGTCGACTGGGAGGGGGCGTACAGCTGCGACACCAACACCTGCCCCGCCGCGTACGACAACCTGCACCCCAACGCGCTGGGCGAGTTCCAGATCGCGTCCGCCTTCGAGCGCACCCTCCACGACGGCTACGGCATCGGGCAGTTCGTGCCCAGCATCCCCGGCACCGTCCCCCGGCGGCCGGTCCTCCCGGTGAACAGCGTCGTCGCGGAGTCCGCCCCGAGCGGTGTGAAGGTGACCTGGACACCGGTGTTCGGCGCACGTGGCTACACCGTCCGCTACCGGCTCGCGGGTCTCACGGAGTGGAACGAGGCCCGGGTATGGACCAACCGCTACGACACCACCTGGACCGAGGACGGCTGGACCTGGGAGTACCAGGTCCGCACCGACAACGACGGCGACGGCGAGTCGGTGTGGTCCGGCACGGTCACCGCGACCGCGCACCCCGAGACCGCCGCACCACCCCGGAACATCGTCACCCGCGCGACGGCCACGGGCGTCGACGTGTCCTGGGACGCGGCGACCGGTCCCCACACGGACGGCATCGACCGGTACCAGATCATCACCTGGGACAGGGACGTCCCCGGCGCCTACATCGGCGGCACGGCGGTCAGGGGGACGTCCGTCCACATCGACGGTCTCGTCCCGGGGCACCACTACCTCGTCGCACTGGTGACCTGGAACCGCGCCGGCGGCGGCATGCCCGGCGTGGCGAGGTCCGTGACGATCGGCGCGGGGGTGCCGCCCGTGCCGGCGAACCTCAGGATCGCGTCCGTCGACCCCACGACGGTCCAACTGAACTGGCAGGGTTCCCCGGAGGCGGCCGGCTACCGGGTCTGGGTGCGGAACGTCTCCGACCACAGCCCGGTCTCGCCGGAACCGTACGTCACCGACACGCCCGACCACCGGATCGCCTTCCTCTTCCCGGGCAACTGGAACTACGAGTTCTGCGTCACCGCGATCAACGGGGCGTCGGAGTCCGCGCGGACCCCCTGTGTCTCGGTCCCGCTTCCGCCGCCGTCCACCGGAACGGCTCAACTACCGTCCGCAGGAGGTGAATCGCCGACCGCGCCGGAGGACCTGCTCGTGCGGCGCGGCCAACTCGCCGACCCGCGGCGGGACCTGGTCGCAGCCGCCCCCGCCGGCTGACCCCGGGCACGACCGCGGGCGCGCGACGGTCCCGGCTGCTCCTGGGCGGCTGGGACCGCCGCTCCGGCGGGCGGGAGGTACGGAGGCGGCGGCGCGCCCCCGTAGACTTCGGTGCAGGGCCGGACGGAGTGAGGGCGCGCCATGGACCACTGTCGCCACGAGTTGAGCAACTGCGCCGAGTGCGCCCCGCCCGCGCGGCCCGGCCGGAGTGCTCCGAGTGCGGAGTGGGACGGCTGGCCGGGGTCGGCGATCATCATTCACGCCAGCCGCAAGGCTCACCTGCCCGGCTGTCCCCACATCGTCGCCGTCGACGTCGAACCGCCCGTCTACGGCTGGGTGCTCGCGCCGTCGCCGGGGGCGTGGCGCCGGCTCTCCGCCTCCAGCCCGCTCCGGGCCACCGGAGGCAACACCGGGCGTACCGCCGTGAGTCGCTGCCAGGACTGCGACGCCACCCAGTAGGTGTGCCCGCCGGGGCGGGCGCACCGCGGTCGGCGTGATGGCGGCGTCCGGACCGGGCAGGTGAGCGCGGTCGGCCTCGACGCGTCCGCCGGCGACTCCGCCGACGACCGTGCGCACCGCCGCACTGCCCGCACCACCGCCCGCACCGCCCGCACCGCACAGCCGGTGCGGGCGGTGCTGCGTGGTGCGGGCGGTCGTCAGGGAGTCAGCGCCGCGGCGAGCTCCTCGACGGTCGGGTGGGCGATGAGCAGACGGACCGGTACCCGGCGGCCCAGTCCGGCGCCGAGGACGGCGGTCAGCTGGGCGCCGAGCAGCGAGGTGCCGCCGACGGAGAAGAACGGGTCGGTGTCCGTGAATTCGTCGTGCTGGAGCACGGTCGCCCAGGCGTCGCGGACGGCGGAGCGCAGGGCCTCGGGGGTGCTCGGGGCGGACCGAGTGGTGTCCATCGTGTGCGTGCTCCTGTTCCAAGGGGTCGGGCCCGCTGGTCGCGGCTGTGTCTCCCGGGACTGGAGAGAAAGGGGAGACAGAAAATCTGACGTGTGACATTGTATAGCCGGAGGTGGGGGATGGACAGTGTCATGCCTGTCGTCACACGGCTGACGAGACAACAGGAAGCCGTCTGGATGGCGCAGTTGCTCGATCGCGGCGGCGATTCCTATCACATACCGATGGCCTTCCGGCTGAGCGGGGAGGTGGACCCCGAGGCGCTGGACCGTGCGCTGCGGCATCTTGCTCTCGCCCATCCCGTGCTGTGCGCACGGGTGGTCGAAGAACTCCCCGGCGCCACCGCGGGGCCGCGTTCCTTCGACGAAGGGCCCTGGCAGACCGTCGCACCGCCCCCCGGGCGGGTGCTCACGGTGCACGAACCGGTGGATCCGGACGGTGGCGAACTGCTGCGCGAACTCGCCTCGCGCCCGTTCGACCCCGAGGCGCCGTTGCGCTTCGCCGCCCACCTGATCCGTGTCCGGAACAGTGCGGAGTCCGTCCTGCTGATGGTGTACGACCACCTGGTGATCGACGCGCCGTCGGTCGCGCTGCTCGGCGCCGGCCTGTCCGAGGCCTACGGGGCGGCGCTCGGTGGGCGTCCGATCGAGCCCCCCGTGCCCGAACTCTCCTATGTGACCTATGCGCTGGAGCAGCAGCGGGAGCTCGCGGGAGCCGCGGCGGACCGCAACGCGGAGTTCTGGCGCGGCTACCTGGCCGGCCTGCCCGCCCGTGCGGCGGGCCGGGCGCGCGGTGTGGCCGTCGGCCAGGTGGCCGGTGAGTTCGCGATCGAGCTGCCCGCCGGCCTGGAGGCGGCGGTGCACCGTGAGCGGGCCTCGCTCTTCTCCCTGCTGCTCGGTGCCCTCTCGCTGACCGCCCATCACCTGCTGGGCCGCGAGGGCGAGGCGCTGCTGAGCTACCCGGCGGTGGACTGGAACCGGGCGGCCCACCCGGAGGGCGTCGGGCTCTTCACCGACCTGTTGCCGTTCCGCAGCCTGGAGCCGCTCCCGGGGGAGACGCTGGCCGCGTACGTCGCCCGGGCGGCCGACCGGCTCTTCGACTGCCTCGAGCACCAGAACGCCCCGGGCGCCGACCTGCGCGCGCCGGACGAGCCCGCCGTGATGCTCTCGTTGCACGACCTGACCGGGACGGACCTGACGCTGGACGGCCTGGCGGTGGAGCGGATCCCGGTCTACCCCCGGTCCCCGAAGACCGGACTGCTGATCGCGGTGGAGACCTCGCCCGGAGGGACCACCGCCCGACTGCAGTACGACCCGGCCCGCTGCCCGGCCGACCGGGCCCGGCGGATCGGCGCCGCGTTCGCCCGGGTGCTCGCCCAGGTGGTCGAGCACCCGGCCGCACCCGCGCTCGCGGTGGAGCTGGTCGACCAGGCCGAGCGCGAGCGGCTGCTCGACCCCGGGCCGTACCCGGGAGAGCCCGTTCCGGTGACCGAGCTGTTCCTCGGGCACAGCCGGCGCACACCTTCGGCCACCGCCCTGGTGACGGCAGAACACAGCTGGAACTACCGGCAGTTGGCCGACGCCTCCGGTCGGATCGCCGCCGGGCTGGTGGACCGGGGGGTCGCGCCCGGCTCGGTCGTGGCGCTCGGCCTGCCGCGCTCGCCGGAGTTCGTTGCCGCCGCGCTCGGTGTGCTGCGCGCCGGCTGTTCCTTCTTCCCGCTGGACACCGAGCAGCCGCCGCGCCGGCTGGCCTACCTGTTGGCCGACACCGGCAGTGCCGGGTTGATCACCGCCGACGGGGGCCGGCCCGCCTGGGCCGCGGCCGGGACGGTGGTGGTCGGTGCGTCGCTCGACGGGACGCCGGAGACCGCCGGACCCGGCCTCGCCGTGGACGGACCCGATCGTGCGGTGGGCGGTGCCGACGGCGCCTATGTGATCACCACCTCCGGCAGCACCGGCCAGCCCAAGGGTGTCGGTGTGCCGCACCGGGCGCTGGCGAACAACCTGCGCTGGAAGGCCGCAGAGTTCGGGCTCGGCCCCGAGGACCGGGTCTACTTCAAGACCCCCGCGGTCTTCGACGCCTCGGTCTGGGAGTACCTGCTCCCGCTGACCGTCGGCGCGGCCGTGGTGGTGGCCCCGTCCTGGGCGCACCGCGACCCGGCCGTCCTGGCCCGGGAGATGATCGAACTGGGCGTCACCGTGGTGCAGTTCGTCCCGACCCTGGCCAAGGCCGTGCTGGCCGAGCCGGCCGGGCTGGACCACGGGCGGATCCGGCTGGTCTGCTTCGGCGGCGAGGTGCTCGACCAGGCCCTGGCCGCCAGGACCGCCGAGCGGTGCGGGGCGGAGGTGGTCAACCTCTACGGGCCCACCGAGGCCGCCATCGACGCCACCTTCCACCGCTGGTCGGCCGCCGACCCGGCGGACCGGGACGGCACGGAGAACCAGGACGGCACGGCGGGCCAGGACGGCACGGTGCCGATCGGCCGGCCGATCGACGGCTGCCGGGCTCTGGTGCTCGGCGTCGGCGACCAGCTGCTGCCCGACGGGTTCGTCGGGGAACTCCACCTCGGCGGAATGCCACTGGCGACCGGCTACCTCAACCGGCCCGATCTGACCGGCCGGTCCTTCCGGCCCGATCCGTTCGGTGCCGGCAAAGAGCAGTCCGAGCTGCCCGACCAGCCCGAGCGGCCGGTTCCCCGCCTCTACCGCACCGGCGACCTGGTGCGCCGCGACGGATCCGGTCGGCTGCGCTACCTCGGCCGGACGGACGGTCAGTTGAAGGTGCGCGGGGTGCGACTGGAGACCGCGGAGCTGGTCGCCGCTGCGCTCGCCCACCCCGGGGTCCGGGACGCCGTCGCCGCCCTCACCGGCGACAGCGGTGACCGGCTCACCCTGTACTACCTGGCGCACCGGCAGGTGGCCGTCGAGGCCGCCGAGCTGCGGGCCGCGCTGGCCCGCACCCTGCCGGCCGGGTACTTGCCCCAACTTTTCGTCGAACTGCTCGAGTTCCCGCTCACCGCGAGCGGCAAGGTGGATCTGCGGGCGCTGCCCGCGCCGAGCTCCGCCACGCCCGCCGACGGGCCGCTGGCGGCCCCGCGCCGTCCACGCCCCGGCCTGGAGCGCAGGCTCGCCGCGCTCTGGGCGGACGTCCTGCAGATCGCCGAGGAGCACATCCCGCGCGATCTCAGTCTCTTCGAACTCGGCGGGAGTTCCCTCCAGTTGATCCGCCTGCACGCCCGGCTGCGGCGCGAGCTGCAGGCCGATCTGCCGGTCACCGACCTGTTCAAGTTCCCCACCGTCGCCGCCGTGGCAGCCGCGCTGAGCGCCCCGGCCCCGCACCAAGGACTCCGATGACCCCAAGCACCGACGACCGCGCCGTCGCCGTGGTCGGCATGTCCGTACGCCTTCCGGGCGCCCCGACCGTCGACGACTACTGGGCGCTGCTGCTCGCCGGCGGCAGCGCGCTCGAGCCGGCCACCCCGGCGGAACTCACCGCCGCCGGCGTGCCGGACGACGTGGCCGAGGACCCCCGCTACCTCGCGGTGGCGGGCCGGGCGGCCGACACCGAGTACTTCGACGCCGCCTACTTCGGCCTCGCCCCGGCCGAGGCCGCCGCCATGGACCCCCAGCAGCGGGTGATGCTGGAGGAGGCGCTGCACGCCCTGGAGGACGCCGGCTGGGCCCGGCTGCCCGCCGACCGGCGGATCGGCGTCTTCTGCGGCAGCGGGGAGAACCGCTACGGCGAGCTGCTCCGGGCGGCCGGCGCCGATCCCGGCCTGGGCAGCTCCGCCGCCGCACTGCCGCTGCGGATCTCGTACCACCTGGACCTGCGCGGACCGAGCGTGTTCGTGCAGAGCCTCTGCTCCACCGCGCTGGCCGCCGTGCACCTGGCCCGGACCAGCCTGCTCAACGGCGAGTGCGACGCCGCGCTGGCCGGCGCGGTCTCGCTCGCGCTCCCGCAGGAGCACGGCTACCTGGCCGAGGACGGCGGCGTGCTCTCCGCCACCGGCGCGCTGCGGCCGTTCGACGCGGACGCCGACGGCACGGTGCCCGGCAGCGGCGCCGGGGTCCTGGTGCTCAAGCGCCTCGCGGACGCCCTGGCGAGCGGTGACACCGTGCACGCCGTCATCCGCGGCTCCGCGCTGAACAACGACGGCGCGGACCGGCTCAGCTTCGCCGCGCCCAGCGTCGCCGGGCAGCGCGAGGTGATCCTGGCGGCGCTGGAGGACGCGGCGATCGACCCGGCGACGGTCGGCCTCCTGGAGGCGCACGGCACCGGCACACCGCTCGGCGACCCGGTCGAGCTGGCCGCGCTGCTGGAGGCCCGCCGGGTGCTGGGTGTGAGCAGCCCGTGCGCGATCGGCGCCGTCAAGTCGACGGTCGGTCACCTGGACGGTGCGGCCGGCGTGGCCGGGCTGGTCAAGGCGGTGCTGGCGGTCCGCGAGGGCGTCGTCCCCGCGACCCGCGGCCACCGGCGGCTCAACCCGGCGATCGACCTGGCCGGCAGCGGTCTGCGGGTGGTCACCGCCACCGAGCCGTGGCCGCAGGCCGACGGTCCGCGCCGTGCGGCGGTCACCGCGCTCGGTGTCGGCGGCACCAACGCCCATCTGATCGTCGAACAGCCCCCGACCGCGACCGCCCCGGCGACCGCTCCCGTTCCGGGGACCGCCCCGGCGAGCGCCCCCGTTCCCGTGACCGCGACCGCCCCGGCGGCCGCTCCCGCGTCGGAAGGGCCGCAGCCGCAGCTCCTGCCGGTCTCCGCACACACCCCGAGCGCCTTCGCCCAGGCCCGGGCGGACCTGCTCGCCGCCGCGGCCACGGTCGGCCGCACCGGTCCGGCGCAGGCACTGGCCGCACTGGCGGCCGCGCTGCAGGACGACCGGCGCCCGCGCGAGCTGCGCCGCGCCCTGGTGGTCGGTGACCCGGACGACCTGTCCGCGCTGGCCGAGCTGGAGCCGGTGACCGACCGCGAGCTGGTGCTGGCACTCGCGCCCACCTCGCCCACCACGTCCCTCGCAGCCGGCTCCGCCGACGCCGAGGCCGACGCCGTCGCGGACGCCGCCGGGCGGGAGTTCGACGCCCAGCTGGCCGGTCTGGAGGCGCTGGCCCGGCTGGGCATCGTCCCGACCGCGCTGCACGCCGAGGGCGCCGGCGAGTTCGCGGCCCTCGCGCACAGCGGGGCGCTCCCGGCCGACCGCGCCCGGGACTTCGCCGGCCGCCAGGCCCAGGCGCTGGCCGCCCTGGACCGCGGCGCCGGTACCGAGGGCCATCGGGTGCTGGCCGCCCTGGTCGCCGAGCTGACCGGCACCCGGCCCGAGCCGCCCCGGATCGGGCTGCGCTCCGCCGCGCTGGACCGCAGCCTCGTGGCCGGACACCCCCTCACCGGCACCGAACTCGCCACGCTCGTCGAAACGGCGGCCTTCGGCACCCCCGGACCGTCGCCGGACGAGCGGCTGCCCCGGGTCGGGGACCCGGCGGACCGCGTCGCGCTGCTGCGGCTGGTCGCGTACTGCTGGGAGCGCGGCGCCACGGTCGACTGGGCCGCCCTGCGCCCCGCCGGACCCCGGCCGGCCCGCTTCGCCCTGCCGCGCTACCCCTTCCGGCGGGACCGCCACTGGCACCCGGCCGCCACCCCCGTCGGCCCCGCCACCCCCGCCGGCAGCGCCCTGGCCCCCCTCGCGGCGCTGCGGGAGCGGCCCGGCGGGGCGTCGCAGCTCCCGCCGGACGTGCGGGGCGGACTCGCCGCGATCTGGGCCGAGGTGCTCGGCATCGACGAGCCCGCCGCCGACGACAACTTCTACGCGCTCGGCGGCCACTCGATCATCGCGGCCCAGGTGCTGACCCGGATCCGCGAACGGTTCGGGGTCCGGCTCACCCTCGGCGACTTCCTGGACGCAGACACCCTCGCGGACACCGCCGCCCTGGTCGAGGCCGAGCTGGCCGCCGACCGCCTCTACAGCTCCCTGACCACCGGGAGCGCCGACGACGGATTGGACCTGGTCGAACTGTGACGCTCATCGGTTTGCTGGAAGACCTCTCCCGCCGCGGAGTACGGCTGGCCGCCGCGGACCGGAAGCTCTCGGTCAGCGCCCCCGCCGGCGTGCTCGACGGCCCCACCACCGAGCTGATCCGCGCCCGCCGCGAGGAGATCCTGCAGTTCCTGCGCGAGCGGGCGGAGGAGGAGGCCCGCCGCGCGGTGCGGATCGAGCGGGCCGACCGGTCCCGGCCGCTGCCCGCCAGCTACGCCCAGCAGCGGCTCTGGCTGATCGAGCAGCTCGCCACCGACCTGCCGGTCTACAACATGTACTTCGCCACCACGCTCACCGGCGAGCTGGACGAGGAGGCGCTGCGCTGGGCCGCCGACCGGCTGACCGAGCGCCACGAGGCGCTGCGCACCGCGCTGCGGGAGTCGCCGGAGGGCCTGCGCCAGGTGATCCTGCCCGACCTGCGGGCCGACTTCCGCCGCCACGACCTGACCGGTGCTCCGGCGGAGGCGCTGGACCCGCTGATGGACGAGATCACCCGCACCCGGTTCGACCTCGCGGTCGCGCCGCTGGTGCGGTTCGACCTCGTCCACTGCGCCGAACGGCGCTGGATCCTGGTGGTCACCCAGCACCACGTGATCTCCGACGGCTGGTCCACCGGCGTGATCCGGCGCGAACTCTCCGAGCTGTACGCGGCCCGGGTCCAGGGCCGGCCCGCCGAGCTGCCCGAACTCGCGGTCCAGTACGCGGACTACGCCGTCTGGGAGCGGTCCTGGCTGGGCAGCGAACTGGCGCGGCGCCAGAAGGCTTTCTGGCGCGGGCAACTGGCCGATCTGCCGCCGCTGGTCGAGACCTCGCAGGGCCAGCAGCGGGAGGCCGTCCAGAGCTACCGCGGCGAGGGCCTGGACTTCCGGCTCTCGGAGCGCACCCTCGGCCTGGTCCGCGAACTGTGCGAACGCTCGGCCGCCACGCCGTACGTGGTCTTCATGGCCGCCTACTCGCTGCTGCTCTCCCGGATGGCCCGCGGAACCGACATCGCGATCGGCAGCCCGCTGGCCAGCCGGCCGTACACCGCGCTGGAGCAGACCCTCGGTCTGTTCTTCAACTCGATCACCGTCCGCACCGTGATCGACGAGCGGGAGAGCGTGCTCGACTACCTGGCCCGGGTGCGCCGCTCCGCGTTCGACGCCTTCGCCAACCAGGACCTCCCCTTCGACCAGGTGGTGCAGGAGGTCGCGCCGGAGCGCAGCAGCGCGCACGCGCCGATCTTCCAGAGCATCTTCATCTACCAGAGCTACCCCGACGCCGAGCTGGAGCTGCCCGGGATCACCACCGGTCCGGCACCCGAGCCGGTGTACTCGGCCCAGTACGACCTGATGCTGAAGCTGCGCCAGGAGGAGGACGGCTACCTCGGTCAGCTCATCCACGCCACGGCGCTGTTCAGCGCGCAGGACGCCCGGCGCCTGGTCCGCTGGTTCGAGCGGCTGGTCACCGCGATGGCCGAACGGCCGGACCGCCCGGTCGGTGAGCTCTCACTGCTCGGCCCGGAGGACGAGCCGACCCGCCGGGAGGAGCTGCCGAGCGCGCCGCCGCCCGGCGACGACTGGAGGCCCGTTCCGGAGCGGATCGCCGCCCGGCTGACCGAGGGCGGGCGGGAACCGCTGCTGGGCTTCCGCGACCTCCGCCGCACCGGCGCCGAACTCGCCGACCGGGCCGAAGCGGTGGCCGCCGGACTGCGCGCCGCCGGACTGCGGCCCGGCGACCGCGTCGGCCTGCTGGTCGGCCGCTCGCCCGACCTGGTCGCCGCCCTGCTGGGCGTCTGGCGGGCCGGCCTCGCCTACGTGCCGCTCAACGGCCGCGACCCGCAGGCCCGGCTGACCGCGATGCTCGCCGACGCGGGCTGCACCGCCCTGCTGACCGGCCCGGAGTACGCGGCGCACTGCCCGGGGTTCACCGGCCACCGCCTCGAACTCGACCGGCTGCCCGCCGCCCCGGCCGCGCCGGTGCCCGCCCACCGCCCCGCTCCCGGGGAGACCGCCTACCTGATCTTCACGTCCGGCTCCACCGGCCGGCCCAAGGGCGTGGAGATCAGCCACGGCAACCTCGCCTCGCTCTTCGACGCGCTCGACCGGGCCGTGCCGCTGCCGGAGCGGGCCCACTGGCTGGCCGTCACGGCGGTGACCTTCGACATCGCCGTGGTCGAACTGCTGTGGACCCTGGCCCGCGGAGTGCCGGTGGTACTGGCGGAGAACGCCGAGACCCTGGCCACCGCCGACCCCGCCGGTCCGCTCACCGTGCCCGAGCTGCTCACCGCGAGCGGCGCCGACGCCCTGCAGGCCACCCCGACCCTGCTGCGCACCGTGCTGCGGCTGGCGGACGGCCCGGCCGCGCTGGCCCGGCTGCGTCTGCTGCTGGTCGGAGGGGAACCGCTCGACCGGGAGCTGGCCGTCCGGCTCAAGGGCCTCGGCATCCCCCGGGTGCTCAACGTCTACGGGCCGACCGAGACCACCGTCTGGTCCACCGCCTGGGAGGTGCCCGCCGAGCCCGAGCGGATCCTGGTCGGCCGCCCCCTCGCCAACACCGGCGCGGTGGTGGTGGACCACGCGCTGCGGCCGCTGCCCACCGGGATGTTCGGCGAGCTCGTGCTCACCGGCCACGGCGTGGCGCCCGGTTACGCGGGCGCGCCGGAGCTGACCGCCCAGCGGTTCGTCACCCTGCCCGGCGGCGCCCGCGGCTACCGCACCGGCGACCTGGCCCGCCGGCTGCCCGGCGGCGACCTGGAACTGGTCGGCCGGCTGGACAACCAGGTCAAGGTCAACGGCTACCGGATCGAACTGGAGGAGATCGAGCGCACGCTGCTCGCGCTGCCCGCGGTCGCCGCCGGCGCCGCGGCGGTCCGCCGGCCGGGCGGCCGGGCCGTGCTGACGGCCTACTACGTGCCGGCCGACCCCACCGCCGCGCCGGACCCGCAGGAGCTGCGGGCCGCACTGGCCGCCGAACTGCCCGACCCGTACGTGCCTACCGCCTGGGTCGAGCTGCCCGCGCTTCCGACCACCACCGGCGGCAAGGTCGACCGGCGCGCCCTGCCCGACCCGCCGGAGCCCTCCGCGGCGCCGTCGGCGGCCCCCGCCGACGAGGTGCAGGCCGGGCTGCTCGCCTGCTGGCAGCAGGTGCTGGGCCGGCCGGACCTGGGCGTGGACGACGACTTCTTCCAGTCCGGCGGCAGCTCGCTGCTGGTCGCCGCGCTGCTGGCCGCCGTCCGCGAACGGGTGGCGCCGCAGAGCCGGATCGTCGACCTCTTCCGTCACCCGACGGTGCGGGGCTTCGCCGCCCACCTGAGCGGCGCGCCCGCAGCCGCGACCCAGGCCGCCGCCCCGGCCGCCACCGCCCCGGCCGAGGTCTCGGACGCCCGTCGGCGCCGCCGCGAGCAGGTGCGCCGCAAGCGGCTGGCCGAGGGCGCCGGACCGGCCGCCCCCTGAGGCCCTCGAGGCCCTGTCACCACCGACGATCCCGACCTGGAGAGCGACATGACCGAGAGTGACTGGGAGACCGGGGCGGCCGACGCGATCGCCGTCGTCGGCATGGCCTGCCGGGTACCCGGCGCCGACTCCCCGGAGGAGTTCTGGGAGCTGCTGCGCGACGGCATCGACCCGACCGAGACCGTGCCGAGCGAGCAGTGGCCGGCCGAGGACCGCTGGGTGGGGGTCCGCAAACGGTTCGCCGACCCCGCCCTGTTCGACGCCGAGTACTTCGGCATGACCCCCGCCGAGGCCGCGCTGACCGATCCCCAGCAGCGGTTCCTGCTGGAGGCGGCCGTCCACGCGCTGGACGACGCCGCACTCCCGGCCGCGCGGCGCGGCCGCACCGGCGTGTTCGTCGCCCTCAACCACTCCGACTACCTGCTGCGGCACGTCCTGGCCCACCCCGAGGTGGTCGACCGGCACGGCTGGCACCGGGTGCTGATGGGCAGCGACCGCGGCTTCACGGCCACCCGGATCGCCTACCGGCTGGGGCTCACCGGCCCCGCGCTCGCGGTGGACTGCGGCTGCTCCGGCAGCCTCGCGGCCGTCCACCTGGCCTGCCGGGCGCTGCTGGACTACGAGGCCGACACGATGCTGGCCGGCGGCGCCGCCGTCCGGCCCGAGGACCACGGCTACCAGTACACCGAGGGGGGCATCGTCTCGCCGGACGGCCGGTGCCGACCGTTCTCCGACCGGGCCGAGGGCACCGTCTTCGCCAGCGGCGTCGGCCTGGTCGTGCTGCGCCGCCTCGACGACGCGCTCGCCGACGGCGACCGGGTGCTGGCGGTGATCCGGGCCAGCGGCATCAACAACGACGGCGACCGCAAGAGCGGCTACACCGCGCCCAGCGTCGAGGGGCAGGCCGAGCTGATCGCCGGCGTGCACCGGGACGCGGGGGTGAGCGCCGACCGGATCGGCTACCTGGAGGCGCACGGCACCGCCACCGCGCTCGGCGACCCGATCGAGGTGGCCGCGCTCACCGAGGCCTTCCGCGCCTCGACCGGCGCGGTCGGCGGCTGCGCGCTGGGTGCGGTCAAGTCCGCGATCGGTCACCTGGACTCGGCGGCCGGGGTGGCCGGGCTGATCGCCGCCGTGCTGGCGCTGCGCCACCGCACCCTGCCCGGGGTGCGCGGCTTCGAGCGCCCGAACCCGCACCTGGACCTGGCCACCACCCCGTTCGAGATCGGCGCCGGGAGCCGCCCCTGGCCGGGCGGGGCGCCGCGGCTGGCCGGGGTCAGCTCCTTCGGCGTCGGCGGCACCAATGTGCACGTGCTGGTCGAGGAGGCCCCCGAGGGTGCCCGGGGCGGACCGGGCGGCCCGCTCACCCCGTTCGACCGCAAGCGGCACTGGCTGCCGAGCACGCCGCCGCCCCGGCCGCTCCAGGAGGAACCGGGGACCGGCGCGACGGCCCCGGACTGGGCGGAGGTGGCGCTCGACCTGTTCGCCGAGGCGCTCGGGACCGGGCGGCCGGAGCCGGACGACGACCTCTTCGTGCTGGGCGGCGACTCCCTGACGGCCCAGCAGCTGGTCGCCGGCGCCGAGAGCCGCTGGCAGGTCGAGCTGCCGTTCGGCACCTTCCTCGGGGACCCCACGCCCGAACGGCTCGCCGAGCTGCTCGCCGGGGCGGGCCCCGCACAGTCCGGCGTCGGGTCCGGCGCCGTTCGGTCCGGGGTCGGGGCGGGCTCCGCACAGCCCAGGGTCGGGTCCGGCCCCGCCGCCGAGCAGCGCGTCCTGCTGCCGGTCAGCGCCCTCCAGGAGCGGTTCCTCTACCTGGCGGAGCTGCCCGGTGCGGCCACCGCCTACCACGTCCCGGTGCTCGCCGAACTCCGCGGCCCGCTCGACCCGGCCCTGCTGGAACAGGCGCTGGGCGACCTGGTGCGACGGCACGAGGCACTCCGGCTGCGCTACCACCAGAGCGGCGGACGGCCCGAGTGCGAGGTGGTCGATCCCGGGCCGGTGCCGCTGCCGGTGGTCGAACTCGCCGACGAGCGCGAGCTGGAGCGGGCCGTCACCGACCTGCTGGTCCAGCCGCTCCCGCTGGACCGACCGCCCGCCCTGCGCGCCGCACTGCTGCGACTGGGGGAGCGGCGGCACGTCCTGGCGCTCTCGGTGCACCACATCTGCGCCGACGCCCGGTCCACCGGGATCCTGCTGGCCGACCTGTACCGGCTGCTGGCCCGCCGGTCCGGCCGTACGCACGCCGAACTGCCGGACCTGACCGGCCGGCTCGCGGACATGCTGCGCGCCGGTGCGGACTTCCTCGACTCCCCGGCCGCGGACCGCCAACTCGCCTACTGGCGCACCGAACTCGCCGACGCGCCGGGCGCGCCCGAACTCCCCGGCGACCGCCCACGGGCCGCCGAACGCCGCTTCCGCGGCGCCCAGCTCGAGTTCACCCTCACCCCCGAGCAGACCGCGCTGGTCCGCTCCACCGCCCAACGCGCCCGGGTGACGCCGTTCACCGTGGTCCTCGCGGCCTTCGGCACGCTGCTGGGCGGCCTGAGCGGCAGCACCGACCTGGTGATCGGGGTACCGGTCTCGGGGCGGCACCGCCCGCAGACCGCCGAGCTGGTCGGCAACTTCGTCAACACCCTGCCGGTGCGCACCGTCCTGGACCCGGCCCGCGGCTTCGACGCCCTGCTGGCCGACACCGCCCGCCGCCTGGCCGGCGCCTTCGACCACCAGGACCTGCCCTTCGAGGTGCTCGCCCAGCGCCTCGGCCGCCCCGGCGAGGACCTGGTCGGCGTGCTCTTCAACCTGCTGGACGGCCAGGCCGAGAGCGAACCGCTGCCGGACCTCGACCTGACCGCGCACCCGGTGCCCTTCGACCGGCCCTCCAGCCCCTACGAGCTGTCGCTGGACTGGTGGTTCCGGCCCGACGGCACCCTGGGCGGCCGGTTCCTCTACGACACCGACCGGTTCGACCCGGCTACCGTACGCGGCTGGCAGCGCGCCTTCGCCCGTCTATTGGAACGGCTCACCACCGAACTGCAGCGCCCCCTGGCCGAGCAGGACCCGGCCGGTGGTGACACCGCCGCCGCGCTGAGCGGCCCGGTGGTGACGGTGCCCGACCGGGCAGTGCACGAGGTCGTCGCCGACTGGGCCGAGCGCGATCCCGACCGGCTCGCCCTGGCCGACGCGGACGAGCACCTGACGTACCGCCGGCTCGACGAGCTGTCCGCCGCGATCGCCCACCTGCTGGCGGACCACGGCGTACGCCCGGGCGACCGGGTCGGCCTGGCGCTGCCGCGCGACGCTCGGTCGGTGGCGGCCGTGCTCGGCGTGCTGCGGGCGGGCGCCGCCGCCGTGCCGCTCGACCTGACGCTGCCGACCGCCCGGCTCGCCCTGATGGCCGAGGACTGCGCACCCGCCGTCGTCCTGCACGACGGGCCCGTGCCGCCCGCCTTCGCCACCGCCCTGCGCACCGTCGAACTGCCCCCCGTCAAGGCACTGCCGGCCGGCCCCCGGCCGTTCGCCGCGGTCCCGGTGCCCGGATCGGCCACCGCGTACCTGACCTACACCAGCGGGACGACCGGCCGGCCGAAGGGCATCGTCTTCCCGCACCGGGCGCTCGCCAACCTGATCCACTGGGAGACCGGGGGCCACACCCGGGCGCTGCGCTGGCTGCAGTTCGCCTCGCTCGGCTTCGACGCGGCCTTCCACGAGATCTTCGCGGCGCTGTGCGCCGGCGGCTCGCTGCACGTGGCCGACGAGGAGACCCGTCACGACCACGAACTGCTCGCCGACTTCGTCGCCGAGCACCGGGTGGAGAAGGCGATCCTCCCGGTCTCGCTGCTGCACTCGCTGGCCGCGGTCTTCCACGACCGGCCCGAGCGGTTCGCCGGCCTGCGGGAGATCGCCACCACCGGCGAGCAACTGCGGCTCACCGACCGCACCGTCGCCTTCCTCACCGCACTGCCCGACTGCGCACTGGTCAACAACTACGGCCCCGCCGAGACCCATGTGGTCACCTCCTACCGGTTCACCGGCCCGAGCACGCGGTGGCCCCGGCACGCCCCGATCGGCCGCCCGATCCAGAACGTGCGGCTCTCGCTGGCCCGCCCGGGAGGCCTGCCGGTCGTCCCGGGAGCGGTGGGCCGGCTCGACATCGCCGGCCCGTGCACCGCGGACGGCTACCTGGGGCTGCCCGAGCTGACCGCCGAGCGCTTCCCCCGCCTGGCCGGGCGGCCCGGCTACCGCTCCGGCGACCGGGTCCGACTTCTGCCCTCCGGAGACCTGGAGTTCCTGGGCCGGGACGACCAGCAGCTGAAGATCCGCGGCCACCGGGTCGAGCCGGCCGAGATCGACCTGGCGCTGCGCCGGGTCCCCGGGGTGCAGGACGTCGCGCTGGCCGTGCGCGGGGAGGCGGGGGAGCGGCGGATCGACGCCTACCTGGTCGCCGCCGGCCCCGCCGACGACCTGGCCGCACGGGCCCGGGCCGTGCTCACGGCCGAACTGCCCGCCGCCTTCGTACCCGCCACCTTCACCCTGCTCGACGCCCTGCCGGTCAACGCCAACGGCAAGGTCGACACCGCGCGGCTGCCCGCGCCCGGAAGCCGTGCCCCGGGCGCTGCCCCCGTCGCCGGAAGCCGGGCCCCCGCGGCTGTCCCCGGTGCGACCCCCGCCGCCGCACCGGACGTGCCGGAAGCCGTGCTCGACGCCTTCCGCACCGCCCTGGAACAGCCCGGGCTGGGGCCCGACGAGGACTTCTTCGCCGCCGGTGGACACTCGCTGCTGGCCGCCCGGCTGGTGCACGCGCTGCGCCACCGGCTGGCCGGGGCACTCACCGTCGCCGAGCTCTACCGGCACCCGAGCCCGCGGGCCGTCGCCCGGCTGCTGGCGGGGCGGCCGTCGACACGGGCCGACGACGCTTCCGTCGGGCTCGGGCTCGGGCTCGGGCTCGAGCCGCTGCCGCAGGCCGCGCTGCCCGCCGTCCTGCCACCGGGCCTGCGGGAGACCGCGGCCACCACCTCCCCGCGCGCCCAGAAGACCTTCGTGCTGGAACTCGCCGAGGAGGTGGACCTGCCCCGGCTGACCGCGGCGGCACACCTGCTGACCCACCAGCACAGCGCCCTGCGGCTGACCACCGACGGGCCGACCGGCCGACCGCGGCTGCGCCCGGCCGAGGAGCCGGCGAGCCCGGTCCGCGCGCTGCGCCTCCCCGAGCGGCCGACGCCGGCCGACCCGGCCGAGTGGCTGCGCGCCACCGCCCGGCAGGACCTGATCGACCCGGGCACCGGGCCGCTCTGGCGCCTGCACACCGCGGGCCGGCTGATCGCCCTGACGGTGCACCTGGCCGCACTCGACGGGCTCGGCCTCCAGGTGCTGGAACGCGACCTTCTCGCCGCCTACCACCGGCCCGAACCCCTCGACCCCGCCGCCCGGCCCGACCCCGGCTACCCGCGCTACCTCGCCTGGCGCGGCGCGCTGGTCGGCACCCCGCGCGCCGCCGAGGCGGCCGCCGCCTGGCGCCGTCTGCAGAACGGGCTGCCGTCCGGCCCCGCGGGGGAACCGGCCCGGCCCGCAGCGGAGCCGGTCCCAGTGGGCCGGGCCGGGTGGACGCCCGGGCCCGAGCTGCGGGCCGCCCTGCTGGCCCGTGCCGCCGAGCACGCCACCTCGCCCTTCGCCCTGCACCTGGCCGCGCTCGCCACCGCCCTGAGCCGCACCGAGCAGCGGCCCGGGGGTTGCGTGTCGGTGCCGCTGGACGGCCGCGTCCACCCGGAACTCGGCGAATCCGTCGGGGCGTTCGCCAACGTGGTGCCACTGCCGGTACCCGTGGCGGCGGACCGGCCGCCGCACGTCCTGCTGGACCGGCTGAAGCCGGTGCTGGCCGAACTGGAGCGGCTGCGCGCCGTGCCGTACACCGACCTGGCGGCGGCGGACCCGGAGCTCGCCGCACCCGGCCTGCCGCAGGTCCGGTTCGGCTACGCCTGGGACGACGGGCGGGAGCCCGAGGGCGCCCGCTGGATCGAGTCCCCGGACCCCGAGCCGACCCACCGCCTCGACCTGGCGGTGCGGGACGGCGTCGCCGGGTTCAGCACCACAGTGCTCGCCGCCGACGGGCCCGAGGCCGCCGAACGGCTGCTGACGGCCTATCGGCAGGCGCTCTACGCACTGCTCTTCGAGGCCCCGGCCGAGCCGGTCGAGACCTTGGTCGCCACCCCGTCACCCGCCACCTCCCAGCATCGGAGCACCCGCTGATGAAGTTCAGCCTCTTCTTCTTCGCCACCGGCGACGCGCCGACCGAGCAGTACCGGCTGCTGCTGGACGCCGCACGGTTCGCCGACGCCGAGGGACTGGCCGCCGTCTGGACCCCCGAGCGGCACTTCCACGAGTTCGGCGCCCCGTTCCCCAACCCGGCGGTCACCGGTGCCGCCGTCGCCGCCGTGACCGGCCGCGTCGAGGTGCGGGCCGGCAGCGTGGTGCTGCCGCTGCACGACCCGCTGCGGGTGGCCGAGGAGTGGGCGGTGGTGGACCGGATCTCCGGCGGCCGCGCCGGGGTGGCGCTGGCCTCCGGCTGGAACCCGCAGGACTTCGTGCTCGCCCCCGAGGTGTTCGACCGCCGCAAGGAGGTGCTCCGCGAGCACCTGGCGGACGTACGGGCGCTGTGGGCGGGGGAGACCGTCACCCGCACCGGCCCGGACGGGGTGAGCCACCGGGTACGCACCCATCCGCGGCCCGTGCGCGGTGAACTGCCGCTGTGGATCACCGCGGCGGGGTCACCGGCCACGTTCGGGCTGGCGGGGGAGCTGGGCACCGGCGTGCTGACCCATCTGCTCGGGCAGAGCACCGCGGACCTCGCCGAGCGGCTGGCCGACTACGGGACCGCCCTGGAGGAGCACGGCCACCCGCCGCAGGCGGAGCGGGTCGCGGTGATGCTGCACACCCACCTGGACCACGATCCGGCGGCGGCCCTGGACCGGGCCCGCGCGCCGCTCAAGGAGTACCTGCGCTCCTCGCTCGACCTGTTCGGCCTCCGCCGGCCCGAGACGGCGCCGGTCGGCACCGCGGCGGAGGCCGATCTGGACGACCTGCTGGAGATCGCCTTCGAGCGGTTCGTCCCCTCCTGTCTGATCGGCTCGCCGGAGACCGCGCTGCCGCTGGTCACCGAACTGGCCGAGCTCGGTGTGGACGAGATCGCCTGCCTGATCGACTTCGGCCTGCCGACCGACCAGGTACTGGCGGGCCTCCAGGCTCTGGCCGCGCTCAACCGGGCCTGCGCCGGGCTCTGAACGGTGCCTGCCCGTTCGTCCCGCTCCGCCGGTCACTCCCGCTCGGCCTGTCCGTCCTGTCCTGCCCGCCCCGCTCGCCCTCTCCCCGTCCGCACACTCGCCCCAGGAGCCACCCCGTGACCGACACAGCGACCGACACCGATCCCGCACCCGGGTTCGTCGGCCATCTGGTCAAGATCGCCAACACCGCGGCCCCCCTCTACGTCTCGATGATCGTCTCCTCGGCCGCCGCCCTGGTCGACACCGCCGTACTGGGCCGGCACGCCACGGCCACGCTGGCGGCGTTCGGCGTCACCATGGCCGTCTACGGCCCGGCCACCGCGGCCATCGCGGGCAGCATGCGCGGTGTGATGCCGTTCGTGACCGAGCACGCCGACCGGCCGGTCGAGCTGAAGCGGGTGGTGCGCAACGGCTTCTGGCTGGGTGTGGCCACCGGCCTGCTCGGCGCCGTCGCGGTGGCGCTGGTGCCGCTGATCGGGCGGGCCGGCGGCGTACCGCGCACGACGCTGGACCAGCTCGGCGCCCTCCCCTGGCTGCTGGCGCTCAGCGCCCTCTTCACCGCGATCGACAGCGCGGCCTCCGCCACGCTGATCGGGCTCGACCGCGCCAAGGTGGTCATGCGGGCGGGCCTGGCGGGCACCGCGGCCGCGCTGGTGCTCTCCCCGCTGCTGGTGATCGGGATCGGTCCGGTCCCCTCCCTGGGCCTGGCGGGAGCCGGTGTGGCGATGGCCGCCTCCACCGGCATCAACGCGGCCGTCGCCCAGGTGGCGCTGCGCCGGATGCCGAAGCTGCGGCAGCCCGCCACCGGGCCGGTGCGGGTGCGCGAGGTGGTGGAGCTGGCCAGGGTCGGCCTCCCGCTGGCGACCACCGTGCTGATCAAGTTCGCCGTGCTGGGCGTGCTGGCCTTCGTGGCCGCGAGGGTCAGCACCCAGGCGGCCGCGGCCCATTCGGTGGCGCTCTCGCTGGTGAACCTGATGTTCACCGCCGCCGTCGCGGTGGGCCAGGCGACCATCCCGCTGGTCGCCGAGCGGCACGGGGCCGGTGACCTGGTGGGCCTGCGGCTGCGGGTGCGGGCCGGACTGGTGGTGTCCGGGCTGGCCGTGGTGCTGCTCGGCGGGCTGCTGGTCGCCGTGCACGGCCCGGTGCTCGGAATCTTCAGCTCCGACCCGGTGATCCACACCCGGGTGACCGACCTGCTGCCGCTGATCCTGCTCGCGGTGCTGGCGGACGCGCTGCAGGCGCTGCTGGGCTTCGGGATGATCGGCGTCAAGCGGACCTTCCCGAGCATGGTCTGCTTCGCGGTCTGCTACGGCGTGCTCGCCCTGGTGGCCGGGCCGGCCGGCTCACTGGGCGGCCTCACCGCGCTCTGGGCCACCCTGGCGGTGGCCAACCTGGTCCTGGTCGCGGCCCAGGGCTGGTGCTTCCTGCGACAGAGCGCGCTCGCCGTCGCCACCGTGCGGGTGCAGCGGCCGGTGCCGGTGCACTGACGGCCCGCGACGACGGCGGGGCCCGTCCGGTACGCACCGGACGGGCCCCGCCGTCGTCGCGGGGAGCACGTATCCGGATGCCAGGCTCTCGGCTGTCGTTGTGAGTTCTCTTGGGGAGAAGATGTCGTTCGGCCCGGGCAGTCGCAGGCGGAGGAACAGCGTCGGCCCATCCTCGCCGAGCGCCGCCGAGCCGGCCGCCAGACCGAGCGTCGGGCCGACCGCGTAGGGCTCCAGCAGCGCGGCGGACAGCTCACGTGGACCACTGGGCCCGCACCGGGCGTCGGGCCGAGTCCGTCCGCCAGTGCCAGGACCGGGCCCCGAACCAGCGTCCAGCCGATCCGCGCCAGGTCCGGCCGCCGCGGGGCCGCCAGGACCAGCGCGGTCCGCGCATCCGCTGACGCGAAGCCGGGGCCGTGTTGTCCGGGTCGGCGCGGGGGCGGGCCCGGCCCGCTTTGTCGCAGGTGGGTGGCCCTGGGGGTGGTGCGGCGTGTCGATCCGGCGGTGCGGTGGGGCTTCTGTCGAAATGAGGGACGGTGGTCGTTCCGGCCGCCGTCCCCTCCCACGTCTGGTGGTAGTCCATGCGTTTGTCCCCGAAGCTCGTCGGTCCCGCTGTGGCGGTGTGTCTGGCCCTGGGCGGAACCGTCGCGGCGGCCCCGCCCGCCCCGCAGTCGCCGTCCAGGACGGCGGCCCAGTACTGTGCGACCGTCGTCAGCAAGACCCTGGATCCCGCCGGGCACTCCCGTGTCCTCGGCGAGGCATGCTCGGCCGTGTCCCGCGAGGACGCCCTCGCCCTCGCGGACGCCCCCAACCGCACGGCCGGCCAGCGCAACACCCCGGTCCGCACGCTGCTCCTGGATGAGTACAAGGACGAAAACCGCGAAACCAGCATCTACTCGTTCTACGGCGACGCCGGCGGCTGCGACGCGGAGGGCTACCACCTCGTCAACTACTACGAGATCGCGCTGAGCGTGTCCTCGATGGACGGCTACTACGGCTGCAACAAGGTCCACCTGTGGAACATGAACCAGCGGGAGTCGAACCCCGACCCCGACCTGCCGGCCTTCAGCCTCGGCTCCTTCAACGACAGCGTCCGCGAGCTCCAGGTCTACCGCGGCTGAGCCCGCACACCGCGGGTGGCCCGTCCCCGGTTCCGGGACGCTGTTGGCTACTTCCGGCCTCGCCGTGACGTCGGTTCCCAGGACCTGGTTGTGGTCCTGGGAACCGACGTTGTCGTACGGGGAGGGTGTCGATGTCGCTGCGACCGGAGCGGTCTGGGGAGATCCCGGCGGAGACAGTTCGGGTGGCGCGGGCCGCGTTCCCGAAGGGGAGTCTGGCGATCCGGGTGCGGGACGAGCTGGGAGCGCTGTTGTGCGACGAGCAGTTCGCGGACCTGTCCCCAGCGCGCGGGAAGCCTGCCTGGTCACCGGGCCGGCTGGCGCTTGTACTGGTGTTGCAGTTCGTGGAAGGGCTCACCGACCGGCAGGCTGCGGAGGCGGCGCGAGCGCGGATCGACCAAGTACGCCCTCGTGAGCCACGAGGCGCCATCATTCCGGGCAAGGGTGAGAGACCCTTGCCGCTGGTCTGTCGTAGCAGACTGGCGAAGCTGAGGGCAGCCTGACCGCGGAGACGCGCGGAAGGGCGGCAAGCAGCCCTGTCAACGACGGGACGCATCGGCACTGCCAGACGGTGCGGGCCCGGCAAGGGAGACGAGACGCCGTACGAGAGGAACCAGCGCCTGAAGCCCCGTAACACTTGAACCGGCTCCGACCTGGCGGATCGGGGCCGGGAAGCAGTGCTCGACCCCCGTGAATCGCGCGGGGGCGTCTCCGGAGCCGGACAGGTGCGCCGGCGGGGAGGCCGTGCTGAAAGCCTGTGGCGTAGGCACGGCGAAGCTGCCCGGGGTACAGCTGGGCGGCTCACTCGACAACCGGATGGTGGTGAACGTGGGAAGCGTCGTGGTGTCGCCCTTCCCGTCTACTGACCTTGAAGTCGTGGTGTCGCCATTGTGAGACCAGTCCCGGTGAGGCATCCGTCGATGATGCCGCTGCGATATTGGATCTGGCGAAGACCATGTCGCAGTCGCCGGATGAGGTGGTCGGGGTCGGTGAAGGCGGCGTTGGCGTGGGTGGTCCGACGGAGTACCGACCAGATGCCTTCCACCGGGTTGAGGTCGGGTGCGTAGGGCGGCAGGTGGTAGGCGGTGACCCAGTCCTGTGCGTCGACGAAGGCCCGCATCCGGCGGTCCTTATGGACGTTCAAGTTGTCCCGGACGAGGACGATCGGACCGTTCAACTGCTGGTGGGCTGCGATGATGAGGTCTCGGTACTCGGTCCGGGCGAAGCTTTGACGGCCGCCGCTCCTGTGGTCCGTGTGCCGTTTGGGCCGGTGGATCAGGCGGGAGCGTTCGCCGGCTCTGTAACAGCACAGGGCGGCTGTGGAGAACCGGCGCTGGGAACGGCCCCTCACCCGGACAACCGGGGTGGATCCGCGCTTTCCCCAGGTGCGGGAGGTCGGCGGCGTCATCGAGGACCCGGCTTCGTCCTCGAAGACGACTCGGGCCCCGAGCGCCGCCGCGGTGGTTCCAGGTGCGGCCACGCCTCCTTCACCCAGCCGGCCACCGCTGTCCCGTCACGCTCGACGGCTCGACGGGCCGGGACCTGATGGCTCCAGCCTCGGCGCCGCAGCATCTGGGAGATGCCCGACAGCGTCTTGATCCTGGCCGGCGTCCACCGTTGGTCCGGCCGGCCGTGAGCGAGCGGGCCCCTGGCCAGTTCTTCTTCGAGCACGGCGAACAGTGTGTCGCTCAGCTTCGGCAGGGATACCGGTCCACGGGAACGAACCGCGTCCCGACCGCACTTGCGCCAGGACCGGCGCCACCGCTGGACGGACCGCACGCCGACCCGTAACTCCTTCGCGATGTCCGGGTTTCCCCGCCCCTCGGCGAACATGGTGACTGCTTCCATCCTGATCCGCTCGCGAAACGCTTGCCGCTCCGCGCTCAGACCCCCACCCTGCGGATACCTCATACACCCGGCATACCGCGACGATCACCAACCGTCAGCCCCCACGACAAGACGACTTCAAGGTCAGTAACGGCCAGTTGTGGCCGAAGTAGCCGGGGAACGCCAGCGTCCGCGCCCACTCGGCGAACAGGGCGGCCGCGGTCCGGCAGTTCGCGCCCCGGACGAGGCGGAGCCGGTCCGCGCCGGTGGCGAAGCCCGCCCAGGTCCGGCCCGGCAGGAGGTCCCACCGGGCCGGACCTGGGCGGGGGGCCGGAAGCCACGGGCACGTCAGCAGCCTTCGGCGATCTCGCGGAAGTTGGCGTAGTGGTCGTTGGTGTACCAGGTCCGCTCGGTGTTGTCGTCGCGGACCAGGCGCTCGGCGGCCGGGAGGATGATGGGCGTCGGGTGGGGGTTGACGTCGTACTCGTGGTAGTCGCCGCCGGACGGGAGGTCCCCGCTGCGGTTGTGGTACGGGCCGCTGCCCCGGATGTACGCCGGGCCCGAAATCTTGAAGTTGACCGGGCGGAAGTTGGTGGGCCACCCGATGCCCCGCCAGATGCGGCAGGCCCGTTCGACCTGCCCCGGGAAGTCCTCGACGGGGAGCGGGGGTTGGATGACCGCCCGGACGGCCGGAGCGGCGGCCAGCGCGGGAGCGGCGGGGGCGAGCGGACAGGCCAGGGCGAGGACGAGCGCGGCCTGGGCTAGACGGCGGAGGGTCATGGGGGTTCCCGATTCGGTGCGGCGGTGTGTACACAGAAGGGGTACCACTCAGCCGCCGAACACCCGCCGGGCCACGCCGCACCCACCCCACCCCCCACCCGTCCGGGCGGCACCCCCACCACCTGCGGAGGCCCCGCCAAGGCCCCGGCGGGGACCGGTGGAGGTGGGGTGGCGTGGAAGGATCGGTTGGTGGGGTCGGGGTTTGGGGGCGGTCAGGCCGGACGGCGGGAGGGGTCGCCCTGGTAGGCGAAGGGCGTGAAGGCCACGATCCGCAGCACCTCGCCCTCCTCCAGCGGGACCGAGTCGTAGTCGCGGGTGGCCCAGTCGCACGAACCGCCGCTGAACTCGGCGTCGGCGCAGAACAGGAGGCTGCATTCGAGCCGGGCGCTGGGCCGCCGCCTCGCGGGGTGATCACCGGCACCGGCATCACCCCGCGAGGCGGCGGCCAAGCCGCGCCCGCAACCTGCCGGGCCATCCTTCATCCCCGCGAACTCTCCCCCGCACACCGCCAGACCAGGATCCAACCCCGCCGGGTCAAGCGCCCGATCTCGACGTTTGCCTACAACATGACCAGGAAGAGCATCCCGGTCCAGAACGCGAAGATCACCATCGAGGGCACCACTGCCATCGATCGGACACGCCGACGGCGAACCTAAACCTCCCCGTCTTGGGTCAAGACCAGCCTCCAACATCAGCTCACCGGCGCCGCCATCAACCTCGCCCGCTTCGATGCCCACCTCACCGGCCAACGCCGAGCCCCCACCCGCACCAGCCGCTTCACGACACTCCGCCCCGCTGGACAAGGTCCAGCGGGGCGGAATTGGCCAACAGCGTCCCGGTTCCGGGGACGGGCCACCCGCCCGAAAACGGGACCGGTCAGAGGGCCAGGGCGGGTACCCACGTGCCGACGCTCTGGCAGGGGGCGGTGAACACGTCGCCGGTGACCTGGCCCATCAGGCACAGGCCGGTGCCGACGTCCTGGAGCTGGAACGCGCCGTCCTGCACCTCCTGGTAGTTCCACTGCTGGGAGGCGGCACCCGCGGTGCAGGGGCTGGTGTGAACGGTTCCGTCCGCGTCGCTGTCCAGACACTGCCCACTGGCCCGGTTGGTGTACGTCACCGGGCCGCCCTGGGCCAGCAGGGTCCACTTCCACTGCTGGTCCTTCTCCAGCGCGTTGCACAGGCTGGTGGAGACCGAGATGCCGCCGGCGTTCTCCAGGCAGCGGTCGGACATGTACTGCTTCAGCCGCACCGTGCTGCCCGGCAGCGGGACGGTGGCCGAGGCCGGCGTCGTGGCGGTCAGGGCGAACACGGCGGCGGCCGCGGCGGCGGTGAACAGGAACTTACGGCGCATCACTGGGATCCCTCCGGTCAACGCGGCCGCGCATCGGCCGCGCCAGGACATACCCGGCCCAGGGCACCACCCGAGCATCCCACCCCAGACCGTCCCCCTATCGCACGCACCACCCGGCCCCGCACGGCCCAGTGCCGTGCTTTCCGCGACCCAACCGGCGAACGCTGAGCGCTGACCGAGTTGCACGCGCCCCTCGAACACCCTCGGTGTTGCTTTCGAAGGCGGTCTCCCCGCACCTGGGGGAGAGGGTCAGGCGCGGGACACCTCGAACTCGGCCGCCTCCAGCCGGCACCGGCGAGGATTCGGGAGATCTGTGTGACGCGGCTGGATCCGGAGTGGCACGGGATGCCTTCGCTGAAGGCTCTGCGCTGCGGCGTCGCGAAGGCGACGCGGCCCTGACCGTCGGTGCCGATCTCGACGGTGAAGTTGTCCGTGAGGGTGAGGTTCGGTGTTGACGCCGCGGCGACCTCGGCGCGGAACATGTTGACGCCTGCCCCGACGGGGCGATCGGCATGGCCGGGGTGTTGCCGTGGGGGTAGGTGGTGGCCGTGCCCGTGAAGGCGGCGTCCGGGCGGGACGGCCAGGCCGCCGTAGTCGCTCACCTGGTCGCCGCACACGTCCGCCGAAGCGAACGGTCAGGCCGGGCGATTCTCAACGACCCCGACAGGGCTCGCGGTGTCTCCTCGATCAAGGGTTGCAACGGTTGCAACAGGGCCACCCTCGTCTCGCCACACGGCCACTTGAAGACGTTCGACCTGCCGCTCCCCGGGCCGGACGCGGACTTCGACGACGCCGTTCTCCAGATCACGATCTTCCACGGCTGACGCCCGACTCGTCGCCGGCTGTCGCACCGAAGTCCCGGGCCTGGGACGTGATCCGCGTCCACGTTGCGCGGGGGCGGGCGCCCCGACGTCCGACCGGTTCCGTCAGGCCCCGGCAGCACCGAATCCACAGCCCCGGCCGGCCGGGGCTGTGGATTCGCGTCGCCCGATCCGGTGAGCCCGGGAACCGGGACGTCCTGGCCGTGATGGACGCGGGCCACGACGTGACGCGCCCGGCCCATCTGCTGCGCGACCTGCCCGTCGAGCCGGTCGGGCGCCTGCGCTCGGGAACGGGAAGCCCTGGGCGCGATCGCCATCGAGGTCACCCTCGTGCAGCCCGCTCGCCCGCTCGCCCGCTCGCTCGCCCGCCGACAGTCCGCGAGCCGGCAGACCGGAGGGCAGCCCTATCGCAGGCCCAGGACTACTGGCGGGAGGGGGTTGTTCCGACTGTGTGCTATTCCCACCTCTCCCACATGATCCTGGCCAGCGCCCGTTCGGCTCAGCCCGATTCCAGCGAGTCGGCCCGCCGACCGGGCTCGCCTCGTCGCGGACGGTCGAGGACATCGTCGGCAGTACCGACGCACCGCTTCCCCTCGCAGCCAGGGTCCTGCTTCGCGCTCGCCCGTGTGGCGGAGATTGACCAGACGCAATCCTGCCCCCGTTCGGACCGTCCCTGTTCTACCAAGGGCTGGGCCAGGAATGCGGGCTTTCCTCCATGAGAACTCTGCGGCGTGCGGGTCCGCGTCGGCACGGGGCAGGAAACGCCCGACTGGGTGGAAGCTCACTGCCTCCGAGGAACGCGAGACAGACGGGGGTGCCTCCGGTAGTGCCTCTTCGCGTTGACGCCCCGGAGACCAGGCGCTAGGTTCACCAGTCTTTGTGAACAATTTGCTCAATGCCGACCCACTTTTGAGGCGCTCGGCAGACAGACCCGACGGACCGAGATGGCAACACACCCCCTTACCGCGCTGAGAGCCTCGACCGGCCTCTCGCAGACCGCGTACGCGCAACTGATAGCGCGCACGCACGCGGAGCTCGGACACGGACAGATGGCCGCACGCCGGGAGAAGGTGTCCCGCTGGGAATCCGGCCGAATCGCCCCGGAGTTCAGCGCCCAACTCGCCATCGCCCGCATCCACCAGGTGGACAACGACCTCGTGCTCCGCCTGGGCTGGCCGCAGTGGCTCATGGTCGCCACAGGCGACCACCACCTCCTCCAGCAGCCGTGGAGCCCGCGCGGTGCCATGGCCCTCTCACGGTTCGCCGCAGACACGACAGGGAGTCGCAGCTCCGGCCCGATCGCCACCGGTGCCTCCCTCGGCGCCCTGATCCGCGGCGCCGTGGCAGCCCTTGACAGCGGCTCCCTCCCGCCGGAGCGCGATGGCCCCCGCATCGCCCCCGAAACACTCTCCTGGGCCGAGGCCCGCATCCGCGCCCTCGAGGAACTGGAGACCGGCACCCCCGTCTCCCCGGACGCCCTCCACCTGGCCGCGCGCACCGAACACCACTTGATCGGCGACCTCCTGACCCGCGGCGGATACGACCGCGCCACCGGCACGCGGCTGCTCCTGCTCTCCGCCCGCACCGCCACACTGTGCACCTGGACGAGCTACACCCTGGGAGAGGACGCCCGGACCGAGCGCTACAACCTGGCGGCGATCAGCGCCGCCGCCGCCGCGGGGGCCTCCCGCCACGTCGCCGCCTTCCTCACACAGCTCTGCTTCAGGCACCATCGCCGCGGTCACCCCGAAGACGTGCTCTCCCTGCTCCGGGCCGCCCGCACCATCGTCCCCCGCCCCACCCCCCGACTGGCCGTCCTCCTGCACACCCATCGGGCCCTCGCCCTCGCTCGGCTCCGCGAACCCACCACCAGCATGAGATCCCTGGAACACGCCGAACGCGCCTTCGCCGCGAGCCCTCGGACGTGGGACCCGGAAGCCGACCCCACGGGCGCCAGCATCGACGAGGGATACCTCGCCCTCTCGCGCGGCACCACCTGGCTGCACCTGGGGCAGCCGATGCGTGCACTGTCCTGCTTCGACGCTCTGACGGGTGACGGCACGCCCTCGCACCGGCCCCCGACCCCCTATTCGGTCATCGACCTGTGCCTGGTCGTGGAAGCCCAGTTGGCCGCCGACCGACTCGAGGAAGCCGCAGCCACCGCCCGCCACGCCGTCGAGCGCGCCGGCATCCTGCCGCCGGGAGTCGCCGACCGGTTCCGGGACCTCCTCACCCCCCACGCAGACAGACCCTCCGTACAGGAGGTCCTGGACCTCCTTACCGGGCGCCCCGCGCCGCGGCGCGCCACCGGCTGAGGAGCGGCCCCGGCTCGCCCTCGAGCTCGCCCACCGCACCTCACCAGGCATGACAAAGGATTGATGTGACTCTCCTCGCCAGCCCGCACTTGTGCTTCGAGCCGACGGTCACGGCCGGCCCCGACTGCCCCAGGGAGCTGGTGATCCTCGGATCCACAGGCTCCGTCGGGACCCAAGCCATCGACGTCGTACTGCGCAACCCGGACCGCTTCCGGGTAGTCGGGCTCTCGGCCGGGGGCGAGCGGATCGAGCTGCTCGCCGAGCAGGCGATCCGGCTCGGCGTCGCAGTCGTTGCGGTCGCCCGTGCGGATGCGGCCGGACCACTGCACACGGCGCTGGCAGCTGCCTCCCCCACCGGCAGGCAGTTGCCGGAGATCCTGGCCGGTCCGGACGCAGCGACGCAGTTGGCAGGTATGGAGTGCCACTCCGTCCTGAACGGCATCACCGGCTCGATCGGCCTGGCACCGACGCTGGCCGCGCTGCGCGCGGGGCGGGTGCTGGTACTGGCCAACAAGGAATCGCTGATCGTCGGCGGCCCGCTGGTCAAGGCGATCGCAAAGCCGGGGCAGATCGTACCGATCGACTCCGAGCACACCGCGCTGTTCCAGGCCCTGATGGCCGGAACCCGCAAGGAGGTCCGCAAGCTGGTGGTGACCGCCAGCGGAGGGCCGTTCAGGGGGTGGAGCCGGGACAGGCTTGCGGGCGTCACTCCCGAGCAAGCGCTGACTCACCCCAACTGGGCGATGGGGCCGGTGATCACCATCAACTCAGCCACCCTTGTCAACAAGGGCTTGGAGGTGATCGAAGCACACCTGCTCTACGACATCCCCTTCGAGCAGATCGAGGTCGTCGTCCACCCGCAGTCGATCGTCCACTCGATGGTGGAATTCGTCGACGGCTCCACCATCGCCCAGGCCAGTCCGCCGGACATGCGGATGCCGATCTCCTTGGGCATCAGCTGGCCCGACCGCGTGCCGGACGCGGCGCCGGGCTGTGACTGGACCAAGGCCACGAGCTGGGAGTTCCTCCCTCTCGACACCGAAGCCTTCCCCTCCGTCGGCCTGGCCCGCGAGGCCGGCGAGCTCGGCGGGACCGCGCCGGCCGTATTCAACGCGGCCAACGAGGAGTGTGTCGAGGCGTTCATGCAGGGCAGGCTCGCGTTCACGGAGATCGTGGACACGGTGGCCAAGGTCTGCTCCGAACACAGGACACCGACAAACGGAGCCTCGCTGACCGTCGAGGACGTCCTGTCAGCAGAGAGCTGGGCCCGCGAACGGGCCAGGACCATCTCCACGGCTTGAACGCGGCCTGCCGCGCTCGCCCCCCAGCCTGGCGGACTGCCGGGCCCCGCCTGCGCCGCAGCTCTGCTTCGGCGCGATCGCTCTGCTGGGCGGCGGCAAGGGGGCTGTACAGCAAGATGACGGCCGATTCGCCGAGCCAGGACCTGCTGAGGCTGTCGGCGACGGCTCTCGGCAACCCCGGTGATCACCGTCGACCAAGGGCGCGGGCGTGGTGAAGGCATAGGGCGGGAAGCCGGGGCTGGTCAGCGGGTACTCCTGCTCAGCGTGGGGGGCGGGAGCCCGGTGTCCGGCGCGCGTCTCGCCGGTGGGCTTCCGCGGGTCAGGCCGTGCTGACCGACGGTGTCCGGTGCCGGTCGTGTGCCTCAACGCCGCGACGGTCCACGGGCCCGGACCAGTTGTAGCAGCATGCGGGTGGGCGCCACCGGCAACCTGGCAACCCGGTTCCGCCGGCGCCGCCCACCCGGCCGTTCGACCAAGGGGGGAACCGTCCGTGCGCAGCCGTCTCGTCCCCGAGCGGTCAACGTGCAGACGTTGGCGCAGTCAACTCTGACTGGGATGGGACTCCAGGGGAAGCCGGTCGCCCTGGCTGCATCACCCTGACCTACTGGCGGAAGCACTTTCGTGGGCCCCCTCTTTCGGGAGGGGCCCACCTGTGTCCAATCACAGAAGGCCCCGTGGGGGTTGTGCAGCACCCCCCCCCGCAAAAATAGATGTATGTGTCTGCGGAGCCTGCTTGAGGCCGATTTCACTCAAAGAGCGGCCGGCGTCACGCGCTGGACAGATCTGCTGGACGCGGGACCGCAAAGGGCGAACCCCCCACTCCGAGCTCGCCTCACCAAGGCTCAGCCGAGGAGTGCGTAGCCGTGGGGCCCACCGATGATCTGGCCTTCGCAGTTCGGGTCATTGGACTCGAACAGCTCCCGGACGCCGTTGACCAGGCAGCGGTAGACCGGCACGCTCGCCACGCCTGCGGGCGGGGCGTCGTAGATCCAGCCGAGCCGGGTCACGTACTGCTGACCCTCGCAGTTGACATCGCGTGAGAGGAAGTTGTCCCCACGGACGACGCACAGGTACAGGGGGCCGGTACCCGGAGCCGGGGCGGTGTGGAGGAGTCCCAGGCTGCCTTCGCGGTTGTAGCCGTCGGGGACGTGCCAGACGCTGCTGACATGGTCCTTGTAAGGCTTGAAGTAGCGGTAGAGGTTCAGACGGGGTGCGGCCACGGCCGGTTCCCCGACGCAGGTGTACTCCCTGACCGAGAACCAGTAGTTCCCGACCTGGGCGTGGTCCACGCCGTTGGTGAGTCGGCACTGGGAAGCGTTGAAGCCGGTCGCGGCGGCCTTGGACAGCGCCTCCTCGGTCGCCGCCCGCTGGGCGATGTTGAGAGGCCCGCTGCCGCTGCCCGTGTACCGCAGCTGGACGGGCCCGACGGTATCGGCAGCCGCAGAAGGCGCGCCGATGGCGCTGGGCGCGGCCTGCGCCTGGGCGGGCCAGGCCACGACAGTGGCGCAGGTGGCGGTCAGGGCCAGGAACAAGGCGCGCAATCGGCTGTGGCGTCGCATCGGTGGCATCCTCCTGGTTCGGCCGCCCGCCCATGTGCTCCCCCGGTCGGCGGATCAGAGGCACGACGGCAGCTTCGAACCGCCGGATCGGCGGCCAACGCCTGAATTAAACAGGACGAGCACATACGACTGCCAGAGGGCGTCTGACAGTCCTTGCAAAAGAAAAACGGGCGGTATAAATCCGATTGTGGGACTTGCCGACGTCCGCCGGCGTCGACAGGATCAATATCCTGCCGGCCATCAGGAATTCCGGTACACCGAGCGGACCGAGACGCACCGACACGTCCACAACTCTGTGGCGCAGCTCCTCGATGGCTGCCGCTGGGTGGTCGGCGAGTCGGCCGTCGAAGCGGAGCAGCATTGCTGCGAGTGCCCCGGGTTGTCGTCGTAGTGGGAGTTCTGGCGGCGATAGCCGTCTTGCTGCCGGTGTCGGTGGCTTGGGCGAAGTGCGAGAGCGAGTACCTGCCCGAGGGTGGCAGACGCACGACCGGCGTGGCCGGCGGAGCGTTCGTCCTGTCGGGTGAGGTAGCCCGCACACCGCGATCCGGAGCAGCACTTCCGTTTACGCTGAGAAGCCGCACCGTCCTGGCCGATCGACGGTAAGACGGCGACACCGCAAAGCATATGACTGGTCATCAATTCACGCCCGCCGAGGAACCCTCATGCCCCAGCGCCCCAGATCGCACACCCGGCCCGGGTGCGCCGGGGTCCGAACCACGACCTCGTGAACGTATCGACGGCGGATCAGGTTCTTGGCGGACCCAACGGACTTGGCGCCTCCGGGTTGCGATCACGTCGCAGGCCACGAATCCGGACACGGTCACGCCGCAGACTCCGAACATGGGCGCTGAGGAGCTCGATTCCGCACTGTCCACGACCCCCGACCTTCGGTCGTCCACCGCCCGTCTCCGGCCTCCTGCGACCACGTCGACCGAGCAACACCCGCCGGCCGCGGCGGTACTGAGTGACAGGCCCGGGGCCGGCGACCCGGTCCCGGGGCCGTACCACCACTCGATCGCCGAGCCGGACACCGGTCCGGGGGAGGCGCTCAACCTGAGGAATCAAGGCCTGGACGATGGACGGGATCGAGCTCTGCCCGCCAGGCGACTACTGGCACCGGGCTACATCCACCGCTGCACCCGTGCCCGACTTCTGGTGACGCACCGATGTGCGATCCCCACTTCGCGACAACCAACGCTGAAGGCAATGGAGTTGACCCACATGTCCCTGACCGACGACCTCATCACCCCCAGCAGCGCCATCCCCGGCCCGGCGACCGCCTACCAGAGCGACATCGCCCGCTACTGGGACCACGAGGCGCGCCCGGTCAACCTTCGCCTGGGCGATGTCGACGGCCTCTACCACCACCACTACGGCATCGGCGAGATCGACCTGGCCGCGATCGGCGGCCCGGCCGACAGCGAGCGGGAGAGGAAGGTGATCGCCGAGCTGCACCGTCTGGAGCCCGCCCAGGCCGACGTGCTGCTCGACCACCTCGGGGACATTCCCTCCACGGGCACCCTGGTCGACGCGGGCTGCGGCCGCGGCGGCTCGATGGTGATGGCCCACCGGCGCTTCGGCTGCCGGGTCGAGGGCATGACCCTCTCCACCCAGCAGGCCGACTTCGGCAACAAGCGCGCCGCCGAGCTGGGCATCGCCGACTTCGTGCGCTCCCGGGTCGCCAACATGCTGAACGTGCCGGTCGGGACCGGCACGGTCGCGGGCTCCTGGAACAACGAGTCCAGCATGTACGTCGACCTGCACGACCTGTTCGCCGAGCACTCCCGGGTGCTCAGCGTCGGCGGCCGCTACGTCACCGTCACCGGCTGCTGGAACCCCCGCTACGGCCGGCCGTCGAAGTGGGTCTCCCGGATCAACGCCCACTTCGAGTGCAACATCCACTCCCGCCGCGAGTACCTGCGGGCGATGGCCGACAACCGCCTGGTGCCGAACGCCGTCATCGACCTCACCCCGGACACCCTGCCCTACTGGGAACTGCGCAACACCACCTCGCTGGTGACCGGCATCGAGGAGGCGTTCATCAAGTCCCACAAGGACGGCTCCTTCCAGTACGTGCTCATCGCGGCCGACCGCATCTGACCAGAGGATTCCGTTCCGGCAGTGACCTCGGACGGTGGTCTCCGCAGCTGCGGAGACCACCGCCCCCGGCTCAATGTCCCCGCCCCAGGCGCGGGAGGACGACGACGCGGGTGTCACGTTGATCCCGGTTGTGCTCACGGCCCTTGACGCCGGGGAACAGGCGTGCGCCGGAGCGGACCCGGGGCCTGGGTCCTCCAGCTCGGGGCCGCGGCCCGGACCTGCTGGATCCAGCCGGCCACGTCGTCGGTGCGGCTGGTGGCGGCGCCGGTGCGGGTCTCGGTCTCGCCGAGGCAGCCGCCACGCCAGGAGCGGGAAGCGACCGCGACCAGCTCCGTCCTTCCGCTCACCTCGAGCACCACGGCGCGGGGGCCCACCACGGCCGGCCGGATCGCGGGTGGGTCAGGACGAGTGGCCGTCGGTTCCGCCGGGGGCCTCGTACTGTCCTGCGGGTACGGTCGTGACGGTGCCGTCGTTGCCCTTGCCGCCCGTGCCGCCGGGGTGTCCGTCGCGGCCGTTGCCGCCGTGCACGTACCCGGTTCCGGCCACGAGGATGTCGATCCGGCGGTTGTTGCCGTCGCCGCCGTTGCCGCCACCGCCGCGGTACGACGTGCCGATCTTGCCGCCGAGGCCTCCGTTTCCGCCCAGAGCACGCACGGCCTCGGTGGCGGCGACGCCCTGTTCGACGGTGATGTGGCCGTCGTTGCCGATCCCGCCGTTACCGCCCTCACCCGTCGACGTCCCGTCGGCTCCATCGCCGCCGACGGCCCGGACGGTGCTGCCGGTGCCGCTGCCGATGACGCGGTCGTTGTTGCCGTCGCCCCCGTCACCGCCGTCGCAGTCGTTGCTGCCCTGGGGGTTGCCGCCCCTGCCTCCGGCGCCACCGAGCGTGGTGATCGTGCCGTGTGCGCTGATGCGCCCGCCGTTGCCGATGCCCCCGTTCCCGCCGTCGCCACAGCGGCGGAAGAAGGAGTCCGCGGCGTCCGCGCCCTGCGTCCCGTCACCGCCCACGACGGTCACCTCGTCGTTGCCGCCCCCGCCGTAGATCTCCCCGGTGTTCCCGGCCTTCCCGTCGGCGCCTGCCCTGCCGAACAGGCCGTCCCAGCCTCCCCGCACGTAGATGAAGTCGTCTCCGGTCCCGCCGTTGACCTCTCCCTGGTTGCCGATCTCGAACCGGGAGTCGACCACGTTGACGCGGATGGTGTCGTTCCCCCCACGCCCGTGGACGGTGACGCCGTACGGGATCGCGGGGCAGTCGATCTCGTCGTCGCCCTCGGTTCCGTTGATCGTCGCCCCGGTCACGGCGGACCCGTTGATCCTGCAGGTGACGGTGGCGGCGTGGGCGGGAGTCGCCACGACGACGCTCGTCGCCGCGACCACCGACAGCAGTGAGATCGCCGTCCCGAGCCGAAAACGGCCCGCGAGCACTTGCTTGCGCGGCATGAAGAACCCTCTCGATGGACGCGCCGGAACTCGCCGAACCGTGCCGGTCCAGTGCCGGCCCGGATCCGTGCGGTGATGCCGGGGCCGGACGACCCCGTTGCCCGAAGTGTCGGACACCACGGACCCCCACCGGGTCGACACCCGCCCGCCCGCCCGCGGAATCACACGGAAAGGCCACGCGGTTCACTATGCAGTCTCGTCCATGCGCGGGTTCAACGGCTGCGACGACAACGTCCACGCACTCCAGGTCCACCACGCCTGACCGCCCCGACCCCGCACGCCCGCCCTCGCCGGGCGCTGGGACCATGTCCGCGAGGACCGAACCCGAGCCACCACCCGGCGGGGCGGGCGATCCCGGCGGCGCGCACCGACCGCCGGCAGTCACCGTCGACGGTAACGGGCCGGAGACATCCGTGGTGGACCGGCAGGGGACGTCAGCTCGTGTAGCGGGGGCTGTCCGCGTGCCAGGCGTGGTTCCCGCCGAGCCAGGCCCACACGCCGCCCAGGTACCGGCCGAGCGCGGGGCTTCCGGTGGCGCTGAGAGCGGCCGCCTCGGCCTCGAAGGTGAGGGTCAGCTCGTCGTGGACGGCGACGGCGCGCTCCAGGGCCTCGGCCGGACCGCACCGCTCCTCCACGGCGATCAGGGCGGGAAGGTTGAGGTCGAGTCCGGAGGCCTGCTGCTCCTTGCCCATCGAGTACAGGTCGTTGACCAGCGTCGCGGCGGTGGCGGCGATGACCGTCGCCCGCCGCACCCTGGGCTCGCTGTACTCGGCGATGGGGAGTTCGTAGCCGCCCACCGCGTCGGTCAGGGTGATGCACGGTAGGAAGCTGTTCACCTGGCGGCCGGCCAGGTACTCCCAGACCGGCGGCCGCCGGTGCTGCGCCAGCCAGGAGGCTTCGGCGTTGTAGCCGGAGAACAGCAGGACGAGTTCCTGGCGCAGCCGAGCGACCTGCTGCCCGCTGGCGTACCGGGAGATGTGGCCGACGGCGGAGCGGAGTGCGGTGAGCACCGGGTCGTCGTCGATCGCCGCGTTCAGGCCGGGTGCGTACCGGGTGGGGAGGTGGGCCGGTGCGACGGTGGCGTCGGCGACCATGAGCCGGGCCGGCAGCCGTTCGGGGGTCGCCCCGGACTCGGCGACACCGTCGGCGCAGTAGTAGTCGTCGGTCGCCCACTCCGCCAGCGCGCACTTCGCGGCGGCGAGGAGCCGGTCGGGGTCGTCGGTGTCGGGGTGGGTGAGCATGAGCAGCCGCCCGAAGCCGGCGGCGCACAGTTCGTCCAGTCTTCCCCGGTAGATCCCGGTTTCCTCGGCCCACGCGACCAGGCGGTCATTGACCTCCTCGCCGAGGGCGGGATCGTCGCGCAGCGCGGGCGGACAGTGCAGTTTCAGAGCGGGCCGGCTGCCGCGTTCGTCCCGGGTGCCCACGCCTCCCGTCCGGTGGTCGGCACCGCGCCGGGCCGCGCCGGGCGGGGTGAACGCGGAAAGTCCGATTCCGGACGGGCCGACGGGATTGCGGCTGATCTTCAGCGGCGTCGCCGGGGGGAAATCCGCCGGCGTGCCTGACACGGACTGCCCTGCGGCGGCGACGAAACCGATCGCGGCGTCCCGGGCCACAGCGGTATCGGCCAGTTCTCGCACCGGATTCCGTGCAACGCAACGGGTCATGAGAGAAGGCATGGTCATATCCCGATCTTCAGAACAACGAAACTGTCGGCACCCTGGTCGAGGCACTCTGCAAGGACGATGCGATGAATAGCCTTGCGGGAAAGCGATGGAAAAGGCGGCACAGGTGCAACCCGCGCAGGCATCGGACGGGCACAGTAGTACCACGTCGCCGACATGACGAGCGATAACGGTCCGGCGAGGCCCGGGGTTCGGAACGAATCCTTTTTCCTGGAATTCAAGCCGTCCGAGTCGACGGTACGGCAGCCCCGCACGGGACCTCGGTTCACCCGAACGCAGGAGGAGGAACAACAGAATCAGCGTCGTGGGACTGCTCGCCGCCCTGGCCACCGCCTCCGAGAGAGGAGTTGTAGGGCCTTCCCCCCCCGAGGCTGTCGTTACGCCGTCACCGCCGTCACCGCCGTTAGCGCCGGCGCGACGTCGTTCCTCGTCGCGCCTGGATCGTGGCCGGCGTCGGGGCGTCGGGGCGTCGTCAAGGAGCGTGGGGCGTCGGCAAGAACAATGGACATATGGGTGAGGAGTGTGCGGGACGGGCAGCGCGGTCGCGGACGGGGCGGTCGAGGACGGGGCGCCGGGAGCGGCCCGTGCCCCGGCGCGTCGCCGCGGTCGTCGTCGTGGTGATCGCCGGTCTGGGCGCGCTGTTCTCGTGCGCCGTATCGGGCGGGCGGTCCACGGCGCACGCTGCGCCGACGGAGGCGGCGTCCGTGCCCAGCTGTGAGATCGGCGCGTATATGGCGGATCTGTATGATCTGGATCCCGCGAAGCGCGTCTTCTCCGCGCGGCTGTACCTGTGGTCCGTCTGTCCGGATCCGAAGCTGGACCCGCTGCCCGCGGCCGCGTTCACGAACGCGAGCAGTCCGGAGAAGGGCGATCCCGCGCTGACCTCGGAAGCGGGGAGGTTCCGGGACCTGATGCTGCTCCAGGGCACCTTCCGGCAGCCCTGGGACGTGCGGGCGTTTCCCTTCGACCGGCAGCGGATCGAGGTCGTGGTCACGGCGGCGGTGGAGAGCCGGCAGTTCGAGATGCTGCCGGACACGGCCAACTCCGCCTACAACAAGGAGATCCGCCCGGCCGGCTGGCGCATCACCGGCTTCCGGGTGACACCCGCGCAGCAGGACTTCCCCACCAACTTCGGTGACGCCACGCTGTCGCAGGGTGCCACCAGCACCTACAGCCGGATCCGGGTGGAGATCGATCTGGCGAGGGACGATCCCACGGTGTTCTGGAAGCTCACCGGGCCCCTGTTCCTCATGGTGCTCGTGGTCACCGCGACCTTCATGCTGCCCGCCCACGCGGAGGGGCTGGGAATGGCGGAGCGGCTGGACTCGCTGCAGAGCCGCATGGGCATCCTCGGTGGCGGGCTGTTCGTGGTGATGCTGAACATGCAGCAGGTCAACACCGTGGTGACCAGCACGGTCGGCCTGACCCTGATCGACTGGCTCCATCTGCTCACGCTCGCTTTCGTCCTGCTCGCGGTCGTCGCCACGGTGCTCTCCTGGCGCTGGACCGTGCACGGCGGCAGCCCCGCGCAGGCGGAGCGGTGGCACCGCATCGTCGCGGTGGCCGGGCTGGCGGGATACACGGTGATCACCCTGGTGACGGTCTGGAACTTCGCCGCACGGGCGGGATAGTGCGGTGACCGCAGATTTTCGCCGGCTCGGCGCCGGCGGGCACGGACTCACCGCCACGCACGGACGGCGGAGGGTGATGCGACGGTCTGTGCTCCCCGAGTGAATCCCCGGGCTGTGCCGTGAGCGTCGGCCTTGAGCCTGGGAACGGATCGAGGGAAGCCTGCGGGGCTCCCCTCGACACGGCCACCTCCAACCGCCTACGGGAGTCGTCATGCGCACGCGCCTCAGTTCCCGCGCCGCCCTCGCGGTCACCGCCGGTGTCCTCGGCCTGTCCTTCGTCAACGCCACGTCCGCCTCGGCGGTCGTCGGCGTCGTGATCATGGAGAACAAGAACGGCGAAATCGAGAATGTTCGGAACCTGGCACCCCGGCAGTGCTACCGCGGCCTCGGTGCCCACACCCTGATCATCAACCGGACCGACAGGACCATCGATCTGTTCCCCGACGGCAACTGTCGGACGGACACCTTCAATCCCCTGCCGCCGCACATGTCCAAGCCGGACGAGAACGTCGGCAGCTTCAGGACCCAGTACTGACTCCTGTGCCACCCTGCCGGGTGAAGGGCCGGCCGAGTCCGGTCGGGCGAGGTGGGGTGGCCGTCCGGACGACACGGTCTTCGCCGTCAGGATCGAGCAGGCGGGGACGGCCTCCCGCCCCCTGAGGGTCCGGCGCGGCCCTGCCGCCTGTGAATCGGCCGTGGGCGGTGGAGTCGGCGGCCCGGGGCGGCAGGGTGCGCGCGGAGCCCGGCGTCGGGCTCGGAATCAGTAGGAGCGGCCGTCGGTCCCGCCGGGGGCCTGGTAGTTGCCGGCGGGTACGGTGGTGACGGTCCCGTCGTTGCCCTTCCCGCCCGTGCCGCCGGGGTGGCCGTCGCCGCCGTTGCCGCCCCGCACGTAGGCGGTGCCGGCGGTGTGGATGTCGATCGTGCGGTTGTTGCCGTCGGCGCCCTCGCCGCCGCCCCCGCCGTAGGTGTTGCCGGTCCGTCCGCCGGTTCCGCCGTTTCCGCCGAGGGCCCGGACGGCCTCGGTGCCGGCGACGCCCTTGTCGATGGTGATGTGGCCGTCGTTGCCGTGGCCGCCGTTGCCGCCCTCGCCGGTGGACTGCCCGTCGCCGCCGTCGCCCCCGACCGTCCGGACGGTGCTGCCGGTGCCGCTGCCGATGATGCGGTCGTTGTTGCCGTCGCCGCCGTGGCCTCCGTCGCAGTCCTGGAATCCCGAGGCGTCGCCGCCCTTGCCGCCGTTGCCGCCGGTCACGGCAATGGTGCCGTGGGCACTGATGTGCCCGTCGTTGCCGATGCCCCCCCGTCCGCCGTCACCGCAGTTGCCCCAGGTGCTGTGGCGGGAGTCCTGGCCCTTCGCGCCGTTGCCGCCGATGACGGTCACGGTCTCGTTGCCGCCCCCGCCGTAGATCTCCCCGGTGTTCCCGGCCAGGCCCGGGGCACCGTCGGCGGCCCCCGAACCCCCCACCACGATGATCACGTCGTCGCCGCGTCCGGCGTTGATGGTGCCCCGGTTGCCGACCTCGTACTGGGCCCCGCCCACGTTGACCTTGATGGTGTTGTTGCCACCGCCGCCGTTGACGGTGACCCCACGGGGGATCGCGGGGCAGATGATCTCGCTGTCGCCCTCGGTGCCGTTGATCGTCGAGCCGCTGACGGGGACTCCGTTGACCGTGCAGGTGATGGTCGCCGCGTGAGCCGGCGTCGCGCCGACGAGGCCCGTCGCGGCCACGGCCGACAGCAGCGGGAGGATCGCGGTGAGGCGGAGACGGCTGGGGAACACTGCTCTGCGCGACATGGGAAACCCTTTCCGGGGAGACTGCGGAGCCTCCGGACGGAAGCAGGGCTTCCCGCACCGGCCGGGCTCCGTGTGGACGGTGCCGGGGAGCGGACGCGGTCCCGGCGCCCGCAGTATCGGACACGACCGGTCCCTTCCGGGGCGACAGGCCCCCACCTGCACCTCGTATCACCCGAAAGACCCTGCCAATTCCCACTGCGACCCGCCGCGGCGGTGGTGCATCGTGCGCAGGACGCCGTGGTGGTGTCCGACAGTTCGCTGCGCAGGTCGGCGGCACGAGCGGTGACGCCTGCCGCAACGCTGGAGCTCCGGACGGGGAAGGGCAAGGCCCACTCGGATGCCGCGCTGCCCGTTATCCTTCGATTCTCCTGCATTGTGTCCCGATCACGACGCCGAGTTCGGAGGTCGCGCTGGAGCAGCTGAACCGAGCGCCGGTGCGTCGGTCTTTGAGGTTGACGGGCATCAGGGAGGCCGGGACGCCGGGCTCGCAGTTCCCTCGCCCCGTGATCTCAGCAATTGAGCCGTCGGGGAGTGGCCCCAGCAACTCGAGCCGGTCACAGCTGATGGTGGTGTCTGCCTGAGCGGGGGTGGCGGCAATGAGAGCGCTCGCGCCGCACAGTGCGAGGGTGGCGGCCGTCGCCGCAGCTTTGCGGATGGAAAGCATCTGAACCTCCTGTGTCGGGAAGGCGGTGTCGGAGTGTATCTGACTGGCCGCCCAGCGTGATGATCGCATCACTGAAAGTCGCGCGCGACATGATGTGCGACCGCGCAGGCAGCAGAGCCGCCGTGAGGTGACCATGCGTTGCCCGGGCCCGGGGCAGGGCCCGGCTTCGCCCCGAGCGCCTGGTGCTGCCGGCTCCCGCTCCCTCCGGCGCGGCCGAGTCGCTCGGCCCGCGCCGGTTCCACCGGGATCTGAACCGGTCACAGCAGGTCACCGGCCCGGCTTGACAGGGTCATTGGATTCACGGGGTTGCTCCGCCGGGTGGCTGCGGCTGGTCGAGGGCGGGCACTTGGTCGGCGCCGCCCCACCGGCAGGCGATGGCGAGGGCCCGTTCCAGGTGGGCGGGGTCGTGGCCGTCGGCGAGCTGGTGCCCTTCGACGACGGCGGTGCCCTTGCTGACGCGTACCGCGATGCGTCCGGCGATCGTGGTCCCGGCGAGGACCGGCATGCCGAAGTAGCCGCACTCCCGCTTGGCGGCGGGCTTGTGCGCCTCCAGCAGGTACTCGACGCCGAAGAGGCGCCGCATGCGGGGGCGGTGCCAGAGGAGGGAGTCGAACGGGGACAGGGGCGTGCACAGGTCCGGGTCGGCCGGCGGGGCGCCGGCCGCCTCGCGGGACATCCAGGTGGGCTCTTCCCAGCCTTCCACGCGTACGGGTTCGGCGTCCTCCAGCGTGGCCAGGCACGCGGTGACCTTGCGGGGCGGCAGCCGGAAGTAGTCGGCGACGTCGTTTGCGGTGGCGACGCCGAGTGCCCGCAGAGCAAGGCCGGCCAGTGCGCGCAGGCAGTGCGCGTCGTCCGGCTCGGCGTGCAGGAGTGCTGCGGGGACGACCAGTTCGGCCCGCTGGTAGACGCGCTGCCAGCGGCTGCGGCGTACGACGGCTGCCTCGCCGGTGGCCAGGAGCCATTCCAGGGCCCACTTGTCGGCCGAGGAGCGCTCCCTGCCGCTGCCCTGGGCGCCGCCCAGGTCGGTGATGGTGACCGCGTCGCGCTCGGCCAGCACGGCCCGGACGTGGTCGACGGCGCTGGGGTCGACCACGGGGCCGGTCCATCCGTCGTCCGCGTAGCCCCGACGCCGGAAGGCGAACAGCGGCCACAGGCCGATCGGGATCAGGGACGCGGCGTGTGCCCAGTACTCGAAGAGCACGGGAGCGCCCGCCCCGCCGATGAGCCGACGGGCCTCCGCGGCCGGGACGCCTCGCCCCAGCTGAACGAGTTCGTGGGAGCGTCGGACCACGCTGATCGTGTCGAGCTGGATGCGGCCCAGCCGGCGCAGTGTCTCCTCGGCGGTCGGCGGCGCCGACCCGCTGTGCAGGCCCTGCGTCGTCACGGCGATCATCCGGGCCTGGGACAAGGACAGTTCAAGCACGCGGCTCCCCCTCGGTACCTGGTTGGGCCGGCTCCCCGTAGGGGCTGCGGGCCTGGAGGGAGTCGGCGTGCGGGAGCACGATGCGGGCGGTCTCGCGGCCGTGGCTCAGCGTGAGGGGTGCGGTGGGCCGCAGCGGGACCTGGGCCGACCAGCCCAGGCACCACTCGACGGTGCCGACTCCGTTTGCCAAGAGGGTGTTCTCCCAGCCGCGTTCTGTCCTGAACCGGTACAGGTGCAGCCAGGAGGTCTTCTCCACCGCCGGGTGCGACTTCTCCCGCTGCCACAGCTCGGTCCGGTTCACCGCCCGCCCGGCCGCCTCCGGTGCGTCGGCGCCGTTCGGCTCGGTCCGGTCGAGCGGGGTGAGCGAGACGTCGACGGGGCTTTGCACCCGCCATCCCGGTTCCTGTCCCATGACCCACGGCGCGCAGTGCTCGGGCCGACGGTCCGCGCGTACGAAGCGGAAGCTTTCGCGCAGGACCTCGGCGTGCTCGCGGGTCTCCCGCCGGTCGACCTCGAACCGGCGCGGGGGGAGCGCCCACGGGTGGAGCCGGTGGAAACGAACCTCGACGGGCAAGAGCCCTCAACCTTTCACCAGGTGGGCAGGCCTGCGTCGGCCGTTGCCGACGGAGGCCTGCCGGGAGCCGGACACCGGATCGGTGTGCTGTGTCTACTTCGCGGCCGTCGGGGCCCGGCCGAGCCGGGCGGCCGCCTCGTTCAGCTCGCCCGCGTCGAACTCGACCTTCGTCGAGTCGAACACCGAGGCGCCGCACGGGCCGTAGCTGACCTTGAGCGATCGCGCGGCCGCCGGCTCCCGGAACCCCGAGCGATGCAGCCCGAGCCCCGGACGCACGCGTAGGCGAAGCCGCGGTCCTTGCTGATTCCCATGTGCCGCGGGTCCCGTCCGACGGCGACCCGGGTCGGCCCGGTACGGGACTCCAGGTCCACCACGGGCACCGTGGTGGAAACGGAGCCGCGCCCGCCGTGGGTGAACTTCACGCTCCCGCACCGCGCATTGCCGACGGCTGTCTCCTTCACCACCTCGTACTCGGACGAACCGTTCATTCGGACGACCGAGATCTGACCGGAGTCGGTGTCGGTCGAGTAGATCTCCACACTCACGTCGCTGCCGCCAACCGTGGGCTGCCCGTCACCATCTGCGACAGGCGGGGTTGCTGAGCGACGCTAAGCGGCACCACAGGAAGAGGTCCACACTCAGTCGACCCCTTCGTCTCAATACGACCCTTGACATGCACACGAATCAACAAGACCGCTGATCAAAAACGGTCTTGGGCACCCCCGGAGGCACGTCCACTATCCGGACAATGCGCCGGAGGGGAAGGCGAACTCAGCTGCGGTCGTGCCGACCGGCGCCAGCCTGCCGGTCGCCATCGCCTCCCTCGCCGACGCTGTGGCCTCGGCGACCGCCGTGGCCCTGTGCCCGGGTGTCGGCACCCACGGCTTCGGCAGGGGCCCTCGCAGGACTCGACGGATGCGAACCCCCCCGGGGGCTGTTCGGTGGACAGCAGTTCGCATCCGCGTGGCCGCCCCACGCGGGCCCGGTTACATTCGATCGCAGACACGGAAAGTGTCGATAAAATGACAGGATGTGACGGTTTCGGCTCTGTCGCATCCGCTCCCACGGATGGAGTCGAAGATGACCGACCCCGCACAGGTCCGCAACACCACCAGGACGCCGGGACGCCGCCGCGTGCGCCTCGGCATCGCCGCTCTCGTCGTGGCTTCACTCCCGCTCGCCGCCCTCGGCCCGGCCCGCGCGGCCGACCAGGCCCCCAGCGCCGCCGCCCTCGCCCGGGTGAGCAGCGTCGCCTCCGAGTTGGCTGCCATGGGGCTGCAGGTGCGGACCAGGGCGGGCATGATCGCGGCCTGGGGTCCCGCCGACATCGTCAATGCGGCTGTCGCCCAGTTCGCCGACGAGAACCCCGTGGCGATGTTCACCGAGCTGGACCAAATGGGCGAAGGCTACGTGCTGTTCCGGGGGACGAATGGCTCACCGTTCGTCGGACTCACGCCCGGATCCGGCGTCGCCATCCGATCGGTGAGCAACGAGTCCGACGAGGAGGTCGTCGTCTACGACTACAACACCGGCCACCTGAACGTCGCCGAGGACCACCACGCCGCAGAGAACCTGCCCGATCCCCACGCGGCCTCGGGCAAGGCCAACCGCGCGGGCTCCACGCACGGCGCGCTCGTCTACAGCGGGAGAGACATTCTCAGCGGCAACCGGGTACAGATCCCCGTCCACATCCCGCTCAACGTCTGCGGAAGCCCGCTCAACTTCGTGGCCACGCTGAACCCGGCAACCGGCACCAGCTGCCTCGGCGACTGAGCCGACTCGCCCCGCGCGGGTGCCGATCAGCGGTCCGGTGCGGCCGCCGTCGGCCCGGACCGGGGTGATGCGCCAGTGCCGTGCGCGAAGCCGGGCCGGCAGCGTCCGGGCCGCGTCGCGGTCGGTGGCAGAAGCCGCGGTGACCAGCACCGACAGCAGCAGCCCGCAGGTGTCCACGAGGCACCGGCAACACATCGAGGACCACGGCCCGTTCGGCATCCGTCATGTCCGACGGGCGCTTCGGCCGCCTGTGCGGTCGGTCCGCCGCGTTCCCGGACCGGTGAGCGAGACACGCACTCACGAGCAACCGAGTCGGAACCCACGGGCGCGAGAGCGTACAACTGCGGCAACAGGGCCTCCTGGCGCGCTCACGGTCTCGACGACCTCGAGCTGAACCAGGGGCCCTGTCTTCACGTCCGGCACGCGGCAGAATCACCCGACCGATCCGCACCGGTCGGACCCACGTCCAGCAAGACCGCTACGACAACGGCGTCTCAGAGCGTGACGGCACCCGTCCCGATGAGCGGGTCAGCCGGGTCGGTTCGGGATTGTCGGGGCGCTGCGAGGTCAGGTGGTGCTTGCGCCGTCGTTGCCGCCGGGGGCTTCGTAGCCTTCGGGGGCCGTGATGCTGCCCTTGTGGGTGTTGCCCTTCCCGCCCTTTCCGGCGGGCTGGCCGTTGCCGCCGTCGCCGCCCTTCACGTAGCCCTTCCCGGCTTTGTCGATGTCGATCTTGCTGTTGTTGCCGTTGCCGCCGTTGCCTCCGCCGCCGAGGTAGCCGGTGTCCCCGCGGCTGCCGCCGTTGCCGCCGTGTCCGCCGGTGGCGCGGACCGCGATGCTGTTCTGGGCGCCGTTCTCGATGGTGATGTGGCCGTTGTTCCCGTTGCCGCCGTCGCCGCCCTCTCCGGATTGGATGCCGAGTCCGCCGGCTCCCCCGAGGGCTTCCACGACGCTGCCGGGGCCTGTGCCGATGATGCGGTCAGCGTTGCCGTCGCCGCCGTCGCCACCGTCACAGTCCTCCTTCTTCCCCGTCCGGTCCGCGCCCCGGGCGCCCGCGCCTCCGGTCACGGAGATGCTGCCGTGGGCGCTGATGCGCCCGTCGTTGCCGGCTCCGCCCTTTCCGCCGCTCTGACAGGTGAGGCCACTGCCGGGCGCCCCGGCCCTTCCTTCGCCCCCCGTCACGACGATGGTGTCGCTGCTGTCACTGCCGCCGTAGATCTCGCCGGTATTACCGGCAGCGCCGGCGGCGCCGGGACGGTTTCCGTCACCGCCCCGCACGATGATGGTGTCGTTACCGGTCCCGCCGTTGATCTCGCCCCGGTTGCCGATCTTGCCCGGCCGGGCTGTGACGGTGATCCTGTCGTTCCCGCCTCGAGCATTGATCACAGCGCCGCGGGGGATCTCGCTGCAGATGAATTCGTTGTCGCCGTCCGTGCCGTTGATGGTTGAGCCATGGACCGATTGACCGTCGACCGTACAGACCGCCTCGGCGGCGAACGCGGGCGTCGTGGTGACCGCGGTCACCGACACGACGACCGGAAGGGCCGAAAGCAGGACCCTGCATGCTCGGCGCACCGGAGCAGGCGTGTTCGACATGGGACTGTCCATTTCTTTCAGATATTTGAGGCCGACACCGCGCGGGCACCTGCGTGGTCAAAGTGAGCGCTCATGGTGGCGTGCCAGTGGCCGTTCGAGTATTCGACCTCACGTCAGACAGTTCGTGGTCGACACGCACCCGGACCTGTCGCCTCACTCAGATGCTTCGAACCGGCAGGCATCCGGCCCGGACCGCCGCCGCCCCGCTGTGGAGGAGCGCGAACCGGGCGACCTGGCCGCACGCAGTACAGGTCGCGCAGCCGCTCCGGGGCGCCCGGATCGGCGTGGACGAGTGCAACTTCCACCTCCTGCCCGACGTAGGTGGTGCGCAGGCAGGCGGGCACGTCCACTTCGAACAGGTCCCGCTCGACCACCAGGTCCCGGTAGTGGACGTGGATCTGCCGGTCCTCCACGAGGACCCGCTGCCGGTGGACGATCCGCGCGGTGGGCTCCAGCCGGACCAGAACCTGATCGGCCGGGCAGCGGCGCACGCAGTCCGGCTTGAGCAGCACCACGCTCCAGCGGGACCAGTCCACGCGGGAGGTCGGGGTGGCCGATCCCGTCCAGGTCGCCGGCCTCGGACACCGGCAGGAAGGCGCGCTTGCTGTCCTTGTCGGCCCGCAGCACCAACGCGCGGTCGAACGGGGGCCCGCCTCACGCCCCGGCCCGCCTCACGCCCCGATCCGGCGCTGCGGCTCCTGGACGGCGGCGCGGAGCAGCTCCACCAGTTCCGCGGCCAGCCCGTCGGCCGTCGCCGGGTCGAACAGGTCGGCGCGGTACTCCAGCTCACCGGCCAGGCCCAGCGGCTCGCGCCCGGGGCCGAGGTGTTCGGTGAGGGAGAAGGTCAGGTCGAACTTGGCGGTGCCGGTGCTCCGTCCCGAGGCCGTCACCGTCAGTCCGGGTACCGCGGGCAGTGGCGCTGGTTCGACCTGGAAGGCCAGCAGCACCTGGAAGACCGGCTGACGGTCCGTGGTCCGGGGCGGATTGACCAGGCCGACCAGCCGCTCGAACGGGGTGTCCTGGTGGTCCAGTGCCGCCAGGTCGGCCTGTCTGACCCGGGAGAGCAGCTCCGCGAAGTCCGGGTCCCCGCCGGTGTCGGTGCGCAGCGGCACGGTGTTGACGAAGTGCCCGACCACCTCGGCGAGCGCCGGGTCGGGCCGTCCGGCGACCACGGTGCCCACCACGATGTCGGTCCCGGCGCCCCGGCGGGTCAGCAGGGCGGCCAGCGCGGTGTGCACCAGCATGAACGGTGTGGCCTCGTGCCGTCGGGCGGCCGCCACCAGCTCGGCGTGGTCGGCGGCGTCCACCGCGAACGGCAGCACGGCGCCGGGGCCGGAGTCCGCGCCGGGGCGCGGCCGGTCGCCCGGCACCGTCACCAGGGCGGGTGCGCCGTCCAGGGTCCGGCGCCAGAACTCCTCCTCGCCCTCGGGTGCGCCGTGCTGCTGCCAGAGCGCGAAGTCCGCGTACTGGACGGGCAGCGGCGGCCACGTCGGGGCCCGGCCGGCCAGCCGGTCCCGGTAGGCGGAGAGCAGGTCACGGGCCAGCAGGTCCACCGACCAGCCGTCGGCGGCGCTGTGGTGGAGCAGCAGCACCAGGGTGTGCCGGTGCGGGCCGTGCGCCAGCAGCTCGGCGCGCAGCGGGGCGTCCGCGGCCAGGTCGAAGACCGCCAGCACGGCTTCGTCCAGTGCCTGCGCCAGCCCGTGCTCCGGTACGGTGCGAAGGACCGGCTCCAGCGGCAGTTCACCGGGCCGGTGCACCCGTTGGTGGGGGATGCCCAGGTCGTCGGGGAGTGTGGTGCGCAGTGCTTCGTGGCGCTCCGTCAGGTCGTCGAGCGCGGCCTGCAGCGCCTCCCGGTCGAGCGGGCCCTCGAAGCGCAGCAGCAGCGGCAGGTTGTAGAGCGGGCCGGGTCCGTTCAACTGGTCGAGGTACCACAGGCCGTGCTGGGCGGGGGTGAGCGGAATCCGGTCCGGCCGCGGGCGGGCGGTCAGTGGTGGTCCGGCGGGCCGGGCGTCGCCGAGCAGGGCCGCGAGGGCGGCGGGGGAGGGGTGCTCGAAGAGGTCGCGCGGGCCGAGCCGGCGGCCGAACCGGACGCGGGCCTCGCCGGTCAGCCGGGCCGCGAGCAGCGAGGTGCCGCCCAGGTCGAAGAAGCTCTGCTCCGGTCCGACCGCCGGCAGGTCCAGCAGTTCGGCGAACAGCGCGCAGAGCGCCGCCTCGTTCCGGTCGGCCGGGGCCCGGCCGAGCGGGGCCGCGCCGGGGCGGGGCGGCTCGGGCAGCGCCCGCCGGTCGAGCTTGCCGTTGGGGGCCAGGGGCAGCCGGTCCAGCCAGAGCAGGGCGGCGGGCACCATGTAGCCGGGCAGCCGGGCCGACACGGTGGCCCTGACCCGGTCGGTGTCGGCCGGCCCGGAGCCGGGCGCGGCCACCAGGTAGCCGACCAGCCGCTGTCGTTCGGGGCCGTCCCCGCGCACGGCCGCCGCGGCCCGGCTCACGGCGGGATCGGCCAGCAACGCGGCCTCGACCTCGCCCAGTTCGATCCGGAAGCCGCGCACCTTCACCTGGTCGTCGCATCGCCCGCGGTACTCCAGGTCGCCGTCGGGGCGCAGCCGGGCGAGGTCCCCGGTGCGGTACATCCTCGCGCCGGGCGGTCCGGCGGGATCGGGCAGGAACCGCTCGGCGGTCAGCCCGGGGCGGGCCAGGTAGCCGGTGGCGAGCGTGGGGCCGCTCAGGTACAGCTCGCCGTCCTCGCCCGGCGGCACCGGGCGGAGCCGTGCGTCCAGCACCTGGGCGGTGGTGCCGGGCAGCGGCGTGCCGATCGGGGGCGGGCCGTCGCCGGGGGTGACGGGGGCGGTGAGGGACCAGATGGTGGTCTCGGTGGGCCCGTAGAGGTTGACCGGTGAGGTGCCGGCCGCCATCAGCCGGTCGGCCAGGTCGCGCGGCAGCGCCTCGCCGCCGACCAGTGCCCGCAGACCGTGCAGCCGGGCCGGGCGTTCGTTCAGCAGCCCGTACCAGAGGGCCGGGGTGCCCTGCACCACGGTCACTCCGGCGGCGGCGATCAGCTCGGCGAGGGCGGCCGGGTCGCCCACCTGCCGGTCGTCGGCGAGCACGACACAGGCGCCGGCGGTGAGGGCGCCGAACAGCTCCAGCCCGGCGATGTCGAAGGCGATCGTGGTGGCGGCGAGCACCCGGTCGCCGGGGCCGATGCCGAGCCGCCGGACCAGGGTGCGCAGCGCCGTGCCGTAGGCGCCGCGGGAGATCACCACGCCCTTGGGGCGCCCGGTGGAGCCGGAGGTGTAGAGCACGTAGGCGGGCGTCCGCGGGTGGGCGTCCGGGCGGTGCTGTTCCGGGGCGCCGGGCGCGGCGGCCTCGTCACTCGCGGCGGGTCCGGCGGGATCGCCGCTCGTGGTGGGGGCGTCGCACCCGGTACTCGCGTCGTCGAGCCGCAGGACGGGCCCGCTCCACGGCAGTTCGGTCCCCGCCGTGCTCAGCAGCAGGACGGGCGCCGACTCGGTGAGGATCCCGGTGAGCCGGTCGGCCGGGTAACGCGGGTCCAGCGGCAGGTAGGCCGCGCCGGCCTTGAGGACGGCGAGCAGCGCCACCACCAGCCCCGGCCCGCGGGCGGCCGCCACGGCGACGAGGTCGCCCGGCCGCACCCCGGCGCGGTGCAACCGCGCGGCCCACTCCTCGGCCCGCCGGTCGAGCTCCCGGTAGTCGATCTCCTCCCGCACCCCCCGGGCATCCGCCAGCACCAGCGCCGGTTCGGCGCCCCTGGTCCGGGCCAGCGCCTCGATCAGCGCCACCACGTCGTCCTCGTCGATACCGGTCACATTTCCCCCACCCGTCACGGCATATGACATGTGAAACAGTACACCCGCCGCCTCCTTCGCGGCCGAAGTTCCGGCGGCGGCTCCGGACGAGCGGGAGGCGGGGGAGGGGCCGGCTGTCTGCGCGCCCGACGCTCCGGTCCGGCACATGCTCTCCGGCGCCGAACCCGGCGTCGCTCCGGCGGCTCTCGGCCGACTCGGCGCTCCGCCCGCCCGGTGTGCCCGCCGGCCGTCTCGACTTCCCTTGGGCGTCAACTGTCCTTCGACGCCGCCACCGAGGCGGCCCGTGCTGATGGAGCGTCAAGCACGTTGGCGGGTAGCCGTTTCGTGGGAACCGCGATGTTGCGTCGTTCGTCTCCTCTGGCGCACACTCCGCAGAACGACTCGACACGAGGAGTAACAGTGGGCGTGACCGACCTGAACGGGAGTACCGTCCGCGTCGACCCGCAGGCGTTGGCGGGGGCGGGCAAGATCGCACTGGACTTCCGGCAGATCGTGCTGGCGACCTCGGGAACGCTGGAGACTGCGGCCAACAGCGCCGCCGGCGGCTTGTCGGGCTGGCAGACCGCCTCCGTGCTGACCCGGTTGGCCCAGGTGTGGGAGAAGCAGTCGGACGCGCTCGCGGAGCGGCTCGGCCGGACCGGCGGGAACCTGGAGGCCACCGCCCAGCAGTACCGTTCGACCGAGGCCGCCAACCAGACCGCCTTTGAGGGGCAGTGAGCGCGATGCTGACCGTCGATCAGGTCCGTGACGCCAGGACCGGCCCGCTGCGGTCGGCCGGGCAGGGCTGGTTCACCCAGTCCCGCTTCCTCGCCGCACTGGCCGCCCGCTACCGCACGGAGGTCGCCGACGCGACGGCCCGGAGCGGCTGGGCGGGGCCGGCGGCCGATGCCGCGCGGGCCGCGATGGCCGACGACCAGCGGCAGTTGGACGCGGCCCAGCGGGAGGCGGCGGCGCTCGCCACCGCACTGACCACCGCCGCGGCCGAGTTCGAGGCCGCGCAGCAGGCCCTGGTCCAGGCTCTGGACGACGCCGCCCGCCTGGGCGTGAACGTGACTCCGGACGGCGGGGTGAACTGGCCGGAGTCCATGCGCAACGATCCCGACACGCGGTCCGGCGAGCTCCCGGAGAAGGCCCGCGAGGTGCACGGGCGGATCAACGACGCCCTGCGGAGGGCCACCGCGGCCGACCAGGCGGCCTGCCAGGACATCACCGACGACCTGGGCATCCACGAGGACGCGTTCAACGCCACCGCTCACGACGGCCGCCGGGCCGACCCGGGCACCATCCTGGCCGGCTACCAGGTCAAGGACGATCCGCACGGCACGGTCAAGTACCCGGACGCGATCACCGCCTGGGTGCTCGGCATCGACCGGCAGAAGATCACCGCGAGCGAGGCGCTCATGCTGGACGGGCTCACCGTCTTCGCCCGGATGGATTTCTCGGACATCAAGGACAAGGCCTTCGACGTCTCCGGCGAGAAGTTCTCCCCCGTCAACGGCGAGAACGACAGCCATCGGGACGCGTTCCGGCACGCGTACTGGAACGCGCTGATGACGAAGCGCTTCGGCGAGGACTGGGCCAAGCGCTATGCGAGCGCGCACGAGCAGTTGCCGGGGAATCCCGGTGACCGGGAAGCCATGGACCTCTTCAACAACGAGGTCGGCCGCCGGATCGCCGCGGCGAATCCGCACGCCTCGGACCAGGAGCTCGAGCGTCTGGTGGAGGAGGCCGTGCGGCGCGGTGACACGGTGGTGATCAAGCCGGAGGGCGGCGCCCTGGCCTACAGCGACCAGGTCGAGGACGGCCGGACCGGAAAGAGCAACAACAAACCGTTCGAGGGCAAGGGTCAGGACCCGGGCGGAGTGCCGTCGGGGCTGAAGTCCTGATGGCGGCCCGCCGCGTTCCGGCCCCGGTGCTCACCGGACTGCTCTCAGCCGTGCTCGCCGGGGCGCCGGTGGCCGGGTGCGCCGCGGGCGAGGAGCCGGTGCGGGCCGTGATCAGTGCGGAACTGGACCGGGAGCTGGAGGCGTTGGGGCCGTCCGGCCCGGGTGAGGTGACGCTGACGTCACCGGGTGGCCTCGACTGGGACACGGTGTACGTGTTCGGTCGCGGCACCCGGGACGAGGAGATCTCGAAGGTGGTCGGCGACCCGGTGCACTGGGAGGAACAGGACGTCAGTCGGTCGTCGTCCGAGCTGATGGTCTTCGTGGCCGGGGGTGAGGCCGTCGGTGCCTACGAGATCGCGGTCGGGTTCGGCCGGGTCGACTACCGGCGGCCGCTGCACCGGGAGGTGCGGCTGGCGACCGCCACCGGGACCGACGCCGCGGTCCGCGTGGTCGGTCAGTAGGGATCGACGGCGGGGGATCGGCAGCGGGGGATCGGCCGGTGGGGGGCCGGCCGGTGGGGGCGGGCCGGCGCCCTTCGGTCGGGGCCGGCTCGGACCGGCCACTACTGGATGCTCCAGCGGTGCGGGTGGTCCGGGTCGGTGGGGCAGGCGAAGAGGTTGAGCTCGCCGTGTCGGCCCACGACGACCTCGGTGGGTGTGGCGTGCTGACGGGCGGGCAGGTCCCGGTCCTCCAGCGGCCGCCAGCTGCCGCTGCCGCCGTCCCACTCCGAGCTGTCGACGGTCAGCAGCAGGTGCATCGGCGTCCGGCAGGTGTGGCAGTTCATGGGGTACGGGTCGGTGGCGTGCCGGGAGGCGAAGCCGCCGACCCGCCAGCCCGGCGGGATCGACAGGTCGTACTGGTAGCGGACCGGCTCGGCTCCGTCGTCGTCCGCGGACCGCTCGGCCTCCTCCTCAAGTGCTCTCTCCCAGGCATCGATCCGGGTGCACAGGTCCTCGGGCAGGAGGCCCGGCGAAGTCGTCCTCCCTCGCGGCCGGGCCCGCAAGGGCGATCCGGCGCAGCGCACGCGGAACGTCCTCCACCGGCCAGCTCGGGTGGGAGGTCTCAAGCCCGTCCCAGACCACTGCGTCCAACGCTTCCAGCGACATTCCCACCGTCGTCGTCCCGTCCGCCAGTGCCTCGTCCTGCTCTTCTCGACCGTCATCGTCCAGGAAGGCAGCCCTCCTGTCGCCCGGAGTTCGCGCCGTCCTCCGTACGGGGCACAGCTCGGTCCGGAGCGCGGCGGCAGTCGTGGCCGGAAAGCCGACGGAGTGCCCGCCACGGGCACCGGCCACCGGGACCGGGGCGCGCCGCACCGGATCGTCAGTGCCGCATCGCCGCGCCCGAACAGCGCGCGGCCGATCTCACCGGTGAACTCGCGGAGCGCGACGAAGAACTCCAGGCCGTCCCCTGATCAGTCGGCTCAACACGGGCCGCCGGCCTCGGCCACGGGTGCGGCGGGACAGCGATCACTTCCTACCGCACCCGCAGCGACGAGCTGGAACGCCTGCATGCCGTCCATGGGGGTGCCATCGGGATGCAGCCCGAAGGCTGCCGCCAGAACGGTTGGGAGATCGGCTTCGGGGACAGCGGCGCGCAGCTCGGCGAGGACATCGGGAAAGTCGACGTCCTCGATGAAGCCCAGATACTCCTGGCGCAAGCGGTGGATGACCTCCACCAGCTCGGGCCTCAGCCGCATCCAGGCGCGGGACGTCCGGATCTCCTCCGCGACCTGGTCCATGAACCAGCGCATGACCTGGTACGGGATGTCCAGGTGCTGTCCTCGGGGATCGAAGCACACCGTCGGCTCGCGCGTCGGGTCCTCGTCGGGGATGACCGCGGTCATCGCGGCCCGTTGCTCCCGGACGAGGTCCAGCTCCAGGTGCCAGGCGTCCTCGGACACGGAGTACATCGCGGTGATCGCGTAGTCGCGGCTGGGGTGTACGACCATCGTTCTCAGGCCTTCCGGTCGATCGGCGGTGTGGTGCGGACCTCGGTGTCCGGGGCCGGCCGCAGGCCGGCCGTGGCGACGTAGTCGGTGAGGTCGATCCGGCCGCCGTCGGTTCCGTCGTCCCAGCTGGTCCAGAGCCTCGACTCCTCGCCGTCCCAGGAGCCGACGTCCTCGCTCGGATGCTGCTCGACAGTCCCTTTGCCGTGACGGTACCGCAGGTACAGGTAGTGGCCCCTGGCCGTCCAAGCGGCCCACTGCGACGGGCAACCCCCAGAGGTCTGCACCACGCGCGTGAGAGTCACATCCTCGTGCAGGTGGGCCTCGACAGCGCCCGGATGCCGGTCGTGGGCGACGAGGAGATCGTCCACGAGACCGAGCAGGCGGACGCTGCCGCCTGGGAACTGGAGCGTGAGGCCGGCTGTGAAGCCGACCGCCGTCGTTGTAGTCGATCTCCCGCACCGATCGGCTCGGCTGTCCGACGAATCGGTCAGCGGAACATCCGGCGAATCGTCGATCACCCGCCGATGCTCGCGCCCGGCTGCGCAAGTCTGGAGGGCGTCATACAGCGCGGTCTGCTGCGCGGAACGGTTGAGGATCCGCGGCACGCTATGCGCACGTGGCGTCCCGGCTCCCCCTGGACACATACGCGCCGAAGACAGAGAGATCGAGATCCTTGAGGGACTCCAGCACCAGAGTGGCAATCGCAAAGCGGGGATCGCAGCGATCAGCGGCCTCGGGAACGGCGACGACCGTCATCCGGGCCGACACGCCGGCGAGGACGCCGTTGAGGGAGACCTCGATCACAATGCATTCGCCGGGTGAGGCGCCGAGGGCGGCGGCTGCGCGGAGATAGGCGCCCGGGTGGGGTTTGCCGTGTTCGTCGTCCTCGGCCGAGAACACGGCATCGAAGGATCGGACAAGGCCGGTGCTCGCGAGCGCGGCCCGAATCACCGACTCCGGCGAGGACGACACGACGGCCATCGCCCTCGATGCACGCGCACACGCCGCGACGGCGTGTTCGGCGCCGGGTTTCAGCGCCACTCCCTCCAACCCACGGCACACGGCGGCCACGATCTGCTGCTCGACGTCGTAGGGGTCGGCTTGAAGGGTGGCCCGATCGAACCAGTAGGCCACCATGTCCCTTTGCCGAAGCCCGCGCGTGGCCGCCTGCATCTCCGTTGTGAGGTGCAGGCCGAGCGGACCGAACACTTCACGCTTTGCCGCGTCCCAGATCGGCTCGGAGTCGATCAGAAGGCCGTCCAGGTCGAACAGGACAATCGGTTGCATCGGTTGCTCTTTCGTTGGCGATCACGCGAGGACGAGACGATTCGCTGCCCCGCCGTGCACGAGCAGATGCTAGTGCGGTCGATGACGATGCTCATGAGGCGCCGGCCGACGCGGCGGCGAGCGTGAACCGTCCCGGGGTGGGCTCGTCAGCCCAGCCCAGCCCAGCCCAGCCCCGGCCGGCCGGCCGCTTCATCGTCGACCGAACTCCTTTTCGCCCACCGCGCGCCTACGGCGACCTCTCCCGCAACGGCACCCTCAGGTACTGCTCCACCGCCTGCCGGCACCGCGTCAAGTCCGCCGCCCACCGCGGCCGCCGCCCACCGGGCCCGCACCGCACACCGTCGCTCGCGCCGACCGCCGCGAGCGATGGGGAAGCGTCAGCCCAACCCGCCGGAGGCGAGGAGCGGAGGGGCGGTGGGTCGCGTCGCAGTTCGCGCCCGGGGGCACTTGGCCCAACGGCCGGCAGGCCCGGCCGGCGGGAACCATCCCGAAGCCCAGCCCCCCAGGTCACGCATGGTCCCACCCCCGCGCACGGCCGTACTACGGTACTGCTGTACTAGATTCGATCATGACGGCAGAACGGGACTCCCGGAGAAAGCCGGGCGGACCGGCCGGAGCCCCACGAGGGAACGGACCGGAACCGCCGCACCCATCGACCGGCGGAGGACCTGGACTGCCATGCGCACTACTACGCACACCGACATAGTCGTCGTCGGAGGCGGGCCGGTCGGCATGCTGACAGCCGCCGAGCTGGGGGCGTACGGGATCGACGTCGTGGTGCTGGAGGAGCAGAGTGCGACACCCGTCCAGCCCAAGGCCGGGACCGTCCACGCCAGGGCCGTGCAGGCACTGGCCCGGCGCGGCTACCTCGGACTGCCCCGGCTCTCCGACGCCCCGGTGACCGAGCAGTTCCACTTCGCCGGAATGCCCGGCCTGACGATCACGGTTCCCGCCCGCGAGCCGGAACCCGTCCTCAAGCGCGCACAGGCCGATCTGGAGCGGGAGTTCGAGGAACGGGCCCGCGATCGCGGAGTGACCGTGCTGCGCGGCCACCGGGTGACCGCGCTGCGCCAGGGGCAGGACGGGGTCGAGGTGGTGGCCGAGGGGCCGGGGGGCACGCACACGTACAGTGCCGGCTTCGTGGTGGGGGCCGACGGCGCGCGCAGCATCGTACGGCGGGAGGCCGGCTTCGCCGAGGACACCCACCCCGCGACGGCCTCGGCGATCATGGGTCTGGTCCGGCTGACCGAGCCCGACAAGGCACCGCGGGGCTGGTCGCGCACCGAGCGCGGTTGGGTCGTCGCGAAGCCCGTTCACGACGGGCACACCCTCGTCCGCACACTCGACTGCAGCGGGCCCCATCCCCACCGGCGCACGAAGGTGACCGTGCGGGAACTGCAGGACGAGGCGTCCAGGATCGCCGGGTACGACATCCCGATGGAGGACCCGCTCGCTCTGACCCGGTTCAGCGACTTCACCCGGCTGGTGCGCCACTACCGCAAGGACCGGGTGTTCCTGGCGGGGGACGCCGCGCACGTCCACTTCCCGATCGGGGGGCAGGGGTTGAGCACCGGACTCGTCGACGCGCTCAACCTGGGCTGGAAGCTGGCCCACGCCGTGCGCGGAACGGCGGGCGAGGGGCTGCTCGACACGTACGACGACGAGCGCAGGCCGGCCGCGCAGCGGGTCATCGACAACACCCGCGTCCAGCTGACGCTGATGCGACCCGACCCCGGACTCGACCCGCTGCGCGCGATGGTCGCCGAGCTGCTGACGCTGGAACAGGCCCGTGGGCACATGGGGGACTTGATCAGCGCACAGGAGACGGTGTACCCGGTCCGCTCGGGCTTCGCCTCCCGGTGGGAGGGGCGGTTCCTGGAGAACGTCCCGGTGCGGGAGGGCGCGGACCCGCAGGACGTCACGGGGCTGCTGTCCGACGGCCGTCCGCTCCTTCTCCTGTCCGGCGAGCGGGCCGCGGCCCACGGCAGGTCGGCCCGAGGCTGGGCCCATGTGCTGAACACCGTTGCCGCGTCACCCGATGCCGCCCTCCCGTGCGAGGCGGTGCTGGTGCGTCCTGACGGCCACATCGCCTGGGCGCCGGACGCGGGTGACCTCACCGACGCGCTGCGCCAGTGGTTCGGCGAGCCCCGATAGCCGACGGCGGGCCGCAGTCCGGTCGGCGCCCGTCGGGGCGCTGCCGGGGCGGCCCGCGCGGTCCTTCCGTCGTGCTCGGTCCGGCAGGTCCTGCCTCGTCACGCCGCCCCTTCCCGGCTGTGAGCTGGATCTCTTCATTGAGCAATGACCTGATCAGTGCATAAGATCATCTGCCTGGTTTGGATCTTGTTCCGGAAGCGGCTCTCCTGCCGCCGGCGGAACCCACGGGGGAGTTCATGAACACGACGACGACCGACACGGGAATCGACACCGGAATCGACCGGGCGCCCAGCGCGCCGGTTCCCGCATCGCTGGCTCAGCTGCACCGCGCCAGGGAGGCCGACGCCTTCCCGGTCAGCTGGGCACGGACCGGGGACGACCACTACGCGGTGGTCGCCAGGTGGCCCGACACGCACCCGTACTTCGTACCGGTGCACGGGCACCGCTTCGATCCACTGCTCGTCACCGAGACCATGCGTCAGGCCACCCTGCTCGTACTGCACGCCGGGTACGGCGTTCCCCTGGGCCACCACTTCCTCCTGACGGAGCTGCAGTTCTCCTGCCAATCGGACCGGCTCGCCATCGAGGACGGCCCGGCGGAGGTGGAGGTGCAGGTGGTCTGCTCGGAGCTGAAGTGGGCCCAGGGGCACGTCTCCCATCTCAAGGTCGACATGGTCGTCCACCGGGCCGGGTCGGCCGTGGCCACGGGCTCCATCCTGGGGCGGATCGTCGGCCCGGAGACCTACCGCCGGATACGGGGCGACCGAGGCGTCCCGGGATTCGAGGTCCCGGGGACACCTCCGGTGACCGCCGGGCTCGTCGGCCGGTCGAACCCGGAGGACGTCCTGCTCTCGTCCACCCCGCAGGACCGGCTGTGGCAGCTGCGGGTCGACACCGGGCACCCGGTCCTGTTCCAGGGCGAGAAGGACCACGTCCCCGGGATGCTGCTGCTCGAGGCAGCCAGGCAGGCCGCCGAACTGGCCACGCCCTCCCAGCCGTTCGTCCCCTCCTCGAGACGCATGACCTTCCAGCGCTACGCGGAGTTCGGCACCCCCTGCTGGATAGAAGCCGACGCACTGGCCACTTCGCGCGCCGGAACCACCGGCATCACCGTCACGGGGAGCCAGGACGGCAGTGCGGTGTTCCGCGCCGAGCTCTCCGCGGACCTTCCCGCCTGCTGACGAACGGAGACGCACACATGATCCTGGTCACCGGCGCAACCGGCACGACAGGGCGGGAGGTCGCCCGCCTGCTGGCCCCCGGCCACCCGCTGCGCATCCTCACCAGGCGGCCCGAACTCGTCACTGCCCAAGGGCCCGCCGTCACCGTGGTGCGCGGCGGCTTCACGGACCCGGAGAGCCTCCACCGGGCACTGACGGGAGTCCGCGCCGCCTTCCTGGTCACCAACCGGGTGGGGGAGGAGGACGACGCCCGGTTCATCGACGCGGCCCGGGCCTGCGGCGTACGGCATGTGGTCAAACTCTCCGCGGCCGCCGTGGAGGATCCGGAGGCGGACGACCTCATCACCCGCTGGCAGCGCGAGAACGAGCGGGCCCTGCGGGAATCGGGCCTCGCGTGGACCTTGCTGCGCCCCCGGTCCTTCATGTCCAACACCTTGTCGTGGGCCCGGGCCGTCCGTACCGAGGGCGTCGTGCGTGCGCTCCACGGGGACTCCCTCAACGCCTGCGTGGACCCGCGGGACGTCGCCGAAGCAGCGGTGCACGCTCTGACGCAGGACGGGCAGGAAGGCCGCGTGCATGCGCTCTCCGGTCCGGAGGCGGTCACCGCGCGCGAACAGACCGCCGTGCTCTCGAAGGTGCTGGGGCGCCCCCTGCGCTTCGAGGAACTCGGGCCGGAGCAGGCCCGCGCTGCACTGCTCGACCGCTACCCCGAGGCGATCGTCGAAGCGCTCCTGCAGAGCGCGGAGCGCCAGAAGGCCGGCGCGAAAGCACGGGTGGACTCCGCGGTGCCCGCGCTGCTGGGACGCCCCTCACGGCCCTTCGGGACCTGGGCGGCGGACCACGCGCAGGCGTTCGCCTGACCGTTCCGCGGGGCAGCGCAGGGCCGGACCGTCGGGCAGTACGGCGGGCAGCACGGAGGGGCTGTGCGGCGGGCTGCACGGCGGGCCGGGTCCTCGGCCCGCCGTACGGCCACGCCGTCCGTCCGGGCTGCGGCCACCGGTGAATGCGTGGCCGGGCCGGGGTGCTGGCCCACGCGCTGCGCCCGGCCCGCCTTGACGAGCCGCTCCGGAGTCGCGCGGACCTTGTGGTCGGTGTTGTCGGCGCCGAACGCCGCGGACGCCTCGCCCGCCCGCGCCGGCCTACCGGCCGTGGCCAGGGCGCTCAGGACATCGTCGGCAATCCCCGGATCGCTTTGCCGTCGTTGGGGCTTCCGGCGCCGGCGGCGCCGAGGCACACCGGGCAGTCGGGAACGGACACAGCAGGCGCTCCTGCTCGTCGGGTCCGTGGTCGTTCCCTGCGTCGGCCGGGTCGCGCAGGGGGCCCGGGCTGCCGCCTGCCGGGCCGCCGTGGCGCGAACACCGGACCTCGCCGGTTGTCGACCAATTCGATGCCGGGCCCGGGCGCAGGGTCGATGCGGGCGGGCTGTGCCGATCCCCGCCACCCGCTCGGGTTTCGTCACCGTGCGATGCGTATGGTCGCCGAGGAGGTGCACGAATGGTTGGGGAGAGCGTGATGCGCGTCGCCGTGGTCGGTTCGGGCGCGCTGGGAGCGGCGGTGGCGGACGAGCTCGTGCGCCGCCCGGCGGGCGAGGTCGGCCTCGCCCGCTTCCGCCGCACCCTCGCCTGGCACATCGCCCGCCGCGCCCTCCTCCAGGCCGCTACCGAACCCCGCTTCGAGGGCCGCCGGATCACCGCCCGCTTCGCCCGCACCTTCCTCGCCCGCGACGGCGCCGTCCTCCACGACAACCCGCACGCCCTGCTCCTGTGCGTCCACCGCAGCGGCACCGTCCTGTGCGCCCGCGAAGGCACCCGAGAGGTCCCCGCCCTGGGCCGGTGCGTCCCCGGCTGAGGGAACACGGTGCGCACCGACCGCCACGCCGACCAACTGCGTGCGCGCGCCGACCAGCTCCACCAGCAGGCCCGCCACACCCCCGAGCCCGTCGCCGACCGGCTGCTCACCAACGCCGCCCGGCTGCGGTCCTGGGCCGACGAACACGACCGCACCCGCCTCACCGAGCCGGAGACCCCACCGCGATGACCCCCGCCCCCGACGAGCGCTAACGCATCCGCGCCGCCATGCAGCGCATCCTGACCGGCGCCCCGCAGCACTCCAACGGCGCGCTGACCATCGTCGCCCGCGCCCAGGAAGCCGGAGTACCCCGCAACGCCCTGACCCAGCGCCACCCCGACCTTCGCAACGAGTTCTACGACCACGTCCGCCGGCGCGGCGCCGTCCCCGACTCCGAAGCCCGCCTGCGGGCCACGGTCGCCACGTTGAGGAAGTCGATCGCCTCCAAGAACGAGGAGCTCGGCCGGCTCCGGGCCGACGTCCCCGCCCTGGTGCGGGTCGTCCACCAGCTCACCGTGGAGAACCATCGGCTGCGCGAGCGGTCGGCGTCAGGCGACCCTCGTGTCGTCCCGCTGCGGCCGCACCCACCCGGGTAGCGGAAACCCGTCGGCCAGAACCCCGGTCCACCCCGTCGGGCAGCGGCGGGGTGGACCGGTGCACACACGGCTCGGGGCAGTGCCGCCACACCATCGGCGGTTGCCCTGTCCGCCCGAGACGTCCTCCCAAGGGTGAGCACCGGTTTGTGGTTCGGCCGGGAAGCCAGCGGCTGCGGGGCGCGCCGCGGCGCGCGGTTCGGCGCGGGCAGGAACCGCGCGCGGACCGTCCGCCGGTCCCGGGCCTCGCACGCACCGGCGCGGAGCCACCCCGCAGTGCTTCGGAGACACGGTTTCACGCCGTTCCGGCCCCGGCGCGCGCTCAGGAGACTGTTGCGACGGGCTCCTCCGTCCCGGGCCCAACGGGCCCACCTTCCACGGCGGGCGGGGCGGGGCCCAGCAGGTGTCTGTCCGCGCCCGCTCCGGCGGCAGCCGGACCGGGGCGCATACCTCCGCTTCCCTCGCCGGTACAGCGCGGTCGTTGCCGGTGGGCACGTACGGGAATGGGGTCGGGCTGATGGCGGTCGACGGGGTGGTACCGATCGCGGTGATCGGTGTGGGGTGCCGGTTCCCGGGCGGGGTGGACTCGCCGGGGTCGCTGTGGCGGTTGCTGTTGGAGGGCCGGGAGACGGTGGGCCCGGTGCCGCCGGACCGGTGGGACGCCGTCGAGCTGATGAGCTTCCAGGACCCGGCGACGGCGGCACGCTACGGCCGTGGCAGTTTCCTCGACGGGGACCTGTGGGCGTGGGAGCCCACCGCGTTCGCGGTGGCGCCGAGGGAGGCTCCGATGGTGGACCCCCAGCACCAGCTGGCGGCGGAGTGCGCGTGGGAGGCGATCGAGCACGCCGGTGTCCCGCTTCGGCGGATGCGCGGCTCCGCCACCGGGGTGTACCTGGGCCTGTTCGCGCAGGACCACATGATGGCAACGGCGCGGCCGGTGCGGGACCGGCTGGACGGGCACGGGGCGATACTCACTGTGCCGGGTTTCGCACCGGGGCGGATCGGCTTCGCGCTGGATCTGCGGGGCCCGACCGTGGCGGTGGAGACCTTGTGCTCCTCCGGCCTGACCGCGGTGCATCTGGCGTGCCAGGCGCTGGCCGCCGGTGACTGCGAGATGGCGCTGGCCGGCGGGACCCAGACGATATCCGGCCCGCACACGCTGCACTGGGAGGCCGAGACGTTCCACTCCGACGCCGGGCACTGCTTCGCCTTCGACGCGCGGGCCGACGGATTCGTGCGAGGTGAGGGAGCCGGAATGGTGCTCCTCAAACCTTTGTCCCGGGCACTGGCGGACGGTGACCGGGTCCTGGCGGTGATCCGCGGCTCGGCGATGTCGAACGACGGGCAGGCCGAGCGGCTGACCGCGCCCTCCTCGGCCATGCAGGAGACCGCGTTCCGCAAGGCCGTGGAACGGGCCGGCATCGACCCGGGCACCGTCGGACTCGTCGAGGCGCACGGCCCCGGCACCCCGACGGGCGACAGCGCGGAGTACGCGTCGCTCAACGCCGTGTACGGCCGGGGACGGGGCCGCTGCGCGCTGGGCTCGCTCAAGTCGAACCTGGGGCACTTGGAGGCCGCGGCGGGGATCGCCGGGCTGATCAAGGCCGTCTGGGCGGTGCGCGAGGGCGTGGTGCCGCCGAATGTGAACTTCGCATCGTGGAACCCGGCCATCGACGTGGACCCGGCGTCCAGGCTGTTCGTTCCCGTCCGCGCGATGCCGTGGCCGGTGGAGGGCACAGGCCGCCTCGCGGCGGTGTCCTCCTACGGTCTGTCGGGCACCAACACCCACGTCGTCGTCGAGCAGGCACCCGCGCCCGCCACCCGCCGCCGTGGGGCAGGGGCCCGGAACACGGAAGCGAACGAGGTCCGGGAGGCGGGTGCGGGCCGGTTGTTCCTGCTGTCCGCGCCGTCCCGGCAAGCACTGCCCGCGGCGGCCGAGCGCCTGGCCTCCTGGGTCGAGTCGGCAACCGCCGACCTGGGCGACCTCGCGCACACCCTCGCCGTGCGCCGCTCCCACACCGGCACGCGCCTGGTGGTGCACGCCACCACCCGGACCGAACTGACCGACCGGCTGCGGGCCTTCGCCGCACACGGCGCGAACGACCACGTCACCGAGGGGCGGCCCGTCCTACCGCCGGCCGGGCTCGGCCCGGTCCTGGTGTTCAGCGGGCAGGGCTCGGAGTCCTTCGGCATGTGCCACCAGCTCCTCGGCCACGACCGCGCCTTCACCGCGGTGGTGGACGAGACCGAACCGATGCTGCGGGAAATCGCCGGATTCTCCTTGCGCCGCGTGCTCACCGAGCCCGGCCTGCTCACCGACGTCGAGCACATCCATCCCACTCTGGTCGCCGTCCAGCTCGCCCTGGTCGCGCTGTGGCGCTCCTGGGGCATCGAGCCCGCCGCGGTGATCGGCCAGTCCGTCGGAGAGATCACCGCGGCGGTCGTGGCCGGCGCCCTGTCGGTGCGCCAGGGCCTGACCGTCAGCCACCGCCGTGCCGTGGTGGCCGGACGGACGACAGGTGGTGTGATGGCATCGGTGATGCTGAACGCCGACGACGCCCGCGCCGCGATCGAGGACCTCGGCCTGGACGACGTGTGGGTCGCCGTGATGACCTCACCGGGCACCAGCGTCGTGGCCGGCTCCGCAGAGCAGGTCGAACGACTCGTCGCGCACTGGCAGAGCCACGACGTCGGCGCGCGGATGGTCCAGGCGGGCTGGGCCTCCCACACCCCGCACATGGACCCGGTCCTGGACGACATCCGCGCCCTCCTCGCCGACATCACTCCGCAGCAGCCGGCACTTCCCCTCTACTCCACCGCCCACCAGGACCCGCGGACGCCCGCCGGGTGCGACGCCCGCTACTGGGCGCTGAACCTGCGCGAACCCGTGCGCCTGCACGCCGCGTTCACCGCGGCGCTCCAGGACGGGCACCGCCTGTTCGTGGAGTGCTCCCCCCACCCGCTGATCACCCGGGCCATCGCCGACACCGCCGCCCACGACAGGATCCGCGGCGTGGTCGCACTGGGCACACTGCGGCGCGACACCGACGACCGGGCCGCCATCGCCGCCAACCTCGCCGCCGCCCACTGTGCCGGCGCGGCCCTCGACTGGGAGCACCGGTACCCGGGCGAACTGGTCGACGCTCCCACCACGACCTGGCACCGCGTCCACTACCGGCCCGAACCGGCCCACGAACCGGTGGCGCCGGGCCTGCCCGGCGCCACCCAGCACAGCCTCCTCGGCGGCCACGTCCACGACCCCGACCGCCCCGGCCGACACCTGTGGCAGACCCACCTGTCACCGACCCGCATACCGTGGCTGGCCGACCACCAGGTGGCAGACGCCGTTGTGATGGCCGGCGCCGGGATGTGCGAGATGGTCCTGTCCGCCGCCCGGCAGGCCCTTGCCACCGACCTGGTCACCATCACCGGCCTCACCCTGCACACGCCGCTGCTGCTCGACGCGGACCCGCTGGTCACCACCCGCGCCACCGTGGAAGCCGGCGGCAGGCTGACGGTCGACATCGTCTCCGCCGCGACGCCCGCACCCCCCGTCCACGCCAGGGCCCGCGTGAGCCCGGGCGCGGTCGCCCGCACCACCGGAGCGCAACCACGCACCCGGGCGGAGAACTGGACCGAGATCGCGCCCGACGACATCTACCGGACCTACCGGACCGACCACGACGTCCACCACGGCCCCGCCTTCCAGGGCCTGCAGCACCTGCAAGTCAGCCCCGAAGGCGACCAGGCCCTCGCCACCGTGCGCATCCCCGGCACGGCCCGGACCTCCGCGTGGATGACCGCGCTGCACCCGGTGCTGCTGGACACCCTCGCCCAGGCCGGCGGTGCGGTGTGGCTGCGCCGCCGCACCGTGGAACCGGGCCCGCTCGCCCTGGCCGGCCTCGACACCCTGCGCCTGCTCGGCCCCACCAACCAGACGCGAACCCTCCACCTACGCCTCACCGAGGCCACCTCGCTGCACTGCGTGATGTCCGCCACCTTCACCGGCCAGGGCGGACAGCCCCTGGCAGAGGTCGAGGGTCTGCGGATCGCCAGCCTCACCACCCCCCAGGAACGCTTGCGCAACCGCCTCGCCCAGGCCGTCCACCTGCCCGAACCCCTCCCCACCGACACCCCCGCGGCCTCGGCCGGCGCATGGTGCGTCCTGGCCGACGCGAACACCCCGTGGAACCGCGGACTCAGCGACGCGCTCACCGCCCGCGGGTGCGACACCTACCTGCGCCCGTACACCCTCCGGACCCCCCTGGACGCGCGGGACGTGGCGCCCCCCGACGACGGTTCCTGGAGCGGAATCGTCCTGGCCCTCGACAACGCCGAACCCTGCGGACCCGACCCCGAGACCAGCCGCCTCCGGAGCGCCGCCCTTTGCGAACTCCTGCGTCACGCCTCCACCCGCACCCCGCCCCCCAAGGTCTGGGCCGTGATCCGCCACCACCAGGACGGAGCACACGCTGGCGGGCCGAGCGGGGTGATCCGCACCGCCGCCTACGAGTACCCCCACGTGCCGACCGGGCTCATCGAAGCCGGCCCGCACAGCGCCCCGGAAACCACCGCGGCGGAACTCCTGGCCGCGGACACAACCATCCGCGAAGTACGCCTGCACCCGACCGGCCGCACCGTCGCCCGCCTCCACCAGCACAAGGCCGCCACCCGGCACACGCCTCCGCCCCTGCACCCCGACCCCGTACCGATCCGCCCCGACGCCTCCTACCTCGTCACCGGCGCGTTCGGCGGCCTGGGCCTGCTCGCCGCACAGTGGCTGGCCCGCAACGGAGCCACCCACCTCGTCCTGTTCGCTCACCGTCCCGCGGACAGTGCCACCGAAGCCGCCCTGCAACAGCTGCGCCGGGAAGGCACCGACCTCACCGTGATCACCGGCGACATCGGCGACACCGCCACCGCCAACGCCGCAGTGGCGGCCGCCGCACCCGACCGGCCGCTGCGCGGCGTCCTGCACACCGCCGCCACCATCGAGGACGCCACCCTCGACACCCTCGCCCGCGCCACCGTCGAACGCGTCTGGCACGCCAAGGCCACCGGCGCCTGGAACCTCCACCAGGCCACCCTCGGCACAGACCTCGACTTCTTCACCCTCTACTCCTCCGCCGCCGCCCTCCTCGGCTCCCCCGGCCAGGCCGCCTACGCCGCCGCCAACGCTTACCTCGACGCCCTCGCCAGCTGGCGCCACACCCAGGCCCTGCCCGCCGCCTCCGTGCAGTGGGGCGCCTGGGCCCGCACCGGCAGAGGACAGCACATGGGCGAGAGGGGCCTGCCCCTGATCGACCCCGAGGACGGACTCACCGCCCTCGCACACCTGCTCGACACCCCGCCCGGCGCCACCCCCATCGCCTACGCACCCCTGGACCTGGACCGCTGGCTCGGCGCCTTCCCCACCACCGCACCCACCGCCCTCCTCGCCCGAACCCACCCGGGCACCGAACAACCCGACGGCACACTGCTGCAGCAACTCGCCGACGCCGACCACCCCGACACCCGGACCGTCCTGATGCGGCAGCACATCATCACCACCGTCCAGGACCTCCTCCACCTCCACGACACCCACCTGGAACCGGCCACCTCCCTGGTCGGCCTCGGCCTCGACTCCCTCACCGCCATGCAACTGCGCCAACGCCTCCAACGAGACCTGATGGTCCTCATCCCCCCGAGCGTGCTCTGGACCAAACCCAACCCCGCCGACCTCGCCGACTGGCTGCTCGACCACCTCGCACCCACCGGTGACTGACCCGCCCGGCCGCCCCGCAACCGGGCCCACCGCCCCGAGGGAAGGACCCCGAGTGCACGCAGACGGCCTCACCCCCAGGTACGGCAGAATCCTGCCCCCGCACGAACCCGGCGGACCGTTCTGGTACGCCATCGACCACGTCGTCACCTACGGCGAAACCGGCATGGCCGGGCCCGTCTACTACCTGCGCCTGATCGAATGGCAGGGCCGCCTGCGCGAGCTGTTCGGCCTCGACCTCACCCCCGACTACATCACGGCGGTGAGCGCAGGCCGCAAGCTCTACATGTCCACCCAGGCCGTCTCCGGCGAATTCCTGAAACTGATCCGCGCCGGCGACGTCCTCTCCCTGCAAATGGCCCTGCCCTGGGCCCAGGGCCACCGCCTGATGGGCGAGTACGCCTTCTACCGCCCCACCCGCGACGGCCAGGAACTCGTCGCCCGCGGTGAACAGATCTGGACCAACACCGACTTCCAGGGCACACCCGTGCCCTGGCCCACCGACGTCCTCGACATCCTGCGCCGCATGAACACCGACATCTCCCGCGCCCTCACCCACTGAAAGCGCCACCCGCGAGCACCGCGCACACCGCCCCGGCCCGCCACCAAGCTCACCCGCAGCCGACCCCGGAGGCAGCCGTGCCCACCCCGTCCCCCCACCCCACCCCCGCCGACACCGCCACCCTCGCCGCCTGCCGCACCACGGGCCTGGCCGCCGCAGGCGCCATGACCATCTGCGCCGCGCTACTGCTGAGCTTCCTCACGGTCAACCTGGCCCCCGACATCGACGCGCCGAACAGCGAGTTCAACCACTACCTCACCACCCACCACACCGCCCTCGCCGTCCTTGCTCTCGTCACGACCACCTGCGCAGCGGCCCTGGCGGCTTTGGCCGGCGCACTTCCCGCCTGGACACAGCTCACCCACCAAAGCTCTACCGTCCAGCGAGCCATCGCCCGGGCGGGACTCGGCGCCCTCGCCGCCACCTGGGCCGCCTGCTCGGCCGCCGTCGCGACAGCGATCGCCACGCCCCAGGACACCGCTGCGGCATCCCTCCTCCGGTTCACGTTCCTGCTCGCCACCATGACCGGCCCCATCACCGCCCTCACCGTCGTCACCGCGACCCCCCGCCCCGAACCCAGACAGCAGGGACAGGCACTGTGGTGGTGCGCACGCGCCGTCGCACTGCTCGTGACCGCCGCGACCCTGTACGCCATCGCCACATCAGCTGCAGGTCGCGGCCCACTCCTCGCGGTCCACGGCATCCCCGGCGCCGTTCTTGTATGGGCGATCTGGACCAGCACCCACATGGCACGCGACACCCACCGACGCATCCGCAACCCGTCCGCCCCGACGCGCCCCACTCCGCCGCCGGCCCCCTGACAGCGAACCGGCGGGGCTCACCAGGTGGGCAGGTACACAGGACCACCGGACCACGGCGCCCCGGCGGCGCAAAGGCCCCCTCTCCCCGGCAGCAACTTCCCCACCCCTGCCAACTTGTGCATGCACGTCAAGGCGTTCCTGGCCTCGAGGAGAAGGCCGAGCCGAAACTCCTCGTCGACCTCACGAACGACCGGATCACCGCACTCATCCCGGCCGGGGAGTGCTGGACCAGGCAGCAACTGCTGCAGATCCAGCGCTGAGGCCGGTGACGGCTACGAGCCGGCGTCGAAGCCCGGGGCCCGCAAGGTCCGCAAGATCCGCAAGATCCGCAAGGTGCGGCCTCCGCGACGGCCCTGCGGGCCGCTACTGCCGGTACTCCAGGACCGCCGCGCCGCCGGTGCCCGCGGGCGCGAGGGCTGCGGCGGCGGTCACCGCCCCCGTCCCGAAGTCGTACCGGAGGACCAGCAGCCGAGGCGTGCGGCCGAGTTTGTCCGCGCTCTGCGAGACCACCGCGTACGCGGCCCGCTGGTCGGGGGCGACCGCGATCGGCTCCAGCGCGTCGTCGCTGCCCGCGAGTTCCTTCGGCACCGGGCCGAGCGTGCGCACGGCGGCCTTGGGGTGGGCGGGGTCGGCGGTGTCGAGGGTGACCACGGCGGGCTGGCGGGTGCTGCCGACGAAGAGCTCGTCGGGGCCGGCGAAGTCCCTCGGCTGGAAGAGGCCGCTCCCCGTCACCTCGGCCACCGGATTGGTCTCCAGGGTGGCGACCGGTCCGACGTGGAGACCGCGCGAGGCGTCGACGAAGACCGCCAGTGAACCGTCCGGCCGGGCTGCGGCCTGCTTCGCCACCCCGGGCGGCACCATCCGGCCGCCGACGAAGCCCGGCGCGCTCGGGGGCTGGAGCCCGGGGACGTCGAGCGACCGGGCGCCGGTCCCGTCCGGCCTGACCGCGCGCAGCTTGAACGAGGTCGAGGAGGACGTGCCGCTCCAGTGCACGACGTCGCCGCTCACCGGGTCGACGACGGCGCCGTCCTGGCGCACGCCGGGTGTCCCGCCGACACCGGAGATGTCCTTGAGGTCCGTCGGCCCGCCGGGGCCGAGCAGCGACAGGTGCGGATCGCCGCTGTCCACCGGGGTCCTGAAGTTGAAGGCCGTCCTGCCGACCATGCCGGAGTAGTCCCGGGTGAACCCGTAGCGAGTGAAGCAGCCGGGGCCGACCGTGCTCCCCGGCACCGCGCTGCCGTCGCCGAGGACGAAGGTCCGCAGGCGGGCCAGCCGGCCGTCGGGGGCCAGTGCCAGGACGACGCAACCGGCCTCCTTCTTGCCCGCGTTGACGGACTGTGCGATCACCAGCCCCTTGACCTCGGTGGTCGTGGGCAGCGACGCCACGTCGACCACGGCCGGGACCGTCACCGGCGCGGGAACGCCCGGCGCGCTCGACGACGCGCTTCCGCCGGCCGTCGCGCTCGCCGTGCCGGACGGCTTGCCGGAGGCCGTCACCGCCGGAGTGCCGGTGCTCGCGCCGGCGCTCGTGCTCGCCCCGGCGCCGGTGCTCGCGTCAGCGCTGGTGCTCGTCGCGGGCGCCGCGTCACCGTCGCCCCCACCGCAGGCCGTGACCGTCGTCGCGGCCAGCGCCACCATCACCGCGACCGCACCGAACCGCCCGAACCGTACGGATTCCCGCATGTCCCACCCCTGCTCTTCGCTCGCCCCTGGCCCCCGTGGCAGTCACGCTAACGGTCGCCGTGCCCGCCCCGCGTCCGCTCCGGGGGACCGCGACCGGCCGGACACCTGACCGTTGCCCCGCGATGACATTCCCGAGTGCAACCGGTTCTCCGCCGGAGTCCGGCGGCGCCCCGCCGGCGGAAGCGGCGGCAACTGCGGGCCCGCGTCCCTCGGTGCTCCCGGCGCCCTCGGCCTGCTCGTCGTTCGTGCGTGCGGCCGCTGGGACCCGGCCCCAGCCCCGGCCCCGGCCCCGGCCCCGGATCCGGCGCCGCACGTCCACGGGATCCGGCCGCCCGCCGCAGGGCGCAAGCCAGTTCGCCCGTCACTCGATGGTGTAACAAGGCTGCTGGGTGCGGTAGTTGTGCGGTTACCTTGAGTCGGCGGTGCCGCGTGCCGGCGGGTGCCGCCTTCGGTCGACAGTGCGAGGGGATCGGGATGGCATCGACTCCGGACAGCGAGGGCCCGGACCAGCGGGCGCTGTTGCTCGTGGCGGGACTGGCGGACCTGGCGGTCAGTACCGCCGTGAGCACCATCGGTTCGGCCGTCGGGACGGTGCAGCAGTTGCTGCGGCGGTCCGACGGGCCCGAGCTCGCACGGGACGCCCAGCAGGATCTGATGGCCCGCGGCCGGATCGCGCTGGACCGCGTCGGCTCCGCTCCGCCGGCCCACCTCGAACTGCTGGCCCGGCAGGTGGCCGCGCGACAGGAGGCGCCGCCCGGTGACGCCTGACGAGTGGGACCCGAGCGGCTTCAAGGACCGTGTCGACGACCTGCTGGACGACTACCTGGCCGACGAGGCCGAGCTGTTGCTCGCGATCGACGACGCCCTGGAGCCGGTGGCCGAGCAGTTGCGGGCGGCCGCGAGGCACGGCAAGCGGCTGCGGGCGGCCTTCTGCTACTGGGGGTGGCGCGCCGGTGGACAGCCCGACAACGACGCCCTGCTGCGGGCGGCCGCCTCGATGGAGCTCGTCCACGCCGCGGCCACCGTGCACGACGACCTCATCGACGACAGCCCGCTGCGCCACAATCTGCCCACCGCCCACGTCTCGCTCCGGGCACCCCTCGCGGGGCGACGGGGGGCGTACGGTGCTGCCCGCGCGCTGGCGATGCTGGTCGGCGACCACCTGATGGCGCTGGCGGGGCAGCTCTTCGCCGACAGCGGTCTGCCCGCCGCCTATCTGGCCAGGGCCCGGCCGGTGTGGGGGGACCTCGCGCGCGACCTGGTCGCCGGCGAGTGCCTGGAGATCCTGGCCACGGGGGGCTGCCCGGACCCCGAGGTGTCCCTGAAGGTCGTCCGCCACAAGACGGCCAAGTACACCGTCGAGCAGCCCCTGCTCATCGGCGCCCTGCTCGCGGGCGCCTCCCCGGACCTGCGCGGCGCCCTGTCCGCCTACGGCCTCCCGCTGGGCGAGGCGTTCCAGCTGCGCGACGACCTGCTCGGTCTCTTCGGCGAGCCGGAGCGCACCGGAAAGGAGGGCCTGGACGACATCCGCACCCACCGGCCCACCGCGCTGCTGGCCGTGACCTGGCAGGCCGCCGTTCCCGCGCAGCGCGAGCACCTGGCAGGTGTGCTGGGCCGCGGTGACCTGGACGAGCGGCACCTGCGGGAGGTGCGCGAGCTGATGGTGGCGCTGAAGGCCCCGGAGCGGGTGGAGGACATGATCGCCGCCCGGGTCCGGGACGCCGTCGGTCACCTGGGCGGCCTCGGCATCCCTCCGCAGGCGCGCCGGGCCCTGACCACGCTCGCGTCCTCCGCCACCGACCGCCGCCACTGACCGCCGCCACCGACCGCCGCCACTGACTGCTGCCCGCCGTCCCCGACCCGACCGACCTCGACCCGCTCCGTGCGACGGACGCGCACCGCACCGCGCGGCCCGTCGGGAAGGACCACCGACATGCCGTACACCGAGGCCTCGATGAACGCCCTGCGCGGGTCCGGCGACGAACTCGCCGACGCCGTGGTGGCCACCCTGTTCGAGCGGGGGGAGGTCGGCAAGTTCAACACCCTGATGCGCTACGTCTCCACCGCGGGCTCGCCCCTGCCGGAGGGACTGCCGGACGTCGCCCGCGAGTACCTCCAGGTCACCGCCGCGCCGCCCTCCTGGGTCGACTGGGGGGAGATGGAGAAGGCGCGGCTCTTCTTCATCGACAACAGCGTGCACATCTCCACCGCGCTGTCGTTCGCGTCCATGCCCGCCTGCTACCTCGTGCCGCACGTCGCGAAGCTGCTGTCGGCGACGCACGGGCTGAACTACCCGTCCAAGCGGATGGCGGAGACGGGCCAGTTCACCGTCCACCTGATGCAGCCGGACGCCTTCGAGGCGGGCAGCAGGTTCATCCCCGCCGCGCAGAAGGTGCGCCTGCTGCACGCCTCGATCCGCCACCACCTCGTGCGCGAGGACCGCTGGGACACCGGGACGCTGGGGACGCCGATCTGCCAGGAGGACATGATCGGCGGGCAGATGTTCTTCTCCATGCTCGTCCTGGACAGCCTGCACCGGCTCGGCATCCACATGTCCACCGAGGGGGCCGAGGCGTACCACTACGCCTGGCGCGTCGTCGGCGCCATGCTCGGGGTGGACCAGGACGCCGTGCCCGTGACCCTGGACGACGCGCGGCAGTTCCTGGACCTGTACATGCTTCGCCACATGGGGCCCTCGGAAGAGGGTGCGCACCTGACCCGGCAGCTGATCGACCTCTACGAGGAGGTCGTCCCCGGCACGTTCTTCGACCCCGTCGTCTCCGCCCTGATCCGCTACCTCGTCGGCGACACCTGCGCCGACTGGCTCCGCGTCCCGCGCACCCGCTGGGACACCGTGGTGAAGGCCGCGCCCGCCCTGCTCGGGGTCCTGGAGAGCATCGAGGACCGTTCGCCCCTGGGCGCCTGGGCCCTGGACCGGCTCGGCCACCTCACCACGGTCCTCGAACTGTCCTCCCTCACCCGGGGTCGGGTGATGCACTACGCCATCCCCGAGCAGCTGAAGAAGGACTTCGGTGTCGGCGGCACCGTCCCCCCGAACCGGCGCTGGACCCCTCCCGCCCCCACGGTCACGGTCTGAAGGAGCGGGCACCCGCACCGTCGGGCCGCAGGACGGCGCCCCCGTGGCGCAGGCCGTCGAGCACCGCCGACACCCAGGTGTCCAGGTCCGCCCCGGCCGGCAGCGGCGGGGGCGTCCCGGCGAGGGCACGCTGCGCGAAGCCGGTGTCCAGGTGCGGAAGGCGGGCGTCGAGCACCGTGAGGCCCTCCCGGCGGCGCTCGGCCCGCAGCGAATCGAGCCAGGCCGCCAGCGCGGCCTTGGACGCCCGGTAGGCGGCCGTCCCCGGTACGGCGAGGTCGACGACGACGCCGGTCAGCGCCCCGAGCGCGCCGTCCGGCGCGATGACATCCAGCGCCCCTTCGAGGACGGCCATCGGGGCCGAGGCGTTCACCGCCATCAGATGCTCCTGGACCGCGAGCGGAACCTCGCCGGCCCGGCCGAACGCGACCGCGCCGAACGTGACCAGGACCGCGTCCAGGCCACCGGTCCGCCGCGCGGCCCGGGCGGCGAGGCCGCGGCAGCCCTCCAGGTCGTAGGCGTCGAACGCCTCCCCCCGCTCCGCGCCCACCCGTCGTGCCACGCGCTCCAGCCGCGCCGGGTCCCGTCCGGCCACCGCGACCCGGGCCCCTCGCGCCGCCGCGGTGGCCGCCACCTCGGCCCCGATCGTCCCGGTGGCACCCGCCACCAGCAGTCGCCATCCGTCGAGATCCACCGTCGCCTCCCGGTGTGCCGTGGTGCCGGTCATCGCAGCGCTGCTTATTGCCTTGCCGGCCATCGCTGTGCCGGTCACCGTCGGGCCAGCACGCGGGGAAGCCGGTCGGCCACCGCGTCCGCGAGACGCTCGAACTCGGACCGCAGGAACGGCGCGGCGAACCGTGCGAGGCCGTGGAAGCGCAGCGAGGCGCGGTATACCAGCAGAGTGCGGTCGGCGGACGCGCTGACGGTGATGTCGTCGGTGGCGGTGACGGTGCGGTTGTGCCCGACGAACACCAGCCGGTCGGGCCGGTACTCCTCCAGCCGGTAGTCCAGCTCGGTGCGCCGCCCCCGGAAGCGCGAGGTGTTGCGCCAGTGCGCTCCCGGCGCCACGGGCCCGGAGTCCAGGCGCACGCAGTCCTCGGTGCCCGGGTCCCACTCGACCGTGTTCCCGAAGTCCGCCAGGTACCGAAGCACCTCGTCGGCGGGCCGCTGCACCGCGATGCGGCGCTCCACGTCGATCATCGGTTTCCCCTTCCGGTCGCGGGGCGCCGCGTGTGCGCGCCGCCGTCCTCCTGTTCGGCGCGGACGCGTCCGCGGATGTGTCCGCTGCGAAATCCGCACGGACGGCGGCCCCGGTGGTGGCCCGCCGCAGTGCCGACGACCACGGCTTCGCCGTCGTGGCGCCGCCGGGACCGGCGCGTCCACTGCGTTCGCCACGTCCGCCGCGGCCGGCCCGCTCCAGGGGGAGTCGCCCCGACCCACGACCGGACCACCGGAACCCTGGCCCGGGCGTTACGGGCGGACCGAGTGCAGATCGGAGAGTGGGAGCACCACATCGGGGTTCTGCGGCCCCTCGCACAGCCACACGCCGACACCCGACGACGACCCGTTTCGCCGAAACGCACTGCCCCGGCCGTTTTGGAGCGGCCGGGAATTCCACTACCAAAGGGCCCGGCGCAACCCAATCCCCTGGAAGGCTGTTCCTCTGCCCCCGGTCGGCTGGGCCCGAGGGGCCGGGGGAGGGGAATTCCGTGGGATTGCTTGCCATGGTGGTGTTGCGGCGGGGAGCGTTGAAGACGTCCAGACTCGGTAGTGTGCTCCTGCAACAAGGCTTTGGATCAGAGGAGTTCAGTATGAGGCGCTCCTTCCGCTTCGCGGGCGCGGCGGTTCTTCCGGTCGCCGCGGTCCTGGTGACGGCATGCACCGGTGACGGGGTGGCGTCCCCCGGAGCGGACGGTTCCTGGGCCTTGGGCGGGCTGGCCGCCGTTCCGGCGGGCCAGCCGCTCCAGGCCACCGTCGACGCGCTTCCCGCCGAGGGCAGTGCCAAGATCCTTGGCATCGCGGAAGTGGAGGGGGCCGACGTGGTCCTCGCGATCAGGAACGACATCTGTGAGGTCCTGTTCATGGCGGCCCGATCCGCCGGGGCGACGCCCGCGGTTCGCAGCTCCTTCGGGGCGCAGCGTCCGTCCGGCAGTGACCGGTCGGACAGCCACCAGGGATTCCCCGGCGACGTTCTCGCGGGGGAATCCACCCAGGCGACCTCGCAGTCGCCGCCGCTCAGGTTCGCTGCCCTCGGATGCTCCGAGAGGGCCATGGCGGTGAGAATCGAGGGTGCGGGCGCCGCGGCCGAATCCGGAGGCAGGGCGGGGGACTCGCTGAGAGCATGGCGGGACGGTCAGGACCTGGTCCTGACCGTGGGCAGTCCTGAGGCGATCCACCGACCGGTACCCGGTCCCACCTCCTGACGACGCCAGGAAACGAACCGAGGGCGCCCACTCCACGCGTCCGTCATCTCGTCGTCAGTCCTCACACAGTGCGGTGAGCAAAGGCGTCCAGGTCATTCGTCACAGAACGATCTTGGCTGCCCCGGCTGTCTCTCCGGCCGCCGGCGGGGGACTGCCCGATCGCGCGGCTTCACGCTCGAGCAGGCCGACAAGCTACGGGAGACCGGACGTCGCGCCATGGCCGTCCGTGCTGGATCCCCCGGTCCGCGCTGTGGCCAAGAGCGCCCAGGGCAGAGCGACGATCTCAGATCGTCCGCCGTCCGCTGCCCGCCGTTGTCGAAGGCGGCGACGACCTGGCCGCGTCCCGGCCCCGGCCCGATCTTGCCTGAACCCCATGCCGTTTTCACGCCATCGATGTCATAGTCGGACGTTGTGTGGACAACGCTTGCGCCGCTCATCGGCGTCATACTCGGCGGGCTGATGTCGATGCTTGCCCAGCGCTCGGCAGGACGCGCCTCGGAACGCGGCGAGGCGCGCCGCAGTGCTAATGAACGTGCCGAGGCGCGCCGCAGCGAACGGCTTGCTCACCTCGTCGAATTCCTGTCCGCGGTGCAGGAAGCTGAACGAGTCGCGGTGGACCGGTATCACCACAACCTGGCTGACGAGCAGTGGCAGGCCCGGGCACGGCAGGTCCTTGACAGGGTGTGGGTGATGCAGAAGACGATCCACATACTGTGCGCGTCCGAGGTCGGCGAAGCGGCCCGCAACCTCGCGTGGGCAGTGCAGGAGGTGATCAGGAAGGGCCCCGAGGATCCGGAGGATCCGCAGGACGAGAAGGTCTGGGCGCACATCCGTCCGAGCCGACAGGCGTTCCTCGATCTCGTGCGCGACCAGCTGAGTTGAACCCGGAGCGATTCGGCAGCTGTCCTGAGCGACCCGGGACATGCGGAGCCGGCCTTGGTGCGGGAGCTCTGCATGTGCACTGACCAGCAGTGTCCCGAACAGCCTCTTGGCTTGTCGAGAAGCTGATCACGATCAATTCGGAACGACTCGTCCAGTGCGCCGGCAGCGCTCCGCCGTCCGGCCCGGTGGGCGACGTCGTGGGAGCCGGAGCGGTCGGCGAGCCTTCGCGGGGCGCCGGTACGGTCAGGGGTATGAGTGCCGTTTCGCAGCCGACCCCCGCCGAGATCGAAGACCGTTTTGTTGCGCTGGCCGAAGGCCGGCTGACGCGTGACGAGGTGGACCGCTGGGCCGCGGGGTGGGTCGCGCAGGACGGGCTGGACTGGGACGACCTCTCCTGGTGGGCGTTGTGCCTCCTGCACGGAATCGATCTCCTCGACGGGCCCGGCGGCGGCCACCTCCACGACGACGAGCAGGTCCGGCTCTGGCTCGCCGAGCTGCGGAGGCGTCGCACGGCGTGACCCGGCCGGCCCCGCGCCACGCCGTCCGCACCGTCCGTACTGTCCGCGCCGTCCGCGACGTCCGTACCGTCCGAAGCCCGGGGACAACGACGCCGGCCACGACGAACACCGGAACCCCTCGCCCACGCCGCACCGATCGAAGATCGAGTCAGGCGTCGTGCCGTGCTCGGGGGAGCCGCCAGGTGCCGCCGCGCTCCGTCCTCGAGCGGCGTGCGAGGAGGTCGGGGATGTGCAGGTGGCAGGCGAGCGCGGTGGCGGCCTGGAAGGCCTCGACGCCGCGGCGGGTCCTCGGCAGGCCCAGGCGCAGGAGGCGCGGATTGACCTCGGCCTGGATCCGGTCGACGAAGGGTCGCAGGACGGCGTCGTAGGTCGCCAGCGCGGTCGGCAGGTCGTCCGGGTGGCGATCGATCGCGTCGGCCAGGACGTGGGCGCCGACCAGGGCGGCGGACGTTCCCATGCCGCTGTAGGGGGAGGCGCAGTGCGCGGCGTCCCCGGCCAGGACCACGCGGCCCTTCGACCAGGTGTCGGTGCGCACCTGGACGGTCTCCTGGGAGTGGAAGAAGGGGCTGGCCGCCATGCCGTCGACGAAGCGTCGGGTCTGCCAGCCGGCATCGTGGAACCTGCTCGCCCAGAAGGCCTGTTGGCGGTCGACGGGGGCCCGGTGGATCGCGGAGGCCTCGGCGGAGTCCTCCCGGAGCACGAAGTAGACCTGGGTCTCGGTGGGGTTGTGGCTGCGGCGCATGATCTGTCGGCCGCCCGGGACCATGTAGGTGTCGCGGACGTCGGTGTCGGAGGCGACGCGGGGGACGAACCAGTAGGCCGTGTGGATGCCGAGACGCCGGTACGGGTCGGAGTCCTGCGGGAGGATCGCCCGGCGGACGCGTGATCCCTGGCCGTCCGCTCCGACGAGGAGGTCGAACTCTCCGGACGACCCGTCGGAGAAGTGGGCGACGACCCGGTGCTCGTCCTGGTCGAGGCCGTCCACGCTCTTGCCGAAGACGTACTCGGCGTCGTGCGCGGTCGCGTCGTTGAGGATGCGGATCAGGTCGCCACGCATGATCTCGTACTCGGAGGTCAGGGTCTGGCGGCCCTGTCCCGACGTGTTGGCCATGATCGTGGCTCTGGCCCTGCCGCGGGCGTCGACGAAGGCGACGCCCTTCTCGTCGACGAGCCTGCCCCGAACCTCGTCGAGGAGGCCCATGCGGCGGACGGCCTCGATGCCCTGGCCGCGGAGGTCGACCTGGGCGCCGGTGGCCCGCAGGGCGGGGAAGCGTTCGACGACGGTCACCCGGTGGCCGCCCCGCGTCAGCCAGAAGGCCAGGGCCTGCCCGGCGACTCCGCCGCCGGCGACGAGGACGCGCAAGGAGCGCGACCCGGAGGTCTGTGCCATGTCCATCACCTCAAAATCTATCGGTGAATGATTCTTCTCCAGGCTTGTCTATCGGCGATAGATTGTCAACGTGACGAAGATGAACCGTGAGACCGTGGTCGCCGAGGCGCTCGACCTGCTCGACGAGGTCGGCCTGGACGGCGTCAGCACCCGGCAGCTGGCGAAGCGGCTGGGCGTCGAGCAGCCGTCGCTGTACTGGCACTTCCGCACCAAGAAGGACCTCCTGGCCGCCATGGCCCAGGCCGCGATGGCGCCCCACGCGAACGCACCGCTGCCGACGCCCGGGGACGACTGGCGCGGGTGGTTCCTGGAGAACACCCGCAGCTTCCGGCGCACCCTGCTGCTGCGCCGCGACGGCGCACGCCTGCACGCCGGCTCCACGCCCACCGCGGACCTTGACCGGATCCGCCACAAGATGGCGTTCCTCGTCGCCTCCGGCGTGCCCGAGCACGACGCGCGGACGGCGATGCTGACGGCGAGCCGCTTCACCGTCGGCAGCGTCCTGGAAGAACAGGCGGACTCCGGCCTCGGCGTCGGCCCCGGCGTCGACGTCGGCGGGGAACTGCCGGCCGACGTGCCGTCCATCGACCCCGAATCGGCCTTCGAGGCGGGACTCTCCCTCATCGTGGACGGCCTGACCCCGCGCACCACGGCCTGACAACGGGACCCGCCCGCCTCCCCGCCACGCTCCGCACACGGTGCCGCGCCTCACCTGGGGAACGCAGTGGGCCTCGCCACTTCCGACGAAATGGCGAGGCCCGAGAGCCGTGATCCGTGAGCCGTGATCCGTGAGCCGTGCGTCCCGCACGCCGAGCGGGAGAGCCCCCGGTGATGTCGGAAGCGGTCGCCGCTCCCGTCCGCCGGCGCTCGCTCCGCCGCCGGAACGGCCGCGCTGCGCCTCGTGCGGCGTTCGCCCGCAGGGCGCGGGGTGCTCCGGGCCGGAACCCCGGCTGCTCAGGGTATGCGCAGCAGCGCCTCGACAGCGGTCGCGGCGGCCTGTTCGGCGAGGGTGATGCCGGCCCGCTGGGTGGGTTGGCCGTCGGTGAGGACGGCGACGAGCAGAGTGTGTCCGTCGTGTTCGACGGTGCCGATGCTGTTGACGGTCCACGACTGGGCTGTGCCGGTCGGGAGCCAGCCGTTCTTGAGCGCGGGCGGGTTGCCGGGTGTTGCCGCCGCGCTGATGCCCCAGTTCTGTTCGTCGGTGACGGTGCTCATGAGGGTGCGCGCATAGGCGCGGGAGGCGGCGTTGAGGGGGGAGTCCTGGGTGAACACGGCCTTGAGAAGGGTGATCTGTTCGCCGGTGGTGGTGCGGGTCAGTCCCCAGGGTGCTGTCTGGCCGGCATGGGCGGGGGTGAGTCCGAGGCGGGCGTTGGCCGCGTCCAGGCCCTGGCGTCGGCCGATGTCGGTCCAGAGTTTCTGGGCGGCGTCGTTGTCGCTGACGCGGATCATGTCGGAGGCCAGTTGCCGTTGGGCGGCGCCGAGTTGCTCTCCCCGGTCCTGTGCCTGCAGCAGCAGGGCGGCCAGGATGTCGACCTTGACGATGCTCGCGGAGGCGAACGTCTCGGAGGGCGGGCCGTAGGCGGCCGAGCGGCCCGAGGTGAGGTCCTCGACGGCGAGGGCGAACCGGCCGTGGTGCGCCCCGATTCCGTCGAGGGCCAGCTTCAGGGCCTGCTGCGGCGTTGTGGCAGCCGCGTTGGTGGACGGCTGTCCGGAGGGCGCGCCGGGCGCCGACGGGGTGCCTGCTGCAGACAGGGCCGACGGAGCCGACGGTGCCGACGATGTGGATGCCGGCAACGGCGCGGAAGCGGCCGACTTCGCCGGTCCGGCGGCCGGGAGCAGGACGTGGGCGGCCATGGCGGCGCCCACGAGCAGGGGTACGGCGAGGGCGGTTCGGTGCTTCACGGGGTACTCGATCTCCGGTGTCCGGGCATGCCGACATGGCCTGTCGGCGGGTGAAGGGGTGTGCGGGGTCGCCGGACGTGCCGCGGTGCGGGTCCGGTGCGGTGTCGTTCGGTTCAGTTACGGCCGGCGGGGCTCACTTGCCGCAGGAGCCGGCGATCTTCGCGTTCTCGTCGATGTCGATCGGGAAGTCGTGCTGGCCGCCGAGGTTCACGGTCCATCCGTGGGTGAGGGTCGCGGAGGAGGGGTTGTCGGCGAGCCAGAACGGGGGAGCGGTGAAGGAGCAGGTCCCGGCGGTCGGGCCCTGGTCGGAGCGCAGGTTCGCGGTCACGAACTGTCTCCCGAGCCTCGCCAGTGCGGTGGAGTCCCCGGCCCTGGTGGCCGCCACCAGCCCGCCGTAGAAGCCCGAGACCGTGGGGTCGCCGGGGCCGCCGCTCCTGCTGTCCGCGACGACCGATCGGCAGGTCAGGCCGGTCACCTTCCCCGTGGCCCCGTCGAAGACGGGCGACGGGGCCAGGTCGAGCCGTTCGGTGCCCCGGTAGAGCAGGATCTCGCCGGCGGCCAGCACACCGTCGACCGCGGCGCCGCAGGTCACACCGGTGGAGTCGGTTCCCCAGACCCGCCGGTACGCGGACTCGTCGGCGAACAGCGCCTCCACCTGGGCCGCATCCACCGCGGACCGGGTGGCCGGGTTCTGGTAGCGCAGGGCGGCCAGGAGCAGGGCGTTCGTCGTGCGGGCCGGGTCGGCCTGGACGACCGGGACGACCGGTGTCGATCCCGGTGCCGGTGCGGCTGCCGCTGCCGTGGGGGAGGACGGTGCGACGCTCGGAAGCGGCGCAGGCACCTCGGTGGTTGTGGCGGTCGCGGCCTGCACGGGCACCGGGAGACGGTCGTCGGCCGCCCGGGACACGAGGCCGGCGCCCACGGCCACGATCACCACGGCCCCCGCCGCGGCCGTCTGCAGGCGCCGCCGGCTTCGGCGCACCGACCCGACGAGGCTCTCGACGTCGTAGGTCGGCGGCGCCTCCCGCCGTGAACGCTCGAACATCGCCTCGGCCAGCTCCCGCTCCAGGTGGTCGTCCTTCACGCCGTGCCTCCCGAACGTGCCTGCAGTGCCTGGGTGTCGACGGTCGCCCGCAGTTTCGACAGGGCACGGGCCGCCTGGGAGCGGACCGTGCCGGGCGAGATGTTCATCAGCCGGCCGATCTCCGCGTCGTCGAGGTCCTCGAAGTAGCGCAGCACCAGGACGGTGCGCATGCCGATCGGCAGGGACTGCAGCTCGCGCATCAACGCGTCGCGCACCACGACGCCCCGGTAGGGATCGACGTGCCCGTCCCCGATGCCGTCGTCCAGCGGGACTTCCTCGTGCCCGCGCAGTCTGCGCCAGCGGTCGTTGGCGAGGTTCACCAGGATCCGGCGCGCGTAGGCCTCCGGCGCGTCGGCGGCGCGCACCCGGCGCCAGTTCCGGCAGACCTGTTCCAGCGTGGACTGCACCAGGTCGTCGGCGGTATGACGCTCGCCGGTGAGGAGCAGTGCGGTCCTGAAGAGGGACGCCGACCGGGCGTGGACGAAGGCCGTGAAGGCGGGGACGTCAGCGGCCCGCATGGTCACCCGGCTCGTGTGTGTTGAGCATCTCTTCGTCCCCTCCCGAAGCCCCCCTGGCTCCCCCGCCCTACCTGACGGTGCGTGAGGCGCGGCTGCTGCACGTGATCCCTGGCGGTGACAGAAGCGTTACATTCCACGGCGTGCGGGCGTGCGGGCGTGCGGGCGTGCGGGCGTGCGGGCGTGCGGGCGTGCGGGGTCCGGCGACGCGGACGCGGACGGGGACGGCCGCCGCCGGGGCCGCGGCGGTCACCGACCTCGCGTCGACGGCGGCCCCTCCGCGACGCCGACTGCGCGGCCATCGTGCTGACGGACCGTTGCGCGCGGCCGGTCGCGGAAATCGGCGGTCGGCCGATTCGAGATCGACGGGCCCGGGCGCGGACGACCAAGGACGACCGGGCCCGTCGGAACCGCTCTGCGCGCGGATCGTGCCCCGGCCCAGGGAGGCCGCGCGTGCACGTGCGGAGAGCGTCGCGGTCACCCGACCGGGGCTCCCGTTCGGCCGGAAGCCTTCGAGACCGGTACGGGTGACGAACGCCTACGCGTCGGGGTGCTCCGGCAGGGCGAGCCAGTCCGACCAGGAGATCCCGCGGCCGAGGAACCGCGGCTGCCGGAACGGCCAGTCGGCGGCGATCCACTGCGGCACGAGCGTGTCGAGGGCCTGCTCGACCGTGCTGCCCACCAGGTCGTCGACGACCCACCAGGAGATCTCGCCGTCCGCGCCGGCCTTCTCCGGCGGGTCGATGTAGACGCAGCCGAGCAGGACCCTCTCCGCCGCGTCGAACAGCGCGTAGTTGAAGGACTGGTGGGCGGCGATCTCCTTCTCGTGCCGCAGGAGGTCGGCCTGGTCGGCCTCGTAGGTCATGGTCTCCGCGGGCCAGCCCCAGGCCGGGCCGAAGATGGTCCACAGCCGCTCGCGAGAACCCATCACCGCCGGGTAGTCGAGCGGGGTGTCCGCCTCCCGGATCGGCCGCAGGTGATGGCCACCGCCGGGCAGCGGTACCAGGACGGGGTGGACGAAGTCGTCGGGAAGCCAGCTCATGGCGTCCGACCGTAGCAGCGCCCGGCTGCCCGCGTCTCCGAGGGGCGGTCCGGTCATACGCGGTTCGGCTCATGCCGCCGACGGGCTTGCCGCCGGCGTCCAGCTGCTGGGCGGCCGGGCCCTGCTGGCCCACGAGTACATCGACTGGCTCAGCGACTACAACTTCGACAACGTCGTCAGCTCCGTCTGCAACCGCACCGGCACCTCCATCACCCTCTACGCGCAGCTCGCCCACCAGGGCACCACCTTCATTACCGACGTGCCCCTGACCTTCAACAACCGGGCGTCCTCGATGATGATCAACTGACGACACGCACGACGGTGGCTCTCTCCGCCGGGGCCGCACCCCCCGGCGGAGAGAGCGGCCGGCCCGCACCCTGGTCGACGTTCCCGGTCCGCGAGCAGCGCGCGGGCGGCGCCGTGCCGACGGTCGCCGCGGTGGCCGGCAGCTTCCGGGGCGGACGATGTGTTGCCGTCCAGGAGACAGGAAATCTTGCGGCCAACGACGCGCGAAGTGGCTCATCAGCGCCCGGTACGCGCCGAAGAATTTCCTGTTCGAGAAGGTCGGCCGTCGGGAGGCCGTCGGGAGGCGGTCGGCCGGACGGCAGTGCGGCGCGGGTTTCGGGTCGAGCGCGCTGCTCACGGTGCAGCCGCCCTCTCCGGGCGTCCGCTGTGTCCCGGACGGCGTCCAGACGTCGGTGCGCCCCGGACTCACCCGGGGCGAAGAGGCAGTCCCACGGGTCGAAGCCGTTGCCCTCCAACGCCGGAGGACACCGACCCGTGCGCCGTCCGCCTTCCCCTCGGTACGTATCGCCGGGGGCAGGCCCAGCGCGGCGAGCGCGCGACGCACCTCGGCCTCCGCCACCCGGCCGCCCTCGGGCACCAGGCCGGTCCGGCCGAGCAGGCCGGTGCGGGCCGGTCAGGAATCCGGGTCGGGGACCAGTCGGTCGGTGGCGATCTCCTCCATCGCGAGGAGGTCGCCGACGAGACTGGTGCCGGCCGTGGTGGAGACCACCGAGAGGGCGATCGGGCCGACGCCCGGGCGCTCGACCGCGAAGAGCGGGAAAGTGACGGTGCCGTCGGCGATCTCGCCTCCGTCGGGGTGCCCGTAGTAGACCGGGGCGCCGCCGGGTGTGCAGAGCAGGACGTGGACGCCGTCGCTCCCGTCCGCCGCCGTGAGGGCCAGGTAGCGCACCGAGTAGCTCGGCCCGTCCTCGTCGAGCAGTGCGACCAGGCCGGCCAGCGCCGGGCCCTGGAACAGGGTGTCCGGCAGCGAGGACTGGATGTCGGGGTCGATGCAGAGCAGCATGTGGTCGCCGCCGCAGTCGATCGCCAGCGTCGCCGAGGGCTCGGGGCTCATCAGGTAGAGCTCGCCGTGGGTCAGCCGGGTGAGGAGTTCGAAGTCCACGGCCGTCGGTGGCGTCGTGCTGATCACGGTCACGGCCTGCTCGTTCTGTTCGATCGCCCGGAGTTCCGTCTCGTCGGGCGGGGCGAGTTCGAATCCGGTGCTCCCGGCCCGGTAGGCGATCACCGACAGGGCGAAGGCGGCCTGGTCGCCGACGACGTCCCCGGGCGGCGGCGCGAGGGCGCTCAGTGCGTCCAGGGATTCCGACTTGGCGATCTGCTGGAGCGTCTGCCAGGCGGCGAGCGCGACCACGGGATCGGCGGAGGCCGCGACGGCCTGGACGACGGGCACCGCGTCGTTGCCGAGGCAGGCGGCCAGCGAGACCGCCGCGGCGACCACGAAGGGATCGGGGTCGCCCTCCTCCAGCGCCAGGCTGACGGCCCGGGCCAGCGGACCGTCCGGGCCCGGGTCGAGCCGGGCGAGAAGGGTCATCGCCCGGACGCGGTCGGGGCCGCCCGCGGTGAGTGCCCGGTCGAGCAGGCCGGCGCGGTCGGCGTCGTCGAGGACGACCAGGAGCTCGGAATCCAGGCCGCCTTCCTTGGCGGCCAGCAGCCGATCGAGGTTCACGGTCATGGTGGTGTCGCACTCCCCGGCTAGGGGCTGACGAAGCAGTGGGTCTTCATCCTGGTGGCCTGTGCCTCCGTCACACCGGTGTTGGCCCCGGGATCGGTCGCCATGAAGTTGGCCGGGCCGCAGATCGACGGAATGAGCTCGCAGTGCTTCAGGCCCAGGCAGTGGGCGACCTCGTGGGCGAAGGTGTTGCCGCTGAAGGCCTTGTCGCCGCGCAGCGAGACGACCGGCGCCCGCTTCCCCTTCGTCGCCCGCTTCGGGCACCTGCCCGGGAGCGGCGAGGTCCCCGAGAACTCCGCCGTGATCTGGTCGACGACGAACAGGTCGAGCGCGGCGTTGGGCACCGCCCACCTGTTGGTCAGTTCCGTCACGTCGGACCGGCTCCGGATCACGACCAGGTGGCCGGCGTCCCTGACGTCGATGTGGAACCGCAGGACGGTCCCGATCTCGGGCCCGTGGGTCGCGAAGATCCCTTTCATGATCGCCAGCGAGTCCTCGACCTGTTGCAGCTTGTCGGGTGTGAAGCCGTCCCGGCCGACGACGATGACATTGAGGTCCAGGTGTGGCGCCATCGCGGACTCCGATCGCCAGCTGCTGGGCCCGGCCGCGCGCGAGAGCGTCGGATGTTCTCAAGACGCGCTGTGCGCCGCCCTGTTCCTTCATCATAGGCCCGCTTCGCCGGAGGCCGCGATCCGCCGGCGGGCACGGCGGACCGGCCCTGGACGCGCGCTCGGCGTACTGCTCCCGGACGGGTTCCACCCCTCCGGGAGGAGGAACGCACGTCCGGAAGGTCAGCCCTGGAGGGAGGCGAGCCAGGAGGTCAGGAGGCGGTTCACCTCCTCGGGACGCTCCTGCTGGATCCAGTGCCCGCAGCCGTCCAGGATGTGAGCGGCGTCCAGCCCGGGGAGGGTGACCGGGTAGGCGTCGATCGCGTCGGCCATCCAGGTGGTGGACGCGTCCAGGGCGCCGCCGATGAACAGGGACGGCTGTTTGATCGGCGCGCCGTCGTACGGGGCGAGGTCCTCCCAGTCGCGGTCCATGTTGCGGTAGCGGTTGAGGGCCCCGGTCATGCCGGTGCGCTCGAACTCCGCCGCGTAGACGTCGAGGTCGTCCTCGGACAGCCAGGCGGGCAGCCTGCCGCCGGGGAAGCGGTCGCGCAGCCGGCCGCCGGAGCGGGCCACGAAATGGGGGTCGGGCTCGCCCCGCGTGGGCATGGTGTCGCCGGACATGGCGGCGTAGAAGCCGGCGAGCCAGCCGCGCAGGTCGGGCTCCATCTCCGCCTCGGCCCGGCCGGGCTCCTGGAAGTACGAGACGTAGAACTCCTGGTCGCCGCCCATCTGCGCGAAGACGTCGCTGGGGCGGGGGCCGCCGGGCGGCGCGTAGGGGACGCTCAGCAGCGCGACGGCGCGGAACACCTCCGGACGGAGGAGGGCGGAGGCCGCGGCGATGCCGGAACCCCAGTCGTGTCCGACGATCACCGCCGACTCCTCGCCCAGGGCGCGCACGAGGGCGACGTTGTCCGCCACGAGGTCGAGCATCCGGTAGGCGTCCGTCGCGGCCGGCTTCGAGGAGCGGCCGTAGCCGCGCACGTCGAGCGCCACGGCCCGGTAGCCCGCCGCCGCGAGGGCCGGGAGCTGGTGACGCCAGGAGTACCAGGACTCGGGGAAGCCGTGGACGAGCAGGACCAGCGGCCCGGTGCCCTGCTCGACCAGGTGCAGGCGCCCGGCGGGTGCCTCGACGGTGCGGTGGCGCAGGTCTGCGGACGGTACGGGCGGGTGCATGGGCAACTCCTCGGATCACGGGCGGCTGCGGTTACGCACTGATCCTGCGGCGGGGCGGCCACCCGGCGCGAGCATCGTTGCCATTCTGGCAAACTGGCAGGACAGGGCGGTGGAGGCGGGCATGTCCGGAGAGAGCGGGGCGACGGTGACGGACGACGGCACGGCCGACACCCTGGCGGCCATCGGTCCTCGGCTGCGGGCCGCGCGCGAGCGGCGCGGCGTCACCCTCACCGGCATCAGCCGCACGACCGGCATCTCGGTGAGCACGCTGTCGCGGATCGAGACCGGTCGGCGCAAGCCGACCCTGGAGGTGCTGCTGCAGCTCGCGAAGGTGTACGACGTCTCCCTGGACGAGTTGGCCGGCACCACGCCCGGACCGCGCAACCGGACGGTGCTGCGCCCCGGTGACGACAAGGCCGTGCTGCCGTTGACCCGGTACGTGGGGGGCCTGCACGCCCACAAGCACGTCCTGCCCGCCGTCGACGCGCCCCCGACGCGGCCGCGGCAGGTCTCCCACGACGGGTACGAATGGCTGTGCGTCCTGTACGGGCGGCTGTGGCTGGCGCTCGGCGACCAGGACCTCGTCCTGGGCGCCGGGGAGGTGGCCGAGTTCGACACCCGTACCGCCCATGGAGTCGCGAACGCCGGACCCGGCGGACCGGTCGAATACCTGATCATGTTCGGCCCGCAGGGGGAGCGCCTGCGACCGGGCACCGGCCTCCCCGGATCAGGCCGTGGGCCCGGACCGAGCTCGCCCGGACCGAACCGGTGATCCGCCGCACGACACCCCGGAGCACGCCGCCCGCACCGTCCTCGTCGGCACCGTCCTCGCCCGCACCGTCCTCGTCTGTGCTGACAGCACTGCGATGACCCCGGGCCGAGCAGCGGTAGGCGCATCGACTCCGCATCAGCCGGACCACCGCAGTGATCGGCTCGTGGGCCTGTCGCCGGGTCCCCTGTGCGAGGAGCGCCAGGGACTGTTCGGATGTGCCGGATTACGGAAACGTCCGGTGGGAAGCGCGGCGGTGCGGCACTCTTGACGCGTCCGGACCAGCGATGAGGGTGGGGTTATGGTCTCAGGCGTCGAGGTCGGTGCTGTGGTGAAGGCGAGCGGTGGAGTCGTCTCCGCGCTCCGCGGCCTGTCCGGACCCGCTGCAGCCTGGCCGAACGCGCAGGAGGCCCTCATGGAACTGCACGTCGTCCTGGACGAGTGGTGCGAGGCCGCGGAGGCGACCGGCCGCTATGCCTGGGAGACCCTCGAAGGCGACCGACCCGCGGTGACCCGCCGCAGTTGGTCCAATCCGTTCGCGCGCGCGGGATTCGAGGCGGACCCGGGGAGCGGCGCGGGTGGTGGCGACAACACGGGGCCTCGATTCGTGGAGCGAAGGCAGGCGGAGATCCTGCTCCTGCTCGAAGGCAGGGCTCACTGGTCGAAGCGGTGGCTCGCTCCGCAGCGTCGGCTCGCCGCCCGGCGCAGCCTGCGCAACATGATGAAGCTCTACTGCCCCGAGGTTCTGGAATCCTTCGAGGCGGCTGTCGCCGGGCGATCCGCATGGATCCGGGAACACCGGGAGAGTCTGCCCCTGATCCTGTCCGATCCGGACACGCCGACCGAGACCGTGGAAGAGCTGGCTGTCGAGCTGGAGCAGACCCTCGACGCCTTGCGCGGTGCACGCCGACAACTGCGCGACCTGATCCGGGACGCCTTTCCGCTCGGGTCTCTCCCGGAGCGGACCTGAGCCCCGGCCGGTCGCGCCTCCTCGGTGGTGCTCGAGGGTGTCACCCGACTACGACGGCCCGCAGCGGCCCAGGTTGCGCAGCGGCTCGGCCGGTGAGCCCGGACATGCCGGTCGGAACCAGTGGTCGTCGGTGAGCTGCGATTCCTGACCCGGGGACAGGCCTGTCGGCACCGACGGGTCACGCTTCCTGCCACCGACGACCGGGGCCGTGGGCCGTGGGCCGAGGGCCGGTCATCGCGCGCACAGCCGGTTCAGGGCCGCACGGCTCTCCTGGTCCGCGGCGCGGTAGACCAGCAGCCGCAGCCCCGGGTCCTCCAGCGGGAGCAGGACCTCGAAGTCGACGGCGATCACCCCGAGCGCCGGGTGCCGCAGCAGCTTGCGGCCGCGGCCGTTCACACTGACCTCCCGCTCGGCCCACAGGCGCGCGAAGTCCGCGTCCTGCGCGGTGAATTCGGCTATCAGGCCGGCCAGTGCCCGGTCCTGCGGGTGGGCGGCCCAGGCCGCGCGCAGGTGGGCGACACCGTCCCGCAGCACGGACTCGCGGTCGGCGTAGAAGCCGCGCATCGGCGGGTGCAGCAGGCAGAGCCACATGGCGTTGCGCCGGGTCGCCGGCACGGCGTCGAAGTCCGGTAGCAGCCGGGCCATTTCGGGGTTCCAGGCCAGCAGGTCGTAGCGGTGGTCCATCAGCATGGCCGGCAGCGGGGAGAGCTCCTCGACCAGGCGCGCCAGCGACGGCGCCGGGCCGGCGGCGGACGGCCCACCGGTGGTGCCGGGGCGGCGGCGGCCGGCCAGGTCGAACAGATAGTCGCGTTCGCTCGCGTCCAGCCGCAGTGCCCCGGCCAGCGCCGCCAGCACCTCCGCAGAGGGCCGCAGCCCCCGGCCCTGCTCCAGCCGGACCACGTAGTCGGTGCTGACCCCGGCCAGCTCGGCGACCTCTTCGCGGCGCAGTCCGGGTGTGCGCCGGGCCCGCCGGTGCGCGGGCAGGCCCAGCCGGACCGGGTCCAGCCGCTCGCGCCTGCTGCGCAGGAAGGCGGCCAGCTCCTCGGTGGTGTCCACGGTCGGTGTCGTCATGACCGGTCCAACCGTCAGGGTGGGACCGCTCTTCCCAGGAAAGTCCCTCCCTTATCCGGGGTCGGCCGCCGCCGCAGACTCGGTCCCGGCAACGGAACACGAGCACACCCGAACACGCGAACACGAGCACACGCGAACACAGGAGAAACCGATGGCACTGGCCCTGGACGACTACCGGCTGCTGGGCCGCTCGGGACTGCGGGTCTCACCGCTGGCCCTGGGCACCGCGACCTTCGGCACCGAATGGGGGTGGGGCGCCGAACGGGCCGAGGCCCGCAAGCTGTTCGACCGCTACGTCGGGCTCGGCGGCAACCTCCTCGACACCGCCGACACCTACACCGACGGCAGCTCCGAGCGTCTGCTCGGCGAGTTCGCCCACGAGGAGCGCGAGCGTCTGGTGCTGGCGACCAAGTACTCGACCCTGCGCCGCCCCGGCGACCCCAACTCCGGGGGCGGGCACCGCAAGGCGCTGTTCGGCTCGGTGGAGGGCAGCCTGCGCCGGCTGGACACCGACTACCTCGACCTGCTGTACCTGCACGTCTGGGACTTCCGCACGCCGGTGGAGGAGGTGCTGCGAGGCCTGGACGACCTGGTGCGGCAGGGAAAGGTGCTGTACGTGGCGATCTCCAACACCCCGGCCTGGCAGGTGTCCCGGATGCAGGCGATCGCCGACCTTCGCGGCTGGTCGCCGCTGGTCGCGCTGCAGCTCGAGTACAGCCTGATCGAACGCACCGCGGAGCGCGACCTGATCCCGATGGCCCGGGAGCTGGGCCTGGGCGTGGTCCCGTACTCGCCGCTCGGCGGCGGGGTGCTCAGCGGCAAGTACGGCCCTCAGGACGTGGGCGCGACGGGCGCCGGCCCCGACGGGAGCACCCGTCGAAGCCACAACCTCGCCCTGGGCACCCTCACCGAACGCAGCCTCGGCGTGGCCGGGGCGGTCCGGGAGCTGGCCGGCGAGCTGGGGCACACCGCCGCCCAGGTGGCGCTGGCCTGGACGCTGCGGAAGCCGGGCGTGACGAGCACGCTGCTCGGCGCCCGCACCCCTGCCCAGTTGGAGGACAACCTGGGCGCCTTGGCGGTCGAGCTGACGGACGCCCAGCTGGCGCGGCTCGACGCGGCGGGCGCGGTCACCCTCGGCCAGCCGCACGACCTGCTGGCGAGCGAGCCCATCCGCCGGGTGACCACGGGCGGCCTGCGGATCGAGACCCGCCGCTGACGGCCGGCCGCGGATCGTGGTCACGGACCGGACGGTCAGGCCGGGGACGCCGCGAGGAACCGCAGCACGGCGAGGACGCGGCGGTGGTCCACCTCGACCACGGGCAGGTCCAGCTTGGCCAGGATGTTGTTGATGTGCTTCGCCACCGCGCTCTCACCGATCACCAGCGCCTGCGCGATACCGGCATTGGAGCGCCCCTCGGCCATCAGGCCGAGCACCTCCCGTTCGCGGGGGGTCAGCCGGGCGAGCGGATCGCTGTCGCGCCGCAGCAGCAACTGGGCGACGACCTGCGGGTCCAGGGCCGTGCCCCCGTCCGCCACTCGCCGGACCGCCGCCACGAAGTCGGTGACATCGGCGACCCGCTGCTTGAGCAGGTAGCCAACACCGCTGGTGTTCGCGGACAGCAGGTCGGCCGCGTACCGCTCCTCCACGTACTGCGACAGCAGCACCACCGCCGTGCCCGGCCAGCGCCGGCGGATCTCCAGCGCCGCCCGGACCCCCTCGTCGGTGAAGCCGGGGGGCATCCGGACGTCGATCAGGGCGAGTTCGGGCCGGTGCTCCGCCACCGCCGCCAACAGTCCCTCCGCGTCGCCCACTTCGGCCACGACCTGGAACCCGCCCATCTCCAGCACCTTGATCAGGCCGACCCGCAACAGTACCGAGTCCTCGGCGATCACCGCGCGCACGGCAGCTCCGCGGTGACGGTGGTGGGCCCCCCGACGGGGCTGCTGACCCGGAAGGTCCCGTCCAGGGAGCCGACCCGCTTGGCCAGCCCGGTCAGCCCCGTGCCGGCGGCGGCGTCGGCGCCGCCCAGACCGTCGTCGGTGACGCGCACGCGCAGCACCTCGCCGACCCTGCGGACCACGACCTCCGCACGCACCGCGTCGGCGTGCTTGGTCGCATTGGTCAGCGCCTCCGAGATCACGAAGTACGCGACCGACTCCACGCCGGGCGCCACCCGCCCCTCCAGATCGACCCGCAGCCGCACCGGCAGGGGAGTGCGGGCGGCCAGCCCGGACAACGCTGCGTCCAGACCCCGGTCCTCGAGCACGGCCGGGTGCAGCCCCCGCACCAGGTCGTCGAGTTCGGCGATCGCCTCCTTCGCCTCCAGGTGCGCTTTCGCGATCACCTCGCGGGCATCGCCCGGCAGGTCCGGGCGGGTGGCCATGGCGAGACCCAGGTTGACCGCGAGCGACACCAACCGCTGCTGGGTGCCGTCGTGCAGGTCGCGCTCGATCCGACGACGCTCCGCGTCGACGGCCTCGATCAGGTCGGACCGGCTCACGGCCAGCTGGTCGACCCGCTCCTGGAGCCGCTGCGCCCGGCTGGGCCCGAGCAGGCCCGACACCAGCCGCGCCTCCGCCCGGGCCACAACCCGCGCGGCCCGGGGCAGGGCGAACAGGAGGAGGAGTCCGCTCGCCGTGGCGGCCAGCAGCACGGCCAGGTAGCCCAACCAGCCCTGACGGATCCCGGCCGACAGCGCCCACGACCAGGCGAAGGCGGCGACACCGGCCAGAGCCGCCACCGCCACCGCGAGCACCAGCAACTCCAGCAGCGCGAGCAGCGGGCCCAGCACGAGGTGGTAGCCGATCCTGCGCCAAGGCCGCGCCGCCGCGAGCCACCGGGCGGCGGAGGCCCACGTCCATCGTTCCGGCACGGTGGAGGTGAGCCGGGGGACGTCCACGCCGACGAGCAGCCGGTAGCGGGCCCGCTGAACATCCGTCAGCACCGGGCTGCCGAGCAGGACCAGGGCGGCCGACACGGGAACCGTGAAGAGCCAGTTCCCCGTCCTGGCGGTGGTCGCCGCCGCCCACGCCCACACAGGCACCAGCGCCAGGTGCGGCAGCACACCAGCGGCAAGAAAGCCGGTGTCCCGCCGCGCCCGGAGCACCGTGCGTCTCAGTCCAGCTGGAATCGTCATGGCACGACGCTAGGGCACCGCAGGAGGAAGGTGCCATGAATCCTGTACCCGATTTCATGGTGAACCCAGTGCCACCTAGATCTTGATCGCGGCCTGCCGGCGGGCGCGCGGCGTCACAGGTCGTCAGGTCAGCGAGTACGCTCCCGGGTTCAGGCGGCCTGTCGCCGCCAGTCGGAGGGGGTGTGTCCGCGGGCGCGTTTGAAGGCGACGCTGAACGCGAAGGCGTCCGCGTAGCCGACCGCGCGGGCGACGGCGGCGACGGTGTCGTCGGTGTCGCGCAGCAGATCGGCGGCCAGGGTCATCCGCCAGGTGGTGAGGTAGGTGAGCGGGGGTTCGCCGACGGCGGTGGTGAAGTGGGCGGCGAAGGTGGCCCGGGACTGGCCGACCTGGCCGGCGAGTTCGGCGACGGTCCAGCGGCGGGCCGGGTCCTCGTGCAGCAGGCGCAGTGCGTCGCCGACCGCCGGCGTCGTCAACGCCGCGTGCCAGGAGGGGAGTTCGGTGGCGTTCGGTCGGGCGCACCAGGCGCGCAGGGCGAGCACCAGGACGAGGTCGAGGAGGCGGCTGAGGACGGCGTCCTGGCCGGGTTCCTCCTGTGCGGTCTCGGTGGCGAGCAGGTCCAGGGCGCCTCTGGTACGGGGGCCGGCCGGGACGACGGCCAGGGGCGGGAGCGCGGCGAGCAGGCGCTCGCCGACGTCGCCGCGCAGGTCGTAGGCGCCGCGGAGCAGGACGGTGGCGCCGGGCAGCCCGTCGCCGTAGGTGCGGGGGGCCAGGCTGCGCCGGCACGGTCCGAGGGGTTCGAAGGCGGGCGTGGTGCCGCTGCGGATGATCACCTGGGGCGGGGTGTCCGGGGCGTCGGCGACGGTGCAGCGGGGGGTGCCGCTGATCAGCGCGATGTCGCCGGCGGCCAGCCGCACCGGGGCGGCCCGGGGGTCGTCGTCGAGGCGCACCCAGGCCGCACCGTCGAGTGCGGCGAGGACGGTGAGGGTGGGGGCGTCGGCGAAGGTCATCGCCCAGGGCGGGCGCTGGATCATCTGCCGCACCAGTGCGCTGCTCGCGCGGGCCCGGTGCAGCAGATCGCTCAGGACGTCCATGCGCCCCAGGCTAGACGATGCCGGAGCTGGACGACGACAAAGGGATCGTCGACGATCACCCATGGATCATCCGGATCCGGCACGGTTGTCTGGAGGGCATGACGAAGAACATCCTGATTCTCGGCGGCACCGGTACCACCGGCCGCCGCATCGCCCGCCGCCTCGCCGCCCAGGGCCTGGCGGTGCGGACCGCCGCCCGTACCGGCGCCGACGTCCGCCTCGACCTGGACGACCCCACGACCTGGGCGCCCGCGCTCGACGGCGTCACCGCCGCCTATCTCCTGGAGCCCGCCGGGCAGTCCCGCACCCCGCGTCTGGTCGAAGCAGCGGTCGCCGCGGGCGTGAAGCGCCTGGTACTGCTCTCCGCCCACGGCGTCGACCACGCCGACGACAGCCACCCGCTCAGGGCCGCCGAAGCGGCCGTGCGCGGGAGCGGCGTCGACTGGACCGTCCTGCAGCCCGAGTGGTTCGCCCAGAACTTCAGCGAGTCCTTCTGGCGGGAGGGCGTGCGCTCCGGCACTCTCACCCTGCCCACCGGGGACGGCCGGGTCCCCTTCGTCGACGCCGAGGACATCGCCGACGTCGCCGTGGCCGCCCTCACCGAGGACGGCCACAGCGGCCGGACCTACCGGCTGACCGGTCCCCGCTCGCTCAGCCTCGGCGAGGCGGCCGACGTGATCACCGCCGCCACCGGACGCGAGGTCCGCCACCTCGACATCGCCCCCGAGGACTTCATCGCCCAGCTGGTCGCCCACGGCACGCCCGAGGTCGTCGCCGGCGTGCTCACCGGCCTGCTGGTCAACATCCGCGACGGCCACGCCGCCGACGTCTCCGACGGTGTCGAACAGGCCCTCGGCCGCCCGGCCCGCTCCTTCGAGTCCTTCGCTGCCGCGGCGGCGGCCGCAGGCATCTGGGACTGAGCCCGTCCGCAGCTCCGGCCGTCCCCGCACGGCCGGGGCTGCGGCTACGTACCGGCCAGCCAGCCGGTACGCCGGGGCGCACCGGGTGTGCGGCGGTCGTGGACCAGCCAACGGAGACACAGGCCGACACGCTGGTGGATGTTCAGGCGCCGCAGGGCCGGAACAGGAGCGCGGGACGCCCGAATCCGCGAGTCGCTCCCGGGTCCGATCGAAACCCGATTTGTCAAGGAAATGATCGGCGCCTTCGGAGTGTCTCCCGTTTTTGCCCCGGCGGGCCGCGGTCTCCTACATTGTGCGGAACATTCGGTCGTCGCCTCCGGGGAGCGGAAGCCGAACCGCTTCCTCCGTGATTTCGGGTGGGAACAGAAGAACGCGCAGCCAATTGTGCGTTGACGGAACAATGCGCTCTCCGGCCGGACAACGACGGGTCCGCTCGTGCGGTGCGCGAACGCGGGGAAATGGGCGCAAGGAAAGGAGCCGGGTGATGAACCTGGTGGTCGCTGACCCGCACCACGGGCAGGTGGAGATCTCCGCCGACCGCGAGCGCGGAGTGGTCGAGGTCAGGTCGCCCTCTCTGCCGCACGCGACCGTAACGCGTCGGGAAGGATCCGTGGCCGGCGATGTTTCGCCGATCGGGACCCGTGACGGCAGCCGGACAGTTCTGACAGTGGGCGGCGAATCGGGGCGGGTGTCTCCGGGGACGGGGTTCGCCACCCGCCGGTCCTACCGGGTAGGTGTTGAATTCCGCGGTGTCTCCTACGGGTTCGACCCCGTCGCGAAACATCTCACCCGCTTCACCCGGAACGGGGTCGAGCTGGCCGTCTTCGAGCGGACCGCCACGGGCGGGATCGGGGCCTCCTGGTCGCCGGACGTTGCCTGCACCCCCGACGAGGCCGCACTCGGATACGTGCTCGTCGGCGCCTACGGAGTGGGATCCCCGGGCGTTCTGAAGTCCGTCATCGGACACGGGGGATTGCCTTTCTAGACCCTCGCCCCGGGTGACGCGCGGCTGGAACCCTTCGGCCGCGCGTCACCCGCACGGCTGGGCGACAGGATCCACGGGCGCCGCCCGGGCCGACGCTTCCTGCTGTCCCGTACGCCGCCCCGACAGCCCCGACAGCGACCGCGGGGCCGGGGTCCACACCTGCCGGACAGGCGAGTCGCAGCCGAGAACCGCCCGGTGGCACGGGCGTGCTTCCGGAGGTGTCCTGACGGTTCTCGCGCCCCCGCAGGCTGCGCGCCCGAGCGCCTGCGCAGCTCCGGGCTGCCCCAGAAGAACGATCAAGAGCACACCACGGCACACCCTCTCGGTCTGCTGCGTGCGACACCGGGCCCTTCCCATCCCGAGTACGCCCGCCTCGTTGCACAGACGGTCCGGCGGCTCCGGTTGCGGGCCGTCTGGGTATCGCGCGGTGGCGCCGCAAGCGCCACGGCGGTGCCCGGCGGAGTGGGGGAGTCCTGTCGTTGTCGACCGGCGGTCGTGACCCCGTGGCCGGCCGGACCCCGGCTCGCTCGTCGGAGTCACGGCGGGTGGGTTGCGGCCCGTGTCGAGGTGGCGCGATCCGGCGGGCAGGAGCCCGATTCGCTGCTGTTCGCCGGGGCGGGCGCGGGCGACACTGGTACGTGGGCGATCGGACCTTCGATGGCCCGTAGGCTGTCCATGATCCTGAGGGGGGAGCACATGCGGTCCAGCTCGATGACGAGGTCCCTCGCCGTCCTCACCGTCGCCGCCGCCATCGCTGTCGGCGGAACGGCGGGTACGGCCTCCGCGACGCCCGCGTCCGTCGCCCGGGAGGCGGCGGGCGCCCAGGCCGGCGTACGGCTCACAACCGTCGAGAACCTCGGCCTGAACGCTTCCGAAGCCGCCTACCTCCAGGACTGGCTGGCGCTGTACTGGGGTTACCCGGGCGCGGCCGACGGTCAGTTGGACACCGAGAGCTGGAAGGCGCTCCAGCGCTTCCTCCAGGCCAAATGGGGTTACCTCGGTGCGATCGACGGGATCGTCGGTACCGGGACCGTCAAGGCCCTGCAGCGCCGGCTGACGGCGGAGGAGAGCTACCACGGTCCGATCGACGGCGTCGCAGGACCGGACACCCGTGCGGCGTTCAAGCGCTTCGCCTCACCCAAGGACTGAACCCGGCGAACGGCCCGCCGGCGTGTGGCGGGGCCGTCGCCGGGCGCGGTCACGGCGTGCCGACGGAGGAGGTGTTGTTGCCTCCCGGGTCCCGGGCGGCAACAACACCGGTGCCCTCGTTACCGGTCACCTCGTCGGCGCGCCCGCAGCAGGCGGGCGGGGCCGCCGATCGTCAGACCCCCCAGGAGTGCTGCGAGCAGACCCACCGCGAGACCCGCGAGCCCTTCCCCGGGGAGGACGAGGACGAGAAGGCGGTGAATGCCCCAGGCGGCGAGGAGCGCGCACGTGACGAGGGCCCACAGACTCCCCTCGAGCCCGAGGCGCGGCGGCGCGGGCCGGTGCTGCTCGTCTTTCATGATGTTTCCGTTCCGTGGAGTCACTTGCCCTTGATCAATCCTTAGAGTCCACCCTTGACCGCCCCGCCGACGGCTCCGGTCGCCGCGCCCGGGCCGCAGCCCGCGCGGGCTCCGATCGAGCCGACGACACATCCGCCCACCGCTCCGAGAACCGCCTGCTCGCTCGACTTCTTCGACGCGGCCTGGAGCCGCTTCCAGGCAGAACGGACGCAAGGGGCCGATGCCCCGTGCGGCCCTCGCCGATGATCGCGAGGAGACACCCAGCCTCTCCCGCACCGCACCGATCCGTAACCCCCCGACCCGCTGCTCCCGACCGGCCGACCGGCTGCTCCCGACCGGTCCCCCTCCGAGGCACCAACAAGCACTGCGTCTGCACCTGCCCGTCCCGCGAGGCCCTCGCGACCGTGATGGACAAGGGCAAGAGGAGCTGTCACGTTGGCGGGTGTGTGATCGCCTGAGGGGGCGCCAACGCGACAGCTCCGATGTGGGGCCCGCCGACGAGCCGACGGGTCCTTGGGGAAGGCGGCTACGGAGTCCAGTCCTCGTACCAGGCCGTAGTGTCGATCATGCTGAACTTGCCCGTTGCCCGGACGACCGCCAGCTTCTCCGATTCCAGGAAACGGTAGGGGCCGCCGTCCAGTTTGAAACGATAGAAAACATCGAATGTTCGGGAGTTTCCGATCGTTCGAACGGCTTCCCAGTCCGGGGAAACTCCTTCGGCCATCGGAAATTCGTATTCCGCGTCCCCGCGCTCTCGGACGATCACTCGGGTACCGGCCGGGACGTACTCTCCGGGAGGCAGATCCTTGTCGCTCCGGTCGGTTTTCCAGCGGATTTCCATCTTCCCACGCCAGGCGGTCGCGTCGATCCAAGCCCGCGGTGCCGGCAGAACGGGCAGGACTCCCGTTTCCAGGTGCGCGGCCGGTGGCTCGGTCGTGGACGCGCGGAAGACGTGCACAAGGACTTCGACGAGTTGTTCGGCGAGTAGGGCGGCATCGACGATCTCGCCGACGACGGGCACGACCTGGGCGGCTGCCAGGGCGGCGATGGAGATGGCATTGACGACCACGCCTTCGATGTCGTGGTGTTCGAGCGCGGCGGCGATCCCCAAAGCATGGCCGATCCCCGGAACAATGGCGACGGTCGCGGCGGCCTTGTCGAGGGTTGTGACGTTTTTGTTGGCGAAGGTCTCCGACATGCCGTAGATCCAGGAGCCGACGGCGAAGGCGCCGACAGCCACGTGCGCACCGCTTTTCGCGCTGACCCGGGCATGGGTGGACGTCGAGGTGGTGTGGGCCTCGCTCCAGGTCGGGCCTTTGGGGTGCCGGTTCGGCAGGCTTTTCGTGTACTCGGTGTCTCGCGCCACCGCCGAAGCCATCTCCTTGGACCTGTGTTCGATGGCTTCCCATGATGCGGCAGGGATGCAGCTTCCCGCAGACCTCTTGGCGCGACCGCCTGGGACGCAGCCGGTAAGGCGTGCGTCTTCTGCGCTGTAGGCATAGGCTTCGTCCGCGGAATTCCGGTACTGCTCGAACGACTTGTGCGGTTCGGCGCGGCATTGCTTTTCGGCAATCTTCCACGGGACGATGTACTCAGGCCTTCCGGTTCCGTCGTCGAGAATCTTCAGTATGGTCCGGTCCTCTGCCAGGGCGTCCATCAGATTCTCGCCCGAGGGTATCTTGAAATAGTTTTTTATATCCCTTATTCGACGATTCCGGAACTCTTCAAGGTGCTCGGTGCGGCCCTGGGAAATGTCGACGATCGCAATCTTCACACTCTTTTCGAAGCTCACCTTCACGACGCCTCCCGCGCGAGTCCTTAGTTCCCCTTGAATCTCTCCGTGGCTGTACTCGGCGGCGTGGTAAGGAGTTTCGGCGAGATAGAAGCCATTCCAATCGGTATTTTCACTGGACTTTCGACGGATTGCATCCAGGAGCGAGGGGAGGTTATTCGGCTTGTATCCGTGGTAAAGGGTGGGACTGGTCGGGTCGCCAATGCTGATGGTGTCAGGCATGGTGGGGCCACCGTTTCGCGAGGATTGGATCACGGATGACTGCCGCACAGACCTCCCGTAATCTTTCGAGAGCGTATCTGTCGGGTTGATCGCGGATTCCGTGGGAACAGATACGAGACTAAGGCGGTGCAGCGGCCGCAGCATCCAAACTGTCGGCATCCAATAGCAATGAAATGAAAGTGTGCGACTTTTGCAAGATTCCTGAGAGTGGCCGGGCGAGGGCCTTGCGGTCGTCGGTTCTGCCTTGTATTCGGCGGTAACGAAGGGTGACGACCGTCGTCGGCATGGCCTGCAGCCCTTGCCCGCAGGCTGCCGGGTCCGGGCGCCGCGGCCCCGGGGGAGGACGCGGCAGCCTGTCAGGACAGGGGGTCGGCGGCCAGGTCGATGCCTCCGAGAGTGGGTCCGAGACCTCCGTGGCGGACGAGGACGATGCCGGCTGGACCGTGCCGATGGAGTGCGCCGCGCGCAACGCCCGCCAGTACGCCGCCAGTACCCGCAGGCGCTGACGGCGGCTGCGGCGAACCGCAGACCACGCCCGCGGGGTTCACAGGCGGGCCCGGGCGTCGGATCCGCCGCGCCGGTGCAGACCGTACGGCCTGTCCGGCCGCGCGGCCGGCACCTCGTGGACCGGTCGTTGCGGTACCGGCCCCGTCGAGCGGGCCTGCCCGTTCGACGGGGCGTGGCTGCTGCGTGCTCCGACCGCCGCCGGTACCGCCGCCGGGACGGGTGCCGAAACGGGTGTCAGGTCGCCGTTCCGGGGGTGCCGCCGGGCGCTTCGTAGTTCCCCTTCGGGGTGGTGTTGACCTTGCCGTCCCCGCCCTTGCCCCCGTCGCAGTCACTGACGCTGCCGCCCGGCGACCCCCCCTCTCCGCCCTGGCCGCCGAAGACACTGATCTCACCGCCGGCGCTGATGCGCCCGTCGTTGCCGTCGCCGCCCCGGCCGCCGTTGCCGCACCCGAAGATCGAACCGTCATGCGGATTCCCCAGCGCGCCGTCTCCCCCGCGCACCGTCACCCTGTCGTCCCCTCCGCCGCCGTAGATCTCCCCGGTATTGCCGGCCCGGCCCGACGTGCCGAGGGGAGAGCCCACGCCCCCTTGCACCGTGATGGTGTCGTCGCCGGTCCCGCCGTTGACCTCGCCCCGGTTTCCGACCACGTTCGCCGTCACGAAGAACGGCGTCGCGTTGACGGTGATGGTGTCGTTTCCGCCGCGGCCGTTCACGACGACACCGGACGGGACCGCGCGACAGACGATCTCGTCGTCGCCCTCTGTGCCGTCGATGCGCGACCCCGCGACCTCGACCCCGTTGACCCGGCAGGTGACTGTCGCAGCCTGCGCCGGCGTCGCCGCCACGACGCTCGTCGCGGCGACGGCCGACAGCAGCGGGAGGACGGTGGCGAAGCGGAGGCGGCTCAGGGGGACAAGGCTGCGCGGCACGGGAGATCCTTTCGACGGAGGGCGCGAAGCCGTCAGCCCTGTCACGATCTTCGGGCCGGCCCGGCTGCAAGGGATTCGTCCGGGCCCCGACGGCCCCGCTACAGGGAGTACCGGACACCGCCCACCCTCCTGACGCGACAGGCCGGACACCCACGCGCCAGGTCACCCGCAAGGCCCATCCGCGTGACTGCTTCCGCCCGGGGCCGGAGCGGCGGCACCGGACCGGACGGGTACCGGGGACGCGAGGTGCGGACCGGGGACGTTCCGCGCTCCTGCCGGACCTGGACGTTCACGCCGCCCGACGGCACCGTCCGCACCAGGCACCGGCAGGGGAACGCACCGCGGCAGGTGCCCCGCCGGCCACGGTGACGGCATCGTGGCGGAGAACGCCGCCGGCGCCGTCCCCACGCGCGCCCGGTGCCGCCCGGCCGGGCCCGCGCCCGTGGCGCGGTGCGTGCCGTCGGCTGCTCGACGGTCTTCTCGGTGCCTCGGGCTCCTGCGGGATCGCCGCCTCGGAAGGAGGAACCCTCCGCCCCGGGGCGGTCACAGGTCCCGATGGGTGGCCCGGTGGGCGATGTGGCGCAGGGCCTGGACGGCGGAGGGCGGGAACGGCGCCCGGTCCAGGGTGCGTTGGGCCCGGTCGTGGCGGTGGCGGATCATGCGTTCGGCTTCGTCCCGTGCTCCTGTGTCGACGATGACGGCCCGGACGCGATCGGCGTCGTGGTCGGTGAGAGCAGGACGGCCCACGAACTCGCGCAGGGTCTCCAACTGTGCGGGATTCGCGCGTTGGTGGGTGAGCGCCAGGAGGACGGTGCGTTTGCCTTCACGCAGGTCGTCCAGGCGGGACTTGCCGGTCCGGTCGGGTTCGCCGAAGACGCCGAGGAGGTCGTCGCGCAGCTGGAACGCCTCTCCCAGGGGGAGGGCGAAGGCGGTGCAGGCCCGGAGGACCGTCGGGCCAGCGCCGGCCAGGGCCGCGCCGATGTGCAGGGGGCGTTCGCAGGTGTACTTGGCGGTCTTGTAGCGGATGACGGTGAGCGGGGTGCGGATGTCGTGGGCCGGGGTGGTGGGGGCCAGGAGGTCGAGGTACTGGCCGTACATCGCCTCCTCGCGCATGAGCTCGCTCAGGTGCCGGACCGCCTCGAGGCGGTCGGCGGGGATGTCGGCGGAGTGGAGGAGTTCGTCGGACCAGCACAGGGCGAGGTCGCCGACGAGGATGGCCGCGCCGGTGCCGAGGTGCTCCGCTGCGGCGTCGGGCGTCCGGTCGGCGTACCGCAGGGCGAACGCGCGGTGGACGGTCGGGCGGCCGCGGCGGGTCTCGGAGCGGTCCATGACGTCGTCGTGGATGAGCGCGAAGGCGTGGAAGACCTCCAGCGCGCTCGCGGTGCGGACGACGGCTTCGGGCAGGGGGCCGCGGGAGCCGGCGGCGTACCATCCGATGGCGCACAGCAGCGGACGCAGCCGCTTGCCGCCGGCGTCGAGGAAGGAACGCAGGCTTCGGGCGGCCGTCGGAGGGAGGCCGTGCTGCGCCGCTGTCCGTTCCTTGGCGGTGAGGAATTCGTGGAGGCACTGTTCGACGGCCGCTCGGACTGTGGGCAGGTCCAGGGCCGCTGAGAGGTCGTCGGGGGTGCTGGTCATGGCCGGAGGCTTCCGATCGGTGTGCGTGGCGCAGCCTTGGTGGTTTGTGCGCTGTATGACGGCTGTGTGGTCGTTACGGGGGCAGGGGGCGTCCCCCGGTGAAGAGCGATGCCGGCGCCGTTCGCGACCGGTGCCTCGGCTTCTGTGGGTGCGACGGTCCCGAGGCGGATCCGGGGGAATCCGGGGGTAGGGGCAGTGCCTCGCAGCGAGGGGAGGAGAGCGCTCAGGTTGCCGCGTCCGCTTCTCGCGCGGGTCTGCCGCGTTCGAGGTGGAGGTGGGCGCGCATCAGTTCGCCCGGGTTGGTCTGTGCGGCGAGCAGCGACAGTTCGCCGCAGAGCACGGTCGCGGCCGCGATCACGGCGAGCCGGCGGGCGTTCTCCCCGGGCTCGCGGTCGGCCCGGCAGCCGAGTCTGCTGAGGTTGGTCTCCACGAAGTCCAGGCTCTTGCCGTTGCCGACCGTGCCGACGATGAGGTTCGGCAGGGTGCAGGCGAAGTACAGGTCGCCGTCGCGGTCCTCGGCCATGACGGTGCCCTGCGAGCCCTCGACGATGTTGGCCGCGTCCTGGCCGGTGGCCAGGTAGAAGCCGAGCAGCATGTTCGCGAAGTGGGCGTTCGCCGAGCGGATGCCGCCGGCGAGCAGGGTGCCGAGCATGTTCTTGCGGATGTTCAGGCGGACGATCTTCGCCGCGGTGGTGCGGAGCACGCCGGTGACGACCTCGCGCGGCACCAGCAGCTCGGTCACCACGTTCTTGCCGCGGCCCAGGATGCCGTTGATCGCGGTGGCCTTCTTGTCGGTGCAGTAGTTGCCGGAGATCGACCCGTAGGCGATGCCGGGGACGGTCCGCAGCAGATGCAACAGGAGAGCATCGCCGGCGAGGGTCGCCATGTTGTGGCCCGCCGCGTCGCCGGTGGTGAACTCGAAGCGGACGAACAGCAGGTTGGCGTTGATCTCGTGGCGGACGCCGACGAGTTCGGCGAACCGGCTGCAGCCGTGAACCACTGTTCTCAGGTCTTCGAGGTGTTCGTCGATGCTGCGGGCGGCGGTGAGCGCGGTCTGTGCGTCGGTCGCCTCCAGCAGGACGGAGCGGGTCATCCGCTCGTCGACCAGGGTGGCGACGATGCCCTGTTCGCAGAGCATCGAGACCTTCGCACCGCGGCCCACGGAGGGCCACAGCGGGGACTCGTAGGTGGCCAGCGGGACGTGCGTCTCGGTAGTGGCCGTGTTGCCCGAGATGCGTACCGGGCCGACCCAGCGCATCGGGACGCCGGCTGTGGCGGGGGCGTGGGTCATGAGTCGCTCCAGTGGGTGAGCCGGCCGACTGGGCCGGTTACGAGGCGGCAGGGTTGTCGTCGCTGACATGTGTGCGTCGGTCTGCCGGTTGTCCGGACGGAGGGCGCGGGCAGGAGAGGTGGACGGTGTGAGGGGACTTCGGTGCTGCCGTGTGCGGCTGATGGGAGGGCCGGCGCTCATGGAGCGTCGGAGGGGGGAGTAGACGGGCCGGGGAGCCGATCTCGGCTGCCCCTTTCCGAGGCGGCGTGCAGATGGACCGGCTGAACTCCGGCCGCGGCCCAACGATGCCGCAGCTCCTGGACGAGGTTCGGGTCGTCCAGGAGGGCTATGCCGCAGTCGCCGCCCCCGGCACCGGAGGGCTTGGCTGCGCCGCCGAGTTCCTGCGCGATGTCGCACAGCGCTGTCAGCGAGGGGGTGAAGATGCCGATCCCCGTCTCGTTGTCCAGCCTGGCCAGCTCCGCGCGGGCACGCCGGATCGGCTCCAGCAGGGCGTGGCCGTCCCCGCGCGTGAGTGCACTGACACAGGACCGCACGCACTCCGTGGTAGCGGCCACGAATCGTCGGTGGGACGGTGTGCCACGCCATGCGCTGCGGTGCAGGTCGGAGAGCATCAGGGTGGTGGAGGCCGGGGCCCCGGTCCATCCGGTCTCCAGTACCAGGTCCGCCGGTGCCGGAAGCCGGGTTACGGCGAAGCCCGGCCACGCCTCCTCCAATGCTGCGGTCACGCCCCGTCGGCGGGCCAGGGCCAGCACGGCCGACCGGTCGGGTGCCCGGTACTCGATCCAGCCACCCCACGTCGCGGCGGCGAGGTCGCCTCCGGACCCGGCCGCACCGATCGCCGCCGCGGCCAGAAGGGCCAAGCGGTAGCGCTGCTCGGCCGACGGGGCGAGCCCGCAGTACGCTGTCACGGCGTCAACGGTCGCCACACCGACGGCGCCGCTGGAGCCCAGGCCCAGCTTCACCCCGTCGTTGTGCAGTCGGCTGCTGACGGAGACGGTGATCTCCGGGAGGACGAAGCCCTGTTCGTTCAGGAGCCTCGCGACGGTCTCGACGGTGGCCACCACATGGGCGAGGCTCGGCCCGACCGGCCTTCCGGAGTCTGCGAGGACGAGTCGTCCGGCGTCCCAGCGCAGGCGCGCCGGACCGGCGGTCAGATCCGAGGAGATCGTGACCTGGGCGCCGCTCGGCCCCGCCACGGTGACGGTGACGTGGCGGTCCACCGCCATCAGCAGCGCCGGGGTGCCGGCCTCCGTGACCGCGTACTCTCCGGCGACGAACAGCTTTCCCGGCGCGCGACGTGTCACCGGCGTCGGAAGCGCGCTCATGACGAATCCCCCAGCAGCCGAGCTCCCGGCCCGGGGCCGGCCACATGCACCGAGTCGGCCGTCACGGCCGCGCGCACCACGCCCGCCACTCGACCGGCCTCGGCCCGGTGGCACAGGACCTTGACGTTCGGTCCGGCGTCCATCGTCGCCCATGCCGACACCCCGTCACGGCGCAGTTCCAGTACCGCGTCCAGGACGGTCAACGAGGCCGGTGACAGGTAGCGGACGGCCGGACGCGCCGCGAGCATCACGGCGTGCATTCCGAGTGCGTTGCGCTCGGCTATCTCGCCCACCGCGTCGAGGTCGCAGCCGTGCAGTGCCGCCCGCATTTCCACCAGGTCGGCGCGGCTGGATGCCATCCAGGCCCGGAACAGCGGTGAGGTGTTCACGGTGTGCTGCATGGCCTCCCGGCTGGACACCGGTTTGGGGCGTGGGTCGACCACGGCGATGACCAGTGCGGGATCGAGCACGTCCAGGCGCACCGGTACCGGTTCGGCGAAGGAGTCGAGATCCGGGTCCTGGTGTCCGGTTCGTGCGGCGTGCCAGACGGCGAAGGCACCGAAGACCGAGCGTGCGGCCGAGCCGGAGCCGCGTCGGGCCAGCCGGGACAGGGCCCGCGCGTCGAGGTGGAGGCCGTAGGCGGCGCAGGCGGCGGTGGCCAGTGCGGCGAAGCCGCTTGCCGAGGACGCCAGTCCGGCTCCGGTCGGAACGGTGTTGTGGCTTTCTACTACGGCCCGCGCCGGTCGGCCGGACGTCTCCCTGACCAGGTCGAGGAACGCGACGACCCGTCGAAGCGGTTCGCCGTCGAGGGGTTTGCCGTTGAGGGTCACGGTGTCCTGCCGGTGGCGGGGGGTGAGTCGAACCCGGGTGGTGGTCGGGAAGGTGTCCAGAGTCATGGACAGGCTGCTGGTCCACGGCAGGACCAGTCGCTCGTCACGTTTTCCCCAGTACTTGACCAGTGCGATGTTCGGGTACGCGAGCGCGGCTGCATCCTCGCCCGCGTCCGACCGGTCTTCGGTCGTCCGGTGGGCGGCAGGGGGCGGGTCCTCGGCGCTCATGGCAGCTCCACCGTTCCCAGAGGTGCAGTCCAAGTGCGCACCGCGCCGGCCGATGCCAGCGCGCGGGCGACCTCCTGCGCCTGTCCGGCGTGGGCGAGCGCGATCACGCAGCCGCCCATGCCGCCGCCGGTGATCTTCGCACCGGGACTCCCGGCGGCGACTGCGGCCCGAACCATTGCGTCGATGGCGTCGGTACTGAGGCCGGCATTTCTCAGTAGTACGTGGTAGCTGTTCATGTTCGTACCCAGGTCTTGGATCCGTCCCCCGGTGAACGCCCGCTCGGCTGCCTCGGTCAGGTCGGTGGCCTCCCGGACGAACGCCTCACGTGATCCGGAGCGGCTCGCGAAGCCGCGCGCCAGCAGCTCCACGGCTTCCCGGGTGTGGCCGGTGGTGCCGCTGTCCGCCACGATGAGCAACCCCTCGCAGCGGGGCACCAGTTCACGGGCCGTTCCCGCTCGGAACAGCAGCGGGGTGCTCGTCGCGACAGCCATGGCGTCGACACCGCTGGCGCGACCGTGGGTCACCTGCTCGGCGACCTGGACCAGGCCGAATGCCAGCCGACTGGTCAGTTCGACCCGGAAGAGCTGAGCCATCGCGCCCAGGGCCGCCTGCGCGCACGCCGCGCTCGATCCCAGACCGCGTCCGGGCGGGACGGTGCAGTCGATCTCCACCACGACCCTGTGTTCTTCCGCTACTCCCACGGCGGCGCGAAAGGCCGAGGCCAGCGCGCACATGGCATCGTTGCCGCCCTCGGCGGCCCCCGGTGCCTGTCGCCGGGAGCCTTCCATGGTGAACGAGAAGGTGTCGCGGCGCGTGCGCGAGGAGCCGGCGTGCTGCGCTGTGGCTGTGACGGACAGTTGCGGGAACGGAAGGACGAGCGCCGGAGCTCCGTGAACGACCGCGTGCTCACCTGCCAGGATCACCTTGGCCCAGGCGCGGCCGTCCCGGGCGGAGACCGGTTTGCCGGTCACCGGTCCACGGTCCGTCGGGTGTGAGGACAACAGGACAACTCCTTCACGGTCTGACGTTCACTCGGAACAGGGCTGATGCCGGACTGTCGGCCGCGGTTCCGGCGGCCGCGGCCGGGCACGGCTCGATCGGCTTCCCGGACGGCCGGTGCCAAGTCGTCCGCCCACGGTGCGAAGGGCTGGACGCCGGGCCGGTACACGACCCTGCCGATGCGTTGTGGGCCCGGTTGCGGCCGGTCCGCGATTCAGGCGGTCGACCCGGCGGCGGAGGTGGTGAGCCGTTGGGTGGCTCGCGTGGTCACGTAGGCCACTGCGCCGAGGCAGACCAGGTCGAGCACGGTGGTGCCGATGTAGAGCCAGGTCAGCAGGTGGGTGTGCGCGTTGGGGAAGTCGGGGGTCCAGCGGGTGAAGGCGAGGGTGATCGAGGCGGTGCCCAGGACCCTGAGGACGGTGATCGGGACGGTCTGCCCGCGCGCGGAGGGGCGGGCGATGAGCATGGCGAGGAAGAGCCCATTCATCAGGATCTCCATCGCGTAGGCCGAGTAGACGCCCCACGGGTCGTGGAAGAAGGAGTTGACGGTCAGGACGGTGGGGAAGGCGATGGCCAGGGTGAGAAGGACCATGGCGTGGAAGACCGGTCGCGGGAGGTGGGGGAACTCGGCCGGGCCGAAGCGCAGCAGCTGGTACAGCAGCACGACGTCGAGCGTGAACCACGCGATGATCGCGAGGCGCAGGGCTCCCGGGTACGGGGTGACGAAGGAGTAGGCGAACTCCCAGGAGATGTTGGCGCAGAGCGCCACGAGCGGCATGCAGTAGGTCTTCTGGCGGAAGCCGAGACGGATCATCAGCGCGTAGGTGATGACCCAGGCCGCGCCGCCGGTGACGAAGAAGACGTGGAACACGGGTGTGCCCTTCCGGGGGTGGCGAGTGTGTGGCCGGTTTCAGCGGTGACGGCGGGTCACGGTCATCGGCAGGCTGCTGGGGCTCAGGACGAAGCCGGCGACCTTGTGCACCCGCGCGCCGGGAACGAGGCGAAAGCGCCACCGTTGCAGGAGGGTCGCCAGCACGACGAGGAGTTCTGCGCGGGCGAGGCTCTCCCCGATGCAGGCGCGGATGCCGGCGCCGAAGGGGATGAACAGGCCGGCGGCGTCCGTTCCCCGGCGCGCGGTCAGCCAGCGGTCGGGGTCGAACCGGTGCGGGTCGGGGAAGGCGCCCGGGTCGTGGTGGAGCAGGTAGGGGGAGTACCAGAGGGCGGTGCCTGCGGGCAGGGTGCGGCCGCCGACGTCGACGGCCTCGGCGACCCGGCGGGTGAGCATCCAGGCCGGTCCCTCCAGGCGCAGCGTCTCGTCGACGACCCGGCGCAGGACGGGAAGGGCGTCGAGATCGTCGACCGTGATGTCGCGTGTTCCGAGGGCGGTGTCCAGTTCCTCGACGACGCGGCGTTCGACGTCGGGGTGTCGGGCGAGTTCGTACAGGGTCCAGGAGAGGCTGACCGCGGTGGACTCGGTGGCGCCGCCGAGCATGGTGATCACCTCGTCGTGGACCTGCCGGTCGGTCAGCCGGTCCCCGCTCGCGCGGTCCTGGGAGTACAGGAGCACGGACAGCAGGTCCTGGTGGTCGTGCCCGTCGTCGCGGCGGGCCTTGACGATGTGCGAGACGACCTCGTGCAGGCTCACCACCGCCGTGCGGTAGCGCCGGTTGGCGGGGGTCGGCAGCCGTTCCGCCAGGCCGAACGGCGCGGTGACCCGTTTCCCGATGCCTCGCACGACGGTCAGCCCGGCGTCGTCGATGACGGCCTCCGATCCGTCGTCGAGGTGGCTGTGGTAGAGGATCCGGGTGCCGATCGCGGCGGCGAGGCGGTACATCTGGCGGTCCATCTCCAGGGTCCGGCGGTCCTGCCAGGTGTCCGTGCGCTCGGCGGTCGTGCGGGCGGCGACCTGGAGGTAGGCGGGGAAGCGGGAGCGGTGGAAGGCGGGCTGGACCAGGGCGCGCTGGCGCCGGTGGGCGCGGCCCTCCGCCGAGGCCAGGCCGTCGCCGATGACGGGGCGCAGCTTCTCGAACTGGGCGCCCTTGTGGAAGTGGCGTGCCTGTTCCGTCAGGACGGCGCTGGTGAGTGCGGCCGTGGTGGGCAGGTACACCCGTTGGGGGCCGATACGCAGCTCGGCGAGATCCGCCAGTCCGCGCAGGGACTCCAGGAATCCGAGGGGGTCGCGCCGCAGCGAGAGCGCGTCGCCCAGCAGCGGCAGGCGGCCGGGAGGGCGCGGGTGGTCAGAGCCGTGGTTCGGCATCGGGTGTTCCTCCCGTGCGGTGGGGACGGGGCGCGGCGGTCGGGGGGTCGGCGAAGCGCAGGGTGTCGCCGTGGTTCCAGGCCAGGACACCGGCGAGCACGTCGCGGAAGGAGACGATCACGTCCTCGTGGCGGGTGCGTTCGGGGCCGCGCAGGCCGGAAGCCGCGATGTGTGCGAGGGTGCGCCGCTCCGCGGCCGGGTACTCGCGCACCCGCTGCCCGATCCGCCGGGCGACCTCCTCGCCCGCGCGTTCGGGGGTCCAGCCGCGCCTGCGGGCGAGGACCGTGACGAGGTTGTCGCTCTCGTCGCTGGCCGTCTCCCGGGCGAGGGAGACGAGGTCGTTGTCCCAGCCCGCGATGTCCGCCGCGCACGCGACCTGGGCGTGGTACTCGGCGCTGGTGTGGAGCAGGGGCAGCGTCTCGGTGTCGTGCGCGAGTTCGGCGAGGTCGGCGAAGATCCATGCGCAGCTGGTCCGTCGGCGCAGGTCGATGTACTGGTTCTCGGACGGCGGCCGGCCGTCGCGGCGGTGCTCCGCTTCGGTGGCGAAGGCGTCCACGGTCTGGCGCAGGTGTGTGTCGAGCCGCTGCGACAGGGTTCGCGGAACGAGTTCGCGGGTGCGTCGGCGGATGTCGGCCAGGGCGCGGAGGAGCGGTTCGGGCGGTGCGGTCGACGGCGGGCAGCCGAGGACCGTGGCCAGCTCGGCGAGGGTGCGCGAGCCCGCGGTGCTGTCGGCCGGGTCGTGGTCGAGCCGGTCGTCGAGGACGAAGAGCCAGGTGAGGTAGGCGGTGACCAGCGCGAGCCGGGGGCTCTGGGCGTCCGGGTACATGCGGGCGGCGGCCAGGTGCGGCGCGCAGTCGGCCAGCCACGACGCCCGGTCGGCGCGGACCAGGCCGACGGCGGACGCCCAGCGGCCGTTGGCCTGCGCGGCCGTCGCTGCGAGCGGGCTCGTGCGGCTGCGAAAGGGAAGGCCGTAGAGGACGGTGGAAGTGGCGGGCCGAAGGGATTCGGCGTCGTCGTCGGCGGGGTGCGGATCCTGGTGCGTCATAACGGTTCCAACGGCTGTGCGGGGGCGCGGCAGGTCCGTGCGGGACGGCGGCGCGGCGGGTCGTGAGGGGCGGAGGCCGGGGTGGCTCCGCGTGGGGCCGGGACGATGACGTGAGCCTGCTGCAGCGGTCGGCGTCCGGTGCGGGGCCGTGCCGGGGCACGGCCGGTGGCTCGATGCCGCTGTTCCTCGTCCCGGGACGAGGAACAGGGGTGTGTGGTCCTGGCCGTGCGCGGTGACCGCGTCGGCGCGGCCCGGGCGTGCCGGCCCAGGAGGCCGCAGTCCGGTTGCCGTGCGCCGAGGAGCCCGGACCGGTGCGGCCGACCGCGCGCGGCGGTCGGGCACAGGAGGAGGTTCGGGGCGTTCGTCGGGCGGTGGTGCGAGGTACCCGGGCCCGGCCGGTCACCGCCGGCCCGAGGAGGGCGGCGCCGGTCGTGCGGACCCGGGGGAACTGTCCCACAGAGGGAGTCCCCCGTCACCGGAGCGCGCTGGCGTGAGCGTCGTTGCGCGGAGCGAGGGCACGGCGTGTGCTTCGGCCTGTCCGCCCGGCAGTGCACTCCGGGGCGCGCGCCTTGGCGGTCGTGCGCCGGTCACCGCACCACGTTCGCGTGCCCGTTCGTGAGCGTGGCCCCCGGTGGTACGCGGAGCGGGCGGGCGCCCATGGCGGTACGAAATCCACCCGCCTCGGGCCGGGCCGCCCACCCGGCTCGAGGAACCAACGGCCCGCGGCCCGCTACGAGGTGGGTGTACGCCCCGCCAGTGGCGAGGCGTACGCCCGGCCCGCCCGGCACCAGAAGGGCACACCGAACCGGTGAACCGCTGCAAGCAGTTGAACGGCGAGCTCAGAGGAAGTGCCGGATCGGGGCGGTTGCCGCCTCCATCGCGCGCCGGGCCGGGCTGCGGCGGTGCCGGCGGGACGGTGTGAGGGCCTGGCTGCGTGTCAGGTCCCGGTCGAAGTCCTGGTCGAGCCGGGCGGTGAATTCCTCGTCGACGACGGCCAGCACCACCTCCTCGTCGTGGTCGAGCGAGCGGCGGTTGAAGTTCGCCGAACCGATCACGGACATCGTGCTGTCCAGTGTGAGGACCTTGGCGTGCATCATCGTCGGCTCGTACTGCCAGACCGTCACCCCGCAGGCCGTCATCCGCCCGAAGTGGCGCTCGCCCGCCAGCTGGCAGACCCGCTTGTCGGTGTGGCGCCCCGGTACGAGAAGCTCGACGGTGACGCCGCGCCGTGCCGCCTGGCAGAGCAGGTCGACGAAGTAGTCGTCGGGGGCGAAGTACGCGGTGGCCACGCGGAGCCGGTGCTCGGCGGAGGAGATCACCACCCGCATCAGGGTCTGCAGGTCCTGCCACCCGACGGCGGCCGAGCCCCGGACGACCTGGACCACCGCGCCGCCGGGCTGCTCGTGCTCCTCGAACCGGTCGGCCCCGTCGTAGAGCGTTCCGGGGGCGCACTCGGCCCGGTTCTGCGCGAAGGCGGCGGCGATGCCGTCGACCGCGGGGCCGACCACCCGGACGTGGGTGTCGCGCCACTCTCCCGGGTGGCGGGCGTCGCCGCACCACTCCTGGGCGATGCCGACTCCGCCGGTGAACGCGGTCCGGCCGTCCACCACCGTCACCTTGCGGTGGCAGCGGTGGTTCTGCTTGAACGGCGGGAGGCGGACCGGGCGCCGGAACCAGGCGATCCGGACGGGTGTACGACACGGTCCATTCAATGGCTCGCCGCATGTCCTCCCGGTTGCCTCCACCGGTGTTGGGGGCAGCGGGAGTTGGTCGGCCAAGGAGGCCCGGGCGGCGCCGAGCGCCACCCCGTGCTCGTCCTTCCTCGCAGCCGTGCTGCCCGGCAGTGGTAGTCCTGGGGGCGGAGGACTTCGTGCAACGCGGGGCCGCCGGCACACCTGGTCGACTGCGGTGGATGTGGGCCGGTGCGCGCTCGTGCCCGAAGAGGGCGCGGACGGATCGTTCCGGTACCGCACCGACAGCTCGCACCGCAGCCCGGGCCGTTGCCCATCGCCGGGTGTGTACGGTGTGCGAACTTCCCAATATCTTCACTAAACCTGTTTAGTGACTCGTTGTTGCGATCGGGGGGCGAAGGTGCAGATCGCAGCGCACGCCAGCAGTTGATCATCGTGCACGAAGGTCGCAAACCTAGGCACAGGGTCTGCTGGGTGATCGGTCGAGGAATGTTGAAATCACTTGACACTAAACTGGTTTAGTGATCGACTGTCATGGCCCTGACGATGTGGCTCTGGTGCCGGTGCGCTGCAAGGGCGGCGGCGGGCACGGGGGTTGTGGTGACCGTGCAAGAGTTCCCTTGGAGGTGTTTCGGTACTTCTGGCTGACGTTCCGGCGATTTCCGCCGATTGCCCTCTTGGGCGGGTCGAACACGGCTTCCCGCCAACGGTGGAGGTCGCTGTGTCGTGCGCGCGGAGGGTGGGGTCCGGTGCCGGGATTCGCAGCTGATCCGGACGGGTGTGTGCCGGCGGTGCCCTGCTGATCGTTCTGCCTGGTCGACGCGGTGCGGGATCGGCTCGACACTCGACCGTGCCTTCTGCGGAGCTGGGCGGGGGAACCCTTCCCCGGTGACCGTCGGGATCTTGGAACGCGGCCCGGTGGAAGCGGCGGTATGACCTCCAGGACCGTTCGTGTCCGCTCGCCGGACTGCTCTGTCGCGAGAGAGTCGGACGGCTCCCGTGCTGGTTTATCGGGCCGTTCGACCATGCCTGCCGAATTGAAGAAGATATAGGGAGTCGGATTTGTATGCCTTATGGAATGTGCTTTATCCTGCGTTTCTGAAATCTGTCGGAAGGGGCTCCGGCGAGCGGGCGGACCCGGGCTCTTCGCTCTATTTCATCGATTCCGGGCGCAGATCTCGCGGTCGGCGCCCGTGTCCGCCGTTCGATCCCCCATCGGCGGATCCGAGGGGGCTCGCGTGACCGTCTCGAGGTTAGGTGCACGGGTAGCCACCAGGATGTCGGCGGTCGCAATGCTGCGATTCGTACCGTCGGGCATCCTCGCCGCCCTGGTCGTCGTCTCGGCTTTCGTCAGTGTCCTTCCCGCCCTTGCGGGTCTGGTGTCGCACCGGATGGTCTCTGTCCTCGACCAGGACGATCCGTCCGGCGGGGCTGTCGTTTCGGCCCTCGTGGTGACCTGTCTGGTGTTGTTCCTGCAGCAGTCCGCGGACCTGATGCTCGACCCGATCCGCCTCGTGGCCGCGCGGGCCGTCGACGAGCGATTGCGCCGCGAGGTCGGCGAACTCGCGATCAGCCCCAGCGGGACGGGTCATCTGGAGGACGCGGCGATCGCCGGGCGTCTCACCATGGCGAGCAATGACCTGCAGATCTTCACGGCCGGACTTGCGGCGGTCGGTCACGTCGGGATGTTCTTCCAAATGCTGGGAGCCGTCGCCTGCCTCGTCGTCATCGGCGTGTCGGCACCGTGGCTCGCGCTCGCGTGCCTCGCGGCCCTGCTGATCAGCCGGTCCGAGACCGTCGGGATCTACGTCAGGGTGAACTGGGTCTGGGTGCACGGCGCAGAGCTCGCCAGGCGGACCCGCTACTGGGGCTACTTCGCGCGAAGTATCCAGAACGCCAAGGAGGTTCGGGTCTACGGTCTGGGGGACTGGGTCGCCGACCGCTTCCGGACGGCGGCGCTGGCGCAGGAGAGCCCGGTGATCCGGGCCCGCAGAGTGGCGCTCACCAGGACCTGGCGGCCGGTGGTGGCGGGAGCGGTCGCCATGGTCGCGGGGTTGGTTGCCGTCGCCCTGGGGGGCGGGGGAGACCCCGCCGCCGTCGCGCAGAACATCACCGTGCTCCTCGGGGCCCTTGCGCTCGGCGACATAGGGACGGGCGGATTCGCCGTCGAGCACGGCAGGCCGATCGTCGAGGCTTTCCACCGGCTCCGTGCCGAACTGCCCACCGCCGGTACGCACGGACGTCGGGACGAACCCGGCACGACCGGCCGACCGCCGCGGCTGTGCCTTGAGCGTGTGACCTTCGGATATCCCGCCTCCGCCGCTCCCGTACTGGTCGAGGCGACCCTGGAGGTCCGCCCCGGAGAGGTCCTGGCGATCGTCGGAGTCAACGGAGCCGGCAAGACGACGCTGGTAAAACTGTTGACCCGGGCCCACGAGCCGCAGTCAGGCCGGATCACGACCGACGGCGTCGGGATCGCGGACCGGGACGTCGAGGCGTGGCGTGGGGACATCGCCATGGTTGGGCAGGACTTCCTGCGCCTTGACCTCTCCCTGCGGGAGAACGTCGAGATCGGCGCACCCGAACGGCTGGGCGACGACGCCTTCTTTGCCGAGGTCCGTCCCGAACTCGATCTGGACGACATCGTGGCCGGCCTCCCCGCCGGATGGGACACGCCATTGTCCAGGACCCGGAGCGGGGGCAGCGATCTGTCCGGAGGGCAGTGGCAACGCGTCGCCGCGGCCCGCGCCCAGTACGCGCTTCGCGCCGGCCGGAAGGTCCTGCTGCTGGACGAGCCGACCGCGCATCTGGACACCGACGCCGAGATCGCTGTGTTCCGACGGCTCTGCGCCGCGGCTCGTGGAGCCACGGTCATCCTCATCTCGCACCGGTTGTCCACGGTCCGGTTGGCCGACCGGATCGCCGTCCTGCGTGACGGGTGCATCGGCGAGCCCGCACCGCACGAGCGGCTGATCGCGGAGGACGGCGACTACGCACGGCTCTTCGCCCTTCAGACACGGCAGTTCACGGAGGCGGACGCATGAGGCCCCGCACCGAGGACACGGTGGGAGGACGCGGCCCCGCCGCAGGGGGATCGCGCGCCGTCGCCCGACTGTGCTGGCGCACTGATCGCGTCCGCTGCCTGCTCGTACTCCTCCTGGTGGGAATCGGTGTCGTCGGCCAGCCCGGACTGGGGCTCCTCCTGAGGAACCTGGCGAACGCCGTGGTCGAGGGCGACCAGCGCTCGGCCCTTCGCGACGCCCTGTTCGCCGCCGTGCTGTGGGGGATCACTCATCAGCTCCATGGCATCCGTGGCCTGTTGCTCAACGACATCCGGGCCCTGGCAGGTCTGGCGATCGACGAGGACGTGATCCGGCTGACCACCCGGATCCCGGGCATCTCACATCTGGAGGACCCGCGGAGCCTCGACCGGATCAATGCCGCCCGTGGGGTCACAGTGGTCGATCGGGTGGTCGCCATGGTCGAGACCGCCGGGTCGGTCCTCGGACTCGCCGCAACGATGGCGGTCCTGTCCTCGGTGTCCGGATACCTGATCCTGCTGCTGCCGTTGGCCTTCCCGGTCCTGTGGTTCGAGCGGATCGGCCGAGCCAGACGGCGTCGGGCGCAGGAGCTGATCGCGGAGGAACAACGAACCGCTGACGCCCTGCTGGAAACGGTGCTGGACCCGGTCACCGCCACCGAGCTGCGGGTCACCGGCGCCGGGCCGGTACTCCTGGACCGTTACCAGAACCGTTGGCGACGGGCCACCCGCCTGAGGGCACGAGCCCGCACGGAGTACGCGATACTGATGGCGGCCGGCTACGCCCTCTCGGTGGCCGGGATCGGCTGTGCGCTTGCCGTAGTGGCGTGGCGGATGCGGGCAGGCGAGGCCACGGTCGGCGACCTCGTCCTGCTGCTGGCCGTAGCCCGGCAGCAACAGGGACTGGTGCAGGCGAGCGCGGCCGGCCTGTCACGGATCGCCGAGGCCGCCTACGCCATGCGCTCGTACATCTGGCTGACCGAGCTGGCCACCGCAGGAGCGCCGTCAGGCGCATACGCAGCGGTGCCGGAGCGACTGACGTCCGGGATCTCCCTGTCCGGTGTCTCCTTCGGCTACCCCGGCACGGAGCGCACTGTCCTGAGGGACGTCGCGGTGGAACTGCGGCCCGGAACGGTGGTGGCGCTGGTGGGGGAGCACGGTTCGGGCAAGACCTCGCTGGTCAAGCTGCTGACGGGCATGTACCCACCGTCGGCCGGGAGTATCAGACTCGACGGGCGCCCCCTGACCGGGTACGACCCCGTGCGATGGAGGAACCGCATCTCCTGTGGCTTCCAGGACTTCGTCCGCTTCCAGACCTCGGTTCACGAATCGGTCGGCGTGGGTGATCTACCACGGATCGACGACCTGGACCGGATCCGGCAGGCGGTCCGCCACGGGGCTGCCGAGGACGTCGTCGACGCGCTCGACCATGGCCTGGAAACCCGGCTCGGCACCCTGTTCGGCGGCGTCGGCCTGTCGGGCGGTCAGTGGCAACGGCTGGCCCTGGCCCGGACCTGCATGCGAGAGGCACCCCTGCTCATGGTCCTGGACGAGCCGACGGCGGCACTCGACCCGCGGGGGGAGTACGAGGTCTACCGACGGCAGATCGCCCTGGCGCGGACCCTGGCCGAGCGCGGCGGCACGATCACCCTGATCGTCTCGCACCGCTTCTCCACCGTGCGGGCCGCCGACCTGATCCTCGTGCTGTCCGCAGGGCGGATCGTCGAACGCGGCAGTCACACCGAGCTGCTCGCGGCGGGCGGACGGTACGCCCGGCTCTACGGACGGCAGAGGGCGGCCTACCAGTGACGAAGGTCCGACCGCGGACGGTACCGGGTCGCGGCGCCGCCAGGGTTCGGGCCCTCGCCCGCCCATGTCACCGACAGAAGGCAGTTCATGACGAAAGGCACGACGATCAAGTGAACGAGGACCTGCTCGACCGTGTGCGGACCGTTGTCGTCGCCGCGCTGGCGCCGGACGTTCCGCTGACCGACCTCCGGCCAGACCAGGACCTCTGGACGGCGGGGATGGACTCGATGGCCAGTGTCCGGGTGATGCTGGCTGTCGAGGAGACCTTCGGGATCGAGTTCCCGGAGGAGGCGCTCACCAGGGAGACGCTCGCCAGCGTGACCGCGATCGCCACCGCCCTGCGGGACCTGGCCGGGCCGGCATCGGGGGCTGCGGGATGACGGCCGTCACAACGGATCCTCTGGTCGGCACCGCCCGGGAACTGGCCGCCACCGTGCTGGCCCGTCACGCCGGCGCCGCGGACCGGGACGCGCGGTTCCCCTCGGAGTCCGTCGCGGCCCTGCGCGACGCGAAACTGCTCGGGGCATCGGCCCCGGTGGAACTCGGAGGCTCCGGAGCATCGCTGGAGACGCTTGTCGGAATCGCCCGGGCGCTCGCCCGAAGCTGCGGCTCGACGGCGATGATCTGGGCCATGCATCAGGTGCAGCTCCACTGCGCCTGCCGGTACGGCGCCTCCTCGCCGCTGCTCCGGGAACTGCTGCGCGGCGCCGTCGAGGACCAGTGGCTGATCGCCTCGGTCACCAGCGAGCGGGCCACCGGTGGCGACATCGGCCGCAGCTACGCCGCGGTCGAGGTCACCTCCGACGCGGACGCGCGTGTCGAGAAGGAGGCCACGACTCTCTCCTACGGCGCCGACGCGGGTGCCTACCTGCTGTCCGCCCGCCGATCACCGCATGCGGCGCCGGGCGACCAGGTGGCTGTGCTGCTCCGGCGCGAGGATGTCGTCCTGTCGGACGAGGGCCCCTGGCAGCCGCTGGGCATGCGGGCGACCCGCAGCCCCGGCTACCGCGTGCGCGCGGGTTTCGGTACGTGGCAGATCATGGACACCCCGTTCCACGAGATCGCCTCCAACGCCATGACTCCGCTGTCCCACGTGCTGTGGGCGGCGGTCTGGGCCGGACTGGCGACGGAGGCCGTCGAACGGGCCACGCGGCTCGCCCGCCGACGCCACCACGGTGGCGGGCCGGGCTTCGACCGGTGGTCCCTGGCAGCGGCCCACCGCTCGCTCGCCGTCGTCGACACCCACCTCGACGACGGCGTCCGGCGCGCCGACGAGGTTCTGGCGGGCCGGGCCGCACCCACCACGGCCTTCGCCATGAGGATGAACACGCTGAAGATCGCGGTCTCCGAGCGCGCGCTGACCGCCGCGCTCGAAGCGCTGCGGGTGTGTGGAATGCCGGGCTACGCGGAGACCGGCGAGTACTCGATCGCCCGTATCCTGCGCGATCTCCACTCCGCCCCGCTGATGATCAACAACGACCGGTTGCTGGCGGCCAACGGCGAGCTGGCACTCCTCACGAGGAGCACCGCATGACACCCGTCCACGATTCCCTGGGCCTCGATACCACGGCCCTCTTCGCGAGCACCGGGACACCGGGCATCCCTCTGACATTGCCGCTCGGCCACCGGCTTCTCGCCGCTCTGCGCGCCGGTATCGCCGGCCTCTTCGCCGACCAGGTGATCACCCTCCTCCAAGCACCCCCGGTGGTTCCCTACGACGTGGTGTCCCGGGCCGGGTTCGCCGAAGCCTTTCCCCACCTGGTGGGCTCGGTCCGGCTTCCGGACGAGACGACGGCGACCCGGGAGCTGACGCTGACACCCGCGGCCTGTCACCACGCCTTCTCCCTGCTCGAAGGCCGGCTGGTCACCCTTCCCCTCTGCCTCGGGATCGAGGGAACCTGCTTCCGCGACGAGTCCAGGACCGAGACGGGCCGACTCCGCAGCTTCCGGATGTACGAGCTGGTGTTCCTCGGGGCCCCCGAGTCCGTCTCGAACTGGCTGGACGAAGCCCTGCGCCGTGCGGCCGACTGGTTCGCGGAGATCGGTCTGGGGCACCGGCAAGTGCTCGCGAACGACCCGTTCTTCGGCCGCACAGGCGCACTCCTGGGCAGGCTTCAGCGGGAGGACCGGGCGAAATGGGAACTGCAGATGCCGGTCGGGCCCGGCCTGGACCAGGCCGTGGCGTCCTTCAACCACCACCGCGACCACTTCGGCCGGGCGTTCTCGATCCGGCCGGGCTCCGGCTCGGAACTGCACAGCGCCTGCGCGGCGTTCGGTCTGGACCGTCTGCTCCTGGCCGTCGTCCACGCCCATGGTCCCGATCCTGGTTCCTGGCCGGCCGAACTCGCGACCGCCGTAGCCACCTGACCCCACGGGAGATCCGTCCGATGAGTCCGAACCTTCGAGGAGAGGCCCCAATGGCGGGCGAGGAATCGACTTTCAAGCCGGCACGCGCCGAGGAGCGGCTGTTGCTCGCGCTGGCCCGCCCGGAGCTGACCGAGGAACAGGTGGCCGAATGCCGCACCCTCCTGTCCGGCCGGAGCGCGGAATTCGACTGGGGATTCTTCGTTGATCGGGCGGCGCGCCACCGAATTCTGCCGCTGGTGGGCAGGAATATCGCCCGGAACCGACTGCACCACGCTCCGGACGGAGTCCCGCTCGTTCCCTACCGGTGGCTCTTCGACAGTGCCTACTTCGCCACCGCACAGCGCTACCAGGCGCTCGGCGAGGAATTCGGCCCTCTACTGGGAGCGCTGAACGAGGACGGTGTCAGGTACGCCGTGCGGAAAGGTCCGGTCCTGGGGGAGGGGCTCTACCGGGACCCGGGACTTCGGCCGATGTACGACCTGGACATCCTGATCGGCCGCGCCGATTCCGGCCGCGTGGGCGACGTGCTGCGAGCACGTGGCTTCGACCAGGGCAGGGTCGCGGCCGACGGCCGTTCCGTCGAACCGTTCGCCCGGGAATCCAGGATCTACTGGAAACTCCATGTGAACAACGAGATCCCGTACCTCAAATTATCGGCACACCCGTTGGTCAGTACGTTCTGCGTGGACCTGTGCCTGGATGTCTCCCAGAAGCACGCGACCGTCCGCCTGGGTGTCCCGGAGATTCTCGAAGAACGCATTCCCATGACGCTCTTCGGTGTGCCCGCCCATGCACTGTCGCCGACTCACCAACTAATTGATCTGTGTCTGCATCTCCACAAGGAAGCGACCTCCCGATATTATGTGGAGGCCGGGACGGATCTTCAGGTCCTGAAATTCCTCGACATCGCACTCGCCGCCGACGGGCTGACCGCCGTCGCCGGCTGGGGCCCACTGGTGGACTGTGCCCGCGCCTGCGGCGCCGCACCGAGCGTCCACTACGCCCTGCACCACACCGCGCTGCTCTACCCCGAGGCGGTCCCGCCCGAAGCCGTCGACGCGTTGGGCGACGCGGGAGCGGAACCGCTCCACGAGTACGGGGCGGTGGACGGACGGGCCCGCCGGTGGCGGACGTCCTTCGGGGAGAGGCTCTTCGCACCGAGCCGTCGGGACGAGGTCGAGGGGGCTTCCACCGTGCCCCGCTCCTAGGTCCTGGCGGGGGCCACGGCAGCCCGCTCCCGGTGCCCAGGCAGCGCGCCGGACACACACCGACAGCGAGAGAGGAACCTGTGGGAGAGACTGTCACACGTATCCGGCGTATCGGCGATTTCCGCTGCACGACGAGCACACCGACACGGCTCGTCGACGAGGCCGTCCGCCACTTCGTCCCCTGGGAGGCCGAGAGGCCGGTGGACACCGAGTGGTCGATCACCGTACTCGTCGACCCCCTCCGTCTGGCGGACCTTCGACAGGCCGCCGCCCGAGAACCGGCCGAGACCGTGGAGAGCTTCGCGGGCGAGTCCTGGATGCGGTGTCACCGGCTCCGGGGCCAGGAGTTGTTCACGGAGTCCCGGTACGACGGGTACGCGGTGCTCCGGGACGGCCAGGCTGTGACCGTGCTCCTGCGGGACGCCTCGGCCGGCCTCGCCAGGTACGGAATGCGGGTCCTTCGGGAACTCTTCCACCGCTCGGAGGAGGAACGCGGGAGCATCGTGATGCACGCCGCGGCCTGCTCGATCGGGCAGGCCGGCGCGCTGATCGTGGGCGAGAAGGGCGCGGGGAAAACGACCACGCTGCTGGCGGGATGCCTCGTGGGCGGGGCGGACTACATCGCGAACGACCGCGTCATCGTGCCGCCGGACGAGAAGAGCTGGCGGGCCGTCGGGTTCCCGATGGTCTGCCGGGTCCACCCCGGAACGATCAGCCGGTTCCCGGAGCTGACCGGGTTGGCACTGCGTCCAGAACGTCTCGTCCGGCCGCAGCACGGTCTGTTCCACGAGGGTCACCAGGACATCGACGTCCTCCGCGAGCTGGCGGCCCCGGGCACCAAACTGGAACTCACCACGGTCGAGATGACCACGCACCTCGGGGTCGCGACAACGGATCGCTCGACGGTGCGCTGTCTGCTCTTCCCCCGTTTCGACGCGGCGCGGACGGGCGTTCGTACAGCCCCGCTCACCTCGGAGTCCGCCCGGGCCAGGCTCCTGTCGCAGTGCCTGACCCCGGACGACGACACCTGGGTGGCGCCATGGCTGCTGGGGCGCCACCGCGATGCCGGCCGGCTCCGGCTGGCAGCGGCAGAACGACTCGCCGCGATGGCGGCGGACACCCTCGCCTACGAGGTGATCTACGGTCACCGAACGGGTGACATCCATGCGGTGGGCCGCATCGTGGCGGACCTCGTTACCTCCTGAACCCGGCGTGCCGCCCTCCCGCCGGCGAGCAGAACCCCACCCTGTACACCAGAAGGAAAGGTCTTTACGTGTTCTCCTCCACCACCGACCAGTTCGTCAGCCCGGCCAGGCGACGGTTCGAGGTCGTCGAGCGCAAGGGCATCGGTCACCCCGACACCATGGCGGATCTGATCGCCGAACAGTTCTCCTACCTTTACAGCAGCTACTGCCGCACCGCGTTCGGACAGGTCCTCAACCATGCGGTCGACAAGGTCACCCTGATCGGCGCGAGCACCAAGGTGCGCCTCGGCGGGTTCACCGTGATCGAGCCGGCCGAGATCCTGCTGATCGGAAAGATCACACCCGGTGTCGCCTCGGAACGAGTGCCCGTCCACGACCTCCTTCGGACGGCGGTCGACCAGGTCGTCCGGTTCAGCCTGCCGGACGACGAGATCCTTCGGCACACCAACCTGGTCGTCCGCAACACCTTCAGCTCTGCGGTCGACCGGCCCGAGAACTTCTACCTCCCGGACTCCCGGACGCAGGCGCACCGGATCGGCACCGAGGAACTCGGCGCCAACGACACGGTGTTCTGCACAGGGAGTGCCGGCAGGTCCCCGCTGGAGGAACTCGTGCTCCGGCTGGAACTCGCGGTCACCGCGCCCGCCGCCCGCAGCGCCTGGTCCTCGGTGGGGACGGATGTCAAGGTGATGGCGGTCCGTTGCGGCGACGACGTCGATGTCACGATGTGCGTCCCGGTCGACCCGAGGGCCGTCACCGAGCGGGCGGACTACGAGAAGGCCCTTGGCGTCGTGACGGAGGCGCTGACCGAGGTGGTGGCCGGCTCGGGGTTTCCGGTCGCACGACTTCACGTCAACACCAAGGACGTCGACGGTGGCCTCTATCTGGCGCCGTTCGGGACCTCTTTCGGGAAGAGCGACTGCGGCGCGGTCGGGCGGGGAAACCGGCACGAGGGCTTCATCGCCGCTTTCCGCCCGGCCAACGTCGAGGCCCCCGCGGGCAAGAATCCGCTGCACCACGCCGGAAAGCTCTACACACTCGCGGCGCAGCGGATCGCCGACGACATCCACCGCACGCTCGCCAGGGACAGTGCGGTGGCCGTGGTGGCACGCAACGGCGCCCCGCTGACCGAGCCCGCCTACGTCCATGTCGATTTCGACGGCGGCGCGGCCGAGGCCGAGGCCGCGGAGGTGATAGCGGCTCAGGTGATCGCGGGAATCCCGGCCATCTCCGAGGCTCTGATCACGCGGGACCCGGTCTCGCAGAGGCGGACCGAGGCGGAGGCGCTCCGGCCGGTGGTGCCGGGGCGGGGCGTCCGCTGACCGGCGAGGAGTCGGAGCGGACCATGACTGCGCGAACCACGGCCATCACCGTCGTCGGGGGAACCTATCTCGACGAGGAGCTCCTGGTGACGGAGCCGATCCGGCACGACGTGTCGCTGACCGTCGCGCACCGGACGACGTCCCTCGGCGGCCCGGGGTTCTGCTACGCGAGACGGCTCGCCGGTCACGGGCTGGACGTCAGGTTGGAGACGGCACTGGGCGACTGCGCGCACAGCCGGGCGGGTCTGGGCCTCCTGCACCGTCACGGCGTCGCCTGCGCGACGGAACAGCAGACAGGCAGGACGCTGGACGTTGCCACGGTGGTGATCGATCCACTGGGCCGCAAACTCGCTCTGAACGGCTATCACCTGGCCGGCCGGATCGAGTGCACTCCGGCGACGCTGGCCGCGGGCGTTCCGGTGCTCGTCGCCTCGCCCACCCGGATCGGCACGCTGGTCACCGCGGTCCGGACCCTGCACCGTGGTGGGGGTGCGCTGCCACCGCTGTTCCTCGCGCCGCACTCCCGGCAGGTGGCCGAGATCCTGGACCTGCCCGCTGCGGCGCGAGGACTGCTGGGGCAGGTCACCACCGCGGTCTCGGTCAACGAGGCCGACCTCACGCCCCGTCTGGAGGAGGTCTTCGCACCGACGACCCTGCTCATCGTCACTCGCGGGGAAAAGGGTTGCTCCGTGCGACAGGGCCGCGCCTGGAGCCATCACGAGCCGGCCCGACTCGACGACCGGGTAATGAATTCCAACGGCGCGGGAGAGGCGTTCTTCGCGGGCGTCGTCTCCCGACTGCTCACCGACCGGACGGTGGCCGACGCGGTCGACTTCGGCGCCCGTACGGCTGCCGCCTACCTGAGGGAGTTACAGGCATGCAGGACATCCTGAGAACCCGGTGCCGCGCCGGACAGCGGGCGGCGCGGGCAGACGCCCAGGAACGACCGGTCGTTCTCGACTGCGACGGTGTCCTGGTCGACAGTGAAGCCATCGCGTCCCCGATCCAGGCCGAGGCGCTGCGTACGGCCGGGATTCCCCTCGGGGACGAGGAGTACGCCGCGCTGATGGTCGGCCGCAGCCGCGCGGAAGGCTATGCGGTCCTCGCCGAGACCTACGGCTTCCGGCCGACGCGGGCCTGGAAGGATGCGCTCCACCGCAAAGTCCTGGACGCCTACACCGCGCACCTGTCGGCGAACGCCGGGGCGGCCCGTTTGCTGGAGCGCCTCGCCGCGCAGGGCCGGCCGTGGTGCGTCGCGACCAGCGGGACCCGGGAGTCCACCCTGCACAAGCTCGCGGCCGCCGGGCTGGACCGGTACGGCGTGGCGGAGCGGCTTCTCAGCATCGACGACGTCGCCCGGGGCAAGCCGGCACCGGATCTGTTTCTTCTCGCCGCCTCGACCTTCGGCGTCGAGCCAGGGCGGGTACTCGTGGTCGAGGACAGCATGGCGGGAGTGGCGGCCGCCCGCGCGGCGGGCATGCGGGTGCTCTGGTACCGCGGCGGCCCGCCCGCCGGTGCCGATGTCCGGAGCATCGACCACCTCGACCAGGTTCTGGACCACCTCGCGCAACCGTGGGAGCACGAGACGGGAGACGTTCTGCCATGCTGACCGAGAGTTCTGAGGAGTTCTTCGCCGCCTTCGGGTTCGTCGTCGCGGACAGCGGCGTCCTGGGTGACGCGCTGCCGCAGCTGAGGGTGGAGTCGGAGCGCGCGATCGCCAGGGCGTATCCGCTCGATCCGGGAAGAACGCTTCTCCTGCCGGCGATGTCCGAGGAACACTCGCGCCACAGCCTCTCGGTGCTGCACGACCCGCGCCTGACCGGCACCGCCGAGCGGCTGCTCGGCGACCGGGTCCTGGTGAAACCACCGAAGATCACCCGCTTCGCGGTGCCCACCAACTGGCACCGGGACTGCTACATGCCGCTGCGGGGCGTCAAGGTCGCGACGTACTTCGGAGACCACGGAACGACCCCCTTCCACCTGGTGCCCGGATCCCACCGCGGTCCGGCCCGCCGCTACGTCGACCGCCTCTTCGGACGAACGACGGTACGCCGCCCCAGCAGCAGCGACCGCGATCCGACCCGGGTGCTGCCCCCCGGCGTCCCGGTGCACACCGTCCACCTGGAGCCCGGACAGCTCCTGATGTTCGACCTCGGGCTCTGGCACGCGAACCTCTCGGCCGACCGGCGCCTCCAGTGGGCCGTGACCTACCTCGCCGTTCCGCGGGACCCGGGCACGGTCGACGAGACCGCACTGCACCTGGCCGAGTTCTACGAGTACACGATCCCCTACCCGGCCGAGGAATTCCCCTATTTCCCGGCCTCCTGGCACCGAAAGGAGTCCGGGTCGGAACTCTTCCGGGCGGCGAGCGACTCCGGGGTGTGGGACAGGTTCCTGGAGCTGCGCCCCGACCGGTCCTGGGGAGGCGCGGAATGAAGCGCGTGGTGGTGGTCGGGGCGGCCGGTGCGGGCAAGACCACGCTCGCCCGCCGACTCTCCGCAGCACTGGAGGTACCGTTCACCGACCTGGACGCCCTCTTCTGGGCACCGGGCTGGCAACGGGTTCCCGCGGACCGGTTCCGGGTCGAGGTGGAACGTGTGGCGGCGGCTCCCGGCTGGCTCGTGGCCGGAAACTTCTTCGCCTCCGTCGTCGATCCGGTGTGGACTGCGGCCGACACCGTCGTGTGGCTCGACCTCCCGAGGCGGGTGACCTTCGCCAGAGTGGTACGGCGCACCGTGCTGCAGGCCGTCCGTCGGGAGGAGCTGTTCCCCGGCTGCCGACAGAGCCTGTGGGCGGCCTGGCGTGACGGACTCTTCGCCACCGCGTGGCGCGAGCCCGCCTGCAACCGGGTTGTCGTTCCCGAGCTTCTGGCGCAGCCCGGCTATGCCCATCTGCGACTGGTCCGGTTGGCCGGCCGCCACGAGGTGTCGAACTGGGCGGCGTCGGTCCGAGCGCAGCACCGTGACCGGTGCTCCGGGGACACCGAATGAGGCGACGCCACGTCATCGCGCTCGCCGCCGCACTGACCGGACACCTGGCCCTGCAACTGTTCCACACCCTGACCGACCGGAACACCTGGCCCTACTGCTCGTACAACATGTTCAGTTTTCATGCCAAGGGCGTGCAGACCCGGTGGCACGTCAAGCTGGTCACTGACGGAGGTCTGGTCCTGGGGCCGGTCAGCGCCTGGGGACTGCTGCCGCTGGAATTCTTCCGCGTCGACGCGATCATCAAGAAGGTGTTCTTGCAGAACGTGGACCCCGATCTGCGGACCTCCTTCTGCGAGTCCGTCCTGGTCCGGCTGAACACCCGGCCCTGGCGCGGGTGGGACGAGGTCAAACGACCCCCGGTCCCGCCCGCCGGGCAGCGGATCGTCGCGATGGAGCTCTGCACCGTCGAACTCGACCTCGTCACCACCGACGCACAAGGACGACCGCGGATCCGTGGCACGCGACTGATCCACACCCACGACCCCGACCGCGTGCTGTCCGGCCCCGGGCAGTCCGGCCCGACCGACCCGGAGGACCGATGAGACTGCTTCCCTGGCTGCCTGCGGCGAAGGACCCGGTCGACGACCTGGCCGTGGTCAAGGCTCTCACCGGTGCCGCGCTGTTGCGCACGACCTGGCACCTGCCGCCCGGGGACGTCCTCGAACGCGAGGCCGTCGTCCTGGAGCGGTTGGGGCACACGTCCGCGAAGCGCCTGTCGGCCCGACAGTACGAGGCCCTGCGGGCCGTCGCGTTGGCGTCCCTGGCCGGCTGGACCCTGGGGTGCGACCACTGGGCGGTGCGCGTGCTCGCCAACGCGAGCAGCCTCGCGGTGCACGGGCAGAACGCCGCCCTGCTGCCCGAGAGCTGGAACTACGCGAGTCACCTGCACTTCTTCCTCGTGCTCCTGACGCTGTTCCCGGTCGGGGAGCGCACGACGCCGGACTCCGCCGCGGTACTGCTGGAGGCCCTCCAACTGTGCTACGCCTGGGCCTACCTCCAGGCCGGGGCGTCGAAGCTGCGGAACACGGGGGTGAGGTGGGCCGACGGCCGGACCCTGCGGGCGAGCTGGGCCGAGTCCCGGTCGCCGCTGGGGGAGTGGCTCGGCCGGCGGGACCTGCGGTGGGCGTCCGCGGCGTCCACCGCCGCCCTTGTTCTCGAACTCGGCTTCGTCCCGGCTCTGCTGGTACCCGGCCCGCACCGGCGGCTGCTCGGCCTGGCCTCGCTCGCCTTCCACGGCTCGACCAAGGCCACCCTGGGAATTTCGTTCTGGCATTTCAGCTGGTACGCCGTCCCGCTCTTCGGGCTGCCCGAGAGCGTCTCCGGGCCGGTGGCGAGGCTCGCCGCCCACGCTCGGAGGGTGGCCACGTCCCGCCCTTGCGCAAATTCTGACAGTGTACGAATGCGACTGATGTGTTGACCAGGTATTCAAGCGGTGCCGAAGACGAACTCCGGCCTCCCCGATCCCGAGGGTATGCATGGCATGAGCATTGATCCGGTTCTTCCCGTTCCCGGCGGCTCCTCCAGGTTTCCCCTGACGTGGTCCCAGGAAATGTATTGGTACATGTATCACATGCCGCTTCCCGTCGTGGACAGCGTGAAGATCGCGGTGCGCATACCGATTCCGGGCCGGGGCGTCCCGGAGCGCTCCGCGCTCGCCGCCGTCCGGGCCCTCGTGAATCGACACGAGGCGCTCCGTACGGTCTGTCCGACGGATGCGTCGGGGATTCCCTTCCAGCTGGTACTGAGCCGGTTCGAGGAGCCGGTCCCGCTCTGCCGGAACGGTAACAGGCCGCAGGAAGTCCAGGCCGTCATCGATCTTCTCGCCGGCCCGCCCATGGATCAAGCGACGGAGCTCCCGCTGCGCGTCGGGTTCGCACTCGACGGCGGCCGTGTCGCCACGATCGTCCTGCTGCTGAACCATATCGCCGTTGATGCGCCCAGCAATCGAATTCTTCGGGACGATGTGCTGCGTTTCCTGCGTTCCCCGGACGCGGCGCTGTCGGCAGCACAGGTCGGTGATCAGCCGCCGGGAATTCAGCCGCCCATGCTCGCGATGCAACAGACGTCCGGGCCCTACCGGTCTCTGGGCGCCCGATCGCTGCGGAACCTGGACAGGACTCTGCGCTCGGTGCCGGCCGCGCAGTTCCCCTGGTTCCGGGCCTGCAGCGAAACTCAGGCCGACACGGTGCCGCTCGGCAACTACCGAGAGGTGACCCTGAGGTCCACGCAACTGCTGGCAGCATTGCGGAAACTCCATGGCGACCAGAACAGAAGTGCGGCGTCCCGAATCGGCGTCGCCTTCTCAATTGCCATTTCGGCCCTGTCGGGCAATCCGAAGGTAGCCTTCAAAGTCAACTTCTCCAACCGCTATCCCGAGGTCAGGGATTCCGTCGGATGCTTCTTCCAGGAAGCGCTGGTGGCGGTGGACTCCCACCCGCAGGACACCGTCGCAGATGTGGCCGCGACGACCGATCGGCGATTTCTCGGGGGAGCCTTGAACTCCCGTCACTCCTACCTGGCCGGCCGGGATGCGAGGGCGCGCATCGAGTCGGAGCGAGGAGTCTCACTCCGACTGGCCACATCCTTCAACTGCAGCGACAAGTTCGACGTCAGTCTGCGGACGTCGCAGGCGCCGGTCGGCCTCGCGCAGGACGGCCGCGGCACCTCGCTGGTCCGGGCGGAGTGCGCCTGGCGTGATGATTACAACGACCTGTTCCTCAACAGCTTTCCGGACGGCGACGAGGCGGTGCTGCAACTCGTCGCACACAAATCCGTGGCCGACGAGGACACGGTCGACCGCCTGCTGATCGGGATGGAGCGATTCCTCGTTGCGTGGGCACGTGATCCCGGCCTCGACGCGGACACCGTCTTGGAGGTGACGGCACGATTCGGCCTGCCGGTCACGCGGTACGGCGACGATTGGATCTACGTCGACCACACCTGGGTGAACACGGCAAAGCTGGCCCGGATCATGCGCTCGGTCGAAGGGGTCGAGGCCGTCGCCTTCAGCGTCCTCGCACGCACCCCCCAGAACTCGTCCCTGGTGGCCCACATCATCGGGGAACCGAATCGTCGGGCAGAGATCCGGGCACACGTCCTGACCATGCTGCGCGCAGAACCCGACCTCGTCTGCCCGCACGAGTTCCTCTGGCGCGACGGGCTCGAGGAACCCCGGGCCTCCACGGGAGCGCACCCTTCGCCCGCCGGCCCCGTCGCTCCAGGCCAATCCGGTGTCCCGGACGAAGAGGAACGCGAGGCAGGCGAACTGGCACTCTGCAGAGCCCTGTCGGTCGCGCTCGACGGCACTGCGGTCGACCTGGACTCCTCCTACGCCCAGCAGGGAGGCAGGGCAGTCATGGCGCCAGCAGTGATCCAGCGGTTGGAACGGCTGGGATACGCGGGTCCCACTCCGGACGATCTGCTGGGACCGTGGCCTCTGCGTGCCCTGATCGGACTCTGCGCCGTGCAGCACACCGAGGCGGACATATGACGACCCACGGTCCGATTCCCGAGGCGGCGCCCCCGGCCCACGGCCGCGTCGCGTCTTCGGACGCGCCGAGAACCCCTTCCGCGCTGACCCGTACGCCGCCCGGGCCCGTCCTCGACGTAAACGATCTACCAGAGAGCTCCAGCCGATCCGATACCGAAACCGGTGGATGATGAACCCTCCCTACCCGTTGATGATTTCCTTCGCACAGCAGACCGAGGACGTGATTCTCCGCCGCCTGTTCGCCGACCGGGCCGAGGGCCGGTACGTCGACATCGGGGCGGGCCACCCGGTTGAGCACTCGATCACCAAATGGTTCTACGACCGGGGTTGGTCGGGCATCAACGTCGAGCCGCAGACTGACCTCCACCGTCGGCTGTGTCAGGAGCGGCCACGCGACCGGAACGTGAAATGTGCCATCGGAACGCAGGACGGAGACGGTGTACTGACCCACTTTCCGACGCACTGGGGGTGGGCTACGACGGTCGAGGACGTGGCCTCCTCCCACCAGGCCGCCGGTTTGCGCACCGTCCGCTCCGAGGTGCCCGTTCGGAGACTGGAGTCAGTACTGGACGAACACTGCGACCTTCCCGTTGACTTCCTCAAAGTGGACGCCGAAGGTGCGGAGGGTGCCGTGCTGAGCAGCTTCGACCTCTCCCGCTGGATGCCAACCGTCGTGGTGGTCGAAGCAACGCTCCCCAACAGCCCGATATACCACGCGCCGTGGGAACCGCTGCTCCTGGACGCCGGCTATGTGCGCACCCTCTTCGACGGATTGAACAACTTCTACGTGCGTCGGCACGACCAGGAGCGGATCGCTCTCGGATCGGTGCCGTCCAACGTCTTCGACAACTTCATTCCCTTCAACTGGTGGCGGCGGTTGTCCTCGGCACACCAGCGCCGGCTGCTCGACGGATTCCGGCGTGCGGGCGAAGACGTATCGGTGCTCAGCCTGACAGGCAACGAGTTGGCCGACCTCGAATCGGTGAACTGATGTCATGAGCTCCGGCGCCCCTGCGGCGTCGCGCCTCGACGTCCGCGCACCGTCGTTCTCGACGTCGGCGCCTGCTGGTGCTGCCTGGGCGACGACGCGGGGCAGCGCCGTGAGGCGACCTCGGCACGGGCTGTCGAGGACCATGACGGCGAGGCTGGCCAGGCCGTGCGGGCCGACGACGTCCGGTGCCGGCCGTGTGCCTCAACGCCGCGACGGCCCCTGGGCAGTGAGCGCGCAGGGCGCCTGCCACAGGGGAACAACGCGAACGGAAGCAGTGCCGTCGTACGTGCGCGCACCGGCAGCACGTCCGGTGGTGCCGGCCGGCCGGATCGTGCGCGGCTGGTTGGTCCTGGCGTCCTCGGGGCTCATGTCCAGCAACCTGTCGGCCGGCACCGACAGGCCCCGGACAGCAAGGCCCGCGCACTGGTCGCCTCCACACCGGGCGACCAGGCACTGGAGGGCAGGGCGCTCGTGAGCCCGACCCGCGCGCTGACCGGGTGAAGGACGCCGCGGTGACGGCGCGGCCCCGGCCGAGGCCGGCGGCGCCGCCCGCGAACGCCCGGTCGCGGGTGTCGGCCTGCCACGATCGGACCGCGCCAGGGCGCTGCAGGGGCCGGACGCTGCTCAGAACGGAGGATCGGGGCAGGAATGCGTGTGGACGTGGAGGATCCGGTCGCCGTCGCTGTCCGGCGCGTACCGGAAGGTCGGGTGCCCTTCGTGGACCTCATCGACACAATGGGTGGGCAGCACTGTCCTCACCCGCTACAGCGGCGGATCAGTGTCAGGACACACTGTCGCGAAGGAGTTCCACGGCCTGCCGGACAGCCGGCTCGCTTCCGTACCCGGCCATCCGTTGCCGGAACTTCGCGGTCAGGCCCGGCGGAACCGTCCCCAGGATGTCGACGGCACGTCTGACGGCTCGAACGGCACCGTCGATCTCACCGAGCGCAAGGCGCGCCTCGACGACGTCGAGCAGCCACACCGCAGTCTGGGGTGACGGCACAGCACCCACGGCGGACAGCGAATCCGTGAACCGGTCGAAATGCCGCGCCGCGAGCCGTGACCGGCCGAGACGGAGCGCCGTCTGGCCGCGGGCAACGGTGACGGCACGCTGGAAGGCCATGCCGGCTGCCCCGTCCCCGGAGCCCGCATCGGTGCCGCCGGAGACGAGTTCCGCCGGCGCCCGGGACACCGGGACCATCGCCCCGACCACGCTGTCGGAAAGCACCGGACGGACTCGCACCGGGCCCGCGGGGACGATCCACCGCGCCGAACCGCCCGCCGGAGTACTGCGGCACGTACCTGCGGTGCCGGTTGCCGGGGGTCGACGGAGTCCGAGGACGCGTAGGAGCTGCTGCCTGAGGTCTGATCCGACCGCCTTCTTCGACCGAGGCGCCGGTCGGGACCGGGTGGCCTGCTGCCCGGGATGTCGGTCTCGGGTTCTAGGGTGCCCCCGTGAACCTTGACGATCTCGAATGGCAGTGGGGCCACAACGGTGGCGTCCCACCACGAGTGGTCGATCTGTTGCTCGAGCACGGCTGCCTCGACCTGCTGGTGCAGGCGGCGCACGAACGTGCCGACTGGTCCTGCGCGCAGGGTGCGGTGCGCGTACTACGGGCGGCGGGGGAGTGGGGGCGGGCCTGGGCGGTGGTCGAGCCGTTCGCGGACACCGGCTGGCAGCCCGCGGTACGGCTCGGTGCCGATGTCCTGCTGGGGTGGGGCCGTAACGCGCAGGCCCTGGAACTGGCACGCCCGAAGAGCCAGGACGCCAACGGGCCCGACCAGTGGCGGGACTACGCCGAGGTACTGGTCGGGGCCGGACAGGTGGACGAGGCGATCGACCTGCTCGCCCCGCGCCTGCACGAGAAGTGGGCTCGGTGGGCCCTGGTCTCGGCGACCGACGGGCACGGGCGCGACGAGCGAGTGCTGGACCTGCTGGGCCCGATCGCCGAGCGGTTCCGACGCGACCCGCAGCAGCCCGAGGTCCGATCCCTCGAGGATGCGCTGTCCGCGCAGGTCCGCGTCCTGGAACGGTCCGGCCGCGTCGACGCGGCAATCCGGCTGGCCGCGGACGACGCGGCCGAGCAACGCGGCTGGTCGACCACGGGCGACTGGGCGAAGCTGCTCGCGCGCCACGGCCGGCTCGAGGAACTGCGCGAACTGGCCGCCACCCAGAAATCCTCCGCCGCCCTCCTCTACACGAGAGCGCTGGAGAACCTGGGGCGAACGGACGAGGCCGAGGCCCACCTGCGCCGGCTCGTCGCCACCGAGACGTATCCGGACCACTACAACAACGCACTGCTGGAACTGCTCGTACGCCAGCACCGGTTCGACGACGCCGTCGAGGCGGTCGCCCGCACCTTCGACGGCCTCCACCAGAGCAACCTGCTCCAGGGCACGATGATCCTCCTGGCCGAACAGGGCCAGCACGACAGGGCCCTCGCACTCACCGAGGGACGCAGCCCCGAATTCCTCGCCGAGAACGACCGGTGCTGGCTACGCTCCAACCGATGGTGGCTCATGGGCGAGTCGGGCCGCAGCCGGCAGGCACTCGCCGAACTGGAGGCGCTTCCACCGCACCAGGTCGACGACCGCGAAATCACCGTCGCGTGGCTGCTCGCCCACGACGGCCGACCCGACGAGGCCATCGCGCGCCTGCGCCCGCTGCTGCCCGCGAGAGCGGCCGCGATCGATCTCGCCGTCCTGCTGGTCGGCCAGGGACGCTACGTCGAGGCGATAGCCGTCATTCCCGGTGTGGCTGCGCAGCGGCAGGAGCAGGAGCGTTTCCGGGCGGAGGCGAGGAAGCTCCGACAGCGGGCAGACGGCTCCGGCGGATGTGGCGATAGCGGCGAAGGTGCGGAGGATCCCCGGTTCTGACCGGTGGACCGTCGGCCGTCCCGCGACCGGTGCAACGGCGCCCTGTTCGGGCGGAGGCAGGACGATGGCGACCCCGGATTCCGGCCGACCGCAGCGTTGGGCCCTGCTGGACGGTCGGTAGTGGAACTCCTGTTCCGGCACACCGGCGAGGCGGTGCTCGACGCGTGGGGGCCCCGCTGGCCGAAGGAGTTCGCCCCGGTCCGGCAGGCCTGTTCGGGTGCCGAACCGCAGCACTGGTGGCAGGCCCCGCGCGGGGCTAGAGCACGGTGAGCGTGATCACCCACAGGTGCGGGTCGGACGGGTCGGGCAGGATCACGTAGTGGGCGATCAGGTCGGGCAGGACGATCTGCCGGGTGCTGTCGTCGAGGTCGTCGCCGTCGCCGGCCGGCCAGGACCACGGATCGGTCATGGCCCGCTCCAGGGCATCCTGGAGCTGCTTGACCTGGTCGTCGGTCAGGACGGTGCGCACCAGGGCGGCGGCCTCGGCGGACAGCCGGGCCCGGTAGGGGCGGCGGTCACCGGGGAAAGAGGTCGTCGAAGTCGACGCCGTCGTCCTCGGGGCGGCCGGCGCGGTTCCAGTCGTGGACCGCGGCGGCGGCCAGGGCGGTGGCGCGGGCGATCCGATCCTCGCGGGTGCCGCTGGCGGCCAGGTGGTCCGCGGTGAGGACCCGGCCGATCAGCGTGTCGACGTCGATGCCCGCACTCGCGGCCCGCTCCCTCAGGTCGCGGACCAGATCGTCGTCCAGCCGGGTCGTCAGCTCTACGGTCATGAGCCGATGGTAGGGCCCGCCCGCTCCCCGGCGTAGGGGGCCGGAGAAGCCGCATCGGCCGCCGGCGGCCCCGGCGAGGCACGCGACGGCCGGAGGCCGCCTCGACCGTGAACGACCGGCGCGGCCGAGTTGCCGCCCTTGGTCGTGGGTACGGCCGGCGGTGTGGACGACAACGTGGGCAAGCCCCTCACGGTGGGGCCGGGGCCGGGACGGGCAGCACGGGCACGGTGCTGGTGGTGGTACGCGGACCGAGCGGCGCCGGGAGTCGAGCACCGCCGCCCGGATCCGCTGCGCCTACGGCCGCGGCCTGGCCGTCGTCGTACAGGACCTGCTGCGCCGTGGGGTGCTGCGCGTGCGGGACGTCGCCGACGGCGCGAACATCGGCGTGGTCGTCCGGCACGCCCTCGACCGGGGCCACCGGACCGGGACCGTCACCGAAGTGGCGCTCATCAGCTCGACCCGGTACCTGCCGAAGTCAACCAGGGCGCGCTGCCGTGATCGCGCGGACCCGATCGAGTGCGCCTCCGACCCGCACCCGGCAGGGTCAGTGCCGGCCGTCCGGCACGACTGCGGGCGCCAGGCCGCCGCAGCCGAGCGGGCGGCGGGAGGCAGGCGTCGCAGGTGTTTCGGCCGCCTTGGCGGCGGGCTCCAGGAAGGGTGCCCGCTCGACCGCGAGAAGCCGGGCACCGCTGGGCGGCTGGGCGGCCGTGTCGGTGGCCGGCTCGGAGAAGGGCTGCCACAGCGGGCGCCGGTCAGAACTCATGTTCGCCAGTTTGACAGGTCAACCACCTCGCGGTGACGAGCCGCCCGCCGCCGCCACCGCGGTGGCGGATCCCCAGGACCGAGCTCCCTACTCGTCGTCGAGGTCGTAGGGCGGGACGGTCCAGCGCATCACCGTCCCGCCCGCCTCGTCGGCTTCGAGCGTGACCGGATAGACCTGGCCGGCGGCCCGCTCACCACGGTGCCTCATCGAGTGGTCGCCCTCGTCCCAGCCGATGCCGAGCACCCGGCAGCCGCCGACCTCGATCGCCCCGGCGCGGAGCGGGTGGTGCCACCCGGCCCGCCTGAAACGGTGGTGGTCGGTGTGCTTGTCGACCGAGACCATGAGGCCCTGGCCGTAGAGGCGCTCGCGCCAGGCGGTGAGTTCGGCCGCGCGCGGCCGCCTCGGCCAGCGGGAGGCCGAGCCACCCGTGCGGCCCGTCGACGCCGTACCGCGCGATCCGCTGGCCACCGAACTCGGCGTGCGCGTCGTCCGCGTACCGGCCCCAGAAGGTGACGTCGGCGAGCCCGTCGACCGGCTCGTCGTTCATCCCCGTCCAGGCGTCCAACCCCGCGCAGTCGCCGACGACCATGCCGCACCGGTCGACGGGCAGGTCCCCCAGCAGGATCGGCACCGACCGGTCCGCAGCCCCGGGCCACCTGCCGCCCAGGCCGATCTCCAGGGTCGCGATCGTCGGCTCCCCGTCGAACGGTGACGGCGAGGTGCTCGCCCTCACCCTCAACGGCCGGTCCTCGGCGGCCGGGACGGCGACCGCCTCGCACAGCCACTCACGAAGATGGCCTCCTCCCGAGGACACGGCCGTCCTGGCACGCTCGGACAGGGGCCGGCCCAGTTCCCGCCAGTGGTCGATCCACCCGGCCATGCCGAGCACCAGCACTCCGGACGGCACATTGACGGTTCCGAGGTCGACGAAAGCCTCAGACATCCGCCGATTGTGCCTTCCCGGTACGACAGGATCCGGTGCAGGGCATCGGCACCCGTCCCCGGATCCTCCGGGCCCGGCCGGGCCAGGGCGTGCCGGCGCACACCGCTGCGCACCGCCGCCGTCCCCGCCCCACGCGCTCCCGGCCTGGCAGCATGCCGGTTCAGCAGGGAACGGCCTGGGCACCGATCAGGCCCTGCCCGGTGTCGGCGGCCCGCCTCCAGACAGGTACGAGGTCGTCGAGCAGGGCAGTGGCATCGTGGTCCGACACTTCGTCCAGAACGTCGTGGAGCCGGAGTTCAGCGGCGGCGCGCTCGCCCGGGCCGAAGCCGAGAGCCGCTTCCACGGCGGGCAGCGAGGAACGGACCTCGCCCGGCGTGAGGACGAAGTTGCCGAACCAGCCGGGCAGGGCGGCCCACCGCTCGGGCCCCAGCGCGTGAGCGAGTCCGACGGCCGGGTACCCCTTGCGGCACGCGGCCTTCAGGAACCGGCCCGGCTTCTCGTAGGTGCCCCAGATGTCGAACAGCACGTCCAGGTGCTCGTCCATCAGGTACGGCGCGGCCATGTCGTGGAACTCCCAGACGTCGGGGCCGCCCGGTCCACCGCTCCTCCAGCGTTCCAGCCCTGCCTGTCCGGCGGCGGACGAGGCCTGCGCGTCGATCAGGGGCACGAGCACCGGCGCGACGTCGTCGATCACACTCGACGGCACCGGCATCACGACCCAGAATCCCGTGCTACTCATCCCGTCACCGTAGACGGACCCTACGACACCGGTCGCCGGCGAGGACCGGCCTGCCGAGCCCATCGACGGGCACGGCACCAGCCGAGGTGTCCGCGGCACCGCCGCGACCGGGCCCGGAAGCGCAGGGCGTGACGCCCGCAAATAGCCCTGCAACGCGGCTGATCGACGGGAAGGGAACCCTCCCGCACCACCGGCCCGTCCCTGGTCAGGCTGCTCGCTCCACCCGGAGCGGGTCTGGGGCAGCACCCCCGAGTCGACCAACCCTGCCGGAATCGACGGGGCCGATGTCACCAGTGCAAATGCCGTCGGGCTCCGGCGGGCCGCAAGCACATCATCGGCCAGTCCCTTCACCGAGCCGAAGAAGGCGGGCGCTGAATCAATGGCTTCGACACCTGCACTCGGCTACAGGTTGGCCAACGAAGCGTTCTGGTTGTTCTGGCGTCGGAAGATGAAGTGTGGGACGTCTCCATTTTCGTGTCTGCCGGTGTCTCAAATCCCTGGTCAGCGGACTGAGACGATCCGAGTTCTCCGGACGGGAAACAGCTCCTCTTGACGGTCGAGGTCGGCTCTAGGGTTTGACCAAGCTGAGGGAAAACCTCGGTAATGGGCGGGTACAGAAGCCCGCCGGATTGCAACCCGATGGAGGAACACTGTGAGGATCGGACGAAGGATTGCCGTTCGCGGCAGCATTCTGACCGCCGTTGCCGGACTGCTGATCGGCCTCTGCGCACCAGCGGCGACGGCCAATCCCAACGCTCGCAACATCCGTTACGGAGACTCAGGTACAGCTGTCAGGTGCGTGCAGCTCGCCCTGAACATGTACTTCGAGGAGACCCGCCGTTACGGTCACTCCTTGGAGGTGGACTCTGTGTTCGGGGCCAACACACTCAAGGAGGTCAAGTACTTCCAGGACCTCAACGGTCTGGACGCCGATGGGGTCGTCGGTCCGCGTACCGGCAACTATCTTGACAACGAGATCTCTGACGGTGTCCTGTTCGGCTTTTGCCGCAGCTATATCCCCACCCTGCGGTAGCCCTTGACGATTGCCCTGGAGCGGCCCGGTCGGCAGCCCACCCTCGACACTGGAAAGCTCTGCTTGCTGCTGAATGGGCGGGGCCGCCACGCACACAGGCGTGGCGGCCCCGCCCATTCGGTTGGCGAACAGACATCTTGCGGACAGCCGAGGAGACCGCAGGGGTGACCTGTCGGAGGCTCCGCGGACAGTCGAGCCGCTCACGAGGAGCACCAGCGGCCCGTGAGCCGCACCGACCACTTCAACGACCCCGACGCCCGAAAGCCCCGCGGATCGTCCCCGCCGTCACCGCCTGCGTGCGCGAGGTCGCGAGCTGCTGCACCAGGTGCTCCCGCACCTGACGCACCGACCGCTCGTCGGCCAGGTCGGCCAGGAACGCCAGCGCCACCACCAGGCAGTCTCGCTCCACCTCGGCCATCTCCCGGCCCCGCGCGCAGCCACGGCACAGCCCGCCGGCCTGCTCCACGCCGCGGTCCGCACACGGCACCGCCAGCCGGGCACGCCCAGCCTCCGCTGCCCGCGCCTCCCGCTCCGGCCGCTGCGCCTCCCAGCAGACGGCCTCCTCGCGCGCCCGCCGACGGGTCTCCACCTGGACGGCGGCGCGGTGGGCGGCGTGCTCGACCAGGGCCCGCTCGATCGGGGCCTGGCGCTGCTCGAAGTCGACGTCGAGGAGCCAGCGGTCCTTCGGCAGCTCGACCCCGAAGCCGCTCTCGGCGAGCTCCGCCGGCGCGTCCCGGCACGGGCCGGGGAGCCCGAGCGGGACAACCCCGACACGGGATGCGGAGCAGTGCGCGGCGAGAGCCACGGCGGCCAGCCGCACCGTGGGGGAGCGGTCGGCGACCGGCTCGGCGTTCAACACCTGGGCGGCCCAGTCGCCGACCCAGGTGCGCCCGGCCCGCTGTGGGGGCAGCTGGTGGTCGGCCCAGTCGGGAAGTCGAGGTGCGGTCAGGACGGCGGGGGACGACCGCGCTCCCTGGGTCGCCGACGTTCCGGCCCGCCGGCCCGCCGCCCTCAGTGCCGCTGCGGCTGCCTGCGGGTCGTCCGCGAGTGCGCGGCGATGTCCAGGCGGTCTTGAGCGGGCTCCCCGGAAATGCAGAAGGGCCTGATCGCTCCGGTCGAAGCCGGAGCGATCGGGCCCTTCACTGTGCCGGGTCAGGCCTGGGCGCGGGCCTCGTGGTGGGCGTCGTCGGCGCGGTCGCACACCAGTCGGCCGTCGGGGAGCTCGTCCCATTCGGGGCTGCCGAGCGCGTCGTCGGCGGCGGTCTCGGGGGTGGTGTGGTGGGGGATGTACTCGTCCTCGACCAGGTCGCCGCAGACCGAACAGCAGGTGGTCCAGCACAGTGAGGGGACGGCGATGCCGGTGCCCGGGCGGGCGGCGCCTCACGGCGCCAGGCGTAGCCGTGGTGGAGGACCAGGGCGTGGTTGGCGGGCTGGAGGGGGGAGCCGTCGTCGAGGTCGGGCATCTCGAGGACGGCGTCGGGGCCGGTGAGCCGGAGCTCCCAGGACTTCTCCGGGGTGCCGGGGTGCAGCCGCTGGTCGGGGTCTGCGGTGAGGAGGCCGCGGCGGCCGACTGGGGTGAGGGCGGGGGTGGTCGTCATGTCCGGGTGTCTCCTTCGAGGGGTCGGCCCCGGCCCGCTGGGGTGCGGGCCGGGGCCGGGTGGTGGCGGGTGGTCAGGTCTGCGGGCGGGCCGGCCCTCGGGGGAGGGGTGGCCCGCCGCCGGGGCGATGGCTACAGGAGGCCGGCGGCATGAGCCTGCGCCTCCTGGTCGACGTCGTCGGCCTCGTCCGCGTCGGCCTGGTCCTCGTCGGTGGGGACGGCGGGGAGGAGTTCGGCGATGGCGAGGTCCTGGCCGAGGACTGCCCACGGGTCGCCGTCCTCGCTGTCGGTACCGGCGGGCTGTGCCGTGGCCGGGGCGGAGCCGTCCAGGAGCGCGGCCAGCTCGGCGACGGTGTGGATCTGCACCGCCTCCTCGCCGGCCCGGCTGAAGAGATAGGTGCGGCTGTTGTAGCCGTCGCGGTCGGTCGGCCGGGGGACGGCGAGCAGGCTCGCGGTCGAGGTGATCTCGCACGTCGCGGAACCGTCCTCCATGCCGCTCCAGTTCTCCGCCTTGGTGAGGGCACCGTCGCTGTGGTCGAGGCGGGAGGCACCGGAGGCGGCGCGCTGCGCGGCGTCGGCGCGGACATCGGCGGCCAGCTGTCCGGGGGTCGCCGGCGGGACCGTCTGCCGGGCCGGGCCGGGCTGTGGTGCTCGGTGCCGAGGCGGCGACGCAGGGGGGCGAGGGCCTTGCAGGCAAGTGGACGTGTGCGCGCAGGGCGGGTACACGATCGCGCCGGAGTGAGGGACTGGGGCCGTAGTGTACGAGCGGGTAGAGCCGGTCAGCGAACCGGCGCTGCTGCTGAGCCGGCGGGCCGGAGCGCTCACGTGCATCGGACGCCTGTCGGTGCACACGGCGAGACGTTCGAGCCGCCGGTGCCCGACCGGCGAGAGCCGACGGCACGCCGGTGAGCGGACAGCACGATCAGCTCCGCAGCCCGGTACCGTCCGGGAAGCCGGCCGCGCGGCGCGGCCGCTCCCGCCGGGCGACGGGAGCGTCGGGCCGGTGTGCCCGTGCCGTGTCAGCCGGGGTCGGGGCATCCTTAAGATGGCGCTGGAGTTTCAGTGCCTGCTGATGGCCGTGCGTGGCCAGGGCGTCGAGGAGCCGCCGGGCCCGGCTGACGTTCGCGTTCGTAGGGTCCGGCTCGTTCGTGAGGACCTGGGCGAGGAATCCCGCCGCACGCTCGGACAGTGGGGCGTCGCGGTGGAGCGACGGTCTCCTCACGATCATCGGGGGTGCCGTGTGGGCGCAGCAACGACAGGCAGGCGAACTGCTACCAGCGGTAGGAAGCAGCCGACGAGGGGCCCCATGCACAGTGCGATCAGCACGGTGCCGACCCCGACGGTTCCGCCCAAGAGCCAGCCGGCGCCAGCGACGGCGACTTCGATGCCGGTGCGCACAAGGGCGAGGGGTAGGTGGGTGAGCCGAACTAGTCCGGTCATGATGCCGTCGCGTGGTCCCGACCCGAACTGCGCGCCGAGGTAGAGCGCGTCGAAGAATGCCAGTGCGACGAGACCGAGGGCGAGGTATCCGATCTCGGCGAGTGGCCCCTGTGGGTTGGGGAGCACAGTGGCGGTGGCATCTGCGGCGAAGCCGACGATCGCGACGTTGAGGAGGGTGCCAAGCCCGGGCAGTTCTCGCAGGGGGATCCATGCAATGAGCACAAGCAGCGAGATCAGGTTTGTCGCCCAACCGAACGAGATATCAAGGGATTTGGCGATGCCTTCTGTGAGCACGTTCCAGCTGGCCGCCCCGAGCCCGGACCGTACGAGCAGCATGACGGCGGCCCCGTATCCCATCAAGCCGAGCAAGAGCTGGGGGATCCGGCGTGCCTTTCGGGCCGCCCGCACCTGGGCACATGCGTTCATGCGCGGTAGTACGGGTGGGCTGTGATGAGCCGGGACGGAGGTGTGTGTCGTGGAAGCCTGAGGTGCCATATGGTGAGTCTCTGGGTGATCTGGCCCTGTATTCCATAGCCAGATTGGCTAGGCTGGTTTGGTGAAAATCAGCTCGCACGCGGCAGCACGGATGTTGGGGACCTGGCAGGAGGGGCCGGGGCCAGCGCATCAACGCCTCTCCGACAGGCTACGTCTGCTCATCCTGGACGGACGCCTCTCCCTGGGTGCGGCCCTGCCGAGCGAGCGTGACCTCGCTGTCGTGCTCGGCATCAGCAGAACCACAGTCGGTACCGCATTCCGCACGCTGGCCGAGCACGGATACCTCGCCACACAGCCGCGCACCAGGGCGACGGTACGGCTGCCTGATGACACCACGCCCGTCCACCCAGTCGGCGCGGACGCAGAGACCATCGACCTGTCCTTTGCCGCGCCGCCCGCGCCCGTCGAAATCCTCCACGCTGCGTTCGCGACCGCTCTCGAACAGCTGCCACGACATTTCGAGCGGCACGGCTACGACCGATACGGCACCGCGGAGCTGCGCGAAGCAGTCGCCCACTGGTATCAGCGGCGAGGACTGGCCACCCGGCCCGATCACATCCTGATCACCAACGGCGCACAACACGCGCTTGCTCTTCTGGCGCGAATACTCCTGTCGCCACGCGACAAAGTCCTCATCGACCACCCGACCTACCCACACGCGATCACGACATTCACTCAAGCGCGCGCCCGACTTCTGCCCGTCGGCGTGACGTCTTCCGGCTGGGACGCCGAGCAAGTCCAAGCAGCGGGGCGGGCCGCGCACCTGGCCTACCTGATACCTGACTTTCACAACCCGACCGGGATGTGCATGCCCGCCAGCGTGCGTCAACAGCTCCGGCTCGCGTGTCCCACAGTCGTCGACGAGACCATGACCGATCTGGCTCTGGACGTTCCGAGCCCCGAACCCCTCGCGCTGTACATGCCAGCAGCCATCAGCATCGGCTCTGTGTCCAAGAGCGTTTGGGGCGGCCTGCGTATAGGCTGGATTCGCGCGCTGCCCTCTCTCCTGAAGCGCGTCGAACAAGCCCGTCCCGCCACAGATCTCGGCACTCCCGTCGTCGAACAGCTCGCCACAGCCATCCTCCTGAACGAGCGGCAAACCCAGCGTCCGGGCGCACTCCAGCAGCTCAGATCGCAACGTGACGCCCTGCGGCAAGCACTCACCGAACACCTACCGGACGTCCACGTCCTGCAACCAGCCGGCGGTGTGACTCTATGGGCAACCTTCTCCGAGCCCGTCAGCTCGCGGCTGGCAGCCATGGCGCCTGACCACGGAGTGACCATCGCGGCCGGACCACGATTTGGGGTCGGGGGTGCGTTCGAACGCAACATACGACTGCCGTACACGCTCCCTTCGAGTCAACTGATCCAGGCGATCCGCAGACTCGCGCGGGCAGAACAGGCACTCGCACAAGGCGCTACCGGAACTCACACCCCCGCACCCATCGCATGAGCGTCAACAACGTCATGACCCGCAACATCTAGTGCTGGATTCCTCAAAGGCAGTAGATGTAACGACGTCGGAGTTGTCGCGTTGGCGGGGCGGGTCTGCCCCAGATCCAGGGTCTGGCAAGTGCATTGAGCTGGGCTGTTGCGGTTCGCGTGGCCCGAGTGATCTCGTCGGGGCTGGCGAAGGAGCGGCTGGCGAGGGCGGCAGCTCCCACAAGTCAGGTTGGCCGAGCAGGGCGTCGAGTTCGCCGTCGAGGCGTCCGGCGTGCAGGGTGAGCACTTCCACGGTGATGGCCACCAGCGCGATGCTGGTCCCGCAACCGATGACCTGCTGCGCGAGTTCGGACAGGTCGGCGTCGTCCGCAGCCCGGTCGTGGGCCCACCGGCGCAGCCGGGCGGCGGCCGCGACGGCTGGGGTCGGCCCGAGCGTCTCGGCCCAAGGCCAGCGCCAGGTCCTGTCGGTGCCGGTGAACGTTCTGCTGTCGTGGGCGAGCGGCCGGGTCAAGGAGTACACGCGCTGGCCGCGTCGTGCCATGCGGCGGGTGGCTGAGTGGGTGGCGGAGCGGACCTGCGCGCCTTCCTTCCGAGCGCCGCGGTGCTGCCCGCCGGGTGGACGATCAAGGGCACCGGCAACCCGGTCGACACCGGCACCACCATCAACGAGTACCGGGCCGACCCGCCCCAGATCACCGAACCGTGCGACCGGATGTGCATCGCAGGCACCGTCTTCTCCCAGGGCTACAAGGTGTCGGGCGCGATGAACGAGGTCTACGACGGAAAGGCCGCGGTCCAGGTCTACCTGGCCGCCTACCGCCCCGGTGACGCGGCCATGCTGCTCAGCGATCTCCGGGCGTACGCGGAGCGCTGCCAGACCTTCACCGCGAGGACCGTGGAAGGCGACCCGATCCCGATGGCCGTGACGGCACACCCCGTTCCGGGGCTCGGCGACGAGGCCGTGGACATCAAGCAGGTCCCCACCGGCCCCTACAGGACGGCGGAGATCGTGATGACCCGGCTCGGCGACCGGGTGCTGTTCCTCAGCGGCGACAACATCGTGGGCCGGCTGCCGAACTTCCTGCAGCTGGCAGCGCCGCTGGCGAAGAGTATCGAGTAGGAGGCCGCCCCCGGGAGCCTGGACTACCGGTCCCACAGGCTGGGACGCCGGTACAGCCTGGAAGGCGCTCTCCACTCGGCCAGGCGGCGGCAGTCCAGGGGCGTGAGGGTGATGGTCCGGTCGGGGTCGCGGTCCCACTCGACGGGGAGGCCGACCGCTTCGAGGGCGGCCACGACCTCGTGGCCGATGGGTCACGGCGCGCGGGCGGTGATGCCCGCCTCCTGCAATGCGGTGGACGCGCAAGTGAGCCGCTCGCCGCTGCCACTCCGGCGGCAGTTCCCCTTGCATCCGTGCCTGGGCCGCAGGCGATGCTCCAGCAGTTGACGTGTCCCTCGACCGGGCCGGAGTTCCTGCGGAGCGTGAGGTCGGCCATGACCGCGTCCCAGTCCTTGCGCAGGCTCGAGGCGAAGCCGCGCAGTTCGGGTAGGCAACTGGCCTCGGCATCTGCGGTCCACTGTTCGAGTTCCTCCCGGTGGGCCCGCGAACCCGAAGTGTCTGCCCGGCGGCAGGCGGGGGCACCTGTTCTCTCTCAACATGCCGACTTGGCAGGGAACGTGTTCGACGGGAGGGCCGTGCGCCCGCTGTCCGAGCCCGAGTGCTGGCCGCCGGTCCGGGCGCCGCTCCACGGGATGTGGCGTGATGCGATCATGGTGCCCTCCGAGCTCGCGGGTACGCCCGATCCGGACGGGACGCATCCTCGCTGCCTCCAGCAGGTGCGGCCCTCGCCCCTCCGGCCTGCCGCCGCCGGCCCGGCCGCCCCGAGTCGCCGTCGCCGGCGCCCGGACACGCCCTACCGGCGATCGAGGGATTGTTCGGTGATCGAGGCGTCACGGAACTAGATAACTCGAGACTACTGTTTCGCTCCCTGTATCCCTGGCGCCTACGTCAATCCTGTCCCAGGTGGCAAACCCCGACCACGAGAGATCAGTCGAAAATTCACCGTCGCGGTCAGTGTCCACTTCTGTGTTTCCGTAACTGTACTGGTCGCTCAAGAGGTGGACTGCCCGGTCCACCTTCACTTTCGCTTCCGGTGTAAACCCCGCGCCGAGGACCCTGACGACACGTTCTTCCGTTTGCAGTAATTGTATGGACGGGCTCATCGGGTAAGGGAGGCGGAAATTATAGACAGCCGGATCGATCCCGTGGCCGTCATGCCCTCCGCCTGTAGGGCATCTACCCTTGTCGTCGAATCCGTCGAAATAGAGGGACTGACAGTTCCAGCAGTTGCGCCAGCCGGGCTGGTTCTTGAACGTGTCCTCCCAAATATCCTCGTGCACGAGGTGGAAGTCATAGGTGAATCCGAAGCCTGAAGTATGGGTGCCGAATTCGGAATACGGGCTAGGGCAGACGCCTTGGTTGGGTGCATAAAAGAGTACTTGGCAATCCCGGCAGTTCTTCCACTCGTTCTGATAGGTAAAGGGGAGAAATGATGGCGCTTGGTTGTAAGTCAGGGTGAAGTCGGGTCCCGCCACGCCATGGCCTTCTCCGTCGCTCGGGCAGACCCCCCTGTTGCCGTCACCATGCCCGTTGTAGTATAGGCTCTGGCATTTCCAGCAGTTCCGCCAGCGGTTCTGTGTCGGCATGAGGAGCTCCTTGCTCGCTGTGGTGAATTTCTGGTGCGAACCCGTCCTAAAGTTGCTGGGCAAGGTTCCAGAATTTTGGGGCGCCCACCGGACGCGGCTCGCACCGAGGGCTGATCACCGGATTGTCGGCCCGATCTTGGATGGTCCATGGCGCACGGGTGGCTTCGACGGGACGTTCGGCATGTAGGACGGGCAGCCCACCACGCGGCGAGTCTGCAATGTTGATCCTTTCGCGGAACCTGTGCTGAGGAGGGTATGCGAAGCAGTTGGCCGGCGGTCGGTCACGTCCCGCCTGTCGGCGTAAGGGGAGTCGCTCTTTCTATTGGAACGCGCACCGACGCGGGATGCACGTCACCCCGGGTGCTTCTCTGGCAGCACTTCGACACTCTGAAGGTCCTCGGTTCAACCACTGAACCAGGACCTTCGGCTTCCTGGGCAGGTCTTGGGCGTATCTGCTGCGCGTCGCCAGCTGCCCACTCACTGCCTCCCGCTCTACTTCAGAGACGTGACCAGGCCGAAGGGCGGCACCCCGGTCAACACAGGTCGCGCCATGGCGGCCTCCTTCACTTGGTCCGTGCCGGCTGGCGGAGGCGGATGCTTCACCGCCAGGTTCTCCGCACCGCTCGTGCCGCGCACGCGGGGCTGGGCCGACGGGAGCCCGGAGCGGACGGCGCGGGCGCGGTGCTTGTCCGGGCGGCTGATGGTGCTCGTTGAAATCGGCTCTGACCGGAGTTCCGTGAAAGACCAGGTCATCGGCGTGAATGCAGGATCGTTTCGCTGCGGGATGACCTTCAAGTGGCTCTCGACTCGATCGAAGATGTGCTGTTCCCCGGAGTGGATGTTGAGCTGGAGCGGGTGACCGCCGGCTCGGACCTGGTGCTGGTCGAGGCCGCCGCGTGCGGTCCGGCCGTCCGCTGCCCGGACTGCGGGATCCGGGGTAGGCGGGTCCATTCCACGTACTGGCGAACGATGGCCGAGCGCCCTTTGGCGGGCCGGAAGTTGCTGATACGGCTACGGGTGCGCCGGTACTTCTGCGACCGCGTCCGGTGCGGGCGGCGGACGTTCGTCGAGCAGGTCCGGGGACTGAGTGAGCGTCACCTGCGCTCCAGCAGCGGGCCGAAGGAGTGGCTGAGGGCTGTCGCCGTCGAGCTCGGCGGCCGGGCCGGCGAGCGGCTGTGCCGCAAGCTCAGCGTCGGGGTCGGCCGCACCCGACTGCTCGGACTGCTCGTGGCCCCCGACGTGCCTGAACGGGCGCCGCGAGTGCTCGGCGTCGACGAGTTCGCGTTCCGCCGGGGCCGCACCTACGGCACCCTGCTGGTCGACGTCGAGACGGGCCGCGTCGTCGATGTCCTGCCCGACCGCACGTCGGAGACCTTCGCCGCCTGGCTGCGCGAGCACCCCGGTGCGGAGATCGTCTGCCGCGACCGCGCCAGCGCCTACACCCGGGCGATCAAGGAAGCCGCGCCGGACGCGATCGAGGTCGCCGACCGCTGGCACCTGCTGCAGAACCTGTCCGCCGCGGTCGAGAAGACCTGCCACCAGCACCGCGCCTGCCTGCGTAAACACGTCGAACAAGAAGTGCCTCCCGAGCCGCCGGCGATCGACCTTCCGGTCCTTCAACTGCCCCGCACCCCTATCGTCGAGCGGACCCGCGACCGCTACGCGGACGTGCACCGCCTGCTGGAACAGAAGTGGACGATCAGCGCGATCGCCCGCCACCTCGGTCTCGACCGCAAGACCGTCCGCCGCTTCAAGACCACATCGCTGGACGAACTCCTTTCCTCTGCGCGGGAGTTCGGGTCCAGCAGGCAGGGTCTGATCGACCCGTTCAAGCCCTACCTGAACAGTCGGTTCACCGCCGGGTGCACCAGCGCCCAGCAGCTGTTCCGCGAGATCAGCCAGCGCGGCTACCGGGGCAGCGTCCAGGTCGTCCGCCGCCACGTCGCCTACCTGCGCGAGGGCACCGCCGAACCCGTCCGCGCGGACATCCCCAGCCCGCGCCGGATCACCTCCTGGATCATGCGGCCGACCGGCACGCTCACTGAACGCGAGCAGGACAGGCTGCTGGACGTCAGGATCGCCTGCCCGGACATCGCCCGGGCCTACGACCTGGCCCGATGCTTCCACGACCTCATGACCAACTGCCTCGGCACCCTGCTGCACGACTGGATCCGCCAGGCCGAGGAGGATGCCCCGGCGCCGGTGCGTTCGTTCGCTGGCTTCCTCCGCCAGGACCTCGCGGCCGTCACCGCCGGCCTCACCCTCGAATGGAGCTCCGGCAAGGTCGAAGGCAACGTGAACCGGGTCAAAACACTCAAAAGAGCCATGTACGGTCGGGCCTCGTTCCGACTCCTGCGGACCCGAATCCTCACCCGACCGTGAGCTTCACGGAACTCCGGTCAGAGCCAAATCCAGCGAGCCTCATCACCTCCACCGCTTCCTGCCCGGGCGGGGCGTCGGCGACGGGCAGGCAGGTCCGAGCGGGCGGGGGTCGCGGTCACCCTCGCACCGTGCCGCGCCGTTCGCAGTCCTGGGGCGGTCAGGTCGAGCGTCGGCTTGGTGGTCCTGCAGACGTGCTCGATGCCGAATCGCGGAGGGCGGTCCTCCACACGACGCTCTCCGCTGGGCCGGCCACGGCCCAGCGCAGGGACGCGACGGCGGAGTGAGGCGCTTGCGGGGCTGCGTACCTCAGTCCTCGTCGAGCTGGATCAGGATCGCGAAGTACTCGCCGTCGCGCACGTACCAGGTGGCGTCGGGCGGTGTGTTCGTCGCTGGCGTGGCGGCCGGCGGAGAAGGTGCGCATGGGGGTGGCGTCGATGGCCACCGAGCCGTCCCAGCACTCGTCGATCAACGTGCGGGCGGGGGCGAGGGACGATCCGACGATGCGGCTGGTGACCTTCACCAGCAGGGCCCGCCGGTGTTTCAGCTGTTCCTGGTCGGCGGCGTGGAGTTCGGTGGCGTGGCTGCGCTTGAGGCGGTGCTTGGGCAGCGGGGCGGGGTCCACGGCGGCCTCGACGGCGTGGAAGGTGCGCCGCACGGCGAGGTAGACGGCCTCGAAGCCGTCGGCTGTGTCGGGCCAGGCGGGCAGGGCGAGCTGGGTGCCGGTGCGGTCGGGCAGGGGGGTCGGCGACGTCGGAGAGGATGACGCAGCCGCTGGCGCGTCAAGAGGCCAGCGTCATGCCGGTGAGCAGGGCGGTGACGGTGACGGTGCGCGGGCGCCCGGTGGCGGATCTGCGGCGCTGGTCGAGGGCGTGGGTGATGAGGGGGACGGCGCCGGTGCGCTCGGTACGGCGCGGGCGGCGTCTGTGCGGGTGACGCTCTCGCGGCGGGGCTGCAGTCGTCGGCGGGCGCCTTCGGTGAGGTCGGCGTGGGGTGCGGCTGCGGCGGTTGTCCGGGCAAGCGTTTCTCCGCAGCCCACCGGCCGCCTCACGCGGTAGCCGCGGGCGCGGAGCGCCTGCCCAGGCCTGGGGATTGGCCCGCCCCAGGGGTTTTTCGTCTGCCATCGGGTGAACAGGTGCGGGGGTCCGTGGCCGGGGGTTCGCCACAGCAAATAGTTCGAATACCAATGAATCTCTTCGGTGAGGTGAACCATGCCCCTTCCCCGTGTACGGCCGGGCCGGGTCGAGACCCCCAGCTCCCTCAAGCACCACGCCCGCGGGGCACCGCGCCGTTCCGCCGGGCATGCGGCGCGTCGGCTGAGGCGCTCGGTGGCGGTGGTGGTGCTCGCGGCGGTGGCGGTGGTCGTCCCTGCCGCTCCGCACGCCGTCGCTGCGGCGGGTGTCAGGGCGGTGCTGGCTCCGCCGCCGGGGTACAACTGCCCCGAGTACTATGCCGCTCCTGCTCCCCAGGGCTGGCCCGGGCCGGGCGACTCCGTCCAGGACACGCAGCGCGCGGTCCGCTGGGACCTCGACAGTCTCGGCCGCCCCGCCAGGGCTCGCTTCATGCAGCCCAGGAGCCGGGGTAGCTACCAGGGTGACCAGCGGACCAGTGGTCCCTGCCAGGTGACGGTAGGGCACTACTACGAGACCCGGTGGGGGCAGCCCGCGCTGCCGCCGGTCGCCGCGGGCCCGCCTCCCGGCAACGGGCAGATGTGGAACGGGGGGCATCTGATCGCCTACACCTACTTCGGGCCCGACACCCGCTACAACCTGGTGCCCCAACTGAAGGGGGTGAACACGGGGCTGTACAAGCGGTTCGAGAACGCGGCCCGCGCCTGCCTCGCCCCGGTCACTCCGCCCAGGGCGGGCAGCGTCGACGAGTACTCCGTCACCGTCAACTACTTCAACGACGCCGCGCACGACCCGCGCTTCCCGCAGTCCTTCGATGTCGCGGTGCGGCTCACAGGCCAGGCCGGGACCGCCCGGGCCGCCGGGAGGATCCCGTGGGACGCCCCGTCGGGCAACGGGAGCCAGCTCGCGCAGGATCTGACGGCCGCGAGGACTGCTTCCGGCTGCTGAGCCGGCGGGGCCCGGGTCCGGTGCGGTGCACGCCCGGCCCGGGCCCCGGAGGCCGGCTGCCGTCGAGTGCTACAGCTTGCCCTCGGCGGTGTTGACGGCGCAGTCCTTGATGTCGTCGCCGAGGGTGCCGAGCTGGTCCCAGATGAGTTTGGGGGTGTTCTTGAAGTGGTTGATGATGTCCTCGAAGCTGGTGATGCCGAGGTCGTCGACGCTCAGGTCGATCTTGGGCAGGTGGCTGCCGGTGAGGGTGACGGTGGCTTTGAGGGCGAGGGAGACGGTGGCCTTGTCCTTGGTGACGGTGAGGGTGAGGCTGCCGGTGGCGTTGACGTCCAGGACGGTGCCGGTGAGCTTCCAGCTGCTGGGCGCGTCGATGCTGAAGTCGAGGGTGGCGGTGGCCTTGGCGGTGAGGCCGGAGCCGAGGTCGAGGGCGCAGGCGAGGTCGGCGGTGAAGCCGCCGACCTTGACGTTGAGGTCGAATGCGAAGCCGTCCTTGCCCAGGGAGGCGTCCAGGGCGGCGGAGGCGCCCAGGAGTTCGACCTTCCCGGACAGGGCGAGGATCTTCTGGGGGGCGTTACCGCTCGTGAGGTTCTTCAGGTCGAGGAGGTAGTGGGGGCCTTTGGCCTGGTCGGTGGCGCTGGAGAGGGTGAGGAGTTTCGCGATCGTCAGCGGTTTCTCGATCTCGCTGTCGACGTAGATGCCGGTGCGGGTGATCTCGACCTTGAAGCGCCAGTTGTTGTCGAAGAAGTCGATGTCGCCGGAGGCGAACAGGCCCTGCTGCCATGTGGTCTTGGTGATGTCGTCCTTCCAGCCGCCCGCGTCGGTGACCAGGCAGACCTCGAGCCGGTGGATGACGATCTTCTTGAGGATGTCGAGCCAGCTCGGCGGGGTAGTGACGAGGGCCGCGATGTCGTGGAGGCTGACACCCTTCTTCGTGTCGGCGGGTTTCAGGGCGAAGTAGAAGACGGTGACCATGGGCGGCTCCACGCTGCCCTTGGCGGTCAGGTCCAGGGTGACGGCGTCGCCGCCGCTGCCGAAGGTGAGTTCTCCGCCGCCGCCCAGGACGAGCTTGCCGTCCTTGAGGCTGATCTCGACGAAGAAGCCGTTGATGGTGAACCCGTCGATGCCGAAGGCGTTCTTCCACGCCGGCGGGCTGTCGTAGAAGTCGGGGCCGGGCAGCGGGGCAGTGCCCCACGCCTCGTGGGGGGCGGGCACCAGGAGCGCGCAGGGCACGTCGGTGCCGTACGCCCACGGCGGCGGGGCGTCGGTGGCGGCAGCGGGTGGCGCGGTCCACAGGACGGGTACGGGGGTGTGGCCCAGGGCAGTGAGGTCGCGCAGGAGGTCTTCGAGGGCGGGCGGGGCCGGGGTGAGGACGGCGACGGCGGGCGTGCCCGCTCCGGCGGGGGCCGCTTCGGGGTCGGGGGTGAGGAGGGTGTAGCCGGGGGCGTCCAGGGCCAGGGCGAGCTGGTGGGGCAGTACCGTTCCGGCGGGGGTGCCGTTGGCCTTCGCGGGTGTGAGGACGAGTTTCAGGGACAGCGCCCAGCCGCCGGCGGAGGGCTTGCTGGCGGCGCCCTGGCCGGTGAGCTGGAGCTTGGCGCTGCCGGCCGCGGCGGGGAGTTGGAGGACGAAGGCGGTGGCGAGGGCGATCTCGTAGGTGGCGGGTCTGACGGTGAGGGTGAGGGCGCCGAACCCGTTGCCGGCCTTGGCGAGGACGGCGGTGAACTCGGAGTTCTTGATCGGGCTGGTCAGGCGGGCGGTGACGGTGATGCCGCTGGCGCCGGGGAACAGCTGGGTGAGGAAGGCGAGGTCGCCGCCGAAGCCGAGGGTGGAGAAGAAGGTGAGGCCCTTGCCGACCGTGGCGGGCAGGCCCTTGGGCTTCTTGAGGGTTCCAGTGTCGATGTTCTGCTGGTCGGCGGTGCTGACGACCAGTCCGGAGTCGTTGAAGGTGAGGTCGCCGAGGATGGGGAGGTCCTTCGCCCAGGTACCGATGTCGCGGGGGGAGAAGGTCCAGCCGTCCTGCCACAGGCCCGCGACCAGGACGGTGGTCTTGCCGGTTGTCTCGCCGGCCGGGCGGGTGGCCTTGCCGACGACGGCCAGCGTGTACTTGTCGTAGGTGACGTCTCCGGAGAGGGCGAGTTCCCAGCCCTGTCCGTACTGCACGCTCGCGGTGGTCTTGCTGAGGGTGATGGCGGGCATGCCGGAGGGCAGGGAGAGTCCGGTGTCGGCGGCGAGCTGTTTGATGAGGTCGGTCAGTGACACGGTGGGGAACTGGCCGCTCAGGCGGAAGGATCCGGGGATCGCGCAGGCTGCGGTGATCTTGATGCCGTCGGTGAGGGGCTGGCCGGTGGGGGCGACGACGGCGGTGGCGTTCAGGCTTGCGGTGGTGTTTTTCTTGTCGTGTTGGAGGGCGAAGCCGGCCCGGGTGAGGGTGATGGTTGCGGCGCCGAGTTCGAGCGTGGCGTTGGTGTCGGCGTCGGCCGCCACGCTGAACGTGCCCTTGGTGGGGGTGACCTCGCCCCAGAAGTCGGTGAGGTTGATGGCCGGCATGTGGCCGAGGTCCGTGCTGGGCAGGAAGTGCTGGACGACGTCCTTCAGCGGGACCGGCTTGAGGGTGTCGTCGGTGATGGTGAGGGTGCCGGGCGGAACAAGGCCCTCGACGAGGAAGGGGAGCTTGTCGGCGACCTCGAAGCGGGCCCGGACGACGACTTGTACGGTGCGGGTGGACTGCAGGGGCTCGAAGACGGACAGTTCCGCGCCGACGCCGGTCAGTTTCAGGTTGCCCTCGGCGATGTCCCAGGTCCGGCCGGGGGCGGAGTCGATGTCGACCGTAACCTGCCGCAGGGCCTTGGCCAGGCTTCCGCCGGTGTTCGCGGAGTCGATGGTGATCAGGACGTCGCGCAGCTGCAGGGTGTCGCCGAGGGGGAAGCCGGCCTTGTCGGCTTTCGTGAGCGCCTTGTCCAGGCCGGCGAAGTCCTTGAGGTCGGAGGCGGCGACCGGATCCTTCGATGGCGCCCCGGTGAGGATGAGGGTCGCGGGCCCGCTCTGGAGGGTTGTGCCGATCTCGACGGTGAGCGTCTTGGTGATCCGGACGTCGGCACGCAGTTGCACGTCGTAGTAGGGGCTGGGGGTGTCCAGGTCGCGGGAGCCCGTCCACAGCAGGAACGACGCTTCCTGCATGTCCTGGCCGGCCTGACGTGGGGATCGCAGGTCGACGCCGGGGCGGCCGTTCTTGTCGGCAGGCGTGAGGGGGCCGGTGAGGGTGAGGGCGCCGTCGGTCAGGGGCAGCAGGAAGGCCAGTGCTTCCGAGTCGGTGGGGGGTTTGGCCTTGGGGGAGTGGAAGGTCATCCCGGGCGGCAGGTCGGGCAGGCCGTCGGCGGCCTCGCGTTCGGTGGAGGTGAGCAGGAGCAGGGGCGGTTCGCCGTAGGTGAGGCGGTCGAGCGCGAGGCCCTTGATCTTCGGGAAGGCGGCGCCGAACGTCCAGCCGACGGGCAGCAGCAGGTGCGCGTAGAGGGAGGGGCTCTGGTCGGCGGGGTCGATCCCGAACTCGACGGTGGTCTTGACCGGATCGGGGCTGGGCCACCCTTTGAGCGTGCCGGTGACGGTCACGCCCGTCGTGGTGTTGTCCAGTGTGGCGTCGGTGAGGACGAGTTTGTCGGGGAACCAGGCGGCCAGCTGCCGGGAGGCGGCCTGGGCGTCGAGGTTGGCGGCCGTCACGGTCAGGGTCCCGTCCTTGAAGCACGACGTGATCCGCTCCTGCAGGGCCTTGATGTCCATGGTGTTCCTGTCCGTCGGGCCGGACCGGTCCGGCGGGTGGAGGGTCGTTCGGGCGGGTGCGCGGCCGGCACGCGTTCGCGGAGCGTGCAGCCGGTTGGCGGTCGTGCGGCGGGAGGCGAGACCGTGGCGCGTGGCGATGGCGCGGCGGGAGGTGGCGGCTCTTGCGTGCTCGCCCGGTCTGGGCGGCTGGGTGCCGGCCTTCGCGGAGCGTGGTCTGTCCGGCGGCGGCGCCCGTCCGCTGGCGCCACCCGGACGGTGCGGGACCGGTGGTGCGGGCCTGTGGGGCGGTTGTTCGGGCTAGTCGAGGTGTTTGGCGATGCCGGTGCGGGCGGCTTTCGCCAGGGCCCGGCCGATGTCGGCGCGCTTCGTGTCGAGGGTCTTGTTGAGCCCTTTGAGGATGCGCTCCTTGAGTGAGGGCTGTTCGAGGGCCTTGTTGGCGAACTCGGTGATGGAGGGGGAGCCGGTGAGGTCGACGGTGACCCTGAGGTTGTGGTCGTCGACCCGCAGCTGCGCGGAGTCGACGGTGATGGTGAGGTGGTCGAGGTCCTTGCCTCCGAAGGACAGCCCGATATCCAGGGTCGCGGGCGCGGCTTGAGCGTCGAAGGTTCCGGCGAGGCCGTGATGGATGCCCCAGTCGCAGGTGAGAGCGCCCTTGGCCTTCCATGGCGGGCCGGGCACGTGCGCTGTGCCGGTCAGGGTTGCCAGCTTCACGGTGGCGGTGACGTGCCCGTTGTTGAGATGGGCCTGTTGGACGGGGACGACGGCGTTGGAGAAGCCGGTCACGGTGCCGTCCAGGGTCACGTTCTTGAGCGGATCGAAGTTTCCGCCCAGGGCGATGTCACCGATGTCGACCTTTCCCAGGGTGTAGGGCTCCAGGAGGGGGTCGTCCGCGCCGGCGATCAGGTCCGGAAGGAAGAGGGGGGACTTGTCGTCGGCCAGGGCGGTGCGCAGGCGGTCGAAAAGGTACTGGTCGACGGGCGGGTTGGCGGTGGTGGTGTCGTGGGCGAGGGCGGTGGGGGTGCCCATCACGTTGTCGAGGGCATTGGCGAGCTGTTCGGTGAGGGCGCGGGAGACGGAGTCGCGGGTGTCGGAGGTGTTGAGGGCGGAGAGGAGCGCTTTGGTGAGTCTGGTGCCGCCGGTCTCCTTGTCGGCGAAGGCTTCCAGGGCCATGTCGTGCCAGATGTTCTTGAAGTCCTCGTTGGCGTTCTGGTCGATGGTCAGGGTTGCGGGGTCGAGCTCGTAGACGGGGTCCTTGGCGGTTCCGGCGGGCACGGTGATCTTGTCGATGGTGACGGTGAGGACGCGGTCGGCGCCGGTGTCGGCGACGGCCACGTGCAGGGCGATGTCGGCGGTCAGCTCTTTGGCGGTGAGGCTGAACGTGCCGGTGCCGGTGACGCGGTCGACGGGCCATTTCAGGTCGGGCAGCTTGCTCTCGGTGTCGGCCTGCTTGCCGGTCTTCTTGTCGACGGCACACACGTCCTGGTCGAGACGGTAGCGGCCGGCGATGACGACGTGTGGGGGCAGCGCCGGGTCCTTGACGGTGCCGAAGGTCAGGGGCACGGTCATGCTGTAGCCGGTGACGGTCTGGGTCACGCCGGCCGGCTCGCCGGCCGTCGCGTTCTCCAGGCCGGTGATCGTGGCCGAGGGGATCGTCAGGGTGGCGTGCGGGGAGGCGGGCAGCGGGGCCCCTTTGTACTTGCCGGTGTCGATGGGCGGGTCGGCCTTCTTGGCCACGCGCACGACGGCCTGGTACCACTGCACGGCGATGTTGGCGGAGGTCACGCCTGCGTCGAAGGTGCCCGGGTTCCAGTCGGTTGCGTGGACGGGAAGGAGGTTCTTGCCGTCCTTGGTGGTCGCTTTCGCGAGGAGTTTGGGCAGACTGTGGGGGTGGGCGGGATCGTTCAGGAGCGGGAGCATCGTCGCCGCGATGAACTCGAGGAGGGCCTTGCTCATGCCGGGGTCCGATCTGTTGCGGGGCGCTGGTACGGGGGCTGTGGGGGGCGGTCGACGACGTCCCAGGCGATCTCGGCGAGGGCGTCGCGGTAGACGCCCGGCGGGAAGGGCTGCAGGTGGGTGAGGGCGTCCAGGGCCTGGTTGCGGGCCTGGGCGTAGGCGGTGGCGCAGGCGCCGGTGGCGCGCACCGCGCAGGCAGCGGCGCGCAGTTGCGCGTCGTCGTGGGCTTCGCCGCGCAGGATCCGGGTGGCGGGGTGGGCGGGGCCCAGTTCGTGGGCGGCGTGGATCAGCGGCAGGGACCAGCGGCCGCGGGCGAGGTCGGTGCAGGGGGGTTTGCCGGTGGTGTGCTGGTCGTGGGTGAGGTCGAGGATGTCGTCCATGACCTGGAAGGCGCGCCCGAGGCGGCGGCCGTAGAAACCGGCCCGGCGGGCGTCGCGGGTGCGGCCGTCGGCGAGGGTGACGCCGGCCTCGCAGGCAAGTCCGAACAGGACGGCGGTCTTGCGTTCGACGGTGCGCCAGTAGTGGGCGAGCAGGGCCTCGGTGTCCCAGGCGGGGTCGGTGCGCAGTTCGTCGAGTTCGCCGCAGCACACGCGGAAAGCGGTGTCCAGGACGGTGCGCACGAGGTCGATGTCGCGCTGGGCGTCGATACCGTCGACGAAGCCGCGGATCGCCTGGACGAACTGCAGGTCGCCGATAAGGACAGCGGTGTGGGTGCCGCGGGCGGCGTTGACGGAGGGCAGGCCGCGGCGCAGGCTGGAGTCGTCGACGACGTCGTCGTGGATGAGGGTGGCCACGTGCAGCATCTCCAGCGACACGGCGCCGTTGACAACCTTGTCCGGGAGCCGTCCGGTGCCGTGGACCATGCGGGCGGCCAGCAGCAGGAGCATCGGGCGCAGCTTCTTGCCGCGCCGGTGCAGGGCGTACTCGGTGGGGGTGAGGTACTCGGCCTGCGGGCGCAGGACCTCCTCCAGGACCTGCCGGTAGCGGACCAGGTCCTCGGCGAGCAGGTCCTGCCACACCTGCTGCAGCGTGCCGGTCCCCATCCCGGGGGCGGCCTCGGCATCGACGATCACTCGCCGTCCCGCGCCTGGTCGCCGCCCGCCGGGGCGGGCGGGGTGAAGCAGGGGTGCGCGGTGCGGGCAGCGACGGCGACCCGTTCGGTGATCGCCTCGCGCAGCAGGACGGTGAGGAAGCGCATGGAGGCGATGCGGGCCCGCGCGATGTCGCCGGCCTCGCCCTGCCAGGCGCTGTCGTCCAGTTCCAGGGCCGGCTGCGGCACGTCGGCCCGCACCCACTCCGGCCCCGCGCTCCCGTCGTCCGACGGCGCCCAGATGAGGGTGGCGCCCTCGATCACTGCCTGAAACGAGCCCTGGTAGTAGGCCTCGCCGACCGGGACAAGGGCAGCAGCCTGCGCGGCGAGGATCGCCGCGCGCTGGCGCTGAATGTGGTGCAGGTCCTCAAGGTCCAAGCCCGGCGGCAGCGCGTCGGGGCCATCGCGTTCCACCTGTTCCAGGTAGCGGTCGGGGTTGAGGTAGATGTCGTCGTCGACACCGATGACCGCGGCCTGACCCTCTGCCTTGGCGTATCTGACGGCGTCCCGGATCTGCTGCGCGGTCCTCGGCGTGACCTTCTTCTTCTCGTTGCCCGTGTCGTCCTCGACGTGCTTCCGGAACTGCTTGACGGCGTCCATCGCCTGCTCGTACTTCTTCGTGTCCCCCGTGTCCGCCTCGCTCTTCAGGGAGGCCAGGGCGGTCAGCAGGCTGTAGTGCTGTGTGAACGCGTTCTCGTTGTAGGTGACCTTGTTCCCGTTCGTGTCCGTGTAGGGGGCGCTCCTGTTGACGGCCTGGGTGTCGGACCTCACCGCAGTGTCGGTGTCGTCCGCCATCTGGGCGGTCACCCCGTCACCGTCCCAGTTGTTCATGTAGTCCTTGGCGAACGCCTCGTGGAACTCCTCGTTGTGCTGGTAGTAGCTGCTGACGAGTCGAAACCCGTTCGGGCTCGCGGCGACCAGCTTGGTTCGTTCCTCACGGGCCGTCGCCAGATGGGCCTTGTGGACGTCCTCGCGCAGCGTGCGGGCCCAGGGGTAGCCGGGGGAGGGCGTGGCCTGGCTGAGCGGGGCGAGGGCGCCGCCGGTGTCGAGCGGGTTCTCCCGTTCCGGGCGCACGTCCAGGCTGTAGCGCCCGTGCAGTAGCAGCGGCGCCAGCGGGCAGGAGAGAGCGCCCTCCTGCCCGGTCGGTGCGGCCAGCCCGGGCTCCCCCAGGGGGGTGAGCGTCATGTCTCCCAGGCGCAGGCTCAGTACCGCGGTCGGTGCGAAGCGGTGACCGGTCGGCAGGACCACGCCCGCGGCCAACGGGAAGCTCGGAGTGTCGGGAAGCCGAAGCACGGTCGGTGTCTGGGACACGGGGATCTCCCGGGTGATCGAGGTAGGAGGAGGGCGGTCGTGGCAGCGGCCCGGACCAGCGGCCCCTCATGTCACGGCCGGGGCCGGTGGCCTGGCTGCGGGCCCCACGGCGGTCCGGGGCTCGGCTCCACGGCCTGCGACGGGACCCACTGCGGACCGCTACCGGCCTGGGGCGGGTGCCCCTGCTCCTGGACCAGCTGCCGGACAGCCTGGGCCAGCTTCCCCATCAGGTCACGCCGTCCGGCCCGGCACAATGGTCTGTCCCGCCGGCGTGCCGACGGGCTGCCGTCACTTCGCTTCGAGATCTCCGGCCATCAGGAGATAATCGCCTTCGTCGGCCAACAGGGTGGCGGGCTTCACCTCCACGGTGACCGCCTCGGACGTCAGCTGCAGCTTCGGCATGAGGTTGACGATCTTCCTCACGCCCTCGAACATCTTCTTCGCCTCACTCCATGGCGCGGCCTTGTTCTCGGGAGTATTGGCTTTCCCGTCGACGATATGTTTAGTCACCGCATCGGCGCAACTAATGCAGTCATAGTAACTGGCGAACCATTCGACCTCGATAATCTTGACTGCGGCCTTGTTGAGGTCCTGGGCCGGGAGGTCGATTCCGACCCTCATCGTGATATGCCGCGGTTCGGTTTCGACCCTGAAACGGTAGCCTTCGGAGCTGACAGAGAATCCGTCAAGGTTGATGCCGAGTTTGAACTGCCCTGCAGCGCCCGGGACGGGGTCGACAGGGCCGAGGTGCGGGGTGAAGCCTCCCGTTGCTCGACCCGTATTGATCGGATAATACTGGTTGAATCCCAGGTCGTCCGCCTTCTCCTTGAGGAGAGAGGGAGGGATGAGGGTAGTCGGGAAAGCGGCGACGACCGTGTACTTCCCCAGGAGATCGGCCCACTTGGGGTGGTCGTCCTTCGAGATCGAGATGTTCTTGAGCGCGCCGCCCCCAGCCCCCTGGTCCGCCCCCAGTAGGAGCGCCTTGTCCTTCAGTGCGACGCCGCGCCCCGCCGCCGACAGGGCGGTACCCCAGAGTGCGGGGAGGCTGAATTCCGGCATGGCCTTGTTGGCGGCGTCGAGCAGGACGGGCAGCAGCTGCCGCATCGCCTCGGCGTCCCAGTCGCTGAAATTCTCGGGGTACAGATAGGCCGCGATCGCGGCAGGCTTGAACGCCTTCCCAGCCGCCACCACATCCATGTGGACCAGGACATTCCCGCTGACGACGGACTTACCGGTTCCGACCTGGGCCGATAGCCCGGACAGGAGGACTTGAACGACCGCGGTGTTGGATGCCTTCGGAGGGGAATTCTTCGAGGCGTCAATTGCCGCGCTCCAGTACTTTCCTTCCGGCGACCCGATGGCCACGGAGGGGGCCTTGCCAACGTCCCAGGTCACCGTTACTCCGCCCTGCTCGGTCTTTCCCTTGAACCGCTCGCGGTGCGACTTGTAGACCGCGCTGATGCACCTGTTGATTCCCTCGGCGGTGACTCCGATGACGATTTCGTTGGGATAGGACATGAGGACTCCCGTTCGCCTGTCGCTGCCGGGCCTGTCCGCGGCGGCGCCCCGGTCGTCCCCCGAAGGCTCTGACAACAAACTGCTATGTACTCGAACCACGCGAATGACGGTAGCCCTTCCTCCGAAGGCGCACTCCCCCTCCGAGCCGGAGAGGGCCGGGCTCGGGCACCGGACGGCCCACCGGTCGGCACGCCCTTGGCGAAGTCGGGTGAGCCGGCGTCGGGATTGATGGTGGCCTTCCAGGGGGCGGCGGTGACGCCGCTCGGGCCGGTGAGGTCGATGGTGCCCTCGGCGTAGTTCTGGGCGGTGAGGTCGATGCGCAGTTGGGCGTTCTTCGTTCCGGAGGGGTCCGTTCACGTGTAGGGGCCGACTGGGGGCAGGGAGCCGTCGGAGTTGACCTTGGCGGAGCTCTGGCCAAAACACACGGTGAGAGTGCAGTCGGGGCTCCCACCTCGTGGCTGCGCGGCGGGGGGCGGGGTGTGGGCGATGGTGGCTGGGCGGCGCCGGTGACGAGGGCCGTGGACAGGACCACTCTTGCTGCTGGGATCTGACCGAGGCTGTCGCCGACACGACTCGATACTGGGCGACCTGGGAAGTGATCTTTCAAGTCGCGGGAACAGCATTACTAGTGGGTGGGAAGCTCTGCAGGTCGAGGGATTGTGTCGGTTCGCCCCCCTCGACCTGATCGGCCACCCGGCGACGTAACCGCGGAGGACACCGCTCTACTCGGGTGCCGCACAGCGCGGTGCGAGACGAGGTCGAGGGCGTAGAGGTGGCCCGACTCGTCTACGGCGAAGGAGGCCGCCGCCCGAGGTCCACCGCCGAGCGCGGGCCCGGGTCGAGCGCCGGTCCTGTCCGGCCGCCCGCCGGTCGAGCCGCTCGACCGGGCCAGCTGTTCGCCGCCCGTCTCCTCCCGGTGAGGCGACCTGTGTAACAGCCGACGGAGGCGGCCTGCCCGGGCGCGACGTTCCTGACGCTGGGCGGGGTTCCGACCTACGGCCCGACCAACAACGACACGACTATCAGGCTTCGGCACCGGAACACTGGCTCGATGTTCCCGACGACACAGGCGCCCAGGCCAACCGGGGCTCAAGGCCGGTGGACGGCCCGGCTCCGGGACGCCCGAAGGTGGACGCGGGCTCAGCTCCCTTACGGGACAGCACGGCGCGCCGGCTCTCCGCCTCGCGGTGGAGCTCTTCGAACCGAGGGCCTCGGCCAGCTCCGCCCGCAGCCGGTCGAGTGGAGTGGTGGCGCCGAGGCAGTTCAGGAACTCCTCGACACCCCAGCTGCTCCAGGAGTCCTGGCGGTACAGGTAGAAGCCGACCCGGCGGAGCTTGCGCGCCGCCAGCCGGTCGGGGCGCACCTTGATCGGGGAGTCCCGATGGCGACACGGCCGGGAGCCCTGGTGGTGGACGCGGACCGCCACGACAGGGACGTGCCGGCGCCGGAACACCCGGCTCTGGTGGGAGCGGGGCAGCGCAGACCTGCCGTCACCCATCAGGGTCGCGTACACCGCGGGGTGTCCGACGGCCCCGACCGAGCTGGAAGACTGGGGCGTCCTTCAGCCGTTCGGAGCGAGGCCCTCCATGCAGCAGAACAACAACCCGTTCAGTGCGCTCACCGGCGAAGCCGAGCTCTACGACCTACCGGGAGGCGACCTGGACGACATCCTGTCCCCGTTCGCGCTCGGCCTCGTGATGGCCGCCGGCCGCGCCCTTGCCGTCCTCGCCTACCGCGACGCCGCCGCCCAGGGCGACAAGCCGTTCGACCGCCAGGCCTCCGGCGTGGCCGGCACCGTCCTCGCCATGCTGCCGCCGGCCTGCGACGACCAGGACCGCACATTCCGTACCGGCGCGGCACGGGCGCTGTGGGACCTCGCCGACGACATCGCCCAGGGCCGGGCCCCGCTGCCTCGCTGCACCGCCGAACGCTGGGCACTGGAGGTCATGCTGGAGACTGCCCCAACGATGTTCGCGGCCACAGACGACGAACTCCACGCCCTGGGCATTGCCGTGCCCGACATGCCCGACGAGCACTCCTACCGTCCCCCGTACTGGGACGAGGCATGGCAACTGGTAATCGAGGGAGCCGAGTTCAGCATCCCCGAGGCCCGGCCACCGGCCGACGACGGCACCGAGAGCGACGAGGAACAGGACGTCCCCGAACCCGCCGGAGGCTGGAGCGCTCCCGCCTACTGGGCCTCGCCGTACGCCATCACCCATCCCCGCGACCCGCAGCGCGGCCACCCGGCCTGGGCGCAGCAGCACCTGGACGGTGCCCCGCTCGCCGCCCCCGCCCCGCTGACCGCCGCCAGGGCTGCCGAACTCCTGCGCCTGGAGGAGAGCGGACCCAGGCCGGGCGGCGCACAGCAGGAGGACACGGAGCGGTACTTCCTCGCCGGGGTGGACGACATGCTGACACCGCTCGCGGCCCGGATCCTGGCAGCCGCGGCCGACGAGATCACCGAGCAGGGCTGACACGACCTCTTCGAGTTCGGTGACCGGGTCTTCGAACGGGCGAACGACGAGGACGACCGGGATCTCGACGACTCGTTCCTGGGAAGCCTGCCGCCGCTGTGCGACGGCCAGGGCGCAGCCTGGCGCCTCGCCATGGTCCAAGCAGTCGGCAACCTCGCCGACGACCTGCGCGCCGGCCGGGCGCCGAACGCCGGCTGTACGGCGGAGGAACTTGCGTTCCACCTGATCATCGGCAAGGCCAAGGAGCTGATCGACTACCTCCACGACGAGCACTACGCCAACTCCTACGGCCTGCCCACCGCCGACAGGATCAGCGTCCGGCACCGCACCTTCGACCACTTCTTGAGCGTCTACCTCCAGGATTTCGATGTGCTGATGCACTACGACCAGGACCTGCGCCACCTCGCCACCGACCCGGACCACCCGACCAGCCGGCACCTCGGGACCGGCGACCTGCGCCCCCGCGCCTGGTTCGTCCCCTTCGGCAACACACCGCCCCGCCAACCCCGGGCGCTGGCCCCGTGGGCGGTAGAGCGGCTCGCCACCGCCGACCCGGCCGCCTTCTTCGCCAGCACCCCCGCCCTCCCGGCCCCCGACGCGACCGCCCCCGCCGGCCTGCCGGATCGCCTGCTGGAGGAATTCGAGACCTTCGTCGGCCTGGCCCAGCACCGATTCTTCGACGAATCGTGCGCGATCGCGATGAGCCGATCCCTCGAGAACCTGCTCACCTCCCTCTTCGCCACTCCCTGCGTCGTGCCCGGCCGGATCTGGCCGATCGACTCCCGAGCCAGCGCCGTCAACGCCGGCTGGCTCCTCACCGACCGCGACTTCCAACTCCAGGGACTGAAGGCCACCTGGCGGCTGAACGCGGACCGCACCGACCACGACGCCCGCACCTGGGCCACCGCCCTGCTGGCCGACTGCGCCAACTACGTCCTGGCCAACTACGACCGGCCGTCCCTGGAGATGTTCCACGACCCCGACGCGCCGCCCGCACCACCGCTCGATCCCGGCCTGCCCGCTCTCCTGCAGGAACGCCTGGGCAAGCTGGGCCGCGACCTCACCGTCGCCGGAACCCTGCGCCACCGCCTCGACCGCCTCGGCATGACGCCCGGCCAACTCGCCCAGGCTGCGATCCTGCCCGAAACCCTTGTCACCGCCTGGCTCAACGGCGAACCGACCACCCCCTCCCTCCTCATCCGCTGCGCACCGGTCCTCCAGATGTCCGAGGACGTCCTGCTGGAGGCACTCACCGGCAAGCGCAACACCTCGTACTGGCCGATGCCACAGCCGGCCGCGGACCGGCTCGGGCGCCCGGCACGCACTGCGTGACCCCCTGTCGAGCCCCTACCGTCGGCTGCGAATGATGGCTGTCGGGGCCAGTGCCGGCCGCACGGAACCTCCGACGGTCCCGCGATGGCGGGAACCGTGCCGCGCTGCTGCACACCGGGCGCCGTCCCGGCACGTCCACCGGAGTCGGACGGGCCACTGCGGCAACGGCGAATGGGCACCGGCACGGTGACGCACCTCCCCACGTCGGCCGACCCGCCACCGCACCGCAGCGTGCGCGCACATCTTCGGCCCTTCAAGAAGCTTCGCCTACGTGGCACAGTTGTCCACCGGGGAGCCGCAGCCGCCTCGTGGAACAGGTGTGCTGCATCTTCGCTGTGAGACCGCTCGCGCGGTGACAGCTCCCGGGCCGAAAGGCCCGGGAGCTGCCGCGCGGACGACGCGACCGGCGGTGGCGATCGCCCGTACGTCCCTGCGCGACGCTTACAACCGCAGGACCCGGGCCCCGGTCCGCTGTGGAAGCCTCCGTTGGCCGATGCGCGGACACCGATCTCGCGACGGGCGCCGGACGCGCACCGCGCGACCTGGTGCACTCGCATCGGCGCGGGCGCCACGCCCATCCGTGATCGGTGCGCGAGGCCCTTCCGCAACCAGTCCGGTCCGGACGCGGGGCATCCACAGCGGACCGATCGCCCGACACCGGGACAGGGCAGCGGCCCGAAGGCGGCACGTCAGTGGTGCCGCCGGTCCGCCCTCGCGGACGCGACCGGAAGTCGCGAAAGCGGAGTTGCGACCGCAAGGCCGCGCTGACGCGCACAGTGCACTCCGACCGTCACAGCGGTTGACGCGCTCGGATCAACTTCCCGGCTTCGCGGTGGGCCGGTGTTCCGCGAGGTCCTCTGGGCCCATGCCCGCCCAGCGCGCCCAGCCCTCCCATCTGGACCTGACCGCACCATCGGACCCACCCACCCCGGTATTCGCCTGACCTCAGGTCAGGTCGATGCGGACACCCTAGGACGTGCACTGCGACCTCCGGAGGGGAAATGACGTCCCGGACCGGTCCGCGCTGGTGAACGTCACCTCGGCGGTCTTCGGCACGGGCATGCCCCGTGCCGGCAGCTGCACAATCTGGGCCCGGGGCCACGTCACCACCGTCCCGGTGCCCCGCCGGACGGTCCGCAGCAGCTGACGCCCCTCCTGGGGCGGGGTCTGGCGGTCGATGTCGGGCGGGGCTCCTACGATGCCGGGCATGGTGCGCTTTGAGGATCTCCAGCAGTCCCTGTGGGACACCGATTGTGACTACGGGGTACAGCCGCCCGTGACCGACCGGGTGATTCTGGAGGCCGAGCGGCTGCTGAACGTCGCGCTCCCCGGTTCCCTGCTCGACCTGCTGCGGCAGCAGAACGGGGGCCGGGTCACGAGCAGCCGGAATGCCTTCTCCACGAGCGGGCCGACCTTGTGGAGTGCCGACCACGTCCCCTTCGACGGCTTGCTGGGCATCGGCCACCGCGAGGGGACGATCTCCCTGCTCGACAGTCCGTACCTGGTGGAAGAGTGGAACCTCCCCGCTCCTGTGGTGCTGGTCTCGGGTGAGGGGACCTGCTGGATCGGGCTCGACTACCGGGCCTGTGGCCGGCAGGGGGAACCGTCCGTTACCTGGTTCGACGCGGACGACAACTCGGGGTTGGCCCTCTCTCCGGACTTCCGCTCCTTCGTCGAGGGTCTCACCTCCGTCGGCGAGTTCGAGAGTGCGAAGAGCGACGGCTTCTTCGGCTGAGCTCGCACGCGAAGCGCCTCCGTCTAGCTGCAAGGCTACCCCCGCCACGAGCCCTTCCCAGGACAGACGTTGCTTGATTCGGCACTGGGTAGAGGCAGCCCGGTGGCGGCCGGTCCCTGCGTCGGTCGTCGGTTCTCCGGCGCGGGCGCCGAGTACCCGTCCGCCAAGGTGGTGGATCTGCTGTCACGGGCGTCGGATAGGTTGCCCGGATGACTGACCCGGACCCGCTGGTGCTCGTCCTTGCCGGACTTGTCGTGGACGTCGTCCAGTTCCTCGACAGCTGCGAGGACGGCGAGGTCGACCCCGACTGCGCGGTGAAGATGATGGAGAGCGTGAGCTGGGTGCTGACACGGCTGCCGCGGGACCAGCGCGATCGGTTCCTGGCCGTGCTCGCCGACCTGGTCGAGGCTGAGCAGGACCCGGGCCGGCGGGAGTTCCTGGAGAGGTTCCCCATCGCCAGTGGCTTGGTCGAAGAGGCGTAGGGGGCGCGGGTCGAGCCGGATCCCGATCGGGCGGAGGTGCCCGGTTGCAGGGTGTGGTCCCTGCTGCGGCGGATCGCGGTCCGGGCGCGGCGAGCGGGTTTTCTGAGTACGGATGCTCAGGAGCCGGGCCGGGTGGTGTGCGTACGGTGGCGGTACGAGGCACGACAAGGGGGATCGGGATGTTCGGCAGGACGTGGGTGAAGGCGGCTCTGGTGGTGGTGGCGAGCCTGGTCGCCCTGTTGGGGGCGATGGTGGCGCTCTATGTCCTGGCGTGGTGGCAGCTCGGCTCCGAGGACCCCTACTCCAAGCCTGCAGCCGAGATCGTCCGCCACACCCCGGAGCAGTTCCACGCACTCAGTGACCAGGCTGTCCGCGACACGGTGGGAGGGCTGAGCCCAGCCCTTGTGCTGAGCGACCGGGGCCGTACCGTCGACCGGTACGAGCCGCGCACGGACGGCAAGGAGAGCAAGTTGTCGACCGTCGAGCGCCGGTTCACCGTCCGTACGAGGATCGGTGCATCGCATCGGCAGGAGCTCCGGGAGGGCATCGAGGCCGACTGGCGGCTGCACGGGTTCCTGCAGGTGCCGCCGGCCTTGACCTCGAGCGCTGCGGACGAGGGCCGGGAGTACCTCAGCGCCGCCACCTCGGAAGGGATCCGGGTTTCGTTGGCGTTCCTGCCGGAGCCGGACGGGACGCTGACCCTCACCATGTCCGTCAGCGGCACCGACATCGCCTACGATCCGGACTACGCCCGCCCGCTCTCACCCCTGCGCCCGGACACCGAGGACACCTACTGGTCGCACTGAGGCGACAGCGGGGCCGAACCCCGCGACGGGCGACCGCCGGTGTGTCTCGCAGGGCATAGACGCCGGTGCCCCGAACGTGAAGTGGACGGCGCGTCGGCCGAGGGTGTTTCGGGCTTGGTGACTGGCACCCGGGCGGGCAGGCTGTTCCCCGTGCCATCCATCACACGATCCGCCCGTCGAACCGCCGCCCGGCCCGTAGCGGCGGTCCTTACGGCCCTGCTCCTCACTGCCTGCGGCGAGCCCGCGGCATCCGACCACTCCACCCCGGGAGCCGCGCCGCCGGCCACCTCTGCCGTCGTCTGGCCGGGCCCGCCGCCGTCGGACTCGGCCACGGCACGCGCGCAGCTGGCGGCCCTGACCGTCGCCGCGGCACGTCCGATGGCCGGCTACTCTCGTGACCGCTTCCCCCACTGGTCCTCCCAGGGGGCGAACTGCGACACCCGCGAGAGCGTTCTGAAGAGAGACGGGCAGTCCGTCGTGACGGACGCCCAGTGCCGTGCCACTGCGGGCGCGTGGACATCGGTGTACGACAACCAGCAGTTCAACGACGCCTCGAAGGTCGACATCGACCACCTGGTGCCCCTCGCCGCAGGGTGGCGGGCCGGAGCGGACAGCTGGACGGACGACCAGCGCAAGGCCTTCGCCAACGATCTCACCCGGCCCCAGCTCCTCGCCGTCTCCGCCACCTCCAACCGCGCGAAAGGGGACCAGACGCCCGACCAGTGGAAGCCCCCGTCCCCAACCGCCTGGTGCCACTACGCGAAGGCCTGGACCAACGTGAAGTCCCACTACCAGTTGACCGTCACCGAACCCGAGAAGACCGCCCTGGGCCAGATGATCGACACCTGCCCGGCGGAATCATGACTACCCCCGATCCCGCCGACGGACCGCTGCAGACCACCGGCATCCCGGCCGGACCGGGAGGCGTGATGACCACCGAGGTCGGCGTCATCACCGGCGACCTCACGCTGCGCACCGTCTGGGACGGCTGCCAGGCGCTGTTCACTGTCCAGTACGACGGCGCCGACGAGTGGTACACCGTGGAGGGGTCTCCGGTGCCCGCCCCCACCGCGGCCGTAGCCGATGCCGCTCACCGGGCGATGACGGCGGCTGTCCGGCGCGGCGGTGCGGCCACGGTGGCCGACGTCGGCCGCTGAACCCCGCCCCGCTGCTTGTCACCGGTCGAGTCAATGCCTTCGCTCGGCAGGTACTGTCGCTCAGTCCCACCAGAAGTCCCAGAAGCGGTCGTGGACGAGGCGTTCGGCGTAGGCGGCGAGCGTGTTCGGGTGGCTGCCCTGCCAGATGTTGTCGGGGCAGAACGCGAAGTGCTCGGCTGCCACGAGGAGGGCGTCCTCTGTCGATGTCGGGGGTGCGGCGACGCTCAGGTGGAGAGTGGAGGGGCCGACCGCGACGACGCGTGCGCCGAAGCGTTCTTCCCAGCTGGCCACGATGGCGGAGAACTTGGCGGTGTCGTTGTCGTAGTTCACCGGCCCGTCCCAGCCTGCAGCGGTGAGCGCGTGGGCGCCTGAGTCAGCGGCGACGAGTCCGAGCCGGGACTGCGGTCGCCGGGCGGCGAAGTGCTGCGCATGGTCCGCGGCCGCAGTATCCGGGTCAATGGTCGGCTGGTGAGCCGGGGCAAGTCCCGGCCAGACCAGCCCGAAAGGGGCGGTGACGGCCAGACGGTCTTCCGGCGACAACATGTCGTCGTCCTCGTCGATCACGGTGTAGTCCTTCCACCATCCGACGAGGAGCCCGGCAGGGTTGTGGGCGTCCGGGGAGGACATCCGCTCGGGGAACAACTCGCCGCTTGCCCAGGGCCTGAACTCGCTGTCACGGGGGTCTCCGGAATCGAGCAGCAGCGGCCACAGGCCCGTGCGGGTTCGCTCGGCATGCACCCGTGCCCAGAGCTCGGCGGTGGCCGGCCGGTCGCTCATCCAGAGAACTTGGACGTCTCCGTCGCCTTCGTCCGACGTGATCATCCGGCCGGATGGAAGCGGAGTCTCGACGGCGGACAGGAGCTCAGGGTTCATGAGCGGATGCTAACCGTGAGTCCGACACCCGACGGCCCCGTGCGCCTCGGACGGCGGTCGGGTCGTAGGCGGCGAGGAGGAGCCCGTCCGCCAGACCCAGTTCAGCGTCGGGGTCCGGCGTTCCAGTAGGCCCGGTCAGCGGTAGGGGTGCGGCTGCGGTCAGGCCCGGGTGGTGAGGTGTGCGAGTGCCGTGTCGTAGCGAGCCTGGACGGTCGTGTCCGGGGCCGCCCGCAGGAGGGCGGCGAGGGCTCGTACCGCGCCGTCGTCGTACCCGGCTGCCTCCGCTTCCCGGGCCGCGAGGTCGAGCTGTGCGGTGCCCTCGGCGTGGTTGCCGAGCCCCAGCAGTGCCTCGCCCTTGATCGCGAGCAGGAGGAGGCGGGGGATGTCGGTGGTGCCGGGGCGGTAGTCGAAGTCCAGTGCGTGGGTCGCGGTGGTGAGGGCTTGGTGCCAGTGTCCGGCGTCGGCTTGGTGGCGGGCGAGGTGCTGGGTGGCGAGACGTTCGATCCTGCGGTCGCCGTCGCCGCGGGCGAGCTGGACGGCGCGTTCGCAGCTGGTCGCGGCGTCGTCCAGTGCGCCGAGGACGGCGTGGGCCTGGGCCAGGACGATGAGAGCGTTGGCCTCGGCGAAGGCGTCGCCGGCTCCGGCTGCGAGCGCGCAGGCCGCTTCGAGGTGGACGAGTGCCTCGCTGGTGCGTTCTTCTTCGGTGAGGACCCAGCCGAGCATGTTGAGGACGCGTGCCTCGCCGTGCTGGTCGGCGTCGGCGCGGGCGGCTGTGAGGGCGGTCTCCAGCAGCGGGGTCCAGCCGTCGCGCACGCGCCACACGATGAGTGGCCACATGGTCATGACGATGCGCCAGGTGCGCTCGTGCAGGCGGGCGGCGGCGGCCGCGGCGACCGCCTGGTTGAGGTTGCCGCGCTCGGCGGTGAACCAGGCCACGGCGGCGGCCCGGTCCGCGAACTCCCGCACCGTGTCCGGCGGCAGGAAGTCGGCGGGGAGGGGGAAGCAGTCCTCGGAGCCGGGTTCGGCCGCGGCGACGGCGGCGGTGGCGGTGGTGATGTAGTGGTCGAGGAGGCGCTTGATGGTGTCGGGGTGGGCATCCAGGCTGCGGGCGTAGAGCCGCACGAGGTCGTGCATGGTCCAGCGGCCGGGCGCGCTCTCGTTCAGTAGGTGTGCGGCCGTCAGGTGTTCCAGGGCGCTGTCGGTGGTGGCCGGGTCGGTGCCGGCCAGGGCGGCGGCGGTGTAGCGGTCGAGGTGGCTGCCGGGGTGGCGGCCGAGCGCGGCGAACATGTCCGCTGCAGGGTTGGGGAGTTGGCGCAGCGTCAGGTGGAGTGCGGCGCGGACGCCGGTGTCCTCCAGGTCCAGCAGGCCCAGGCGCCGGGTCTCGTCGGTGAGTTCGCCGGCCAGCGTGGCCAGGGTCCAGTCGGGCTTCCCGGCGAGCCGGGCGGCGACCACGCGCAGGGCCAGGGGAAGTCCGTCGCACAGCTCCGCCAGGCGGAGCGCGGCGGCCGGCTCGGCCCGCACCCGGTCGTTGCCGAGGGTCCGGGCGAGGAGGGCGGTGGCGTCTTGGGGTGTGAGGGTGTCGACGGGGACGGGGCGGGCGTTGTCGGTGACGATCAGCCCGGGGAGCTTGTTGCGGCTGGTGACGACGGTGACGCAGCGGTCACCGCCCGGCAGCAGGGGGCGGACCTGCTCGGAGTCACGCGCGTTGTCCAGGACGACGAGGAACTGCCGGTCGGCGGCGAGGGCGCGGAACATCGCGGCCGCGGCGTTCTGCGACTGCGGGATCCGCTCAGCCGGCACGCCAAGGGCGAGCAGGAAGTCGCGCAGGACCTCGACGGCGGCCGGCTCGCTGGTGTCGCTGAAGCCGAGCAGGTCGGCGTAGAGGCGCCCGTCGGCGAGTCCGGCGGGGTCGTGGTGGGCCCAGTGCAGGACGAGGGCGGTCTTGCCGACTCCTGCGGGCCCCACCACCAGGCACACCGGCGCCTCACCCGCCGTCGCGCGCGTCAGGCCGGCGAGCTCACCGGCCCGGCCGTGGAAGCCGCGCGGCGCGCGCGGCAGCAAATCAGGTGCGCTCATGGTCAGGGTGGCCTCGGGTGCGGCGGTGACGGTCTGCGGGACGGCGGTCGCCACCACCACGTCCTTCGCTGCGCGGGCGGGGCGGGGACGGCCCGCGCTCGCGGCTTCCTCCAGGCCCCGGGCGCCGGCCGCGTCCAGGCCCAGCGCCGCGGCGAGGGCCTGGACGGTGCGGCGCTGCGGCCCGCGGGAGCGGCCCTGCTCCAGGTAGGACAGGGTACGCACGCTCACCCCCGCCGCGTTCGCCAGGTCCTCCTGGCTGAGCCCCGCGTGCTGGCGCAGCGCGTGCAGCAGCGTGCCGAAGGAGCGGTCGGTCCTGATGGTCGAGGCCATGCTGATGCTCTTCCCGTGTTCGACGTGGCCCTGGCCGAACGCCGAACCCAACCCGCAAAAGTATGCGCTACCTACTTTTGCGGGTGAAATTGCCTGGTCCGCCCGCACCTGGCCGGGTTGGATCGAAGCCTGAGGAAGAAGGCCCCGGAGCCACCCGGAAGTCCTCCACCGACCATTCCTCCCCCCAGGGACCTGAGGGGACCTGGTGGGCGAGGCCGTCGGCCGCTTCCTCAACCGTCCGTCCCGCGAGGACGCCCCTGCCCCGACGCAGCGGCAGGCGCCCGCGCGGGGTCTACGCCACGTGGCCCACACCCGCGCCGCAACAGCCTTCAGGAGAACTGCCCGATGCGCCTGCATCCGATGTCCACCATGCGCCGAACCGGAAGGCAGCTCGCGGTCCTGCTGCTCGCCCTGGTCTCCGCGTTCAGCCTCCTGTACGGGGCCGCCGCCCCCACCGCCAACGCCGAGGTCCCCGAGAACCAGATGTTCACCGACATCGACTGGCACATCGACGACTACGACGCGCCCCCCAATACCCACGCGGCGCGAGACAACATGAACGGCTACAACGCCATGGTGAACGCGCTGCGCGCCGCCGCCGGCCACCAGATGCCAGGCGTCAGCGACAGCCCGGCCTACATGGACACCCCGACCCGCACCAACTCCAACCGTGTCATCCGGGTCCTGGTCTGGCGCAACGGGTCGGCCGACCTCGCGCTGTACTTCAACGTCGACAACCTCTACTTCCTGGGCTACTCCGCCACCGCCCGGCACTACCGGATCGTCCCCCGCCCCAACCAGGCGGACCGCGCGTACACCAACCACCTGCCGGAGCGGCTCCGCGTCCGCCTCGGTTCGCAGACCCCCCTCATGTTCAACCAGATCACCGGCGACGGCAGCTACGCGCAGATGTCGGCCCCGCCGGAGTGGCGGGGGGCCCAGGTCTACACGGCGTCCATGATCCTCACCCGGTTGCTGACCCTCACCCGCGTCGAGCCCGGGGACCAGAACACCACCCAGTCGAACCAGGCCATGGCCTACATCATCCAGGCCACCTCCGAGGCCGCCCGCTTCGGCTGGATCCAGAACCGCATCGGCCAGACCATCTACCAAGGCGGCGACTGGCAGGAGGAGGGCGCCCCGGCCAACCTCGGCCCCTTCGGCACCGACCTCGAAACTAGGTGGAGCGACCTTTCCCGCATGGCGCACAACACCGCCGCCCACCGCGTCGACCCCGGCGTGACGATCAACAACCGCACGTACCGCTCCGTGAACGACATCGGGAACCCTGGGAACAACCAGCCCCGCCTGACCCCCTTCCTCGCCCTGTACGCCAGCGGACAGCCCTAACCGCCATGCCGCCGGGCAACCGGCCGGGCCCGGCCGGTCGCATGCGCCCTCACGCCCGCGAGCGAGCAGGCGCCTCGCGCCTTCAAGGCCCGCCCGACGGCGGAATGCCCCAACCAAACCGAGCCGCCCCTGGCGTCAGTCGCATGACCAAGCACAGCAGGGGATGGAGCACCCACTGCCTCATGTGCCTCAACGGATCAGATGACCGCTGATCTGCGAGTATTTGCACTTACGCCAGATAACGAGCGGTGCCGGGCCGAAGTCGGCTACGCCGTCCGCTGGTGGCAGCTGCACCGCCGAATCGGCGTCCGGTGGCGCGCCCGGCCAGACCGCGCGGCCGCCCGCCGGCTTCAGCGCGAGGCCGCGGCCGCCGCCTCGTAGAACGGTGTGGTGGTGGAGCCGCGCCGCCGTGATGAGCCGGGTCGGCTCCGGTTGGCCGAACGACCTTGTCCGGAGCGTGCCTCCACTGCGGCCGACCGGTCCCGGGCGCACCGTCAGGTCAGGCGGTGAACGCTCCGGTGCGGGTGGCGAAGGGCCGCAGGCCGGAGAGGCGGACCGGGGAGTGGACGAGGCGGGCGGTGATCGCCCGTACGGACGGACGGCGGACCTCCTCGGGGGCGACGCGTTCCATCGCGCGGAGCGCCTCGTAGGTGCGCCGGTCCTCACCTAGCGCGTCCCACATGCGAGCGGTGTCGGTGTAGTAGCGGGCCCGGCGCTCGGCCGTCGGTAGCCGGGCGGGGTTGAGGCCGAGCGCGTGGCGCACGCCGGCGTCGGGGTCGCCGAGGGCGGTGGCCAGGCCGACGCGGTACAGCGCGCACTGCTCGGCCGTCGCCTCGACCGTGAACAACTCGCCCGCCAGGCCGTGCGGAATCCGGCCGGCGCTCTCCTGCGCCTGCTCGATCAGAGCGTGGGCCGCGCCCGCGGTGCCGCCGGTGGCGGCGGTGTAGGCGGCGGTCAGCAGCAGGGAGGTACGCACGGCCAGGGCGTTCGCGCTGTCGTCGCCGTCGAAGTCCGCGGCGGTGGTGGTGAGCAGGTGGACGGCGGAGGCGATCCGCCCGGAGCGGCGCATCGTGATCGCGAGCACCCGGGCCGCCTCCCCGACCGCGACGGGGGAGCCGCAGGCGCGAGCGGCGGTCAGCGCACGGTCCGCGGTGACCCAGGCGTAGTCCGCACTGTCCTTGACGGCGACCTCGGTGGCGATGACGTGGGCACGGGCCAGGGCGGCGTTCGCCCGCTCCCGGCGGATCCCGCTCGTCGCGTCGCGTTCGGCCGCAGCCCCGGACAGCAGTGCGGGCAGGGTGGTGCGCAGCCGGTCGTAGCGGGCGGCGCGGAAGTCGGCGCGCGCCCGGGTGAGGGCAGCCGCGAGGTCGGGCAGACGTACCGGCGGGGCAGGATCGAACAGGGCCCGCTCCAGGGGATCGCCGCCCTGGGGGCCGGGCGGCGGTGCGGCGTCGGCCGGCCCGCTGCCCACCGCGACGGCGCCGATGCCCGCGGTGCCCAGCGCGAAGAAGCTCCTGCGTCGCACTTCGTCCTCCGACTCTCGACCTGCCGTCACCCTAGCGGCAACCATCGGCCGCGCAGGCGAAGTTGGGGCGGTGTCGATGCCCAGGCCAAGCCGCTGGGGCGGGATGTCCAGGAACTGGGCAATGCGCAGCAGCGCGACGTCGCCGACCGTCATCCGGCCGTTGAGGATGCGCGACATCGCGAGGGCGAATACCCGGCGTGGGCACCCACCTCGGCCAGCGTCGCCAGCTCGATCTCGCGGTCCCACACCTCGGGCTTCACGAAGCTGCGGGGGTCGCGCGGCCCCGTGCCGCCGTCGGTCTGCGTCGGCTCGGTCAACATCACGCTCACGTGGTGCTCCTCTCGAAGGTGTCGAGTGGTGCGCCCTGGCCCCGCGCCGAATGGCCGGAAGGGGACAGGAGCGGCCGGGGCAGGGTGCCGGGGACCGGTGCCCGTCCTCGACCGCAACAACGACGCTAGGAGCCGGGGAACCGGGGAACAAGAAGCCTTGTGCGTCGACGCACGCCACGTGCGAGACCTGCACAGCCTGTGCGAAGGCGCTGCTCACTGTCCAGTACGACGGCGCCGACGAGTGGCACACCGTGGAGGGGTCCCCGGTGCTCGCCCCCACCGCGGCCGAAGCCGAAGCCGCCCATCGGGCGATGACGGTCGCTGTCCGGTGTGGCGCCGCGGCCACCGCCGCCGACGCCGGCTGCTGAGCTCCGGTCTGTCGCGCGGGCCGCCCCCGTACTGGCGGCGTCTCCGCAGCACCGTCTTGGAGCAGCCCGGAGCATACCTCGGGACCAGGGGCCGCACTGTGGCAGGAGGCCCCGCCCTCGCTCCGCCGGGTGGCGATCATGCACCTGCTCATCTCGTCCTGCATGGTGCGCGGGTACGGCGAGCGCCGACGCCCCCGAAGAAGTCGTGTCCCTGATTCGGCGGACCATCCCGCCCTTCGTCTCCGCAGCTGGCTGAGGAACAAGGCCGACCGCAGTTGAGTACGCCTACTCACGCGCAGCTGCAGACCTCGCGTCTACGGTGACGGGACGGAGCAGGACGGAGGAGGCGAAGTGTTCGACAAGGGGCTGGTGAAGGGGTGCCTCGGGGTTGTGGTGGGCCTCGCCTGTCTGGTCGGGGTCATGCTCGCGCTCACCGTGGGCGGGTGGTGGTGGGTCGCCTACGACGAAGCACATCCATCACCGCCCCGGCCCGAGAGGATCCGCTTCACCGCCGACGCCTTCCACCAGCGCAGCGAGCAGGCCCTCGAGGACACGGTCGGTGCGCTGAGTCCCGGGCTGGCGCTCACGGACACCGGCTACTCCGTCGAGCGGAACCAGCCGCGGGCGACCGGTGAGCCAAGTCGGCTGTCCTTCGTCGACCGCCGGCTCACCGCCCGAACCAGGATCAGCGCCTCCCACCGCCTTGAACTGAAGAGCGGCATCGAGGACCAGTGGCGCCGGCACGACTACAAGCTGGTCGAGCCGATCTGGACCCCCAGCGATCCGCAGAAGGGCACGGACTACAACTTCAGCGCCGAAGCTACCGATGGGGTCACGGTCTACGTCAGCCTCGTGCCGGGCCCGGACCGGACGCTCATCCTCACGCTCTCCATCCACGCCGGCGGCGTCGAGTACTCGCCGGGTTCTGTCAGGCCCAGCGAGACCCTCCGGCCGGATGCCGAGGACACCCACTGGTCGACATGACCTTCCGTCGACCACGCCGCCCGCACCGGAGCGATGGACCACCTCACCCCGCGCGACCGCGCATGGGCGCGTACCCTCACCGGCCCGGCCGACATCATCTGGGACGACGGCGCCGACGGACAGCACCGGCTGTGTGCGTCCGATCAGCAGACCGTCCGTACTCCGATCATGCCGAATCCGCATCGCGGTCGGGGTGATTCGCCGGAGCCCGGTGGCGTGCGGACGGGGCGCCGAGGGCGGCGGACGGGCCGGGCGCTCTACCGACGTACGCCCTCCTGGTGCCGGGGGCACCAGCGGTCGAAGAACTCCCCGATGCTCCCGATGTCGGCCGGCATGCTGCGCACGAACGCGGCAATCACGACGATCTCGGCGGTGTCGTCCCCGGGCGCGGGTGGCCGGGGGTCCTGGCGGACCAGGTCGGCGAGGTCGGCGGCCTGGAGGGGTCGATGGCGATCGCGTGGGCGGCCAGGTGGCGCCGGTAGGCGGGGGAGTCGACCGGCGCGGTGTTGGCCTCCTCACCGGGCCGGGTGGCGGCCAGAACGCGGTCCTCACCCAGCATCGCGCTCACCGTGCCCGCCTCGGGCCACCGCTCGCCCCGGCGCCAGTGCCCGCCGGCGGGCGGGTGGTAGAGCCAGGGGTCGCCGCCGTGGTCGAGGTCGGCCAGTGCCCACAGCCCGGCGGTGAGCTCGAACAGGTCCAGGACCCGCCCCTCGGGGTCGGCGGCGGCGACGAGCTCGGCCACCTGCGGGTCGGCGCCGGCAGGCACGGGGCGGGGGACGAGCAGCCGCCGGTCGCAGCTGCGCACGGTCCGGGCGCCGGCGGCGACCTCGCGCCCGGCCTGCTCGGCCAGGGCCATCGCGGCGGGCAGCGAGCCGGCGGAGCCGAACCGCAGGGGCGAGGTCGCGTGGTGCACCCACGCCGGCACCCCCTCGGGGCCGGGGTGGACGGCGTACTTGAAGCCGCCGCGCTCGTGCTGGTCGACGCGCAGCTGCAGCGGGACGGGGCTGTCGGGCAGCGGCTTCGTGGCGCTCCAGCGGGCCTGCGGCACCGGTCCCGCGGACAGGTCGGCGCCCTCGGCGGGATCGGCCTGCTGCCAGGGGCCGCGGGTGGGGACCTGGTGGGTGGCGGCGGCAAGGGCCCAGTCCAGCAGGCGGATCAGGATCTGCCGCCCCTCCTCGGCCAGGTCCTCCCGATCGGGGCGCAGGTCCCGAGCGGCCTCATGGTCGATCACCGGCAGGAAGGCGAGCCGGCCCAGCTCGGCGAAGTCGACGGGGCAGCCTTCCAGTGCCCGGGTGCACCCGGGCGGGTCCAGCGGACCGGCCTCCCCGAAGCCGCCCTCCGCGGCCCGGCGGCGGTTCGCGCTCCAGCCGCCCTCGTCGTCCAGGTAGCCGGTACGCGGGTCGGCGAGCTCGGCGTCCGCGATCTCCAGCGCCCAGTCGGCCGCCCGCACCGCCACCTGCGTCGCCTCGATCCCGGCCAGCACGCACAGTCCCTCCGGCGCCGCCTGGGGCCGCCCCGTGCCGGGGGCCGGGGGATAGCTCGCCAGGAACGGGAGCACCGCGCTGCTCGCGCCGGCCCGCTCCCGCACCGGCCGCACCGGCCACAGCCCACGGTCCAGGTGGAGGGCGGCCCACGGCAGAGCGAGCCGCGCCCGGCCGCCGGACAGGTCGACCAACCGCCCGGAATCCACCGCCAGCTCCACCACCCCGTCGCGGAAGGGGAGTCCGGCCAGCAGCCCCAGCAGCACCACACGCCGCAGAAGCGCCGACAGGTCCCCCGCGCACGGCGCCACCCGCTGCCGCTGCGCCCGTCCGGCCGTGTCCTCCCCGGGTTCCGGGGCGGCTGCGAGGTCCGCGGCGCCGGCGAGGAGGACGTCGCCGACGTCGATCGCATCCGCCGCCGCCCGCTTCCAGTCCCGGGCGAACGTCCTCGCCAGGACGATCCGCTGCTCAGGGGCACCGACGGGATGAAGCACGATGTCCTTCGCCCCGGCGCTCCACCGCAGCCCGGCCACCCCGGTCAACGCCCCGTCGGCCCGCCGGACGGGCAGCAGCGCCCGGGCCCAGCGGTCGAGCTGGGTCCGGGCGACGTGGACGAGGGTCTCGGCGGGGCGCGGGGTGACGCGGCCGATGCCGAAGGGGCCGCCGGTGGCGGCGGGCCGGTGCGGTCCGTAGGAGGTGAGGAGGGCGGCCAGCACGCGCGCCTCCCAGAGCTCCTGCTCCGGGTGGAGCGGGCCGGGGATCGCGGACCCGTGCTCGGTGAGCTCGGCCAGGGCGAGCTGGTGCGGTTTGCCGGTGGCGAGCGCGCGGGCCTGGGCGAGCCGGCCGACCGGCTGGCGGCGGCCCGGCGAGGAAGAGGGTCGTGTGGTCATGGGAGTCCTGTCGCGCACTGCCCGGCCAGCACGTCGAGGAGGAGACCGCGGACGTGGTGCTGCTGAAGATGATGAGGGTGCGCGGGATCGCGCGGTTCTGCCTTCCCGGTGCCGCACAAGGCCGGGAGCGGCACCCCGGCACGGCGGCCAACGGCCGCCGCCCGACAGTCTAGGACCTGGGCCCCCTCTGCCCCAGCCACACGATCGAGCGAACCGCAGCTCCACCCGCGCGCCTCCGCGCCGAGGTCGCCGGCCCGGAGGCCAAGTGGTGCGACCTGGAGTTCTCGCTGCCCGTCGGCGGCCACTGTCCGCCCAAGTGTGAGCTTGTCACTTAGACCGTGTCCTATGTGGTGTGGCGGGCCAGTTGCTTGTAGCAGCAGAGGGTGGCGGCGAGGCCGAGGAAGGCCAGGTAGTTGCGGGGGTCGCGTTCGTAGCGGTGGTTGAGTCGGCGGTAGCCGGTCAGCCATGACATGGTGCGTTCGATGACCCACCTGCGGCGTCCGAGGCGTTCGCTGGACTCGATGCCCTTGCGGGCGATACGGACGCCGATCCGTTTGCCGCGCAGCCATTTCCGCAGATGGGGCACGTCGTAGGCCTTGTCTGCGTGGAGCCGTCCGGGCTTGCGGTAGCGGGCGCCCCAAGTGTGCTGTCTCATCAGGTGGGCCTCGACCATCGGCTTCAGGGCTTTGCTGTCGTGGGTGTTGCCGGCGGTGACGGCGACGACCAGGGGCAGTCCACCCGCGTCCGACAGGACGTGCATCTTGGAACCCGGCTTGCCCCGGTCCACGGGGCTCGGACCTGTGAGGTGGCCCCTTTTTTGGCCCTCACGTGGGCCGAGTCGAGCACGGTCCGGGAAACATCCAGCAGGCCGGCGTCGTCAAGACGCTGCAGGACCACCTCGTGCAGCCGGCCCCACACCCCGGCCCGCGTCCAGATCAGGAAGCGGCGATGAACGGTGGACTTGGAGACCCCGAAACACGGCGGCAAAGCGCGCCAGGAACAGCCGCTGACCAGCACGTACACGATGGCCGCGAACAGCGTCTCATCAGGCGTGTTCGCCGTCCCGCCGCCCTGCGGACGCACCCGCTCCGGCGGAATCAGCGGACTCGCCAACTCCCACAACCCGTCCGGAACAATCCAACTCCACGTACCCCGCCCCATGCCACAACCAACGAGCCATCACCACATAGGACACGGTCTTAACGTCCGGCTTCGAACGGGCACGTAGGTGCTCGCTCACCCCGGGCTCCGCTGTCCCTCCAGCCCCCTGCCGCGACGAGCGGACCTTGCGGCATGATCGGGACATGGAACGAGTTGTCGATCTTGACGAAGCTGTCCTTGAGGTGGAGCGACGGAGGAGCCGCTGGGAGGAGGCCGGGCTGACAGTCGAACCGGTCACGTGGCGCGACGAGCAGCGGAAGTGGCCGCAGCGGCTTGAGTCCGACCGAGCAGCCGTGGTGGACCCGGACTCCGTCGGAGTCGTGCTCACCGGCCTGGGAGGTGAACTGTCTGTCGTGCTGTTCCGTGGCGGCTGGGCGGACGTGGACTACTTCGCAGGTATCGATGACGTCGGCACCCTTCCCGCTTCCGACATCGACTCGGCTGCGGCGTTCGGTGACCAGCTCGACAGCTACGTGACCCGGACCTTCGGATCCTTCGGAAATTCGGCCACCTGAACCCGTCGTTCATCTTCGGCTTCGAACGGACGGGTCCGGTGATCACTCGTTCGGGTGTTCCCGGGACGGGGGCGTGGGCTTCGCGTGCTCCTGAACTCGACCAAGGGGTGCAGGACTTGATGCGAAGGCCGCAGTGATAGTTGCGCACCACTCCCGCCGGTGCGGTCCGCTACGTCGATCAGTCCCGGACCGAGGCGGCCGACGGAGTGCAGACCGGGCCGGCCGGCTGCCGACCGGGCGCGCCGCGGACTCCGGCCCGGGCTACAGGACGGGGGCGTAGGCGCGGGCCTGGGTGGTCCACATCGCCGCGTACTCCCCGTCAGCAGCCAGGAGCTCCTGGTGGGTTCCCTCTTCGCGCACGCGGCCGTGGTCGAGGACGATGATGCGGTCCGCGTGCTGGGTGGAGCCGAGCCGGTGCGTGATGAGGATGACGGTCCGGTCGGCGGCGAGTTCGCGGATGCGGTCGTAGGCGGCCTGCTCGGCCCGCGGATCGAGGGCGCTGGTGGGTTCGTCGCAGATCAGCAGGGGCGCGTTGCGGGCGTAGGCGCGGGCGGCGGCGATCCGCTGCCACTGCCCGCCGGAGAGGTCCCGGCCGCCGGACTGGGAAGGGCGGATGAGGGTCTCCAGGCCGTCCGGCAGCGAGTCGATGACCTCCGTGGCGCCCGCGGCGCGGGCCGCGGCGAGAACGGCCCGGTCGCCCTGGTCGCCCTGGCCCGGGGTGATGTTCTCCCGGAGGGTGGCCTGCCAGCGGGCGATGTCCTGGGGCAGCATCGCCACCCGGGAGAACAACTCGTCCGGATCGACGTCGGTCAGGTCGGTGCCGTCCCAGGTCACGGTGCCGCTGGTCGGCGGGTAGAGGCCGGCGAGGACCTTGGCCAGCGTGGACTTCCCGGCGCCGTTGTGGCCGACGATCGCCAGGACCTCCCCGCGGCGGACGGTCAGGCAGATGCCGCTCAGGACCGGGGCGGCCGCGCCCTCGTAGGCGAAGGTGACCCGGTCGGCGCGGATGACGGCGGGGTTGGCCGGGACCGGCGCGGGGGCGGCCGGGAGCCTGGTGCGGGCCTTGGCGTCGGCGAGGAAGTCGGCCCAGTCGTCCAGGTAGAGACCCATGCGGTAGGTGGTGGTCAGCCCGGTGGCCAGGCCGTTCAGGAGCGCGCGGCTGGTCTGGACGGCGATGAGGGCTGTGGCGGCGTCCGCGGTGGGAATCCGGCCGTGGACGGTGAGCCACAGCAGCGCGCCGTAGACGGCGAGGGCGGCCACGCCGGCCAGGACGTCGCCGCCGAGCTGGCGCAGCGCGTTGTCCGTGCCGATCCGTGCGGTGTGGTCCTCCAGGCGGCGGCTGACGGCCCGGTACTGGTCGAGCAGCCACGGGCGCATGGTGCCGGCGCGCACGTCGAGCGCGGTGCTGCGCCCGGAGGCGAGGTACATCAGGATGTGGCGGGTGCGGCGGTCGCCGACGGCGTGCCGGTCGGCGCGGTGGGCGGCCTGGGCGGCGCGGGCGGCGGCCCAGGCCCGGGGCTGCACGGCCAGGAGCAGCAGGGGCAGCAGCAGCGGGTCCAGGCCGGTCAGGACCGCGCTGGCCGCGGTGATGCCGAGGACCGCTCCGGTGACCGTGGTGAGGGATTCGAGCATGAGGTGTGCGTCCTTGGCGGCCCGGTTGGCCGCTTCGCCGTGATCGAGCCAGGTGGGGTTGTCGTAGGCGGCGAGGGGGACGCGGGTCGCGGCCTCCAGGTAGGCGAGTTCGGCGCGGCTGTCGACGGCCGGTCCGAGCCGGGCGGCCTGGGCGACGGTGGCGGCCGAGGCCAGGGAGCGGGCGGCGGCGACGGCGGCCAGGGCCAGCAGGGTGGTCTCGGCCCGGTCGAGCCGTTCCAGCGGGGCGCCAGCGGCGAACAGGACCGCGAACGCTGCGCGGGTGAGGTGGAGGCCGGCCGCGGTCAGCGCTCCGGCGGCGAGCTGGAGGCCGAGCAGGCGCAGCAGCGCGGTGCGGTCGGCCTGCCAGGCCAGGCCGAGGGCGATGCGGGCCAGGCGGGGCAAGGTGCGGGCCATGGTGCGCAGGCCGTCGGTGCGGTCTTCGTGCCGCTCGCTGCCGATGGACCAGGTGGGGAGCGGATCGGGCGCCGGGCGTCGGCGGCGCAGCCGGTTCCCGATCCGCTCCCTCAGGGGAGCCGGGGTGTGCGGTGCGGCGGTTGTGCGGAGCTGTGTGTCTGTCACATCTGCCGCAACGCTTCACCCATACGGGTGGACACGGCCATACCCTCGTTCCACCACATGTTCGAATCAGCCGGTGGTGTCGATCACCTGCCGATGGTCCCGCCACCGACCACAACGTCTGTTACTGACAGGCAGGAACGGTCGCAGCCGTTCCCACTCCGCATCAGTCAGATCACCCCGCCCCATGCCCAGACCAACGACCACCCCCAGCGATAGTCACATGATCGACCGGATGGAACCCAGCCGGGGCCGATCACGCGTCCGGATTCCTTCCCGCAGCCGCGATCGTGAGGCGCTCGGCCTGGAGCCTGGCGAAGGACGACAGATCATGATCCGAGGGCAGCCCCCTGGCGAACACGAGAACCACGACTGTCCCAACGCGGAACACAGTTGTCTCGAACCGTTCGCCCGATCCGCCGCTTTGAGCGTAGGCGTACGCGTCATCGGACCCGGGCACGCTGATGGTCAGCGGCGTAGAGTTGCCCTCTTGGGCTTTGTGGTCCTTGAGCTGCTCCTTCATGCGCACCTTGGCGTTGTCGAGGGAGTCGAAGGCGTAGAGCTCGAAGTGCGCGTTGGTGTCGCCCCGCGAATCACTCTTGACGAGGTCTGCCGACACGATGGCCGAGATACCGACGCAGCTCGGGAGGGGTTGACGAGCACACTTGTCCTGAGCCTTGCTGCCGTCGTCGGCGAACGGCCCTGTGAGGCTCCAGCCGTCAGGAGCCGCGAGTCGGCTCGGGATGGCCTGGTTGAGTTGGGACAAAGTGAACGGCGAGTCGACTGGCCTGGCGTTGCCAGAGGTGGCACCGCCGACGCTTGCGCTGGCGCTTCCGGTCACCGTTTCACCGCCCGATCCTCCGCCTCCGCCTGAACAGGCCGTGAGTGCCAGGATCAAGGCGAGCCCCGTACCCGCGACCCGTTTCTTGTGCCACACATCCGCCCCCAAGATTGATGCTCAATCAGCCGTGGCAAGTATCACGCAGATATTGCAGCATGGCGCCGATCGATCGATTGCTTCGCTCCCCTTGCCCCCAGACAAGATCGGCCGGACAAGTCCTACTCGTTCCCACCGCCGAGGACGAGCAGTTCATGCTCGAAGTCCGGCTGGCCAGCTGGGCCCGGACCCGCCCGACCATGCGCGCGACTGGCCGAAAGGGTCTGCGTGAGCATCCCGGTCTTCTGCGAACCGCCCTCCTGCAGGTCTGCCGGTGTCTAAGCTCCCCCATATGAGCACCCTCAGTGACCCGGACGTCACCGAAGAGCAGACCGCTGAGGCGGGTGAGCTGAACGAGCGCCTGGTATCGGAGCTGGAGCGGGCGGGCAGGATCACCACGCCAGCGGTCGCAGCGGCATTCCGGGCCACTCCCCGACACCTCTTCGTCCCGGGCGCCGGGTTGGCCGAGGCGTACACGGACGACTACCAGCCCACCGACCGCGACACTGAGGGCCGGCTCCTCAGCTCGCTCAGCGCCCCGTGGCTGGTCGCGCAGATGCTGGAGTACCTGCGCCCGCGCCCAGGCGACAGCGTTCTGGAGGTCGGCTCCGGCGGCTACAACGCGGCCCTCCTCCACCGGCTGGTCGGTGACGACGGCGCGGTGACCAGCATCGACATCGACAAGGCGGTGACCGAGCGCGCCCGCCGCTGCCTGCAAGCCGCCGGCCTGGAGGATGCCGTCCGCGTCCTCACCGGCGACGGTGCCCACGGCGTCCCGGACGCGGCCCCGTATGACCGGATCGAGGTCACCGTGCAGGCCGCCGCGATCGAGCAGGCATGGCTCAACCAGCTCGCCCCCGACGGCGTGCTCGTCGTCCCGCTGCGCGTGCGCGGACTGGGCCGCCTCGTGGCCCTCACCCCCGACGGTGAAGGGCACTGGAGCGGCGGCGGCTGGCTGCCCTGCGGTTTCGTGGCCATGCGCGGGGAGGCGGCGAGCTCAACCCGGATGTACGCGCCCACCCCCGGGGCCCGCGTGCGGGTGGACGGCGCCCAGCCGCTCGACCCCGAGGCGCTGACCCGGGCCCTCGAAGGTGCGGGCAGCCCGCACTGGTCCGGGGTCGAGGTGGGCGCGAGCGAGGGCACCAGGCCCGTCGTCGACCTGTGGCTCGCCACCGCGCTCGACATCTACGGCACCCTGCTGACGGACCCGCAGAAGTCCGCCTTGCGGGTGTTGCCCGGCGGCGCCCCGCTCACCTGGAACACCGGCTCCACCGCCGCTGCTTACGTGACGATGCGTCCGGTCGAGGGGCAGAGCGGCCGGTACGAGTACGGCGTCGTCTGCCACGGTGAGGACCGCGTCCTGGGCGAGGCCGTGGTGGAGAGCCTGCGGGAGTGGGACCGGGACCACCGGGGACGCTCCGGCCCTGTCCTCCATGTCTACGCCGAGGGCACCGACCCCGCCGCCATGGCCCCCGGCCGGGCGCTGGCGCGGCCCGGCGCGGCGATGGTCCTGACCTGGCCGGAGAACTGACGGCCACCCGCACTCCCGGGCCCGCGCGGTCCGGGCGCACCATCCCCACCCGGACGATGGAAGGAGGACGCACCATGGGCACCGAACTGTTGGACGCCTTCGCGCTCGACGCGGTGAACACGCCGCTGACCGGTGTGCGCGAGAACTACGCGGACACCGAGGGCGACACCACCGGTGACGGCTGCGGGGAATCGCCCCCGGCCGGCCCGACCAGCGGCTGTCTGATCCCGGACCAGCTGTAGCAGCACGCGGGTGGGCGGCACCGGCGGCTCCGGTGCCGCTCACCCGGCCGTTCGACAAGGGGGAGCTGTCCGTGCGTAGTCGTCTCGTGTCGGACCTGGTGGCTCTCGCCCGCCTGCCACTGCTGGCCGCCGACGGCACGAAGGCCGGCGGGCTGCTCACCGAGGGGCTGTTCCTCACCTCCCGGGACCTCGACGGCGCACCCGACGGCGCGCCGGCCCGGGCCGTCTACGACCTGCGGGCCCGCACCCGCACCACCCCCAACGGCGTCTGGGCCGCCACCACCACCGCCCACCTGACACCCGGGGAACCGGTCGTTCGGCTCGGCGAGGAACACCGCTGCGCCACGCTCCCCAGCCCCGCCTGGCTCGCGGCCGTCGCCGACCGCGCCCTCGACCTCCCGAACGTCCTCGACCTCCTGCACCTGTACGCCAACCCGGCCGCGCTGCAGCGCGGCCGGGTGCTGGAGGCCGAGCACCCGGGGCCCGACGGTACGGCGCAGCTGGGAACGGCCCGGGCAACCGAGGTCTCCACCTGGCTGCTGCGCGAGTGCGGCCGCACCGGCGGCGCTGCGGCGGGGCCGGTCGTGTGCGCGGCGCTCGAACGCTGGCCAGGGGCCGACACCGCGGTTGCGCGGGTCGCGATCACCGCGCTGGTCCGCACCGGCCTGCTCCTGACCGATCTCCTGCCAGTCGACCTCACCGACGACCCCCTGGGCCATCTCGCCACGAAGCTCCCGCCGGCGGCGGGTCTGCGCGCCGCCGTCCTCGGCCTGCGCGCGCTGCTGGCCGACGCGGACCGGCACCGGCCCGGCGCCTCCGAGCGCCTGCCGATCCTGCGCGCCGCCCGCCGGGCCGCCGACGCGATCCACACCACCGACCGCCCTCTGACCTGCGACACCATCGCCGACGCCGAACTGCGCCTCCCGGCCACGGTGGGAAGGGAGGCGGCGCGGACAGTCGACACGTTGTGGCGCATCGGCCACCGCACGGTCCCGCTGCAGGATTGGTCGGCGAAGTTCCGAGAGGTGTACGGGCCGCACCGCATGGTCCCGCTCCCGGAGGCCGTCGACCCGGCCACCGGCATCGGCCCTCCCGGGCCGCAGGACGCGATCGGCGCCCGCACCGACCTGGAGGACCACCGCACCCAGCTCCTCCTCGCGCTGCTCACCACGGCGATAGCGCGCGGCGAACAGGAGGTGGAGCTGACCGAGGCGATGGTGGACGCGCTGGCCCACCGCGGCGAGGGGAGGCCGCCGCGTACGGCCGAGGTCCACGTCCGCGTCCGGGAGGACGAGGCCGGACGTCTCGCGCTGGCGGTCGGCACCCACGCGGCGCAGGACGCGGGTTCCGCGGCCGGACGCCTCGCCCGCTACCTGCCCGACCTCACGCCCGAACCGCAGGCCGACGACGGGCCGGTGACGGCAGAGATCGTCTGCCGCCCCCTCACCGCCGCCACCGGGGCCCTGGCGGTGGAGAGCGGGCGAACGGCGTACCGCATCCCCGTGGGCCTGCCCCTCACCGGCCCCCGGGACCTCGACCCCCGCACCCTGCTCCTCACCGCGACCCCGGCCGGCCACCTCGCCCTCTGCTCGCCGCAGCTCGGCCGCCCGGTCCGACCTGTGCTGCTCAGTCGGATCACCCGTGCGCTCCTGCCGCCGGTCGCCCAGCTCCTGCACTTGATCGGGCACGCGGACGAGCGGCCCTGGCACCCCTGGTCCTGGGGCCCCGCCGTCCACGCCCCCTACACCCCGCGCGTCACCTACCGCTCCACCGTCCTCGCCCCGCAGCGCTGGCTCCTTCCTCAGGACCTCCACACGTTGGTGGACCACCACGACCGCTGGCACAGCCGGCTGGAGGAGTGGCTGGCCCGCCCCACCATGCCGGTGCCGCAGCAGGTGGTGATCGAGGAGAGCGACCGGCACCTGCCCGTCGACCTGCGCGAGGCCGGCCACCGCGAGCTGCTGCGCCGCAGCGTCCGCCGCGGCTGCCGCACCGTCAGCGAGGTCCTGCCGGGCTGGCCCCCGGTGCACGGCCGGGACGGCCGCCACCATCTCGAACTCGTCATCGGCCTGCGTCAACAGCACGAGGTCGCGCAGCCGGAGCTCCTGGACCCCCGAACCGCGGCCCGCCCCCGCGCCGCCGACACAACCCCCCACGGCGGCACCTGGCTCTCCCTCGCCCTGCCCGCCCCTTTCCGGCACCAGGACGCGATCCTCGCCCAGCTCCCGCACACCCAGGGCACGCTGTCCTACTGGCTCCGCTACACCACCCCCGGCCTCGGCCCCCACCTGCGCCTGCGCTACCACGCCACCCCCGACCATCTGGCGGAGATCCAGCAGGAACTCGCCCACCTCGCCGCCCGGCTGGCCGACCAGAACCTGACCGACGGCCACCTCATTGCCGAGCCGTACCGGCGCGAGACCCAGCGCTACGGCGGCCCCGGCGCGATCGACGCGGCCGAGGCGGTGTTCGCCGCCGACTCCGCCCTCGTCCGAACCGCCCTCCCCGACCACGGCGACGACCGGAGGATCGTCCTCGCGGCCCACTCCATTGCCGCCATCGCCCGCACCCTCAACACCCCTACCGCCGCCCGCCCCCGCCCTCTCACCGCCGACCTGCGCCGCCGCCGCGAGGCGCTGCGGGCCGAGTGCCGCACGGCCACCGTCCCCGCCGAACTCACCGGTCCGTGGAACACCCTGCTGGAGGCCCTGAGCGCCTACCGTCCCCTCCTCACCGCCGAGGCGGCACCCCTGTGCGCCTCCGACCTCATCCACCTGCACGCCAACCGCCTCCTCGGCACCGACCCCGGCCGCGAGCACCTCGCCCGCTCCCTCGCCACCGACCTCCTGCGCCATGCCTGACCCCTGCCTACTCGTCGAGGAGACCGTCGCCGCCGCGCTCGACCCCGACCAGGTCACCGCCAACCTGACCCCCGGCGCGGCCGCCACCCTCGCCGACGGCCTGCCCGGCACCGCGCTGCTCCTCGCCGTCCTGGCCGACGGGGACACCACGCTGATCGACGCTGCCGACCGGCACTGGGACGCCGCCGCCAGCCTGGTCGCCGGCTCCCGCCCGGACGGCATCTACGCCGGCCCCGGCGCCCTGGCCGCCTCCCTCGTCCACGGCAGCGCCCACCTGCCCGCCGACCGGCGCCGGCACGAAGCCCTCGGCCGCGCCGCCGCCTGGCTCTCCGCCCGCGCCCAGGGACTGGCCGAACACCAGGCCACCCGGAAGCGAGCGGGCCGGCCCGGAACCCTGTGGGGTATCTACGACACCATCAAGGGCCTGGCGGGGATCGGCCGCACGCTCCTCGCCGCCCTGCAGCTCGGCCTCCCGGAGGCCGCGCCGGGGCTGACCGCCGCCCTCACCACCCTCACCGGCATGATCACCACCACCGGTGACGCGGGCCGCCCCGGCTGGTGGGTCGCCGCGGACGACCACACGCTCACCGTCCCCGGCACCCTGCCGCCTTCCGGCACAGCAGGCACCGGCGCCGCGCACGGCATTGCCGGGCCCCTCACCCTGCTCGCCCTCGCACACCAGGCCGGCGTCTCCGTGCCCGACCAGGAGGAGGCCATCGCCACCGGAGCCCACTGGCTCCTCAGCCGTGCCGCCCCCGGCCCGTCCTGGCCTCCGTACGTCAGCGGCGACGACCTCGCGCGCCCGCCCACCGGCGACCTTCTGGCCGCAGCTGCGGGCCGCCGTGACGCCTGGTGCTACGGCGCCCCCGGGATCGCCGCCGCCCTGCACCACAGCGGCCGGGCGCTCGCCGACCCGACCCTGACCGCTGCGGCCCGCCGGGCCCTCGACGCCCTCGTCCGCCGGGCGCCCGCCACCTGGGACACTTCCGGGCCCGGACTCTGCCACGGCAGCGCGGGAATCCTGCAGGCCGCCACGCGCCTGGACCACGCCCCGCTCGCCGACACGGCCGCCCGGCACACCACCATCGCCTTTCACGAGGCCGCTCCCGTCACCGGCTTCCTCACCGGCCGCGCCGGGGCCGCCCTTGCCCTGGCCGCCCACCGCCAGCCGACCAGCCGGCAAGGCCCCTGGGACGGCCTGCTCATGCTGGCCTGAACCACCCGGCTCGTGCTCGCCGCGCTCCGACGGACCCGCAGGGTGCGCAACCGCCCAGCCGTGTTTCCCCGGCCCATGACGACCCGCACACAGTCCCCGAAGAGCCGTCAGAACGGCGGCTCGGCGCCGTAGACCGGATCCTGGGCGGGTGCGGGCGGCCGTTGCAGGACCTGGACCGCGTCCTGGACGCGGCCGAGGTCGATGAAGTGCCGCGCGAGCAGCGTCCCGTTGGCGGGCGCGCCGCGTTCGAGGACGGCTACCGCTTCCTCGGTACGCCCGGCCCCGGCGAGGACCTCGGAGATGCCCCAGGCCGCGTACCAGGTGGACCCCTCGGGGTGCGCCCGGGCCAGTTCGAGCGCCTCGTCGACCAGACCGAGTCCGGCCATGAGCGCAAGCCGCGTCCCGAAGAACTCCCACCCCTCCTCGCCGCCCCGGCGTGCCCTCAGAGCATCGAGGTAGGCCAGGGCGTCGTGGGCCCGGCCGTGGTCGGCATACAGGTAGCACAGCGTGCCGACGATCCAGTCCTCCGCGCCGCCGGGGGAGTCGGCGAGCTCGCGCATCACCGCGATCACCTCGCGGGCCCGTCCGTGCCGGACCAGGAGCCGGGCCAGCGGGACGGCCACGTGCCACATGCCGTTCGACCCGGCGCAGCCGTCCCTCGGCGGTCAGCCCGCCGCCATCCGCATACCTCACACACCATCGGATACAGCCGCCACAACACGTCCGTCAGGCAATTCGGAGCAGTTCACCCTGACGGGCCGAAGTCAGCAATCTGACGTATCGCCAGAGGTATCCGGATGGTGCAACCGACAGGCCCCGACAGATGTGAGAGACGAGGCCCCCTCAGGGGCTGAAGCGGTTGAGCCCGGGTTGCGGGCTCCTTGACGGGTTCGGATGAGACCAGCGGTGCGGGGACATCGCGGAGAGCGGCGCGCTCGAGAGACCACCGGATGGGGTCCCTCACCGGCGTAATCGGCGCGCTGTGTTTACAGGACGAATGCTGAGGGGTCCTCCTTCTCGGACGGGTCCAGTCCGCGGCTGGGGTGGTAGGCGCCTTGCCAGAGCAGGAGGTCACCGATCACCGGTTCGGCGAGTGCGGTGCCGAGTGCGGCCTTGGCCTCGTGGCGGGGGATCGAGGCGGTGTGTGGTTGCAGTCGGCGCAGGGGCTCGGGGCCACAGGGGTAGGGCGAGCGCAGGGCGGCGATGTCGGCTTCGATCGCGTCTCTGTCGGCCTCCTGCCGGATGACGATGACGGGCTGGTTGTACTCGTCGTTGATCATCCGGAATGCCTGGTCGACTGCGGGGAAGTCCATGCGTGCGCGCAGTTCGTCGATCTCGCCGCCCATGGTGGTTCGGCTGCTGCCGTGGAGGCTGTAGCGGAGCTGGTAGTAGCGGCTGAGGGCGTCGAGGTCGTCGGGTTCCGCGAGGCCGGGACCGATGTGTGCCGCGGTGGCCTTGAGAGCCGCTTCGTAGATGTTGTCGCGGGGCTGGCCCGCATCGTGGACCTGGAACACCACGACAGTGCCTTCCCGCAGGCGGCCGTCGCGGTTGCAGCGTCCGGCGGCTTGCTGGAGGGATTCCGCCGGGGCCCAGGCCCGGAAGACGTGAGGGAAGTCGAGGTCGACGCCGGCCTCGATGAGCTGCGTCGACACGACATGGACAGCCTCGCCTGCGGCGAGTATTCCCTTGATCCGCTCGATCATCGTACGCCGGTGCTCCGCCGTCATCCGCGTCGACAAATGCAGGACCGGCACGGGCGCCTGCTCTTCCACGAGGCGGTGCAGACGTGCGGCGTCCATGGTCGTGTTCACCACCGTCAGCGTCTGGTTGCCACTGCTGTGGGCGATCTCCTCGGCCATCGACTCCCACGTCACGTGCGGGCCGGTGCGCCAGTCGTAGCTGACGCGGCGCAGTGCGGTGAACAGGTCGGCGGGGTCGTCGATGAGTTCGCGGCGGGGCACGCCGTGGAGCTGGGCGAGGGACCAGAAGTCCGGCTGGGTCGCGGAAACGAGGACGACGGTGGTGCCGAAGCGCTCGACCAGCCCGCGTAGTGCGCTGAGGATCGGGACGAGAAGATGGTCCGGGAGAGCCTGGACCTCGTCCAGGACCATGACCGACTTCGCCAGGCGGTGCAGTTTGCGCATGGCGGCGGGCTTGTAGGAGAAGAGCGATTCGAAGAGTTGGACCGTGGTCGTCACGACGAACGGGGCGTCCCAGTTTTCGGCTGCGGTGCGCTGTCGGCGGGCGTCCTGGCCATCGAGGTCCACCGAGCTGTGGTGTTCCAGCACCGTTGGGGGAAGGTCCTGGTCGTCGGGATCGAGGAGGGCCCGGTAGACCTGGGCGTTCTGCTGGGTGATGCTCACATAGGGTACGGCGACCACGACCCGCCGCAGGCCGTTCGCGGCCGCGTGGTGCAGCGCGAACCCGGCCGAGGAGAAGGTCTTGCCGCCGCCCGTCGGCACATGGAGCACGTACATGCCGGGCCTGTTCGGGGCGGCGTCCACCGCCTGCTCGTAGATGCGCCGGCGGATGTCGTCGACCGGAGAAGGCGGGCGCGCGGCAAGGGCGTGGCGGCGGCGCTTCTCGAAGAGGTCGGCGAGAGCGGACATGTCGGGGTCCTCGCGGACTGCGGCCGGCCGATCGGCGAAGTGCGCGCTGGTGTCGAGGAAGTCGGCGTCCACGACACAGCTGAACAGCATCCGCAGGAGCAGGTCCCGATCAAGTACGGTAGCCGGGGCCGCCGGGCCGATGAGCCACTGCGGCACCGGTACCCGGCCGGCGGGCTTGATCTCCGGGACGACCGCGGCGACGCAGGCAATCGCTTCCTCGATCAGCGCACGGTCCTTGTGAGTCCGCGCCTTCACCGAGTCGATGAGCGTCTGCAGGTCCTGGTACCTGGGAAGGCCACCGTGATGACCCTGCACGACGGCGGCGAACGGCCGCCCGGCGTGCACCGCAGCCAGCCACGCGCCGGCCTCCTTGTGAGGAACGCCGACCTTCCCGCCACGGGCCTCGGCGGCGTGCAGACCGTGTTGCCAGGAACAGGACCCCTTGCCGACGTCGTGCACCAACGCCAGGTATTCGGCGATCGGGCCGGCTCCGAAGGCAGTGGCGAACTGCCTTGCTAACATAGCGGATCCGCGTAGGTGCTCCTCCAGAGTATGACGTCGGCCTGATAGGTTCCGGCTGTGAGCCCACAGCGGCGTCACGCCGCTGCTTGAGTCCTCTATACCGATCAGATTTCCCATGACCTGGACCATACGGCTGTCGGCCGACAGCAAACGGACATAGTTCGGAACCCGAAGTGCACAGACGATACACGCTTCACGCCGAAGCAAGATGTCCGAATTAAGTACATCCGAGTCCCTGGAGTACCCCATTGGCTAGCGTCGGATTGCCAGTTGTCGCTGGTGAGCCGTGGCGGTCGCCCTCCCGGGCGGCCGAGGATCGCAACACGCGCTCCAGCAGCGCGAAGTACGACGGCAGCAGGTGGCGGTCGCCCTCCCGGGCGGCCGAGGATCGCAACGACGACACCGTGCGCCACATCGACGGTGCGGTGATCGTGGCGGTCGCCCTCCCGGCCGAGGATCGCAACAGGTAGTCGATCGCCCCTTCGGGGTCCGTACGTGGTGGCGGTCGCCCTCCCGGGCGGCCGAGGATCGCAACCATGTCGCTCGACAACGCGACCACGATCATCCCCGGCGTGCCGATCGCCCTCCCGGGCGGCCGAGGAACGCAACAACCTCCCGGACGGGGTGCTCGGCGAGGGCTTCGGTGGTGGCGGTCGCCTTCGCGGGCGCCGAGGGTCGCGACGCCGAACGGGTGCGCAGCATGGTGGTTGCCCTCCTGGGCGGCTGGCTATCGCGACATCGCGATCCTCGGTGGCGGCTGCTCCCCGGTCAGGCCCGGGACCGGATTCGTGTTCTGCCATGGCCGTGGGGGGATTTCTTCCATGAAGCTGCAGAGATCAGCTGCAGACCTGGGCTGATCATCTTGAGTGGTGAATTGATCAAGGCTGGTCGATTCCTTGCTTCATGGCGAAGCTGTCAACGTCGCGCGCGATGCTCTTGCTGACTGTCGATCACGCTTGCTCAACTTCGGTCACCGAGGCCGATGCCGGTAGGCGGCGCGGTGCCTTCGATTGTCAGTGGTGCGGCCTATGGTCGCGATCGATGATCGTGCATGACGGTGCGTCATGTCTGGTGCCTGAAGGGATGGCGGGGATGGCTGGAAGAGGGGCCATGGAGCAGGAGGGGCTCAGTCTTGCGCGGCGTCGCGGGAACGGGGGCTGGGTGTTTCCGGATCTGGTGATGGAGGTGTGGGGGCCGCTCGCGTGTTTCACCAGGCCGGAGTTGAAGTCGGAGCGTGTCAGTTACCCGGTGATGACGCCTTCGGCCGCGGCGGGTGTCCTGGAGGCGATCTACTGGAAGCCCGAGTTCCGCTATGTGGTCCGGGCGATCGAGGTGTTGAAGCCGATCAGGTGGCTGCAGGTACGACGCAACGAGGTGAAGTCGGTCGTCACAGCGAAGAAGGTTCAGGAGCTCCAAACAGTTCCGGGCGCGCGCTACGACGTCGAGGAGGACCGGGACCAGCGGAACACGATGGCTCTGACGGATGTGGCGTACCGGATCCGCGCGCAGATCGTGGTTGCCGGGCATGCGGGTGCGCCGGAGCAGAAGTTCCGGGAGCAGTTGCGGCGCAGGGTGGACCGCGGTGCTTGTTTCTCGCAGCCGTTCCTGGGGTGCCGGGAGTTCAGCGCGTCTTTCGGACCGGCGACGCAGGCGCCGGTGCTGGCCGAGCGGAGCGAGGAACTGGGGGTGATGCTGCACTCGATCGCCTACACGCCGAACGGCGAGCGCTACCGGTGGTTCAGGGCGAGGTTGGAGCAGGGGGTGATGGAGGTGCCGGCCACGCCGCTGTCCGCAGGTGCGGTTGCGATGCCGTCGGCGCCCTGGCGCGTCGAGGGTGAGGAGTGATCCGGTGCTGCTGCAGAGGCTGACCGAACAGGCCGAGCGGATGGCGGACCTGCCGCCCGAGTTCTACCGGCGCCGGCAGATCGACTGGGCACTGGTGATCACCTCGGACGGTGCTGCCCCGTCCTTGTCCGATCGGCGGCCCCCGGCCAAGTCGCGCGGCCAGGCGGTCGTCGAGCCGGTGCCCTACGTGCAGCGCTCCGGCACGAGGGTTCCGCCGTTCCTGTTGGTGGACACCGCCGAGTTCGTCCTCGCCCGGCCACGCGTCGCCGCCGAGGCGGACGGCCCAAGCGAGAAGGACCTGTCGGAGGCCTGCCGCCGCCACGAGGAGTACCTGGGCCTGCTGCGCCGCTGGGCCGACGAGGTGCCCGAAGATCCCGCAGTCCGAAGACTGCTGGACGTCCTCACCCTCGGGATCGGCAGGATCGATGTCCCGCAGGAGTTGGAAGCCCGGCACACGGTCGGCGTCCTCATGGACGGCCAGTGGCTGCACACGAGGGCCTCCGCACGCCGGCTGTGGGCACGCATCGTGCGTGAACGCAAGGGCTCCGGCCGCGCCGAGCCGGACCTGTGCCTGGTCTGCGGTCAGCCCGGAGACCTGCTGTCGACGATCCCCGAGCCGGTGAAGAAGGGCGCGGTCCCCACGACCGGCGGCAGCAACGAGTCCCAGCTCGTCAGCATCAACTCGCCGGCCCAGGGCCGCGGTGGCGCCATCAGACTCGTCAACACCCCCGTGTGTGACCGCTGCGGAAGTCGTGCCATGGCCACCCTCAACCGTCTGCTGGCCGCCGACAGCCACCGCCGCTTGCTGCCCGACTCGGTCCTGCTGTGGTGGACGCGCGAGCCCCTGGAACAGCCGCTCATCGAGCTCATCGACGACGCCCACCCCGACCCGGCCGCCGTCGCCCACCTCATCGACGCCCTCCACCACCACCCCGACCCGGCCGAAGCCACCCGTATCGACGCCAACGACTTCTACGCTCTCACCCTGGGGCTGAACAACGCCCGCACGGTCGTCCGGGAATGGCTAGACGTCCCCCTGGACGCCGTCAAGGCCAACCTCGGAGCCTGGTTCGAAGACCACGGCGTCTTCGACGGATGGCGCGGTACCACCCGCTACCTGCCCCTGTGGCACCTCGCACTCGCCGCGGGCCGCCACAACGGCACCCAGTACGTCAAAGGCACCGCACCCCACGGCATCGAACGCGAACTCCTCCACGCCGCCCTGCGCCGCACCCCACCCCCCGCACGTCTCCTCCCGCACCTCCTTCAGCGCATCCGCGCCGACCACCACCTCGACGCCCCGCGCACCGCCCTGCTGCGCCTGGCCCTTGCCCGCTCCCACGACCGAACGGACCGCCCGATGCCGCAACTCGACCCCGCCAGCACCGACCCCGCCTACCTGTGCGGGCGAGCATTCGCCGTCCTCGAAGCCATCCAAATGGCAGCCCTGCCCGACGTGAAGGCCACGATCGGCGACAAGTACTTCGGCACCGCGATGACGGCCCCTGCCGCCGTCCTGGCGAACCTACGCCGCGGAGCCAACGCTCACCTCAAGCGCCTGCGCCGCGACAAGAAGGCAGCCCACATCGCCCTGGACGCACGGCTGTCGCAGGTCTTCGCCGCCTTCACCGACGACCTGCCCACCCACCTGACGCCACGCGAGCAGGCCCGCTTCGTCATCGGCTACGAGCAGCAGCGGGCCGCCGACAACCAGGCCCGCGCCGCGGCCAAGGCAGCGAAGGCCACCCAGAACAGCGAAAAGATCCTCACCCTCACACCCTGACGATCCATTCGAACCCCACAGATCGACCGACGCCACCAGGAGAGACCCCGATGACGGACGACCACCTTGACCCCGACCGCAAGCACGACTTCGTGTTCCTGATCGAGGCCACCGACAGCAACCCGAACGGCGACCCCGACGCCGGAGGAAGCCCCCGCACCGACCCCGTCTCCGGCCAGGGCCTCATCACCGACGTCGCCATCAAACGCAAGATCCGCAACACCGTCGCCATGCTCAACCAGCACGACCCCAAACCCGGATACGACATCTACGTCGAAGCCGGCGTCGCCCTCAACAGCCAACACGAACGCGCCTACACCGCCCTCGGCGCCAAAACCCAGCAAGCCGACGCCCGCACCTGGATGTGCCAGACCTTCTACGACGTCCGCATGTTCGGCGCCGTCATGAGTACCGGCAAGAAGCCCGCCGGCCGCGTCCAAGGGCCCCTGCAGCTCACCTTCTCCCGCTCCATCGACCCGATCACCCCCCTGGAGATCGGCATCACCCGCGTCACCCCCACCAAACAGGAAGACATCGACGCCTTCAACAACCCCACCGACGACAAGAAGGGCAAGGAGACCGAGATGGGCACCAAGCACATCGTCCCCTACGCCCTCTACCGCGGAAACGGCCACTTCAGCGCCCCGCTCGCCGCCCGCACCGGCGTCACCAGCAACGACCTCGACATGTTCTGGCGCGCCTTCCAGATCATGTTCGAACACGACCGCGCGGCGGCCCGCGGCAGCCTCGCCCTGCGCGGCCTCTACGTCTTCACCCACAGCGACGCCTTCGGCCGCCTGCCGTCCCACACCCTCTTCGACCGCATCCGCATCAAGCAGCTCCACGACGCCACCGCCCGCAACATCACCGACTACGGTCCCATCGATATCGACGACACCGGCCTCACAGACGCCGGCGTCACCCTCACCCGCCTCATCGGATGAACCACCCCCAACCGCAGTCAGGAGACGGCGACCAACCCCAAGTCGCCCTCTCCTGGCTCGAGCACTACACCTACTGTCCCCGCCAATGCGCACTCATCGTCCTCGAAGACGCCTTCACCGACGACGCCGCCACCACCCGCGGAACCCTCCTCCACCAACGCGTCGACACCCCGGGCAACCGAGGCCGCGCCACAACCCGCACCCTCCACGCCCTACCCGTGTGGCACGACGGCTACGGCCTCACCGGAACCTGCGACACCGTCGAACTCCACGACAACGGCACCATCCTGCCCATCGAACACAAATCAGGCCGCTACCACCCAGACGGCCCCGCCGACATCCAAGCAGCAGCCCAAGCCATCTGCCTCCAGCAGATGTTCCAACAACCCGTACCCCACGCCGCCATCTACTCCGCCACCGACCGCCGACGCCACACCATCACCATCACCCCCGAACTCCACCAACGCGTCATCACCACCACCCACGCCATCCGTACCCTGCTCACCACCGGCCAACTACCGCCACCCGCAACCGACAACCGCTGCCGACGCTGCTCCATGGCCACCAACTGCATCCCCACCATCCTTACCAACACCCGCCGCTACCAGCAGGCCCTCACCACCCTCTACACCACCCCCGACGAAGAACCCACACACCCATGACCACCGAACTCCTCAACACCCTCTACGTCCAAACCCAAGGCACCGACCTACGCCTCGACCAGGACTCCCTACGCATCCACCTCCCCGACACACCAGGGCGTGGCACCGAGTACCCCGGGGTACTCGGGGCCGAAAGACCCTCCCCCTCCGCCGTCTCGACGCCATCGTCGTCTACGGCCACATCAACCTCTCCACCAAACTCCTCACCCGCTGCGCACAGGACGGACGGCCGGTCACCTGGATGACCCGAGGCGGTCGGTTCCAAGCGCGCCTCGAAGGACCGGTTCGAGGCAACGTCCTCCTGCGCCATCAACAGCACTGCACCCACGCAGATCCGCAGCGACGGCTCGAGATCGCGCGTAACACCGTTGCGGGAAAGATCCGCAACAGCCGCTGGATCCTTCTCCGCGCCGCACGCGACGCCCAGCCGGCCGCACAGGCCCGAATCCGTGAAGCGGGCGCCAGACTCGCCGAGGGACTGGCCGAAACCAAGAACGCCAGCTCGCTGGACACCCTGATGGGCATCGAAGGCAACGCCGCCCGGACCTACTTCGGCGCACTCCACGACATGCATCGTCCCGCGGACGGCATCCCCGAGTTCACACACCGCAGCCGGCGCCCTCCCACCGACCCGGTCAACGCCCTCCTGTCCTTCACCTACGGACTGCTGCGCAACCTCGTCCACGGCGCGATCGAGCAGATCGGACTCGACCCCTACATCGGCTTCCTTCACGGCCTGCGGCCCGCGAAACCGGCCTTGGCGCTCGATCTGATGGAGGAGTTCCGGCCCGTCCTGGCAGACCGCTTCGCGCTAACCCTTCTCAACCGCCGAGAGCTCAGGGCCCACCACTTCGAAAGCCTCGCTGGCGGAGCCGTCAACCTCACCGAGGACGGGCGCAAAGCCGTGCTCTCCGCCTGGCAAGACTGGAAGACCCAGACCTGGGAACACCCGATCGCAGGACGAGCGGTCCCCACGGCGCTCCTTCCCGTTGTCCAGTGCCGCATCCTCGCCCGCCATATCCGCGGCGACCTTCCCGGATACCTGCCCTGGACAGCTGCCTGATGGACCTCCTGCTCACCTACGACGTGGACACGACCACACCAGAAGGCCGTCGCCGACTTCGGAAGGTCGCCAAACTCTGCGAAGGACACGGCCTACGAGTCCAGAAATCGGTCTTCGAGATCGTCGCCACCGATGTCGATCTCCTGCACCTCGTGAACGACATCTGCAAGACCATCGACCCGGACACCGACAGCATCAGGATCTACCGGCTCCCGCACAACGGCTTCAACGACGTTCAGACGCTGGGGGTAGCCCAGGTGCAGCCACACCGCGAAGACCTGGTCCTGTGACAACTCCCTACTTCGGAACTCGAAGTACACACACGCCACGCGGATCGCACCGAAGCACGATGCCCGAATTGCGCTGGTCTGTCGGCGGAAGGCAGTCGAACACTTGGTGCGCGACCCGGGACCGGACCTGGTCAGGTGCCGTGGCGGTCGCCCTTCGGGGCGGCCGAGGATCGCAACCGCCTCAGCGAGGCCAAGCCCTCGACCCGCACCGGTGGCGGTCGCCCTTCGGGGCGGCCGAGGATCGCAACCCGTCGGGACCGCTCGCCTCAACGTGTTTCCCGCGGTGGCGGTCGCCCTTCGGGGCGGCCGAGGATCGCAACAGTGTCTGAACAGCGCTGCCGTTCAGTGTCTGAAGTGGCGGTCGCCCTTCGGGGCGGCCGAGGATCGCAACGCCCAGGCCGTCCCGGCACAGCGCACCGAGCCGGCGGTGGCGGTCGCCCTTCGGGGCGGCCGAGGATCGCAACGCCCAGGCCGTCTCGGCACAGCGCACCGAGCCGGCGGTGGCGGTCGCCCTTCGGGGCGGCCGAGGATCGCAACCGTTGCACCCGCACCGAGGAGCACGAGCGCCTCGTGTGGCGGTCGCCCTTCGGGGCGGCCGAGGATCGCAACTCCGGCATCCCGGCCACCTGGAGCTCGCGGATCACCAGTGGCGGTCGCCCTTCGGGGCGGCCGAGGATCGCAACTGCCAGGCCCAGCCGAAGAGTGCCCAGTGCGAACCGGTGGCGGTCGCCCTTCGGGGCGGCCGAGGATCGCAACAGCGCCAACCAGACCACCGAGGAGATCGGGCAGGTGGCGGTCGCCCTTCGGGGCGGCAGAGGATCGCAACGACGATGAGCCAGGCCACCGCGCTGGTGTCGGTGCCGGTGGCGGTCGCCCTTCGGGGCGGCCGAGGATCGCAACCCTTCCGGTCGGCGGCGTCGCGGCCGGCCTCCCAGGTGGCGGTCGCCCTTCGGGGCGGTCGAGGATCGCAACGTCGTCCCGCCGCCACGGTGTGCCGGAGGCGGCCTCGTGGCGGTCGCCCTTCGGGGCGGCCGAGGATCGCAACGCCGACGACATGGACGACGCGACCGCCGACGTGGTCGTGGCGGTCGCCCTTCGGGGCGGCCGAGGATCGCAACTGGTACATCGAGCACTGCCCGGACACGAAGACCTTGGTGGCGGTCGCCCTTCGGGGCGGCCGAGGATCGCAACTCGGCCTCCGCGGCGAGGAGCGGCGCCGCCTCCTCGGGTGGCGGTCGCCCTTGGGGCGGCCGAGGATCGCAACCTCGGCGCCGTCGCCGAGGCGGCGGGCAGGCACCGGTGGCGGTCGCCCTTCGGGGCGTCCGAGGGATCGCAACGGCAACGGGCTGCGCTGGCCGGGGGACAGGCGCGGGGTGGCGGTCGCCCTTCGGGGCGGCCGAGGATCGCAACCTGGCCTCGCGGGCGCAGGACGCGCAGGAGTGGCAGGTGGCGGTGGCCCTTCGGGGCGTCCGAGGATCGCAACGTCGTTGCCGGCCTGCCGGGCCGGGGTGTGGTCGGGTAAGGAGCGTCACCTACCCGGCGGGCGCCGAGCGGCGCGGCGCCGCGCCGGCGCGGGAGGTGGCGCGGGAGGTGGCGCGAAGGGCAGCCGCTTTGGCCGGGGTGCCGGTCACCGCCCGGCCCGCCGCCGCTGCCTCCGTGGCCACGGCGACCCGGCACGCCGACGCCAGCCCGTGGAGGGCCGGAGCCGAACTCACCACTCCGGACAACGGTTGGTGCACCTCCGGTTTCGGTGCCTGGCGGGGAAAGGTGCCGGTGCTGCTGACGGACTCGCACTGCGGCACCTCCGACACCTACAGGACCGGCGCGGGCGCGGTGGTCGGAGATGCCACCGACGCCGACACCGCCCTGGATGCCACCGTCATCACCGTCACCGGCGTCTCCGGAAGGTTCTACGACGGGGCGTGGAGCAACACGGCCGGCTACGCGAAGCGGGTCGTCGGCGCCGGCCGCAACCACGTCGGCGATCTCGTCTGCACGAGCGGCAGCATGTCCGGCGTGCACTGCAGCCTCAGGATCACCGCCACCGACGTCTCCGCCGACGGTATGACAGGGGTCGTTCACGACGCGCTCATCGGAACGGAGCCACTGTCCGGGCCGCTGGCCTCCGCGGACCCGAAGAACCGACAGAACTGGTTTTCCGAGCACCCACGCTCGCCTCACGGCGAGTAGTGGTCCGCCAGGCCGCTACGGTGTCGGCATGAGTCAGGGCATAGTGTGCACGGACGACGGTTGGCGAGTGCCCGCGTTCCGCGGGCTGGGTGTTGGCGAACTCGTCATCGACGACCGGCTGCGGTTTCGCATCGGGTCGCACGAGATCGTGCTGTGCTCATGGGCAGAGCTCGTGGCCGACGAGCGCGCATACGGGCTCGCAGCGTGGCGCGGTCGAGCGGGTGCCGTGGACGTGGGTCGAGGCGACCGCGCCGGGCGGGCGGATCGTCTGCCCGTGGGGCCGGCTCGTGCACCTCGCCCTGACCGTCGCCGCCGACGGGCTTTCGGCGTCCGGCTGGGTGCAGGGGATGGCCCAGTTCATGGCGGACCGCACCGCACCTGCGCCGCCGACGGCCGGACGGGCCGGGTACAACGCGGTACGCGGTGACGGTCCGGCCGCCAGCGAGCACAGGATCGACCGCGACCTCGCACCGATCGAAGGCGACTGGAACCTGCGCTTCGCCCTGCGGGTCGCGGTACCGGACGCGATGATCACCACCGGCCGCGACGAGGAGGGCATCAACGCCCGGATCCACGACGGCCGCTCCTCGTGGGCATCGTTCTCCGCGGTCGGGGACGGGACGACCGTGCTCCATCAGGGCGGCGGGCGCCGGATCGGCGACGAGCTGATGACCGCCTGGACCGCGTGGGAGGACCTCGACCGGCCCGAACCCTGGGACTTCGGCGTCACGGTCACCCCCGAACGCCAGTGGGCGTGGCTGCACACCCCGGACAGTGAACTGCGGTGGCCGATCTACGAGGCGGCGGCTGCGGCCTCGCGCTGAAGCCGGCGGGCCGCCGCGCGGTCAGGCCGGGCGCGCCACCACCCGCCGATACGGCGGTGCAACTGCCACCAGCGAACGGCGTAGCCGACTTCGGTCCGGCAGCGGGCGAGGTAGGGCGTCCATCGCGGCCCTGGTGGTTGCCGCCGCCCGGTACCGGACGGTCGAACACGGTGAGGAGGACGTCCTGCGCGCTGCCCGGGGGCTGCCGCTTCGCCGCCGCCTCACCTCGCCCTGGAAGATCGGCGCGTTCGGGACCATGGTCACCCTCGTGCTGGTGCTCACCGTCGTCGTGGGCCCCGCGCTCGCCGTCCCGCCCGGCCAAGTCGTCCAGCGCATCACCCGTCTTCTCGGGCTGGTCATGCTCCCCGTTCTCCTCGGTGCGGCCCGCACGACTTCGCAGTTCGTCCGACGCGAGCACGAAGTCGCCCGTGCCCTTCACACCGACCGCCTTGCCGCTGGCCTGACGGCGACGCACTGCGGCCGCTGAGCGGATCGGCCCGGTTCCCGCCCGGCTGCCCCTAGACTTTTGGACCATGACGACCGAGCCCCGGGCCCGCAGCATCTGCCCCACCGTCGATGATGCCTGGCGCCTCGTCGGGCACTACCTGCACAAGCTCTCCCACGACGAACCGCGGCACTGGCAGCAGGTGGACGCCGAGGCCGCACAGTGCCGGCAGAAGCTGTTGACGCTGCTGGTCGAGCAGGGCCAGGACGTCAGGGTGGCATTGTGGCTGCACCTGTCCGACACCGAGGTCGAGTGCTCCGACCCAGGATGCGCCGCGCGCGAGAAGTACCTGACCAGCGACGGTTCCGGACGCCTTCCGGCCTCCGGCCCTCTTCCCGACCTCGCCCGCGGGGGTTGCGGGCCCGCCTACTTCGAGTACACGGTGCACCCCCACGGCGATCAGGGGTGGGCGGCCTCGGTCGACCCGCGGAGCGTGGAGTGGATGACCACCGCGCTCGCCTTGTACGGCGGCGTTCTGCGGGTCGACTGGATGTGGTTCCGCACCGAGGGCGACGCCGTGGGAGCCGGGCACACCATTTGGGAGATCCACGATCATGAGGTGACCGAAGTGCAGCGGCTGTCCACGGTCAGTACGGAGGACGACGGGCCCAAGACCGCGAAGTCCGGTGACCCTGCCTACCGGACGCCTCCCCTTCCCCCGGAGGTACAGGCCCGGCTCGACAACGCCGTCTACAACATCGGGGGCTGAGCAGCGGTTCTGGCCCACGCGGTCCAAAGGGGCGGGCACGGGGTCTGGGAAGCAGGGCGTCGGGCGTTCAGTCGGGCGCGGTGTCGGGTGTGACGGGGGCGGAGAACGGCCGGCCGCCGGGGCCCAGGGGGCGACGGGTTCCGGCACCGGGGCGGGAGGCGGAAGGTGGGGCGCTGCCTCCTGGAACGGGGAGCGATCCACCGGGGTGAGGCGATGGTCCCGACCTTCGTCCGCCGCTGGGACACCTGCGGATTCGGAGAAGACATCTCAGGAAGCCAGGGGGCAAGCGGTACGCCGTGTTGGCCGTGCGGTGTGCCGATTCTAGGCCGCTCGTCGGTGGTGGGGTCTAGGGTGCGGTGCCGTGGACGCTGCTGATCTTGATCGTCAGGCCAGGACTCTGTCCGGCTGTATCCCGCCCGAGTTCGTCATGCAGATCCTGGAACGAGGCCACGAACACGAGGTGGCGTTGCAAGCCGGTCAGGGTGAGTGGTTCTGCGCGCGGGCGTGGGCCCGGGTTCTTGGCGAGCGTGGCCAGCGGGACGAGGCGCTGGCGGTGTTGGCTCCGTACGTCGCCACCGGTTGGTGGCCGGCCACTCGGGTCCAGGCGGAGCTGTTCGAGAGCTGGGGCCGGGCGTCGGAGGCGATCGCGCTGGCTCGCCCGTACGCGGCGGCCGGGGGACAGGCGCTGGAGTTCTTCGCACGCCTGCTGGCCCGGCACGGGGGTGCCGCGGAGGCGTATCAGCTGTTGCGACCCGGGGTCGAGGACTGGGTCCTTGCCACCGCCCTGGTCGACGTCGCCGAGCTCGCCGGCCTGGACGAAGAAGCCGCCCGCCTGCTGTTCGGGCACATTCCGGCCGACCACCGCTGCGATTCCCCGTGGTGTTGCCGCGGCGTCCTGGACGCCGATGCCGCACTCGGTCTGCTTGCCCGGATCCGGGAGCGCCAAGGCCGCACCGATGAAGCGATCGCCGTGCTGCACACGCGGCACATCACCTCCGTCAACGGCCGTGACCAGCTCGCCGACCTGCTGGCCCGGCACGGCCGGCTCGACGAACTGCGCGAGTACGCGGCCACCGACGTCCACGGGCACGCCACTCAGCGCCTGGCCGAGGTGCTGGAGGAACGCGGTGACGTCGAAGGCGCGGTCGCGCTCTACCGGCGGGCGGACGGGGCCGTGGCGGGCGGCCCGAACGCGGCGTACGACCTCGCGCAGCTCCTGGCCCGGCACGGACGTGGCGGCGAGGCGGTCGCCGTGATGCGTGCCCAGGCCGATGTCCGCCCCGGCGACGACTGGATCCTCCACACACTGGCCGGTCTCTGCCTCGATCAGGGCAGGCCGCAGGACGGCCTGGCGCACCTCGATGCTCTCAAGGCCGCCCGGGGCGGTGAGGAAGAGTGGGACCTGTTCTGGATCCGCCTGCCGCTGATCGCCGCCAGCTCCGGGCCCGACGCGGCGCTCCAGCAGGCATCGGCCCACCCCGAAGGCGACAGCGCGTACGCCGCCGAGCACATCGCCCGGGTGCTGCACGACGCAGGCCGCACCGAAGAGGCCATCGGTCTCCTTGACCGGCACCTCCCGGCCAACCGCAGTGACATGGCTGGCTACTTCATCAGCCTCTACATGACCGACCACGCCGTGGAACTTCTCCAGCAGCACGACCCTCGTCCGACCGGTCAATGGAGTGGTACCTGGTCCAGCGAACCTCCGTTCTGACGGAGCTCCGCATCTCCAGCCGATGGTTATGCCGCCGCTGCGACAGTCTGCCGTGGGACGGCGAAGGCGAGCAGCTGTTCGTCGAAAGCACGGCGGTGAGTTCGTCCTCGGCGACCCCGCCACCTGGGGCGAGGAGTAGGCGGTGACCGTCACCGGCGCCTGCCTCTACAGCACGGCCATCGTCCGGGCCTGGGATCGGCTCCACCCGCGGCTCACTCGGCGCGGGGCCTGGCTGGAGCACGCTGACGAGCTGCCGGTCATCGAGGGCACCGTCATCCGCCTGGCGGTTGAGAAGCTGCCCAGCGGTGGGGTGAACACGCCGGTCTGGCTGGTCTGGGACAACGCCCGCATCCACCTCGTGCCGCCGCTGAAGGCGTTCTTCGAGGCCAACGCGCACTGGCCCACCGTCTTCCAGCTGCCCACCTATCGAAGGACGACGACAGTCCTCGGCCCGGAGAACGGAGGACCGTGGCGTGGCGGCGAATGGCCGCCCAGCGCGAGGTCTGGACTGGGACCGAGGTACGGCGGCTGCTGGCCGGGCAAAGCCGGTCTGGAGACGGTCTCGTGGCAGCTCGCCCTTCGGACCCCGTGGAACCAGCGTTGTGAGGGACCACGTCCAGCCGACTGATCGGCTGCGGGTCTACGTCCGGTCGGCGCCTGGGCGTGTGGCGTGGACGATCTGGCGTGCGGTGCGGAACATCTCAGCGCCGTAAGCGTCCTTGGGGAAGCGTTCGACGATGCGGTGGTGCACGTGCTGCCGGTAGGCGAGTGTGTTCAGGCCGGTGAAGACGGGCATGTCGAGTTGCTGTTGGGAGGCGAAGCACGTCAGAGCCTTCTGCTTCGCGGCCAGGAGCTCTGGTGTGCCGACGAAGATCAGGTTGGGCTCGAAGTTCCGGCTGTAGGGGGAGCGGAAGTGGACCACGTCGGCGGCCTCGCGCATCGCGACGGCGGTGGCCTCCTCGCCGGTGACGGCGTGGTCGAGGTGTTGGTCGTCGGGGAAGTGGGTGTAGACGGTGTCGGGGCGTCCGAGGGCGAAGGTGTCGAAGAGGGCGGCGTTGATGGCGCCGCGGTGGTCGGTGAAGCGGGTGTCGGGGATCCGGCTGAACGTGTACCGGCCGATGCCGAGGATCTTCGCGGCGGCCAGGCACTCGGCGCGGCGCACCTCGCTGTCGTCCTTGCCCGGGCGACCTGTGCTCAGGCAGTGGACGCGGACGCGGTCGCCGGCCCGGGCGTGGTCGAGCAGTCGCATGCCCATGGCGAGTTCGGCGTCGTCGGGGTGGGCGACGACGGCGAGGACGGACCGGCCGCGGCCAGGCTGGGGCTGGGTCAAGGGGACTCCTTCAGGGTGGTGATCTGCAGGGCGCTGTGCAGGGGGCGGCCGTCGAGGCCCTGCCAGCGGAAGGGTTCGTGCTCGGTTTGGGGCCAGCGCAGGTAGTGGAGGCTGCCGACCGCGTCGACCTGGCCGTTGTGCCGGTAGGCGATTTTGGAGGTCTGGCCGCCGTCGAGGTGGAACACCGCCGCCGGGTCGTGGCCGGCCCGCTCGACCAGCTGCGCGGTCTCCTGGACGGTGGCGCCCTGGAAGCCCGGGGCGAGGGGCGCTCCGTCGAGGATGGTCAGGGTCAGGTGCCGGCCATTCAGGGCGAGCAGGGTGCGGGCGTAGCGGGCTCCGGGCCGGAACGGGTTGGTGCCCAGGCTCTGGTCCCAGGCGGCGGTGCGTTGGGCGGCGGCGTCGGCGGCGGACGGGCCCAGTGACAGGGCGCTGTCGATGTCGGCGGTGGGGAGGGTGTCGAGGGTGGTGACGTGGACGGGCGCACCGAGGGTGAGGTGGGCGGGCCGGGGCCGGTGGGTGCGCAGGATGTAGGCGCCGGTGAACAGGTCGGCGCCGCCGCCGGGGTGCAGGGCGGTGATCCGCGTCCCGGTGGGGGTGGGGGTGACGGTGCAGTCGAGGACGGCAGGGTTGCGGGGGGTGGTGTTGGCGGCCGGGTCGACGTCGCGTCGGAATCCGGTGCGGGGGTGGTCGGTGTAGCGGATGCGGCAGTTGGCCGCGCCGAAGACGGTGAGGTGGCCGGGCGGCGGTGCCGGGTCGGGGCGGGGGCCCTTGGAGCCGCTCCAGGTGTGGTGGTGGCCGGCGACGGTGAGGGTGCCGGCGGTGGCCAGGGTGCGCACCGACAGGCGGTCGCGGTGCAGGAGGAGCGCGGGCTTGGTGGCGGTGGGCAGGCTGGCTGTGTGGTGGTCGCGGACGGCGAGGTCGAGGCGGGGCTCGGCGGGCTGGTAGCTGTGGTCGTCGGAGATGTAGGCGAAGGCGCCGGAGACTGCGGCGGCGGTGGGGCCGGTGACGAGGCGGCGCAGGTGGAAGCCGGCCGGGGCGGAGACGGGCCGGCAGTGGGCGCGGTCGAGGTCGACGCTCAGGGTGTAGGCGTTGGTGAAGCAGCCGTCGCCGAGGTCGACGGGGCGGGCGGTGAGGACCACGCCCGGGGCGACGGTGCGGGTCCAGGCGGGGGTGGGGCGGGCGAACGGGCTCTGGTCGCGGGCCAGCGACGGGACGGCGGGGACGTGGATGCCGCGGGCGCTCAGTTTGGCGAGCGCGGCCAGGTCCGTCCGGTCACCGGCCGTGGCGAGGGGGAGGTTCACGCTGTCACCTGCCGTGCGGTCTCCAGCAGGTCGGGGACGGTGAACGGTCCGGTGTCCAGCAGCAGGCGCAACCGGTGGCGCATCCGGCCGGTCGTGGCGGGCGGGGCGGCGGACGGGTAGGGGACGGTGCGGGCCTCCAGCCGGTACAACAGCACCCCGGCCGCCACGGCCGCGAGGAGGTCGTCGCCGCACCACGGCCTGACCGGCACCGGGGCGTACGCGTCGAGGAACGCGGCGGCGAGCCGCAGCAGGCGGTCGGGCCGGACGAGGTGGTGCAGGACCAGGTGCGCGAGGAGGTAGCCGACGTCGAACAGCGGAGCACCGCGGTGCACGTTGTCGAGGTCGACGAACGCGGTGCGCCCCATGGCGAGGCTGATGTTCTTCGGACTGGCGTCGCCGAGGACGAGCTGGTGGCCGGGCAGGGCGTCCAGGCGACGGCACGTCTCGTCGAGGGCCCGGTGTCGGCCGGCGCGCAGGCAGTAGCCGTAGGCGTGCTCGGTACGGAAGAGGTCGTCCCCGTCGCCGTCGCGCAGCGGCGGAAGGTGGGCGGTCGCGCGGTGGACGCGGGCCAGGGCCGTGCCCAGGCGGGTGCACTCCTCGGCGGTGGCGCAGCGTTCGTCCAGGTGCTCGCGCCAGGTGCGCCGGTCGGGGAAGACGTCGCTCAGCACCATGGCGTGCGCCTCGGGCAGGAACGCGATGACCTGCGGGAACAGGTCGGGCAGCAGGCCGTGATGGAGCGTCAGGGCGCGGTGTTCGACGGCGATCAGCGCCGGGTCGGTGGGGATCGCGATCCGGGCGAAGCGGCGGCCTCGGACCTTGACGACGACGCTGCCCGCCTCACCAAAGACCCGGTGGACGTGGCTGACGTTCCCACCGACACAGGCTTCGACGCGGGTGAGGCGGCCGGTGTGCGGGCGGCACGCCTCAAGGACGGGGAACAGGTGCGGGCCCAGCACGTGGGCCAGGTTTGGCGTGCCGCGGTCGGCGGCGGTCGGGGCGCTCATCGCTCGGCCCCCGAGGCGGCGAGCTCCCGGCCGCCCCGCCCGGTGGGGGCGAGAACCGCGGCAGGGACGGGGCCGGGAACGGTGCTGGGGTGGAAGTCGAGCACCGCCGGGGCGGTGGGCCGGTCGCCGGCGGCCCAGCGGCGGGCCATCGACAGGTAGGCGGCGGCCATCAGGCGGGCCGGGCGCCGATGGTCGGCCAGGTCGGAGGCCAGCTCGGCGCGCGGGGTGCGGCCGGCGAGGCAGGAGAGGAACTCGGTGACGGCGCAGGTGCGGGCCGAGCGCTGCGTGGGCAGCACCGCGCCCGGCCCGGTGCCCCGGGTGAGGTCGTCGAAGCCGAGCCTGCGGTGCCGCTCCCAGCCCAGGTTCAGCCGGTCGTTGCGGAAGACGTGGAGCTCGATGTGGTCGGCGCCGCCCGCCGCCCGCGGGTCGACGCCCTCCCCGTCACCGTGCAGGGTCTGCAGGACGTGCAGGTGCAGTGCCTGGAACGGGCCCTGCTGGACGATGTGGCTCTCCTGCCCGATCCTGCCGTTGCCCTTGTACAGGCTGCCCGGAACCGGGTCGAGGACAGCGCGCTGGGAGAAGGTGGTGTGGGCGAGGCTGTGGCTGCCCAGCGCCAGTACCCGGCCATGGCCGCGGTAGGCGACGTTCAGGTGCACGTCGACCTCGCCGAAGTTGGCGGTGAGCCGGTGCAGGTCCTGTTCGCTGTACGGGTTGCGGTCGGCGAAGCCGGGCAGCACCCGCGCGTGGTCGGCGACGGTGAGCTGGGTGAGGAAGTCGGCGGGACGGGTGCACACCGCGTGGACCTCGATCTCGTCGAGCTCCTTACCCGGGCGCTCGCTGGCAGCCAGCCACCACGGCACGATGTCGAAGTGGTGATAGCCGGAGTGCGCGGCCTTGCCGTAGCCGTCCCGGAAGCCGTGGTAGCCCAGGTCGACGAGTTCGTCGGGCAGCCGCCACTGGCCGTCGCCGTGGCTGGACTGGATCGAGGTGACCGGGCAGTTCGTGGCCTCGGCGACCTCGGCGATCAGCTCCCGCGCCTGGCGGAAGGCGGGGTGCCAGCGGCGCTGGGCCAGCACGCTGACCACCATCCGCGGATCGCGCTGCTGGGCCGTGCGGTAGGCGTCCAGCAGGGTGTCGAAGTCGTCGGCGATTGCCTGTGCCGCAGCCGGGTCGGTGGACGCGCCCGGGTGCACCGTCAGGGGCTTGTCGAGCAACAACGGCAGGCCCCGTTCGATCGCCCACAGCGCGTAGGGCAGGTGCACGGACGGCTCACTCGCCACGACGATCGCGCCGACGCGCTCCCGCTCCACCGCCTCCTCCAGCACGCGCAGCACCGGGCCGGGCAGCGTGCGGCACCGGGCGGGGAGCGGCTGGACGGCGACGATGGGCATCCGACGCGGCTGGCCGGGCGTGCCGTAGTCGACCGGTGCGGCGGCGTGCGGCAGGTTGACGCCGGTCACCGTCCCGGCCAGGCCCGCGTCCTGCGCGGCGGCGAGCGCGGGCAGGTGGTTGAGGCGGGTGTGCGGACCGACGCCGACCACCAGGACATTCACCGGGGTGCTCACCGACCCACCGCCGCACGGACGGTGCCGGCGCCGAGCAGGGGAAGTACGCCCTCGCCGACCTCGTACGCCTCCTCCAGGTGCGGGAACCCGGACAGGATGAACTCCTCGATCCCGAGTGCCGCGTACTCGGCGATCCGGTCGGCGACCTCGCGGTGGGAGCCGACCAGCGCGGTGCCCGCGCCGCCGCGCAGCAGCCCCACCCCGGCCCACACGTTCGGGTACACCTCCAGGTCGGCAGTGCGGCCGCCGTGGCGGTAGGCGGTGCTCAGCGGGCTCTGGCGGGCCTGACCGGTGGACTGGCTGCCGGCGAGCGTCGACTGCACCCGGGCCACGTGCGCCGGGTCGATCCCGACCAGCAGACGCTCGGCGGCGGCCCACGCCTGCTCGCTCGTGTCGCGGGTGACGACGTGGAAACGGATGCCGAACCGCACGGTGCGCCCGGCGCCGGCGGCCAGCGCGCGGACGCGCTCCAGCTTGGCGGCCACGTCGACGGGCGGCTCGCCCCAGGTCAGGTAGACGTCGGCGTGGCGGGCCGCGACCGGCAGTGCCTCGTCGGACGAGCCGCCGAAGTACACGCCCGGCAGCGGGTCGGGCGGGGAGAAGACGGCCGCGCCGCGCACGTCGTAGTGCGACCCGGAGCAGGTGAACGGCTCAGGGCTCCAGGCCCCGCGCAGCACGGCCAGCCACTCGTCGGTCCGCGCGTACCGGGCGGCTTTGCCGAGGTGGTCGCCGTAGCGGGCCTGCTCGGCCGGGTCGCCGCCGGTGACGACGTTCAGCATCAGCCGGCCCCCGCTGTGGCGCTGGAAGGTCGCGGCCATCTGCGCGGCGAGCGTCGGGGATATGGAGTCCGGGCGCAGCGCGACGAGGAACTTCAGGCGCTCGGTGTGCTGGCTGAGGGCGGCGCAGGTGATCCACGCCTCCTCGTTGAACGTTCCAGCGGGGGTGAGGATCGCGTCGAAGCCCATGTGCTCGGCGGCCTGGGCGATCTGGGCGAGGTAGCGCAGGTCGGGGGCGCGGTGCCGGTCGGGTGCGGTGGCGGTGTCGTGGCCGGGGCCGTGGACCCCGCGCACGCCGGCGGTCAGGGTGGTGCCGTCGCTGCCGGTGGGCAGGAACCAGTGGAACGTCAAGGGGCGCACGGTGGGACTCCTGGTGGTCAGTCGGAGGTGAAGTCGCCGGCGGCGCGGGCGGCCAGGCGGCGGTGCACGGCGGCCGGCAGGTCGAGGGCGTCCTCGCGCAGCGCGTTGTGCCGGCGCTGGTGGCTGTGTTGGCCGGGCAGGCGCAGGGGCAGGTCGTCGCGGGTTCGGCCGCGGGTGATCTCGTCCAGCAGGCGGGTGTTCGCGGTCGCGGCGTCGTCGCTGTGCCCTCCGACGGGGTCGAGGGCGATGACCGTGTAGCCGGTGCTCCAGGTGGAGTCGACGCCGCTGCCCATGGGAAAGCCGAACAGGCTGCCGGTGAGGGCCTGGAGCAGTAGGGAGAGTACGAAGCCGCGGTGCTCGCCGAAGATCACGGCCGTCTCGGCCCGGTCGGGGTCGGTGGTCGGGGTGCCGTCCGCGTCGACGAAGCAGCCGTCGGGCAGGTCGGCGCCTGCGCGGCGGGCCTCCCACAGCACGCCCATCGGCGCCAGCGTGGTCGACATGTCCGCGGACGCCGGGCCGTGGAGGGTGGGGAGTGCGTAGGCGAGCGGGTTCACCCCGAGGACGGGTGTGCGGCCGCCGCCGGGGGTTGCCTCGGGCCGGGAGGTGTTGGTGACGACGGCGAGCATGCCGGCGGCGGCGATGTGCTCGGCGGTGTCGGCAAGGATCCCGTAGCGCTGGGCGTTGAGCGTGCCCACGATCCCGGCGCCGAACGTGCGGGCGCGGGTGAGGGCGAGGTCGGCGGCGAACCGGGCGGCCAGCGGCCCGATCTCGCGGCGGGCATCGACGACGGCCAGCGCGCCGTGCTCGCGCACGACCCGGGGAACGCCTTGGCGTTCGGAGAACAGGGTCGACTCGAAGCAGAACTTCGCGATGCCGTGGGAGGACTTGCCCCGCAGTTCCCCGGCCAGGTAGTGCTCGACGACCGTGGCGATGCTGTCCCGGGGTACGCGGGCGGCCCGGCAGGCGGCAACCATCAGCGCCCGGACGTCGTCGAGCGCGACGCGGACGCTGCCGGGACGGGCACCGGTCGGGGGCGGGCCGGGATGGTGCGAGGTCATGGCCGCTCCTTGGTCGTGAGGTCGAGGGGTGCCGGGGCCTGGCCGACACCGGGCCGGGCCCCGGTGCGGGTCAGCTGCCGCCGGCGAGGTGGTCCAGGGCGGTGCGGCCCCGATCGACGAGCATCTGGTTGCCTTCGGTGACGCCGGTGGTCAGGTAGGACACGGCGAGGCGGGCGGTCAGCAGCGGCAGCAGCTGCCGCTCGGGCTCGGACAGGGGGCGGCCGTAGCCGGCCAGGAAGGCGTCCTTGAGGTCCGGGCGGGTGGGCCACTGGGCGCCGAACAGCCACACCAGGTCGGCGACCGCCAGGCCGTGGCTGGCCACCTGGAAGTCGATCAGGCCGACGCTCTCCCGCTCGGCGTCCCAGAGCCAGTTCCGGGGCGAGAAGTCGCCGTGCAGGAAGACGACCGGCACCTGGGCCGCCAGCACCGGCAGGTCGGTGGAGACCTTGCGCACCAGCTCCCGCTGCGCCTGGCTCAGGTGCTCGCCGGCCGTCTCCAGGCACCGGGCGGCCTCGTCGGCCTGGTCGGCGGCCTGCTGGAGGATGCGCTCGCGGGCCTGCGCGCCAGCCGGTTCGGGCCAGGCGTGCCACCGGCCCAGGACAGCGCCGGCCAGGCGGTGCACCCGCTGCTCGGTCTCCCGCTCCAGCGGCAGGTCGCGCACGACGGAGCCGGGCAGCGCGGTGGTGAGGACGGCGTGCAGGCCGGGGTCGGCCGCGATCAGGCGGGGTGCCTCGTGCTCGTCGAGGGCGGCGGCGACGTGCCGGTAGGCGTAGACCTCGCGGTCGTGGTCCTGGGTGGTCGGGCTGATCTTCACGAAGGCGGGGCCGCCCTCGGTGTCCAGCCGCCAGACCTTGGAGTTGTAGCGGTCCCAGGAGGTGTCGGTGCTCCCGGTCACCGCGGGGAGCCCGGTGCCGGCCAGCCAGCGCTGGAGGTCGTCGGGCAGGGCGTCGCGGGCGGGGCTCGTGGCGCGGGTGTCGATCATGAGGGGTGTTCTTCCGTTCGGTTCGCGGGCAGGGCTGTCGGGTCCGCCTCCCGGGGCGGGCCGCGGGCGGTGCGCGGCGTGGTGTCCGCCTCCCTTCGCGGTGGTCAACGCGCCCTGGCACGGTCGGGGCACGCGCCACCAAGGGAGGCGGACAGCGGGTCAGAAGTACTCGGGCAGAAAGGGCTGCCGGTCGCCGGTGGCGGCGACGAGGGCGCGCACGTCGCGGGGGTCGCCCTGGACGCCGTCGAGGTGCGCGGCCTCCGCGCAGCGGTAGCCACCCGCGTACCAGGTGGCGAACTGGGGCCGGGTCAGGGTCAGGCGGCGGGTGCGCGGGGCGTTGTCGCAGGTCAGGTCGGCCTTGCCATCGGTGATCTGCAGGGCGAGGTGCTCGACCTCCTCGCCGTCCTCGCTGAGCAGGTCGATAGGGAGGGCGAAGTCGAGGTCTTCGGGCCAGCCGCGCAGCCGGACCGCCTGTGCGGGGTCGAGGACGCGCAGCATCCACGGGTGCCAGTGGCGGGCGGTCGCGGCCCCGGCCCGGTGCAGACGGTGCTGGAGCAGCAGGGTGGGCGGCATGCCGGTGCGCTGGAAGCAGACGGTGGGGATGCGGGAGTTGTGCCGGGCGACGAAGGCGAGCATCGCGGCGGCGGCGCGGTGGTCGGCGGCCCAGAAGTCGCGCACGGCGATGCTGCGCCCGTCGGCGGGGTGCTCGTCGAGGGTGAGGCTGAGCTGCCCGGCCGGGGGGCGGCCGGGTTCGGCGAAGGTGTAGGTGGCGAGGCGGGGGTAGGTCTGCTGCTGCCAGGTGCTCCACCATGCGGGGCGCTGCCAGGGGCCGTTCCAGCGGGTGGCGAGCGTGCGCTGCAGGTCCCCGGCGGGGCGGTCGGGGTGGTGGGTGATGGCGAAGGCGGCGGCGTCGGGGTGGTCGAAGGCGCGCTTGAGGTCGTCGGTGGGCACGGTCCAGGAGAAGACGGGGGTGGGGGCGGCCCAGCCCAGGCGCCGGGCGTAGCCGGTGGAGGTGCTCCACACGGTGGCCAGGACGGCGCCCTGGTCCTGGAGGGGGCGCAGGCGTTCGGCGAGCATGCGCACGCTCAGGTGCGCGCCGCGCTCCTCCGGGGCGATGCTGCCGGCGGCCAGGCACGCGGCGGGGACGGGTAGGCCGCCGAAGTGCTGGGTGACGAGCAGGCCCAGTCCTCCGGCGACGATGCGGCCCGCGCGCAGGCCGACGCGGGCGTCCGCGTGCGGGCGCAGCAGGTCGAGGTCGGCGACGGGGTGGCCGTAGGCGCGGGTGGCGAGGGCGGTGTACTGGACCCACTGGGCGTCGTCGGGGGCGGTGACGGTCAGGTTCTCGGTCATCAGCGCTCTGCTCCTCAGTACCCGGTGGTGTCGCGGACAGTGTCGGCGTCGGCGGGGACGAGGAAGGTCCGGGTGAAGGTGATGACCTGTTCACCGTGCTGGTTGTAGCCGGTGGTGCGGCAGGTGATGACGCCGTTGTCCGGGTTGCTGGCGGAGCGGCGGGCGCTGAGGGTCTCGGTCTCGGCGTACAGGGTGTCGCCGACGTGGACGGGGTGGGTCAGGCGAAGGCCGTCCAGGCAGAGGCTGGCCGTGGTGAGACTGCTGGTGGAGCGGACGCTGGCACCGAGCACGATGCCGAGGGTGACCTGGCCGCACACCAGCGGCTCGGTGCGGCCGGTGGCCTCGCAGAACTGCTGGTCGGAGTGGACTGGGGCGACGTTGCCGGTGAGGGCGAGGGTGAGGGCGTGGTCCGTGGTGGTGACGGTGCGGCCGGGCCGGTGTTCGATGATCTCGCCGACGGTGAACTCTTCCAGGCCGCGGCCGACTGTCTCGCGTACCCGAACCGCGTCGATGCGGCGGTACCCGGCCGGAACGGGCGGGTGGACGGTCTCGGTCATTGAAGATCTCCATCGGCGGGGTGGGTGGCGCGGGCGAGGGTGGCGCGGGCGGCGGCCAGCAGGGGCGGGCCGGTCATGTGCCCGCCGGTGGCGGTGACGGCCGCGTCGGTGCGGGCGGCGGCCGCCAGCAGGGCGCGAGCGCGAGCGAGTTCGGCGTCGTCGGGGGCGAACGCCTCCCGGATCGGGGCGATCTGGCCGGGGTGGACGGCGCCCTTGCCACTGAAGCCGAGGTCGCGGGCCTCGCGGCTCTCGCGCCGCAGGCCGACGGTGTCGGCGAGATCGAAGTACGGGGAGTCGAGGGCGGGCACCCCGGCGGCGGCGCAGGCCGCGGCCACGGCGGTGCGCGGGTGGTGCAGGGCCCACGGGGTGCGGGCGCAGCCGGTCGCCGCAGCGTAGTCGGCGGCCCCGAACACGACGCCCGCCAGGATGCCGGGGGCGAGGATCTCGGGGAGCCGCTGGACAGCTCGGGGCGTTTCGATCAGTGCCCACACCCGCACGCCGGGCCGGAGGTGACGGGTGACGAGGTCGGTGTCGCGGGGGTCCTCGATCTTGGGGACGAGCAGCGCGTCGGGCAGGCGGGGGGCGTCCGCGAGGGCGAGCAGGTCCCGCAGCCCGTCGCGGGTGGTGATCGCGTTCATCCGAAGCCCCAGCGGGACGCCCGCGGAGGCCGTGGCGCTGTTGGCGAGGTGGTCGAGGACGGCGGCGCGGGCGGTGTCCTTGAGTTCCGCGGGGACGGAGTCCTCCAGGTCGAGGACGGCGATGTCCGCGCCGGCGGAGCGCACGGCGGCGAACCGTCCGGGCCGGCAGCCGGGGGTGATGAGCCAGACGGCGGCGTTCATGCCGCGGCCATGTCGAGGTGCGGGCCCACCAGGCGCTCCAGTTGCCCGATGGTGGTGGCGGCGGCCAGGGCGTCCTCGCCGATGTCGGCGCCGGTGCGCTCGCGCAGCACCAGGCTCAGCTCGGCGATGGTCAGCGAGTCGACGCCGATGGCCTCCAGGCGGTCCTCGGGGCGGGCGTGGGCGGTCTCGACGCCGAGTTCGCGCAGCAGGGCGGACAGGTTCTCCTTCATCGGGTCTTCTCCAGCGTCGGGTGGGCGGCGGGGCGGGCGGTGGCGGGCGGGGCGTGGTCGGGGCACAGCAGGGTGGCCGCTCCCCAGGTCAGTCCGGCTCCGGCGGCCGACAGCAGCAGGCGCTGGCCGGGGCGGACCCGGCCTTCGGCCAGCGCGGCGGATAGGGCGAGTGGGATCGAGGCGGCACTGGTGTTGCCCGTGTCGGCGATCAGGTCGAGGATCCGGTGCTCGTCCAGGCCCAGGCGGCGGGCCACGGCGTCGGTGATACGGGTGTTCGCCTGGTGCGGGACGAAGCGGTCGACGCCGGCGAGGCTCCATCCGGCCGCCGCGAGGGCCCGTTCGGCTCCCGCGGCGAGGTGGGTGACGGCGTGCTGGAACATCTGCGGCCCGTGCATGGCCATGAAGCCGCCGTGTTCGACGCTCACCGTGTCGGCGTGGCGGCCGTCGGCGCCGAGGACGACAGGGCCGAGGGCGCCGTGTTCGTGTGGCTGGCCTGCGCGCAGTAGCAGGGCGGCCGCGCCGTCGCCGAACAGTGGGGCGGTTGTCCGGTCGTCGGGGTCGACGAGGCTCGGGATACGGTCCGCCGCGATCACCAGCACGCCGCGGTGGGTGGCTGAGCGGATCAGCGCGGAGGCGATCTGCAGCGCGTACAGCAGGCCGGTGCACGCGGCGGCTATGTCGAAGGCGGGGATGCCCGCCAGTCCGAGGCGGGCGGCGACCTCGGGGGCAGTGGCCGGGCAGCGCCGGTCGGGCGTGATGGTCGCCACGATCAGCGCGTCCACCTCCATGTCCGGATCGGGCCGTTGGGCGAGGGCGAGTTCGGCGGCCTCGGTGGCGAGGTCGGCGGTGGAGGTGCCGGTTGCCGCGCGGGCGCGGCGGTGGATGCCGGTGCGCCGGGCGATCCAGTCCGGGGTGACGCCCAGGCGCGGGGCGATGTCCTCGTTGGCGACCATGTGTTCGGGCCGGGCGGTGCCCAACGCGCACACGACGGCCGCCACCTCGCTTGGAGGTTCGACGGGGGCCATCACGCGGCCTCCTTCGCCAGGTCGCGCACGACGGCGTCGATGAGGTCCTCCTGGCCGGCGACGGCGCCGCGGCGGCCGAGCTCGGCGAACACGTCCAGCGGGTCGACGCCCGATTCGGCGGCGGCGCGCAGCACCGGGAGCCGGAAGCCGGAGAACACCCCCGACAGGCCGGACACGATGCTGACGGAGTCCGTCGTGGGCGGGCCGCTCTCCAGGAGGCGGTCCTCGGCGGTGTCGGCGGCGCGCAGCATCGCGGGCAGGTCGACGCCGGTGGCATGGCCTTCGCGTTCCAGGACCGGGACGAGCGCTTCGAGCTGGGTGTTGCCCGCTCCGGCGCCGAACCCGCGGGCGCATGCGTCGATGACGCTCGCCCCGGCCCGGACAGCGGCCAGGGAGTTGGCCACCGCCAGGGAGAGGTTGTTGTGGCCGTGGAAGATCACCGGCACGTCGACCGCGTCGGCGATCCGCCCGATCCGCTCGGTGACGTCGCGCATCGTGTAGTGGCCGGCGGAGTCCATGATGCCGACGGCCTGCGCGCCGTAGGAGACCATGCGGGCGCACTCCTCGGCGAGGCGGCCGGGCTCCGCCATGTGGCTCATCAGCAGTACGGCCTGCGCCTGGGCACCCGCCTCGCGCACCAGTGCGAGGTGGCGCTCGGTCACGTCGCCCAGAGTGCAGTGCGCGGCAACGCGCACCACGTCCGCGCCAGCGGCGACGGCTTCCTTGATGTCGTGGCCGGTGCCCCAGCCGGGGGCGACGAACACGCCCAGGCGGCTGTGGGTGAGGACGCCGCGGACCGCTTCGATCATGGCGCGGTCCTCCAGCAGGGCCCGGCCGATCTGCAGGGACGAGCCGCCCAGGCCGTTGCCGTGGCCGACCTCGACCAGGGGGACGCGGGCCGCGTTCGCGGCTTCGGCGTAGGCGCGCAGTTGGGCGGCGTTCAGGCGGTGGCCGACGGAGTGCTGGCCGTCGCGCAGCGTCGCGTCGTGCAGGATCACGGGTGCGGGTTCGGTCATGGGGTGCCTCGCAGGATCCGGGCGGCGGCGTGGCGTTCGGCCAGCGCCACCGCGGCCGCGTTGATGATCTCGACGTTCCCGGCGTACCCGGGCAGGCCCTGGGCGGTGGCGGCGACGTCGACGGTGAGGGTGATCCGCTCGCCGGTGACCGTGCAGCCGGCCAGCCGGTAGCCGGGGGCGAAGGCGCCGCGCACGGCCGCGGCCGCCGCCTCGACGGCCTCGCGCACGGCCTGCCGGTCGGCGCCGTCGGCCAGGAGGGTGGCCTGGGCGCGGAAGACGGGGGCCGGCAGGGCGGGGCTCAGGCTGGTGAGGACCTTCACCCCGGGCACGCCGGTGAACCGGCGCACGGCCGCGCCGGTGGTGGCGATGTACTCGTCGAGGTTGCTCCGGCTGGCCGGGCCGACGCTCGCGGACGCGGCGGTGGTGACGATCTCCGCGTAGCGGGGCACGCAGTGCCGGGCCGCGGCCGCCAGGACCGGGGCCACAGTCTGGGCGCCGCAGCTGGCCAGGCTCAGATGGCGCCGGGTCTCGGCGGCGTCGCCGTTGACAGTGGGAGCAGTGATGGTGCCCTCCCCGGCCGGTGTCACGTCGACGAGCAGGACGCCGGCGGCGGCCAGCTCGGCACGGCGCCGCGGGTGCGCGGCGGCGCTGGAGGCGTCGAAGACGACGTCGACGCCGCTGCCCGCGACCGCGTCGATCCCGGCGGTGGAGACGGCGCAGCCAAGGCGCTCGGCGCGCCGCAGGCCGGCGCTGCTGTGGCGGCCCGCGACGAGCACGCAGCTCAGGGCGGACGAGCGGGTGAGCCGTTCGGCCAGGTCGAGGCCGAGCAGTCCGGGACCGATCACGGCCGCGCGAAGCGGGGCGGCGAGCACGGGGCCTCCTGCGGTCGTGGGAGTCGCGATGCTGGTGCGGTCAGACGGCATGGACGCCGACCGGCGCGAGGGAAGGCGAGCAGGCCCGGACGGTGAGGCCCGGGCGCAGGGGGACGCTGGCGTGGACGGCACCCGCCAGGACGACGTCGCCGGCCTTCAGCCCGCTGCCCCGGCCGGCCAGGCGCCGCGCCAGCCACACAACGGAGCGGAGCGGGTCGCCCAGTACCTCGCGGCCCGCGCCTGTGGCGACGCCGGTAGCGTCGACCTGGACCGACAGTTCCTCGTCGCGCAGGTCCCAGCCGGGCACCGCCGAGAACTCGCCGAGCACGAAGGCCGCGCTCGCCGCGTTGTCGGCGACGCTGTCCACCAGCGTGATGCCCTCCAGCTCGTAGCGGCTGTCGATGACCTCCAGCGCCAGGCACGCCCCGTCGACCGCCGCGCGGGCCTCGTCCACCCCGATACGGTCGCCGAACAGGTCGGCTCCCAGGCGGAACGCGAACTCGGCCTCGATCCGGGGCTCCGCCAGGTCGGGGCAGCGCACGACCCCGCCCGAGGGCAGGCCCGCGGACTCCAACAGGATCCCGGAGTCGGGCTCGTCGATGCCGAACTGCTCCTGCATCGCCGCCGACGTCAGGCCGACCTTGTAGCCCAGGACGCGGTCGCCCGCTCCGATCCGCAACGCGGCCGCGTACTCCTGCACGGCGTACGCCTCCTGAAGTGTCGTCCCCGGGCGCCGGACGGTCAGCCTCACGGCGCGGGCGCCCTGCGGCGTGCCGCGCAGAAGCTGGGCCTCCGCCACCTGCCAGGGAGGGATGCGGTGCGACGTCTGCATGGGGGTCTCCTCTCGAAACTCGTCGGGTCGTTCTCGGGCGAACACCGCCCGGGCTGCGGCAGAACGCCAGGGCACGTCACGGGACCGCCGCGGCCGGGCTGCGGGTGCGCGGCGGGCCGCGCCGGCGGCTTCACCAGGGAGGTGAGGCCGATCGGCCGGTGCTCCATGCGCCGGCTCCCCTTCGCGATGTTCCGCAGGCACCCGCGGGTGCCGGACGTGGTGGGACGGGACAAGGGGGTGTTGCCGTAGCGGCGGTGCGGGCCGTGCACGACCGGGGTGTTGCTGCTGTCTTCCGACCTGGTGCGCCATTCGACCGAGGGAGGACGATTCCAGTCCAACTCGGCTGCTCGGGAAAGGGGTTGTCGGTTGTCCCGGTGTTGTCCCGCCCGGCTCGGGGATAGGCTTCCGGGCACCGGCGGTGATGGAGTTGGTTCCATGGCACAGCAGATCGCGCATCCCCTCGCCTACGCGAGGGCGCAACGCGGCTGGTCCCAGAGCGATCTGGTGGCCCGGTTGCGTCTGGCGGCGGCCGGGCACCCGCACGGCCTGCGCACCGGCGTTGACAACAGCGCGGTCAGCCGCTGGGAGCACGGGCACAAGGTCCCGCTCGCCGACACGCAGCTGTTGATCGCCGACGCCTTCGGTGTACCCCACGGCGACGTCGGGCTGTTCGACTGGCCCGACTGGCTGCCGGGCCGCGAGGAACCGGTCCCCGTCGGGACGGGCCGCACCGTCACCGCACTTCGAGACGCCCAGAGAGCCGCCATGGACCCCCGTCGCCGTACCTTCGTCGCCTTCGGAGCGTTCGCTCTCGCCGGGCTCGCCGCCCAGTGGGCGACCCTGGAGCCCGAACGCCTCGGCACCGCCCTCGACGGCAAGCGCGTGGACGCGCAGCTCCTGGACTGGCTCGAGGACACCAGCTGCACGCTCAACGCGCTGCCGACCGAGCAGCGCCAGCACACCGCCCGCCTGATGGACGCCCAGCTGGCCACCGTCACCGACCTGATCGACGGCGGGAACTACAGTGCCGCCACCGGCCGCCGCCTGCACCGCCTCGCCGCGACCCTGGCCGTCACCTGCGGGTGGTACCGCTTCGACCAGGGCGAGCACCACCTGGCCGGACGACTGTGGAACGCGGCCCTGGTCGGCGCGCACGCCGGCGACGACCGCGATCTGGGCGCCGGAGTCCTCTCGGACTTCGCGTACCAGGCCATCTGGCTGAAGAACCCGGACAGCGCCGTCGCCCCGCTCACCCAGGCGCTCTCGCGCGCCGCCCACCCCACGGCCCGCTCGCTGCTGCACCTCCGGCGCGCCCGCGCCCACGCCGCCCTCGGCGACGGCAACGCCTGCCACCGCGACCTTTCGGCCGCCGAGGCGGCCCTGCTCACGGATGCACCCGACCCCGCCCCCGCATGGTGCGCCTGGATGGGGCCGGCCGACCTTGCTGTCGACTCCGGGCAGTGCCTGCTCGACCTCGGCCGCGCCTCCGAAGCCCTGGGCCGCATCGACGAAGGCATCGGTCTTCTCCCCGAGGCCCGGGCCAAGACGAGGGCCGTGTTCCAGCTCTCCCAGGCCCGCGGACTGCTGGGCACCCGCGACGTCGAGCAGGCGCTGCACATCACGACCGCCGCGGTGGAGACGGCGACCCGGATCGGCGCGCAGCGCTGCGTCGCGCAGGCCAAGGAACTCGCTCCGGCCTTCAAGCCGTACGCGCGGGTCCATGGTGTCCCCGCGCTGCTGTCGCGGCTGGCAGCCGTGTGAGCTCCGCTGGAACACGAACGCGCCCCCGGCCTCCGTACGGAACCCGGCCGGGCCGGTGCGCCCGGGCCCGAGGAACGGAGCGCTTGCCCACACGCGCAACCGCCCGTGGCCGGGGTGCGACCACGGACCCCGGGCGGAGCCGCCGCCACGCAATCGCCGAGAGGCGATCGCGCCCGCACCGGGCGCACCGTCTCCGTGCCTTTCACTGCCCAGGCCCAGGACATCAGCGGGCACAGGGCGTGCCCGCGGGCCCGGGCATCGGGTCGACCCCGGCATGCCCATCCCTTCCGATCCGCAGTGCGCAGCACGTCAACGGGCCTTGGACGTCGGTCTGGAGCGACCTCCGGTCCGTGGTCCTGCCGGTCGGCAGGGCCGGCTTGCGCTACGAGTAGGGAACCGGATCCCGGCCGGGGGCGGGATGCTCACAAGGGGGGCTCACACATCACGCATCGGCGTTCCGGGGGACAGGCCGGTGCCCTAGGATCGGACACCGCGTCAACATCTCATCACTGAAGGTGATCACTCGAAGGAGGTGTGCGGGTGACGCAGTCCGGCCGACGGCGCAGGCCGCCCAACGATGCCCTGGCCCGGGTCTTCGAGGAGTCCGGGGCGTCCAAGAACTCGCTGGCACACAGCCTCAACCGGCTCTGCGAGCAGGCAGGACACCCCCGCAGCTACACGAACACCAGCCTTTCCAACTGGATCGCACGCGGGATGGTCCCCGAGGCCCCCGCTCCCGCGCTGCTCGCCCGGCTGTTCACCGAGCGGCTCGGGCGCCGCGTGAGTCTCGCCGACATCGGAATGACAGCCCCCGGAGCGGCGCATGCTGATACCGGGCTCACCTTCGCCCGGGACACCGGCGACGCGGTTCGCGCCGCCACCGAGTACTGGAGCACCTTGAACCGCCGCACCCTGGTGACCGGATCCGCCGGCTTCGCCGTCTCCGCGTTCACCACCCCCAGCATCCGATGGCTCAGTGAGCCGGCCGACCGGCACCGGTCCGAGCACGGCGGCCGCAGGGTCGGCCAGGGCGACATCGACGAGCTCCGCGAGACGGCAGAGGACGCGCGCCGCTGGGACGCCAAGTACGGCGGCGGGAACTGGAAGCTGTCCTCCGTCAACGACTGCCTCGACCGGCGCGCATCCCCCCTGTTGCACGGCTCCTACACCGAGGACGTCGGCCGCCAGCTGTTCGCCGTGACCGCCGAGCTCGCCCGCCTCGTCGGCTGGTCCGCCTTCGACATGGGCCGCCACGACGTGGCGCAGCGCCAGTTCGTCCAGGCCCTGCGGATGGCGAAGGCCGGAGGGGACGTGGAGATCGGCTGCTACGTGCTCACCACGATGGCACTGGCCGCCCTGATCAAGGGCGCCGCCACCGAGGCGGTGGACATGGCCGAGGGGGCGGCCCACAACCGGGCCAAGGACATCGCGTCGCCGCGCGTGCTGTCGTTCGCCAAGCTGGCCGAGGCCAGGGCCCACGCGAAGGCCGGCAACGGCCCGGCCGCGGCCCGCGCCCTGAGCAGGGCCGAGGAGCTGCTGGCAGCCGTGCGCGACGACGGCCGCGATCCGCAGTGGCTGGACTACTACACCCGCGCCAGGCGTCGCTTCCGACGCGACCGAGATCCATCTGGACCTGGCGCACCCGCGCTCCGCACTCGCCTGGAGCGCGGAGGCGGACGCGATGCCCTCCGGCCGGTACACGCGGGCCACCGGGATCCGGCTCGCGGTCACCGCGAGCGCGCACCTGCAGGGCCGGGACCTCGACCAGGGGCTGGCGGTCGGCCGGCGGGCACTGGGGATCCTCGGAGGCGTCGAGTCGTCCCGCGCCCGGGACTACCTGCGCCGGTTCGCCCGGGGCCTCGGCCCGTGGGAGAAGGACCCCCGCGTACGCGCCTTCCTGAAGGAGGGCCGGCCGGCCCTCCACCGCGCCGCATAGCCCCAGCCCCCAGAGAGTAGGCACGATGACCGACCGCTGGACCGAGACCGGCCGCAGCACCGTGTTCCAGGTGATGGGCAGGACCCTCGACAAAGTCACCTACCGGCTGCCTGACGGCACCAGCAGGGACAAGCTCCTGCGCAACGAACCGTCGGCCGCCGCGGTGCTCGCACTGACACCCGACAACAAGGTGATCATCGCCCGCCAGTACCGGCCCGGCCCGGACGCGGTTCTCCCCGAGCTGCCCGGCGGGTTCATCGAACCGGGTGAGGACCCCGCCACCGCCGCCGGGCGTGAGCTCCTGGAGGAGACCGGCTACAAGGGCGACCTCGAGCTCGCGGGATCCTGCTGGGACGACGCCGGCTCCACCGCCAAGCGCTGGGCGTTCGTCGCCCGCAACTGCGTGCGCGTCGCCGACCAGGACCTCGACGAGATGGAGTTCGTCGACGTCGCCCTGCTCACCCTCGAGGAGTTCCGGCAGGTCGTCCGCGACGGGCTGATGACCGACGTCGAGCTGGCCTACCGCGGGCTGGACCACCTCGGCCTGCTCTGAACAGATCACCGCGCATGCGCGCACCGCTCCGGCCTCGCCGCGACCGGCCCACAGCGCAACGCACCAGTACAGGACCAGGGGAAGGCCCGTGCCCACCACACACCGGATGTCGCTGCTCTCCCACCTGGTCCCGCTGATGGCCTCCGGGACCAAGACGCTCGAGATCCGGGTCGCCGACGCCAAGCGCCGTGCTCTACAGGCCGGTGACCTGATCGAGTTCACTCCCGCCGACGGGACGGCAGGGAAAACACTCGTGCAGGTCGTCCGGGCCAGCGTCTACACCGACTTCCCCGCCCTGCTCGCTGCCGAGAACCAAGATCGCATCCATCCCGACCTCGACGCGGCTCGGCAACTGGCACTGCTCAGGGAGATCTACCCGCCGGAACGGGAAGCCCTGGGCGCGATCGCCATCGAGGTCACCCTTGTGCAGCCCGCTCGCCCGCCCGCCGACAGTCCGCGCGCCGGCAGACCGGAGGGCAGCCGGCGCGAGGGCGCGGGTTGACCCGCAACGGAAGGATGCGCCTGCTTAGACGGGGACGACACACTCGAGCGGACGATGTCCGGGACGGACCGGACGGTGCGGCCGGCACCGGCCAGCCGCACCGATACGCTCCACCTATGAGCGAATGTCAGTCCGGTAGCGCTGGGGCCAGCTTCGTTCTGCCGGCCGACCCGAACGACGACACCACCGCCCTCGACGCCTGGCTCCGGCCGCTCGGATGGTGCGTCGAACCCGACATCGTCCGGGCCCGGCCCGGCTACCTGCGACTGCGCCCGCTCGTCACCGCCGACCCCGACGGCGGCCGCACCTTCGCGCCCGGCACCACTGTCCGGTGGACGGGCCACGACATCACCCGAGTCGCACCGGCCGTACCCGGCCCCCTGCGACCCCTCCTCGGCCTGATCGGCCACCCTGCGACGTAACCGCGGAGGACACCGCTCGACCCGGATGCCGCACAGCGAGGTGCGAGACGAGGTCGAGGGCGTAGAGGTGACCCGCCTCGGCTTACGACGAAGGAGGCCGCCGCCCGAGGTCCACCGCCGAGCGCGGGCCCGGGTCGAGAGCGCCGGTCCCGTCCGGCCGCCCGCCGTCGAGCCGCTCGACCGGGCCGGCCGTTCGTCGGCCGTCTCCTCCCGGTGAGGCGACCTGCGTAACAGCTTGGGCGACCGCCGTGCGGCCGGCCTGGGCCCGATCATCAGCGTGTGACTGCCTTCGTGAGCGGGATGGCCGACGCTGAACGAGGGTCGGCAGTGCCCCGTGGGGCTTGTCGGCCAGTGGTCTTCCGGTCGGGTCAGCAGCCTGTCGGAGCCGTGGCCTAGAGTGCAGCCTCTGACAGACTGACGGCCGGAGAGGGGCTGGGCGATGACCGAGGCGTGGGACCGGCTCCGGGCGATCATGGGTGAGCCGGTCTACACCCCGGCGCGGGTGCCGTGGGAGCTGGCACCGGCCGAGCTCGGGGTCCAGCTGCCGTCGGACTACCGGGCGTTCGTCGACCTGTACGGTGCGGTGAACCTGAACGGCGAGTGGGGCGTGCGATCACCGACGAGGCGCTCCCGCGTCGCCGGTTCTGCGGGCGGCCTGGCGGGGTGGCGCTTCGAGACCGACACCGAGTTCCGGCTGCAGGTCGAGGGGGAGGACGAGTTCTGGGACCAGGAGCACACCCCGGTGTTCCCGGACCCGGGCGGGCTGCTGCCCTGGGGCATGAACAGCAACCACAACTACTGCTGCTGGCTGACCACCGGCCCGGACCCGGAGCAGTGGCCGGTGGCCGTCTTCTGCGACTTCGACGGCGTCGACGACGGTGAGCTCGACCGTTTCGACGGCGGCTTCGCCGAGTTCGTGGCGACCGTACTCACCGGCGGCTACGCCCATGAGGACGAGTTGCTGGTGCGCCCGGACCCGGAGGAGTGGGGACCTCAACCGGTCCGACCACTCTGGACGCCCGCCTACGACTGGACCGGCAAGGACTGGGGTGCGGAGTGGGGCATTACCTGGTACCGGCCCACCGGCTCGAGGGAGATGCCCTGGACCAGGGAGCGGGGATCCGGGTACACCACTGTGAGGGAGGCTGCCTCGACTCGTGGGCGACAGGAGGAACGACCCCGCCCGTGAGCTGGATGCGTCAAGCGGCGAGTGCTTGGGCTCGGTGGGATCAGGCGGTTGCCCCGTCGTACGGTGTGCCGGTTTTGAGGCAGCCGTGCAGGATGCCGACGAGCCGGTTGGCGAGTTGGCGCAGGGCGGCGTTGAATTCGATGCCGCGGGCTCGTTGCCGCTCGTAGCAGGCCCTGGCGCCCGGTGAGGTTCGTAGTACGGAGTGCCTGGGCGATCAGGGCGTCGATGAGCCGGTCGTTGCGGAGGTGCCGGGCGGTCACGGCCTTCTTTCTGCCGCAGGCGCGGGTGATCGGGCTGGTGCCGGCGTAGTTGTTGCGGGCCTTGGCGCTGGCGTAGCGGTGGGGGTCGTCGCCGGATTCTGCGAGGCCCCGGGCGCTGGGCATCGGTCCCAGTCCGGGCCGGGAGCGGATGATCTCGGCGTTCGAGTGCCGGCCGAAGCAGTCCTCGACCTGACCGTGCAGGATGTCGACCTGCTCGTTCAGGGTGACCAGCAGTGCGACGAGAGCGCGCACCGAGTCGGAGCAGCCCGGCTCCCTCGGGCCCCGCCGCTACCACGGGATGCTGTCCGCCCCGGAACCGTCACATCTGGGAGGTCGGCGGCTTCACATCACGCGGCGCAGCGTGTCAGGCTGGTCGCAGAGAGGAGTCAGGGGCGTACGGCGACGGCGCCGTAGCAGGACGCGTGTGCGTCGCTGACCGGGCTGAGGGCGGACTCGGCGTCGGGGCGCCAGCGCGGGGTGGGCACTATCCCGGGCTCCAGCAGGTCCCAGCCGGTGAAGAAGCGTGCGAATTCCTCGCGGGTGCGGGCCTGGACGAGGGTGCCGGCCTCGCGGTAGACGCGGGCGGCGCGCGCGGCGTCCTGGGGCGCGTGGTCCGGTGTGAAGTGCGAGATGGCCAGGGCGCTGCCGGGTGCCCGGAGCCGGTCCTTGAAGGCCTGGGCGATCTCGTGCGCGCCGTCGTCGTCCGGGACGAAGTGCAGCAGCGCGTTCATGCTCAGCGCCACCGGCCGGTCCAGGTCCAGGACGCCCGTCTTCTCCACCGCGTCGAGCACGTGTTCCGGATCGCGCACGTCCGCCTGGATGTAGGCGGTGCGCCCCTCCGCGGAGCTGCGCAGCAGGGCCTGGGCGTGGATGAGGACGATCGGGTCGTTGTCGGCGTAGACCACCCGGCAGGCCGGGTCGACGGCCTGGACGATCTCGTGGAGGTTGGGTGAGGTCGGGATGCCGGTGCCGATGTCGAGGAACTGGGTGATGCCGCTCTCGGCGAGCATCCTGGCGCTGCGGTGCATGAAGGCCCGGTTGGCGCGGGCGGCGAGCGGGGCGTGGGGGAAGACGGCGAGGGTCTGGGCGGCGGCCACCCGGTCCGGCTCGAAGTTGGTCGTTCCGCCGAGGAAGAAGTCGTACATGCGCGCGGAGTGTGGCCGGTGGATGTCGAGGACCACCTCGGCCGCCGGTTCGTCGTCGCCGCGTGCTGTGGCCTGCTCGCTCATCTGCTCCCCCAGTCGCGGTACCCCGACGGCGCGCGGGCAGGGCTGTGCGCAGCCCTCGCCACCGTGGCGGGGGACTGGCGGGCCCCTGGCGCGGCCTTCCCCCACTATGCCCACACCCCGGCGGCGGCAATCAAGGCCCGCCGCCCCCGCCCGGTGCCGACCGGACGGCCGCGGCCGCCGAAGCGGTAGAACACGATCATAAGCGAACACAATTGACGTGCAATCAGGAAACTGCTCGTCATGCCATATAACGTGCAATGTCGTTATGTGATCGGCTTCACGTATTGGATGCCCGTGCGCTTCGATGTGCGAGTGGGGAGCAACCGCTCCCACAGGAAGCCGACCGGCCGGCCCCGGGGGAGAACCCGGCCCGGCACACAGGTCGGACCGGGCGGCCGGCAGGACCGGCCACTGGGGAGGATTCGAACGTGACCGAGCACGAGACGGCGGCGGCCCGCTCGCGGGCCGCACTGCACCTGGCGTTCACCGCGTTCTGCGACACGCACGGCAATGCCTGGTTCGGGCTGGCCCGCGCCCGACTCCACGACGACGTGCTCGCCCTGCGGGCCGTCCAGCGGATGAAGGACCATCTCTGGCGGCAGTGGGCCGTCGCCCTGCGCGAGGAGCACCCCGCCTCCTACGCCTGGATGCTGATCAAGAGCGCGGTGGCCGACGCCGTCGCCGAGGTGATCGCCGAGACCGGCCGCCCGCCCGGCAGCCCGCCGGCCGACCGCGCCGAGGCCATCCGCTACTTCGCCGACCAGGCCCGCATCGGCCTCGAAACCCTCGGCGACCACGAACACCTCTACCAGGCGGTGCTGCGCCTGGCCGAGCGCCAGTACGACGTCGTGGTCCTGCGGTACCTCCTTGGGCTGAAGGACGCGCTGATCGCCGAGCACCTGGGCATCTCGGAGACGAACGTGAGGTCCACCGCCCACCAGGCACTGCGCAGGCTCAACCGCCTGATGGCCGGGACCGACCGCGACAACAAGGAGTGAGTATGGGACGCGACCGCCTGGTACCGGGCAAACGGGACGGGGACCGGGCCGGCCGGGCCCGGCGCTCCCCGGCGGACCTGCCGCCTCCGCCCGACCAGGAGCGCGCGTCCCGTCGTGCCTGGCGGCGGCTGTTCGCGGTGGCGCCGCCGCTGGGTGCCGAGCACGTGCAGGCCGCCCACGAGCTCGACCTCGCGGTCACCCTCGTCCTTGCGCAGCCGGCCGCGGCTCCCTCGCTGCGCCAGCTCGCGAACAGCCGGCGCATCCATCCCGAGGGGGCGCTCGTTCTCGGTGCTCTGCTGCAGGTGACCGGGCGCCGGGAGGCCGCCCGGTTCTGGTGGGAGTTCGCCGCCGGTGCCGGCAGTTACACCGCCGCCAGCTGCCTGAACCTGCTGCACCGCAGCCGCGGTGAGATCCGGGACGCCGACTGGTGGCGCGAGCAGGCCGAGTCCCTGGCCGCGAACCCCCGACCCGCCACCGCCGACGCCGGCGCCGTCCTGGGCGCCAGCCTCCTGCCCGCCCACGTGCGCGACGACATCATCGCCCGCTGCCACGAAGGCCTCGACGTCCGCCTGCCACCGCGCATCGCCGCCGTCGTCCACCAACTCCCCGTCACCGCCGACGACGAGGACCACGGGGAGATCCCCCAACCCGACCCCGCCCTGCTGCGCGGCCTCGCCGCCGCCGCCACCGCCCACCCCGCACCCGCCACCCGCCCCGACGCCCCGCCCATCCTCTGGTACGCCCTGCACCGCCACCCCTCGGCCGACCTCCTGTGACCCACCGGACAGCCCCGCCGGACCGCAGCCCGACCACCAGGGCCAAGTCGCGCCGGCACTGGACGAAGGCCCGCGAGGAAGACGGATCACCACACGGGCCGTGCGGCGGTCCCGCAGGAGGCCCGCTTTCACCACCCGGTCAGTACGTCGGGGCGATGCACCGCCGTCTGGGCGCCGCGCGTCGTGGCCCGTCCCGGGCCCACAACGCGGCGCCACCCTCGGCAGCCCGTACGCCTGTGCGCTCCCGTGCAGCGACCGGCCGGCACCCGCAGACTTCTACCGGACCGCGGACCAGCGCCCCGGGCAGGTCTGTGGTCCGCTTGAGCTCGAGCGCAGAAGCCCGCCCCCGCAGGTCGACGTGGCCGAGGGACCGGCGCGCACCATCCGACGGCCGCGCGCACCGGACTACGCGTCGCTGCGGCCCCTCGACACCGGCACCTATCCGACCGGAGCGCGGCCCTCCGCCACCAGCTCGTCGTACCGCTCCTGCGAAGCCGCCCCGACCCGCTCCGACGTCCAGACCACCCGCCCCAACCAGGCCCGGGGCGTCGACACGTCCGCCGACGACCGACCCCATCCTGTCGCCAGGATCAGCGCCAATTCGCCCGCCGGGTACAGGTGTACGGGGTGCACAGGCCGCATCGGCGACCCAGGCGGAGTCACTCCGGTTGCGCGCAGCTGCCCTCGCGCGCCCCGCCCGACGCCTCCGCGCCCGGGTCCGGCAGCGCCCCGAGCAGAACTGTGCCCCGCCGACCGCTCCAGCCCCACCGTCCACGAGACCCCGCACTCCGGGCACACCGCTCGCCGACCCGCCCGGATCGGGGTCACCTTGACACCCGCACGGCGCGCCGAACGCCAATGCGCCGCCCGGCACCGCGCCGAACAGAACACCGCCCCCGCCCGTGCCGCCGTGCTCAGTCGATCACCGCACGCCGGGCACGACCGCACCAGATCACCGGTCGCCCGGCCAGCGTAGAGCGGGGCACGCAGCTTCCAAGTTGACGTGCCGACATCCGCTGCCAGTCGACGTGCTCGCGTCTGTCACATGCGGCGGTGGGGGCCGTGGGTCGGCGTGGGGCGGTCGTCGGGTGACATGGGAAGCGGTTCCAGGAGCACCGGTCCGGGGTAGAAGGTGGAGCTGTTCGGGCCGACCATGTCCTCACCGATCAGGTAGCGGTAGAGCCACTCGGCGAAGCTCATCCGGTACTCGTACCAGGAGCCGTCGTGCTCGACCGCGCAGATCCGTACTCCCGTGCCGTCAGGCAGCGGGGCCAAGAAGATGTACTCTCCCCGATCGGTACTGGTGAGCGGGATCAGGCCGTCCTTCGTACCGAACGTCATCTTGCTCAGGCCGAGTACGGCGCGGGCGTCCTCCTCCGGCTCCAGCCAGTTCTCGCGCTCCCAATCCAGCTCGGCCCAGGCGCGGGAGGTCTGGCGGATCTCCTTCCCGAGGTTCCAGCGCTCGGTGGCCGGGTGCTTGAGGATGAGGTGTCCGTTGATCTGCATGGGGGCATAGGCGTCGATCACCGCCTTGTAGTCCTCGGGAAGCTTGGTGCGGAGCTCGGCTTCCAAGTCGGCCCACGCTTCTGGGCTGGCGAACCGATCGTCGCCAGGGCCGAGCATGGCGAAGACCTCAGCGAGATAGTCGCGCACGGCTCTCCTCATCGGGTTCAGGGCGTTGGGCACCGCACCGGCGCCACCGCGAACGCCGTGGCCTCGCGAGGGTAACCGAAGGGAGCGACATCACGGCCTGCACGAATGCGCAGTACGCGCTCACCCACCCCCGATTCAGCGCGCCGTACAAGGCCCCGTGGCCGCGGCGGTGCTCGGGAGCCAACGCCAGGGCGACCAGAGTCTTCACCGGGCCGTCGGTGCACAGCACCGCGTCTGCGAGCTCGAACAGCGCGTCACGCCGCCCGGTCAGGCAGTCGTAGAAGACCCCCGGAAGCGCATCAATTCCCCGAACGGCTCGCACTGCACGCCCTGATCCACCACGACCACCAGCACGACCTTCGCGTCAAGTCCCGAATCTCTTGGCCGAGTTCAGGATCACGCGAACGCCGCCCAGCTGTTCGAGAAATCCCCATGGGGGTGACAGCCCCGGTGGATCGCCCCACCTCTAGATCCAGCGGTACTCCGGGTCCTTGTACTTTCGCTCCTCGGGGAAGGGCTCGCGAGCGTACTTGACCCGCTGGGGCGCGCAGGCTCCGATCGTCTCGTAGTTGCGTTGCGCTTCGGAGAGACTCAACGGCCCGTTCGGACCACCACGGACCTCATCCCGATCATGCTCATCACGTGATCACACCCTCGGCCTCCGCCCGGTCGCTCTCCATGTCGTCAGTGGCGGCCAGGTCGAGGCCGCAGGTCACGACCGGCAGGAAGGCCGGCGGCCGAGGCGCATCCCGGCCGCGCTCCACCGCGCACGCCCCCGGGCCGTTCTCACCCCGGTGGTCCCGACCGGTCGCACCGCCCGCCCGAGCGGCGCACGCTGAGCACGTGCCCCTTACCGACCCGCTGGACGAGCTGATCCACGTTCTGGTGCTCCGCGCCGACGAAGGCTTTTGTCCCGAAGCCGTCGTCCTCGCGCAGGGCCGGCTCCACACACCCACGCCCTGGCCCGCAGGCATGCCGCGGCGCAGCATCGGGGGCAAGCCCTTCCGCAACGCCCTGCGCGTCGCCCGGGCGTCTGCGGGTTCACTCGCCTACGCCGAAGGGTTCGCCCTGCGCGGGAGGGAGGTCGTGCACCATGCGTGGTGCGTCGACGTCCGTGGGACGGCGATGGATCCGACGTGGCCCGACGGGGACGGCCTGGCCTACGTCGGCGTGACGTTGGCGGGGGAATGGGTTGAGGCGGTGCGCCGTCGAACCGGCACCCGCACCGCGTTCCCGGGCGTGCTGGACGCCCACACGCAGCACACCCGGGACGCCGACCGCATCCTCACGTACGGGATTCCACCGACCGCGCTGCTCCCGGTCGGCACGCCCGCGCGGGAGCTCACGGAGCCGATCAGCCTCTCCCCGCGGAACAGGGTGCGGGAAGAGGTCGAACGCTCAGTAGGGAGCTGCTGAACCGGTCTGCTGCGGCAGACACTGACGGCCCGAGGGCCGGCTGCCGAGTGCGGGCTCGTGTCGACCGCACTGCTCCTGTCCGGGCGCCTGCCGTCGGGTGCCCGCCCGCGTCGGGCTGTTCGCCGACCGTTCCCTCCGGGTGATCTTTTCGTTTGACGTCCGGCTTCGAACGGGCGGGCCCCGGAGTGGCAGGCTGTGGCTGTGAGAATCGTGAGGGACGACCGGCCGAGGCCGTTGTCGACATGCTGGCTCTACTGGATCGCCGTACCGACCGGGGACCAAGCGGGAGTCATTGCGTCGCTGGGCCTCACCCGACCCCTACCCGTGACGTTCGCCGAGGCCGAGGCTGCCATCGACGAGGACGGACACGGAGGGGCCGAGGACAATCCGGACGGACTGGCCCGGGTGTACGTGAGTCCCGGGATCGAAGGGTGGACTCTGGTGATCGGCCCGTGGTGCGATCCGTGCAACAGCGACAGAAGCGACGAGGTCCTGCGTCTGTGCGTCGACCTCAGCTCCCGCTACGGAGCGGCGCAGGCGTACTACTTCGGCACGCAGAACGACGGCTCGGCTTGGCTGATCGCGGAGCACGGGGTGGTGGTGCGGCGCTACTGCGAGACCGGCAGCGTCGACGACGGCCTTCTCACGCTGGGTGAGCCGCTTGTGCAGGAGCGGGCGGAGCGGGAGCGGATGGGTCTGCCGCCCGTCCGGGACGAGAGCGCGCGCAACGATGATGCCGAGGAGGAGTGGAAGTGGCGTGCCTTCGACATGGCCGAGGAGATCGCCTCGGCCCTGGGCGTCAATCCGCTCACGCTGGACGGGTCGATGCGCGTGCACGGCGTCGGCGTTCTTGCGCAGACACCTGCTCCCGTGCGATGAGCGTCGGGTTCAGCACTTCGCCGCGGTCCCTCTCGGTTCGGTGCCCTTCCCGTGGTGGGTAAGCGGAGTCCTGGCCACCGGCGAGGCGTACGCCCGGCCCGCCCACCACTAGAAAGACACCGAACCACGACGAGCCGCTGCGAACCGCGAAGCCTCTACAGGTGGCGGCAGCGCAGGCCACACGGGACGGCTACGCTGCGGCCATGCCGACGATCAGGTTGAACAACGACAACGAGAAGAGCCTCGGGATCTGGGTCGAACCATGGGGCGAGGATTACTGGATGAACCCCAAGGAGCAGTTCACGATCACCACCGAGACTCCTGAGGGCGTGCACTCCGACGAAGAGCCCTTCGAAGTCGTCTTCCACGACCAAGGCGTCAGTCTCCATGTCAACATCGGCTACGAGGCCGTGGTCACGGACCAATCGGGTGGCGAACTGGAATGCGGACACCAGCGCCCTCTCGAAGTCCTCCGCGCCTGGACCGAGTCGGCCGAAGCCGCCGCCCAGCGAAACGCTGAGTCACCCACTCTCCGGGACTGGACCCGTGAGCATGCCCATCACATGCGGTGGGCACTGACACGAGCTGAAGCCGCCGCCCAGCAAGCGCAGGACGACCCCGCAGGCCGCGCCGACAGTTAGACGACAAGCGGAGAGACCTCAGGATGTGTCGGTGGGGACTGCCACCATGTCCCGTATGGACCTCGTACATCCGCTCGACGGCCTGGACGCTCTCTCCTGGTCCTCCCACTCGCATGCGTACGGCAGTGCGGAGGACCTGCCCGACATGCTGCGCGCGCTCGCGGGTGCGGATGCGGGCGCGGCGCGGGAGGCGCTGTCGGAGTTGTACGGGAGCGTGCTGCACCAGGGGACGGTCTACGACGCCAGCGCGGTGACGGTCCCGTTCCTGGCGGGCCTCGCGGCCGCCGGCCACCGTGCGGCGGACGTCCTGCGACTGCTCGGCGGCATGGCCGCGAGCGAGGACGAGCACGAGGTGGAGCCCGGCACGGTCCGCGCGGCCGTGGCCGCCCGGCTCCCGCTGCTCCTGCCCCTGCTGGCGGCAGCCGGGACGGACGTGCGACGAGCCGCCGCGTGGAGTGTGTCGTGCACCCGCGCGCGCATCGCGTTGCCCGCTCTCCACGCGCGTTGGGAGGAGGAGCCCGAGGCCGCGGTCCGGGCGGAAGTCCTGTCCGCGATCGCCCGGATCGACCCCGCGGCCGGCGCCGCCCTCGCAGCCACCGCCCTGGACTGTTCGCGGCCCGCCGAGGTGCGCCTGGCCGCCGTCCTCGCCCACCTGGACGCGGGCGCACCGTGGACCGGGGCCCTGCACACCGCGATGCTGTCGCTGCTGCCCGCCGACCCGCTGCGCTCCGCGTTCGACATCGACCGCACGGAACCGCTGGCCGCCGTCGTCGAGGCCCTGCTGGAGCGCAACCACCCGGCCGAACGCGAGGCGGCTCTCGCCCTGGTCGTGTCGGCGTTGCGCGACGGGCGGGCCGAGGTCCGGGAGGAGGGCATCCGGGCGGCCGACCGCGCGTGCATGATGTCCCGCAGCGCCCCGCTGCGCCTGGTGCCGGCCTTGCGTGCGGCGGGTGTCGACGAGGCGTCGGTGCTCGCCCTGTCGTCACTGCTGGGCCGCCTGGGCCCGGCCGCCGAACCGGCGGCGGACATCCTGATCCCCCTGGCCGGACGGGCCCCGGACGAGGACGACGACGTCGCGGACCGCGCCCTGGCCGCCCTGGTCCTCGTCGCACCCACCCTGGCGACGCCCTTCCTGGCCGCGGGCCTCGCGCGACGCCCCCGGGCCCTGGACGCGGCCGCCGGACTCCGCAGCCCGCACGACCCCTTCCCCTACGACCCCGGCCTGCTCACCGCGGTCCGCACCCGGCTCTCCCGGCCCCGGGACCTCGGCGGCAACGAACCCTGGCAGCTGACGAACCTCCTGGCCGGCTGGGGGAGCGCGGCGACAGAGGCCCTGCCCGAGCTGTGCGCACTGCTCCCGCACGCGCCCGACCCGGCGGCCCCGGCCCTCGCCGCCGTCGCCCGCGACAGCACACCGGACCAGCGGGCCCGCGCCGCAGCGGCCCTGCGAGCGGCAGCCGGCACCGGCGCCCTGGCCGCCGCGAAAGCCCTGAACGACCTCACCGGCGACACCGCGCCCCTCCTGCACCTCCTCGGCCCCGCACTCCGGCAGGGCGACTTCCGCCCCAGGCAGGCCGCCGCCGCGGCGGGAGAACTCGGCCCCCGGGCGGTGGCGCTGCTGCCCGAGCTGCGCGCGGCACTCGCCGGCCCCGGCGCCGGCACCACCTTCGCGCTGGACACGGACACCGCCCTCGCCGAGGCCCTGTGGCTGATCACCGGCGACGCGAACGAGGCGGTCACGGTCCTGGACTCCGTGTTCCGCCGCGCCGCACGCAACCGCTGGTCGCAATGGTCCGTCGCACGGGCCGCCCGTGTCGTGCGACTCCTCGGCCCCGCGGGGCGACCCCTTGCACCTCATCTGGAAGCAGCCCTTGCCGATCCGAGGTCGGCGCCGGCCGCCGTGCTGGCCCTGCTGACGGTCGCGGAACCCGGCACGCTCGATCGCCCCGCGCTCGCCGAAGCCGCACTGCGCGCCGCCGAAACGGACTCCGACCCCCAAGGCGCATGCGAAGCACTGGACACGCTCGGCATCGCGACCCTGACCGACGACCAGCTCGCCCGCCTCGCCGTCCTCGCGCACGGCGACGCCCGCACCGTCCGCTCCGGCACCGAAGACAGCATCATCCACCAGGACGAGGCCCTCCGGCGGCGCACGCAGGCGCTCCTCGCCACCGCCCCGACAACCGCCCGGCCCCGGCACCGGGCACGGTAGGACGACGCTCGCGCCACGGGGCAGGATCCTCGTGCCTTCTCCTCTGTCGGGCGGCGCGCCCGGCACCATGCCCGGGCCGGGATGTACCGCCGGCCGCGCCCTGTCGTGTCGGCCGGGGTTGCCATCGAGGACGGTGCGGATCCTGGGGGGTGCTCGCGCGCGTGGCAGGAGGGCAATGCCCGGCGGACCTGTGATTCGGTCTTCCGGCAGTGGGCCGACGACATGAGGCTGAAGGCCCCGATCGGCAAGGACCCCGCCTTCTCCGGCGCGGAGCCCTGCTGCCCCGGCGCTCTCCGGCGGCCGGGTGGACTGCCTGCCCGTGTGCGGGAGCCCCCGGGTGCCGGTGCCCCGGACCCGTCGGCTCGGCGGACCCGTCGAGGGTCCCGGCCGGGGTGTGCGGCTGCTCCTGTCCCGCACCGCCCGGTACGAGCACTCCCGCGGCCCGGGCGCCGCGCGGTGACGCCCGGGGCGGCCCGGCCGCCCGGCAGGCGTCCGCGTCGCGCGGCGGTGCCGACGGCGGCCGGGTCCGCCCGCCACGGTCGAGCGGGCGCGCTGGCGGCCTCACGACCGGGACTGTCGGCGCCGGCGCTTCACCGTGCTGGCGCCGACTCCGATCCGGGCCGCAGCGGCACGGCTCGGCATGTCGCGGGTGGCCTCGATGGCCTCGGTCATCGACGCGAAGCCGGCTGCCCGGGCGGTCGCTTCGAGCGCGTCCCGGCGGGCCTGTTGGGCGGCCGGGACGGTGCGCAGGGCAGCGGACCGGCGCGCGGCGCGCACCGCAGGAAGGCCGTCGGTGGCTTCGCGGGCCCGGGCCGAGCGGCGGGCGAGTTCTTCCGCGGGGGGCGCGCAGGCTCGCATCGGCTCGAGCAGGTCCGGGTCGGCGGCCATCGCTTCGGTGCGGGTCGCGGAGAGCGAGCGCCGAACGTCGGTCGCCATCAGTGCGGCGCTGGCGGGGAGCGCGTGCTCGGCACGGTAGCGGGCGGCCGACATCCCGTGGACGCGGGCAAGGTGCGGCGCCAGGGAGCGGAAGCGGCGACCGCAGGCCAGACACGTCACCAGACCGTCCGGATCGGCGCCGTCGGGCCGCCGCGAGCGCACCCGGGCGGCCGGCCGGGCGGCGGCGAGCAGGACGTCCAGCTCCCACAGCAGTGCCCGGTCGCGCCTGCGGCAGGCGACCGGCCCCGGCCAGCGGCCCCGCTGCTGCTGCATCACGGCCTTCAGGCTGCCGGGGGCGTAGCCGAGGAGGGGTTCCGCCTCCCGCCGGGTGACCAGGCGAAAGGCGGCGTCGAGGTGGTCCACGGGTCAGCGGCGCCCGTCGCGAATCTGGTAGAGCCGCGAGCGGGACAGATCGGCGGCCTTCTCCAGCTCGGCGACCTTCACCTTGGTGACCTTCCGGTTGAGCATCGCGGAGCGAACCAGCGAGTTGAACTCCTCGTCGGCGTCGGCCTTCACCTTGTCCCGGTAGCGGCGCGCATCCTCGACGGCCTGGAGGATATCGGCGGCCGGCCCCGCGGCCGGCTCCGCCTCGACCGTGTTGAGCTGGTCGGCCAGGACGTCCCACTGGTCCGCCAGGGGGCGCCCCCGGTCGTCGGTGTCGACCTGGTCGGCGAGCGCAGCCAGGTCCTCCTTCGTCACCGGCGCGAGGTCCTCACCCCGATCGATGACCGCCGTACGGGCAGGGGCGTCCCACAGCTCGCGGACCTCCTCCGGCGTGATGCTGACCGGCACGACCGTCCCCCTCCGCCGGCGCCACCGGATGTGCAGCGCGCTCGACGCCCAAAATGCTCTCGCCGACCCCGAATGTCAAGCGCGCTACACATTTCGGAAGGTTGAGCCGTGCCCCGCCGCCCTGCCGGCGCCGGACACCGTCACCCGAAAGTCGCCGCACCAGCATCCCGCCGCGCCCTGCGTCGAGGCCGCTTCACAAACTCGAAAATGACGCTCGATCTCGTTGCCCCGGGCGGCTCCCGAAACACGAAACACCCGCCCAGTACAACTCGGCCGTGCTCGCCCCGGCGTCCTAGGACCGACCGCAGGTCGCCCTCGGCGAACCGTCCGACCGGCGCCGCGGCCCCGAGCGCGGTCGACGGCGGCACTCCTGTAGAGCCTGGCGGGCGCGACCGCGTCGGCCGTCCTCGCCTGCGGTTGGGCGGCCGCGAGGCGCAGCCGGGTAGGCGCGGATCATGTGCGTGCCGGGCCCGGGTTCCTTGCGGTGGCCGGGACGGGCCCGTCGGCGCCGGCCCGCACCGCGCGTGTCGGTGCTCTTTGCGGCCCTGCCAGGGCCTCGTGGACGGACCGGGAGATCGCGCCGGGCCGCCTCTGGCCGCGCCGGCTGTGACGCGGTGAACAGCAGCGGTGCCCGGTACTGGGCTTCCGGGGCCGCGGCCCTGCCGGAGAGTGGGGAGGACCCACTCTCCCGACCGGCCCAGGAGGTTCCCGATGGCGGCGACCAACGGCGGCGGTGACGCTCCCTCCTCCAACGCGGTGGAGGCTGTGCTCGCGGCACGGTCCGCGGCGGTGCTCGTGGAGCTCCAACGGGCCGACGGGAAGGCCGCCGCGCTCTGCGCGCTGTCCGGCGGCCTGTTGGCCGCGGCGGTGGCGGCTGCCCCGGCCTGGTCCGCCGGACCGGTGCTGCTGACCGCGGCAGTGCTGTGCGGTTGTGTGCTCCTGGCCGCTGCTACGGCGGCTGCACTTCTTGCCATCCGGCCCGTGCTGCCGCAAGGCCGGTTGTCCGCCGAGTTCGGGTCCTTGCGGTCCGGTCCTGCGACGGCCGGAGCCGCCGCAGGACCGGCGGCCCTCGACCGGGCGGGCCTGATCGATCTGGAGACGCGGCGCCTGCGGTGCCTGGCCGCTCTCGCCGAACGGAAGTTCCGGGCGATCAGGGCCTCGGTGGACCTGATAGCGGCAGCGGGAACGGTGACCGGAATCGGTCTGTTGATTTCCTGTACGAATTGAGATCATCGTGCCGCTGTTATTCCAGGAGAATTAGGGGGGAATGTGAATTTTTGCCATGAATCTATCATCGGTGATCAGCTCTGGTCGAAACTGCGCGGTCTTGCTCCGGAACGCAGCCGTCCCGCCAGAACCATGCTGCTCCGTCAGGGCGACCCCGCTACCCAGGTGATCCTGCTCAGCTCCGGATCCACCCTGGTCACCCTCGCGGGCGCGAACGGCGAGCGGGCACTGCTGGCCGTCCGCGGCGCCGGTGAACTGTTCGGCGAACTCGCGGTCCTGGATTCCCAACCGCGCTCGGCCTCCGTGATCACCGCCGAACCGTGCCGCGTCCACATCATTCCCGCGCCCGAATTTCTGTCCTTCGTCCAATCCGAGAATCTGGAAGTGCCCCTGCTGCGCCACGCGATCGCGCGTGTTCGGGAAGCGGAGGCGGCCCGTCTGGAAATGGCAACCGCACCGGTGGCGGCGCGTCTGGCCGCAGCACTGGGCAGAATCGTCGGAGCAGCTTCCCGGCACGGCTCCGAGACGGTGGTACGGCTGACCCAGACCGAGCTGTCGCAGCTGATCGGGGCGTCCCGCAACGGCGTGGGCACAGCCATCAGGCCGTGGCGCGAGCGCGGCTGGGTCGGGACCGGGGCCGGCGGCGGGCTGGTCGTGCGGAACATGCCCGCCATCGAGGCCCACGTGCTCACCTGACGTGACACAGGCCACCGCGGTGGTGCCCAGTACTGGGCACCACCGGTCCGCGCGGCCGAGCAGCATGGGGCCTCGTTGCTGCCCCTACTGCCGAAAGGGCCCTCTCATGACTGCCTCCGCCAGCGAACCGGACCACGACGCCACAGGCCACGACGTGCCACCCGAACAGGCCGTCATGGTCGTCGACATGAAGGGCTACAGCCGACTGCCCGAAGTACGGATGGCACCGGTGCGGGCCGACCTGGACAGCATCCTGGAGACCGTCTTCGCCCAGAGCGGCCTGCCCGCCCCCGCCACTCTGGGAACCGGATACAGGGACACGGGTGACGGCGTCATTCTGCTGCTGCCACCCCGGCACACGGCACGATTGGTGGATCCGCTCCTGGCGAACCTGAGCGCCGCGCTCCAGCGGTACGCCGGAATCCGGATGGCCGGAGCCCCGGTCATCCGCCTTCGCACCGCCCTCCACGTCGGCCCCCTGAGCGTTCCCGACGGCCGCGGCACCGCGATCAACGACGCGTGCCGTCTGGTCAACAGCGACGCGGCCTACCAGGCCGTCGCGGCCGCGACCGACAACGGGCTGTTCCTGGCAGCCGTCCTCTCGGAGCCCGTCTACCGGCGTTCCGTGCAGGCCGGGCGCACCGGGCCGCAGGCGACGCAGGACCACTTCCTGGCGGCCACGGCCCGGGTGGCCGACAAGCCCGGGTTCGAGGAACCGTGCCGGCTCCTCGTCCCCGGCCTGCCCACCACCTCCCTGCGCGGGTACCTGCCCGACCCCGACAGCGCCGCGGCGCGCCCTTCCGAGGAGTCCCCGGCACCCCCCGTGCCGGACCGACCCGCCAGGGCGGGGGCGGTCCTCAACTTCAACAATGCGCTCAACGACCCCGTGATCAACGGCCACGTCGAGAACCTTCGGATCGTGAAGCGCGGCCGCTGACCCTGCGTCGCCGTACCCGTCCCCCTGGACAAGGGAGAAGCCCGTGTCAGACACCCCCTACCTGCCCCGCCCCTCCGAGAGGCCCAACGGCGACGGAGGCAGGAGCAGCGACCCCAGCACCTGGCTGCCGAGCTGGCTGCCCCCGCACCCCGACGACGAGCCGGCGCAGCCCGACACCCCGCCGAACCCGGCCGGGCAAACACCGCAACAGCCCGCCGCCGAGGACATCGCTCCCGGGGTCCGCACGCTCACCGCACCGGTGGCGAACTTCCACAGCCAGGTCGACGTCGCCATCGGCGTCGTCGACCAACTGATCATCGAGACCCGCAAACGCGACGTCCTCGAGGGCGAGGAAGTCGACCGCGAGGTCCTCCAGAAGCAGCCGTTCGTCCGCGACGCGTGGACGCAGGCCTGGCAGGAGACCCTGGACCCCGACACCCGCCTGCTACGGGAACCCGTCCTGGTCGTCGTCGCCCCCCGCGCGATCGGCACCACCACGTTCGCACTGCGCCTGCTGAGCGAACACACCGAGCCGAGCGCGGCGCTGGTCAAACTGCAGGCGGACTGGAAGACGCCCAGCTGCGCCCGGTTGCCCCTCGAGAGGGGGCGTGTCTTCCAGCTCGACCTCAAGGATCCGGAGACCGACAGGGTCTCGGTCGACTTCCTCGGCTCGCTCGAGAAGCACGCGGCGAACCTCGCCCGATGCGGTTCCCGCCTGGTACTGACGGTTGCTCAGGAAGTGTGGGACGTCGTCGGTCTGCTCTCCAGGCCCGGCGTGCAGGTCCTACGTCTGGCAGATCCTCCTGCCGCCGGCGCGCTCGTGGAGGCCCATCTCCGGGCCGGCGGCCACCACGAAGCGGCGCAGGAGGTCACGGAGTCCGCCCCGGCCATGGCCCAGCTGCACGGCCTCAACGCCGTCTCGGCGGTTCGGGCGGCCCACCGGATCGTCGCGGCCTGGGAGGAGCACCACCTGCACCACCAGGGGCCTGCGATGCTTCGCAGCGCAGCGGGCCCCGCCACGACGAAGACGTTCGAGGACCGCGTGCTCGACGCACTGTCGGACTGGCGCGGGGAACTGGACGAACTGTTCGGAGAGCACGTCGCGGTCCGCGGAAGGACCGAGCAGTCGCTGGTGCTCGAGGACCGCTACCTGCTGCTGACCCTGGCGGTCCAGCAGTCCGCGCCGGTCTCCCGAGTGTCCGCCGGCGCGCGGCAGTTGCAGACGGCGGTCGAATCGGCCGGTACCGAGGCAGCGGCGGGATCTGCCGCCCAGCCGTCCTTCGCGGGCCGCGGCCTGCGCCGCCGCATTCAGGACGTCGGTGCCACGGTCGACGCGCGCGACATGGTGCTCTTCGACCGGCCGGCGTACGGGCGCGCTGTGGTCGAGTACGTCTGGGACAACTACGAGGCCATGCGCACACCACTGATCGGCTGGCTCGCGAAGCTCGCCGACCGCCCGGACCCGACGGACCCCGTGGTCCGCACGATCGCAGAGCTGGCCCTGCGGCACGGCACCAGGGAGCACCTCGGCAAGCTGGCCGAAGTGATCGCGCCGGACCTCCTGGGAGCCGTCCTGCGCGCCGTCGTGTACGACGAACACGTCGGACGCCTCGTCTGGGCGACGCTCTACCAGTGGGCCGACACCAACGGCAACGCGCCCACCGTCGTCTCCACCTGCCGCCGTGTCCTGGCCGACTCCGAGGCCGGCCCCGCCGCCGCGAAGATGGCAGTGGTCCGGCTGCGGAGGGTGGCCCGCACGACCAACGACCCGGCCGTCCGCGAGAGCGTCCTCGCCGCGTTCGAGGAACTCGCCCAGGGACCCGGCCGGACCAGACTGGTCACCGAGGTCCGGACCTGGCAACAGGGCAAACTCTCCTCCCGGAGCGGCGGTCTGGCCTTCCTCGCCCTGATGGCGGTGGAAACCCAGGGGCTGCCGTGGTTGCTGTCCGCCGACGGGTCGGAGATCGACGTCCAGCGGGCCCTGCTCGAACTGCTCGGCAGCCCCCAGACCGCGGTCGACACCATCCCGCGGATCACCGACTGGATCCGCTCCTGCGCAGGCGACCCCGACAGCTACGTGCAACTGCGCGACCAACTCCTTGTTCCGCTGCGCGGGCACCGGATGTTCCAGGCAGGAATGGACCTGATGCAGGCACTCAAGGGCACCGTCACCGCACAGGGCGTCAACATCGCCGAGGACTTCTACCAGCACCTGGTCAGCGCCCCGCTCCACAAGGTATTCGCGCTCGACGGCACCGCCCGATGAGGTGGCCGTGGCAGCGCGCGGCCCGCACCACAACGTGTCCCAGCCCCTGTCAACTGCCCAGCGCCGAAGCCGGCGTACCCTTCGAGGCGACGCTCACCCTGCTCTGGCGGCCCACGACCCGCGACCGGGCCAACCTGGAGGAGCAGGCCCGCAGCGACCTGCGCTGCGCAGCTGCGGACGTGACCGCCGGGCTGCTGCCGGACGACCTGCCCACCGCCCAGGACACCCTCAACATGGCACTCGGCGCACCCGACCGGCAGCGCAGCCCCCACTACCGGCTCCTGTCCGCACACGTCACCCTGCGTCTTTCGACCACCGCACAGGAAACCCTGGCCGCCCGACGGGCCGACACCGAACGCATCAGGCGACTGGAGTTCCTCAAGAGAGCCCTCTACGACCACCCGGATCTCGTGGTCCTCGACCACATCGAGCGGGCCTCCGAGATCCCCGACGATGCCCGGGTGGCCGAGCTCCAACGTGCCGCACGCGCGATCAGGTCCTGCAACACCTGGTGGTACCCCCTCCTGGAGCTGTGGGAGGAACTCGGTGCCGGATTCCAGGACCTGGATACCCGGCACGAGGCCATGCAGATCCTGCTCCGCCAATCCGTCGAGGCACTCAAGGCAGCCACAACACCGCCAAGCCGGGCGACGGCCCAGCACGGACGCACCGGATGAGGGTCGCCCTGTGGCGGCTCCTGCTCGCCCCGCTCACGACCCTGCGGGCACTGCGGCTCCAGCGGACCAGCCGATCCTCGTTCGACTTCGACAGCACCTGGGGACAGGAAAGGATGCACCACGCGCCCGACGAGATCGAGTACCTCCTGCGGCACTGCGCCCGGACAGAGGACCGCTGACCCACGCCGCAGACCGCTCCTCCACCAGGCCCACGCCGAGAAGCAGTCTCCACCGGACACCGCGCCCCGTTTGGTCGAGGCAACGGGATACGACGGTCCGAAGCGCGGGCGGAGGTACGGGTGCCCACGACCGATCAGCCACCGCCGACCCGATCATCTCTGCACGCCACCGCCATGAGCCGGACACTTCCCTGCGCCCGACCGCGACAGTCGCTGGACCGGCTGGTCCGGTGGAGGCCATGGTCCAGCGCGCCCCGCAAGCAGACCTGTCATCGCCGGGGCGTCGTGATGACGCCCCGGCCGAGTTCTTATCAGCTCACAGCGGTCCTGGAAGGCGTTCCGGGGCCGCGTCGCCGAACTCGGTGCTCGGAGCGCCTCGGCTCCCATCGCTCGCGAGTCCCGGTCGTACCGGAACGTCGCAGTGGCGCGGCACCGGGAGGGATTCGGGTGCCCGCGCTAGCATCCGGGCGTGAAAGTGCTGTTCCCGGAGGGCAGTTGGGCCGCACGGCAGCTGGCGTGGAGAGGACTTGGGACGTGGGCCAGGAAGCGAGTGGTGACATGATCGCCCCCGTGCCCGTAGTGACGTTCACCTTGGGAGAGCTGCTGGTCGACGTCGCGACGGGATCCGAGGCGGTTCCTGGGGCATGGGGGGACCGGTGGCACCCGAGCGAGGACTGGAGTCCTGCGCCGTCCTCCGTCTCCGCGCTCCTGGGCACGGCCGTCCCTCACCCCGCGCTTCTCACGCTGGCCGGGAAGTTGTCCGCGTCGGCAGTCGGCATGGACACCGGGCTGAGGGTGGAGGTCGTGGACGCGGACAGGGTTGTGGTGGCGTGCGGAGAGCGCCGGTTCGCTCTCGGTCTGGCCGGTGGTGCCTGCACGGAACTGTGTCGGCAGCCGGATTGCGAGAGGCGGATGCTGGAAACCGAAGTCCCATGGTGTTCATCGCACTTGTTCGATCTTGACCTGTACTCGTTGGTGACGGCCGGGCGGTTCTGGGCCGAGGCAAGCCACCGGTCCGGGGAACACGAGCGCAGCAGTCCGGACTGGCCCGTCGAGGAGCTGATGAAGGCCGCTGTCGCGGTCGGGGCGGGGGAGATGATGGCCGAGACGATCGTGACGGCAGCCTTCGACGACCCGCACGAGCCTGAACAACACGACGTACCTGCCGAGTACGGGCTCGTCCTGCGGACCCGCCGTGCCATGGGCCGCGAGCGCCTGCGGCTGTGGGAGACCGCCCGCAAGGAGGCAGCGCGGCTCAGGCAGGCAGCAGGCGGCTGTCAGGGGTGCCGGCGGGAGCTGAGCCGGCTCGAGGACGGCTTCGGCGCCGGCGCATATCCGCAGGCGCGCCCCGAGTACTGCTCGCAAGCCTGCGACCCGCTGCCAACAGCACGGCAGCGTTACCTGGAGGGACAGCAGAACGGGCAGGCACGGCTTCAGGAGGACCTTCCTTTCTGAGTCGCCGCTACTGGCTCCGACCAGCGTGCTGCGCATGTTCGGCCTCTCACGTGCGGGGCGTGGCCTGCGGTCGTGGGGAATGCCGCTGCCGGCTTCCGAAGGAGTTCGCCGGTCGGTGGGAAGCGGCGCAGCCTCCCGGCTCTTGGTGAGCGCGGACACGGTTCCTGCGGCCAGGGTCGGGGCGGCGTGCGGGACAGTGACGGTGAGCGTGGCCGAGCCGTTGTCTTCCCGGCTGTGCGTGGTGCCGGCGGAGGGCCGGTGTGCGCCCGCCTGCCGCGCTGTCCGGGAACGGGCCGGGCGCGCTTGGCCCCGGGGGCCGTGGGCCCGTGCCGGACCCCAGGGGGGCTTTCGTGTTCGGTGGGCCCGCGCGTCGCCGGTTCCGGCCCGGCCTGGCTGGTAATGTCCTGCACGGCCAGGCGCGTACTGCCTCCCGTCCGGCTCCCACGTGGCTGGGGAAACGGGTCAAGGTCCCCAACGGGCCCGCGTACTTCCCCCATCGGCATGTGCATCGAGCAGCGGGGCGGTCCGGGCGTGGGCGGGAGCGCCGGAAGACCGAGGCCCTGATGCCCAAGCACCAGTCCCGTTCCGCACACCTCGCACGCCGGATCCAGGCGACCACCGGTGTCTCCTACACCGCGGCCCTGGGACTCGTCACCCCCAACGAGCGCTGGCTCGCCCTGTCCAGGGCCCTGCGCGAGCACGGCATGACCGATGCGGCGGACAGTCTGCACCGCATCGTGCGGGTCGACGCGCAGCAGCACGCGTGGTGGGAGGCGTACGCCCTGGTCGAGCACGCCCACCGCGAGCTGCGGACGCTCGACCGGGCGACGTTCACCGGCGTGTCCCGGGCCTGCAAGCGGGAGGCGCACGCGGTGGCTGTCGCGGCCGGGTTCCTGCCGGCCGGTCACCAGATGGGGGCGGAGGTCTACCACGCGGCCTTCCTCGCACTGTCGCAGGCCGGCACTCTCGCGGACGGCCGGGCCCTCGCGAGGGCGGCGGTCGGCGCCCTCGACGACGACCCGCTGGAATGCTCCGACGTTGTCCGCTCCGCGGGGCGCCGGCCGGTCGTCTACCGGACGGCCCAGGACTCCTGCGGCCCCGACAGCGAGTACGCGTTCGCGGCCGGGAACGCGGCCCGCGCCATGGCGGCCGCGTCGCGGGTGCCATGGCGCGGGGACGAGCAGTGGTACGAGGCCGCCGCGCTGATGGCCGAGGCCGCCTGGTACGGAACCGTCGCCGCGGGCCGGCCTCCGTTGCGCGGCCGGGAGCGGTTCCGCGAGTTCCTCGACGACGACTTCGCAGGCCGGGCCGGGGAGACCCGCTTCTGACCCGCTTCTGACCCGGTGCGGCTTGCGGGGCCGCGGGGTCGGCACTCGCGCTGCCCGGCGGCCGAACACCGCCCGCTGGGCCGATGACGGACACGCCGCACGCCGCATGCCGCACCCGGACCCGTGCCGCCCCTGGGCCCCGGGCGGGAAGCCGCTGCCGCCAGGCTTCCCACGCTGATGACCGGCGCAAGGCTCTTCAGCCGTGGTCCGGCCCGCCACGGGCCCTGGGAGCCGGCCCGCTCCCAGGGCCCGTGGCGGCAGGGCGGTGCGGTACGCGCAGCCGGGGTTCCGGATCGGGGGAGGAAGCCGGGGAAGCGGGCAGGCACCGCTGTTGCCCGCCTCGGTCGGCAGGTCGGCGTCCGCCCTGTCGTTCAGCGGGCCGAACGCCGTGCGCAGGATCGCAGGTCCTGCCGCACGGCTCGGCCCCCAGTACCGCAGAGAGCGTTGTCGGTGCCACCTGTCAGGCTGCTCGGACGATCAGTCAAAAGCTGGCTGTGCAGTGTCTGGCCGAGGAGACACGCGGCTGCCCGGTGCCGACAGTGCCGGAGCACTTCCAGCGCAAGCGCTTCGCCGAGCACGACTTCGTTTTCGTCGGGCATGTGCCGGTGCGCGCCCACAAGCGCGCCAACCGGTGGCAGTTCGACGAAGACGAAGTCCGTGCGGCCGGGCGCACGATCGCCGCACTGCCCTGGGACCTCGGCGACCTCCTCGACCCACGGCTGCACCGCCCCGGCGAGCAGGAGCCCGCGACACCTCCCCGCACCGGCTGGAGGGAACGGATCCGGCGCTGGGCCGACCACGCGGCCCTGGCCGCGCGCATGAAGAACGGCTGCCCGTGCGGGACACCGTGCCGACGAAGCCCCGACGGATGGGCACTGCCCTGCGGACTGACCCCCGAAAGCCTGCTCCAACGCTGCGCCAACCACTCCATCGCCTGCCTGCTCCCACTCCCCGCACTGGTCTGGTCGCGCGACACCTGGACGGTCCCCCGAACACTCGCCCTCGTCCTCGACCAGTGGGAACAGGCAGACACCACGCTGGCCGCCGGCAACTGCGTCTGCGGCACCTGCGGCACGCACAACACGGACCCGACCCGGCACACGCCCGCCGCCGACGGATGGAAGGTGCTCTGCCCGACCTGCGCCACCGCTGACCTTCGCCGCTACGACGAGGAACTGGCCGGCACCACCTACGCGAGAGTCCGCGAACAGGGCCCTCGGGCCGAAGACTTCCTGTGCACGATGTGCAGCCCGGCCCGGCCCGCAGCCGCCTGGGACCACTGCCACGAACACGGCCTGATCCGCGGACCCCTGTGCGGCAACTGCAACACCCAGGAAGCACAGGGCATGGAATTCCTCGCCCGCCACGGCAGCGTGCGCCACCTCCTGCGCTGCAAGAGCTGCCGCGCACAGCTCCACCTGCCCCCGCACCACCGGATCGCCGCGCTGCGCCGTCACCTGCACCTCGAACGAGGCCTTCGGGGCTGCGAGACACCGATGCACATGTGCGTATCGATAGCCGAGACCAGCGAAGGCGGGTACGAGTACCGGGTCCGCTGTTTCGGGCAGAGAGCCTCCTCGACCGTGTCGCTGACGGCGGCCGAGGCAGATCACATCCTGGCCCGGACGGTCGAGTCCGGAATGCTCTGAGCGGGCCGCCACAGCGAAGGTGGGACCGGGTCACCGGTTCCGGAGACCCGGTCCCACCGGGCCGAGGTTGCCGTTGGCGCTGCGGCTCCACGTGGTGACCGGCCGCAGGCAGCCACCTTTGCCGCAGAAACGTCCCGCTGGACTTCCGCACAGCGCGCGGGCCGCCGGTCGTCGACGGGGGCCGGCGCATGGTTCCGGGGGTGCGTCCTGTACTCACGCACGCGGGGCAGGGGTGCCCGACCGTGCGCCCCTGCCCCGTGCGCCGGCCCGGTGGCCGCGGATCAGTCCCGTTCGGCAGACCGCGGGTGAAACGTTGGTGGGCGCTCACCTGCTGTCCGTCAAGACCGTTTGCCAAATGATCTTGACGGGTGGGCTTCGGGGCGAGTCGCTACAGAGGGGAGTGGGTCTGGTACTTGCCCCGCAGGGACGAGATGGCCGCGTCGGCCCGGGGGCCGGCTGCGCAGTCCTGGAGGAATCCCCGAACGCGAGGGCCCGTCCATCCTGCCGCCGCCCAGAAGCGGAGGTCGTCGTGAGGATCCAGGGGGCGAGGACGTCGAGGATGTGGTCGATCGTGGCCGCATCCACGGGGGCCGCTGCATGGCGACGGAGCGCAGGGCGCCGTCGGCGAGCATCGGGGTGCCGGAGTTCACGCACCAGCGCAGTGCATCGGCCGTGTCCTCGGGGGCGCTCGGTCGGACGATGGCGTCGCCGAGCGCGACGTACACCGTGGTGGCCCCGAAGGGGTGCCGGGCGAGATCGCGGAGAAGGCCGAGAGCGGGCCGGTGGCCGCACATCCCGAGCGCCATGACGATCCGGTACTGGGTCTCCCACCTGCGGGCGTACATCGGCACCTACCTGGAGGGGACCCACCGCAACTCCGCCTCCCTCCCGTCCTCCGAGTAGAGCGCCTGCAGGGCCCGGCTGGCCGCCTCGCATCCGAGGACGATCCACCCGGGCGACCGGTCAAGATCATCTGGCAAACAGTCAAGATCATTTGTCACAGGACAGGCGCGGTACAGCCATCATGCTTCGGCATGTCCCGTCTCAAATGATCTTGACTGGTTATCAAATGATCTTGACGATCGGTAGGCTTCCGGGGATCCACCCAGCGTCACTTTGAGGCTGGCGTGGCGTACTCCGCATTCGGCGACGACGTCTTCCGGCTGGGGCGGCGCCGGGCAATACGGTGACTGATCGAACCGCGCCACGCATGGAGGAGAACCATCATGGTCCACCCGGCCATCACCCGCCTCTCAGCCCTGCTGGGGGAGCCGAGCGTCCCCGGCGACACCGTCGATTGGGAGGATCTGGCCCGGACCACGGGCCTGCGTCTGCCCGCCGACTACCGCGACTTCGTCACGCTCTACGGCGGCGGCGAACTGGACGAGTACCTCGGCGTCAGCACGCCGCCGGTGGCCGGTTCCCCGTACGGCGATCTCATCGACGGGCTGGACTTCGACCCCAGGGAGGAGCCGGTGGCTCGCACCGGCATCGCCCCGGAGAACTTGGAGGGGGGAAGGCTTCTCCCGTTCGCAGGCAGTGCCAACAGCGACGTGGCCTTCTGGCTGTGCGACACCCGGGACCCGGACCGCTGGGACGTCGTCGTCTTCAAGCGCCAGCACCACCATGGGGAGGAACCCTGGGTCCGCTTCGCGGCGGGCTTCGGCGACTTCCTGGCGGGCACCCTCGACGGCACGCTGCCGAACCCCTTCAGCGACAGCGGCTTCGCCAGACCTCCGCACGCCTATCGCAACTGGCGGCAGCCGCTGTGACGTACACGGCGTTCACGTGCGGTTGCCGACTGCCTGACTTCCCGGCTCTCGCTCGCCCCGTCGGCGGCCTCGGGTCCGCTCAGCAGAGAGGTCGGTGGATCTGCCGCCGCGGCGGAGGGAGCTGTTGATGGCGGTGCAGGTGAGTGGCGTGTCGTGGTCGTCCATCATCCGCGCCCAGATGTACGCGGTCGAGTGGCCGGCCCCGGCCAGGGCTCGGATGCGGTGGCGCTGGGTGTCGTTGTCGGGGACGACGCAGGCGAGGCGGCGGGTGGTTGCCGGCCCGCACGTCCACCACCCGGTCCCGGCCGTCGGCCAGTCGCACCAAGTAGTCCGGCGCGTGCCGGCGCCGCCGCAGGCCGTCGTGCCAGTGCAGCCAGAACGGCTGCGAGGCGATCCCCACGACCTCGGGCTCGCGGTCCAGCAGGATCGGCCGATCCCGCTCCAGCGACGACTCGTAGCCCACGTGGCCGCCCACCGCCCCGAGGTGGTTCCCGCCCCTGCCGTGCTGCTGTCCCGGCCCCGTGATGTCCCCGGTGGCCGGTCCGCGCGTGCGGCCTCGCGCCTCGCGCGCGAAGACCACCTGTACCGGGCCTTCGGCGTCCGGGAGGGCGCGTCTACTTCTCTGACTACTTCTCTTGATGGTGTCCGGCTGGTGTGGCCGCCCCTGTCGCCGGAACGAGCCGGCCGTGCCGCCGCCGGCCTCGCGCGTGCGTGGGGCCACCCGTCACCTCCCCCCGGAGTTCACCCGTCAAGATCATTTGGCAATCGGTCAAGATCATCTGACACGGGACGCGGCATGCCCCGATCCAGTGAATGTGTGACCGAGAAGTGCGATCCGAAAGTGACTTTCACGCTAGGGTGTGTGGTGGAGGTGAGGTGTCGATGAGTGAGGACCTGTTCGCGTCGATCGACGCACTGCTGGCACGGCCGAAGCCGGTGGACGACCTGCCGGTGCCCGCGGAGCGGGAGCGGCTGCGCAAGGCGGGGGAGTACACGCAGGAGGAGCTGGCCACCGCACTGAAGACCCGTCGGGAGACGATCGTGCGCTGGGAGGCGGGGACGACGGAGCCGCGCCCGCCCAAACGCGAGGTCTACATCGCGTTCCTGGCGACGCTGGCGCTGCAGCACGGCACGGTCGAGCCCGCCGAGTGGCTGCGGCTCGCCCAGACCGCCGGCCTCGTACGCACCACCGGCGGGGGCCGGACACCCGAGCCCGCAGCCGCGCAGGCGCCGCCTACGGTGCGCGCCGCGGCCGAGGCGCCCGAGGCACCCGCGCCCGTGGCCGGGCAGCCGGCCCCGTCCGCGCCCGCCGCACAACCGGTGATGCTGGACCAGAACCCGGACGGCTCGCTTCTGACGGCTCAGCCTGCGCCGTGCGTGCAGTGCGGGCAGCCGTCGGTCTACCGCGCCCAGGGCCACCCGATGCACCTCGGCGGGTTCTGCCGCCCCTCCACCGCCCCTGCCGCCGTGCAGCAGCACCCCGACCCCGTCGCCCCGGCTGACGCGCCGGCGCCGGATGCCCCGGCCGCTCCGGCCGCTGAACCCCGCCAGGCCGCCCCCGGGCTCGCCCCTGCAACTGCGCCCCGCCGCCCCGCCCCGTCGCGTCCGGCCGCCGGCTCGTCGCGAGCGCGCAAGGCCCCGGCGAAGAAGCCGGCCGCGGCGCAGGGACCGGCGGACTGGGAGCAGGCCGCAGCCGCCAGGTTCCCGGCCGGACCGCTCGCGGTACTGGACGTCGCCCCGTCCGGCAAAGCCCTGGTGGCCTACCTCGCCGACGGCACCCAGGCACCCACCGCCCCGCCCGGCCGCACGCTCGCCGACGTCGTGGAGTGGGCGCTGGAGAACCGCCTGGGTTCGCCACGCCTGCACCGGCACGGCAAGGACGGCGACGCCCTGGTCGTCATCACCGACACCGCCCTCGCTGAGCTCGGCCTGCCCGCCATGGGCCGCGACGAGAAGAAGGACTTCGTCCCACGGCTCGGACAGCTGCCGAAGACCCACAAGACGGTCAAGGCCGTCGAGAAGGCCGGCTGGCAGCTCACCCAGCGCGGCCTGGGCCCGTGGGCCCGCATCTACCGCAGCCCCGAGGACGGCAAACGCCAGTGCGTCCAACTGTGCATCCCCGCCTGGGGCGCCCTCACCTCCGGCGGCTGGAACATCCCGGACAGCCTCGCCCCGCAGGACCTCGCCCGCCTGCTCGGCACCTACGCCAAGCGCGTCCTCACCCCCCGCGGCTCCACCTCCGTCTCCGGCCTCGAACTGGTCACCGCACTGCGCCCGCCCACCCGCGCGGTACGCACCGAGGCGGGCTGGACGTCCGGACCGGTGGACGGCTCCCGCCCGAAGGAGGCGTTCGACGCAGCGCCGCCGGAAGTCCCGGACATGCACCCGCTCGCCCAGGGCCGGGAACCCGGCGGCGAACTGGTGACCGAGGCGTGGGACTGGCACCGCAACCTCACCGACCAGGAGGCAGCGGCGCCGTTCGCCGTCGGCCTCGACGTGAACACGGCCTTCCTCGCCGCCGCCGGCCGTCTCGCCCTGCCACTGTCCGGCCCCGTCCACGAACTCAACCCCACCTTCGACCCGAAAATCCCCGGCAGCTGGCTGGTCGACCTCTCCCACCTCGACACGAACCCGCTGCTCCCCTCCCCGTTCACCGCAGACGGGACGCGTCCGACCGGCCCGGCCTGGTACTCCACCGCGAAGGTCGCCTACGCCATCGAGCTCGGCGCCCGCCCGCAGCCGCTCGAGGGCTGGCTGCGCCACGAGAGCGGCCCCTACCTCGACCCCTGGCACAAGCACCTGCGCCAGGGATACCTGGACACGATGGCAGCCCTCGGCATCCCGCTCACCCTCGCCGACACCGACCCCGTCGCCTACCTGGAAAAGATGGAAGCCATCAAGGCGGGCCAGGGCGACCCGGCGGAACTGGCAGTGCTCACCGCGATCAAACAGACCGCCAAGGGCACCATCGGCAAAATGAAGGAGAGGCCCCGCGGGCACGGCTACACGCCCGGCGAGCGCTGGGCCGCACTCGACCGCCCGACCTGGGACCCGCTGATGCGCGCCCTGGTCATCGACACCGCCACCGTCAACCTTCACCGCAAACTCCGCAAAATGGCCGCCCACACCGGCCTGCACGCCTTCGCGATCCTCTCCGACTGCGCCGTCTTCGCCTCACCCGGCCCCGGCGCCCTCGACATCCTCACCCGCGCCGACGGCACCCTCACCACCTCCCTGCGCCTCGGAGTGTCCCCCGGGCTGGTGAAGTTCGAGGGCAGCAGGCCGATGCCGGAGATCGCCGAGCTGCTCGCCGACGACACGAACCCCGCCCGGCACATCAAGACCGGCGGGATCGTCTCCGCCGACGAGTAACCGCACCGCCCGCCACCGCCACGATGACGCGACGCCGCCCCGGCCGAGGGGCGGCAGAAAAGGATCTGATGCCCCGTGGGGGAGATCGACGAGGGCCTGGAGCGCGCCGAGCGCACCCGCCCGATCCCGCAGTCCGTCCAGGCCCGGATGCGGTTCCTGCTCAAGGGCGCCAACGGCTCCACCAAGAAGCTCGCCCAGGACCTCGGCGTCTCCCAGCGCACCGTGCAGCGCTGGCTCAAGGGCCAGGGCACCCCCAAGCCGGCCGCGGCGAAGGCCATCGAGCAGAAGGTCCGCGCGACATGGCAGCCCAGGGTCAAGGACAGGGTCCGCAAGGCCGCCGAGAGCAACGGCTTCACGCTCCACATCTCCGGCACGTTCGGCTTCGACGCCGGCCCGAACTCCACCGACGACCCCCGCGACCGGTTCCTGCAGAACCTCCGGATGCCCGGCAGCGTCGCCCAGGCCCTCTACGCCGCCCGCGACCGCGGAGCCACCCAGAACGAACAGGAGGAGATCCTCGCCGACGGCCTGCGCGACCACTACTTCGGGACCGGCGGAGGCCGACGCGCGCCGAAGGTCGCGCTGAACAGCCTCAACTGGATGGACCTCGAACTGTAGAGACCTGGGCGGTTCCGGGCCTCGGGCTGCCCGCCCCGCACACCCCCTGGCTGCGGCTACGCTGCGGTCGGGATGACGTTCGGGTGTTCGCCAGGGGAGCCGTCCCGGGACCCCAGGGGGTGGGTGCCGTGGTGGTCGTGCGGGCGGGGTGCCCGGCGGCGCCCGGTGTGCTGCAGCAGGCGGTGGCGTCCTGGGCTTCGACGGGCACGATGTCGACGTCGACCTTGTTCGTTCCGGATTCACCACCGTCGGCGGCACCTGCCGTATCGATCCGAGGGGGAGATGGTTGTGAGCCCGCCGTTCTGGCCGTGGCGCGGCCGGCCCGGGAAGCGGCCCGAGCGGACCGGCGTTCCCGGCGCAGGCGCCCCACCGGAGGCCATCGGCAGCGACGGCCCGGCCGGCGGGGACAGTGCGCCGGCGCCCGGCGAGGGTGCCGTTTCGGCGGTTTCTCTGTCGGACGACCAGGGTGACGGGCCGGGGCCGACGAACGGGCCGGCCGGCGTCGGCGCCGGGGCGTCGTCCTCGGTGCGGGTGGACGTGTCGGGGGACGGGTCCGTCGGTGCGGGGCGCGACATCACCCACACTGCGATCGGGGCGGGCAGCCGGGTCGAGCACACCGAGGTGGACAACCGCATCGAGAACAGCACCGTCGGCGGTGACGTCTACCAGGCGGGGAACCTGACGGTCACCCACCACCACAACCACCCTGCGCCCGCATCGGCACCTGGGCCGGTACGGGTGGGTACGGTGCCGCCGCTGGCCTCCGCGTTCCAGTCCCGCCCGGACCTGCAGGAGAAGATCGACCGGGCCCGGGAGCGCAACACGACCGTGGTCCTGACCCAAGTTCTGTCCGGTGGCGGCGGTGTCGGCAAGTCGCAGCTCGCCGCCACCTGCGCCCACCGGGCCCATGCCGACGGGCTGGACGTGCTGGTGTGGGTGGACGCCGCCGAGACCGCGCAGATCGTCGCGACCTACGCGCGGGCCGCAGCGAAGGCCGGCGTGCCCGGCGCGCACGGGCAGGACGCCGAACACGACGCGGCGGCGTTCCTGGACTGGCTGGCCGTCACCGACCGCACCTGGCTGGTGGTCCTGGACGACCTCACCGACCTGGAGAACACCGTCCCGTGGTGGCCCCGCCCGCCCGCCGGGACGGACGGGCGGGTGCTGGCCACCACCCGCCGCCGCGACGCCCTCGTCACCGGCAACGGTCGCGCCGTCGTCGACATCGGCACCTACACCCCCGACGAGGCGCTCGACTACCTGCGCGAGCGCCTCACCGCAGCCGGTAGCGCCCACCTCCTCGACAACCGGGCCGACGACCTTGCGAAGGCACTGGGCCGGCTGCCGCTCGCCCTGGCCCACGCCGCTGCCTACATGATCAACGAAGACATCGACTGCACCGCCTACCTGGGCCTGTTCACCGACCGCACCTCCCGCCTGACCACCCTCCTGCCGCCTGGCGCCGACACCGACAGGTACGGCCGCCAGGTCACCACCTCGCTCCTCCTGGCCCTCGACGCCGCCCAGCAACGCGAACCGGTCGGCCTCGCGGCCCCAGCGATCCGTCTCGCCGCGCACCTCGACCCCGCCGGTCACCCCCAGCAACTCTGGGCCACCGACGCCGTCACCCATTACCTCACCACCCACAGGACCCCACTCCCCCCCGGCACCCCCGACCCTGATCCGGTCACCGCCGGCCAGGCCCGCGCCGCCCTGCGCCTGCTCCACCACTACGCCCTGATCACCCACCATGCCCGCGACACCAACCGTACGGTCCGCCTGCACGCCCTCACCGCCCGTGCCGCCCGCGAAACCACCCCACCCACCCAACTTCCCGCCACCGTCCACGCCGCAGCCGACGCCCTCTTCGAGACCTGGCCCGAGCACGAGCACACCGCACGCGACCTGACCGCCGTCCTGCGCGCCAACACCGACACCCTCACCACCCACGCCGACGACCTCCTCTGGCACCCCCACGGCCACCCCGTCCTGTTCGCAGCAGGCCACAGCCTGACCAGCACCGGCCTGATCCACGCCGCCGTCACCCACTGGCAGAGCCTCGCAGCGGATGCCGAGCGGGTGCTCGGTGACGAGCATCCCCACACTCTGGCCGCCTGCGGAAACCTGGCCCAGTCATACGGGCGGGCGGGGCGTGTGGGTGAGGCGATCGACCTTAAGGAGCGTGTGCTCGCCGATCGTGAGCGGCTGCTCGGCCACGACCACCGCGACACCCTGACCATCCGCCACAGCCTCGCCGTCTCCTACAGCGAGGTGGGGCGCACACGAGAGGCGATCGACCTGATGGAGCAGGTGCTCGCCGATTGTGAACGACTACTTGGTGACGAGCACCCCCACACCCTGGCCGCCCGCGGGAGTCTTGCCCTCTCCTACGGGCAGGCGGGGCGTACACGAGAGGCGATCGACCTGATGGAGCAGGTGCTGGCCGATCGTGAGCGACTGCTTGGTGACGAGCACCCCGACACCTTGGACGTCCGCGGCAGCCTGGCCTACTCCTACTGGCAGGTGGGGCGTGTGGGTGAGGCGATCGATCTTCAGGAGCGGGTGCTCGCCGATCGTGAGCGACTGTTCGGTGACGAGCACCCCACCACCCTGATTGCCCGCGCCAACCTGGCCTCCTCCTACGGGAAGGCGGGACGTACGGACGAGGCGATCGTGCTTGAGGAACGTGTGCTGCCTGATGCCGCGCGGCTGCTCGGCCACGACCACCCCGACACCTTGGGCATCCGCAGCAACCTTGCCTTCTCCTACTGGGAGGCGGGGCGTACGGGTGAGGCGGTCGACCTGATGGAGCGGGTGCTGGCCGACCGCGAGCGGCTCCTCGGTCACGACCACCCTGACACCCGAGCGGCTGCCGATCGGCTCCGGAGCTGGCGCAACCCCTGACACCACGACGACGAAGGCCCCGCCCCGGGCACGGGCGAAGAGCCGCCGACGGCCCGGGTTCGCGACCGTCCGTCCCGTACCCTGTGGAGGGCCGCTACGCCCACTCCACGCCGTGATCGGCGAAGGCGCAAACATCCCGCACGACCGAACCTCCTCCACCCCGGTCTGCTCGGACCCTGACTGCCGGGTACACCGGAACGGGCCGCCACCCAGCGGGAGACGGCCCCTTTCGGTCTACCCGGCTGGGCTGCTCTACCAGTCGGTCCGGAGGCCGAGGTAGTACTCGTCGAACGGGTCGGCCGCCCGCTCGTCCGCATCACGAACCCCGGGCAGCGCCCGCTCACCGGGACCCGGCCGGCCCCGGCTCCAACGCGGCCTCCCGGTCATCCCGCAACCGGTGCCGGCGATGGCAGCCCACGCCCCCACAGGACCGCCCAAGCGGTTCGAAGGCCCCGCTCACGCCCACTCGACACCGTGCTCGGCGAGCTACGCGAGCTGTATCGGGGTGAGTTTGGCCCGGCGGGCTTCCTGGTTGTTGAGCCAGGTGCCGAGCGCGAAGTGCGACACCACGACCTGCTCCTCGCCGCCGGGGCCGGCCTCGACGGTCTCCACCGGCTCCTTGTGCGGCCGGGGGATCCGGGGGTGACGTTCCCGCTCGACGAACTGGGCGAGCGCGGCCAGGCCCTGGGCGAACCGTTGCCGCGGGACACTGTCGGCTTCGCCTCGGCGGCGGCCTTCGCGGCCACCAGCTCGGGCGGCCTCGATGCCGATCGCCGTCAGCAGATTCCGCTGGTCTTCCTCCAGACCGGGCCAGCAGGCCCGCTGCGCCTTCACTCGTCGGCCGAGCCGCTCGCCCTCGAACACCGTGTCCGTGGGCAGCCGGGTCCAAGTCGGCCTGGCCGTCGGTGTCGAGCCACCACATTCGGGCGGTGGCGTAGGCGCGCTGCCAGGCGACCGGACACACCGGGCACCACCACAGGTCGATCTCCTCCAACACCCGCCGCTGTCCCGGCGCTCTCAGCTCTCCTGGCGGCCCCGTTGCAGTGGTCCGAAATCTTGGAGAGTCAGGCGCCGAGCGTATGTGGGTCCGGCGCGCGCCACGTACGCATCAGGCCGGCTTCGAGCACCCGCTGGACTGCGGGGCGTCTCCCGGCCGGCTCCCAGAACTCAGCGGCGGCGGCTTTCTGCGCGCCGGGCCGCTGCCGCTGCTCCTGCGGCGTACCGGGCGTGCTGGCGGTACTTGGCGGCTGCTTCGGACTGCCCATCCACATCGAGGACATCCGCGGCGAGCCTGAAAGCGTGGGCGAGCGCGGTTCCGTACACGCCAGGATCCTCGACGAAGTACGGGCCGACAGCCTGTACCGCCTCAAGAGCGTTCTGCCACGCGCCCGCAGAGTTGCCGGGCAACAGGGAACGTCCCCGTTCAACCAGCGTCACCAACAGCCCCACGCGCGAATCCACCGTGTCCTGATGATCAGGACCCAGAACCCGTACCCGGCCCTCCACCACGGACCGCAGCACAGCAACGGCGTCGCTGGTGCGTCCGGCGTCCCGGTAGAAGGCGGCGAGGTTGTTGCGGCTGATGAGGGTCTCGGGCGCGTCTTCGCCCAGTGTCCGTACTCGGTTCTGAAGGAGCTGTTCGTACAGGGGGATGGCGCGGGCTAGGTCGCCGGCTTCCCGATAGGCGCTGGCGAGGTTCTTGCGCGTGATGAGGGTGTGGGGTGCGTCCTCGCCCAGGACCCGCACCATCGTGTCCAGGGTCTGTTCGAACAGGGGAATGGCGCAGGCCAGGTCCCCCGAGCCCTGGTAGGCGTGGGCGAGGTTGTTGCGGGTGGTGAGGGTGTCGGGTGCGTCTTCGCCCAGGACCCGAACCTGGTCCTGAAGGAGCTGTTCGAACAGGGGGACGGCGAGGGCAACGTTCCCTGAGGTTTGGTAGGTCTGGGCGAGGTTGTTGCGGGTAGTGAGCGTGTTGGGTGCGTCTTCGCCCAGGACCCGAACCTGGTCCTGTAAGAGTTGCTCGAACAGGGGGACGGCGCGAGCCAGGTCGCCGGCGTCCCGATATGAGGCTGCGACGTTGTTGCGCGTAGTGAGCGTGTTGGGTGCGTCTTCGCCCAGGACCCGAACCTGGTCCTGAAGGAGCTGTTCGAATAGGGGGATGGCGCGAGCTACGGCTCCCGAGGCCTGGTAGGCGTGGGCGAGCTTGCCGCGGGTGCTGAGGGTGTGGGGTGCGTCCTCGCCCAGGACCCGCACCATCGTGTCCAGGGTCTGTTCGTACAGGGGGATGGCGCGAGCTACGGCTCCCGAGGCCTGGTAGGCGTGGGCGAGCTTGCCGCGGGTGATGAGGGTGTCGGGTGCGTCCTCGCCCAGGACCCGCACCATCATCTCCAAGGTCTGTTCGTACAGGGGGATGGCGCGGGCCAGGTCGCCGGCACCCCGGTAGGCGCCCGCGAGGTTGTCGCGGGTATTGAGGGTGTCGGGTGCGTCCTCGCCCAGGACCCGAACCCGGTCCTGAAGGGTCTGTTTGTACAGGGTGATGGCGTCCCTGATGCGCCCGGCGTCCTGGTAGGCGCCCGCGAGGTTGTTGCGGGTGATGAGGGTGTGGGGTGCGTCCTTGCCCAGGATCCGCACCATCGTGTCCAGGGTCTGTTCGTACAGGGGGATGGCGCGGGCCAGGTCCCCCGAGCCCTGGTAGGCGTGGGCGAGGTTGTTGCGGGTGGTGAGGGTGTCGGGTGCGTCCTCGCCCAGGACCCGAACCCGGTCTTGGAGGAGATGTTCGTACAGGGGGATGGCGCGGGCCAGGTCGCCGGCATACCGATATGCGCCCGCGAGGTTGTTGCCGGTGGTGAGGGTGTCGGGTGCGTCCTCACCCAGAATCCGCGTCAGGCTGGTCAGGGAGCGCCTGAGGTGGGCGGCGGCGCGCCGAGCCTGGCCCTGACCGGTGATGAGGAAGAGACCAGCACTGTTGAGCACGGCGGCGGTGGTGACGGTGTCGGCCGCCTCAGGTGTCCGATCAGCGAGGGAGTCGACATGAGGAATCAGGGCGAGCAAGAACGGCCACCTGTCGGGCTGCCCCGTATCGTCGGGGAAAGCGGCCGCGAGGTACTGGGTGGCTCGGTGGCGGGCGGTGGTGATGTCGTTGGCCCGGCGGTGGGGGTCGTGGGGGTCGGGGGTGCGGGCAAGGGTCTGGACGAGGCGGTGGACCGTTAGGGTGCCGTCGCGGTTGTCGGTGATCATGCTGTAGGCCAGGAGCCGGCCGACCGCGGTGCTGATCTGTGGGACGGTGGGGCCGTCGGGCTCGGCGGCGAGATGGTGGAGGAGTTCGCGGGGGATGTTGTCGGGGGCGTACCAGGCCAGAATCCGCAGAATGTCGCCGGCGAGGGGGGTGTCGGTGAGGCGGTCCAGAGTCAGGTGCCAGATCCGCGCGATGGTGCGCTCGGAGTCCGTGGTCTCCGCTCCGGCGGCGAACATGTCGGCCGGCCACCGGGCCAGCATCTCCAGGTAGGCGACCGGCACGGTGCCGGTCTGTGCGCAGTACGCGGCGGCCTGCTCGACGGCCAGGGCCAGGTGCCCGAGTTCCTCGCACACCGCCTCGGCGCCCTCGCTCTCGCGCGGGCCGTCGTGAGTGAGGACCCGCACGAACAGGTCCAGCGCGTCGCCCGCCTCCAGGACGCCGAGGCGGACGGCGGTGGCACGGTGGTGCCATCCACCAGTACGCCGGGTGGTGACGAGGACCCGGCCGCGGGGGATGCGTTCCAGCAGGGGTTCGATATTGGCGGGGTCGTCGACGTTGTCGAGCACCAGCAGCCACCCGTCGTGGCCAGCGAGCCAGCGCACCGCCCGCTCCACCTGCAGGTCCTCGGGCAGACCGGTCAGGCCCGGCTGGAGGGCGCGGGCGAGTGAGGCCAGCCCCGCCCGTACCCCGACGGCCGTGTCGGCGGTGATCCGCCACCGCACCGGCTCGGTGCGCATCGAGGCCCAGTGAGTGGCCAGGGCCGACTTGCCGACCCCGCCCAGCCCGTGGACCGCGTGCACTACCACCTCGCCCGCACCCTCGAACGCCGCGTCCAGCAGCGCGAGCTCCTCACGGCGCCCGACGAACAGCCCACCGCGGACGTTCGACACCCCACCCAGGGCAGCGTCCGCAGGGATCGGCGCATACGCCTCCGCCGGCAGGACCAACGCCTGCTCGGCCTGCACGAACTGGGTCGAGGAGCCGATCACGTCCCCGGCCGCGACGATCGCCCCCGTACTCCCACGAAGACCCGGACCGCCGTCGACGACCTGCTCCCCGGCATCCGCATTCCGCTGCCCGGTTCCGGTCTGCTTCTCGGCGCCATCGTGCCCCTGCCGACTGCCGGTGCCCGTTTCCTGCCCAGGCGTCTTCTTCCTGCCCCACTTCACGGTCGGTACTCGGTGTGCGAGTTGCTCACGTTGCCGCGCGCGACGATGGCGCCGGTGGTGCCGTGCGTTCCCGTCGCCGGAGCAGGTCCGGTACCGGAGGCCGGGGCGGGGCCGGTGGCCGAGGTCGTCGAGTCCGACACGTCCCCGTCCGCCACGATCGCCCCGCCGCTGCCGGTCATCGGCTCGTCCCGCCGGGCCGACGAACGGGCAGCGCGCAGCTGCCACAGGGCGACCACGACGGCGGCGACGCCGGCCACCGCGCTCATCGCGCCCCACGCCTGCCCGGCACCGCCGGGATGGGCGGCCGTCAACCACCACACCGTGCCCGCCACCGCGCCTGCGCCAACGACGCCGAGCCCCCACCAACACGCCCGCTGCCAGCCAGTCATACCCCCATCGTTCCCCCGACAGCATGATCAAGTACGCCCGATCCAGTACCGCAGCCAACCTGTTGCACACCGACGAGGAAGGCCACCACGGCAGGACTCCAGACCTTCCCGACCACCACCGTTCCAGCGGGCAACGGTGGCATCAGGGGGCCCCGAGCCCAGAAAAACGCGTCCCGCGCCGCCCCCACCCCCTACGCCCACTGCACCCCGTGCTCCGCGAGCTGCGCGAGCTGACCGGGGCTGAGCTTCGCCCGGCGGGCCTTCTGGTTGTTGAGCCAGGTGCCCAGCGCGAAGTGCGACACCACCACCTGCTCCTCACCGCCGGGGCCGGCCGCGACGGTCTCCACCGGTTCCTTGTGCGGGCGGGGCACCCGGGGGTGCCGTTCCCGCTCGACGAACTGGGCGAGCGCGCTCAGGCCCTGGGCGAACCGGTCCCCAGGGGACACCCTCGGCTTCACCTCGGCGGCGGCCTTCGCGGCCACCAGCTCGACGTCCGGCTCGATGCCGATCGCCGTCAGCAGGTCCCGCTGGTCCTCCTCCAGGCCAGGCCAGTCGGCCCGCTGCGCCTGGACTCAGCGTCCGAGCTGCTCGCCCTCGAACACCGTGTCCACCGGCAGCTTCAGACACTGAGCCTGCTGTCCGGGCCGTGGCGCGGCCGGCTCGAGAAGCGGCCCGAACAGGCCAGCGAACGGCCTGCTCCGCCGGTTCTTGCCCATGAGCACCGATCTGTCTCTCCACGGTCCGAAGGATTCGGCCGCGGTCGCCGTCGAACTCGACGGCCGCGCACGCAAAACGCTCGGCCGGGAGACCCCGGCCGAGCGTTTGCATGAACTCATCGAAGCCTGATCGAGCCGGCCACGTGTTGCAACGACCCTTGGAACCTTCCGCCCGGCCGGGTCACAGAGGTACTCCGCCATGTCCGATGACGGACTTGAAGGTTCCCAGTGCTCCGATGCCCCAGGCACCGGCGAGAGCGTGGCCGAGAGCGGCCTCGCGCGGACTGAGAGGAACCCGTGTCGTCCACCCCACCTTGATCCGCCCGGCCGGGTCACGGCCGCCCACCCGGCTCGAAGAACCGCCGCCCCGCGACCCGCTACGACGTGGGCCTGCTCCTGGCCACCGGCGAGTCCTACCGCAGGCCAACCGACCACAAAGTCGGCACCAAACCACGCCGAACTGGATAAATCACAAGCTTACCGGCCGAGCAGCCGAGGCCGAGGATGCCACCGCCGACCCCCGACCCGCAGCCCGTCCATGCCGAAGGCCGCCACCCTGTCGGGGACGGCGGCCTTCTCCTCGGGGTGCCGCTGCTTCCCTGGGAGCCGGGAGGCAGCGACACCCTTGGTTCACTAGGTCCTACCGCGTCTCCACGCCCGGGCCGCGGCGCTGACGGTCAGGCCCGCCAGCACAGCGGCCAGCACGCTCGTCCCGAAACCCGCGAGGCCTTCCCCGGGGAGAACGAGGACGAGAAGCCGGCGGATACCCCAGAGGGCGACAAGCATGCACGTGGTGAGGACCCACAGTTCCCCGTCGAATCCGAAGCGCGGCCCGGAGGCGCGCTGTTCGTCTTTCACGGTGCCATGTCCTTTCGGTGGACTCACTTGCCCTTGAAGAAGCCCTCGAGGCCGCCCTTGACGGCGCCGCCGATGGCTCCGGTGGCCGCGCCCGGGCCACAGCCGGCGCCGGCGCCGATCGAACCGATGACACACCCCCCGATCGCACCGAGCACGGCCTGCTGGTCGGCCTTCCTCGCCCCGGCCTTGACACGGTTCCAGACCCCCTGCCACGTGGGGTCGGCCACCACCGGGAAAGCAGTGCCGGCGGTGACCTCGACGTGCTGGACGAGCGAGTCCCCCTCGATCCGGTAGCTGGTCGCGACCGCGCCGCCGTTCGCGTCCTTGGCCCACGGAGCCTCGAACCGGCCCAGACTCTGACCGTCCCGGACGACGTCCACACTCCCGTCGCCGTGCTGCTGGAGCTGCGCCCCCTGCGGCAGGTCGAGCCTGAAGCGGTAGTCCGAGGGGGCTGCCGCGCTCTCCATGGTGACCAGCGCCCGGATCCCGCCGTCGTCCAGCTGCTGCACTGCCACACTGCCGTCCTTGACGGCGCCGGGGTAGACCACACTGCCGTTGCCGGCCCGGACGCCGGCAGTGGTGCGGCTGGAAGGCAGGGCCATCCCCAGGCTGGAGCCGTCTGCCGCCCCCATCCCGACACTGCCCGTAGAGGTGGCGGGCGCCAGACCGGCAGGGACGGAAGCCACACCTCCAGTGCCGGTGGCCGCCTCGACGACGGCCGCCGCCCGGGCGGCCTGGCCGTCTGCACCCGGGGCGGGAGCGGCGGCGGCCATCGCCTGGCCGGAGGCCAGCAACACGGAGACCGCCACCGAGGCGACCACCGTTGTGGCCGCGGGCGTGAGGGAACGGGAGAACGACGTACGCACTTCAGAACTCGATTCGTATGCACTGAGCACCGAACCTCGGGACGCGCCGTTGTGAGGCGTGCCGGGATCCGGAACCGAAAGGGGGGAACAGAGGAAAGGCGTCGGAAGACACCTCGAGGCTTCGCGGACGACAGCGAGGCGTGGCCCAGGTTCTCCCACACGGCACGGCCTTCGGTAGCCCCCTTTCAGCGGGTTCGACCCAGCCACCCGGGTGGTCCCGCTACCGCCGGTTAGAGGCTTCTGAGTCTGATCATGGAACACGGAGGAACCGGTCCGACACTTCCACTCCCCGCGGGCGGCCGGGGTCTGGTGTGTGAGAAGCGGGTGGTGATGGTCTGGGCCCAGCTCCAGGCGAGGTCCGCGCCTGGGCGGCGTATCACGCGCTGGTGGGCGCGTTGCGCGTGGTGGAGTTCGGGGAGCGCGGCGACGTCGAGGACGGGGCTGTGCTCGTCGCCGGCGGGCCAGGTGTGGTGGCGGGTGCGCAGGCGTCGGTGGCCCCCCCGGGGGGGCACGAGCCTCCTGGGTGGTGCCGCGGGTGTGGTGCGGGACGCAGACGGGGTAGGCGGCGAGAGGGGGTTGCCGATGGCGCGGGGTGCGTTGCCAGGTGATGTGGGGGGGTGTGGCCGGCCCGGTCGGGCGGGGCGGGTGCTGGCGACGGGTTCCCATTGGCGCGGGGCGCGGGCGAGGTGGGGGTGGGGTATGCGGGCGAGGGCCGCGATGGATACCTGGGCGGCGCGGTTGGGGTGGGGTTCGGCGCCGGGCACGGTGGCGGGCCTTTGCCTTGGGCGTCGACGGCGGTCGCGAGGGCGTCCAGGAGCCGGTGCGGGCTCTGCCGGTAGGCGTGTGCCGGGGTCGCGATGGCCCGGGTGAGCTCGCTGTCGGCCGGCGGTGGCCGGTGGGCGTGCGTGTCCGTCCGCGGGATGTTCGCCAGTACCAGTGGGTCGCCGGGGTCGGACTTCTTCCGGCTGGCGCCGTCCGACGCGGCCGGACCGCCATTCCCTGGGTGAGATCACGCATTGCTGTTGTCTGAGCACTTACTGTTCACCTGTGGCGGTGGAGGCACCGTCGTCAGACCCATGAGCAGGGAACAGGGAAAGGGAGACTCACGTGATCCTCTCCGGCACCACTCGCAACCGGCGCCGCCCCAGGTGGCAGTGGGGCGCTTTCGTGGGCGCGGCCGTTCTGCCGCTGGCCCTTCTCACCCCCAACGGCAGCGCGGCGCCGGCCCCCGAACCGGTGGCGCCCTCATCCTCGGAGCAGACGGCGGCCCTGACCGCGACGCAGGCGTCCGACGTCGCGGCGCAGCTGCGTGCGATGGGTCTGGAGACGGTCGAGAAGGACGGCCTGATCGGGGCGAAGGGGCCCGCCGTCACCGTGCTCCGGGCTGTCGACATGTTCGAGGGTCTCCCTGGTGGAGCCTTCGCTCTGTTCACCGGCAAGCACGAGACGGGGACCGGCTACCTGGCGCTGCGCGGCACGAACCTGATCACGTGGGCGGAGCTGCAGACCCAGCCCGGCGAAGCCGTCCGCTCGGTCATCAACCGCACGTCCAAGCCCGTGGTGGTCTGGGACCGCACGACCAAGAACCTCGTCCTGGCCGAGGACCCCGGCGCGGACGAGGATTTCCCCGAGGTCACCGACACCGGCAGCCGGCGCATCGGGGGTGCCGAGGGCGTCGCGGCCGGCAGCCCGGGCGGCGCTTCCGGCACCCAGTTCCAGGTCCCCGTCCACCTCCCGGCCAACCTCTGCGGCAACAGCGTCGACGTCATCGCCCTCCTCAACCCCGGCGTCCCGAACTCCTGCTCGTAGGGGGCGGGCCCTGCCGCCCGTGAGCTTGTGATTGATCCGGTGCGGCGGGGGTTGGTGCCGACTTTGTGGTGGGCTCGACGACGGTGGAGCTCACCCGTCGTCAGGAGCGGCCCATGTCGTAGCGGTCCGCGGGCCGCCCGGTTCTTCGAGCCGGGCGGCCACCTTGGGCCGGGGAGGTTCCGGTGCGGTCGCCGGGCGGGCGGGAGGGCTGTCGCGCGACCCGCGGCCCTCAACCATCGAGGGGGTCGGGCTTTTCGGACGGAAGATCCTTGTTCATGTCGCGCACGGTGCCGAGGAGTTCGGTCTCGGTGTCCACCGCGTCGTGTCCTCGAAGGTGGAGTCGGCGCCCGGATTGCTGGAAGAGCTGAGCGAGGCCCGGCTCGACCAGGGCGCTGCGCCGCTTGTGGGGGATGCGAGCGGCGGGAGTGGCGAGCCGGGCAGCCACGGTGCTGGCCTGCGGGCAGGGCGTCGGCGTCCGTGGTTTCCTTTCGCCTGTTCGTCGCCGGGGCCCGCGTGCGTGCGGAGGGTGATGGTCCCTGGTCGCGCGGCCGTACGGGTGGGGCGGGTTTGCCGCCGCCCGGGCACGGTTATCGATCGTGCCATGACCTCTTCCGGGCGTACCGCCGCCCTCTTCCTGCCGGTGATCGCCGTTCTCGCCCTGGGCGCCGGCCCGGCCCTCGCCGCCACGTGCCCTTCGGGCACACCGGTGACGCTGGTGGATCCGCCGGTCACCGTCCAGCAGTGCGAGCAGGGTGGCGGCACCGTCCAGTCCTTCCCGCCGGAGCCCTTGGTCCTGTTCTGCGCCGGCGGTACCCACAACTTCCATGCGGTCGTCGGTTGACCGTTCGGCCGACCGGCCCGCGTGCCGGTGGCGCCGGCCACGGTCACATCGACGGCTCCGGCCGCGCCGACCGCGTCTTCGAGGCATCGACCACCGGGGCCGGCGCTGAGGGCGGCCGGGACCGGACGCGGCCCGTCGTGCGTCGCATTCGACGCGCCCTTCGGCCGGTGGCCGGACGCGGCCCGTCGAAGGCGAGCGCGGCAAGCGCGGGACGGGGGCCGGTGCGACGGGAAGGCGCCGCACCGGTTCCCCGGTGGCCTCGGCGGCCGCCCGGAGGGCGACTCAGTACGACTGTCCGTCAGCTCCGCCCGGGGCCTGGCAGTTGTCGGCCGGGACGGTGTCCACGGTGCCGTCGTTGCCCTTCCCACCCCTGCCACCGGGGTGTCCGTCGCCGCCCCGCACGTGGCCCGTTCCGGCCTTGAGGGCGGTGATCCGGCGGTTGTTCCCGTCGCCGCCGCGGCCGCCTTCCCCCCCGGCACGTGGTGCCGACCTGTCCGGCACGACCACCGTCGCCGCCCGTGGCGCGGACGGCCTCGAAGCCGGCGAGGCCCTCCTCGACGGTGACACGGCCGTCGTTGCCGCTCCCGCCGGACGCCTCGACGGTGGTGCCGCTCCCGCTGCCGAAGACACGGTCGTTGTTGCCTGCGCCGCCGTGGCCGCCGTCGCCGCACCGGTGGACGCAGGAGCCCTCGGCGTTCAGGCCCTGCGACCCGCCACCGCCGATGGCGGTCACGGTGTCGTTGCCGCCCCCGCCGTAGACCTGCCCGGTGTTCCCGGCCGTCCCGTTCGAACCAGGTGCACCGATCAGGCCGGCCCCACCGCCCCTGAGCAGGATGCAGTCGTCTCCGGTGCCGCCGTTGACCTGGCCCTGGTTGCCGACCTCGAACGCGGCCCCGTCCGAGTTGATCCGGATCCTGTCGTTCCCGCCGTGCCCATGGACGGTGACACCGGCGGGGACCGCGGGGCAGCCGATGAGGTCCTCGCCCTCGGAACCGTTGACCGTCGACCCGCTCACAGCAGCCCCGTCGACGGTACAGGTGATGGTGGCGAGGGGTTGCGCGGCATGGACGATCCTCCGGAAGGACATGACGGATCCTGCGGGCCGACCCGCGGGGGCCTTCACCGGCCCGGCTCCGGCAGTGGTGCCGGGGCCGGAGGGCCCCGCCGTCCGCACTGCCCGACACCCGCCGCCCTCACCCCGCGCGGCGGGCCGTACGTCCACGCCCGCGTCACACGCACGGGCCACGGAGCCGGGGCTTCGGGGGGCTGCCCGGCACGGGAGGAGTGTGGGCCGGCCCCGCGGTCTTCAGGCGCCGGGAACGGACCGGTGGCCCCATGCGCTGACAGTCACTCACCGGCCGCTCGCACGCCGACCGCCGTCCTGGTCCGCATCGTCGGTGCATCGATCCGGGCCGGCCCGGCCGGGGGCGCACGCCGTGAGACGGGCGCCCTTTCGTGCTCCCGTCCACCCGGACGCGAGGAGGGCGAGTGTTCACCTTCGGTGCTTGACTGCCACCCGAGCGCGAAAACGCCTCACTCCGCCGGACCCCCAGGGGCCAGTCAGAAAGGGCCGCATCCATGCGTCGTCTCCGCATCGCCACGGTCGCCGCCATCAGCGCCGGCGCTCTCCTGCTCGCCCTCCCCACCTCCGCCGACGCCGCCATCGGCGAGTTCCTCTACAAGGTCGGCCCCGGCCTCCCGCAGGGGCTGACCAACCCGCCGAGCGGGGAGTGCATCAACCTGCCCGGCACCACCGACGACGACCCGGCCCACTCGCCCCGGAACCTCACCCTGTCGGCCGCCACCATCTACCTCGACTTCGACTGCGAGGGCACCGCCGTTGACGTCCTCGCCCCCGGCGGGATCCGCGGCCAGCAGGTGCAATTCCGCTCCGTGCGCTTCTCCTGACGCACACCCCGCAACGGCCCGGCAGACCGCCGGGCCGTTGCGCACCACCACGACCACCGTCCCGACACCCGCACGATCGGACTCCCCGCGCCGTCCCGGATGGCCGGAGGGCCCGCCGCCGGTTACGTTCGACCACAGACGCACACAGTCAGCAAATAGGAACAGACCGTGATGTTCGTGTCCGACAGTGTGTACCCATCCCCATGAACGGAGCCGAGGATGACCGATCACGTACGGGTCCGGAAAGTCACCGCAACGGCGCTGCGCCACCGCGTGCGCCTGGGCGTCGCCGCCCTGGCCGTCGCGGCACTCCCGCTCGCGGCCCTCTCCCCGGCCCGCGCCGCCGACCAGGCCCCGGCCGGTGAGGCTCCCAGCGCCGCCGCCCTGGCCCGGGAGACCAGCGTGGCCTCCGAACTGGCGGCCATGGGGCTCGAGGTGCGGACCAAAGTAGGCCTGATCGTCGCCTTCGGCGACGCCGGCATCGTCAACGCGGCCGTCGCCCACTTCGCCGACGAGGACCCCATCGCCCTGTTCACCGGCCCCGACGAGACCGGCACCGGCTACCTGCTGATCCGGGGCACCAGCATCGCCCCGTGGATCGGCTTCACCCCCGGATCCGGCGTCGCCATCCAGTCGGTCAGCAACGAAACCGACGACGAGGTCGTCGTCTACGACCAGGCCACCGGCCATCTCAACGTCGCCGAGGACCACCACACGGCGGAGAACCTGCCCCGGCCCCACACCCCCTCGGGCAAGGCCAACCGCGCCGGCGCCACACACAGCGCCGTCGCCCTCCATGGACCTGACGGCGTCCTGTCCGGCAACCAGACCGAGATCCCCGTCCACATCCCGATCAACATCTGCGGCACCGCGGGCGGCGTCGTCAGCATTCTCCACCCGGGACTCGGCGCCATTGCCAGCTGTACCCACACGGACTGATCCGGCCCCCGCACACACCGGCCGGCCGACACGGGAGATGCCGGCCGCGCGTCCAGCGGCCGTGGTCCGGGTGGCCGCGGTACCCCCTGTGCGCACGTCCCAGCGCATCGCGGTGACCACCGTCGCGGGCGTGCCGCCATCCGGGCGAGGTCCTCGGAGAGCTGTGGGTGGGCGAGCAGACGTGCCAGCCCGAGGAGGGCGACGGCGCCGGGAGCAGAGCGCATCACTCAAGGGCGGCGCACAGCGCCGCCGGTCGCCCGAGCACGGGGCCGAGTTCATCGTCAACGACGCCAGGTTCTGGGGCGCCCCGGACGCGCAGACGGCGGAGACGGCGGAGACCGTGCCGCTACGGCACCGTCGACGCCCAGGGCCGGGACCGGGTCGATCCCGAACCGCAACGGCGCGCCGTCCGGCGGGACCACCCCGGCCGGCCACCGGGCCCGCGGTGTCCGGGCCGGTGCCGCTGCCGACGGCGGAGCAGGGCGCGGCCCTCGTTCTCGCGGGCGCCGATGACGAGGTCGCCGCCGTTGACGTCCTCGCCCCCGGCGGGATCCGCGGCCAGCAGGTGCAACTCCGCTCCGTGCGCTTCTCCTGACGCACACCCCGCAACGGCCCGGCAGACCGCCGGGCCGTTGCGCACCACCACGACCACCGTCCCGACACCCGCACGATCGGACTCCCCGCGCCGTCCCGGATGGCCGGAAGGCCCGCCGCCGGTTACGTTCGACCACAGACGCACACAGTCAGCAAATAGGAACAGACCGTGATGTTCGTGTCCGACAGTGTGTACCCATCCCCATGAACGGAGCCGAGGATGACCGATCACGTACAGGTCCGGAAAGTCACCGCAACGGCGCTGCGCCACCGCGTGCGCCTGGGCGTCGCCGCCCTGGCCGTCGCGGCACTCCCGCTCGCGGCCCTCTCCCCGGCCCGCGCCGCCGACCAGGCCCCGGCCGGCGAGGCTCCCAGCGCCGCCGCCCTGGCCCGGGAGACCGGCGTCGCCTCCGAACTGGCGGCCATGGGCCTTGAGGTGCGGACCAAAGTAGGCCTGATCCTCGCCTTCGGCGACGCCGGCATCGTCAACGCGGCCGTCGCCCACTTCGCCGACGAGGACCCCATCGCCCTGTTCACCGGCCCCGACGAGACCGGCACCGGCTACCTGCTCATCCGGGGCACCAGCATCGCCCCGTGGATCGGCTTCACCCCCGGATCCGGCGTCGCCATCCAGTCGGTCAGCAACGAAACCGACGACGAGGTCGTCGTCTACGACCAGGCCACCGGCCACCTCAACGTCGCCCAGGACCACCACACGGCGGAGAACCTGCCCCAGCCCCACACCCCCTCGGGCAAGGCCAACCGCGCCGGCGCCACACACAGCGCCGTCGCCCTCCAGGGACCTCCCGGCGTCCTGTCCGGCAACCAGACCCAGATCCCCGTCCACATCCCGACCGACATCTGCGGCAACTCGCGCGGCGTCCTCAGCATCGTCTACCCGGGGTACGGCTCCACTTGTGTCAACTCGGGCTGATCCGGCCCCCGCACACACCGGCCGGCTGACACGGGAGATGCCGGCCGCGCGTCCAGCGGCCCGTGGTCCGGGTGGCCGCGGTACCCCCCCGTGCGCACGCCCCAGCGCATCGCGGTGACCACCGTCGCCGGGCGTGCCGCCATCCGGGCGAGGTCCTCGGAGAGCTGCGGGTTGGCGAGCAGACGTGCCAGCCCGAGGAGGGCGACGGCGCCGGGAGCAGAGCGCATCACTCAAGGGCGGCGCACACTGCCGCCGGTCGCCCGAGCACGGGGCCGAGTTCATCGTCAAGGACGCCAGGTTCTGGGGCGCCCCGGACGCGCAGACGGCGGAGACCGTGCCGCTACGGCACCGTCGACGCCCAGGGCCGGGACCGGCTCGATCCCGAACCGCAACGGCGCGCCGTCTGGCGGGACCACCCCGGCCGGCCACCGGTCGTGGAAGGCGCCGTCATCCGCTGCCAGGTCGAACGCCTGCCAGCAGCGGTCCACGTCGGACTCGGTGGCGCCGGTGCCCGACCACCACGGCCGGTTCACTGCAATGCCGGGCAGATCTTCGGCGGCCGGGCGGATGACGGTGCCCTCGACGACCGGCGGCTCGCCGTCATGGCCCGGCCAGGCAGCCCGTCCCGTGAGGCGGGGTGGAGCCGCTCAGATTCTCGTTCCGACATCCTGCGGGCCGTGGGTGGTGTGTACCGGGGTGGTGAGCAGGAACAGCCGGCCCGCGGCCGCGGCGGGCCGCAGGTCGGGGACGCCGGTGAACGGGCCGGTCACCAGCAACAGGACCTCGCGGGTGCGTAGCGCCCGCCACCACTCGCGCCCGGCGGTGACCGGCCGGTCGAACCACACCCGGCCGTCCGGACCGCGCACCGTCAGGCCCGGCGCACCCGCGAGCGCCGACCAGCCGGCGGCCGGAGGCCGCTCCAGGACACCCGGGTCCCGGGCCCACCCCTCCTCCACCCGCACCGGCCGCGCCTTCGCGGCGGGAACCAGCAGCACCGGACGCCGGTCCGCCGTCAATTCCGGCCATGCCCCGCACCCGGACCCCGCACTGGCAACGATCTCCACGCAACGCCCCCTGCCCCGTTCCACACCCCGGCACACGCACCCCCGGTGCCGGGTTCGCCGCCCATCATCGCGCACCGGCAGTCCCGCGGCCCCTTCATCGAGCAAGCGCCCAACCCACCCCTGAGGCGTCGAGTTGGTGTTCCCGGTCGGGCCTCCACCCCACGATGGAGCCCTGACCTGCCGACTTCGTCGGTGGACGGGATTCGCGGGAGTGTCGCGGGAATCCCAACGCGGCCGGCTACGTCGACTCGACGCCGTGTTCGGCGAGCTGAGCGAGCTGGCCCGGCGTCAGCTTCGCGCGGCGGGCTTTCTGGTTGTTGAGCCAGGTGCCCAGCGCGAAGTGCGAGACCACCACCTGCTCCTCGCCACCGGGGCCGGCCTCCACGGCCCCTTGTGCGGGCGGGGCACCCGGGCATGGCGCTCCCGCTGGACGAACTGCGCCAGCGCGGCCAGGCCCTGGGCGAACCGGTCGCCGCGGGACACCGTCGGCTTCGCCTCCGCGGCGGCCTTCGCGGCCACCAGCCCGGGGTCGGCCTCGATGCCGACCGCCGTCAGCAGGTCCCGCTGGTCCTCCTCGAGGATCGGCCAGCCGGCCCGCTGCGCCTGGACCCGGCGGCCGAGCTGCTCGCCCCCGAACACGGTGTCCAGGGGCAGCCGCGCCCAGCCGACGCGGCCGTCGGAGTCGAGCCACCAGGACAACACGGCGGGACACCCCGACCGCGATCCGGCCGGAACGCCCCGGGGAGAAATCCGGGCCGGGAGCCGTGCCCCGGCCCGAAGGCACCCTCCAAAACCCGGTCGACTGGACCGCCGGTCAATCACCCCGGGGCGAAACGGCCACCAGACAGCGCGCCGCCCGCACCGCCGAACCGGCCTCGTCGCGCGCCGTTGCTACCCGGGGAGAAACGGCACCCGCCGTCGAAGTGGCCGCGACCGGGCCCCGGCCTCCACGGTCCCCCACCCCGACGACACCGACCCGCAACCCGACGCGGTCCTGCGCATCATCTTCGATCCGGTACGCCGCTTCGGCCCGCCGGACCGCACGGACGACCTCACCCTCTCCTACGGCCCGGGCTGGACCACCACGTCCTGGTCGGCGCCGGAAGCCGGTGGCGTCCACCAGCTCCACCACCAGGGTGTGAGGGTCGGCTGGACCGGACCGCTGCGCGAGGGCCCGTGGGGACCGTGCGGCTGGATCGCGGTGATCCTGCTGGCCGACGGCCGCGCCGAGCCGCTGCTCGACGAGTCCGGCCGGCCCGTGCCCACCACGACCAGCGCACGGCCCACGACACCCTCCGCAGCGCCCGCCTGGTTCCGCCGACCGCCACCGCCCGGACCCCGGACACTGACCGCCGAGCCCGCCTCCAGGACGGTGAGGGTGCCGCGCGATCCGCTGCGGGGCGCGGCCTGCCCCGCGGCATGGACGTCCACATCCCCCTCGACCCCGCCATCTTCGGCCACGCCTGGGTGCTCTCCGGCTGGACGGTGCAGCCGGACGTCCTGGTGATCCTCGCAGAGGGCTACCCGGTCGGGTGGGTCGAGCGCGGCCTGGACGGCGGCGACGGCTGGGTCGCGGTCTACGAGGACCACTTCCTCGGCGACCCCGAAATCCAGCGGGCCGCCCTCCCACGACACCCCGGAACTGGCCGCCCGGAGTGTCCTCCAGGCCCACGTCCACAACCTCTGACAGTGATGATGTGACTGGTGGTTCCGCTGATGAGCCTGACTCGCCCTCTGACTGACGTCCACGGCCGCCGGACCGTGCCGTCCGGATCCACGTGGAGGGGGTCTCACCGGCGACCGCGGCCGACCGAAGATCTCCCCGGCACCGACCCGGCCCCCGACGCCTCCCGCGCCAGCACCGGCGCGCCGCCGGCCGGCCCGTCGGCCTCGCGGACCTGGGCGTGGCGGCGGCCGCCGGCTACGGCATCGACCTGCGCCGCCTCCTGGTCGCCGACCACCCCAGCGACCACGCCGTCGAGGTGATCACCGTGCCCGCCGCCTGCCCCGCCGTCCCCGCCGGAAGCCGATAGGCTCCGGGATTCCGGAGGCGCCTGCAACGTGAACCCGGTGGTAACCCCGCTCTCTGACGGTGACCTGGCGTTGAGCCAGCCCTCGAGTGCGCAGTTGGCGACCAGGAACTGGTCCGGGCTGTGCTCGGGGCCGGACAACAGCGGGCCTTGGGCGCACCAACTGCTGAGCGGTCATGGCCGGGCCGGGGGTCGGCCGGTCCGCGGTCGCCGTGTCGGCGACGCCGTCCCGGCCGCCTCCGACACGCCGGCCACCGATCCACCGCCCGGGGTCAGTAGCGGACGTTCGTTCCGTCGGTGCCGCCGGGAGCGTCGTAGGCGCCCGGCGGGACCGTCAGGATGGTGCCGTCGTTGCCCTTGCCACCCCGCCCGGCCGGTTCGCCGTTGCCGCCGTCCCCGCCCTGCACGTAGGCGCGTCCGGCCAGGAGGACCTCGATGGTCCGGTTGTTGCCGTTGCCGCCCCGGCCACCGCCCCCGTCGTAGCCGGAACCGAAGGCCACCCCCCCGCTCCTGCCGCGTCCGCCGATCGCACGGACCGCGACGGTGTCGGGGAAGCCGTCCTCCACGGTGACCTTGCCGTCGTTGCCGTGGCCGCCGTCGCCGCCCTCGCCTGAGGCATCACCGCCGCTGCCCGCTCCACCGACGACGGTGACCGTGCTGCCCGTCCCGCTGCCGATGATGCGCTCGTTGTTGCCGTCACCGCCGTGGCCGCCGTCGCAATCGGCGAGGCCCTGGTACCTGCCGCCGTTCCCGCCGCGTCCACCGGTGGCGCTGATGCTGCCGTGGGCGCTGATGCGACCGTCGTTGCCGATCCCCCGCGCCCTCCGTTCCCGCACGAGCTGCTCCCGTCGGTGTCGTTCGCCGTGCTGTCCCTGCCCTTCGCCCCGTTCCCGCCCGTGACGATCACGATGTCGTTGCCGCCTCCGCCGTAGATCTCCCCGCTGTTGCCCGCCTTCCCCGCGCCCCCGGCGCGAGCAGCCGATCCCCCGGTCACGACGATGGTGTCGTCGCCGCTCCCTCCCCGGACGGTGCCGCGGTTGCCGATCGCGTACTGGGCCCCGTCCGCGTTGATCCGGATGAGGTTCTTGCGGCCGACGCCGTTGACGGTGACCCCGGAAGGGATCGCGGGGCAGTCGATCTCGTTCTCGCCCTCGCTGCCGTTGATCGTCGAACCGGTGACCGAGACCCCGTTGACCTTGCAGGTGACGGTGGCGGCCTGGGCCGGCGTCGCCACCACGACGCTCGTCGCGGCAACGGCCGACAACAGCGGCAGGACCGTCCCCAGACGAAGACGGTTCGGGAACACGGGCCTGTGTGACATGGCAAACCTCCAAGAAGACGTGGCACCAGCCGACCGCGCCGCGGGCCGTCGTTCCGGCGCGGCCGTGCGGGATGTGCCGGGGACCCGACAGCCCCCGTACCACGAAGTACCGGACACCACCGCCCGCTCTCGCACGACAGGCCGAACACCCACACTCAAGACCACACCAACGGCCCCGGCCCCAGGCCCACCCCAACAAACACCGCCTCCCGGCACCCCCAACCGTTGCGCGCGGACCCGGCGACAGGACCACCAGCACACACGGCGCAGGGTCCGCCCCCGTGCGCCCGAACCCGCCAGGCCGCACCCAGCGGCCGAGCTGCTCACCCTCGGACACCGTGTCCAGGGGCGGCCGCGGCCAGTGGACCAGGCCGTCGGTGTCCAGCCACCACAGCCGGGCGGTCGCGTAGGCGCGCTGCCAGGTGACCGGCCACACCGGGCACCACCACGGGTCGGTCTCCTCCAGCGCGCGGTGCCGCTCCGGCGCCAGTGCCCCCTGCTCACCCGCCGGTACCTGCACCCTCCTCGCCGACCGCACCGTCGTCCTCTGGACCCCCGGCGTTCTCACCCCCTCACCGACGCTCTCCACCGCCTAGGAGCACGTACCGCCCTGCTGCCCAAGGACCGTGTCAGCGCCGCCCGCCACGCCGTCACCTCCTGGCGCGCCGACCTCGGCCCCGCCACCGGACGACACCGCACCCCCACCCCATCCGCCACCGCTGACCGCCTCCTGCTGTGTGGCGTGGCGGCCGGAGGGCAGCCGTCCTCGGCGCGGATCGCCGCTGGCGGGTGGCTGACGGACCGTCGGTCGGTGGGTTCCGGCCGGTGCCGAGTTGGCGTGATCCGGTGGGGAGGTGCCCGATTGGTGGCTGTTCGGCGTGACCGGCAGGGGCGACACTGGTACGTGGGCGATCGGTCCTTCGGTGGCCCCGGACGTCGCCCACGATCCCGAGGAGGAGCGTATGCGGTCCAGCTCGATGACGAGGTCCCTCGTCAGCTTCGCCATCGTCGCCGGCATCGTCGTCGGCGGGCCGTCCGTCGCGGCCTTCGCGACGCCCGCGCCGGCCGACCGGCAGGCGGCGGGCGCGCAGGCCGGCGCACGGCTCACCACCGTCGAGAACCTCGGCCTGAACGCCTCGCAGGCCGAGTACCTCCAGGACTGGCTGGCGAGGTACTGGGGCTACCCGGGCGAGATCAACGGCCTGTTGGACACCGAGAGCTGGAAGGCCTTCCAGCGCTTCCTCCAGACGTACTGGAGCTACACCGGTCCGATCGACGGCGCCGTCAGCACCGAGACCATCAAGGCTCTGCAGCGTCGGCTGAAGGCGGAGGAGAGCTACAACGGTCCGATCGACGGCATCGCCGGACCGAGTACCCGGGAGGCGTTCAAGCGCTTCGCCACACCCAAGGACTGAACCCCGCGACGGCCCATGGAGGCGGAGTTGACGGTACGTACCATGGCGACGGTGGCCCTGACGGTGGCGGCCATGCTGCCGGTGGGCACCGCGCAGAGTGTCCGGAGCACCGTCACGGCCGACCGGGTGATGTACCGGCTGCAGCCGCCGGAAGGCTACGCGGCGACCTGGGCTTCGCTGTTGAGCGAGAAGGGCCACGTCGTCGGTTCGGCCCGCGACGCCAGCCAGCAGAACGTTGTCGAGGTCCGGTGGGAGCCCGACGGCCGGGCCACCCCCCTCACCGGCCTGGGCAGCAAATGGGTGACGCCGAGGGCCGTCAACGACGACGGGATCATCGGCGGCTTCGCCTCCACGCCCGACGAGAAGACGCACGCAGTGACATGGGACGCCTCCGGCACGCCCAGGCGCCTCCAGGAACCCGACGGATACCTTCAGAGCCGTGTCGAGGACATCAACAACCAGCACGTGGCGACCGGGACGCTGTCGGACCGCAGTGACGACAGCTGGGCCGCCCGCTGGGACCGCGACGGCAAGCCGACCCTCCTGGAGAAGCCGCCCGGAGCCATCCGCACCTTCGCGACCGGCATCAACGACTCCGGGGAGATCATCGGGCACGCCGTGTTCCCGCACACGATCAGTACAGCCGCAGTGCGCTGGGACCCGAACGGCAAGGCCACGTATCTGGGCATCGGCCCGTACCCCCACATCGCGCACGCATGGGACATCAACAACCGCGGAACGGTCGTCGGCGACACCTACGAGCCGGTCACCGGCGACTCGCGGGCCGCCAGGGCGCTGCGCTGCTGCGTCTTCCGCATGATGGCGGGAGCCTCCGACAACAGCTACGCCTACGAGGTGAACAACCGCGACGTGTTCCTCGGCCGTACCAAGATCGGTGACATCACCCAGACCGTGCGGTGGGACAGCAGCGGCGGCATGGTCGTGATGAAGCCCACCCCCGGCGAAGAGCGGCCCAGCGTGGTCGCGCTGAACGATCCGGGCCTGGCCGTCGGCTCGTCCAAGAGCCACGCCGCCGTCTGGGACACCGCAGGAAACGCAACCCACCTACCCGACGAGATTCCGGGCGGCTCGTATCGCTCCAGGGCAGACAAGATCAATAACGCCGGCCAGATCATCGGCAACGTCGACCACTGGGAATTTCCCTACAGCAGCGCGGTCATCTGGCGCTAGCCCGCCGTTTGACGTACAGCGTCGAACAGGACAGGCCAGGTGATCACTCGTCCGGTGTTCCGGGACGGCGGCACGCCAACCGCGTTGAACCTGTTCCCACGATCCAAGCTTTGGCCCCGGAGAAGGTGCGGTGTCGGCGGCGGCGAGGTCCTGGTCCTCGGCGATGCCGATTGCGGCGAGCAGGTTTTGCCGCTCCTCCCACCGCCGGGCCCGGACCGCTCGGGGGAGGGCGGTTGCCGGGTTCGGGCGCGGCGGGCTGTGTGTCGGGCGTACGCTGCCGTCGGGGTGGACGGGCGGGTGACCGCCGGGGAGTTGTCGCGGGGGTGTGTGGTGGATGCGGCCGTGGTCGTGGTGACGACGGTGCCCGGCGGCCGGCCTGTGGCAGCGGAAGGCGGCGTTCTGTGCTTCGACGGGCACGACGTCGACGTTCGCGCTGCTCGTCCCGGACCCGTCCCCGTGGTCGGCGACGTCCACGGCACCGATCGGAACCGGAGGCGGTTGTGACTCCACCCCCTTGGCCGTGGCGCGGCCGACGCCGGAAGCCGAACGAACAGGCCGGTGTTCCCGCACCCGGCAGCCGACCGGAGGGCATCGGCACCGGCGCCGCCTCCCTGTTCGAGGGGGACGGCGCGTCGGCCTTCAGCGGGGACGGCCTCCCCGTAGCGCGGCGGGACGGTGAGGGCGACGGGCCGGTGTCGGCGGAGCGATCGGATGCTGCGGGGGCTCCGTCCTCGGTGCGGGTGGAGGTGTCGGGGGAGGGGGCTGTCGGTGCGGGGCGCGACATTACCCATTCCGCGATCGGGGCGGGCAGCCGGGTCGAGCACACCGAGGTGGACAACCGGATCGAGAACACCACGGTCGGCCGGGACGTGGTCCAGGTCGGCCGCGACCTCACCATCAACCACACCCACCACCATCCCGCGCCGACGCCCGGGCCGGTGCGGCAGCCGGTACGGGTCGGCACCGTCCCGCCGCTCGCCTCCGCGTTCCAGCCCCGCCCGGGCCTGCAGGAGCAGATCGACCGGGCCCGGGAGCGGAACGCCACCGTGGTCCTCACCCAGGTCCTGTCAGGCGGCGGTGGCGTCGGCAAGTCACAGCTCGCCGCCTTCTGCGTCCACCGGGCCCACACCGACGGGGTGGATGTGCTGGTGTGGGTGGACGCCGCCGAGACCTCGCAGATCATCTCGACCTATGCGCGGGCCGCTGCGAAGGCCGGCGTGCCCGGCGCGGACGGGCAGGACGCCGAACACGACGCGGCGGTGTTCCTGGACTGGCTGGCCGTCACCGACCGCAGTTGGCTGGTGGTGCTGGACGACCTCACCGACCTCGAGAACACCGCCCCGTGGTGGCCGCGGCCGCCCGCCGGCGCGAACGGGCGGGTGCTGGCCACCACCCGCCGTCGCGACGCCCTCGTCACCGGCAACGGCCGCACGATCGTCGATATCGGCACCTACACCACCACCGAGGCCCTCACCTACCTGCACGAGCGCCTCACCGAAGCTGCCAGCTTCCACCTCTTCGACGACCGAGCCGACGACCTCGCGGAGGCACTGGGCCGACTGCCGCTGGCCCTGGCCCACGCCGCCGCCTACATGATCAACGAAGACGTCGACTGCACCACCTACCTCCGCCTGTTCACCGACCGCGCCTCCCGCCTCACCACCCTCCTGCCACCGGGCGCCGACACCGACGGCTACGGCCGCCAGGTCATTGCCTCACTCCTCGTGGCCCTCGACGCCGCCCAGCAACGCGAACCGGCCGGCCTCGCCACCCCCGCGATCCGCCTCGCCGCACACCTCGACCCCGCCGGCCACCCCGACACCCTCTGGGCCACCGACGCCGTCACCCACTACCTCACCACCCACCGCACCCCACCACCCACCGGCACTCCCGACCCCGGACCCGTCACCCCCGACCAGGCCCGCGCCGCCCTGCGCCTGCTCCACCACTACGCCCTCATCACCCACCACACCCACGACACCCACCGCGCGGTGCGCCTGCACGCCCTCACCGCCCGCGCCGCCCGCGAAACCACCCCACCCACCCAACTCCCCGCCACCGTCCACGCCGCAGCCGACGCCCTCTTCGAGACCTGGCCCGAGCACGAGCACACCGCACACGAACTCACTGCCGTCCTGCGCGCCAACACCGACACCCTCGCGAACCTGGCCGGCGACCACCTCTGGCACCCCGACGGCCACCCCGTCCTGTTCACCGCAGGCAACACCCTCACCAGCGCCGGCCTGATCAGTGCCGCCGTCACTCACTGGCAGCGCCTCGCAGCCGATGCCGAACGGTTACTCGGAACCGACGCCCCCGACACCCTGACTGCCCGCAGCAACCTTGCCCTCTCCTACCGGCAAGCGGGGCACACAGGGGAGGCGATCGTGCTCGAGGAGCGGGTGCTGGCCGACCGTGAGCGGCTGCTCGATGAAGACCATCCCGACACCCTGACCGCCCGAGGCAATCTCGCGTCTTCCTACCGGCGGGCGGGGCGTACAGGTGAGGCGATCGACCTGCTGGAGCGGGTGCTGATCGATGCCGAACGGTTGCTCGGAACCGACGCCCCCGACACCCTGGCTGCCCGCGGGAACCTTGCCCTCTCCTACTGGCACGCGGGGCGCACGGGTGAGGCGATCGTGCTCGAGGAGCGGGTGCTGGCCGATGCCGAGGCGTTGTTCGGTGAGGATCATCCCGACACCCTGATCGCCCGCGGGAACCTCGCCTCCTCCTACGGGCGGGCGGGGCGCACGGGTGAGGCGATCGTGCTCGAGGAGCGGGTGCTGGCCGACCGTGAGCGGCTGCTCGGCCATGATCATCCCGACACCCTGACCGCCCGCGGGAACCTTGCCCTCTCCTACTGGCACGCGGGACGTACGGGTGAGGCGATCGACCTGCTGGAGCGGGTGCTGGCCGACCGTGAGCGGCTCCTCGGCCATGATCATCCCGACACCCTGACCGCTTGCGGCAACCTCGCCTCTTCCTACTGGCATGCAGGGCGTACGGGTGAGGCGACCGACCTGCTGGAGCGGGTGCTGGCCGATGCCGAGCGGATCCTCGGCCACGACCACCCCGACACCCGAGCAGCGGCTGACCTGCTCCGGAGTTGGCGCAGTTCCTGACGCCGCAGGACGGAGGCACCCGCCCCCGCACGGGCGGGAGCCACCGTCGCCCGGGCTACGACCGTCCTTCCCGGGCCCGTACAGGCCCGTTACGCCCACTCCACGCCGTGCTCGGCGAGCTGCGCGAGCTGGCCCGGCGACAGCTTTGCCCGGCGGGCCTTCTGGTTGTTCAACCAGGTGCCCAGCGCGAAGTGCGACACCACCACCCGCTCCTCACCGCCCGGCCCGGCCTCCACGGCCTCCACCGCCTCCTTGTGCGGGCGGGGCACTCGGGGATGCCGCTCCCGCTCCCGCTCCACGAACTGGGCGAGCGCGACCAGGCCCTGCTGGAACCGGTCACCGCGGGACACTGTCGGCTTCGCCTCGGCCGCCTGCTTCGCGGCCACCAGCTCGAGGTCCTCCTCGATGCCGACCGCCGACAGCAGATCCCGCTGGTCCTCCTCCAGACCCGGCCAGCCCGCCCGCTGCGCCTGCATCCAACGGCCGAGCTGCTCACCCTCGAACACCGTCTCCACCGGCAGGGTGGTCCAGTCGACGCGCCCGTCCAGGTCGAGCCACCAGGACCTGGCCACGCTCTAGGCACGCTGCCAGGTGACTGGCCACACCGGGCACCACCACGGGTCGATCGCCTCCAGCGCGCGGCGCCGCTCCGGCGCCAGCGCCCCCCTGCTCGCCCGCCGGCACCTGCGCCGCGGCCCGTAGCTCCGACAGCCACGTCCCCGTCGCATACCCGCCGGAGCGCCAGTGCGAGGTGATCCGCGACGCCGGGCACAGTGGTGGGTCGGTCTCCTACGTCGGCTCCTCACGCCGGGCCCGGACGGCGGGAGGGTGATTGGTGGGTTCGGCCGTGGCGGGCTGTGTGTCGGGCGTACGCTGCCGTTGGGGTGGACGGGCGGGTGACTGCCGGGAGTTGTGTCGGGAGTGCGTGGTGGATGCAGCCGTGGTCGTGGTGACGACAGAGCTCGACGTCCGACCCGTAGCAGCGGAAGGCGGCATCCCGTACTTCGACCGGCACGACGTCGACGTTCGCGCTGCTCGTTCCGGACCCGTCACCGTCACCGTCGTCGGCGATGTCCACAGCACCGATCCGAACGGGAGGCGGTTGTGACCCCACCGTCCTGGTCGTGGCGCGGCCGACGCCGGAAGCCGAACGAGCAGGCCGCCGGTCCCGCACCCGGCGGCCCGCCGGAGGGCCCCGGCACCGGCAGCGCCTCTCCGGTCGAGGGGGACGGCGCGCAGGCCTCCAGCGGGGACGGCCTCCCCGCAGCGCCGCAGGACGGTGAGGGCGACGGGCCGGTGCCGGCGGAGCGATCGGATGCTGCGGGGGCTCCGTCCTCGGTGCGGGTCGATGTGTCGGGCGAGGGGGCTGTCGGTGCGGGGCGCGACGTCGCCCATTCCGCGATCGGGGCGGGCAGCCGGGTCGAGCACACCGAGGTGGACAACCGGATCGACCACAGCACCGTCCACGGCGACGTCTACCAGGCCGGGAACCTGACAGTCACCCACCACCACCCCCCGCCACCGACCGGGCCGGTGCGGCGGCCGGTGCGGGTGGGCACGGTGCCGCCGCTCGCCTCCGCGTTCCAGTCCCGCCCGGGCCTGCAGGAGCAGATCGACCGGGCCCGGGAGCGCAACGCGACCGTGGTCCTCACCCAGGTCCTGTCAGGCGGCGGTGGCGTCGGCAAGTCACAGCTCGCCGCCTTCTGCGTCCACCGGGCCCACACCGACGGGGTGGATGTGCTGGTGTGGGTGGACGCCACCGAGATCACCCAGATCATCTCGACGTACGCGGAGGCTGCGGCGAAGGCCGGCGTGCCCGGCGCGGACGGGCAGGACGCGGAGCGCGACGCCGCCGCGTTCCTGGAGTGGCTGGCCGTCACCGATCGCTCCTGGCTGGTGGTGCTGGACGACCTCACCGACCTCGAGAACACCGGGCCGTGGTGGCCCCACCCGCCCGCGGGCACGAATGGGCGGGTGCTGGCCACCACCCGCCGCCGCGACGCCCTCGTCACCGGCAGCGGCCGCGCGATTGTCGACATCGGCACCTACACCACCGACGAAGCCCTCGCCTATCTTCGCGAGCGCCTCGGCGAAGCCGGCGCCGGGCATCTCCTCGACGACCGCGCCGACGACCTGATCGTGGCGCTGGGCGGGCTGCCGCTGGCGCTGGCCCACGCCGCCGCCTACATGATCAACGAGGACGCCGACTGCGCCACCTACCTCCGCCTGTTCACCGACCGCGCCTCGCGTCTGGAGACGTTGCTGCCGCCGGGTGCGGACACCGACGGCTACGGCCGTCAGGTCACCGCCTCGCTCCTCCTGGCCCTCGACGCCGCCCAGCAACGCGAACCGGTGGGCCTGGCCGTCCCAGCGATCCGTCTCGCCGCCCACCTCGACCCCGCGGGCCACCCCGACACCCTCTGGGCCACCGACGCCGCCACCGGCTACCTCACCACCCACCGCATCCCACCACCCCCCGGAACCTCCGACCCTGATCCGGTCACCGCCGGCCAGGCCCGCGCCGCCCTGCGCCTGCTCCACCACTACGCCCTCATCAACCACGACACCCACGACACCAACCGCGCGGTCCGCCTGCACGCCCTCACCGCCCGTGCCACCCGCGAAACCACCCCACCCACCCAACTCCCCGCCACCGTCCACGCCGCAGCCGACGCCCTCGCCGAGACCTGGCCCGAACACGAGCACACCGCCCGCGACCTGACCACCGTCCTGCGCGCCAACACCGACACCCTCACCACCCACGCCGACAACCACCTCTGGCACCCCAACGGCCACCCACTCCTGTTCACCGCGGGCACCAGCCTGAACAACACCGGCCTGTTCGGCGTCGCCGTCACCCACTGGCAGAGCCTCGCAGCCGACGCCGAACGGCTCCTCGGTGGAGAGCATCCCGACACCCTGTCCGCCCGTGCGGGCCTTGCCGTCTCCTACCGGCAGGCTGGGCGTACGGGTGAGGCGACCGACTTGCAGGAGCGGGTGCTGGCCGATTGCGTGCGGCTCCTCGGTGGAGAGCATCCCGACACCCTGTCCGCCCGTGCGGGCCTTGCCGTCTCCTATTGGCAGGCTGGGCGTACGGGTGAGGCGATCGTGCTCGAGGAGCGGGTGCTGGCCGATTACGTGCGGCTCCTCGGTGGAGAGCATCCCGACACCCTGTCCGCCCGTGCGAACCTCGCCGCCTCCTACTACCAGGCTGGGCGTACGGGTGAGGCGACCGACCTGCTGGAGCGGGTGCTGGCCGACCGTGAGCGGCTACTCGGTGGAGAGCATCCCCACACCTTGTCCGCCCGTGCGGGCCTTGCCGCCTCCTATTGGCAGGCTGGGCGTACGGGTGAGGCGATCGTGCTCGAGGAGCGGGTGCTGGTCGACCGTGAGCGGCTCCTCGGTGAGGAGCATCCCGACACCCTGTCCGCCCGTGCGAACCTCGCCGCCTCCTACTACCAGGCTGGGCGTACGGGTGAGGCGATCGACCTGGTGGAGCGGGTGCTGGCCGATTGCCTGCGACTCCTCGGTGGAGAGCATCCCCACACCCTGACCACCCGTGCGAACCTCGCCGCCTCCTACCGGCAGGCTGGGCGTACGGGTGAGGCGATCGTGCTCGAGGAGCGGGTGCTGGTCGACCGTGAGCGGCTCCTCGGTGAGGAGCATCCCGACACCCTGTCCGCCCGTGCGAACCTCGCTGCCTCCTATTGGCAGGCTGGGCGTATGGGTGAGGCGACCGACCTGCTGGAGCGGGTGCTGGCCGACCGTGAGCGGGTGCTTGGACACGACCACCCCGACACCCGAGCGGCTGCCGACCGGCTCCGGAGCTGGCGCAACCCCCTGACGCCGTGACGACTGTGTGGCCTCAGTGGATCTGAAACGCAGTGGGGCTCTTGATGGCCTCTGAACTGGTCTGTTTCACAAGCTGAGAGATCAGGTAGGCGTGCCGTAACAGGGTGCTGGCCTGGTTTTTTGATGGATGGTGCGTCAGGGAGTACTCAGAGCAGGGCATCTGAGCTGCAGTGTTTCAGGAGCTGCAACTACGTTCCAAGGCTTATGAGAACGCCATCAGAGGCTTTGGCTGTTGGGGCTGTCAGTCAGCCTATCGGTGAGGGGGCGGGTGTCAGAGCGGTACCGGCCGGGTGGTTCTGCCTGGGTTTCTGTTGGCGCTGGTGCTGCCAAGGAGTCGGGACTGCAGGAGGCGTGGCCTTGGTGGTTGCATGTGCCCAGGGCTTGCTTGACCAAGGCCACCGCGCACTGTCGGGTGGGGCGCGGCCGGGGCTGCGCTGGCGACAGTAGGGGAGGAAGTCACTCCCGGGCGCTCATGTGGAACGTATGGAGAAGGCCCCGGGGACGACTGTCTCCGTCTCCGGAGGCCTGCCCATGTCCACGGGCAGGCCGGACCCTGCGGACTGGTGTCTGTGTGGCCGGCATGTGAGCGGGCTGCGATGTCCGCTTCTATGACCCGCAGTGAGTGCTGCCGCTGCTTCCGGTTGTTCAAGCTCCGGGAGTGGAGCGGACTGTGTGCTGCGGTCACGGTCCGCTGGTCGGTGGTACCTCGAAGACCGACCAGCGGTTGGGCGGGTGAGGGCCGGGCGCGTGGGGGCTATGGGGTGGGGTCGTTGCGGCCGGCGCGGATCGTGTCGAGGAGTTCCTTGGTGATGGCCTCGCACGTTGGGTCGTCCATAGCGGCCTGGGCTGCCTGGCAGATGAGGAAGGTGAGGGTCTCCATGTAGCCGCCGGTGCGCTTGTGGAGGTAGAGGGCCATCTCCTTGGTGGTGAGCGTGCCCGGCGTGTGCCGGTACAGGCGCAGGTCCCCCTCGATGCGCTGCAGGACGTTGATCCAGTCGCTTCCCTCGCTCTTGCCGAGGGAGACCGGGCCCACCCAGAGCACGGGGATGTCGCTGTCGAAGGAGGCACGTTGGTGCGGCATCCGGCTGCGGTACTTCTGGTAGGCCGAGCGGACGGTCTCCTGGGCGCCGACACCGCAGAAGACGAAGGTGGCCGGAACGTGTTCTTGCAGGGTGAAGAAGTACTGGAAGGCGATGTGGCGCTCGGCTTCGGTGAGCCGGTGGATGCTGTCGATGAGGATCAGCTCGGTCTGGGCCGCTTCCATGACGCGGGTGATCGGCCCGGTCATGTCGACGCTGCGGTCCTCTCGAGCACCGCCCTGAGCACTGGCGCGGGCGGGCTGGACCAAGTGGTTGAGACCGAGGAAGTCGGCGAACGGCAGCGACCAGTGCAGGTTGCTGTCCCGCTCGAGCGGGACGTCGACGTAGACGACCGGGATGCGTTCGGGGTCGACGCCGCGGGCTTCCTCGGCTTGCCCTTGGTGGGCCCGGCCGATGAGGCGCAGCAGCGTGGTCTTGCCGGTGCCGCGGTCCCCGTCGATGGCGATGTTCACCCGGCGGCCCCTGCGCGAGCGGTTGGCCCGCAGGATCCGCCGCGCATCGATCAGGCCCCGCCACAGGTCGTCGGTGTCCACGGGCAGCATCTCGCCGTGGTGGAGCATCCGCGGGTCGCTGTCGCGGACGGGTGTGCCCAGCGGAGCGCAGTCTTGCAGGTCGGGCGCGGCCAGGATGTGGTGGGCGAACTCGTTCCAGCCTTCTTTGGTGGTGAGCCGGGCGGGCCGGTAGGCGCCGGTTACCGCGATGCCGTGGGGGAGCGGAGTGGACCGGATCAGGTCCAGGCGGTTCATGCGGGCTCCTTCGACGGGTCATCAGGGACAGGGGTGCCCGTGGCCGGCCGGCTGTCGGCCCGGGGCGGAGCGGTGAGGTCTCGGAACAGGCCAGCGGCGCTGGCGGCCAGTCGCGGCCGGGAAACTCTGGCCCGTTCGTCGGGGGAGACGAGGCTGGCGGCCTCGTCGTCCGTGGCGGGTGCGGGTTCCTGCCCGGAGACGGGTGTGGCGTCGGCGGAGAGCGTCGGCGTCGCGGGCGACCACTGGCCGGGGAACAGGTTCTTCACCGACGCGTCCAGCACGCGTGCGGCTGCCACGCTCTCCGGAGTGGGGAGCGTGATGCCCTCGTAGGGGTCGACCTCGGGCACCCGCACCGGCAGGTCGGGACCGGTGAACGGGGCAGCGGGCCGTGGGCGTCGCCCTGTCCTGTCCGGGGCGGGCTGGTCCGTGGGCCCGCAGCGGGCGCGCTCGCGCAGTTCCCGCACCGCCTGGGCGATGGCCTGCTGCTGCTCCTTGGTGCTGCCCCGGGCCAGGTGGTGGGCGGTTGCGACCTCCCACTCGTACTGGGTCCACTCGTCGCCGATCTGCTTCTGGTGGATGAACTCGGCCTCGGCCCACTGCCCGTCCCGGTGGTCGTACAGCCACACGTACCGCGGCACGTAGGGGTGATGGCGGATCTCCCAGCGGTGTCCCTGACCGGTGATGCCGGTGTGCAGCCGTGCGTAGGCTTGCAGGGCGTCGCTGTTGTAGGTGCGGTTGTTGATGGTGACGCCCTTCTCGGTGATCACCCGGCGCTCGCACAGCAGCAGCTTGCGGTTCTGCTCCGCGCTCAGCGGCAGCGGCACCTGTCCCTCGCAGGCCACCAGCACCGAGTACATCTGGTTCGGGGTCAGCTTCATGCCGGGCAGCAGCGGGCTGCGGAGCCCGTCGTGCGGGGTCTGCTGCCAGCGCAGGGCGATCCACTCGTCCAGCAGGTCCTGCAACTCGTTGATGCTCCACAGCGGTTGCCGCGCGACCAGCTTGCCGCGCTTGGCCAGGCTGGAGCCGGTGTAGCCGGAAACGTACTGGCAGAACATCTTCTTGATCGCCGAGAACGTCGACTCGATGACCGCCTTGTCGGTGGGGGTGCGCTCCCGCGCCGGCCTGACCGAGATCTGCAGAGAGGTGCACACGTCCACGAAGTGTTCGCTGCGGTAGATCTTCCCGTGGTCGACGACGACCATCTTGGGACGGATCACCGGGCGGGCGGCCGCGCTGGCCATCCGCGGGTCGCAGGCCACCAGGTCCGCGTAGGGCAGGTCGGACTGCTCGGCCAGGGCCAGGGGTGACCAGCCGGCCCGGCCTGGCATCGGGGCGAGGGCCTGCGCGAGCAGGAGCGTCGCGTCGAACGTCCGGGTGGCGCGCCCGCCGAGCCTGCGGCCGCGCGGACCCCGGCCCGGGCTCTTGGGCACGATCATCGCACCGATGATGCTGCGGGTGGCCACGTCGATGGCGCAGGTCAGCTCCGCGCTCACGGTGAATCCGTCGTCGCCGACCGCCAGGATGTCCAGGCCGGTGGAGTCGATCTGCACCTGCTCTCCCAGCATCGTTGCCGTGGTCGGTGTGAACGGCGACGCGGGGGAGTTCTCTTGGTCGAGCCGGTTCTGTACCGGGGCCTGCAGGTAGGCGACGGAGATTCCCAGGCGCTTGATCAGCCGGTAGAACGTCGCTGGTGAGATCGCCAACTTCTCGTACTCGGAGGGGTGTTCCGTGTGGAGCGCGGTCAGCAGCCGCTCGTAGACCCGGTTCGCCCATCCCGAGGACTCGCCGACCGCGAGCCTGACTTCGCGCAGCAGCAACTGGATCACCCGCTCGTCAGTGCGGACCTGTCCGATGGCGAGCCGCGCGAGCCCGGCGACGCCTTGGTCCTGGTAGGACAGGAACTTGCGCCGGATGGTGCTGTTCGACACGCCGCGCCAGCCCAGTGCCCTCAGCTCCGCCGCTTTGGCGGCGAACCGCTCCCGCTGTGACCTCGTCGTCTCGTAGGCGGAGCGTGGCTTCGTGCCTGCTGCCGAGCCGGGCGGGACTCCGTCGCGCAGTTCGACCAGATGCCATTCCCACGCGCGGATCCGCTCGCGTCTGCCCTGATCGAGCACATCGAGGATGTCCACGTCCGGGACCTGCTGCAGCGGCCTGGGCGCGCCGGCCGCGTCGAGGACCGCGAAGTCCGCGGCACCGGTCAGCACTTGGAGGAGCACGGCGGCCGACCTGCAGGGCTCCTGTTCGCACAGCAGCTGCACGCTGGGGCCCCGGACGCCGGCGACAACGTACGCCTCGCCGTCGAACCGGACCCGCTGGCCGGGCTCGAGAGCGCACACGGCTGCCGAACTCTCAACGAGCGGCGGGATGCTGTCCTGAACGGCGGTCATCACGCGTCCTCCGTACTGGTCCACACGGTCGATATCGGCAGCAGCGGCCGGCTCCAGTCGGTCATCAGGTCACCGGTCCACAGCAGGTGGTAGGCACGGGAGTTGCTGCCCGGCAGGAGGCCTGCGGCTGCCACGCCTTCCTGGAGCGGGCGCGGCACGCTGAAGGCCCTTCGCAGTGCGGTCCGCACCCGAGGGTCGCCGAACTCGGCGAACCTGAACGCCGCGGCGCGTTCCAGGCTGGCGATCCGGATCCGGTCAGGCGGCCCAAGTTCGCGCAGGCTCCACCCGGCGGCTTCAGCGGCCACCTGCAGCACCTCGCGTTCGTACCGGCCCCGAGGCCCGGGCCGGGCCGGGTGGACGACCGCCAAGCGCCGCCCGGCACGGGTGCGGGCGAAGAACGCCGGTGCCACCGTGCCCTGTTGGTCCTCGTGCTGCCATCGCAGCCGGACCCGGGAGGCGGTGAAGGCCGTGACCGACGGATCGAAGTCGAGGTATACGGCCCCGCGGCGCTCCACCTCCGTACCGCACTCCACGAGAGTGCCGGTGGTGGACGCCCACCACCCTGTCGCGATGCCCTGCCGCCCCGGGTAGGTCGCAGGGATCGACGACGGGGCCTCCTCCAGTGTTTCCCCGCGCAGAACTCGCGGATCGACCCACGACGCCCCGTCCTCACCAGAGCTCACCGAGGCCCAGACGTCCACCCTGACATTCCTCTCCACAGGAGCTACGCCGCGCTTCGGGCGCAGCGACTTGAGCGTCGCCGGCTCCGGCTGCCGGTACCCGTACCGGGTTGCCAGGCCGCCCTCGCTCCTCGCGGACTGCGGCCGTCACAGGAATGGCCGGTCGAACGGGCCGGCCACCGGGCCGGAGGGCAGGCAGCTGAGCTGGTGCACCGAATCCAGCGGCGCGATCCGTGTGTGCGGTGCGACCAGCACGGCCCGCCCCGACTCTCCTCTGTGCCTCGGCTCCGGGGCCGGAACCGGCTTGTGGCACTCCATCCACCGCCTCAGCACTCCCCGGTACCTGGGGCCCAGCTCCTGTGAGCTGCGGGTGAACCAGTCCTTGTAGGAGTCCGCCGTCAGCTCCTGGCCGAGCCGGCGACGCTCGGCCCGCGCCAGGACGCGGGCGATGCGCACGGTGTGCGGGTAGGACAGCAAGGGGGCGGCCCGTGCCTCCCCGAGCCGGTCGGCCATCGACCGGAGTCTGTCCGGTGCGCTCGGGTCGGTTCCGCTCATCGTGTGCGCGTCGGCGAACAGCGCGCGTGCGGTGCGGCCCAGGCGCCGTTCCATGGCCACCCGCTGGCGTTCCGCTGCCAGGATCTGCGGCCAGTCGGCCACGTCGATCCAGGGGGTCTGCGGATCACGGGAGTTGTCCGACCACCGTGCGTGCCGGGCGCACAGGTGCCAGGGGTCCGCCACCATCATCCAGGCCGGCTCACCGATGCCGCGGCGGGCCGCGCACAACGCGCAGGCCCGCACGAGATAGCCGTCCTGCACCGACCACGGGAACGACCAGGCGGGAGCTCCGTCACCGTCGTCGAGCAGGTACGCCGTGTCCAGGCTCGCGAGCGCCCGCCGCATCACCTCCAGCGGCCGGCCGGCCAGGGCGGCCAAGCGCTCGGCGGCGGTGCGGTTGAGGTAGAGCTCGGTCAGGTGTGGCGCGACGGCCCTCGTGCTGCCCTGCCCGACCTCGTCCAGCAACTGCTGGACCTCGAGCCCGTTTCGGCCGGCCAGGCGGGTCACGTAAGAGCCGGTCGACTCGCCCGCCATGAACCGGACGTGCAACGGCAGCTCGCGCACCCGTACCCGATCCAAGCCCGCCACCGAATCCATGACTCTCCCTCACCTTTGCGGTCATGGCTACCACGCCGAGCAGTACGAAGCGCAGGAACGGGGAAAAGAATTCAGCAAAGCGCGCCAAATCTTGACAATTGTCTGCCGAATATGAGAAAGGTTGCCCCGTCTGTCGGATGGGAGAATCGTTCCCCTGACTCCAAGAGCGCCACCACGAAAAGCGGCGGAAGCCGTTGGGCGCCGCACGGCAGGGCGCGGGACACCACACCGGCGGCCGCTTGGCGATGTGACCCCTGCCCGCTGCAACCTGTCACGGCAACGGCCCCGCTGCACCCGCGGCCCAACCGATTCACGCGGAACAGAGGAATCAAGGCAACCCGAACGTGCCAGAATGACATTCACGGTCCTGAAGGTGCAACCCTGATGGTCAAATCGACGAGAATTCCGAGATCCGTTTGACAAGGGGTACCGGAAATACGATCGAATCGGTGTCCGGAACGGGGCAGCGAGCCGTGCAGGCACGGCGAGCGCCCCGCCGATCCAACTGTCGGTCGCCTAGGACGCCCCACGTGCCCCACCAGCCCATCCGATTGCGCCCGCACCAGCAGCGCGCCGTCACCGCCATCACCGCCGGCCTCCGAAGCCACCCACGCGTGACCGTGGTCGCGGCCTGCGGCACCGGCAAGACCGTCATCGCCCGGGTCAGCGCCGACACCTACACCCGCCACGGCAACATCCTCGTACTCGCCCCCAGCCAGGACCTGGTGGCGCAGACAGCACGCGAGTGGGACCGCGGCCGCCCGGACGAGAAGCACATCGCGGTCTGCGCCCTGCCCCCGTCCGGCCGGGGCGATCTGTGCATCCCCTTCACCACCAACCCGGCCGAACTCGCCCGCCACGTCGCCGACCACAGCGGCCCGACCATCGTCTTCTCCACCTACCAGTCCCTGCCCGCGATCGTCGAGGCCCACCGCCGCCACGGCCTGCCGGAATGGGCCCTCGCCGTCGCCGACGAGGCCCACCACACCACCGGCAGCCTCGACAAGAGCTGGGGCGACATCCACGACGATGCCCAGATCCCCGCCCAATGCCGCCTCTACATGACCGCGACGCCACGCCGCTGGAGCCACCCGAAGTCCAGAAAGCCCGGCGCGTACAAGCAACCACTGGCATCGATGGACAACCCCGCACTGTTCGGACCCGTCGTCTTCCGCCTCGAACTGGCCGAAGCCATCGCCCAGGGCATCCTCGCCGACTACCGCGTCGTCGTCCCCGTCATCAGCGCGGAGGACCTGCACGACATCCTCACCACGGCCGAGACCACCCCTCACCTGGACGGACTGCGCCTGGCAGCCATGCAAGTGGGACTACTGCGCGCCGTACAGGACTACCGCCTCAGCCGCGTCCTGACGTTCCACCGCCTGATCGCGGCCGCTCGCACCTTCGCCCGCACCCTGCCACGCACCGCCACCGCTTTCACCCAGGGCGACCAGCCCATGAAACTGTGGGCCGCCGCTGTCGACAGCCGCCAGGCCCGCTCCGAGCGCAACACCAAACTCTGGCGCTTCGCAGGAAGTTCCTGGCAGAGCCGCACCACCCTCCTACCCGGACAGACCCACACCCACATCCTCAGCAGCGTCAGATGCCTGGGCGAAGGCGTCGACATGCCCGAAGCCGACGCGGTGCTGCTCGCCGACCCCAAACGCAGCGTCGTCGACATCATCCAGACCCTCGGCCGCGCCCTGCGCCAGCCACCAGGCAGCGGCAAGATCGCCACACTGATCATCCCCGTGTACATCCGCCCAGGACAGACCACCCGCGAGGCCATGGAGTCCTCCGACTTCCGCGACCTGTGGGCCATCCTGGACGGGCTGCGCACCGCCGACAGCAAGTTCTACACCCGCCTGCGCCGCGGCCCCGGCCGCCGCTCCGAAGACCCGGTCCTGACCGAGCCCGAACGCCCCGACGAGATCGCCCGCGTACTCTCCCTGCGAGCCCACCAGTTCCAGGGCGACGGCTGGAACAGCGGCTACGAAGCCGCCATGCGCTTCTACGAGGAGCACGGCCATCTCGAAGTCCCCACCGACCACCGTGACTCCGCAGGCGTCCACCTCGGCTCCTGGATCGGCGAGCAGCGCAACCGCTACGCCGAGGGCACCCTCGACCCCGACCAGGCATTCGCCCTGTACGCACTGCGCATCTCCTGGCCCCACCCACCCGGCAGCTTCGAGCACAACCTCGCCCTGGCCCGCGACTACGCGAACGCCCACCACACCCTCGCAGTCACGGCCGACACCCCCGGCGCGGACACCCACCTGGCCCGATGGCTCGACCAGATGCGAGCCATGACCCGCGAGGACGAACTGCCCCCGAACGCATCGAGGCGCTGAACTCCATCGACCCTTGCTGGAACCCGGCCTGGAGCATCGACTGGCAGTACAACTGCGCCCGGGTACAGCGCTGCCTCGCCACCGGCGACTGGGGGCCCACGTACCAGGTCGCTGCCGAGACGGACCTCTCACTGGAGGCGTGGCTGGATCACCAGATCGATCGGAGTCACATCCTGGAGCCGGGGCAGCTCGCCCAACTGGCTCTCCTGGCACGCCAGCACCCGGACCTTCACCCGCACGCCCTGCTGCTGTTGCGGCAGACCACCGGCCCGGCGGTGGCCTTCGCGCGCGGACTGCGCGCCGCGCGAAGGTTCCTCCGACGCGAAGGTCACCTCCAGGTTCCCGACGGACATGTCGAGACCGTCGACACCGACCACGTCAGGCTGGACACCTGGATCGACCAGCGTCGGTGCGACGCCGCCCAACTCACCCACCAGCAGGTTGCAGCGCTCGACGCGCTCGGCCTACTGGTCGCACCGCGATTCCTGGAACCGGAACTCCCTGAAGCTGCCTGATGCTGAGGAGTTTGTGAGCCTCTCCGGGCGGGGTCTGGTCCACCGCACGCCGGTGGCCACCCTCGAAAGTGACTCACCGTGATCACGGCTGTAGCCAGCCGACGCTGCCGACCGGCACCGGCTCCAGCCCGCGGCCCGACGACGGAAGCCGGGCCCGGGGGCCGACATCCACCACGGCCTCAACCTGGAGATGGGCACGGACAGAGCGGGTGCTGCTATCGCTCCGCTGGAGGCAGACGCTCGGCGGCGCCGGTACGGCGACCCAAGCTGGGTTTCAGCACAGGGCCAGAGCTCGTGGTGCCGGCGTCAGCGGGCGGGGAAGCGCCCGCCGAACAGCAGGTCGAGGTAGTAGAAAGCGGTTGCCGGGTCGTCGGCATTGTGGGCGTTTAGGGCTTTGCGGGCCCGGACGGCGGCGGTGTTGACCTTCGACAGCGCGTCCCGCCTGGTGGCGTCGGTGGAACAAGCGTGGAACGGGCTTGCTAGTCCTTGCGGATCGTTCATGGCCGCCAGCTGGTTCGTGTTCAGCTTCTCCAGCAGCAGGCAGATGTCCCAGACCGGGCTGAATGCACGCTCGCCGGCCAAGTGCTGGGCGGCGCGCATCTCCAGGTAGAACGATGACACCGGGACCTGGTTGTAGTACTTCCAGGCCTTGGCCAGGCGCGCGAGCTTCTTCGCTCCGCCAGCAATCCCCGTCCTCTGGTTGATCTCGTTGACGTAGCTCAGATGCGCGGTGGGGGCCGAACTCATCCACCCGCTGGCGGCGGCAGGGATGTCGTAGACGGGCGGGTCGTCGTGGGAGGTGCGGAAAGCCGGCAGGACCTCCCAGGTCTCGGTTCCGTTGGCGAACCTGACCACGACTGTCGGCCGGCGCACCACGACCTCGGTGGAGGGGAAGCTGTGGGTCAGGGCGTCCCGCACCCAGCCCAGCGCCGTGTCCGAGCTGCCCGGGCGGGACGCCGTGATGCTCACCAGCAGGTCCACGTCGCAGTAGCTGCGTATCCCGGTTCCGTGGCCGAAGGAGGAGCCGATCTCCCGGAACCGCTGCACACCGAAGGGTGCCTGGCGCAGCGAGGACTCGATCCCGGCGCGGTGGCGGGCTGCGGCGTCGCGCTGGCTCTGCAAGGGCACCAGACGGTCGAGGAAGACCGTGAACCCTTGGTCAACGGAAAGTGCCAATTCGTTCCTACCGATCCGGGGTGGTGAGGGTCTGGTCGACGGCGTAGGTCTGGCCGCCGGTGGCGATGTTTTCCTGGGCCTTGCGGCGTGCACGGCGGTTGATGGGTTCGGCCGTCTTGTTCTGCTCATCCCGGCGGGCCGTCAGCTCGGCGAGTGCGGCGCGGGCTTCCTCTACCGGCAGGACAGGCAGGTCGATCTCGCGCAGTTGCCGAGCGGCTGTCTGGACTTCGAGGTAGGCGTTCGCGGCAGCGGAGGCCTGGTTCATGCGGTGGGATGCGTTCACGGTCGTCAGGACCGTGCCGAGGCCGGCCGCCGCGAGCGCGAGGATCCCGGCCCAGATCCGCCCGCCCGTCGATGCCAAGGCGGTGGTTCCGGAGATTGCTGCCAGCACGCTGGCGGGAAGGCCGACGGCGAGGTTGACCACGCGCCACTGCTTTGTCTGCTCGAACTGGCCCTGAGAGCTGTACTTGGCACTCTCCTCAAGCCGCATCAGTTCCGCTTCGATCGCCCGGCGGCGTTCGGCGTCGGAGGGTGCATCAGCTTCTCTCATGGCCCAACGGTACCGGTGGGGCCAGACAGGCATCCGCCGTTGGCGGCACAGTCTTCGACGGTGGCTTCCCGGCTGCAACCCTCGGGCGTTGACGAGGTCATTATGTGTACTTGCATGTGGTGAAAAATATATCTAACTATGCGATGCTCTGTGCTATCTATCTAGATAGGAGGTATGTGATGAGTGAGATCTATGCGTCGGTGGACGCGCTGCTGGCCAAGGCACGGGACGGCGGGGACCTGCCGGAGCCCGCCGAACGTGAGCGGCTGCGCAAGGCCGCAGGCCTGACGCAGGTCGAGGTGGCGGCGGCGCTGTTCACCCGGCGGGAGACCTTCGCTAAGTGGGAGAGCGGCACGGCGCAGCCGCGGGCGCCGAAGCGCGGTGCGTACGCGCACCTGCTCGCCGGGCTGGCGGACATCCACGGCACCGAGGGCCCGGATGGCTGGCTGACGCTGGCCCGCCGGGCCCGCCCCCTCGGCACCATCGCTGACGCCACCGCCGAGACCTCGGAAGGGGAGTGAGGTTCTGATGGACCGTCAGACGTACACCGCCGAGCTCGCCGGTCTGCGCGAGCTGCGCTCCGAGATCACGGCCGCCGAGAAGGTGGTGGCCGCGGCGCAGAAGGAGCTGGACCGGCTCGTTGCCCAGCGCGCGCGCAAGGTCGCGGGCCTGGCGGGGTACGAGGCCGCCAAGGCCGACGCGGTCGCCAAGGCGTCTGGCCTGACGCTCGCGGACGTGGTGCGGATCGCGCCACTGCTTGACCCCACCCCGGCCGCCCTGCGCGTCGCCAAGGCCGAGAACCAGGCCGCCGCTGTTGTCCCCACTGCCGCGCCCGTGCAAGCCCTGGCTCCGGTGGCTGAGGCTGCGCCGCCGTCGGTCGGCGCGGTGGCTCCGGCGCTGACCCGCCCCGCCCCCGCCGTCGAGCAGTCGGCCCCGGCCGCCGTGACGGCTGCGGTGCCGGACGAGGTGGAGGACCAGGCCGTCGCCGAGGTTCCGGTTGAGGTCTCCGCCGCCCCGGTCGCTTCGGTCGCTGCCCCGGCCGGTCCGGTGGTGGAGTCCGTGCCGCGTGAGCTGCCGACCCTTCCGGAGGGCCCGGCGGGTGCTCGGTTCGAGGCGGTGACCAGCGGTCTGGTGTCCAAGCGTCCGGCCTTCACGCAGCAGGCCCGTGCCACGGTGTTCCTGGACGCCGCGTCCGGCGAGCTGGCGGTCCGCGACCAGGTCGTCCGGCTTACCCTGGGCGCGAAGACGCCGGGGGAGATCCTGGACGCGGTGCTGCACGCCGCGCCGGGCACGGAGCGGGTCTACGTCACCGCGGGTGCCCCGTGGCACGACGGTGCTGAGCGGTACTCGACTCTCAAGGACGCGGTCGCGGCCTGGCTGAACGCGCCGTCCGAGCGGTGGACGACCGCGGTGGGTTCGGGTCGGGACAAGCTGGCCGGGCACTTCGTGCACCAGCGTCAGCCCATCGGCCGCTACGCCCCCACGGCCGCGCCCGACACGGGCATGGTGGAGGTCCGGTCGATGGGGGAGTGGTTCGACGCGGACGGCGCCGATGTCGCGACGTGCCGTATGGCGTTCACGCTGCTGTGGCAGGCGCTGCGCCGGCACTGGGACGACGCGGTGCTGATGGGCTCCCCCTCGCAGACCGGCCGGGACCTGTGGACCCGCACCATCCCCACCAAGGGCAAGTGGGCGGGCGGCTACCCGGTGCTGTCCGAGGAGCTGCGCGGTCTGCTGCACGCGACCGCCGGTCAGGGCCGCACCGAGCTCATCCTCCCGCCCCGGGTGCCGGAGCAGCTGCCCGCGTTGGTGGAGTACGACCGGACCTTCGCCTACGCCAAGCACCTGTGGAAGTCCCCGGTCGGCACCCCGCGCCGGGTCACCGCGGCCGCATTCGCGGCGATGAGCGAGGCTGAGCAGACCAAGGCCCTGATGTCCTGCTCCCACTGGAACATCCGCGTGACCGTCCCGGCCGGGTGGAACCACGTCGGTCTGCTCCCGGCCCCGGTGACCGGCGAGCGCGCCTGGATCTACCCTTCCGACCCGGGGACCACGTTCACCACCTGGGCGGGCGGCGCCGAGGTCCACCTGGCGCTCTCCAATCACCTGATGCCGTGGAAGGTCGAGGTGCTGGACGGCCTCGTGTGGGAGGACGGCAAGCCGCTGGATGAGTGGGGCAAGAAGCTCAAGGCCGCCTGGGCGGACCTGACCAACCTCTCGAAGCTGCACGGCGACGAGCGGCAGCGCACCGCCGCCTACCTCGCCTCCCGCGCGGTCCGCAGCGTGCTGCTGTTCGGCCTGGGCGGCTTCGCCCAGCGCCCGCGCCTGGTCACCGGCACCACCCCGCTGACCGAGGCGCTCCCGGCGGGGGTGGAGATCCTCGGCCAGGACGAGCAGGTCGTCACCTGGCAGCGGCAGGCCGGGTTCTCCCGCGACCCCAACGCCCACCCCGAGCTGCCCGCCAACGTCTGGTCCGGGGCGAGGGCGGCGCTGCTGGACACCAAGTACCGGGACGGCAAGGAGATCGTCGGCGCGGCCGGGGCGCTGCACGCGAAGCCGGGCACGGTCGTGTACTTCGGTACCGACGCCATCGCCCTGACCGAGCGTCAGGCCTGGCCGTACCGGGGCGAGGTGGGCGACTACCTCCTCAAGGGCCACCTCACCGGACCCATCCCGCACCCGGTCAGCCAGGAGCACTACCTGACGCTGCGCGGCCAGGGCCGCGTCGAACTCGCAGCGAAGGGAGCTGAGCAGAGTTGAGCCCCGCCGACCCGCAGAACCCCAACGAGGCCGCCCAGTTGACTCAGGAGCTGATCGACCAGGGCTACACCAAGCGGCAGGTCGCGAAGATGCTCGGCCGCGACGCCTCCCTGGTCTCGCAGTTCTTCACCAAGGGCAAGGGCGCCAGCATGGTCAACGCCCTGCGCCAGGTGGTCCGTGCGGTGCGTGGCGGGGAGCGGGACGAGGAGGCGCTGGCCGCCGTCGCCGGGGCCAACACCAAGCGGCGCACCACCAAGGGCGGGCAGAAGGCGAGGGTCCGCGGCAAGGACACCATCGGCACCCCGGGCGGGTCCATGGCCGGCCGGGCCGGGAAGCAGGCGATCCGCTCCGGCGCGAGCCACCTCGCGCCGGTCGTCCACTCCACCGGGCAGACCAGCGGCAAGCTCGCCTTCACCGTGCGGATGCGCGCCGACCAGTACGTCTACTCTGCCGGGTCCGAGAAGGACTCCGGCGGGGTCCGCCGCGGCTTCATCCCCCGCTCCGACGGCACCGAGGAGCGCACCTACGGCTCCGCCTCCTCCGGCGGATTCGACGCCGTCGAGTGGTCCCAGCGCGTCGCCGACCACCACGGCGACGTCACCGAGGCCATGAAGGCCTGGCTGGTGGAGACCGGCCGCGCGGTAGAGGACGCCGACATCGCCTACCTCGAAGTCCGCGCCTGGGTCCCGGAGGAGAACACGTGAACCCGAAGAAGCCCGCCCAACCCGCTCAGCCCGCGAAGCCCGGCCGGGACGAGCTGCGCACCATGGCCGCCCAGCTGAGGGACAGCGGCCACAACCCCGTCCAGATCGCCTGGAACCTGCGCATCTCACCGAACACCGCCCGCCGGCTCCTCGCCGAAGCCGACCGCCCCAGCGCACCGCCGGTCCCCGACCACGCGCAGCGCCCCGGCTGGTTCACCGGCCCCGAAGCGGCACTGCTCCTGCTGACCCGCGCCGCGGCCGAAGCCACAGTGACCCTGGACCCGCACTCCCCACCTGGCCAGGAGGACGCGCAGCGGCTCGTCGACGCCCTCGCCGACATCCTCCTGACCGACGGCTTCGACGCCGAGTGGATGACCACCGCCTCCGGTGACCTGATCGAGAGCTTGATCGACGGCCTCCACCAGTACGCCTACCCGGACTGACGAAGCAGCCGGCAGCCCGCCGGCCGCGCAACCGGACAGCCGCCCCCAGCCCAATCCCGAGGGAGTCGCCTTGCTGGTCTATCCCGCTGCCCCTGATGAGCCGACCACCGCGGTGTGCTGGTTCTGCGCCGAAGAAGAGCACGGCCTGCCGAGCCGAGAGCAGGCCGAGGACTGGTACGCCGCGCACTCTCCCGGCTGCCCCAGCGGAGAGGGCCCGGTGTCCGAGCAGTAGCGCAGCACCAGCGGCCTCTCCACCACGGCGAGGCCGCCCCGTTCCCGTACCACCCGGCATCCGAAGGAGAACCCCGCCGCCGTGGACACCACGACCACCACCATCGCCGCCACCGGGCAGGACGTCCCGGCCGGGCAGCTGGGCCCGGCGTCGCTGCCCGCCCAGACAGAGCCGCCCGTCCTCGTCAACCCGCTGCCCCTGCACTGGTTCCAGAAGGACGCCGTCGCTGCCGCCGTGAAGGCGGTCAAGATGGGCGGCCGGGCCACGATCGTGGCGGCGACCGGCTCGGGCAAGACGCTGATCGCGGCTGGCTGCGCCCGGCGCTTGGCCGCGAGGGGCCGGGTCCTGGTGCTGGTGCCCACGATCGAGCTGCTGGAGCAGACCGCCACCGCGTGGTCGCTCAAGGGCGGCCGCCGGGGCCTGGCGGTGGCGGCGTGTTCGCGGGCGGAGGCGCTGGAGAGCGCGGAGGCCGGCGGCCGCGTCGAGGCGCAGGTGACCACCCAGGCCGCCCGGATCGCCGACCTGGTCGCCACGGTGAAGCCCGGCGAGCCGGTCACCGTCTACGCCACCTACGCGTCGCTGGAGCGCATCGTCAAGGCGCACAAGGACTTCGGGCTCCCGGCCTGGGACCTGGTGGTCATCGACGAGGCCCACCGCACCGCGGGCTCCGAGGGCAAGGCGTGGGCGGCGATCCACTCCGACGAGAAGGTCCGCGCGCTGCGCCGGCTGTACTTCACCGCCACCCCGAAGATCGCCGACGACTCGAAGGCCAAGGCCGGGCTGGCCGACCTCACCGCCGGCGGCGACGGCCAGGAACTGCCCGCGCTCTGCTCCATGGACGACCCGGCGATCTACGGCGAGACGGTGTTCACCTGGACCCTCGGACAGGGAATCGAACACGGCTACCTCGCCGACTACCGGGTACTCGTACCTGTCGTCACCGACGAGGACCTGCGCGAACTCCTCAACCTGCCCGCCGTCGCCGACCTGCGCTCGCAGCGCTCCAACGAGGAACTCCTGCGCCTGGCCCTGCAGATCGCGGTGCTGCGCGCCGTCGCCGACCTCGACCTCCGCCGCGTCATCACCTTCCACTCCCGCGTGCAGGCCGCCCGGGACTTCGCCGCCACCATGACCGCCACCGCCGAGCTGCTCCCCGTCGCGGACCGGCCCGAGCGGGTCACCGCCCTCGCGGTCGCCGGCAGCGACAAGCTCAAGGACCGGCGGGCCGCGTTCACGACCTTCTCCGCCTCCACCGGCGAGCGCCCGGGGGAGGAGGGCGAGGAGTGCTGCATCATCTGCAACTCGCGCCTGCTGTCGGAGGGCATCGACGTGGCCGCCGTGGACGCCATCGTCTTCGCGGACCCGAAGTCCAGCGTCATCGACGTCGTCCAGGCCGTCGGCCGGGCCCTGCGCCAGGCCTACCGGCAGGGCAAGGTGTCCTGGATCATCATCCCCGTCTACCTCCCGACCCCCCTCGTCGGCGACGACACCCAGGCCGCCGACCCGGCGAAGGTGACCGAGGCCGGAGAAGCGGTGAAGGCCGAAGCCGACGACGAGATCGAGGCCTCCTCCTTCCGCACCATCTGGCGCGTCCTGCGGGCCCTGGCCGCTCACGACGCCCGCGTGGTCGGCCGGATCACCGAGCTGCGCACCAAGCGGGCGGGGGAGAAAGAGGAGGAGCTCACCACCTCGGAGGCCGACGGCGAGACCGGGGAGGAGGGCGCGGAGGAGTCGCCGGTGGACTGGCTGCGGATCAACGCCCGCAAGCACGCCGCGCAGATCCTGCGCACGGTGAAGCTGCGCGCCTTCAACCCGCGCGCCACCGAGTGGCAGCGGATGTTCGCCCTGGCCGCGGCGTTCCAGGGCGGGCACCACCACCTCGACCCCACCGACAAGACCCGCGACGGCGCGCTGATCTCCTGGCTCGACCGCCAGCGCTACCTGCGCGGTGCCGGCCTGCTCTCCCCGGTCCGGATCCACGAGCTGGACCAGCTCGGCATGATCTGGGACAAGCACGCCCGCTCCTGGGACCGCGGCTACGCCCACGCCCGCGCCTGGGCCGAGACCCACGGCCACCTGGCGGTCCCGGCCGCCGAGAAGCTGGACGGCCACGCGGTCGGCGCCTGGGTGGGGCGTCAGCGTGCGAAGTCTCAGCTGGATGTCCTGAGGCTGTCTCACTGATGTGTCAATGACGCCTTGGCCAAGGGCGCAGGCAGGTGCGGGCGTCCTCCTTCACCTGGATGTCATTGAATGAGATCGGCGTATGACGACTTGTGGGAATTTCCAAGTCACTCTGGTGAGAATTGCAATGGCCGCAGCCCTCTGGCCAGCCGCTTTGGAGCCGCTGCGTCTGCATACGCAGGAAATCGGCTCCGCTGAAGGCGCCGGGACTCGGCCGGGCTTGCGGTGTGGTCAGAGCGGGGTCGTCTTGTCATGCAGGAGGAGTGAGGACCGGAGGGAGGGAAACGGCAGCCCTGCGTGCGCGGGGACGGTGCGGTCGGTCAGCGCGAGCTCGGTGATGCCGCGGGTGTCAGCCCTGCGTGCGCGGGGACGGTTCCGAGGTAGACGACGCTGCCTTCGCCGTAGGGGTGTCAGCCCTGCATGTGCGGGGACGGCATTTCCTGACCTGTGACTCTAGCTGTTTAAGACGCTGTTCTGTGCCGGTTCGGCGGGCCAGGGCAGCGGCGGCCGGCTGGGGGGAGCGGGACAGGCCAGCCCGTGGCACCCGGTCGGCGTGGAGAGGCCACGGCGCGCCCGGACAACCACTGCCAGGCGTGCGTGCACGGTGCCCACGTCGGCGACGGTCAGCCCAGACTCGCCCGGAACAGCCCCGCGCACCGGTCCCGCGAAGCCCTCCCGTGTGCATGGCCGACGGGGGCGTACCGCAGCCGACCCGCCCCGGAGAGAGGGGCGAAGCATTCCCGCGGGCGGCTGAACCGGAGCGGCGGGTCGGCAGGGCGAATCAAGGACGGAGGCCGAGGGCCGACCCGCCCACGCCGGTCCTACACGGGTGGAGCGCTATCAGGGCAGCTGCTCTCACGCAGCCACTGCTCCAGCTTCTCGAACAGGGGGTGGCGCAGGTCGTTGAGATCCACCTTTCCCATGAGCAGCAGTTCCAGCGAGGGGCCGGCTTGGTATGTCCGGGTCGTGTCTCGGTTGAAGACGGACTTGCAGCGCGCTTTGAGGAACTGAACGACGAGCTCGCTGATGTCGTGGCCGTTGACGAAGTGCCGGGGGTCGCCTGTGACGAGCTTCTCGAGCTCACCGAACCGCTTGAGGAGTGATTCCTTCGTGGTGGCGCCGCGTTCCGCCTTCCCGGTCCCGTTCAGGGCGTCCTGGAATATCTCGCCGACAGTGATGGGCAAGGACGTGGCCGAGAAGATCTTCTCGAAGGCCTTGTTCGGAACAGCTGCTCCGCATCCCGATTCACGCAGACAGGCGCGGATTAGGAAGAGCGTCACCAGGCCCGGTGTGACCGCCGTGAGGACGTCTGCGGCGGTCACCGTCTCCGGCGCTCCAAGCCCCATCCTCAGAAGCTTGTTCATGGTCCGTTCGTTGAACGCGTAGGCCTCGAGCGCCGAGAAGTCTGTGCGCAGGAGGAGGTCGTTCTCCGCGTCGGCGTCGAGCCCGATGCTCACGAGGTCCGCGTCCATCACCAGGCGGGCCGCCCCGGAGTCGACTCCCAGCTCCGACAGGACGTTCGACAGGTGCAGCACTCTGCTTCGTTGCCCGGTCAACAGGCCGTACTTGATCAGCTCCGAGTCCGGAAGGTCCACGCGGTCGGAGACGGCATAGACCCGGACAAGCCCCCGCGACGGTGTCTCGGAGACGAACCAGGTGAAGAAGTTTCTGTCGCCGCGCCCCTCTACGATGACGTCCCGAATCTCGGGCTCCAGGAAGTACAGCGTGGCCAGTTCCTCCGGGCGGCGTCGAAGCTCCATCTCCCCGTCCCGCGTCACTGCTCTGTCTCCTCCGACTCCCAAGCCTCGCCGTCGGCCTGACCTTCCTCCTCCAGGTCGAGCTCGGGCTCGCGCTGACGGGAGATCATCCGAGCGAGGGAGCTGCGGTGCCCGGTCACTACCTCGATGGAGTGGGTGGCGACGATGAACTGGACCTGGCTGCCCTCGGTGCAGGCCAGCATCGCGTCCATGAGCTGCCGCTGCCACTTCACATTCAGGCTCAGCTCGGGCTCGTCGATCAGGAACAGCCGTGTGTTCCCGGGCGCGAGAAGAGTGTTGAGTAGGAGTAGGAGGATCTGCCGCTCTCCGGACGACAACTGCTCCGGGAAGAGGCTCCCGCCCAGACCCGAGTTCCGGCTACGGGAGCCGATTGCACTGGGCATGCGACCCGGCACGTGCCTGACCTGAAGTCCGCGGCCGCGACTGTAGGTGACCTCCTTCCCGCTGCTGTTGAAGAACCGATTCATCTCCGTCGTGAAGGTGCGGACCAGGCTGACGGTCCCCGCCAAAGCCTCAAGCCGCGCCTGCTGCGCATCGATGAAGGGGCTCAGCACGTCCTCGACCACACCGATCTTCGACGAGGGCACAGCTTTGACCGCCTCGACGAACTGGTCCCGCTCGAACGAGGGAAGTAGACCGTACCTGCTGTACTCACGGCTCTGTTCCGCCAATTGGTCGAGGCTCTCGATGAGCTCCTCGCGAGTCCTCTCGTCGGCTTTGGTGAGGTCGGTGGACGCCGCGCGTTGCAGAATTCCGAGGTAGGCGCTGTTGGAGCCCTTTGACCCCTGGACGCTGCCGGCGAGCGCCTTCCTCTGGATCATCGCGTTCACGCGGCTGATCGCATTGGCCAGCTCCGCCGCCACCCCGCCGCCAGGACCCTCGTCCTGCTGCACACCGAGTCTGGGCGGCGGCCGATAGTCCGCCTCATAGCGCGGACGCCTGTCGGGCTGCGACGTGATCGTATCCCCGTAGATCTGCCTGTCGTCGGCCAGGAGATACGGGGCGGCGTTCAGCTTCTCGAGGTAGGCGACGAACGCGTTGTCCGTTCCCAGTACACGTCGTCTGGAAGCGACCTCCCGTTGACGCCGGATCGGGTCGCCGTGCCAGCGCGGCCCGGATTGCGGATCGTCGAAGAGCCCTTCCTGCGACGGCCCGGGAGCCGACAGGCTTTCCGGGGAGACGGCGATCACGTCACCGCGGTTCGGAAGCTCGACGTACAGCTGCTCCAACCGGGGCACTCCGTCCGTCGTCACCTTGACGAGAAAGCCCCCGACCAGAAGCCCGTTCAGCTTGGAGATCCGGATGACGTCCCCGTTGGTGAGGTGAACGATAAACGACTTGAACGGGGTCCTGGCAATGCCAGCCCGATGATCATGAGAGTCGGACGGGGACAACGTATGCCACAGGAGCTTGAGAATGGTGGTCTTGCCACTGCCGTTGTTCCCGTAGATCAGCGTCAGGCGATCGCTCTGCATGTCTGAGCTCGTGCCGACGCCGAAACTCAACTCATAGCTGTAGAGCCCGAAGAGCTCCTCCACCTCAACGGCGGAGACGAGCGGCTGGTGAAATGGTCTCATTCCGTCCCTTTCGGACCGGTGCAGGCGGCAACCCGCACAGAAGCGACAACAGTAGTCCGCGGTCGGCTTTGCGCGGGTCGCGGCCCGCATCGCCCCGTGACACTTCAGGATCTCCTGAAGAACGACACCGCCTGCCTGCTCCTCGGACTGCTCCGGCTCGCCGACCGGCCTAACGGCCTGGCCCCCCGTGTGGCGCGAGGCCTCGGCAGGCATGCTCCGCATCCACGGATCCGGCGACGACGAAGCCACTCAACGCCACACCGGCGAACACCTCGCCCCGCCTCACCGCTCAACTGCGTACCTGGCTGCACGCCAACCCGCCGTCGGCCACCTCGGCCGCCACCGTCGTCGGACACCTTCTGGACCTCCTCGACGCACCCGCGCTGCGCCGGTACGTGAAGGCAACGACTCCCTCCATGGACCTCGACCTCATCACCGAGGCGTTCGAAGCCCGCCTTGACGCCGCCGTTTACGAAGCAGCCGAATGGAGCGATGTCCTCGAGGGGCTCGAGGCCGCCGACGCGATCGTCCTGCTCACCGCACACCGCAGCAAAGGCCTCGAGTACGACACCGTCTTCCTCCTCGGCCTCGACGAGAACCAGTGGTGGGCCTACAGCCGAGACCCGATCGAAAGCCAGAGGGCCTTCTTCGTCGGTCTCTCCAGGGCCGCGGAGCGTCTGATCGTCACCACCACCATGCCGGACGCCCGCACGGGACCCATTGCCGGCCTCTTTGCGCTCCTCGACCACGCCGGCGTGCCCGAGATCACCCGATCATGATCCCGAGCCCGGTGAGAGCTTCCGCAGTACAAGGGCCCTCCGGGGGCGATGGCCCAGGACTTCCTGCGCCGGGCCGCAGGCCGGACCCGCACCGACGACGCAAGCACACGGCCTTCGAGCCCGCGATACAGCGCGAGCCGGTGGGTACGGGCGACCGCGGTGACGGCGTCGAGCCGGACACCGTCCAGCCGCTCCAGCACTCCCTCCGCGGTGTGCGGCCGGTGGCGGAGGGCTGATGCGTGGAGCGCGAGGTGCCTCGCTTCCGCGCGGGCCGGATCAGGCTCCTTGCGAGCGGTCATGCTTCTCCGGGGCGGCCGGGAGGAGGTTCAACGTGGTCCGGGCCGGCCCGAAGTTTGTGCGTCGCCTGATCCCTCGGGGCCGTCGGCTTGCTCGTCGGGCGGATCATAGGATGTCGCGGTGATCGAGGACAGGCCCACCGATGTGGAAGAGGACGACTTCCTGGAGTTCGTCGGCGACTACACCAGTGTCTGGGCGAGCGACCGACGCAGTGTGGTCCTTCGGCGCACCCGGTGGTTCACGGTCCTCGTCTCGCTGCACCGCGGATCCCGGCCCCGGGTCACGCTCACCCTGACCGGGCCGTACTGGGCGCCCGGGGACGGGAAACGGCGGGCGGAGGTCCTGTCGGGCCTGCGCCGGGAGCAGGACGACCTGCTGGACATCCTGGGCCCGGGGTGCGAGGTGCGCTTCGACCGGCAGCGCAGCGCGGTCTCGGTGACAGCGGACGTGCCGGTGCGCTGGGAGTCGAACGGGTGCCCGCCGGCCGAGCACCTGGCGTCGCGCAGCCGCGCCCGCAAGTGGATCGTCCGCGCGGACGAGCTCCTGGTGCACGGTGCCCGGCTCGGCCTGGGACGGCGGCCCGCTGAGCCGGAGCCGGGCCGGGCTCGGACCCTGCCGCCGCGTCCGGTTCCGGCGCGGTCGGTGCCGCAGCCCCGCCTCAAGGGGAGCCGGTGGTGGAGTGGCCCATTCCGCTCACCGCAGCCCGTGCGCAGGATTCGCCGCCGTCGCGCGAAAGTGTCGGCCGTTCCGTGCCGACACTTCCCCCGCTCCACCGGCGTACCCGGGCCGGCACGCGCCGAGCCGGCCCGCCAGTGGCCGAGAGGGCCGGCAGGATCTGCCCGGTGTGCGGCGAACGGCTGACCACGCCGGGCCGTAGCCGTCACCAGCGGTGCGAGGGCCGTGCGCTCACTGTGGACGCTGCGGTGCGGCGTGCGGCTCCGCAGCCTGCGGAACCCCGGCCTGCGGCACGGGAACCCGCCACCGCGGAGGCCGTGGAGCGCTACCGGACGCTGGTGGCGGACGTGGAGCGGCGCGAGGCCGCTCTCCCCGGCCGGCGGCGTGATGCGGTGAGCCGGAACCCGGTGCGGATCCCGCAGGCCCGGGAGGCTGTACTGCTTCGTTGCCAGGGGTTCTGCGAGAACCCTGGCTGTGGTGGTCAGCCCGTCGACTGCACCGATGACGGCCGGGCGATCCTGGAGGTGGACCACGTGCGGCGGCTTGCGGAGGGTGGGCGTGACCATCCGTCGCAGATGGTTGCGCTGTGCCCCAACTGCCATGCGATGAAGGAGCGTGGCTCGTGCCGGGAGGAGCTCGTCCGGGTACTCCTGGTGGTGGCCCGTGAGGCGCACGGGCGGTGGCTACCGGGGCAGGGGGCTTGCGCCGGCCGGTAGATGTTCGGGAGAGGCTCCTCGGTGCCCGACGGGCAGGGCTGTGACGGTCGGGGCCCGGGTGCGGTGGACGGCTCGGCCAGGGGTGTCGGCCTCGCACGGGTGGCAGCGAGAAGCCTCGCCCCGGATCACACGGCCTCGACGCCGGTGCCGGCCCCGCACTTGCGGGACGAGCGGGCCTTGCGTCGGAGCCGGGTTGCCACACCGTGTCAGCCCTGCGCGCGCGGGGATCGCGTCTTCACGTCTGCGGCGACGGCACGGCTGTTGATGACCTCCGGGGCGCTGGCCCGAGCCCGGCCGTGGTGGCGTGGGTGCGGGTTCGCGAGGGGGTCTCGCTTACCGCTTGCGCACCGTGATCGAATCGGCCGCCGGGAGTTCATGACAGCGGGTCGGTCATGACCGTTTCCCCCGGTGCTCTCGAGCGCCTTCCTTCAGACGCCCGCAGCGATCTCTTCCAGCAAGTCCTGGGCATTCGGTTCACGATCCGCCTGTCAGCCGGCCGGATGCTCACGGAGCAAGGCCAGGCGGCCACCCTCCTTCCCCTGTCTGGTGCTCTGTGCGTCGTGGCGGCAGGGGCGCCGGCAGTGGAGGAGCCCGGTGCCGCGGAGGCGGGATTCACACGGGTCAGGCACCGGCGGAGTGCTGGTCGATCCAGGTCTGGGGATGAGGGCTTCGCCGTCGCGCCAGTTGTAGCGGACGCAGTCCTGGAACCAGGGTCGGGGAGGTTGGCGTGGTCGCTGACGATCATCTGGAAGCCGGGGAGAGGCTGGTGGTGACCTGATGCATGAGTTCGAAGAGCCGTTTGACGGTTTCTCGGTCCTCGTCGAGGGTGATGTCTTCGAGGCGACCGCTTCGTTTGGCCATGTCGGAGGGTAGTAGGCTGGGTCGGCTGGTCGAGCATCAGAACCGCGGACGGGCCGTTGGTTGGCGACCAGGTACTGGTGCAGGCGAGTGGCGGCGATGTGGTAGCCGACCCAGTTCTGCCGCTGCCGATCCGCAACAGTTCCGTCGGCCCTGTGGGGTGTCCCGACGACGGTCAGTCTCTTCACATCGAGGCGCACCAGCGGTCGCCGTGTTCGAGGCGCAGTGCGGCGTGACTGGTCAGCTTGCCGCTGATGTAGCTGAGGCTGTGGATGAGGCGGTCCTCGGCGTCGTCGCCGTCGAGTTGGCTTCGAGTCCGGTGACGACGCGTTGGGCGATCGCGACGTCGGCTTCCAGGCGCTGCAGGTCGCCGCCGGGCCGGCCGCGTCGATCTGAGAGAGGTAGGCGTCGATCGGCCGCGAGTGTAGGCCTGGGTCTCGGATGGGCGAGGAGTCCGGCGTGGCTGAGCGTTCCTCGGCGATGACGCTCAGCGCGCCTTCGACGCCGCGCAGCTGCTGGCGGATCTCCGCGGCCTGGAGGTCCAGTTCCCGCAGGGCGTGCTCGCGGCGCGGGCGTGCGGCGTGGACCGCGTCCAGTTGCCGGGTGAGGTCGCCCAGGGTGGCATGCATGTCGGTGACGGTCGGATCGGGCTCGTCCAGCACCGACCCACACACCGGGCACGATTCCTCGCCGGGGAATGCGTCGGGGACGAGGTGGAGCGCGGACAGGCGGGACATACCGCGGCCGACCGCGCTGGTATAGCCGCTCTCCTGGGCCTGGAGGTCGGTCAGGAGCTTACGTTCCTCGGCGATGACCCGTAGCTGGCGCCTCAGAGTGCCGGCCTGCTGGCCGAGTTCCAGTTCCCGGCCCCGCTGTGTCTCGTCGTCGGTGACGCGCCGGCTCTGGAAGGACGCCGCACGCCGCAAAGCGCCGGTGATCGCGGCCCGGTCGTTGCCGAGTGCTTCGCCGTCGTCGACGAGCCCGTGCACGCCGGCCTCGGCCAGCAGGGACCGCAGGCGCGTCTCGACGTCACGGTTGAGGTCCTGCGCGCTCCTCAGTTCGCCCT